>CAZSQA010000006.1:0-226338 GCA_964608915.1 uncultured Isosphaeraceae bacterium
ATTGAATACATCAGAACGAAAGTCATCGCTACAGGCAAGGGAGAACCGCTCTAAGGAACTGTGGGAGACGATGCGTTCGTAGGCCTCTTTTGATTCTGGGCTATTGAAGACGCCCAAGTGGACCTCTCGGCCGTTCAGGATGACCCTGGCATATTTGTCCTTGTGACGCAGGTAGCGCGGTTCTCTCATCGGTGTGTCCCAAATGGATAAGAACTTGGGGATTCCCCAACTTTCCGAACATGTTTCGAGCCATGATGAAGAATGTTGGCTCGAATGTAAGTCCCGAAAGCATAACGCTTTCTGAGGAGTCGGGGCGACACGATTCGAACGTGCGACTTCCTGCTCCCAAAGCAGGCGCTCTAGCCAGGCTGAGCTACGCCCCGTGGAAAGAGGATGCACATTCAGTACACCCTTTTCAGATATTCAGTTTTACGGCATTCCGGTTCGCAGGTCAAGGACAGCATTCGTGAGATTGTGCATCCGAACACATTCGGAGCCGATCGATCACCTGACATTGACAGGCTCAAGGTTCATGGGGACTGTCATTCGCATCAAAGACGAACGACAGTCCTTTCACCAGCCGAAACCTACTCCGGGAACGTTCAGCTTGCCATGCTGCTCAGCATTGCGTTGAGTTTTTCCCATTCGTCGGCGGAACGGAAGGGGATGATGACCTGGCCCGATTCGCCTTTTTTCAACTTCACCTGAACGGCAAGCCCAAGACGTTCGTGGAATGTCTGCTCGAACAGAATCACGTGTTCCGGGCGTTCGGCAGGGGATTCGTTCGATTCGTCGCCGTCGGATTTCTTTGGGCGAGGCTTGGCGGGAGTCGGCTCTCCCGTCGCTACGAGCGCTTCTGTCTGGCGGACGGAGAGCTGTTCGTCGATGACTCGCTGCATCGCCGCCAGTCTGCCTTCTTCCGTTTCGAGCGAAAGCAGGGCACGTGCATGGCCCATCGAGATCTTCTTTTCGCTGACCGCGTTTCGGATCGCTTCAGGTAACTCCAGCAATCGGATGAAGTTACTGACGGTCGATCGCTCCAGGCCGAGCTTTTCGGCCAGCTCGTCCTGAGTCGACTGGAACTGGTCGAGATAAGCCTTGAAGGCCGTGGCTTTATCGATCGCGCCGAGATCTTCCCGCTGGAGGTTTTCGACCATGGCGATCTCGCAAACGCGGCGATCGTCGAGGTCCATGATCCGGGCAGGCACTTCGTGCAGCATGGCCTCTTTGGCGGCACGCAGGCGTCGCTCACCGGCGATGAGCTGGAAGCGGTCTCCCACGGCACGCACGATGATCGGCTGCAGCATCCCGTGCTGCCGCAGGCTGTCGGCAAGCGCAGTGATTTCGTTCGAGTCGAAATGGCGGCGTGGCTGATACGGGTTGGTGTCGATGAGGTCCAGCGAGACCTGCGACAGGTCGCCCCCGGAATTCAGGTCCCAGCTTGAGGGTTCGAAGCCACCCTCTTCCCGACCCAGCAGGGCATCCAGCCCACGGCCCAGTCGTTTCTTATTCACGGTCGATCACCTCCATGACCAGTTCCCCGTAAGCCCACGCACCACGAGACCGTGGCGCGTAATCCAACACCGATACGCCGTGGCTGGGCGATTCGCTGACAGCCACGTCTCTTGGCACAAGCGCTTCGAAAACGACATCTTCGAAGTAGGAGCGGACTTCCGATACGACTTCCCGGGCAAGTTCCAGGGTTGGGTCGAACATCGTGAGAACGATGCCCCCGATCTCCAGCTTCGGATTTTCGCGTGCTTTCGACTGCTTGGCCATTTCGATGATCTGACTGAGCCCCTCCATGGCGAAATATTCGCACTGGATCGGAATGTAAAGTTCGTCGGCGGCAGCCAGTGCGGCACGAGTCAGTTGTCCGAGCGAGGGCGGGCAATCGATCAGGATGTAATCGACACGGCCGAGGTCATTGTGCAGCTGATGCTTGAATTCGCCCGCCCGCTGCCGGTTGATCGAAGAAAGCGCGTCCGCGTCTGCAAGACTTTGCGAGCCTGGAAGGACGAACAACATCTCCTGAGTCGTGCCTTCGACCTGGTCAGCCAGCCGTTTGCCCGACAGCAGCGGGTGCTTGGCAGCGGGCTCGACGCCCAGGCCGCTCGTGGCGTTGCACTGCGGGTCGATATCCACGACGAGCGATCTGCGGCCAGCCTTCGCGAGACCTGCCGCCAGGTTGATCGCGGTCGTCGTCTTGCCGACGCCGCCTTTTTGATTGGCTACCGCGATGACCTTCGCCATGTCGCATGGCCTCCTGACGACTTGAACGAATCCTGCCGCCAAAGTCGTGACGGATTCAGTCCATGCCGGCAGCACGGTCCGATCCCACTCAGTTCTTACAATCGGCAGATCGGGCCGTCGGAGTTCAAATTCGTCTCGACGAGCACGTGGGAACTTCGATCGCCACTGCTGCCCGCTACAAGCGACCGACGCTCCAAATGCTTCCTGCGCATGAGATCCTGCTTTCGCAGGTTCGAAGAACTCGCGAAAAGAAACCTGCGACCGAATCGTCAGCCTCGAATTACCTAACCCGCAACGTCAAGCGGATCGGAATTTCCGGACGATTTCCACATATTGTGATGCCAAAGTCGTGATCCGGCCGAAGTCGCCCGCCGCGATGGCTTTCGGCTCGACGAGGCTGGAGCCAACACCCAGGCAGCACGCGCCGGCTTTCAGGAATGATTCGGCCGTCGTCAGGTCCACGCCGCCGGTCGGCATCAGGCGAATTTGGGGCAGAGGGCCTTTCATGGCCTTGAAAAACCCGGTACCGACGACATCGGCCGGGAAGACTTTGACGATATCGGCCCCGGCTTCCCAGGCTGTCAGGCATTCCGTCGGTGTGAACGAACCAGGCATGATGGCTTTGCCGTAACGCTTGGCAAGTTTGATCACGTCGAGGTTCAGGCAGGGGGTCACGAGATATTCGGCACCGGCCAGAATCGCGGTTCGGGCCGTTTCGGTATCGAGAATCGTACCCGCGCCCAGAACGACCTTGTCGCCCATCGCTTTACGCACTTCCCGGATGACCCGGTCAGCGTCAGGAACCGTGAACGTGACTTCGGCGGCCGTGATTCCGCCTGCGACCAGGGCCTCGACCACTTGAATGAGCTGATCGGGTTTTTCGGACCGAATGACGGCCACGATACCACAGTCGAGAATTCGAGAAAGCGTGTCTGTCGCCATCGGTCTTTCGCCTGCTTCAGTCGTCCGGGATTCCGCGTGTCTGCTTCGTGTTCGCTTCGCAGCGACCGAAATCTTACCCTCCGGAATGATGTCGCTTCGAGATCAATCCGAACGAATTTCAGGACCATTTCCCATCCGCAGCTACAATTTTACTGGAAATTCACCTTCCTGCAGGAGTCGTCCGGATGCCGAATTCTCGTTCGAAACGCATCATACCCTCCCGGCAGTGCCAGGTCTGCGACCGCCCCTTCGAATGGCGAAAGGCGTGGGAGCGGGATTGGCCGCACGTGAAATATTGTTCGGACAGGTGCCGCCGCGCGGCGCGCCGGAAGATCGCCACGGTGATCGACGGACATTCGGCTTCCGGCAAGAAATAAGTGGCACCAACGAATGAACGAAACGGCGATTCTCTGGTTCAGGAACGATCTGCGCCTGAACGACCACGAGCCGCTCGTGGAGCTTCTCGGGTATCAGCCGAAACATGTCGCGTTCGTCTATTGTTTCGACACCCGAAATTTCGGGAAGACGCGGTTGGCCGGGTTTCCCAAAACCGGCGCTCACCGAGCCCGATTCCTGCTCGAATCATTGGCCGATCTCAGGCAAAGTCTGCGTCGGCTCGGGAATGATCTTGTGATTCTCAACGGGCGTCCCGAAGAGGAACTCCCGAAATTCGCCGAGAGAATCCAGGCAGCTCGAATCGCTTATCATTCTGAGGCGACGGATGAAGAGATTCGGGTCGAGCGCGGGATCGAAAAGACTCTTAAGAACACTTCGACCGCTCTGCATTCGTATTGGGGCAGCACACTCTTCCACAGGGGCGATTTGCCGTTCGATGTCGATGAACTGCCTGGCGTTTTCACTCAATTTCGGATTCGGTGCGAAAAACATTCGAAAATCCGTCCACCCCTGGCTACGCCCTCGAAACTGCCGGCACCGCCGGATGGAGTCGAAACAGGGGAGTTGCCGACGCTTGCCGATCTGGGCCTGACGGATCCGTCGGATGACCCACGGGCCGTGATGCGATTTCGTGGTGGCGAAACTGCCGCCCGGGAGCGGGTCGAATCCTACCTTTGGCATGATGATCTGCTGAAAAGCTATAAACAGACTCGAAACGGACTGCTGGGTGCTGATTATTCGTCGAAGTTCGCCCCGTGGCTCAGCCTCGGGTGCATTTCGCCCCGGGCCATCGCGGCCCAAGTGGCGAAATACGAACAGGCTCGGGTTCGCAACGATTCGACCTACTGGCTCGTTTTCGAACTCATGTGGCGTGACTATTTCCGGTTCCTGGCACTTCAGGCAGGGAATTCGCTTTTTTCGCTCAAGGGCACTGCCGGGATCACGAAATCCTGGTCGAAGGATCGGCAAGTTCTTCAGCGGTGGGTCGAAGGACGGACAGGAATTCCGTTCGTCGATGCCAATATGCGAGAACTTCGTGCGACAGGGTTTATGTCGAATCGAGGGCGACAGAATGTGGCGAGTTTTCTGGCGAAAGACCTGAATGTCGATTGGCGATTCGGGGCCGAGTGGTTCGAGAGCCAGTTGATCGATTACGACGTCTGCTCGAACTGGGGTAATTGGGCTTACGTCGCGGGTGTCGGCAATGACCCGCGACAAGACCGACGCTTCAACGTCGTCAAGCAGGCGTACGATTACGACCCGAATGGCGATTACGTTCGCACGTGGATTCCGGAACTGGCCCATGTACCTGACGCAAGCGTACATGAGCCCTGGAAATGGTTCGACGGCGATAGGTTGCCGCTCGATTTCGGTTCGGACTCACGCGGTGAGTATCCTGCACCCATGATCGAAATCGGTTCGACCGGCTCCGGCTTCAGGAGTCGACCGGGATCCTTGCGTATCGACGGCGACGGAAACCGATGATCGATCGAAGCGAACGGCAGCGGTTCGCTTGAGTTTCGATCAATCCGAACCCCGGTTCGGCTCGACCGGCTTGCTGGTTTTTCGCGATTTTCCCGAGACCAGTTCGCGGGGCGTCGCCTGGTCGAGCCACGCGAACGGGTCGGCATCGGCTGCGGAGTGTTCGGGCAGGATGCGCTTGTCGATACGTTTCTGCAGGTTCGAAACCATCATGTTGAAGACGAAAACCGCGGTGAGCGTGGGCAACAAGGCCGCAAACTGGCAGCTCTTGGAGTCGATGGCGGATTCGTCGATAACGCCGCTGCCCAGCAGAACGCCTGGGAAGGGGCTGGCACTCATGGCGATGTAGCCGGCGGAATCCGTGACGCTTGCCACACCGGACGAAATGATCATGATCCCGATGATGATCGGGAGAACCCACATCACGAAAATGAAGAGCAGCATGGCTCCGCCCGCATGCTTGCCGAGTCGCAGCCGGAAATACTGCATGGCAAGACCGTATTCGATGACGACCAGAACGACCGTCGCCGAACTCGCGCCGGGGAATTCGAAGCCCTGATCCCCACCCGACGACATGATGAATGTCGCGATGAAGATACCGATGGTGAGTAGTCCGGCCATGCAGGCGATGGCCCAGCGGTTTACCGAGCGATCCTCGAATGGGCCTGAGCGTCGGTGGCCGAGTCTGAGACTTCGCCTTAACCCCCCGACGTAAGCGACGCGTTCTGGTGCCGTCGTAGGAATGAGAATGAACGAAAGCAACACCCAGAATGCGCAAATTCCGAGCAGAATTCCGCCGAGAATGGCGGAATCGATCGTGTCTTCCGGAGCGGACAGAAAGCCGAGGCCAGCTAGGATCGCGAGAGCGTAAGCCGCGATCGCCTGTTTCTTGCTGAGTGATGGGCGGATGTCGTCCCTGAGCCTTCGCACTCCGGCGATCGCGAAAAACACGAATGCCACGGAACCCAGGCCCATAAAGACGACATACCAGGGCAGCATGACTCCGGCATAGCGGAACGAGAACGGTTCGCTGGCCAGTCGGTCGATGGCCATGGCTCTCGAAAATAAAGGCCCCAGGAACATCATGGAGACGATCACGCCCCAGGCGGCACCCGCGCCTTTGGCGGCATTGACGTTCGGTGTCCTTGCGAGCATGGCCGAAACGATCGACAAGCTATGAAACAGCAGCACCATCACGAGGATCGCCGCGAGAACCAGAACCGCCCCCGGAAGATATGTGCCGTAAAAGGCGCAGGCTGCCAGGAACAGGATCGACCCAGCGCCGAAGATCGCGTATTCGCGTATCGGACCACCGAGAAGGAATCCGAAGAACATGCTTCTCGGAGACTGCGGACTGAGCCGATGGAAGTCAAGCATGCCTGTGGCACGAGTCGACCCCACAAGCATACCCGCCTGTTGGGAGCCGATGATCAGGAGGAAGAAAATCATACCGGCGAGCGTATATCCGGCAGAACGGTCGTAGCGTTGCGTGCCGAACTGATATTCCATCCACATATGACCCATGGACAGGAGCGCGAGCATCGCGACCCAGGTGAACAGCGACGAACGCTTGAGCCGGACCCGCGTCTGCTTGATGATGATCGGATTGTCGAAGAGCCAGTCGAACCGGGATCGGCCGTTCGGATCGGTCGGGAGTGCTGTTTCTTGACGCGGAATGTCCGCAGTCGCTTCTCTGGAAGGAGATTCGGTCATCGTAGTTCGCAATCTCGTTTCGAATGAACTCAGGACACTTCCCTGGCGCCGACTTTAAGGAACAGATCCTCGAGTCCGACGCGGCGTGGAGCGAAGCTCACGACCCGAAACCCCGAAGCGCACAATCCCGCAAGCAGATCGGCCACGTCAGAGTCCTCGGTGCTCGCCAGCTTAACGTGTACGCTTCTTGGATCCGGTTCGGGAGTGACGAGGGTCACACCTTCATAACCGGTCAGCCACGGGACAAGTTCGGCACCCCGGTCGAGTACCTGAATCAGAAGTTCCGTCCCTTCGGCGAATCTGGCCTGGACCTCGGCGATCGTACCGTGAACGACCATCCGGCCCTTTTCCATGATCGCGACGCTGGTGCAGAATTCGCTCATTTCGCTTAGGATGTGTGAGCTGACGAGCACCGATTTGCCCTCGGATGCGAGAACCCGGATGATCTGCTTGAGCTCGATGCGGGCATTCGGGTCAAGGCCTGAAGCCGGTTCGTCGAGCAGAAGCACTTTGGGATCAGGCAAAAGCGTTTTCGCGAGCGTCAAACGCTGCCGCATCCCGCGGGAGAGGGTGCCTGCCGGCACGTCGCGTTTCTCGGTCAGACTGACTCGCGCGAGTTCCTCTTCCACCCGCCTTGCTCGGATCGATTTGGGAATCTTGTAAGCGGCCGCGAATACGTCAAGAAATTCCCAGCACTTCAGGTCTTCGTAAACCGGTGCGAAGTCGGGCATGAAGCCGATGGACTTCTGGGCGTCGTCCGGGTGCTCCCTGGCGTCGATTCCGGCAATCCGGATTGACCCGTATGTGGGTTCGAGCAAACCCACGATGGCCCGCATGATCGACGTTTTGCCCGCACCGTTCGGGCCGATCAGACCGCAGACTTCACCGGCATGGACATTGAGCGAAACGTCACGCACGGCGCAAAAGTCGTCGTAATCGATTCTCAGCTCCGAAACGTCGATCATTTGCACACCTTTCGAAGGCATCGGCTGAATATCCACGGAGGGATCCTCGATCTGGAATTCGATCGGTTCCGGGATTTATTCGATCATCGTAGAAGCCCCGCGCTGACGACGCAAGAATTTCGGGAACAGAAGGATCGTCACCCCGAAGAACGCGGAAAGCGAGATCGTCATGAGCAGAACGAAAGCGGCCAGGTGACTCTCCATGCCGGTATGCATCAGCGACCAGAGCCGCACGGACATCAGTTCGATTCCCGGCGGAACCGTCATGTTGGTCGCAGGAAGTTCACCCAGGGAAAGTGCGAAAAGCGTCAGTGCGGAAACGCCAGCGCCAGGTGCCATGGCGGGGTATTCGACCTTCCGAAAGCGTTCGAACCCCATGTGCCCATTCGAACGTGCGAATTCCTCGACATCTGCCGGGATCGAACGCGATGCAGCCCACAACAGGAAAACGGCAATGCCCAGGAATCGGAACAGGATCGACATGACGACCACGAAAAGGCTGTCGTAAAGCGCCGGGAAGGGCATCCAGAGTCTGAGAACCGCCAGGCCTGTCACTGGGCCCGGTACGGCGAGCCCGAGGGCTGCACCCAGAGCCAGTGCGATGCGACCGTTCCGGGAGCATGCCAGGGATCTGACCATGCACCAGGCGATCGAAGTTCCGGAGACGGCTACGCAAAGGGAGCAGAAGAAAGTCCAGAAGAAAGTGTCAGAAAGATCAGGAGCCGCATCAGCAAGATTACGGGCGAGCGCTTCGAAGGACCAGCTCGGCAGGCGCTCGATGGAAGCGACTCCACCTGAACGACCGGCCCTCCATGCCAGCGAAACCAGCGGCAAAATGCCGATGACGGAAGTGACTGCGATGACGAAGCATCCGGCGATTCGCCCCCACCAGCCGTCAAGCCATGGAGCCAGTTCGCCATACCGGAAACCGGGCCGAACGGCTTCGCCGAAATATCGCAGATCGTGCCGGATCCAGACCAGAATCGCCGCGCTGACGAACAAGGTCATCGGCAAAGCCGTTCGTGCCGCGCTCTTCAAGCCATCACCCATTTGGGCCTGAAGATAGGTTTCTTCGGCGAAGGTGCGTTCCTGCACAAGATCCGTCACGGTCATGTCGCCTGCCGTCACGATCAGCAGGATCAGGGCCGTCGCGAATATCGTCGGTCGAATCGAGCGAATCGTCGAAGCCCAGATGGCCCTGATTCGAGAATGGCGAAGTCTCGCATGATCTTCTAAGTCGGAATCGGTTCGCTTCGAAGCGATCGCCAGAATCGTCACGACGAGAGGCAGTGCCGCGATCGAATGAACGAGCCAGGCTGCGGCCCAGCCGGTGATCAGCGGGCGGGATGAGATTCCGAAGGCCTGGGCGCGGCCCAGATTTGAGATCGCGCCGAGCCAGACCGTCGCGACGATCGGCAAGGGCAGAAAGAGCCATATCGACCAGAGAAATCGCGAGGCTGTCGAAAGCCGCCAGCGGCACCGAACGAGAATGAATGCGATGACTGTGCCGAAAGACGTCGCGGTGATGGCCGTGAGCGAACTCAGGCGAAGACTGCGAAAAAGAAGTTCGGGCCAGCGATACGAACCTGAATCGGAATCGAACCAGGAAGGTGGGGAAGCGAGAGGAGCAGAGGCTTGATAAAAGGAGGTCGCAAGGCCCGTTTCGCCGAATGAAACGTCTCGTCCGATGATGCAGATCGGCAGGAGCCAGATCAGGATATACGCGAATACGCTGAAAAGCCCTTCGCAAAGCGCGAACCACGAGCGAAATCGATCGGTCACGTTATTTCGCTCATGTTGCGGAAGCGGGATCGATTCAGTTCACGATTTCGAAAAGCGACTGGGTTCGTAATATCGTAAGCTCTTGTGGGAAGCTGTGAAATGTCTGTACAGAAAGATAATGCGAGGCATAATCGATATGCACGCGCACGATCGGAGTCGCGGACCATCGATTGCCTCCCGATCGTTGCCAGTAAAGATCGGTGGGTGTCGGCTTCAGAGACATTTCCTGAGAAAGAAAACGAAAGATCGCGGGCTCCGTCTTTTCCACTTCGTAATTGAACTGATAACGCATGGAACCGCCGGGTTGAATCATCGTGAAATCTTCATGGGAAAGGTTTCGTTCCCAGACGATCCGGTCCTTGGGCAATTCCAGTTCGTGGTTCGACAAAATCTCCGTGAAAGCCATGCGCTGGTTAGTGAAAATCACGGCGTGGCCCGATTCATGCACCCAGATGTCGGCTCGCCAATCGTCGAACATCTGCAAGCGGCGATGTTTACGTCCGTCGAACCAGTCCGCGTCGAGCGCTCGGGTCATGATGACCACCCGATTCTCCGAGACTTTGTTCGATTTCGCTTGGGGTCCCATTTTTCGTTCCGGACAAAGTTGATTCGATTTCTGTCGGCTGAGACTTCGTGTCTCTGCGCGTCGTGGTGGACAGGCCGAACGCCGATCCACGATTTCGTGTCGGTTCACCAGGAGTCTGCGTCATTCGCGGTTACGGGTCTCCATACTCGCAAATCCACTATAGGTTCACAGTTCGATTCCGACAATCCGATTCGGAACAATCCTGATTTCGTATTTATTTTTTGCAACCGAAACGGTTCCGAAACGAACGAAACCGGTCGCATTCCCGAACCCCCGTCGCCAATCCCGTATTGACCGTTCCGCCATCTCCCATAGGATAGGACCGCGACGAAACGCGAGTGGCCGGAACGGTAAGCTTCTTCGACCGAATGCAACGACCGTGTCGAGAGGAATCACCACCGATCAGTGTGCCCTTGCCGATCGCAGGACACGGAGGTCTCGCATCATGTCCGATTCCAGGCAGCTTTCGTCGGTCATCGATTCGACCAGAGTCCGAAGCCGGTTTCGCAGGGCGATCGAATGCTATCGGCGCGGCGGAACCGCATACGTCTGGCACAAGTCCATGAGGCGTCTGCTCGATAATGCATCGCCCCTGAAGAGAAAACTTGTCTATTCGGACCCTCGCGAATACTGGACTCTGCGCGGCGGTACGGAATACATGGCCGAACAGGAAGGGCAACCAGCCCGTACGGCCCGATCACGCTGGCTCGCTGATCGCGTGTCGGCCTGCGCCCCGGCTTCAGTGCTCGAAGTGGGTTGTGGTTATGGGAAGCAGCTCGAAGCCATCCGCGCGGTGCTAGGCGATCGTATCCCGCTGACTGGTATCGACTTCAGTCCCACGCAGCTCCATCTCGCGGCGGCTCGGCTCGATCACGACGCCCACCTGTCGCTGGTACTGAGTGATGGTCAGCGTCTGCCATTTCCGGATAACGCCTTCGATCTGGTGCTCACCTCGGCCGTGATCCTGCACAACGAACCTGAAATCGCGGATCGGATGCGGGCGGAGGTCGTGCGTGTGGCACGCCGTTGGTGCGTTCATAACGAGGATACGGACCAGACTTACAATCGATTCGGCTATGACACCGCCGCCTGGTACAGGGATCGGGGTCTTGAAGTCATCGAATCCGGACCGATCCCCGCATCGGTCTTTTCCGAAAGCGATGACCCGGCTGGCGAATCGTTTCGGTCCCAGTTCTGCATGGCACGCCCGCGATGAGCACGGCGGATGCCCTTTCGAATCCGCAGGTCGAGCCGATCGGCCACGGACTTCACGTTCGCCCCCTCTGGTCTCCGGCCATCGTTCTCGCTTTCGTCGCCCAGGCGGAACGTGTCGTAGGGGTTGGAGTGGCGTTCGCTTCGCGCTGGTTTCTTGGGCCTGTAGATCTGGGCATCTATGCCGGCCTGCGGCTCCTTCTCGACAATACGAATCGCTCCAGTCTCGGTGTCGCTCTCGGAGCGATCCAGAAGTCGATCGCCTTGAGAGCTCGCCAGGATCCTGCGGAATCCGATCGGATTCTGGCCATCGCCTCGACGACCAACACCTTCACGTCATCGATATACGGCGGCATTCTCTGCTTCTGGGGCTTACGGACATGGCTCCTCGACGGCGATCCGCGCTGGGGCATCGGCCTCGCGCTGATGGGAGTGCTGGCCATCCTCAAACGCAAGCAGGATTTTCAAGTCGCCGTCCTGCGGAGTCACTCGGACTTCACCTCGGTCGGTCGTGTCAACATTCTGCAGAATCTCGCATTCGGCTTGAGCGCAACGCTCGGAATCCTCGCATTCGGATTCTGGGGCCTGCTTCTTGGCCTTGCATTTTCGTTCATCGTCCAGGGGGAAGTGCTGAAACGGTGCGATCGCACACGTCGCTATCCTTTCGAATGGAACTTGCCCGATTCGCTCAAGCTAGCGGCCATCGGTCTGCCGATTCTGGCAGCGAATTCCGCCTGGGCTATGGTGATGACACTGGATCGTGCATTGATCCTGACCCACTTTGCCGATGGTGCGAAAATGGCCGGATATTACTCGATCGCTGTTTTAGGGTGCGGAATCCTCGAGGATTTCGCAAGCCGAGTCGCCATCGTGCTCGCGCCCGGATATCGAGATTCCTTCGGAAAAGGTGCACCCGTCGAATCGCTGCTTGCATGTGCCGAAACGACCGGTCTCGCACTTCTCGTGATTACGATTCCGCTTGGTTGCGCGCTCGCCGTAATCGGCAAGGCCGCCTTCATCGCGATCTTCCCGAATCTCGCGCCGGGCGCCGAAGCTCTTGGTCCGCTGATTCCCGGAACGCTGGCCCTGTGCGCCGTCATGCCGCTGCGAGAGGCCTGGATCTCGGCCGATCGCCCCTGGGTTCCGGCATCCATCTCGGCCCTTGGCGCTGTCTTTCTTGCGCTGCGCATCCGGTCACTCAGTCCTGATGCCGCACTTTCCGCGATCGCATCGGAATCGAGCTTCTGCCGGATCGTCACGTTTCTGGCGATGTTCGCTGTGCCGGCGCTCGTCCTGAAATGGAACGTTCCGAGAATTTTCCGCTGGTCGACAGTGGGCATCTGGGGCCTGTACTGGTTCGGGGCATTCCGTCTGCTGAACGATATCCAGTCGGATCCGAACGGAATCTGGCGAGCGATGGTCATTCTCATTCCCGCATTTCCCATCGCCGCGATCCTGCATCGGGCATTTTTCCGTCATCAGAAATCAGGAGCCGGCGAACCGAGATGACTGGCGACATGGTCTTCCTGATCCTTCTGGGTGTCTCGAGCATCGCCACAGGCGGCTGTGCATGGCGGGCAGCGACAAATCGGTTCCCGCGCGATGACGAATGGCTCGGCATCGCTTTGCCTCTCGGGCTCGCGTTGTCCGGGACTTTCGTCGGTGTCGTCGCTTCGACTCTCTCTTTTCTCGCGGGCTTCGCGGGTGTCATGGTCATCTCCATCGCCTGTCTCGTCGTGGTTTCGACGAGCCTGGCGGCAAGGGAATCCCTTGGCGGTGCCCTCCGTCGGCTTACGACCCCGGCTGGATTCTGCCTTTCGCTTCTCGTTCTCATTCTCGTCGTGCCGGGGCTGGTCGTCCCTGTGATCGACGGCGACGCTTTGTGCTATCACCTCGAAGTCGCCAGGCGCATGATGCGGCAGGATACCGTGAGCTTCGATCCTGACCTCCACGAAACGGCATATCCGCTACTCGTCGAATCGTTGCAGGCGGTCGCTCTCAAATGCCGTGGCCCTGTCGCGACCCGGGCCGTGTCGTTCTGGTTCGGGATCGCTCTGGCTTTCGGTTCGACGTGCCTGGCCGGTTCGATCGTCAAGGGCCCCGCACGCTACCTGGCGGCGGGTTTGGTTCTGATCACGCCTGTCGTGCATTGCGGCATGATCTCGCCTTTGAACGACATCGCTCTGGCCGCGCTGTGCACAAGCTCATTGGCCGCCTGGCTGGCCACGGAATCTGACGGGATTCGTTCCTGGCGACGGTTCGCCCTGGCCGGTTCATTTTGCGGATTCGCCAGTGGCGTCAAATTTCCGGGGATTGTCTGGCTGGCCGTCATGGGGGGATATCTGATCGCGATATCCTTGCCGATCGAACCGGGGCGTGTGAGATTCGACAGAATCACTTTCACCAGAAATGTCGCGATCTTCGCGGCTTGCGCCGTCATTTGCGGCGGGTTCTGGTACGTCCGGTCGGCGATTCTGACGGGGAACCCCGTTCATCCCTATTTCCGTCACACGTTCGGCGGGCATGGCCTGGATGAAGTTTTGGAGGATGCCCGCAAGCCCATCCTGGGCCATTTCATGAATATCGCCACGGCTCCGATCGTCATGGCCCTCGCACCCAGCAGGTTCGACAGCTTTTCGCATCAGTCCGGCCCGCTTTTTCTTGCCCTCGTTCCGCTCGGCTTCCTGCGGGCGACATCGGCTCGTTGGAAGTCGTTCATGTTTCTCGGCTGGGTATTGATGGCTCTGTGTCTGACTCAACGGCAAAGCCCGAGGTTTTTCGTCACGACCTTCGCACTCTGGTCCGCAGCGGGCGCCGCGACATTATCCGGCTTGATCCGATCGTTCGACTTCCCGGACCGTCGCCATCGAATCGCAGCCGGATTCGCGGCAGGTTGCTTCTGCCTTCTTAGTGCTTCCATCGGGTCATTCGATCTGGTCAGAGTACGTGTGGGGGGCATGATCCTCGCCGGCCAGATATCGCCGAATGCCTGGCTCGAATCGAACGAGCCGACTGCGAAGCTTCGGTCGTGGGTCTCGATGAATCTGCCGGAAGATGCCCGGCTTGTCGGGCAGGACCACAGAGGCTATTACTGGCCACGTCGATTCACAATGGAAAAAGCGCATCGACGACGAACCGGATTGCTGAATTCGGGGAAATCACCGGACGAAATCATCGGCCAGCTTCGGTCCTCGGGGTTTACGCACCTGGTCATGGCGGAGCCTGACCCTGTCGATGCCGTGGAATTCGACACTGATCTGAGCATCGCGCTTGCCCCATGGCTTGCGGTCGCACGTCCCCTGATCGATGTGACCCTGCCGGAGATGGACGGCTATGTTCGTCGGTACCGCATCTTCGATATCGCCCCGGATGCGAGTCGTAGCGATCCAGAGAGCCGATCGGTCGCCACTGAGACGACCGATTCCGCTCGTTCTTCGCATGTTCTGGGAAAGGCCGTTCGGTGAATTCGAGCGAGTCTCATCGCCCAACGAACGAATCCATTCCATCGCTGGCCGATATCCGCCGGAAAGGGCAGAAGCCACGATATCGTGAAGAAGGCAACTGGCTGGCTCGCCGCTGGGCGCGGCCGACAGCCGTATACGGCACATGGCTTGCGATTCGGCTGGGGATTCCGGCCCATGCGATCACCGCTGCTGCCGGAATCGCATGGCTGACGGAAGCGATTCTCATCGCGACGGGAGAATCCCGCGTGATGCTTGCCGGCGTGATGTTCGGTTATCTTGGCTTTTGGCTCGATCACGTCGACGGCCAGGTCGCCCGAGTCAGCGGCAGCGACAGTCTCGAAGGCATCTTCCTCGATTTCTGGATCCACACCGCTCATGCCTGCCTGCGAGGCTTCGGCCTCGGCTGGGGTTCGTACGTCGCGACGAATTGCCCCGAGGCAATTTTGATTGGATTTGGCGCTGCGTTCGGCTGGGTCATGATCAGCAGTGCCAACGACGCGGCCTACAAGGCCATATTCGCCCAATTGAAAAAGCTGCGAGAACGCGGATCGGAGGTGCACCTTCGACCTGCTTCGAATCAAGACGAACCGTACGAAGCGCGCGGGAAAGTCCGCATAAGCGGCATGATCTCCTGGACCCTGGTCAAATTGCAGGAACCTCAATGCGTTCTGGTCGCGTTGACCATCGCCGCGATCGGACGGATTGCGTGGCCTGAAGCAGGGCTGCGCTTCTGGATCGTTCTGGTTTCGTTCTGGGGCATATTCGCTCCGCTAGTGGCGGTTGTGCGACTGATCAGAAACGTCAGGCGGCAGAAGATCACGCGCCTGTTCGCGGATACGTTCGACTTCGTGGATCCGGGTAAGTCGGACGATCCGCCTGCGGCCGGTGGAATGCGTTTGCCGACGGGGAATTAAAGCCGTATCATCGAGGGCGATACACGCCCGGAAATGTCTCCCTGTCGTGTCTTCCCGATGCTTCCTGCCACCAGACGAATCAGATCAACCCGTGACTTCCGAATCTCTCGACCAGATCGCCCGGACCAGGCACCCCGCGAAGCCTCATGCCCCGGAGGCGTTCGGCATCGGCATCGTCGGTGCGGGCTTCATCGTGCGTGACTGCCATTTGCCGGCTTATCGCGATGCAGGCTTTCATGTCGTGGGCCTGACGTCCCGTACGCGGTCGAAAGCGGAGGAAGTCGCTGCGCTGCATGGAATCGGTTTCGTCGCGGACGACCTCGAAGCGCTGCTGGACAACCCGGAAGTGGCCATTCTGGACATCGCCGTTCCGCCGGACCAGCAACCGGAACTCATTCACAAAGTGCTGAAACACAGGGCCTGCCACGGGCACCTGCGAGGCATTCTGGCCCAGAAACCGCTGGCTCTCTCGCCACGTGACGCCTGGGGCATAGTCCGCCACTGCGAGGATGTCGGCGTCGAGCTGCAAGTCAATCAGAACATGCGATACGATCCATCGGTTCGGGTCGCCTGGACTCTTCTGACTCAGGGTCGGCTGGGCCGTCCGGTTCTGGCGACGATCGACATGCGGGCCGTACCGCACTGGATGCCCTGGGCACGCGGCGGCCGAAGCCTGTCGACCTATATCATGAGCATCCATCATCTGGATTGTTTCCGATACTGGCTCGGTGAGCCGAAACGCGTTCTGGCCAGCACCGGCCAGGATCCGCGAACGACCTTCGAACATCGGGATGGGCTGAATCTGTATATCCTGGAATTCGAGGAAGGGCCGCGTGCTTCAGCCTGGGATGATGTGTGGGCCGGGCCGGTGAAAGAAGGTGCCGCGCCGGCCATTTCGATCGACTGGCGCATCGAAGGCACTGATGGTCTGGCCACCGGACGCATCGGCTGGCCGGGCTGGCCTGAACGGGTTCCGAGCACATTGAGATTCAGCACGCGAACCGACGACGGACTCTGGCATGAGCCGAAGTGGGACACGGCCTGGTTCCCCGATGCCTTCGCCGGCACGATGGCCGGCCTCATGACGGCTCTTGAACAAGGGTCGATCCCGGATATTTCAGGCTCGGACAACCTGAGGACGATCGCACTGTGCGAGGCCGTCTTCCGCGCCGCGACCGAACACAGGGTCGTCGATCCGCGGGAAATTCTCGACGAGCTTCGTTGATACGATCGATTCGATGGAATTCATAAGGCGTCTGGACAGGATCGACGGAAATGAAACTCGGGTTGATCAATTCGGCATGGGCACAAACCGGGCGTGAAACGGCCTATGGCTTGAGAAAGACGCGGGAAATCGGGTTCGATACGGTCGACATTTTCGCCGACCCGCTGGACACGAGCGGGGAAGAGATCGAATCGATCCGGCGTCATTGCGAATCGCTCGAATTGCCGATCGTCAGCGTCGCCTGCGTCGCCCTGGGATTGATCGACTTCAATCCGAGCGTCAGGCGATTTCATCTGGACCGGTGCGAGCGGTACCTGGAAATGGTCCGCGAACTGGGCGGGCGAAATCTGCTGCTGGTTCTGGGCGAATACGTCTGGCAACGGGAAGTCATTCCGCCGCAGGAGCAGTGGGGATTCGGTGTCGAAGCCCTGAAAAGTCTGGGCAAATCGGCACGGGCGAAAGGGCTGGAGATCGTCATGGAACTTGAGCCGTTTCGCGAAAGCCTGCTGAACGACATTCCGAACATGAAACGATTTCTCGACGAAGTCGCGGATCCGGCCGTGCTGGCCAATCTGGACATTTCTCACCTGGCACTGGCACAACAACCGGCCGAGATGCTCGAATCGCTCAGCGGGCTTGTGGGGCACATCCATATTTCGGACTGCGACGGCAAAGTGCACGGCGATCTGCCGCCAGGGCGGGGCGTCGTCGATTTTGATCCCTATCTGGCGAAAATCGCCGGGATGGGGCTCGTGGACAGGGATGTCGTCATGTCGATCGAGCTGGAATATTCACCTGAGCCGGACAAGATCGAATCATGGGTCGAAGAGGCTTACAGGGCCACGAGGAAGCTGCTCCAACGGCATGGGCTGTAAAGTAATGTCGCGCCGGATCAGCCCGAAGTAAGGTCCCTCGGCATTCGAACCCCGAGGTTACGATCGAGCATCGTTTTGCACAGCCAGGCCATGCGCGGCAAATGAAAAGGCCCCTTCCACAGGCTGCCCTTACAAGTCTGGCTCACGGTGCCGTCGCGATGCAGGTAGCCGTACCATTCGCCGAATTCCGGGTCCGCGAAATGTGCGTAAGACCAGTCATGCACATTGCGGTGCCATTCGGCGAACTTCGCCTGGCCGGTCATTTCATAGGCCATGAGCGTGGCGATGATCGCCTCGCAATGAGGCCACCAGAATTTCATGTCGTGCCAGTACTCCGTGACGGGCTTCATCTTCACGTCGCGGAAATACAGGATGCCGCCGTGAATTTCGTCCCAGCCCCTTCGCCACATCCACTCGACGATCGTCGAGCCCAGTTCCGTATATTCCGGAATCCCTCCCCGGATGCGTGATTCCTCGAGGATGAACCACGCACATTCCAGCGCGTGGCCGGGGTTGATCTGTCGGCCATCGATGTGATCCACGAACTGGCCATCCGGGCCGACGTTTTCGAGGACCGCCTGAAATTCCCGGTTCACGAAAAGTCGATCGATTTCGCCGATCATGCGGTCGATGACGGCATCGAAACGGTTGTCGATCAGATTCTTGCGCAATTCCTGTGCCGTCGCGATGGCGATCATGCGGGGAGCCAGCGATATCGACCGGCGAGCCGGCTCGAATTTCGGAGGCATGCGACCCGGAGCGAACGACCAGTCCATATAGATTTCGAAAAGTCGTTGGGCCTGTTCCTTATGATAGACGTTCCCGGTGGCTCGATACGCAGCGGCATGGCCGATTGCGCCGAACGCTTCGGAATAGACGTATCGGCGCATGCGAACCGGCTCACCCTGCCTGGTGACCTGAAAGTGCAATCGCCCGGAATCGGTCGCACACTTGCGATCCAGAAAATCGAGACAGCTCAGCGCTGCCGCAAGCCAAGGTTCGTGTCGTTCCACATCGTTATAGAGCGTAGCGAACATCCACGCCGCACGGCCCTGAAACCAGACGCTTTTGTCATCGTCCACCACATTCCCCTGGCGATCCAGGCAGGTGATGATGCCACCGTGCTCGGAGTCCATCCCGTGCTGCATCCAGAAGGGAATGACGTCGTCGAGAAGTGTCCGTTCGTAAGTCGACCGAAGTGTCGCTTTGTGGTGTGAAGTCGGCATGTTGCGTCAACTTTCCCGGGTTATCGAGACTTTCGGATCACGTCCTGGTCTTGCATTTCAAATTCGATCGTCGTGATCGCCGGTGTTCGCCGGCCTGGCGAAACTTCACCGGATATGACATGGTTTCCGCCCCTCCAGAACACCGTCGGGGCGGTGACCACCGACATTCCTGGACTCAGGGCCGTTCGTACGATCCGCCATCGATCCCCTTGAGGATCATGCAACAGGACGTCTCGACCCCATCCAGGGTGCTGCTCGGGCAGTTTCGCATGATCGGCCGCCATGGCTCCCGATAAAATGGCCAGTTCCCCCGGTCCCGTCCGAATCGCGGGGGAAGGTGCCGCGGCGGCCTCGCGAGGCATGTCCTTAAGTCGTGTCCACTGGCCCGGTGCCGACGATGGACCGGGAGCGAACCGCCAAACTTCCCTCAGATAGGGCTTGCGGCGGATCTGCGAGCCATCAGGACCAATTTCGGCCACGATGCCTGAGTAGACGATCAGATCCTTGCCGTCCGAGCCCGCGATCGCCTGAAATCTGCCTTCTCCGGGCAAATCGGAGCAGCGTCGCCAGCCTCGGTCGACTTCCGATAAATCCAGAACGTAGAGCCGGCCCGAAGCCTCACCGGAAGAAGCTGACTGGAGACCCCCGAATACGTAGCACTGGCTGCCGATGAGGACTCCGCAGGCATCCTTGATTGGCTCCGGCAGTGGTGGCTCGGTACGAATTTCGAATTTGCCTTCGTTCAAGCCCAGCGAGATGACATCCGCAAGGCATCTCGTAATTCTCCCTTGCGCATTTTTGGCAGGGCCAGTTTCGCCGCCGATCAAGTAAGTTCTGTCGTTCCATGAGATCGATACACCATAACCGGCAGGCGCAGGTAGCAGGCCAGGCAGCCGGGTCCATCTGTCTGATTCCGGCGATTCCAGCACGAACAGGTCGTCGTACCAGACTTTTCTGCCGCCTTCCCACGGATAGCCGTTCGGAAAGTTCGCCCCTCCCGCCGCAACCAGTTTGCCGCCGACGACACCCGCATACATGCCCGCGAATCCTTCCCTGTCCGGCAGGGGAGGTAGTAGGCGACTCGCACGAATGCTCATCTCCGGTTCGGAATTCGCGGATAACGAATTTCGAACGATCGCAGTTCCCAGCATCCCGGCGAACCATTCGCGACGGTTGAGGGCGGTTGCGAAATGTGTCATCACTTCAGGTCCTGGAGGCTTGGCACACCGAGGGCCACGACGTCGGCGAGCAATTGCTTGACCTTGTCAGGCGGCAAATTTTCGAGCGGCGGGCGAACAGGGCCGCAATCGCAGCCACGCAGGCCCATCACACGCTTGGCGGCCGGGAGATAGCCGTAACTTGCGATCGTGCGAATGAGCTTGACGGAAAGATATTGCCGGTCGCGAGCCCGTTCGAAATCGCCAGCCCGATAAGCTTCGATAATCTCAAGATAGAGTTCCGGTGCGAAGTTGTAGGAACTTCCGACGGCGCCGCGCACACCCAGGGCAAGGGCCGCCAGCAGGCATTCGTCGGTGCCGAAGAGGATGTCGAGCGATCCGTCCCGGAAATGCAACAGTTCCTGCAGCGAGACCATGTCGTCGCTGGTGTATTTGATGCCTCGGAAGTTCGAAATCCGGTCCATGGCCTCACGAACCAGCGCGAGCATGTCGACTCGAACGCCGGTCATCGAAGGAATGTCGTAAAAATAGAATGGAAGATTCGGACAACCCTCAGCGACCGGTACCAGCCAGTCCGCCAGAGCTTTGGGCGTCGATGGCCGAAAGTAAAACGGTGCCATGGCGGAAACGGCGTCGGCCCCGATCGAAGCGGCGTGTTCAGCCAGAGCCCGAGCTTCGAGATGGGATGTGTGGCCGACATGCACGACGAGCTTCAGGCCATGGCCAGGAGCCTGACGTGACCATTCCTCGGCAAGCGTGAGGCGTTCCTCGGATGTAAGAGAAACGCCTTCGCCCGTCGAGCCGTTCACGAAAACGCCGATGACGCCCTTTCGGGCCAGAATCGCGGCTTGTTCCCGAATCTTCTCGGGTGCGATCGAGCCGTCTTCGTGCATGGGTGTGTGCGTGGCCGGGACAAGTCCTTCCAGGCGAAAATCGGCGATCGACATCTCTCGTGGTCCTTCGTTCGGGGCAGCCGGCTTTCGGTCCGTGATTTCAGCTTTTCTTCAGCTCGAATCCTTCGCCTGGCTTGAGCACGATCGCATCGACACCGGTTTCGCCGCGTACTTTTTCGGCCCAGGCCTTTTCGTCCTGGCGAATCGGCGGGAAGGTGTCGTAATGGATCGGAACGACGTGCTTCGGGTGAACGAGCTTCACGGCTTTCAGGGCATCTTCCGGGCCCATCGTGTAATAGTCGCCGATCGGCAGAAACGCCAGGTCGACGTTCTCGTCACCGATCAGGGCCATGTCGCCGAAAAGGCCTGTGTCGGCGGCGTCGTAGATGGTGAAACCGTCTTTCGTACGGATGAGAAAACCCGCGGGGTTGCCACCGTAAGTGCCGTCCGGCAGAACGGATCCGTGAAACGCGAGCGTCAGTTTCACGCGACCGAAAGGCAGGTCGACACCGCCCCCATGCTGGAGGCCATGGACATTTTCGACCCCCTGACCGAGAAGCCACTGACTGATTTCGAAATTGGTGACGACGGTTGCCCCGGTACGTTTCGCAAGGTCGATCGTATCGCCGATGTGGTCGCCGTGGCCGTGCGACACAAGGATGAAATCGGCCTGGACTTCGTCCGCAGAGACGGTCGCGGCAGGGTTCCCGGTGATGAACGGGTCGATCAAGACCGTTTTGCCTGAAGTGACGATCTCGATCGCTGAATGACCCAGCCAGCGGATGTGTGTCGACATGTCTCGAATCCTGATTCGTGCGGATCAATTCGCATGAGAAAGCCGTGACGGACGATGCTCAGGCGTGTCCTTGTCGGGTTCGATCAATAGGAAGACGCAGGTGTCGATGCCTGCGACGCTTCGATCGCCGGCAGGCCGAGTCGTAGCCTCCATGGATCGAGGATCGCGGCGGTCGCGCTGGCGCCGATACGCGAAACGCCCAGGCCGATCACTTCGATGGCCTTTTCGAGGTCACGTACGCCGCCGGCGGCTTTGACTTTGACATGAGGCGGCGACGACGCTCGCATGAGCTTGAGGTCGTCGATCGTCGCGCCGCCTGTGCCGTAACCCGTGGAAGTTTTTACGAAGTCGGCACCTGTTTCGCCGCAAATCCTGCAGAGTTCGCGGATCTGGTCCGGCTTCAGATAGCAGTTTTCGAAAATGACCTTCACGATCGCTCCACCGGCATGCGCGTTGCGAACGACTTGATCGATATCATGAGCGACACGGCCATATTCTCCGCCCAGGACATCGCCGATATTGACGACCATGTCCAGCTCTTTGGCTCCGTCCTCCATCGCTTTGAGGGATTCGAAGACTTTCACGTCGGTTCGATGACCGCCGTGCGGGAATCCGATCGTCGTACCGACGGCGACGGTCGAGCCTTTGAGAACCTCGACGGCGAGCTTCACCGCGGAAGGCTTGATGCAGACGCTGGCGACATCGTATCGGCGGGCAAGTTCGCAGCCTGCCCGCATTTCGGCGTCCGTCAAAAATGGTTGAAGCAGGGAATGGTCGATCGTCTTTGCGACGTCGAAATATGTCGTCGGTTCGTTCGGCATCGGTTCGATCATCCGTGGTTCCGGGTCGGTTAGGTTGGCGGCAGCGGATTCGCGACTCTCTGCGGAATCGTCGATGACCGGTACGAAAGTCGGTCGGCGCTTGACGAATTCCGAATCGAAATGGTACACCAATTCCTGCTGAACTGTGGTATTTCGCGATTGTTGCCGATGAGTCCCTTTCATGTCCAGCGACCTCAGCGAGAAGACGTGCCGGATCCGCCCGACGACCAAGCCCACCGTGGCCGTGATCGGTGCCAGTTCCGACCCTGACAAGCCAAGCCATAAAGCCGTGATCGCATTCCGCGATTCAGGATTTACCGTGTTCCCGGTCAATCCGAACACCCAGGAAGTTGCGGGCGCGAAGTGCTTCTCAAGCGTTTCGAGCCTGCCCGTCAGTACTCTGGACAGGGTCGCTTTGTACGTTCCCGGCCAGATTGGCATCAAGGTTCTGGAAGAATTGAGCCAGTTAGCGATCGGCGAAATCTGGGCTGCCCCCGGAGCGGACGACCCAGCAGTGATCACTGCCGCAAAACGCATGGGCCTGGCAGTTTATAAGCTCTGCCCGCTCGATCAGCTCGGCGTGGCCCACTGAAGTCGACCAGATAACTGCTTGCAATGAATCAAGGCAGACGAACGTCCCTCGGGACATTCGACTGCCTTTTTTCGTTCTCGCCATTCACGAAATTACGACATGGCGCCTGACAGACGAAACGAAAAGAGCTGGCCGATTTCGGCCAGCTCTTCGGACGTCCGGGGATCGATTCGCCTGAGGGCGGATCAATACATGTCGTCGTAGCCGCCACCGGCGGCCTTTTCCTTTTTGTCTTCCGGCAGGTCGGCGATCAGGGCGTCGCTGGTCAGCAGGAGGGTGCTGACGGAGGCGGCGTTCTGAAGGGCCGAACGGGTGACCTTGGTCGGGTCGATGATGCCTGCGGCGACCATGTCCGTATAGGTGTCGTGCAGGGCGTCGTAGCCATTGTTGCCCGTGGCTTCGGCGACCTTGCTGACGACCACGCCACCGTCCTGACCGGCATTTTCAGCGATCTGCGTGATCGGCGCCGTGCAAGCGCGGACGATGATCTGATAGCCGATCTTTTCGTCGGAGGTGAGTTCCGCCGGAGCGGCCACGTGACGCGAGGCACGCAGCAGGGCAACGCCGCCGCCCGGGAGAATTCCTTCTTCCAGAGCCGCGCGGGTGGCATGCAGGGCGTCTTCGACGCGGGCCTTCTTTTCCTTCATTTCCGACTCGGTCGCGGCACCGACCAGAATCTTTGCGACACCGCCGGAGAGCTTCGCGAGACGCTCTTCGAGCTTCTCACGGTCGTAGTCGCTCTTGGTGTCGGCGATTTCGCGGCGGATCGAGTCGATCCGGCCCTTGATGTCGTCCGACGTTCCGGCACCTTCGATGATCGTCGTGTTGTCTTTGTCCACGACGATCTTCTTGGCATGGCCGAGGTCGTTCAGGCCGACGTTTTCCAGGTCGATGCCCAGAGCTTCGAAGATCGGCTTGCCACCGGTGAGGACGGCGATGTCTTCGAGCATGGCCTTGCGGCGATCGCCGTAGCCGGGGGCCTTCACGGCGACGCAGCGGAACGTGCCGCGGAGCTTGTTGATGACCAGGGTCGCCAGCGCTTCGCCTTCGACCTCTTCAGCGATGATCAGCAGAGGACGACCGGTTTGAGCCACTTGCTCAAGCACGGGAACCAGATCCTTCACGGAGCTGATCTTCTTCTCGTGGATGAGGATATAGGCGTCCTCAAGCACGGCTTCCATCGTCTGGGGATTGGTGACGAAGTAGGGCGAGAGGTATCCGCGGTCGAACTGCATGCCTTCGACCCACTCGACTTCGGTCTTCAGGCTCTTGCCTTCTTCGACGGTGATCACGCCGTCCTTGCCGACCTTCTCGGTGGCTTCGGCGATCATGCCGCCGATTTCCTTGTCGAAGTTCGAGGCGACCGTCGCGACCTGCTCGGTTTCCTTGCGGCTGGAAACCTGGACCGACATGCCCTTGAGCTTTTCGACGATGTCGGCGACGGCTTTGTCCATACCCCGCTTCATCAGCATCGGGTTGACGCCGGCGACGACGGATTTCAGGCCTTCGTTGTAGATGGCTTCGGCCATGACCGTGGCGGTCGTGGTGCCGTCGCCAGCGACGTCAGACGTCTTGGAAGCGACTTCCTTGACCATCTGGGCGCCCATGTTCTCATACTTGTCTTCCAGCTCGATCTCCTTGGCGACGGTCACGCCGTCCTTGGTGACCGTGGGAGAACCGAAGCTCTTCTGGATCACGACGTTGCGTCCGCGAGGACCCAGCGTGACCTTGACCGCCCGAGCCAGCTTGGCAACACCCCGCTGCATGGCCTGACGGGCTTCCTGATCGAATGCGATCATCTTAGCGCCCATAGGGAATCGCTCCTTAGTGATGTGTGTTCGAGAAATACGGATGTGCGGAATTCTCGCCCCGGATCGTTCGCGTCACGGGGCGAACGACGAAATCAGCCGACGACCGCCAGAATGTCGTCTTCACGCATCAGAAGGACTTTCTTGCCTTCCGGAAGCTTGAATTCGTCGCCGGCGTAGCTGGTGAAAAGAACCGTGTCGCCGACTTTGACTTGCACGGGGCGACGCTTGCCGTCCTTATTGAGACGTCCTTCGCCCACAGCGACAACCTTGCCTTGTTGGGGCTTATCCTTGGCCGTATCCGGCAGGACGATACCGCCCGCGGTCGTCTGCTTGGCCTCTTCTCTTTCCACTACGACTCGATCGTTCAACGGGACGAGCTTCATTGCGACACACTCTCTGAAAACGGGAAATCGACGCAAAATCCTCTCGCCGTGGTCACCAGGTAACCCGGATCCGGCGATCGGATTCACTGGATCATCTTGTCATGCAATTCGTATGCCGCAAGATCCGGATCGTCGCATGTGCTTTGTGAACCGTGATTTGTATCGATCTCGAAATCTATCGGAAATTCGCGTGCTGCCAATTTGGCAGTCGGTGCTCATTCGGTACCGCTGGCGAATTACCGATTCGCATGCGCCTGAAGAACGCCGCAGTGAGCGAAGGTATAAGTTGGCGATTGCTTCGAATCGGCATGCCACCCGGCCCGAGCGAACCGCTCTAGATATTCGGCGCGGCTGTAAGCACGGCCTTCGGTCAACAGAAAAAGGTCGGCCGAATAGAGTGCGATCGGTAATGGTCCGTCGAGAGTGTCGTTCAGAAAGACGTCGTGCAGGAGAAGACGCGAACCGTCCTGGCTTTGACCGAGCCAGTGTCGCAGCAAGTGATCGATTTCCGGAAAGTCCCAGTCATGGAGGATGTTCGACACGAGAAGAACGTCCGGAGCGACCGGAAACGGATCGACGAACATGTCGCCGCCGACACATTCCAGCCGGTCGGCGACTCCCTGTCTATGTGCATTTTCCTGTGCGATCTTAAGCACTTCCGGGCGGTCCCAGACGACGGCCCTGAGGTCCGGATTGGCTTTCAGGTATGCGATCGAATACCATCCCGAGCCGCCCCCGATATCCAGCAAAATCTTCTCTTCGTCCTGCAAGGGGACCTTCGCGGCGAGTTCCGGCGCGACGCAGCGTCCCCGGCCAGCCAGAGAAAGCGTCAAAAACCGGGCGGTTTCCGGGTCGTCCATCGCAGAAGGCTTGTCAGGTCGATACGTAAAAGCCGTTCCAGCATCGGTATCCGGCTGAAGGATCTGGGTTTTGAGCGCTTCGGCAAATCGATCCACCGCGGGCGTTTCAGCCGAGAGGCCCAGATAACCGGTCAGGGCAAAATCCGAGGCGGGGTCGAGAAAGATCCTCGCGGAATCGGTCGATCGATAGAAACCGTCCGACGTCTTTTCGACCAGCCCCATGGCCCTCAGAGCGGTCAGCACGACGTTCAGGGCGCGATCGCTCCAGTTCATGGCTGTCGCGAGGTCCGAAAAAGTGGATCCCGAATCGCCCAGTTCTTGAAAAAACCGGGTTCGGCAGGCGACGGCACAGAGAATTTCCGTTGAAAGGCGGCCCCTGTAAAGGTCAAAAAGTGGTGCAGGGTCGAGGTTGCATGAAGAAAGCGGCATCGTGAATGTCCGAGAGTGGAGAGTCAATCGAATCGGGAAAGATGCTGTCAACAGGTGGCAGGAGCTGGCCACCAGGCGGCCGGCAGTCGAATTCGATCAGAGGTCAGGAAGGCGGTTCGTGTGATCGAAGCGAATTCAGATCTGCCAGTCGATTTGGCGTTCTTCGATGGGCGATCCGTCTCTGTATCTCAGGCGGGGGTTTTCGATCGTGACGGTCGTATAGGGGGCGACACTGCGGGTGATCCATGCGGAGGAACCGACCACCGCATGGTGCCCGATCCGTGTATTGCCGCCCAGGATCGTGGCGTTGGCATAGATGACGACGTGATCTTCCAGAGTCGGGTGGCGTTTGGTCCCACGCACAAGGTCGCCGGTGGTTTCGTCGCGGGCGAAGCTCAGGGCACCGAGCGTTACGCCCTGATAGATCTTGACGTCGTTGCCGATTTCGGTCGTTTCGCCGATGACGACGCCCGTACCGTGATCGATGAAGAACCGCCGGCCAATGGATGCGCCGGGGTGAATGTCGATCCCGGTTTTCGAGTGCGCGTATTCGGTGATCATTCGCGGAATCATCGGAACGCCCAGGCCATGCAATTCATGTGCGTATCTGTAAAGCGTAACGGCGGTGACGCCGGGGTAGCAGAATACGATCTCGCTGGTGTTCTTGGCGGCGGGGTCGCCGTCGAAGGCAGCCTGAACGTCGGAAGCCATCAGTTCGCGAACTTTCGGCACTTTTTCGAGAAACGACATCGCCATGTCGTTCGAGTGCCCGGCGGCGAAGCTCTGCGAACAGTCCATCGTGCTGAGCATGGCGCGGCGGATTTGTTCGTTCAAGCGGACGATCAGATCGTCGACGAGATGGCCGACGTGATAAAGCGCGTTGTTTTCGCTGAGCTTCTGGTGGCGGCCATAGCCAGGATAGGTCAGCTCGTAGAGATCCTTGACGATCTCGACGACCTCTCGATAGCTGGGCAAAGAACACTGGCCGAGATGGTGGATGCCGCGAAACGCGGAATCGTCGTACGTCCCCAAAATGGAACGGATCAGAGCTTCCTGGCGATCGTTCATGAGCGAAAGGGTCACAGAGAGTGAATCCGGGGCCGTCAGGAATCAAGTGGACGATGCCGAAACGCGTCAGGATTCCGGGTCCGAAACTTGACGCACCCTGATCGGCGTTTTATTGTGCCCTAATCCCAGTCAGGGAATCAACGAAATCTGAGATCGCCCGGCGGCCATCTACGGAACCAAATCGGTCCGTACGAAGAGAAAGTTCGGAATGACCATCATGAGCGATACGGAAGCTCCTCTGAAACTTCTCATTCTGGGAGCCCATCCGGACGACGCCGAGTATTCGGCAGGCGGCCTCGCATCACTGTATCGGTCCCTGGGCCACATCGTGCGGATGGTCTCGGCCACGAATGGCGAAGCGGGCCACCACAAGACTTTCGGTCCCAAACTGGTCGAACGGCGTAAACTCGAAGCTGCCGCGGCGGCGGCCCTCATCGGTGCGGAGCATGAGGTCGGCAGCGAACGGGACGGAAGGCTCTGGAATACCGAAGAACTTCGGGAGCGACTGATTCGGGCGATCCGGTCGTTTCGGCCGGATCTGGTTCTCAGCCACCGTCCGCAGGATTATCATCCGGATCACCGTGCTCTCGGACAGGCTGTGGTCGACGCAGCCTATCTGCTCACCGTACCGGCGATCTGCCCCGACGTGCCGCATTTGACGAAGATGCCGGTATTCGGTGCGATGTTCGATCGATTCACCCGGCCTTGCCCGTTCGAGCCGACTGTCGTGATCGACATCGCGCCGGTTTGGGACAAAAAACTCGCCATGCTGGAATCGCACGAAAGCCAGTTCTTCGAGTGGCTTCCGTACAATATGGGTATGGCTGCCGTCCCCTTCAACAAAGAGCAGCGGCGAAAGTTTCTGGACAAATGGATGCGCGACCTCACGGCAGCGACGCGACCGTCGCTCGAGCCGGCGATCAAGCGCATTTATGGTAGAGATATGTGCGAGAAGGTCCAGCTCGTCGAAGCCTTCGAGATCAGCCAGTACGCACATGAGCCGGATCACGACCTCCTCCACCGGCTTTTCCCCATGATTCCGAAAAACCCCTACTGACGCCATCGCAAGTCGATACGAATCCGAAATGGCCCGCTGGAGCGACACGCTCCCTCGGGCGTCACCGAGAGACAGAAAGCCGCACCCGATGATCGATGCGATCGCGTTGCTCCAGGACCTGGTTTCGATCCCCAGCGTCAATCCGATGGGCCAGCCCCTGCGGCCCGAGATCCATCTCGAACATCGAGTCACCGATTATCTCGAAGACAAAGTTCGTGAGCTGGGTGTCGAGTACCGGCGGATCGAAGTTCTCAAGGGCCGCGATAACCTCATCGCCTGGTATCGCGCGCCGAAGTCGGACTTTACCGTATTGCTGGACGCCCATCAGGATACGGTGCCCGTCGAAACGATGATCATTCCGCCCTTCGAGCCGCGGGTGTCGAACGGGAAGCTCTACGGGCGCGGTTCCTGTGACGTCAAAAGCGGCGTGGCTTCCATGTTCGCGGCTTTCGCCAGGCTCGTCGCGGAACAGCCGAAGCACTCATGCAACGTCGTGCTGGCATTTACGGTGGATGAGGAATATACGCATCGCGGCTCAAGCGCTCTGGCGGAAATGGATCTCGGCTGTGGCCTGGGAATTGTCGCTGAACCGACTCGCATGAATCTCGTCGTTTCACACAAGGGAGCCGTGCGTTGGAAAATTCATGCCGGGGGCAGGGCATGCCACAGTTCGACACCACACCTGGGCGATAACGCCATCTATCGCATGGGCCGGGTCCTCGGGGCCCTTGCGGAATACGCCTGTTCGCTGGCCGGTGCTCCGGCGGACGAAATGCTCGGATCGCCTTCGCTTTCCGTCGGTCGAATCACGGGCGGGCAGTCGGTCAATATCGTGCCTGACGAATGTTCGATCGAAATCGATCGACGGCTCATTCCGGGCGAATCCGTCGAAGGGGCGATCGACCAGGTCCGAGATTTTCTGAATCTGCGTCTAGCACCTGGAGATATCGACAAAATCCGATTCGGTGAACCATGGGTCCGCATGCCTGCGCTGCAGAGCAAAATTTCCCGCTCATTCTGGGGCAAGTTGCAGCAGGGGCTGGCAGGGTCTGACGGTCAAGTGCCGGAAATCGGTGGCGTGCCCTACGGGACGGATGCCGGGCCGCTCGCACAGGCCGGTTTGCCCTGCGTCGTATTCGGGCCGGGCGATATCGCCCAGGCGCATACCGAGGACGAATGGATCGAGGCCGTTCAGGTTTCCGATGCCGCGGACCGCTATTTCCGGCTGCTGGCGGACTGGCATCGATAAGTCGTCGATCTCCCCGGTTCTCAGGTCAGATTCCCCATGGCGTCGTGATCGGATCGAGGTCTCATTTGACGATCGACTTCGATCCACGAACCGCCGAAATTTGACCCGTCGGCATTCGGACGTGATACTTCGCATGATCGAACGGCCCGTTCGACACGCAAGCGGATATCGTATCGACCCTACCGACAAAGCGACCCTGACATGTTCCAGGCGGCCAAGTTCACTTATGACGTCGTGCGAAAGGTCGCGGGTCTTCCGCTGGTCCATCGTGCCGGTCGGCTTTTCGACGACTTTATCGAAAAAACCCGGAATTGCCCTGAAGTTCAGGAAAAACTGCTTCTCGAACAGATCCGGCGCAATGCCTCCAGCCAGTTCGGTCGAGATTTCGGTTTCGACGGAATCCGCAGCTACGACGATTACCGCAGACGTCTGCCGATCGCCCAGTACGACGACTTCGAACCCTACATCGCCCAGGTGCGGGAAGGGAACACGGGGGCTTTGTTCGGCGAGAATACGAAGATCCTGATGTTCGCAATGACCTCAGGCACGACCAAAACGCCGAAGACCATTCCGGTGACGGAACAGAGCGTCAAAAATTATCGCGAAGGCTGGATGATCTGGGGCATTCGGGCATTCACCGACCACTGGGACATGCTCAAATGGGGCATGCGGCCCGTCCTCCAGATGGCCAGCGACTGGTGCGAACGCCGCACCCCGGCCGGAATTCCTTGCGGTGCGATTACCGGCCTCACGGCCAAAATGCAGAGCCCCCTGGTGCGCATCACGTACTGCTTGCCAGTCGAAGCGGCGCGTATCAAGTCGATCGAGGCCAAATACTATGTCGCACTGAGGATGTCGGCCTATCGTGATCTGGGCTGCCTGATCGCGGCGAACCCGTCGACGATCCTGTCGATCGTCAAACTCGGCGATCGCGAAAAAGAAACCCTGATCCGTGACATTGCCCAGGGTACGATCGACCCGAAATGGGAAATTCCTGGCGAAATCCTCGATTCGTTCCGCTGGCGCTGGCGCATCAAGCACAAATCGACCGCGAAACGGCTCGAAAAGATCGCCGAAGCGACTGGTCATCTCACGCCGAAAGATTACTGGCCAAGACTGAGCCTTCTCGCCAACTGGACGGGCGGCACGATGGGCAGTTACCTGAAGTCGTACCCCGAATACTTCGGAGATGTCCCGGTGCGTGACGTGGGGCTGATCGCGTCCGAGGGCCGGATGACGATCCCGATCGAAGACGGTACCCCCGCCGGCGTTCTCGATATCCGCCATAACGTCTTCGAGTTCGTGCCGGCCGACAAGATCGACGAACCGATGCCCGAAACCCTTCTGCCCCACGAACTGAAAGAGGGGCATGATTATTTTATCCTTCTGACGACTCCCGGCGGACTTTATCGCTACAACATCCACGACATGGTCCGGTGTCGCGGTTTCGAAGGCCGAGCGCCGCTGATCGAGTTTCTCAACAAAGGGGCTCACTTCAGCAGCATGACCGGTGAAAAACTGTCGGAACATCAAGTGGTCGCAGCGGTCAGATCCGCTCAGGATCATCTCGGTTTGCGGCTGTCCTCATTCCTGATGCTGCCTGTCTGGGGCGAACCTCCTCGTTACGTCCTTCTGATAGAGCAGGGGGATCTTCCTGCGGACCGATTCGCGGAAACGGCGAATTCCCTGGCGCGTGGTGTCGATGCCGAACTTGGCCAGCTCAACGAAGAGTTCGAAAACCGCATCGAAACGCGTCGGCTCGCTCCAACCCGCGTAATCCGCATCCCTGACGGTTCGTGGGCCGAATACAAGAAGGCACGGCTCATTCGCAGCGGCGGGACTGTCGAACAATACAAACAACCATGTCTATTGCCTGACTTGAAGGCAATCGATCAATTTCGCACGGTCGATTCCGTCACGGCCGAAAATTGACCTTGTCAGTTTTCGGAAAATCCGCAATCTTCGTGCGTCTTCGAAACTAGGATGGACTTCGAAGTCACTTTACCCCGGTCTGTTCGAGGAAGGTTCATCAGCGGGGATAAATCCGGCCGAGCGAAGGGAATCTCTCGTGAGTCGATCCTCGAGACGGGCGTATCGAACGTCACGTGGCATGCACACCCTGGCCCTGGTGGCAAGCCTTTCGTTGACGCCGGGTTGCGCCAAGTTGCACCACAAGCTGCACAAGCACAAGCATGCCAGCGAAGAACTGGCCTATGTGCCATTCCCGGCGAAATCGAGCCATCCCGGCCTGGCCAGCGTCAGCCCGCAAATGCCGACGATGGTGAACTCGACGGTTTCCAAACAGGAACCTGTCGCCTTTTCCGCGGCCCCGGCCGTCGTCGTTCAGCCTCCGCTGACGGCTCCGCAGAATCCGCAACGCTCCGAGTTGCGAATGTCGCCTTTCGCGCCCGATTCGGCTCGTGCCGAACAGCCGGCCAACGATGACGCCAGGGCGGCTCAAGTGCCGGCTCCTGTGACGATTAAGCCGCCAGCGACTGAGCCCGTGGCGCCTGCCGCCACGAAACCCGCGGCTTCGACGGCTACTCCGGCAGAGAACAAGCCGCCCGCCGCTGATACCGCCAAGCCCGCTTCATCCGCAACGGGATTGGGCACCCCGCCGCCGGTCGATCCGAAACTTCCGGCCACTCCACCGGATCTCCCCTCGACGGACAAATTGCCGATCGATCTCCCGAAAGACTTGCCGCCACCACCAGCAAGCCCGAACCTGTCGAATCGCCCGGAAATCCGTGGCGGCGGCACAGCTTCTCAACTGATTGCGGCCATTCCACCCTCGGCATCCCCGTTTTCGCCACTCTCCGAGTCAAAGAACGCTACGGCCGGGCCCGTGATTACGCTCTCCCAACCCGGAAACGGACCTGATCCGGGCCCTGCCGCGATCGCCGCGACGATTGACGTCAAAACCGCTTCTCCCGCGACGCCTGAAGTCACGAAAGCATCGAATTCCGCCGTCGCGGAACTCGCGACAATCCTCGAGAAAACTCGCCGCACGTTCGCCGCCACCTCGAACTACAGGGTCGATGTCGCCTTGCAGGAGAGAATGAACGGACGACTCCTGCCGCAGGACAAGTTCACGCTCTACAAACGCCGCCAGCCACTGGCCGTTCGCATGGAGTGGACCGAAGGGAAAGACGTCGGTCGTGAGGTGATCTTCTCTCCTTCCGAGACGAAGGGCATGATCCAGATCCGGATGCCGAAGGGCCTGATCCCTCGCATCTCGATGTCACCTGACAGCCCTCTGGTACGATCCAAGAGCCGGCATCCGATCGACGAAGCCGGAGCGGATTCGGTCGTCGAACGACTTCTGGCTACGCTCCAGAAATTCGAGTCCGGGAACCCTCAGGCCGGGCGCCTGAGTGTCGAATCCGTCGACGATCCACAACTTGGCCCCATTCGTCGTGTTACGCATTACACGGTCGAAAGGGAAATCTGGGTGGTCGACATGGACGACAGCACTGGCCTGCCACTTACGATTCACGCGACCGACGAATCCGGCGAACTGCTCGAACATTACGAGTTTCGTGGCTATCAGCTGAATCTTCCGGAACTGCTCACCGCCGAGGCTTTCGATCACAACGCCAGGTGGGGCAATGCGAAACTCTTCGGCCGATTGGCCAGCGGGAGCTCGAAAGAAGATTCGCCCAAACGATGATCGATTCCTGACAGTTCATGTGTAAAGCACCACACGGCACCTGATCGATGGTGCCGTGTATTTTATTCACGATTTCCCGCTGGCCGAATGACCGGTTCCTGCGGCGAAGGTGACTGGTGTAGTCTCGACGAAGGGACAATTTCGATGCCAGAATCGAAAGTTGTCGAGGCAAATGCTCCGAAAGAAAATGCAAGAGCGCTGCCCGGATGGAATTGGGCAAGCCGAACCAACCGGTCGGCGGACCGCGATGGGCTTGAACTGAGTGAACACCGTGTCCGGAAGTTTGGTCACAACTCTTTGCGGAACGATGGGTTGTCCTTCGTGTCATCGTGCACATCCGCGAGCCGGAACGGACTCGAAAGTACGCGACGGAAATGTCTGGCGAAATGGAGCTCGAATCCGTGAAAAGAAGCGGGACGGGAGTGTTGACAGTGTAGTCGAGATCGGGTATTCTCTTACTTCCACTACTTCGCCAGAAGCGAGTATGAAATTTCCATGTCGGAAATCGAAACGGTCGATTTCCGTAGTCTCGACCGCAGGTCGGGAAATGATTCCGAGCAAGGGCGCTAACGCGTAACGGGGTTATGAGCAACGATCGCATCCGGATTCGAATGGAAGCCTACGATCACACGATTTTGGATCAGTCGGCCAAAGAGATCGTGGAGACCGCTCGACGTACGGAAGCACAGGTTCACGGACCGATTCCGCTCCCCACCCGTATCGAACGCTACACGGTTCTTCGCAGCCCTCACATCGACAAGAAGTCGCGTGAGCAATTCGAGATCCGGACTCACAAGCGTCTGATCGACATCATTCTTCCGACAGCCAAGACGATTGACGCCCTCAACAAGCTCAGTCTCCCTGCCGGCGTCGACATCAAGATCAAGGCTGGCGCAAGCGGCAACTGATCGGAAAGTTCATCGCTCCGGTCTGTGAAAATTCACGGAATCTGGTACGATAGTCTGAGTTCTCGGAAGCCTCGTCGCTTCGGGTTCGAAACCTGTGTCAAAAGACACTGAAGTCGGCCCGCCACATTGTGGATGCGACATTAAACGGCATGCGGCAGGAGTGATACCTGTCGGCCTTCAGTCCCGAACGTAATCTGACGGTCAGCGAGTGGCTGTCGGAACAGGGATGATGAGGCGATACCTGAAACGGTATCCGAAAGCAGGAAGTCTGTCAGGAGCGAGCCCCAACGTTCAGGGTGAATCGTTCCGTTGGAGAAGCGAAGCCATGAAAGCCGGACTGCTCGGAAGAAAAATTGGAATGACGCAGATATTCCAGGAGGACGGTACGATCGTACCTGTCACGGTTCTGGAATGTGGCCCTTGCACGGTCCTTCAGGTCAAGACGCCTGACAAGGACGGATACTCGGCTCTCCAGATCGGGTTTCTGGACAAGCGTCGCAAGTCCGCGACGGCTGCCGAAAGAGGTCATTCGAAGGCTGCTCAGTCGGAACCCAAGCGATTCGTGCGTGAGATTCGTCAGGAATCTCCGGCAGCGATCGACGGCTTCGAGCCTGGCAAGATCCTGACTGTCGACCTGTTCGCTGATGTCAAGAGTGTCGACGTGATCGGCATCAGCAAGGGCCGCGGGTTCGCCGGTGTCATCAAGCGTCACGGATTCAAAGGCTTGCGGGCGTCTCACGGTGTGAAGCGGATGCACCGCCACCCCGGTTCGAGCGGTCCCTCGGCCGATCCTTCCCGGACCTTCCCCGGCGTTCGTAAGCCAGGTCACTATGGCGTGGCTCGCGTGACGAGCAAAAATCTGAAAGTCGTCAAAATCGATGCGGAGTCGAACCTCCTCCTCGTTCGTGGAGCGGTCGCCGGACCTAACGGGGGATTCGTCACCGTGCGTCAGTCGGTCAAGGCGTGATCGGTCTCGACCGGTTCGGAGCGATGAATTTCCTGGGAACGAATGAGGATCGATCATGTTGAGCGTGCCAGTTTACAATACGAAAGGCGAGAAAATCGGCGAAGAGTCGATTGACGCATCTCTCCTTGGTGGTGAAGTCAACAAACAGTTGCTTCACGATGCGGTTTTGATGTATCAGGCCAATCTGCGTGTCGGAACCGTAAACACGCGTGGCAGGGCCGATGTCGCGGGCAGCGGCAAGAAGCTGTTCCGCCAGAAAGGGACGGGCAATGCCCGTGCCGGTTCGAAGCGAACGAACAAACGAGTCGGTGGTGGTGTGGCTTTCGCCCGCCGGAATCGTGATTATTCCTACACGATGCCCAAAAAGTCCGTCCGTCTTGCGACGAGGATGGCGGTACTTTCCAAAATTCAGGATCGACAAATCCTGATTATCGACGGTCTGGCGAGCGGCGAAATCAAGACGAGTGTCGTGGCTGACGCTTTCGCGGCACAACAACGGCCGGATATCACAAAGACGGATGCCGCCAACAAGACGCAGCAGGCGAAACAGACGCTCGGCACCGCGACCTTGCTGTTCGGCCTGCCCGAACATGATCCCAAGCTTTATCTCTCGGCCAGAAACATTCGGGGCGTGAAGATTTCCCCTGTGGGAGACTTCAACGCCCTCGACATTTTGAAGCAGAGATATCTGGTTCTGACTCGGGAAGCGTTCCTGAAGCTCAAGGCGAACGTCGAACGACCGATTACTCGCCGCGGCGACGCGGCTGTGGAGGCCTGATTAAGTCATGGTGACCCTTCGACGACCCCCGACCGGCACGCGACCTGGGCCAGTTCTCGAACCTTATCAGGTTCTTGAGCGTCCACTGATCACGGAAAAGGCAACGTTCGCGGCAGAACGTTACAATGCGTACACGTTTCAAGTGAATCCGCTTGCGACGAAGACGGAAATCAAGAACGCCGTCGAGACGCTTTTCGACGTCAAGGTGGTGGATGTCCGAACGGTGAATCGCTCGGGCAAGAAGAGACGTTACAAGACACGCGTCGGGATGACCAGCGGCTACAAGAAGGCGATCGTCCAACTGTCGGATGAGCATCGCATCGATTTCTATTGAGATCGGCGAGCGAGCCACGCCAGTTCTTCAAGAATCAACTCGGAAGGTGAATCATGGGTATCCGATTTTACAAACCGACGAGTGCGGGCCGGCGCAACGCCTCGGTCTCCGACTTTGCGGACCTGACCGACAAGAACAAGAAACCTGAGAAAAGTCTTCTGGTTCCGCTGCGGAAAAAAGCTGGCCGGAACAATCAGGGTTTCATTACGGTCCGATCCCGTGGTGGTGGAAGCCGCAGGAAATACCGTTTGATCGACTTCAAGAGAGTCGAATTCGACGGTGTTCAGGGAACTGTCACTCACATCGAATATGACCCGAACCGTACGGCCCGGATCGCACTGGTCCAATACGAAAATGGCAAGAAGAGTTACATTCTTGCTCCGGAAGGACTTGTCGCCGGCTCTGTGATCGGTTCCGGTCCTCAGGCCGAACCGAAACTCGGCAACTGTCTGCCCCTTTCGAAAATTCCGACGGGCATGCAGATTCACAATATCGAAATGGTTCCTGGTACAGGTGGCAAACTGTGTCGGTCCGCGGGATGTGCTGCGGTGCTGACTGCTCGTGAAGGGGACTGGGCCCAGATTACCCTCCCTTCAGGCGAAGTTCGCCGGATTTCCGCCGAGTGCCGGGCAACGATCGGTATCCTCGGCAATTCCGAGCACATGAATATCCGAATCGGCAAAGCGGGCCGAGCTCGCAAGATGGGTATTCGTCCCCACGTCCGCGGTACGGCCATGAACCCGCATGACCACCCGATGGGTGGTGGTGAAGGTCGGACCTCAGGTGGTCGTCACCCGTGCAGTCGTACCGGTGTTCTTGCCAAGGGCGGCAAGACACGCAAGCGTCGCAAGCCTTCCAACAGCATGATCATCAAACGACGAAGGTCCGTACGTTACGGCCAGTTGAAGGTCTGACCGGACTTCGATTCGAGAGAGATATAAGACATGGCAAGATCACTGAAAAAAGGTCCGTCAGTCGACGAACGGCTGTATGAGAAGGTCGAGAAGGCCGAATCAGCCGGTAATCGAGAATCGATCAAGACCTGGGCACGTGCCTGCACGATCGTTCCGGAGTTCGTCGGTCGAAACTTTGCCGTGCACAACGGCAAGACCTTCGTGAAACTGTTCGTGACCGAAGATATGGTCGGTCACAAGCTTGGCGAGTTCGCACCGACTCGCACCTTCCGTAGTCACGGCGGCAAATCGGCCAAAGGCAAGAGATAAGGCGTGATCGACGCACGCGTCATTCAGGATTTTCGAGCCCCACTATGCAGTATGTAGCTCAACACAGATTCGCGAGGATTTCATCGCGAAAGCTCAAACCGGTCCTTGACCTGATTCGCAACAAGTACGCCGATGACGCTCTGGACATTCTCAAGCACTTGCCACACCGCTCGGCCCGAATGATCGAAAAGGTCGTCAAGAGCGCGATGGCGAATGCGGAAGATCAGGGTGTACGCGATCCTGGCGACCTTGTCGTCATCGACGCACGCGGCGACGGCGGCCCGATGATGAAGCGGATCATGACGCGCAGTCGCGGTATGGCATACACCATCCGTCGTCGTTCCAGCCATATCTCCATCGGCCTGATCGATCCGTCGATGATTCTCGAGGATTGACTCGTACCAGAACGACATTCAGGAGTTTCGAATCATGGGTCAGAAGGTCAATCCGACGGGATTTCGTATTGGTGTGATGGAGGACTGGCGTAGCCGTTGGTACGCCAGCAAGCAGGAGTTCAAGGATCTCCTCGGCGAAGACTTCAAGATCCGTAAGTACATCAAGCAGTACTACGGCAACATTCATAACCGTGAAAAATATCGCGGCAAGGACAAGGGTCAGGACAAAAAAGACGCTCCGGTCAATGCCGGAATTCCCAAGGTCGAAATCGAACGTACTCGTGATGCCGTCAAGGTGATCGTTCACACGGCTCGTCCCGGCATCATCATCGGTCGTAAGGGCGAACAGGTCGAGAAGCTTCAGGAAAAGCTGCAGGCTCTCACCGGGCGCCGTATCGAGATCAAGATCGAGGAAGTCTCCCGGGCCGAGATCAACGCTCAACTGATCAGCGAAGACATCGCCGAACAGCTCCAAAAACGCGGAAGCTTTCGCCGGACGATCAAGCGAGCGATCGACAATACGATGGGTGCGGGTGCCAAGGGCGTGAAGGTATTGCTCTCTGGCCGCCTTGGCGGCGCCGAGATGAGCCGGTCCGAAAAAGCGGCTTCCGGATCGATTCCGCTCTCCACGTTGCGTGCGAAAATCGACTACGGTTTCGCGGAAGCCAAAACTGCCCAGGGCCATATCGGAATCAAGGTCTGGGTGAACCAAGGCGATTATCTCGAAAGGGACGACTCCAATGCCAATGATGCCCAAGCGGGTCAAGTATCGAAAAACCCAAAAAGGCCGCGTAAGAGGTAATGCGACCCGGGGCAACTATCTTGCCTTCGGAGACTACGGCTTACAGGTTCTGGAGTCGGGCAAAATCTCGGCTCAGACACTCGAAGCCGGTCGTATCGTGGCAAGCCAGTCGGTCAAAGGTGGAGGTCGGCTCTACATTCGCGTCTTCCCACACAAGAGCGTGACGGCGATTCCTGCTGAAACGCGGATGGGTAAGGGTAAGGGTGAAGTAGAGTTCTGGGCTGCGGTGGTGAAGCCCGGCACCATCATCTACGAACTTGCCGGCATCAATGAAGACGTGGCTCGTCGTGCTCTGGCCCGTATCGCTTACAAGTTGCCGATGGCGTGCCGCTTCGTGACCCGTCGACCGACACTTTGACATCCTTCACCGGAGCGAATCGATCATGAGCACGAAAACGAAAACCCGGGAACTTCGCGATCAGTCCGCTGACCAGCTCGCTTCTTCCCTGGCCGATGTCCAGAATCAGCTTTTCCGACTGAGAATTCAGCGTCAGACGGAAAGGCTCGAGGCCCCCAGCGAAATCATCAAGGCACGACGTGAAATCGCCAGGATCAAAACGCTTCAGCGTGAACGCGAACTGAAGTCTCAGTGATCAGCGTCGAAGACCGGTATCGTGTAACCAGGATTCGTCCGAAATTGAGCTATCGAGGAAGAACGTCATGAGTTCCGCCGCCAATCCCGCTCGCGGCAGTCGAAAGAGCGAAATCGGTGTGGTGACGTCCGACAAGACCGCCAAGACCCGGCGTGTCGAAATCGACAGACTTGTCTCACACCCGAAGTACAGCAAATTTCAGCGTCGTCGGACTGTAGCGATCGCTCATGACGAAGAGCAGATCAGCCATGCCGGCGATCTTGTCGAAATCGTCGAGACTCGTCCGATTTCGAAGACGAAGCATTGGCGTGTGGTTCGTGTGATCCGTTCCTCGGCGTCCTCTTCCGACCAGGCAGACTCCTGATCGATCAGGCATATCTTCGCATTGAGGATTCAAGATCATGATTCAAATGCAGACGCGACTCGATGTCGCAGACAACTCCGGGGCGAAAGAAGTCATGTGCTTCAAAGTCCTTGGAGGAAGTGCCAGCCATTACAAGCGGCGGATCGCCGGTGTCGGTGACGTGATCATCGCAAGCGTCAAGAAAGCTTCTCCCGGCGGCGACGTCAAGGCCGGCGACGTGGTACGCTGCGTCGTGGTTCGCACTCGCAACCAGACGCGACGAACCGATGGTTCGTACGTCAAATTCGACAGGAACGCCGTCGTCATCATCAATAATGATGGCGAACCACGTGGAACCCGTATCTTCGGGGCGATCGCCCGCGAACTTCGTGACCGCCAGTTCACGAAAATCATCAGCCTGGCCGCTGAAGTGGTCTGAACGCAACGAGCAGAGGTCTAAAGGTCATGTTGATTCGCAAAGACGACCTGGTGGTCGTCATCACCGGGGACGACAAGAGTCCCGAGCCCCGAAAAGTGATTCGCGCCTTTCCTTCGAGCGACAAAGTGCTGGTCGAAGGTGTGAATCGTGTTTACAAGCATCTCAAGCCCAGCCAGAGGAATCAGCAGGGCGGTCGTCTGTCCAAAGAGATGCCGATCGCAGTTTCCAACGTGATGTATTACAACCAGACGCTCAAGCGTCCGGTCCGTCTGGGCGTCCGAATCGATGCCAGCGGTCGCAAGGAACGTTACTGCAAAGTATCGAAACAATCCATGGGGCCCATCGGCAAGGCCAAGCCTTCGAGGGTCACCGTCAAGTCGACCACTTCGAGCGAGAAATCCTGATCATGGCCCGCCTTCACGAACAATATCGTCAGAGCATCGCTCCCGCGATCCAGCAGAAATTCGGGATCAAGAACGCCCTTGCCGTTCCGAAGCTCGAGAAGATCGTCATCAATATGGGCGTCGGCAAAGCGACCCAGGACAAGAACATCCTCGAGCAGGCCGTCGATAACCTCTCGAAGATCGCCGGGCAGAAACCTTTGACGACCAAGGCTCGCGGCTCGGTCGCAGGCTTTCGTCTTCGTGAAGGCAACGCCATCGGAGCGAAAGTCACGCTCAGGGGCGCCAGGATGTTCGAATTCCTCGATCGTCTGATCGCAGTCGCTTTACCGCGGATCCGCGACTTTCGCGGGATCAATCCGAACAGTTTCGATGGCCATGGCAATTACAGCCTGGGAATCAGCGAACAGGTGATCTTCCCTGAAATCGATGCGGACAAGATCCAGCATACGCTCGGCATGGATATCACGATCGTCACCAGTGCCAAATCCGACGATCAGGCTCGTGAACTTCTGACTGCCTTCGGCATGCCATTCCGGCAACCCGGCCAGCGTGCCGGCGGTAAGTGATCTGACACGAACAGGGTTCATTCACCATGTCCACGAAAGCGAAGTTTCTCAAGTCGCTCGCGACTCCCGAATTCAAAGTCCAGCATCGGAATCGCTGCCAGCTCTGCGGTCGTCCAAGAGGCTACTACCGCAAATTCGGTCTTTGCCGGATCTGCTTGCGTAAGATGGCCCATCAGGGCCTGATTCCGGGTATGAAGAAAGCCAGCTGGTAACACTGTCCTTCACGAACACATGGCATCTTCTGGAACCCATCACGACGCCTGATCCGGAAACGTTCCCGACAGTGACCCGTGGTGAGGAATCGAGGCAATTACTTCCATGATGACCGATCCGATCGCCGATATGCTGACTCGCATCCGAAACGCTGTGCGCATCGAAAAGCCTTTCGTGAGCATGCCGTCTTCCGCGATGCGTCGTGGTATCGCGCAGACTCTCAAGAATGAAGGTTACATTTGGGATTTCGAGGAGATCGATACGACTCCCGCGAAAACCCTTCAGATTCACCTCAAATACGGCCCAAACGGCGAACGACTCATTTCCAGGATCGATCGGGTATCCAAGCCGGGCTGCAGAGTCTATGCCGGTTACAAAGAGCTCAAGCCGATTCTGTCGGGCCTCGGGATTCAGATTCTCAGCACGCCCAAAGGCGTTTTGAGCGATCGACAGGCACGTACGGCGAAAGTCGGCGGCGAAATTCTGGCCCTGGTCTATTGATCGTCACCCGAGAATCGAAAAGAGGTCAGGAAAATGTCACGTATCGGTCGTAAACCGGTTCCTGTTCCCGCAGGTGTCAAGATTGCGGTCAGTGGACAGGATGTGCATGTCGAGGGCCCGAAAGGCAAGCTCGAACTGAAGGTTCACCCGGCTATCAAGGTCGTTCTCGACGGCGACGGCAAGGAACTCATCGTCGAACGGGGCGACGACGAACGAGAAAGCCGTGCGCTTCATGGGCTGACTCGAAGCCTTGTGAACAACATGGTGGTCGGTGTCAGTCAGGGCTACGTCAAGAAGCTCGAAATTCAGGGCGTCGGCTATCAGGCTCAACTCAAGGGCAAGCAAGTCGCTCTGCAGGTCGGGTTCGCCAACCAGATCATTCTGGATCCGCCCGCCGGTGTCACCGTGACTTTGCCCGATCCGACCCATATCATCGTCTCCGGTTCGGACAAACAGGCTGTCGGCCAGTTCGCGGCCGAACTTCGCAAAGCACGTCCGCCTGAGCCTTATAAGGGCAAAGGCGTGCGATACGAAGGCGAAGTGGTTCGCCGCAAGGCCGGCAAGGCTTTCGGTTCGAAGTGACGAGCACAATCCGAATCTAATGAACCGGCGGGGCTGCCCGGTCGGAAATCGGGTGGCCTGATCCCCGGAAAGGAATATCATCGTGAGCGAAAAGTCGATAGCTTCAGTAAGACGCCGCCGTCGTCAGTTGCGGATTCGTGGACGACTGCATGGAACGGCAGAGCGCCCGCGCCTCGCCGTCTTCCGCAGTTCCAAGCATATTTACGCTCAACTCGTGAACGACGACCTTGGCGTGACCCTGGTTTCCGCCGGGACAGTGGAACCCGAAGTCCGAAACGCCGTTTCGTACGGCGGCAACAAATCGGCTGCGTCTCAAATCGGCAAGCTCCTGGCCGAGCGAGCCAAAGTCAAAGGTATTCATGCCGTCTCGTTCGACAGGCGTGGATATCGGTATCATGGGCGAGTAGCCATGCTGGCTGACGCCGCCCGTGAGGGCGGCCTGCAATTCTGACCTGGAAGCGGCCGGCGGCCTCGAAGGCACACGCGTTTCGCGGCGGACACCCGGATCGATAACGACATCATCGTACGACGGAAAAATCCTCATCATGGCAAGCGATACGAAAGAAAAAGACGGTTGGGTCGAGAGTGTCGTCTCGATTCGTCGTTGCTCCGCGACCGTCAAGGGTGGTCGCCGTTTCACATTCAACGCACTGGTCGTCATCGGTGACCGTCAGGGAACTGTCGGCTGGGGCTACGGCAAGGCGAACGAGGTCCCTCCATCCGTCGAGAAGGGCGTCAAGGACGCCAAGAAGCAGCTGCGTAAAGTGCTTCTCAAAGGTGGTACCATTCCCCACCGCGTCGAAGGACGCTACGGCGCAAGCCGCGTCGTCATGCTGCCCGCGAACCCTGGTACCGGCGTCATTGCCGGTGGTGCCGTTCGCGCGGTCGTTCAGGCGGCCGGAGTCACGGACATCCTGACCAAATCGTACGGTTCGACCAACAAGTTGAACCTCGTGAAGGCCGCGATCGATGGCCTCATGAAACTCCGAACCAAAGAAGACATCGCCCGACTCCGTGGCGTGGAGCTCTGATCCCGATGCAGATTCATGATGTCCATTCCGGCGTAAAAACCTTCAAAAACCGGAAACGTGTCGGCCGAGGTATCGGCTCCGGTCATGGCAAGACGGCGAGCAAAGGTCATAAGGGTCACTCGTCTCGCCAGGGTTTCAAACTTAGCCCCTTGTTCGAGGGCGGCCAGACTCCGCTGATCCGTCGTATTCCCAAGCGTGGTTTCAACAACGGCGATTTCCGTAAGCAATATGCCGAAGTCAAGGTCTCCGATCTTGACCGCGTTTTCGCTGCCGGAGATGTGGTGGACGAAGCCGCCATGCGCTCCAAAGGAATCGTCAAAGGTCGTCACGACGATGGCGTGAAGATCCTTGCCAACGGCGAAATCACCAAGGCTTTGACGGTTCACGCCGACAAATTCACCGCTGCTGCGGCCAGCAAAATCGTCGCAGCGGGTGGCACGGCTGTCGTCAAGGCAGACTGAGCGAATCCTCAGGTTCCCTGATTTCGCGGAACGACCAGTACCGAATCTCGAATTCGTCTCGCAGAAAAGGTCAAGCGCATCGTGGAAAAACTCATCACAATCCTCTTCCGCGTGCCCGAACTCCAGCGCAAGATTCTGATCACGATCGGGTTTCTGGCCCTGTTCCGGATCGGGTCGTATATTCCTCTTCCGATCGTCGACCAGGTCAAGCTCGAGAATTTGCGTGATCAACTCAGCCAGACTTCAGCTGGCCGGGTGATGGCGACGGTCGCGATGTTCGGTGGCACCCAAATCGGCATGTCCACCATTTTCGGCCTGGGCATCATGCCGTACATCTCGGCTTCGATCATCTTTCAGCTGCTGGGTTCGATCGTTCCCACTCTCGAAGCGATGATGAAGGAAGGGGAGAGCGGTCGACGACGTATCAACGAGTACACTCGGTACGCTGCCGTGATCATATGTATCGTCCAGTCGGCTTTCTGGGTCAGATACATGATGAATTCGATGGATATCGTTCCGGATGCGGAAAAGACTCTTTGGAACGGTATGGTCAGCGTTTCGATCATGACAGCCGGCACGATTTTCCTGATGTGGATCGGCGAGCAGATCGACGAATACGGCATCGGCAACGGGATTAGCCTGATCATCATGGCCGGCATTCTTTCGCGGATGCCGACATCGATCTTCAACCTGCTGATGAACAGTTCTTTCCAGCTCAACCCCGAGCCTGGCAAGTATGGCATCATGGTTCCGATCATTCTGGTCGTGCTGTTCGTGGCGGTCGTAATCGGGGTCATCGCGATTACGGAGAGTCAGCGTCGCATTCCGACCCAGTCGGCCAAACATGTTCGTGGCAGGCGGGTTTATGGCGGTACACGACAGTATCTCCCTCTGAAAGTGAATCAATCGGGCGTGATGCCGATCATCTTCGCTTCCAGCCTTCTGATGTTCCCGCTGTTCCTGCTTTCGGGCCTTGAGTCGGCGACCGCTCCTCTTCTGGGCAGCGAAAACGTCTGGAAAAGCGGCATCGCCGGCATCATCCGCGAGCTGACGGAAGATATCAGGAACCATGGGTTCCTCTACACGATCCTCTACGTGGTCCTGATTTACTTCTTCTGCTACTTCTGGACTGCCATCATGTTCAATCCCAAGGACGTGGCGGACAATCTGAAGGATTACGGCAGTTTCATCCCAGGGTATCGTCCGGGTGCCCGGACCGCTAATTACCTTGAGAAGGTGATGCTCCGCATCACTTACGTGGGTGCGGCCTTTCTGGCTCTCGTGGCAGTGATTCCTGCCATCATCCAGACTGCCTTGAACGTCGACTACGACATCGCTTCGTTCCTTGGCGGTACCGGTCTTCTGATCGTGATCAGTGTGTGCCTGGATCTGATCCAGAAGATCGATAGCCACCTGATCATGGGCAACTACTCAGGCCTTATTGGCCGCAAGTGAGGAAAGACGTTACGGTCGAATGAACGGATCTTCAGGCTGGCTCGGCAAATCGTTTCCCGAAGGAGTTCGTTCGCGAACTTCACGGCCTCGTACTGCCTTTCAGCTGAAAAGTCCACGTGAGATCGAACTGATGCGGGATGCAGGTCGACTCGTGGCTCAGGCGCTGGACAAAGTTCGTCAGGCGGTCGCTCCGGGAGTGACGACTGGTGAGCTGAACCAGATCGTGAGTCAACATTTCGAAGACCACAAAGCCGTGCCGCTCTTCAAGGGCGTGCCTTCATCGATGCGTGGCAAACCCGCTTTTCCCGCTGTCATCTGTGCCAGCGTCAACGAACAGGTCGTGCATGGCATTCCTGGCAGCCGCGAGCTGAAGGAAGGTGACGTCATCGCGATCGACACCGGTTGCCGTCTGGCAGGTTGGTGTGGAGATTCAGCCTTCACGTTCGCGGTGGGGCGGATTTCCGAAGACAAGCAACGGCTTCTCGACGTGACCCGTCAGACGCTGGAGCTTTCCATCGAGCGTCTGAAAACCGCCAGAACGTGGTCGGAAGTCGCTCAAGACATGGCTCAATTCGTTCGCAGTCATGGGATGTCGGTGATCGAGCAATTCGTGGGGCACGGTATCGGGCAGTCCATGCACGAAGAGCCGCAGGTTCCGAATTATGTGAGCGAGTCGCTCCGTAAGCAGGACTTCGAACTTGAGCCTGGTCTGGTGCTCGCGATCGAGCCCATGGTGGCTCTGGGCACGAAGAACGTGCGAGTGCTCCCGGACGGCTGGACGGTAGAAACGACCGACAGGCGGGCCGCGGCCCATTTCGAACACACGGTCGCGATTACCAGTGACGGTCCTCGGGTTCTGACCCTTCTCGAGGATTGACGTGAATCGGTCTTGCGTATCGTATGCCGAATCGGTTACGATATCGGACTTTCCCGTGTCGGCGAACGGTTCCGGTCAGCGTCGTTGAGCCGAATCAGGGTCCAGAATTGAACTTCCTGCAAGGTGGAATCTCATGAAAGTACGTGCGAGTGTGAAACGGATCTGTGACTCCTGCAAGATCGTTCGACGCCGAGGTAAGGTGTACGTGATCTGCGAGAATCCGCGTCACAAGCAGAGACAAGGCTGATCGAACCTACACTGGCCCAGAGTTGACGGAGATCCGACAGACATGCCCCGTATCCTTGGCGTCGACATTCCGAACGACAAAAAAACGGTCATTTCCCTGCGTTACATCTATGGAATCGGCCCACACCTGGCTGCCCAGGTTTGCGAGCGGGCATCGATCGATCCGGCGAAGCCAGCCCGCGACCTGACCGAAGAAGAATTGGCCAAGCTTGCCGGGCTTCTCGACAACGAATACGTGGTCGAAGGTCAATTGCGTCGTCAGGTTCAGCAGTCGATCGCTCGTCTCCGGGAAATCGGTTGTTATCGTGGTCTTCGCCACCGCCGCAGTCTTCCGGTCCGCGGTCAACGTACCCGAACCAATGCACGAACCCGCAAGGGGCCCCGCAAGACCGTCGCCGGCAAGAAGGGCGTGAAGGATCTGCGTTGATATTTCCCGATCGCGTCCCGGTTCGATCGCCGGGCATTCGCGGTCATTCCGTTCTCTCGTAGGTGCCGAATCCCCAGGAGTTTCCGAACGTGGCCAAGGCCAAGAAACGTAAGACGCGGCGTAACGTCAGCAAAGCCGTCGTCCATATCAAGTCGACCTTCAACAATACCCTTGTGACCATTACGGATCCCAACGGCGATACCCTGTGCTGGGCGAGTTCCGGCACGGTCGGTTTCAAGGGAAGCCGCAAAAGCACACCGTTCGCGGCTCAACGGGCTGCGGAAACCGCTGCTGGCACGGCCAGCAAGTATGGCGTGAAGGAGGTCGAGGTCCGCGTCAAGGGACCTGGAGCCGGTCGCGACAGTGCGATCACGGCGATCCATGCCTCCGGATTGAACATCAAGGCGATCGAAGACGTCACTCCCTTGCCGCACAACGGTTGTCGTCCGCCCAAGAAACGTCGCGTCTGATCCGCGCGTCCATTTCCTCCGACCACATCGAACAACAAGCGGCCGACGAATCGCCGCAGTTCTGACTCAGGTGAATTGATACTCATGGGACGTTACATCGGTCCGGTATGTCGGTTGTGCCGAAGAGAGGGAGTGAAGCTCTTTCTGAAAGGCACGCGTTGCAACTCTTCCAAATGTGCCATCGAGAAAAGTCGTGGCATTCCCGGCATGCACAAGCTGCGACGCGGCAAGCCCAGCGAATACGCCATGCGGCTTCGGGAAAAGCAGAAGGTCAAGCGCACATACGGAATCTTCGAACGGCAGTTCCGTAACTATTATCAGGAAGCGACCCGTCGCCCCGGGAACTCCGGCGACGCGCTTTTGGCACTGATCGAACGCCGCTTCGACAATGTCATCGTCCGCCTGGGTTTCGCCCAGAGCCGCGCGCAATCCCGGCAGATGATCCGTCACGGCCACTTCACCGTGAATGGCCGCAAGCTGGATATCCCGAGTTATCTGGTCAAACCTGGCGATACGATCAAAGTCAAGGATCGTGAAGCGTCCCGCAAGCTTGCCGCCGAAGTGGTGGTCAACGAAGCCGGGCCTTCCGTTCCGAACTGGCTCGACCGGATTTCGACCGATCCCCCCGAAGGCCGGGTTTCGCGTCTTCCGGGCTCCGAAGACCTTTCGGGCGAATTCAACTCTCAGTTGATCATCGAATTGTTGAGCCGCTGACCGGTCTCGTCCGTTTCGGCTCTCATGCCTGCCGCTTCCTCTCGACAGGGCTCACTGAGTCAGCCCCGTCGATGGAGCGGCAACGCTCGCTTGACATACTTCCTGAATTCCCATAAGGCACTGGAGCTTTCTCGATGCGAATCAAATGGCGTGGTCTCGAGCTTCCCAGCCGGGTGGAATGCGATCGCCACTCGCTGTCGGACAATTTCGGCGAGTTTCATGTCGAACCGTTCGAAAAGGGGTTCGGACACACCATCGCCAACAGTCTCCGTCGTATCCTTCTTTCCAGCCTGGAAGGTAGCGCGGTCACCAAGATCAAATTTCAGGGCGTCCAGCACGAGTACAGTTCCGTTCCGGGCATGGTCGAAGACGTGACCGATCTCGTCCTGAACATCAAGGGCCTGATCGTCAAGAATCACTCCGATCAGCCTCGCGTGATTCGTATCGAACGGCACAAGAAGGGCGAAGTGCGGGCTTCCGACATTCTCACCGACGAATCGGTCGAGATCATCGAGCCTGAGCACCACTTGTGCACCCTGACCGAAGATATCGATTTCAACCTGGAAATGACCGTTGCCAATGGCCGTGGCTACAAGCCCGCCGCGGAAGGGCATACGGACGACCTGGAAATCGGCGCGATCCCCGTGGATGCCATCTTCAGCCCCGTTCGACGTGTCGAATACAAAATTCAGGAAACGCGTGTCGGTCAGCTCACGAACTACGACAAAATGGTTCTGAGGATCTGGACCAACGGCGTCATCGGTCCTGAAATGGCGCTTGTCGAATCTGCCAAGATTCTTCGCAAACACCTCAATCCGTTCGTGCAGTATTTCGAGCCTGGTCCAGGCGTACCGATCGCGGCTGGCGCTGGCGATTCGGCTTCGTCGCTCGGTTCCAACGAACTTCTGCGACACAAACTCGACATGAGTCTCGCTGAGCTCGATTTGTCCGTGCGTGCGACTAACTGCCTCGAAAGCGAAGGAATCACGACGGTTCGTGATCTCGTGAGCCGTTCCGAGGAACAGCTCCTGCACTTTCGCAACCTGGGCGAAACGACTCTGAAAGAGATCAAGGCCAAACTCAGCGATCATGGCCTCTCGCTCGGTATGGACATGTCTCTCATTCGCTGATTCGAATTCCGATCGACGCGGCTGAATACGGGTTTCCGTCCCGCCGTGTCATGCTCCGCAGTCATCCATTCTCACGAGGTCATTACCGATGCGGCACAGATCTGCCGGAACCAAACTGAAACGTGAACCCGAACACCGCAACATGCTGTTGCGTAATCTGGCCACGTCCGTTCTCGAACACGGCAAAATCACGACGACCCTGGCCAAGGCGAAAGCGGCTCAACCGGTCGTCGAGCAGCTCATCACGCTCGCCAAGGGCGGCTGGGACCTGAACAAATTCCGCCGATCCCTCACGGTCGTCACCAAGAAGGATGTCGCCTGGCGTCTGTTCAAGGACTACACCGACGGGGACGAAAAGACGCATAAAGCGATCGGCGCGCGATTTGCCGACCGTCAGGGCGGTTACACCCGGATTTTCAAACTTGCCAAAGTCAGGCAAGGCGATTGTTCTCAAATGGCCGTTCTCTCGCTCATTCCTGAGGACGAGACCCTGGCCAAAGAACCGGTAGCCCCGAAAGTCACGAAATCCTGACTTCCTTCGGGGTTCTTGCGATCGGTGAGAAATTTCGATGGCCGATCTCGACTTCGGGATCGGCCTCTTCTTTGCCTGGCCATCTGCTCAATCTGAAGTGATCGATACCGCGACATCACGGGACATTCCGATGGACCAATGCCTTTTCTGCAAAATCATCGAGAACAGAATCCCGAGTCGGAAAGTTTATCAGGACGATGTCTGCATCGCTTTCCTCGACATCAATCCGGTGAATCGCGGGCACGTTCTCATCGTTCCCCGGCTGCATCACGAAGATCTGACTTCACTGCCGCCGAGCATCGCCGCCGCGGTCGCATCGAAATTGCCCACTCTGTGTAAAGCAGTCGTTCGCGCGACCGGTGCGGAAGGGTTCAACGTGATCGTCAATAACGGCAAAGTCGCTGGCCAGACGATCTTTCATGGACATTGGCACATTATTCCCCGGTTTCACGACGATACCGTGAACTGGCCGTGGCCTCAGGGGGCATATTTCGGCGACGAAATACATCAGGTCGGTTTCGCTATCGAAAAAGAACTCGCCGCTTTATCCGAATCGAAGGACGTGTCCTGAAGCGTTCGTGCATCGATAAACGTTCGATCGAAACGCGACATCTCCGTAAACCAGTCCGGTTTTGCCCGCGGATCGGTTCGTAATGGTCGTAGCGGATGATTTTCACATTGCGATAAGCAGTCGAGATTCGGAATTCACCGATAGCTACAGATGGATGAGAGAAACCCGGGAATCGCTTCCGGATTTCGTCTCGACTTGACGTTGACGATCGGATCGACTCGGGCTATGGTTTCCGAACCGCAGACCAATCACGGTTCGATCGACAGGATGATCGATCGACGTTTCGACACGGGAGCCATGATGGTTCCCAGTCCGCATGCAGGGAGGCAGTTCATGGCACGTCTCGCCATGGATTCGGACGTCTCGTCAGGCCAGGACGAAGCCATCTCTCTGGCTCGTGACGTCGTCCGTACCGAAGCGATCGCCTTATGGCGTCTTACGGAGCGTCTCGATGATGCCGTCGTCGAGGCTTCGCAAACCCTTGCGCGCTGTCAGGGCGTGATTCACGTTACCGGAATGGGCAAAGCAGGGCTGGTAGGCCAGAAAATCGCGGCGACGATGGCTTCACTCGGTCTCCGGGCCTTTTTTCTGCATCCCGCCGAAGCCGTTCATGGCGACATGGGCCGTGTCGCGCCGGGCGATCTCGTATTGGCACTTTCGCAGAGTGGTGAAACCGAAGAACTGATGCGACTTGTGACGGCGATTCGCCCGATCGCGGCGTCGATTCTTGCGATCACTCAGTCGGTTTCGAACCCTTTAGGCAAGATCGCTGATCACGTGCTTTCGATCGGCGATGTCGAGGAAGCATGCCCAATGGGGCTCGCCCCGACAACCAGCACGACGCTCATGATGGCCATGGGCGATGCGCTTGCCATTGTGACTGCCCGGATGCAGGGAATCCTGCCCGAGCGATTCGCCGCCAATCATCCGGCGGGCAAGTTGGGTCGAAGGCTCGCTGGCGTCGAGCGGATCATGCGGACTGGGCGGCATTTACGCATTGCTCACAAAGAGGATGTCGTTCGCGAGGTTCTCCTTCGGCTGGGTGGTTCCCGGCGCCGCTCGGGGGCGATCATCGTCGTGGATTCGGAACACGGTTCGCTCGTCGGCATCTTCACGGACAGCGACCTTGTACGTCTTCTGGAACGCGGCCGCGCTGGAATGCTCGATCGTCCCATCGGCGAGAGCATGACGGCCGATCCGACGGTGATCGGCCATACGGCGACCGTCGCGGATGCCGTCGACGCCTTGAGATCCCGAAAACTGAGCGAATTGCCCGTGGTCGACGATCATGGCGTTCCGATCGGTCTGGTGGACGTCACCGATCTGATCGGTCTGATCCCTGGCGAATTCGATGAGGATCTCATCGCATGAGCCTCTTCAACGAGAGAATTTCTGGCGACCTGGTCGAGCGGGCGCAGCGGATTCAGCTGATCGTTCTTGATGTCGATGGCGTTATGACGGATGGCGTCATTGCGATCGATGATCACGGTCATGAGCAGAAACGCTTCCACGTGCGTGACGGTTCAGCGATCGTCGGTTGGGTGCGGTCGGGAGGCAAGGTCGCAATCCTGTCCGGACGCAAATCCCGCAGTGTCGAGCACCGCGCAAGGGAGCTTGGCATCGAAATCGTTCTTCAAGGCAATCCGCAAAAGATTCAGGGCCTGCACGAGATTCTCGAATCGACGGGAACCTCGGCGGATGATACCTGTTTCGTCGGCGACGATCTTCCGGATCTGCCGCTGTTTCGGCTGGTCGGCCTTGCGGCGTGTCCCTCGGACAGCGCCGACGAAGTTCGCGAATCGGCTCATTTCGTCAGTCGATTTCCTGGCGGTCGCGGTGCGGTGCAGGAGGTCGTGAGCATGTTGATGAAGTCACAAAACCTGTGGCAGGATCATGTTCAGTGGTACGAGCGGCGAACTTAGGCTTCGATCGAACATGCTCCTCGAATTGCGTGAGCAGAAACCGGGCCGAACGATGTCGACCGAAGATGGAAACGATAAACCGTGCGAGTGATCGAGAAAGCCGCGAGAATTCTGGTCACGGCTGCTCTTCTGATCTTCGGTTCGGAAGTGTACAAGGTGGGGTTCGCCTGGGCGGAACGTCACTTCGCACTTCCGATACCCACGCGGATCGTCCGTGTCGACGAAGAATCCGCAGGGCCAGCCACACTCTCCCGGTCCGCTCAGGAAGCGCGAGATCTGGCCACACGCGCATTCGGTCAGGATCACTGGGCCGCCGCCAAGGATCTGAAGATTCGGTTTTACGATGCCCAGCGGGGTTTCTGGATATACGCTCAGCATTATGACCCGAAGTCGGAGAATGGCGATCGGATTCGATTCTGGCCGGTAGTTTTCATCTGGCGTGGCGAAGCGGATGCGAAAACCCCTAATCAGAGGCGAAATCTGATCTTCGGCGGCGGTGACGAAGCCGTCATCGAAATGAGCCAGCCGATCGGAGTGATCAAGCCCGGTAAGGAACCCTCGAAAATCGTTCGTGCGATGGTCCGGGGCAATGTGTTGATTCGCGACGACAAGGCGACGCCAGCCAATGAAGACGATCTGGAGATCGGGCCTCTCGCGGATATCAGTTTCGATGAGCCGACTCTCTCGATTCGATCCGACTCGGACGTTCGAATCAAGGATCGGGATCTATTGATCACCGGCCGAGGTCTCGATATCGAGCTGTGGCCGCGAGAGCTTCTTGCACCTGCGGACTCCGCTGGAAGCAAGTCAGGACAGTCCAGCTTCACAGGCACGAAAACGATTCGCCTGAGCAGCGATGTCCGGATCGAAGTTTCGAACGTCGGCAAGTCGAACGTCCTTCCAGGAAAATCCAAAGATCGAACCGAGTCGATACCTGCCTGGCTGATCTGCGAAGGTGCGATGCGTATCGACCTGCCGCGTCAGCATATTCAGCCCAAAGTCGGACCGCCTCGACCGAACGCGCCGACGATCGCCACGTTCGCGAAGAAAGTCGTGCTTCAGAGAGGCACCGAAAAGCCGGACCGTGTGACGGGCGATCTGCTGCGTGCGGAACTTTTCCCGGTCACGAAAGACGTTCCGCCCGAACAGGTGGCCACGACACAAACCGCGGATGCGAAAAAAACGGCGAAAATGGCCGGCCCGATGACCGAACTCGACCTGAAATGGGCCAGGATCACCGGCGAAAAGGTCACGATTCTCAGTCAGGCGCAAGGTCTGTCCGGACACGGCAGCGAGCTGATCCTCAAGCGGCCAGGCGATCAGCGGCCGGACGAAGTTTATCTGAGAGGTAGCGATTCAGACCCGCTCGTGATGGAACGAGTCGATTATGTAAGGTCCGCTGACGGCCAGTTGACCGACAAGGCGAGATCGATCGAAACGCTTACGGCACGTGATATTACCGTCTTCGACGAAAAACCCGGTTCTGAGGACACGAATACTGCCCGAAAGGTCGCTTCGACTGCCGTAGAGATCTCGACCGTCGTCGCTCGTGGAGCCGGCAAAGTCGAAGTGCGAGACACAAGGGAAGGGCCGATCGTTCGATCAGCGACCTGGTCGACGCAAGCCGTGCTCGTCACGGACGGTCGTGGCGAAACCGAACGCAAGGTGATCACCCTTGTCGGTAATCCGGTCGTCAACGACGTGAAGTCCGGAAACCTGAAAGCGGATCAGTCGCTGAATGTCTGGCTGGCACCCCGTGGTACGGTTGCGGGAGCGAAGTTCGATCCGAGAACAAAGGAAAAAGCCGACGCGGGTAAAGAATCGAAGCGTTCCGCACAGCTATCGGCCCAGTCCTTCGAAATCGAGCGTGTCGAAGCTCATCGGAACGTTCTGCTCCTGGCTGGAACGCGGGAACTTGCCGCCAGGGAACGCCTGGATGTCAAATTTCTTCCCGGAACGACCGCTGGTCAGAAAGTCCCCGCAGCACCCGCCGACCGCGTACGACCGACAGCCTTCTGGGCGGACGCACCCGCGAATGTCCAGCCTGAAGCACGAGTTGCCGAAGACGGTCGTCGTGGCGACAGGAAACCGGATGACCCCGTCAAAGTCTCAGCCGATCGAGTCTGGGCGAAGCTTGGGCCCAAACCGAGGTCGAGGGCAGCTCGCGGAGATGCGGCAGCCGGACTCGACGCCGCCATGGGTGGCGTGGAACTGGTCGAAGCGAGACTTCGTGGCGGCGTCCTCTTCCGTCAGGAGACTGGCGATCCGAAGAAAAAGCCATCGGTCGTCGATGCCCAGGCCGTGGATATCGTCCACCAGGGGCTGGGGGCATATCACCTGCTGGCTTTCCACGTGGATCCGGCATCGACCGATTCACCAGCGGATGCGAAGCCGGTGACCGTCAGCTCCGATCAGTTCGATCTGGAAGGGCCGATTCTCGGCATCGACCAGGCTTCTTCGACCGCATGGGTGAATGGCCCGGGCAAGATCAAACAGTGGATCGGCTCGGAACTGCTGAAGCAGGAGGGGTTCGGGACGCAGGGGCAAAAGCCCGCCGATGCGGCGTCAAAACCGACGGCGAAGCCTCAGCAGGCGGTGATCTCGTGGAAAAAGCGTATGGACTTTTTCGGCAAACCGCACGATTCGAAGGGTACGCCGTTGGATGGTCGAGCGCATTTCCAGGAAAGCGTTTACGTCAAAACGGACGATGCCGCCCTGGTCGCCGGGCAGCTCGATATCTACTTCGATCGGCCGATCCCGCTGGATCAATTCCGCCCCGAAGCTTCGCTCGTCAAAGGTAGCGGTGCGGATCAAGCCCGTGTTGGCGGAACGGAAAAGCCGCAGATTCAGTTCGTCGACGCGAAGCAGGACGTCACGATCGTGAACCGCCGGCGTGATGCGGCTTCAGGCGAAATTCTTGAGCAGCAGCGAATCGATGGCCCGCGGGTCATGTACGACAAGTCTCGTGACGCTATGGAAGTCGCTGGTTCCGGAATCGTTCGACTTTATCAGAAACGAGACAATGCCCGGCCGATTCCTGGGCTCGATCAGTCCAAAGAGAAGAAGTCGGCCACAACGCCCAAGCCTTATAACTTGACGCGGATCGAATTTCTGAATCGAATGCAGGGTCGACTGGGCTTTGACCCGCAATCGAAATCAGCCACGGAAAAAGCTGACCGATCCGCCGATTTCTTCGGTAACGTTCAGGTGATCAACGCTCAGGTTTCACAAGTGAACAGCGAATTGAAAGTCGATACGCCGCCGCCTGATTTCGTGTTCCTCTCGTCGGAATGGCTCGAAGTGGAAAGTCTGGCGAATCCGGACAAGCCCAAAGAAGCGCGAAATCTCATTCGCGCCAAAGGCACGGCGACGGCCCGTTCTTCCACCATGTCCACTCAGGGAGACGAGATCCATTTCGATTCCGCGGACGAAAAGTTCCATGTCGTCGGTCTGAACGGCAAAGAGGTGACTCTGGCTCACCAGACTCGGCCAGGACAGACACCGTCGATCGCACGAGGCACGGCTTTGGTTTACAATAACCGGACCGGCGAATCGCAGCTGGTCGATCCCCAATCGATCCAGCTTGTCGATCCCAACAGCGGCAAGCGGCCGGGCCTGCCGAATCAGACTGCTCCGCAAATCGGCGGAGCGAACGGTCAGCGCCGTACACCTCTGCGTCTACCGTCAGAGGGCGACAAGGAACGACGAAGTTTCTGACCAGTTCACCACTTCGCCAGCATTGCGCCCGGTGATGGCTTTCGCTGACATCCCTGGTCGAAAAGATGACCCGAGAAAGACGACAGTCGCCAATGACGACTGGCGATTGCGAATCGCTCGAATTGACGTTGATCAGCCGCCGTTTTCCGCCCCAGATCGGCGGGGCGGAGAAAGTCATGCGTCATTTTGCCGACGCCTTCGCCGGAATGGGACACCGGGTGACCGTGCTCTCCAGCGCCGATCCCGCGGAAGGCATACCGCCGACCATCAATCATTCGGCCACTGGCGAACCTGCGAATCCTGCCGTCGTTCGCCTGCCGTACAACGGCATTCGGTTCATCGGGACGGCTCTTTATATGCGTTCCCTGAAGCGCTGGCTTCGTTCGAATCCGCCCCAGCTCGTTTACGTCAGCATGCTCAAGCACGACGCATATGAGGCGACCAGGTGGTGCAGGGCCGCCGGGGTGCCTGTCGTGCTCAGGCCGGAAGGGGCCGGCCCGACAGGTGACATGGCCTGGCAAAGTCGCGACCGCTTCGGGGCCAGGATCCTTGCGGGCACTCAGACCGCGGATGCGTTCGTGGCACTATCGGAACGCATTCGTGACGAACTGATCGAAGCGGGTTATGGCTCGAATCGGATCCATGTGATCCCGAACGGCGTTCCGGTTCCTGAATTCTCATGGGAACCGCAGTATCGGGCTGACGAGCCGGAAGTCATATATGTCGGACGACTCGCACCGGAAAAAGGTGTCGATCGATTGCTGGCCGCATGGCCTCAGGTGATTCAGGAAATTCCTGGTGCGAAGTTGAATCTGCTCGGTGAAGGTATAGAGATGCCTGCTCTGAGAACGCAGTCAAGTTCGCTCGGGATCACGGAGTCCGTAAGATTTGCCGGCGCACGTCAGGACGTTCGACGGTTTCTTGAGCGGTCCAGCGTTTTCGTTCTGCCCTCGCGAGAAGAAGGGTTGAGCATCGCGTTGCTGGAGGCGATGGCTCTGGGCATTCCGGTCGTCGTTTCGGACATCCCCGGGAACGCGACTCTGGTGAAGCCGAACGAAACCGGGCAATCGATCGACGCGGATTCGCCGCAAGCGTTGGCCAAGGCGATCGTCGTGGCGATCAGTCAATCGGCCCCGATTTTGTCGATGGCTCACACTGGGAGAACGCTGGTGACCGATCGCTTTTCGATTCGATCGGCGGCTGAGCTTCACATCGAGCTGTTTCGCGAATTGATCAGCCGGAAATCGACGGACAGACCTGTCTGATCATGCGGATTCGCAAGGGGTTACCTGTTCGGACCACGGTCGATCCGGATATGCGGCGCCTTACGATCTTCCTCTCGGGGATGGCCTGAGTGAGCGAGCCAGCGTTTCGGACGTTGCTGCCGTTCGTCCTGAACTCGAGAATCCTGCCGGGACACGAACTGAAATCTTCGACGCTCTTCCATGAGCGAACTCTCCTGATCCTGTTGAGGGCAAACGACAGTAGCCAATCACAATGATTTCCGTCGAGTCAGTCAAGCCCCGTGCGATCGATCAATCGACGGCTTCTCGCAATTTCGATCGATCGGTCGAGTCTATGGGCGATGCACTTACGGCTTCGATCGGGGGTTTGAGAAGTTCCGCGGGTTTAGGGAATCGAATCGCCGGTTTCGATTTCGAAGCGATCGGATCCGAAATCTCTCGGCTGGCATTCCAGGCCCAGATCAGAATCAGTCGTTGCCGCGTATCCTGATCCGTCGTCGGAGGATCGGTCAGCAGGAACCATCCGAGGCTTCCTTCGCGGCTCGAGTCGAGACCGAAGACGAGGCAATGGGATGGTTCGATCGGAACGTTGAGCGTCAGTTCACGGAGCAATTCTTCGGTTTGTCCGGATCGTAAAGCCAGTTGTGTTGGCTCGAAGGGATGATCGCCCGAGACGGACGCAAAGGAGGCTTTGATCTCGCCGTGATGCAGTTCCGGCACGATTTTCAGCACGACTCCGGAATCGGATTCGATCTGGCCTGAGATCCGGACGAAACCGCTCACGTTCTTGTACGACTTGCCCTGAACCTTGCCGCCGGTGTCCATGAGGATCGAACACTCGGGGCGTGATTCGCCTGTCGCGATTTTCGTCGGTTCGTTGACGGGCTGATTCACCAGCAGCGGCTCGACCGTCTGCCCGGCGGGCCCGGAGCGTTTCATCAGCTCTTCGACATCCAAAGGCAGGCTCGAACGGAGCATCCCGACTTTCAGCCCGTTTCGCTTCAAGGAATCACGCACTTCGGCGGGCACGATCTGATCGTCCGCCGTGTTCCAGATCGAACGGTCAATCGCCGAATCCCGGAAAGCTCCATGCACGATCGCGATTTTCATCCCGACGCGCTTCGGGCCTGCGAGCGGATGAATACCACTTTTCGTCGACTTGAGCGCTTCGCCCACCGTTTTGTCTGATTCCGCTTCGCTGACTCCCAAACGCACGAACTGACATCCAGTACTTCCCAGACCCAGCGTCGTCGCGACGAACCGGCGGCGTGTCCATGGATTCATGTTCCGGGATCCTTCCCCAAACGAGACTGCTCGATCCGTCGTGTCGATCGTGCTTCACGATGTTATGGACCGGCGGGTGGCTTTGCGCGATCGGCTACCTTGAAGAGCTTTCAAAATATCCGATACCACGATGAGGTCAACGTCAAGATGCAATCGATCCGGACCGTACGGACCTCCATCAGCGGATGGGGCGGCGGCGTCAACCGTGAGGACTTGCGGAATCATGCTTCTTTCGTGATTGCCGGCCCACGCGGCACGATCAGTCCGCGTGGGCAGGAGGTCTGTCCGTGGGCGGAAATCAGGCGTATCCGGCGCCGATGGCTTCGGTATGAACGGCATAGACGGACGTGCTGCCGGTCATGAAGAGGATATTCCGCTTGCGGCCGCCGAAGGCCACGTTCGAGCAGATTTCCGGGAGGAGGATCACGCCGATTCGGCTGCCGTCTGCCGCGAAGCAGTGCACGCCGTCGTAACCGTCGCCGACCCAACCGGCCGAAGCCCAGATGTTTCCGTCCTTGTCGGCCCGGATGCCGTCGGCAAGACCGGATCGGTCTTCGAATTCCATGGATGCGAAAGTCCGGCCGTTGGAGAGCGATTTGCCGTCACCGGTCACGTCCCAGACCTTGATCTCCTTGGCTGCTTGCGGGTAGTGGCTCGATCCCGTGTCCGCCACGTAAAGCCTCTTCTGATCGGGCGAAAAACAGAGCCCGTTCGGCTTGTAGATGTCGTCGGCCACTTTCCGGATCTTGCCGTCGGTGGGATCGATCCGATAGATGGCTTCCTTGATTTCGAGCGGGCCCTTGTTGCCTTCGTAATGCATCAGGCTGCCATAACCCGGATCCGTGAACCAGATTGCGCCGTCAGCGGAAACCACGGCGTCGTTCGGTGCGTTGAATCGTTTCCCTTCGAATTTGTCCGCGAGGACGGTCAAAGTGCCATCGTATTCATAGCGCACCACACGGCGGTTCGCGTGTTCGCAACTGATCTGCCGGCCTTCACGGTCGAAGGTGTTGCCGTTGGACTGACCGACCGGCGAGCGAAAGGTACTGACGTGCCCATCGTCTTCGATCCATCGATGCTGGCGGTCGTTCGGAATGTCGGACCAGATCAGGTATCGGCCGACACCGTTCCAGGCCGGGCCCTCAGCCCAAAGGAACCCGTGCGCTATGCGGCGGATCGGCGTATTGCCGAGCTTCAGGCTATCGAATCGTTTGTCCAGGCTGATGATGTGGGGATCAGGATACCGCACGGGCGCCGCACCCGGGCGGTAGTCGCGTGAGTCTGTCGACGGCACCTTCTTGCCGCCCACGACGATCGAATCCTGAGCCTGCGAAATCGCGCTCGAAGCGAAAAGCCCGGCAATGCCAAGGCCAGCGGACTGAAGCAGCGCATCACGACGGGAAATTGGGCCAGGATTCATGGAATCGCTCCGGAACCGACGGTTCGGAAATGGGGACGTCGAAGTTTCGATCAGGATCCGAACATCTTGACTGGCGAGTCGAGGAAATTCCAGAGATTTTCGCGGATCGAAGAAAACCGCGAGCGACGCTGCATTCGCCCGTAATGAATCGCGTTGGAGCGAACGAATCGGAACCAACGCCGGAGTGAGCGCAAAGTCGAACCGTAAGAAGTTCGCGGCAGGTGAGTCGATCTTTCGGAAAGCGAGCCGGGCGCGGCGAAAAATCGTACGAAACCCGGGGATTCCGGTTCTTCCGCCTATCTCTCGCCAATTCCGTATGGAAAGCGGAAGAATAAAATGCTAATCTACGATTTGATGAACGATGACGAAGTATACCGTCATCAATGGCATTCTGGTCCGTTCGTATCGTTACGAACAGATGACCGACTACGCAAGATCTTGAAGAGTCCATGAAAAAAGGCATTCACCCCAACTACCGGGAAGTCGTGTTTCAGGATACCTCCTGCGGCTTCCGGTTCCTGACCAAATCCACTGTTCGCACGAACCAGTCGACGACCTGGGAAGACGGTAAGGAATATCCCCTGTTCGTCCTGGACATTTCCTCAGCGAGCCACCCGTTCTATACAGGGGCTGGCAATCGGTTCGTGGATGCCGCAGGGCGGATCGACCGGTTCAACAAGCGATTCGGCAGCAACTACGGTTCGAAGAAGAAAAAAGCTGCCGAGTGATTCGCCTGCAGCGATCGTTCGTCCAAAAATAAAGAAGGGCCGAATTCCGAAAATTCGGCCCTTCTCCGTTGATCACCGGAACGATCGGCCTCGCTCTGGTACGATCGCCTGTCGCTCGATTCGTCCGCCTTGTCATTCCAAGTCAACACGTCTCGCGTGACCAATCCGACCTCGGCCTCTGGTGCCGACACCATCCTTGAACGTTTGCTGAGCGATTGGCGCAGGTTCGTCGAAGTGGAAGCTCTGCTCGCGGATCCCGAAATCGCCACCGATTCCTCACGCGTCACCCATCTGGCACGAGAGCGCGGCAAGCTTGCCCGGCTCGCGGTGCCCTACGGTCGTTACCTGGATTTCAATCGGAAAATATCCGAAACGGAGGCCATGGCCACGACCGAGTCCGACGAAGAAATGCGGGCCTATGCCACGGAAGAAGTCGATCGCCTGAAACTGGCCCGCGACGAAATCGTCGAACAGCTCAAAAACCTGGTCTACGATGCCCAGGTCGGTGCGGATCGCGGCGGGGTCATCGTCGAAATCCGGGCTGGTACCGGTGGCGACGAAGCCGCCCTATTCGCCCGGGATCTGTTCGAAATGTACCGACGGTATTGCGAATCCCGAGGCTGGAAGTTCGAAACGCTGGAAATCGAACCGACGGAACTCGGCGGTTTTCGCGAAGCGTCGTTCAGCGTTTCCGGCGATGGGGCATATCGCCATCTTCAGTTCGAAAGCGGCGGGCACCGTGTTCAGCGAGTTCCCGAAACGGAAACGCAGGGACGGATCCATACCTCAGCGGCCACTGTCGCCGTACTCCCCGAACCGGAAGATGTCGAAGTCGAGATTCGGACCGAAGATCTCAACGTGGACGTCATGAGGGCAGGGGGCCCGGGCGGTCAGCATCAGAACAAGACCGAGTCGGGCGTTCGAATCACGCACCTGCCGACCGGTGTCGTCGTGAATTGCCGCGACGAGCGAAGCCAGCACAAAAACAAGTCGAAGGCCATGCGGATCCTGAAATCCAGACTTTACGACTTGCAGAGGACTCGTGTGGACCGTGACCGGGCCCAGGCCAGACGCAGCCTGATCGGTTCAGGCGACCGGTCGGAACGGATTCGGACTTATAACTTTCCCCAGAACCGGCTGACTGACCATCGCATCGGCCTGACGATGTACAGCCTCGATCGAATCGTCCTGGGCGATCTTGATCCCCTGACGACGGCCCTGATCGATCACGATCGCCGGGAACAGTTCGGGGGCGAATTATGAGCGGAAGCCCCACGGAAGCCGAATCCTGGACGATCGGCCGCCTGATCGCCTGGACGACCGACTTTCTCCGCCGCAGCGGGTCGGAGAGCCCACGGCTCGAAGCCGAAATCCTGCTGGCTCATGCCCTGAGATGGCCCAGAGTCAAGCTCTACATGAACATCAACGAAGAAGTCGGAGCTTCCGGTCGGACCGCATTTCGCAACCTGGTCCGCGGCAGGTCCGAAGGCGTACCGGTGGCCTATCTTGTCGGGCATAAGGAATTTTACTCCCTGGATTTCGAAGTCAGTCCCGCCGTACTGATCCCGCGATCGGACACCGAAACGCTCGTCATGGCTTTCCTCGAACTGGCGAAACCCGTGGCCGACCCGCTTTGCGTCGACGTCGGAACCGGCTCAGGCTGCGTTCCCGTCGCTTGCGCCGCTCACCACCCGACAGCTCGATTCGTGGCGATCGACATCAGTGAGCCCGCGGCTGAAGTCGCGCGCCGTAATGTCGCAAAGCATGCACTGGCCGAACGTATCGAAGTCCGTGTCGGAAACCTGCTGGAACCGCTCAAACCTGAAGAATCGCCCGACATCATTCTGTCCAACCCTCCGTACGTACCGTCGACCGAAATTCCGAAACTGGAACGGAACGTCCGGGACTACGAGCCACATTCCGCTCTGGACGGTGGCCCGGATGGTCTCGATATCGTGAGATCGCTGGTCGATCAGGCCGCGGCGAAGCTCAAATCGGGTGGCAAGCTGCTTATCGAAATCGGATTCGACCAGGGCGAATCGGTTCGCTCGATGTATCTCGAAGACTCGAACTGGAAATCGGTCGAGTTACGTAAGGACCTCGGCGGAATACCTCGAGTGATCGTGATGTCACGGGCATGAGGGTCGTTGACAGACCGCAGCCTGCGACCTTCTCCTTCGAATGACTTCATCCGCGCGGGTATCTGCGGCTCAAGTCGCCTTCGAATCGTCTCAGGATTTTCGAAACCTGTTCGTGTGATTTCGGATACGATTTTCGGAACCGATTGTCCAGCGGGCCGAACGATTTTGGCCAGAGAACGAGCCCCCCAGCCAGGATGAACGGAATCCCCGGGCCGGGCAGGGGAATTCCCGCGATGCCGATCGCGATCAGAATCGTCGCGACTTCCGGCGGCAACGATTCTCGGATTTCCGCAGGGCGAGGTTCGCCGAAGTCACCGGTATCTGTAGACATTGCGTTCGGACTCATGAACGTTGCCGCACGTTGGGGCGGTTCGAGATCAATCGCCATACGGATCGCTCGAGGGATATCTTCGTTCCAGATCGATCTGAAATCGTTCGAGCCAGATCATGCCTGATGCGTGAGCCTTGGGCATGCGTCTGCGGACCCAGCGGTCGACAGGCCGAAATGCTTTGGGCCAGAGCGACAATCCGCCGCCGACGATCAGCGGCGCGCCGAACGGGCCTGGCAGGATGAGGCCGACGACGCCGGCACTCACGATCGTCAAACTCACTTCCACAGGCAGGCGCTGGAGAGACGAGTGCGAGTCCGTCTCATTCGGCTGCGGTCGGATGACTTGCGTCTTCTTGTCCACGGCTTGCCCTCCTTTCTCCTCCGACAGGTTTTCGGACTTTTCTGTGTACGGAATAGATTCCGAAATTCGTGAGCAGGACAGCCGCAAGACTGTCGAGCCCCATCAGAAACGCACCGCCGACGGCTGCGACATTCGGCATGATCGCCCGCATGCGAAGCCCTAACGATTCGCCACGAGCTTCCGCCGCGATTTCGAAGAGCCGGCCCCAATTCGGTTCACGGCCCGAAGCCAGGTTCACGATCGCAGCTGCCGGGTGCGCACTCTCGAAGTCGGTATTCGTGGACATTGCGATATCGACGGCGGAAGCGGTCAGGGGCAGCGATTCGGCATCGCCGATCCAGCCGATCTTTTTCGCGCCCTGAGTTCTCAACGATCGAATCAGCCGAACCCGGCCTTCGTCGCCGTCCAGTGGAGCGAAACCTCGCAGGCTCGTCTTTCCTTCGGCCGTTGTCAGGTCGATCCAGGAGGCTCCGCGAATTTCCGCGACGGCTGAGTTTCGGCAGATCCGGTCAAGGGCCGAGCCGTCCATGCTCCCCGGTTCGACGATCCATAAATCGATCGATGCGAGTTCGAGGACCGCGCCTGGATTGCGTAACAGAAACCCGTCGTACAAGGCCTCAGCTCCCAGCCGCAGCCGCTGAAGCCCTTCGCCCATGCCGACGCCCATGGCATAATCGGGCCGAAGCACGGCGACGGCTTCGCTCAATCCGACCGTCGCAAGCCCTAAACCCGCCAGAGCCAGAGTCGGCTTGACGGTTTTCTCCGCGAAGGCCTGCCCATGCTCATTGACGGCGACGCTACCCTTAAGCACGCCTGAACTTCGGAGAATTTCGCGCCGCACGCGACGTGCGCGCGTCAGTTCCCCGGCGGCGTTCACGCGCATGCGAATTCGGCCTTCACGCAGCCAACCGCCGGCGTAGAGCCGAAATGTCACGTCACCTTCGGTCACGTTCCCGACGACGGATTCTCCGAAGGCGTGAATGACTTCCCCTTCGCCGTCGATCCATTCTCCATCGGCCGGTATCGACTCAGGGGCCTTGATTTCGATTACGTCGCCCGTTTTCAGGCTCTCGATCCGGAGGGACTCTCTGGTACCGTCCGGCAGACACTTCACGACATTGCCGCGTGAGACCGTCAGTTGCCCGAGCCATTCCGACTGCGCCAGCGCAAGCATCGAAAAATAGCGATTTTGCCAAAATCGGGAAGTGAGGGTCATCAGCGATGCCGCGAACAGAGCACCGCCGATCATCGTGCCGGAGACGATCAGGACCGTCAGAATCGGCAGCCCCAGAATGCCCTGGCGCAGTTCGACGACACCGCGTCGCAGCATCGGCAGATTGAGCCAGATGATCAAGGCCGCCGCGACAGGCCAAATCGCCGGATTCAGCCACTGGGCACCTGCGGCCAGGGCAACCGCCAGTGCAGGCCAGCGCAAGTCGGCACGCGGGAATCGGAGTTCCGCCAGCGAAAGCGGGTTCTGGGCTTCGAGCTGCTCCAGCGAATGCAGCAGAAGACGTTCGTCGAGCCGTTGCCCGGCGACGGAGTTCACCTGAATCTGCCCGAGACGCACATCAGCGATCACTTCCTGAACGCCTTCGACGTGAATCAGGGCATCTTCGACCAGTTCGAGCATTAGCGGATTCCAAGCGATCCGCGGGTTGACGAGAGTAAGCGACGAATCGGTGCGTTCGCGTACTTTCCAGAACGTCAAGAGCCGCCCGTAGCGGTTCAATTCGAACGATGTCGCGGGGACTTCGTCCCAAAACCGGACGGGCGCATGCAATGGCTTATCGGTCTCGCCGAGAAGCACTCGAATGAGCTGTCGCATGACCTCGACGCTGCACTCATCCGGCCGATCGAGCCGAAGCCGGAGCGAGAGAACGCCGGCCTTTCTGTCGCACTCCATGCCCGACACGGCTTCATGGGCGAAAAGCCGCTCGATGAGCATGCCCGTTCGCCGCCTGACCTCCGGCGTTTCGCCAGCCTCTTCGCCGAAGAGGCGATCAGATCTCAGTGCGATCGTCGTGGCATCCCAGCGGATTTCGTGCACCAGCGGTTCCGTACCGTCCGCCCCGGGCGGCACCTGACAGCGACCTTCGCGGATCGGACGGTTCCGTGAGAACCGATCCGCCGAAGCGGTGTCATGGGTGCGTTCGGCGGTAGCTGACATCGGCGGAGCGATCGAATCTCTGGAGTGAAGCGGGGGCCTCTCGCTTACGGCCTGTCGCGGCGGTCAAAGTTCGAGATCTTCGGCGATCTCGTGAATCACGTCCCGGGCCTTGGCTCTATGGCGGTCAGTGACGAACATGCGTGCGGCGAAACCGTATTCCGCGAAGACTTCGAGCTTCTCGGCGGGTTCCGAAAAGTGGGCGTAAATCGTTACGCCCATGGGGCCACGCATCGAGAGAATCGGCTCACGCGGGTGCCAGTCGATTTCGACTTCGATCGGGATCTCGCCCCGTCTCGATTCGAACAGGGACTTGATTTCCGATTTGAGCTGATCGTCCAGAGGACGGCGCAGCCGCCTTTCATACAATTTTTCTTTCGAAGCCATGGATCAGCCTCATTTCTCGCTCGAGTTCCTGCTCGGCACGGACTTTCTTGAGCTGTCTGAGAGGGGCCATTCCGTTGGCGAGCGCCGCGACTGCCGTGACATTGTTCATGAACACGCTGACCATCACGCCGAATCCGAGCGTGAAGGCTCCGACGATCGTCATCGCGTTGGGAATGATGATCATCGTCCAGCTGCGTTTGATGTTTCTGTCCAGGTTTCTGGCGATGTCCCTCAGGTCCAGCAGCTTCGCAAGCCCCTCTTCCATGAACACGATATTCGCCGTGTCCGTCGCGATCGTACTCGCTCCCCGCAAAGAGATCGAGACGTTCGCCTTTTTCAGAGCGATCGAATCGTTGATGCCGTCACCGACGAAACAGACCTTGCGGCCTTCTTCCTGCAGTTTCGCGACATAATCGGCCTTGTCCTGAGGCAATACCTGGGCGAAGTATCGATCCATGCCCAGAGCTTCAGCCAGTTTGCGGGTCGGTGCTTCATGGTCGCCGGAGATGATCGCGATATGCTTGATGCCCCGCTGCCTCAGCCCCGCGATGATCTCCAGAACCTCAGGCCGAATCGCAGCCTGCAGCTCGATCGCGCCGGCAAGGCGGTCTCCATCCGCCACCATCACCATGGTGTTGCCTTCCTCGTGTGCGGCATCCTGGGCGGCACGAATTTCGGCCGGGATGTCGATACCTTCCATCGTCATATATCGAGGACTGCCGACACGGATCGTCCGCTCGTCGATTCGCACGCGAATCCCGAAACCCACGGCATAGTGCGAATCGTCGACGACGGGCAGGTCGAGGTTCATTTCCTCGAACTTGTGCAGAATGGCTTTCGCGATCGGGTGCGAGAACCGGTACTCGGCCGCGGCGGCCCAAGCCATCACCCGGTTTTCGTCGTAGCCGTCAGCCGAGAAAATCCGGCCGACTTCCGGGCGTTCGCGGGTCAGTGTGCCTGTTTTGTCGAACAGAAACGTGTCGACTTCGTTGAGTTGCTCCAGGGCCCGGCCGTCCTTGATCAGAATGCCCTTCTGAGCCGCCAGAGCCAGGCTCGAAAGCAACGCCAGCGGAGCCGCCATACGGATGCCGGTGCCGAAGTCGCTGTTGAGTACCGCGATCGCTCCCGCGGGGCCCATCGTCGCCAGGGCCGTTCCGCCGAGCGCGAGCGTCGGGATCACGGCCTTGTCCGCAAGCTGCTCGCCCTTGTTCTGAGACGTCAGCTTGTAACCGGCCGTATCGTTGAGGATCTTGCCGATCTTGGCCGAAGCCGTTTCCGAGCCGGAACTCTCTACCTGGATTTCGATCTTGCCGGCCACCATCACGGTCGACGCGAAGACCCTGTCGCCCACGCTTTTCTCAGCCGGGGTCGACTCGCCGGTCAGTGCATGCTGGTCGATCATGGCCATCCCGGTCTGAACGACGCCGTCGACGGGCACCGTTTCGCCGGTGTTCACCACGACGATGTCGCCGGGTCGCAGTTTGTCGACGGCGACCTGGACTTCCACGCCGTCCCGCAGCAGCCAGACGAACCTGGGCTGCTTGCCGAACGCGGTCATGAGCATTTTCTTCGAATCGTCCTGCGTCTTGCGGACGAGCAGACGCCCGAGCGACAGGCACCAGCACAATACGGCACCGGCGAAGACGGACGAAGTCGCCAGACAGCCGACGACGACGATCGAGTCCAGCACGTCCACGCCCAGCCGTTTTTCCTCGAAGAGAGTCGTGTAGGCTTCCTTGAAGGTCGTGATCGAGCAATAAGCCAGGAGCACTGCACTCACCGGCAATAGTGCCGGAAACGCGAACTGGGCGAGCGCCGCAATGGCGACGCCGCCTGTGGCGATCGGCAGTTGGAGGTCGAGTTTGTCGAGCCGTGCCGGCACTTCCGCTGCGACGATCGCATGATCGAGCAGCTCAAGCACTTGCTCGCGGCGAATCTGACGAGGGTCGTAGGTCAGCGAAAGCGAGGCCGAAAGGGGGCTGGTCTTGTAGCTGTCGACGCCGAGCACGCTCATCAGCTCGCGCTCGATGACCTGACACACTTCCTTGCGCCGATAAAGCGCCGTGTTTCTCAGCTTCAGCTTGCCAGGCGAATCCATCAGGATTTCCCAGGCCGTGACCAATTCGCCGTTTTTGTTGAACGAAAGGATATGAGGATTGGTTCGAGACTTGATTTCGCTGGCCGGTTCCTCGCCAGGTTCAGGCTTCGATGCGAAATCGTGAGGCCACAGCCGATCGAGCCATTCCGGGCGCCGTGGCTTGTGACGAACGTCGCGAAAGCGATCGGCAGCAGAAGTCGAGTCTGCGATTTCTGGCGGGTGGACACTTTGGGCCGATTCGGCTTCGTTGTCGCTCGCTGTTCCGGTGTTCTTGGTCTCGTCGACTTCCGTCAGAAGAAGCGTCGCGGTCGAATGAGAATCATTCGTGCTCGAACCGTTCGAAAGGGTTGAGCGAACCGATCCGCCCGCCTGGCGAACGGACTCGGGTCGAACTTCCGGCTCAGGTTCGTCTGGCCGCGAAATTTCCTGAATGACGGAGGCGATGACCTGATCGCACCGGCTCTTTTGCGCATCGAAGTAGATCTCGGCCCGAGAGGCGCCCACGTCACTGGCCTTGCCGCGAATCGTCACCCTCTCGACAGTCGCGACGCGCATCGCTCGCTCGACGAAAGCACGAGCTTTCGGCTCGGAAAGATCGCCGAAAAGATATTCGCTCCGAATGTCGATCCTGCCCTCTGCCGGGAAGCGGATGCTTATGTCCATTTATAGCGTGTTCCGGTGTGATGTCTGAATCGGTTCGACCCGAATCCCGCCACGAACCCGTTGCGAATCGAATCGGAGAGGCTTCCGCCGTGGAAATGCAGCGTCGTCGATTTTCGGAAAAACCCGGCTTCGTTCGACGGTGCGTGAATCCACCAGCCAGCCATCAGGCGGCTTGATTCGGTTCGCCTCTCGAGGATTCGTTCATGGACCGACCGTCGGGCTGAGCGATCGTCTGGGCCATTCGGCAAGCGGCTTCGAAGCCTGCATGCAGGCCCGATTTCCCGGCGTCGACGAAGCCAGGCGCGTTTTTGAGAAATTCTTCGACCGTTTCCGAGAGCTTGCGACCGATTTCACCAGCCTGGGGCATCGCGGAATCCATGCCGGCCGAAGGATCGTTTATGGCGTCGTAGCGTTTTTTCAGCCATGGGTAGGCCGCGACGGCCGCGACACCGGCAATCAGACCACCAGTGAAGAACATGGCTTCGGACCGGGTGACAGGCATGCGAAGGCACTCCTCGGGATCCGTTACGGGCCGAACGAATTCGTCGGTCCGGTTCGAATTCGATCAATACGTGACGGAAGGACGATCTGTTCGATTCCGGTCAAAATTCGCCCGAACCGGCTCGGCGGCGGCCGTATCGGCAAGGAGTCGGAACCTGTTGCCGCTGCCAGGATTCAGCTGGACTTCGTCAGCGATTTGGCGTTCATCGCGGAGACGGCGTCGCGGGCTGCGGCCGCCCCATCCGTGAGACCGTGCACCAGGGCATTGTTTTTCGGAATGTACTGGCCGACGAAGACCGTCGGGAAAACGACACCGTAGCTGATGGCGTAACTGGTCGTGTAGGCCATCCGGGAAAGGAACAAATTCACTCGAGGCACTGCACCCCGGGCGGAATCGGCGGCGTCGGACATACCGGACTTCGCGGCCTCGACCGCGTTGGCCATTGCCTGTGCGACCCCGGCAAGCGGATCAGGATTCGTCACTGTGGTGCCGTCGGACATGTTCGAACCTCGATAGTCGATCGGTGGATGGAAATCCACTCCAGTTTATCCCTTTTTCCATTATGGCAAAATGAATTTATCGCGTGAGAGAATCGGAATGCAGGGGTTTTGCGGGATTTGACGAAATTGACCGCCGCGTATTGTCTCGTGTAGGACGATGCCTCGCGATCGATCCGCGGCGAGCAACTCTTACTCCTTACCCGAAAAGATGTTTCGACGATTGCCGCAAGTGCTTAAAAAGCATCGTGAATGGGTTCGGCCGATCGCGAATCGGCATCGGCAAGATCGGGAAGAAGTTGCGAATCGCGGCTGAGCTTCTTGTCGTTCGGCCACGATCCAGAGAGAATGACGTCGTCCGAACTCACCGAAAACTCGCCGTTCGATGGAAATCCGGTATTCGCACGACCAAGGATCGAGGCATGAATCGACGCCATTTTCTGATCAGGACTTGCGGAACATGTGCCGCGGCCGGTCTGATCGCCCGGGACGCTGTGGCCGACGAGTCCTGGATCGACCTGATCGGCGGCAAAGCCAAAGGGCTCGAAGAGTTCGTTCAGCCGCGCGGTTACTGGAAAGAAGTCGGCGAAGTGAAGCCGGACCCGACCGACGGGCGCAAGCTCGTCTGGGACGACAAAGCGATGCCTTCGGGAATATGGGTTAACGGTCCGACGGGCCGCACGAACAACCTGGTGTCGAAGGCCAAATTCGGCGACGTCGAAATCCACCTCGAATTCCTGGTCGCGAAAGGATCGAACTCGGGGATCAAGCTTCAGGGCCTGTACGAAATCCAGATTTTCGATTCGTTCGGCGTCGCGCCCGAAAAGTTCGACGCCTCGGGCATGGGCGGCATTTACCCCCGGGCCGAGCTGCTGCCGCGCTATCACCACATCGACAAGGGCTACCCGGCCAGCGTCAATGCTTCGCATTCGCCAGGCCAGTGGCAGAGGATGTATATCCTCTTCAGGGCTCCCAAGTTCGATGACTCGGGCAAGAAAATCCAGCCAGCAAAGTTCGAAGTCGTCACGATTAACGACCAGGTCGTTCACCAGAACAAAATCGTGCCGACGCCGACGGGCCACGCCTACATCCTGCCCGAAGTGCCGTTCGGGCCGATCCTGCTTCAGGGCGATCACGGGCCGGTCGCGTTCCGCAACGTCAAGGCAATGCGTCTGGGCCAGTTGCCCTGAATGCCGCAAGCATCTTCCATTCGCAAGTCGGCCAGAACGCCGATGATTCATACAGCACAAGCCACATAAACCGGGAGTATCCGTTCGCCATGTCCGCCACCGTCACCGAAAACGTCGTCGAGTATCCCAGGGAACGCCGCCTTTACATCGATGGAGCATGGACGGATGCACTCGCCGGCAACGCGCTGGACGTGATTAACCCTGCCGACGAGTCCGTGCTCGCGACGGTCGCCCATGGCCGCAGGGCCGACGCCGACAAGGCGGTCGCGGCGGCCGTGAAGGCCTTCCCGGCCTGGAGCAAAACCACGGCCTACGAACGGGCGAAGATCCTCAAGACCGTCGCCGATCTCATCCGCGGCCGTGCTGATGCACTGGCCCGGACGATGACGATGGAGCAGGGCAAGCCCGTGCCCGAAGCCAAAGCCGAAGTGATGCAGACGGCCGACACGTTCGAATGGTTCGCCGAAGAGGCCAAGCGCGCCTACGGGCGAATCATTCCGCCCTCCGTCGGCACGAAGCGGCATATGGCGATTTCGCACCCGGTCGGTGTCGTCGGCACGATCACGCCGTGGAATTTCCCGATGGCCCTGGCCAGCCGCAAAATCGCCCCGGCCCTGGCGGTTGGCTGCACCGTGGTGAGCCGACCGGCCGATCAGACACCGCTTTCGCTCATCGGCCTGTTCGAGTGCCTGGCCGATGCCGGCATTCCGGCCGGCGTGGCCAATCTGTTCGTCGGCTCCAGCCGGGAATTCGCCGACGCTCTCTTCGAAGAGCCGGCCGTGCGTAAGGTCAGCTTCACGGGTTCGACGGAAGTGGGCAAGGCCCTGATCCGCCGATCGGCCGACACGGTCAAGCGTATGAGCATGGAACTGGGCGGGCACGCGCCGCTGATCGTTTTCCCGGACGCCGACGTCGCCCAGGTCGCCCAGGCGGCCGTGCTTGGCAAGTTCCGCAATAACGGGCAGGTGTGTATCAGCCCGTCGCGGTTCTTCCTGCACGAAAAGATCCGCAAGGACTTCACCGAAGCCGCTGTGGAATTCGCCCGCGGGCTGAAGATGGGAAACGGCCTGGAGCCGGGCACCCAGGTCGGCCCGATGTTCGAGGAGAAAGCCCTGGCGAAGGCCCAGGAACTGGTGGACGACGCCCGGGCCAACGGCGCGGCCATCCTGACCGGCGGTGGCCGTTCGACCCGGTTCGAAAAGGGGTTCTTCTACGAGCCGACGGTCATCTCCGACGTCAACCGCTCGATGCGTATCCTCAACGAAGAGCCGTTCGCTCCTGTCATGCCGCTCCTGGGCTTCGACAAGCTCGATGAAGTCATCGCCGCGGCGAATGACACGCCTTATGGCCTGGCGGCTTATGTGTTCACGAATGACCTGACGATCGCCACGCGAATGGCCGAAGGGCTTGAAGCCGGGATCATCGGCATCAACGACCCCGTTCCAGCCACACCTCAATGCCCGTTCGGCGGTATGAAGGAATCAGGCCTGGGCCGCGAGCTGGGCGTGGAAGGGCTGGAAAGTTATCTGGAAACCAAGTATGTGTCGATCGGCCTGAGGGGGTAATCGGCGAAATCAGTTGGTTCGGTTCACCTAAGCGTCTGCTCCGTCTACATCAAGGGTGGAGTTCCGCGAGCCTCTACCGTTGACTTTCACACCGGAAGAGCGTGTCTCTCGTAAGGTCGATTCAGCGACGACTTCGACGGAATGCCCTTTCGGCGTGCCGATCCGTTGGGACATGTAAATGCCCCGATGACCCGAAGCCACATAGCTGACGATACAGGCCAGCGAAAGCGGCACGGCCAGGCCGGCTCCGAACAGTTCGATACCCATCATCAGGCATGCGAGGGGTGTGTTGGCCGCTCCGGCGAAAACGGCCACGAAGCCGAGCGCGGCGAAAGTCGGGACCGGCAGGCCGAAGACGGTCGCGAAAGCGTGGCCGAGCGTCGCGCCGATGCAGAACAGGGGGGTGACTTCGCCCCCTTTGAATCCGCTGCCGAGCGTTACGGCCGTGAACACGATCTTGAGAGCGAAGGCCCAGAGCACGATCTTGCCAGGCGAAAAGCTGTCCGTGATCAGCGGCAGGCTCAAGCCCAGATAGTCACGTGTGCCGACGGCATAAGTCATACCGATGACGGCAAATCCGCCAAGAACCGGGCGAAGCCATGAAACAGTCACGGCGGCCTTCATCGCATGTTGAACGGTGTGCGTCAGTTCGGCGAACAGCAGCGCCGCGAGGCCGAAGGACAGACCGGCCGCGATGACCCACAGGAGCAGCACAGGCGTGACTTCCGGGGCCGCACCGGCGGGATAGGGATGGTGCACGATTCCGAGCGCATGGCACGTGAGGCTGCCGACGGCCGAAGCGGCGAAGCAGGGCACGAGGGCATCGTAACGCAGGCGGCCGATCGTGAGCACCTCAAGGCCGAAGATCATGCCGGCGATCGGCGTGCCGAAGACGGATCCGAAACCGCCGCTGATGCCGCTCATGAGCACGATCCGACGGTCCACCCGGTCCAGCTTCAACGATCGGCTGAGAAAATCGGCAAGGCTTCCGCCCATTTGAACGGCGGTGCCTTCTCGCCCTGCCGAACCTCCGAAGAGGTGGGTGCCGATGGTGGCGAGTGCGATCAGCGGGGCCATGCGCAGGGACACATGCCCTTCCATGTGATGAATGCGTTCGAGCAGCAGGTTATTGCCGGCTTCGACGTCTCGGCCGTACCGGTCATAAATCCAGCCGATCCCGGCCCCGGCGACCGGGAGCAGCCAGAGGAGCCAGCCGTGTGCGGTCCGGACTTCGGTCGCCCAGTCCAGGCCAATGAGGAATGCCGCCGATGCGATGCCGGAAAGAACGCCGACAAGGGAGCCGAGAAAACACCATTTCGCGAGACCGGAGATCAGGGCGATCTGCTCCCGGGCGTCAACTTTCATCGTTCCGAATTCCGAATGAGCGAACTTGGGGACAAGAGATTGGCCAGGAATGACCAGATCGTTCCGTCAAAGCGACTTCCGTCACATCATGACGAATCGGTGCGAGGAATTCACTTCATCAGGCAAGAGGCGAGTTCCGACGATGATGTTCGTGATGACGCAAGAAACCGGAACCCCCAGCAAAAATGCCGGGGGTTCCGTCGGGGGGGAGTACGGACTCTTACCGAACCGCTTGCCGGATCACACCCAGCCGCGTGGCTTGGTGTAAATCCCGCCCAGCGGGCGATAAGGCGGATAGTAATAGTAGGGCGAATTCTGATTGGCGTTCGGGCGAATCACGTTCACCGTCGGCGGCTGGTACGGTACGTTCGGGAATGCCGCTGCGTCGGAATTCGTCACGTTGCCAGGGTCGGCGAAGCCGTGGACTTCATCGACGTACTTCAGGCCATTGAGCAGTGCCGAGCGTTCGACGCCCGCCTGGTCGCTGATCTGAGTGATCGTCCGGTAGGGGTCGATCACATAGCCGATGTAGTAAGGCCCATCGACGGGGAACGTAATCTTGGCACCGAAGGCCGAAGTTTCGTTCGCGGCCAGGGGCAGATTGGCGCGCCGGCTGCCCTGAAGGCCACGCATACCGCCGCGGATCGGCCGCTGATTGAGACCGGAGAGGCTGTCGATGACGATTTCTTCGAGAATGATGTCATCGGGGCTGAAGTAGGGGTCGTTCGACGCGACCAGGGCGACCGTCAGCGGCCCCTGAGTGTCGATATTGGCCGCCCCGTTGTTGGCGATCACCACTTCGGGGGTGAAGACCTGTCCGGGGACGATCACGCCGGGCGAATTGTCCCTGACGAATTGCAGTTGCGGCAGAGATGGCTGGATATTCACCGGCATCGACCACGAACCACCATTCGGCGATGCCATCGGCAGGCGAATCTGGTTCGTGACTCGCGGCACGAAAATCATGCGGAACTGACCGCCCGCGGCCGGGAACCCGGCAGGTGGCGTATCCGGCAGATCGATGTCGATGACACCGTTTCCGACGCTGTTCTGACGGATCGTGCCCATGTCGATCGTGTCGATCAGGACACGGTTCCGACCTCGGGCCAGATAGACATCGACTTCCGTCACGGCGTCGGCCATGCTGGGGGCCAAAGGCCATTGCGGCAATTCGGGCAGGCTGCTGGCACCGCGGTTGAATGCCAGAACCTGAACGGATAACGGCTGGCCCCATGAGGCGACCGGCGAAGCGTTATTTGCGACCGAAAGGTCGGGCAGCGAAAAACCCATGGCCGAATAAGCCAGGACTTCGCGATTTTCGAGCGTTTCGGGCCCCAAACCTTCAGGGCGGAAACGACGTTTGCGGCGTGGTTGATCGAACGAAGCCACTGTGACCTCCGTAGGGTCGTTCGCGATCGCCGTCCTCCTGCCGCACGATCGAATCGATTTTTTCCGTAGGGGCTTGATCGTCCGAGATTGATCCACAGCCCGTGACTGGCCCATCCCTGACGAACCTGTGTCTGACGACACCGATTCGCTCATCACGCTTAACATCGAACGCTCGCACGAACGTTCTGCATACTCCAGTCAAGGATTCGTCATTCGGAGAACCGGTCGAAACCATTGAGCACGACATGCCGGCAGTGCAAGGGAAGCCGGTCGCGCCGGTCGCTCCGGTCGGGTCTGCCTTTCGTGATTCTCTCGATCGATCGTTCAGGAAGTTTGGCAGGTCATTCGCTCGCTTGGGTAGAATGTTCAGCGGAGAGCACGAAACGCGTCGCAACGTCCATGCCTGAAAGATCGCGGAGACTACCCGGACATGCTATTTCGGCAATCACTTATCCTCTCTCTTTTCGTCGCGGGATCGACTCAGGCGTTCGGTCAGGATGCCGCCAGGCCCAGCGCCGCAGTGGATTATGCCGCCAGGGCCCGGGAGATTCACAAAACCGCCATTCTCTTCGACGGTCACAACGATCTCCCCTGGCAGTTGCGTGAACACGGGCAAATCGGGCTCGACAAGATCGATCTTTCCAAGGAACAGAAGCTGCCGTATCAAACCGACCTGCCCCGGATGAAGCGGGGCGGGCTGAACGCTCAGTTCTGGTCCGTCTACATTCCCGGCCGGCATGCGAACCCGCTGCGCACTGTGCTCGAACAGATCGATCTGGTCAATCGCATGACCGAAGCCTTCCCGAATGACCTTGAGCAGGCCTTCACGGCAGCCGACGTTCGGCGGATCGCAGCCTCAGGCAAGTGTGCCGGCATGCTCGGCGTGGAAGGCGGCGTGGCGATCGAGAACGACCTTGCCATGCTCCGCATCTTCCACAAGCTGGGCGTGCGATACATGACGCTGACTCACAATCAGACACTCGACTGGGCCGATGCCGCCACCGACGCGCACAAGCATGGCGGCCTGACGAAATTCGGCGAACGCGTCGTGCGTGAGATGAACCGGCTCGGCATCCTGGTCGACATCTCGCACGTGAGCGCCGAGACGATGTCCGACGTGCTCGACATCAGCCAGGCCCCGGTCATCGCCAGCCATTCCAGTGCCTTCGCACTGTGCCCGCATCCACGAAACGTCAACGACGACATCCTTCGCAGGGTGCGCACCAATGGCGGCGTCGTCATGATCAACTTCTTTTCGAGCTTCATCGTCCCTTGTGCGGCCGCCAAAGTCAGCGCGAAGCAGAAAGAAATCGCCGCAACCGTGAAAGACAAGGCCGAAGCCGAAAAGAAGCTGGAAGCCTGGATCGCCGAAAACCCGGACCTTTACGGCACGGTCAATACGGTCGTCGATCATATCGAACACGTCATCCGTGTGGCCGGAATCGACCACGTCGGTCTCGGTTCCGATTTCGACGGCATCAGCCGATGGCCCAAGGGGCTCGACAGCGTGGCGGACTTCCCGAAAGTCACCGAAGAACTCCTGCGCCGTGGCCATAGCGAAGAGGCCGTGCGCAAGATTCTCGGCGGGAACGCCCTGCGAGTTCTGGAACGGTCCGAGGCAGTTGCCAAACGGCTTCAGATGGAAACGAAGCCCGATTTTGACCCGGTGGCGACGACCGAACACGTCGATTGACGCTCGAAATTCCCGAGGAACTCGAAAAATGCGAAATGGCTTCGCGACCGCGCTGCTCGCCTGGCTGACGTTCGGCTCGTCGATCTTCGACGCATGGGGACAGGACACCCCCGCCGCATCGAAAGAAAAAAGCCAGGAGCGGACGCATGCCCCGGCAGCGTCCGAATTCCTGGTTTTGCCTCTGCGTGTGTATCGTGCGAAATCCGCCGATGTCGCCGAAATCGATTGTCGGCAGCTCAGCGATGACGATATCCGACGCATCGTGGGTAAAGTCAACGTCATCTGGGCATCCGCCGGGATTCATTGGCAGCTGGAGTCGATCGAAGACGTCCAGGCCGAAAATACCGGCAGGGTGAAGCTCGCGGCCCAGATCGACACCGATGACGCCGAAGCGGTCGGCAAGGAGCCGGCAAGAAAGGCTCGGATTCCCCATACGGCATTTCGGCGGATCATCCCGGAATCGACGCGGTTGGATTCCAGTGCATATCGCGTGCACTACGTCCACGATTTCGACGTCAACGGCGTCTATTTCGGCAATCGTGAGGCGATGGTCAAGGAAACGGCGGCCCTGCGCAAGGTCGAAACCGGCATCGACGAACCTCTGCCGCGCGTCACTTCACACGAACTGGGCCATGCTCTGGGGTTGCCGCACAGGCAGGATACGCTGAATCTGATGGCATCAGGCACGACCGGCACGTTTCTCAACGACGATGAAATGAAGAAAGCACGCGAAATCGCGAAAGGGAACCCGGCCTGCCGGACTTTCGACGCACTCGAAACCGGCGTGAAATCCGCCGACGATGCCGGAAAAGCGAAAATCGAGCGTTCCCTGAATGCTATCCGTGCGCTGGCGGGCAAACGCATCCACCCTGTGTCGGATTTCGAATTCGCCGCTTACGAACGAGCCGTCTCTCCGGATCCGGCGAATCGATGAGCCCGGACCCTGCCGAGAATTGGGACATCGCCATCATCGGCGGCGGTGCAGCCGGGCTTTTCGCCGCTCTCACGGCTGCTGAACTCGGGTTAAGTGTGTTGATTCTGGAAAAGAACCGGCGGCCAGGAGTCAAAATCCTGATGTCCGGCGGTACCCGCTGCAATCTGACGAATGCGAGAGGCTTGCGGCGGGCGGATGTCGTCACCGGGCCGATCGATCCCGAGTTTCCCATAGACCGATTGCAGGGTGTCCGAGCGATTCAGGAGGCTTTCTCGCCCGCCGCAGGGCGATTTCTCGGGCCATCCTTGAAAGCTTTCGACGTCGACTCCACGGTTCGCTGGTTCGAATCCCACGGAGTCGCGACCAAGGTCGAAGCCAACGGCAAGATCTTTCCCTGGTCGGACCGTGCCGCCGACGTTCTCGATGCTCTGGAAGGTGCGGTGCGTTCTTCGGGTGCGAAGCTCAGGACACTTTCGCCGGTGCAGGACATCGACTTCGACGAGACGGGAAACCGGTTCGTCGTTTCGACTCCGTCAGGGCCGGTTCTTGCGCGGCGGATCATCCTGGCGACCGGCGGTCGCAGCTTCCCGGGCTGCGGAACGACGGGCGACGGTTATCGAATCGCTGCGAAATTCGGTCACTCGATCGTCGAAACCAGGCCAGCGCTCGTTCCCGTCGTCGTCGAGGCCGACTGGGTCCGCGACTGCAAGGGCATCACACTGACGGACGTCGGCGTCAAAGTCGTCGACCCTGACGGCCGAGTCGCTGACTCAAGACGCGAATCCCTTCTGTTCGCCCACTTCGGGCTGACTGGCCCTGCGATTCTTGACGTCAGCCGATTGCTCGCACGTGCCGGCACGACACGTGGCTGGACGATTCGCGTCGACCTCATCCCGGATCAATCCGCCGAAGCGTTCGAAAGCCAGATCGTCGAATCGAGCCGAAAGGGCCGCATCGGCATATCGAGGCTTTTGCCCGATCGAATTCCCAACCGGATCAAGGACGCGATCTTAAGCCAGAGCGGGATCCCGACGGGCGCGATCGCCTCAGAAATGCCCCGAGAGAAGCGTAAGGCTCTGGTCGCCGCAGTCAAATCGCTGTCGATGCCGGTCGCTTCGACCTTGGGATTCGAAAAGGCGGAAGTCACTTCCGGCGGCGTTTCGCTGGAAGAGGTCGACCCGAAATCGCTCGAAAGCCGGCTTCGCCCCGGGCTTCACCTGATCGGCGAAGTGCTCGATATCGACGGCCGCATCGGCGGTTATAACTTTCAGGCGGCCTGGAGCATGGGCAGGCTCGTCGGCTCCGTGGCTGCATCGTTGGCCGGAATGTCGTCCGAAGGTTCTCGCTCTGGTATCATCGACGGTTGACGCCGAGGATGAAGCGATTCGAACTCGGTCATATTCGACCTTTCCGAACCTGGAGAACGCCATGTCACTTTCCACGCTGCGGACTCTATCCGCCACGATGCTGATTTGCTTGGCCGCGATTCTGCCTGTCGTGGCCCAGGAGGTTCGAACTCCTCAAGACGAAGTCGCCATGAAGCTGGCAAGAGAACTGACCGAAGCCGGCACGAAAATGTTCGCAGCCGGTGACGGTGCCGGGCTCGCGGCCCAATATCTGGAAGATGCCGAGATCGTCGAGAAAACCGTCGAATCGGTCGGCCCGCCGACCGTCAAGTTCCATCGCGGCGGCGACGCGATCCGCAAGATCTACGAAAACATTAAGGACCTTACCAAGTTCAACCTTACCAACGAGGTCCACTACGCAAGGTTCGTCACTCCGGACACGCTCGTGATCGCCGGAGACCTGCTCATGAGCGAAAACGCCGAAACCAAACGGCTGCCCTTCATGCAGGTGCGCCGGAAATCTGGCGATTCCTGGAAGATCGTATGCCTGGAACTCTCACTGAGCCGCTGAACGTTCAGGTCATGCCCCGGAGGAATCGGGGCATGACCGTCTGGACCTCTCACCATCAGCCATGCCGATGCGGATGGCCATGGTCGTGATCATGGCCGGAATGGGGGTGGTGTTGCCCCTGGCCGTGGTCATGGGAGTGCGGATGCTCATGATCATGCGAATGGCCGTGATCATGGCTGTGTTCATGATCATGCGAATGGCCGTGATCATGGGAGTGTTCATGATCGTGGTGATGATGTTCATGGCTGTGACTGTGCCCTTGATCGTGGCCATGTTCATGCCCATGAGCATGCGCACGATCCTCGGCCGGGGCTGATTCTTCGGCCAGCCAGTCCCAGTCGCCGGTGCGCCAGGCCTGTCTTGCGGCCTCCTGAACGGTCCGGAGCGTCACACTGTGGCTTTTCGCCGCTTGCGCGCAGGCATCGTGTTCGGGCGAGAATCGTTTGGCGTCCGACTCGGTTCGCCAGAAGGCCTTGCCCGGAATCTCGCCGTACTCAGTGCGCACCCTGGCGGCCTTACGAGGCAGGATCGTTCGATCCCGCAGGCTTCGGCGTACGCCGAGCGTTTCGGTCTCTTCGAACAGGATGCTCTCCATCGCATGTGCGCGGACCGGGTCGCACAGCACGCTCAACAGTACGGCCGGCCGATTTTTCTTCATATAAATCGGCATCGTGAAGACATCGAGGGCACCGGCCTGAAAGAGCCGCTCGCTGACGTGCCCGATCAGTTCGCCGGTGGCGTCGTCCAGGTTCGTTTCGAGAATCATGACCTGATCGATCGCTCGGGATTCGGCGAGTTCGCCGACGATGATCCGCAGAACGTTGGGCTGTGATTTCAGATCTTTCGTGCCCGCCCCGGTGCCGATGCGGTCGATCGTCATGGCGGGCAGGGGCCCGAATCGGCACACGGTCGTCGCCAGAATGGCTGCGCCGGTGGGCGTCGTCAACTCCATTTCGATCGTGCTGGGGGCCAGAGGCACACCTTTGAGCAGAAACGCCGTGGCGGGAGCGGGAACGCTCATGCGCCCGTGAGCCACCTGGATGTATCCCGTGCCTGTGGGCACGTGGCTGGCCATGATTTCGTCGACGCCGAGCAGGTCGAGGCCGACGGCGGCTCCGACGATGTCGATGATCGAATCGATCGCGCCGACTTCATGGAAATGGACTTTTTCGATCGGCACGCCATGGCTGTCCGCTTCGGCTTCGCCCAGTTTTCGGAAGATTTTCTTCGCCAGGGCTTTCTGGCGATCCGAAAGCGAGGATCGGTCGATGATGGCGTCGATATGGTGCAGGTGGCGATGGACGTGCTCGTGCGGGGCTTCCACCTTCGCGTAAGTCGCCCGCATGCCGCATCTTTTGGTCGTGACGAATTCGACGCCGCCGGGCAGGCCCAGGCTGGCGATGGCCGCGGCGATCGCCGCGCCGTCAGCACCGGCATCCACAAGAGCACCCAGCGTCATGTCGCCGGAAATGCCGCTGGCACAATCGAAATACGCCACTCTCATCGGTCGCCCGCTTTCTGAGTCGGTTCGGTGTCGGTTCCACTCGTAACACCATTTTGAAAATTCGGCGCGCAACCTGCAAGTCGTCGGCCGAATCGGTGAGTTCAGCTGGGTCAGTAGGCCGGCTGGTATTTGTCGATGTTCGTGGCATCGACCACGGGGAGTTCCGTGAAGATGTCCTTCGCCAGCGATTTGCCGGCGAAGTGGTCCTGAGCGGCTTCGACCGATTTGCGACCTTGAACGGCGGCGTCCTGCAGCACCGTCGCACTCATTTTGCCCGCCTTGATCGCTTCGAAACCGTCGCGATTGCCGTTGAAGCCGATCACGATGACGTCCTTCCAGCCCTTTTCCCGCACGACTTCAGCCGCCGGCACGGCCATTTCGTCGGCCTGGGCGACGATGGCCTGGATCTGCCCCGGCTGGAACCGCTGAGCCAGGTCCGTCATCATGCTCTTGGCCTTGTCCTCCTGAAAGTCGGCGAAGCGGCTGTCGGCGACGACGATCTCCGGGTGTTTCTTCAGGACTTCGTCGAGCCCTTCTTTTCGGGAACGCTGCGGGCTCGATCCCTGCGTGCCCTGGAGGTAAATGATTTTGCCGCCTTTCGCTCCGACGGCTTTCGCGAGCGCCTCGCCCTGAGCGACGCCGCCGGCGCGGTCATCGGCACCGACATAACAGATGACCTCTCCGCCGGCCACGCGCCGGTTCAGCGTGATCACCGGGATCTTCGCCTTGTTGGCGGCTTCGACGGCAGGCACGAGCGCTTCCGAATCGCGCGGGCAGAGGATCAGCAGGTCGACGCCCTTCTGGATCAGGAATTCCACTTGCGATATCTGCTTCAGGTCGTCGTCCTGGCCATCGCGGATGTCGATTTCGAAGCCAAGTTCGGCGGCTTTCTCTTCCAGCCCCTTTTTCTGGGCCACGAAGAACGGGTGGCTGAACATCGGCAAAACGGCGCCGATCCGCTTCTTCGCGGCCGTCGTACCCCCCGCGGTCGCGGGCGATTGCGGTGCGGGCGGGTTCGTGTCTCCACCGCCACCGCATCCGGAATTGAGCGATGCGATGACAAGAGCCACAGCCAGGGAGTAGATCCGCGCGTTCGCAATCGATCGGTTCATGACGAAATGCTCAATTTTGGCGGGCGAGGGGCTGGTCGATTCCGGGCTCGCTCGCCCGGGACGTGATTTCGCCAGATTACGCGGGCAGTCGCCGGATTTTCAACAGGGCACCCGGCACGGCCGCCGCTGCGAGCTTCGAAAGCTCCGAGGCCGCGGCGGCTTCGTTGGCGATTTCTTCGAGCTGAGGGCCTCGCTCTTCGGCATCTTTCGGCAGTTTCATCGCACGATTTCGCCAATTGGCCGATGCCGCCTGCCTGTGTTTCATCACGGCTTCAGCAAGCTTTTCGCCAGTGTCGAAAGCTGCTGAACCAGGTTTATTGAGCGTTTCGACGAGAATGCCCCTGGAAAGTTCCTGGCCGCTCGCCTGCCGCACGACCGGGTCCGTTTTGGGGTCGGCCTGAATCGTGACTTCGAAGAGGCCTTCGAGCGGACGATCGATCCGAATCGAAAGGGCGTCGAACCGCTCAGCGACCGATTCGAGATCGATCGATTCCTGATCGACCCCGGCTCCGAACTTCCATGGTGCAGGCAATGCCAGCGCCAGCTCAAGGCTATCGTCGAGCTTTTTCGAATCGCTCACGATGCCTCGATCGATTCTGGCTGATTCGAGATCGCCGGCGATCGTCACACTCGAGCGCGGGCCTGCCAGACCGATTTGCCCAGCCAGCACGATCGCCATCACGGCGTGGCCGGTGGCGTCTGGGTGAACGGCATCCGGCATCAGCGTGAAGCTGACCCTCTTTTCGCGTCGCCTGGCCAGGTGCCGGTTCATCGGCCCATGCAGGTCCGCGACCATCTGGCCCTGGTCGCGTAACGTCAATAGCCACTGAGCATAGCGGCTCAGCGTTTCGTCGTATTGGACGGCCGGGTATTTGTAGCCGTAATGGACGGCTTTCGGGTCTCCGTTTTTCCGCTGATATGGGTCAAAAGGAGGCGGGGTACAGAGGATCAAGCGTTGTACCCCGGCTTCGGTTTTCGCGCGGTCGACCAGTCGATTGACACCCTCGACATATTTGGCGAAACGGGCTTCCTCGAACGGGTGGTAATTGCCGTCGTTCATGCCGAAGCAACTGAAGAGCATCGTCGGATGCCAGTCTGCGACGTCGTGAGCGAACCGCTCATGTGCCCACGGCCGGCGCGGGTCGTGATCGGGTTCGGAAGTGCCCGAGATCGTCTCACTCGATATGCCATGATTGTGGATTTCGATCGCACTTGTCGGAAACCGAAGCCTCAAAAGCATTTCCAGATGTGCGACGTAAGAGCCGCCCTGAGTGATCGAATCGCCGAAGAACACGATGCGTTCGCGGTCTCCGATCAGAGGCCGGGTCGAGACTTCGTCCGCCTCGATTCGGGCCGATTCGATCGCCCGCAAGGCCGATGCAGCGGCAAGCGAACGTATCAGGTTGCGCCGGTTCAGAATCATGTTCGAGTTCTCTCAAGGGTTCAGCGGGACATGAGCGATGTCGCTTCGCGGATCAACCGGTCCCACTGGAACGCCGGGCCCGGGTCGACCTTGTTCGTCTGAACGTGATAGTGGCCGAGGATGCCCTGATAGTTCCGGAATTCGTCATCGGGCAATTTTCGCGGAATCAGCTTGCCTTCGGAGTCTTTCGGATAATCGCACCTGATCTTCGGGAACACGGTGCAAAGAGTCGCCGTGAGTTTGGCCAGCGTTTCGTACTGCTGAGGCGTCAGGTCGTACTGAACCAGATTCTGACCCTGTACGGCGCCTTCGACCGGATCGTTCCTGTCAGGCCGGATCGGGCTGGGCGGGTTTCGGATACCCGATTTCTCCAGACCGCCGGGGACGGTCATGATCGTTTTGCCGGCCGCGTCTTTGGCGTACCAGGTTTCGAAGGGGTTTTTGCCGGTTTTCGGATAAGCGCCCATGTTGGCGATTTCGATGCCGATCGAACGGTTATTGGCGATCGTGGCATGCCAGGCCGCTTCCTTGAGGTCGAGCGTCTGATAGAGCGTGCCGTCGACGTCGAGCATGAAATGGACGCTCAGGCCGCGGGCGTCGTGCAGAACCTGAAAGCAACGCTTGCTCGTGCCGCAGACGTCGAAGTGAACGACGAACTGATCGACGACATCGCGAAGTTCGTCGACCGACCAGCCGCCCCCGCGCACTTTTTCGACCATCTCCGGCGAGAGGCCTTTCGTGCGGGCACCGTAGCGATTGGGTGTCTTCACCCCGCCGGCTTTTTCGGTTTCTTTCCAGTTGGCTCTGTCGAGCGGGACGAAGCGGCGGTCGACGCGATAAGCGTCGTATCCACCCGGATCGGTCCACAGTACGACCGGGGCACCGGTGTGAAAAAGCTGGCCGCAGATCATGATTTCGTCGCCTTTGCGGGCCAGCGGCGTTCCAGGTTTGACAGCCGAGCCGGAGTCAGCCACGCAAATCGCGACCAATCCCCAAATGACGGAAAGACTGACGGCAAGTCGTTTGCCGATGGTGGTTTTCATGGGTTCGTCGCTTTCGGTGGGTGGTCCGGGGCGTGTCGCGATGCTTTCCAGCTGCTGTGGCGATTGTAACGGGTGATTCGGTCACGCGGCACCCTGTTGGTTCGCCAGCCGGTTCGAAGTAAGATCGACGATGCCCCTTTCTGCCATCGAAATCAACGCAAAGTCAAACCTCGCCGGGAATCGAAATCATGTCGTCGAACGATCCGAATCGCCGTCACGCAATCCGTCTCGGGCTCGCGGGTCTCGGACTCGCCTCGACCCGACCCGCTCTGGTTCATGCCGACCCCGAAGGCCTCAAACCACTCGCGATCGGTGAGAAAGCACCGAATTTCGACCTGCCCGGAGTCGACGGCAAGCGTTATCGCCTCGCAGATTTCGAAGCTTCGCCGGTGCTCGTCGTAATCTTCACCTGCAATCATTGCCCGACCGCGCAGGCGTACGAAGATCGCATCATGAAGCTCACGGCCGACTACAAGGGCAGGGGAGTGGCTGTCGTTTGCATCTCGCCGAACGACGACAAGGCTCTCAGGCTCGACGAACTCGGATTTACGGACGTCAGCGATTCGCTCGAAGACATGAAGATCCGGGCCGCCGACCAGAAGTTCGATTTCCCCTACCTTTACGACGGCGAAACGCAGAAAGTCGCCCTGGCTTACGGATGCCTGGCGACTCCGCATGTCTTTGTTTTCGACCGGAATCGCAACCTGCGCTATCAGGGCCGGTTCGACGACGCCGAAGTCGGAGAGGTGAAGTCGCACGATACTGTCAATGCCGTCGAAGCGATCCTCGAAGGCCGCCAGATCCCCGTGGCGACGACTCGCGTGCGGGGCTGCTCGACGAAATGGTCCGATAAACGCGCCCAGGCGGCGGAGCATCTGGCCAAATGCGACTCCGAACCGGTTTCTCTCGAAAAGGGCGATCTGAAAACCTTCGCGGAAATCGCAAGGAACGACACGCCCAAATATCGACTCGTAAACCTTTGGGCCACCTGGTGCGGCCCTTGCGTGGCGGAACTCGGGGAGTTCGTCACGATGCACCGGATGTACCGCAAACGCGATTTCGAACTGATTACAGTTTCGGTCGACAAACCCGAGGAACTCGCCAAAGTCGAAGCGGCGCTGAAAGAGCACCACGCCTCTTGCCGTAACCTGATCTTTACCGGTGAGAATCAGGATGCACTGGCCGATACGCTGGACAAGGAATGGCCCGGCCCTGTTCCTTACACATTCCTCATCGCACCGGGCGGGAAGGTCGTTTGGCGCAAGACCGGCGAAATCGACGCGCTGGCGCTCCGGAAAGTCCTGGCTGATAAACTGGGCCGAACATACGGCCCTCGCGGCTGAAGCGAACTCTGACCTGAAATTCGGTGCGATCGCCGCTGGTTCCGGCATGGCGGTCGCACATTTCATTTGCCCCTTTTTCGACCTGCCGGTGTTCGGACTCCCGGATCGACGACACGGATTCGGCGTCTCGGAAAAGACTTGGAGCGTTCGCATAGACAGGGCTTCAGATTTTCCGGATTTTACGATGTTCGGGGTTGACGAGACTCGCCAGTTCGTTATTATCGGGACCAACGTGAGCAACGACTGACGGATATGTCGTGATCTCATGGAACGATTCGCAGGATGCGAGTCGGCGGAAAGGACTCGACCATGAACTATTCCGATCGAATGACACGATCCGAACATGCTTTGGCGGAATCCCGTTGCGGGATTGCCGCAAATGTCGGCCGTGCGCAGAAGTCGGCAGGTTTGGGAGGCAAGGCCAGGATGGCGACCGAACAGACCAGGACTGAAAAGTCCGCAATCGTATTTTCCGTGTTTGGGGGCCGTCACCTCGCCGAACCGAAGTCACGTGTCATTTCTGACGCGAACGTTTCACGGCACGGCCTCATCAAGGACGATCACGAGGGAAGAATCATGCACCGGATGCGTACCAGCTTCATTTGCTCTCTGATTGCAGTCTCTTCAGCTTTCTCCGCGGCTCAGGCCGATCTGATCCAGCCCGTGCTGGAACGGACGTACCCTGATATCGCCGCCGACGTCAACGGCGTCGTGCAATACAACTATTCCAACGGTTCCGGCACGTTCACGATGAGGAATACGCCGTTTCTGCTGGCCACAGGCCCCGATTCGGCCCAGGAATTTACTATCCTGCCGACCTCCGATGGCGTTCGTCGCCAGTCGCTCTCCGTGGCACTCGATTCGAACGGCAAGTTCGTCGATAACGCTTCGAACAATTACGAGCTTTACGGCACGACCACCGTGGCAGGTCAGACCTTCAGTGGTCTCTTGCTTCAGGGCAAGCCGACCAATTTCGGATATCAGGATAGCGGTGCCTTCGATATGTTCGACCTGGAAATCAACCTTACCGGTGGTGCCCTGGCCGATGCGTTCGGCGAAAACGCTTACATGCTGATTCGCCCTGAGCTGCAAAGCTCTTTCACGGGTGACTTCAACACCGCTTTCAGCGCCCAGAAGGCGACCTCCAACACCCGCGGCAGCTACACGCCGGTTCCTCCGGTTCCCGAGCCCGCGACCTGGATGATTCTCATCGGCGGCGGAGCTGGCCTGGCTATGTTCAATCGTCGTCGCCTGCGGGTTGCCGCTCGCGAACTCGACTGACATACATTGCGAATGGCGATGCTGTTTCGCTGCTCGTTCTCCAAACATCGAAGGCTTTCGGACTTGCTCCGAAAGTCTTCGTGATTTGCCTTCTCCGCGAATTCACGTTACGGAATCGCTGCCGGTCCAATTTTCTCAGGCCTTCACGCTTACCATGCAAACGCCGTAGGACAGTCGCCCGAAATCGATTCGGTAATCCCAGTCGGCAAGCCGGCCGAGTAGCCTGCGAATCGGATGCTCTGATTTTCCTGCTCGATAGAATGGCCAGCTCAGCCAGTCCGCAAGCGGCATCAAAAACGACCCGCCATAAGTGAATCGGACCGATTTCCAGCCCGCCGTGCCGACGATCTCTTCCAGTTCTTGTTTCGTAAAGTGCTTGTGCCACTCCACATGGCGTTCGAGAGCGTCGTAATTCGAGTCGCGCAGCCCGCGGCGGACGAACGATCGATACAACCCAGGCAATCGGTGCCGAACATTATTGGAATCCATCCAGGCGAAAAGACCGGCATGGGGCACTGTGACGATAAGGACACCGCCCGGCTTAAGCACCCTGCGCATCTCCTGAATCGCCGAAGTCCAGTTCTTTTCCGGCAGATGTTCCAGAACTTCCAGGCAGGTGACGCAATCGAAGGTGTCGTCAGGGAAGGGCAGCCGTTCGGCGACGGCCCGTGAGAGTATCGCCTCAGGCCGGTTGCGCGCAGCGACACTCAGGGCCTTGTCGTTGAGTTCGACCCCGGCCAGACGTGCCGCCTGACGCCGGTTCCGAACGTCGCTCAACCAAGCTCCGACATTACAGCCGACATCCAGAAGACTTAGTGATTCGGCTTCGGGAACTGCCCGGTATACGTTCATGAATCTTTCACCCGAAATGCAGGAACCGGCGCGGCGAATCGATTCGCCGGCCGGTCCGAATATAGCAGAAATCAGTGCGATCGTGGTGCGGTTCGGCGCGTGTCGTTTCTGGCTCAATCAGCCATCAGGATCGCCGAGAGCTTGCCGAGAGCTTCGTTTTCGATCTGGCGGACTCTTTCTCGGGTCAGGCCAAGCGATTCCCCGATCTCCTTTAGTGTTTTCGGAGGGGAGTCGTTCAGGCCGAACCGCATCCTCAGCACCGTGGCTTCGCGTTTGTCCATTTCGCCCAGACGGTTCATCACGATTCGCAGATTGTCGGCTTCGACCATCTCGACGTCGGGCGTCTTCGTACGTTCATCCATCAGCATTTCGCCGAGCGTCCAGCCATTCTCGCCCTGATCGGTCTGTGGCACGAGATTGTAGACGCTGATGGCTTTCTTCACGATCGCCAGCTTCTTTTTGGGAATCTCGAGAACCTTGGCGATCTCTTCTGCGGTCGGAATCCGGCCGAGTGATTCCTGCAGCTCGTGAGAGGCTCTTCGCCACTTCGTCAGCAGTTCCACCATGTACGCAGGGATGCGAATCGGCTTGGCCGTGTTGACCAGGGCCCGCTTAATGGATTGCTTGATCCAGTAACTGGCGTAAGTCGAAAATCGTGTGCCGACCTTCGGATCAAACCCTTCGACGGCGCGAAGCAAGCCAATATTGCCTTCTTCGATAAGATCCTGCAGGGCAAGGCCTTTACCCACATATCCGCGGGCAATGTTCACGACCAGCCGAAGGTTCGCTCGGATCATTCGATCCCGGGCTTCTTTGTCACCCTGACCGATGCGAACGGCGAGATCCTTTTCTTCCTGAGCGTTCAACAGGGGAGTTTCATTGATCTCCCGAAGATACGTCTCAAGGGGACTTTGCACCGTATCACGGCGGTGACGTCGAACACGAGCCATGGGAACCTCGAGCGGCCAGAAGAATCACGAAATGGTTGACGACGGGTAGTGGTCTCCCCGGAGACCATACCTTTCCGTACCATCGCATCTTCCTGATGGCCCCCGATGCCCTGAGGCTGCGGGGAGTCGGCCGCGAAGTTGATTCCCAACCCGCTTTGTGTTAGCCAACCTGGATGGACAGGTTCGACGACGAACGCCTGGAAAACCGGAATGGCGGAGCCTGTTCCGTAGTGGCATTCCTGTGTCCACTGCCCCCCGTACCGATCGATTCATGGGGCAAGTTCGACACGATTACTATCGACCGAAAAAGCTGGGAACTTTGGGTGGTTTTCGGAAACCGGGCGCTTGAGCGCGAGAGCCTCCGGATGCGGAACGGTTTGCGATCATGAAACGAAAAAACCCGGGCTCCGCGAGGGAGACCGGGTTCGAAGAATCAGGTGAGCAGACTTGCGAGGAGTCAGTCTTCGTCGGACTGTTCACCGCCGAGCGAGAACAGGGGGCCGCGACCGCCCAGACCGCCCTTGAGCTGGCCGGAGTCCGACTTGGAATCGCGCTGGCTCGAGGAGTCGTCCGTACGATCTTCGTCTTCCTCGCCGCCGTCTTCGCCGGACCAGCCGGCCTTCTTGCGTGAAAGACCGATCTTGCGTTCGTTTCGGTCGACACGCAGCACGCGCACTTCGATTTCGTCGCCGACCTTGACGACTTCCTCGGGGCTGTCCACCTTGTGGTCAGCCAGTTCGCTGATGTGCAGCAAGCCTTCCAGGCCGGGTTCCAGTTCGACGAAAACGCCGAAGTTGGTCAGCTTGGTCACCTTGCCCTTGACGGTGTCGCCGGGCTCGTAACGGTTGGGGATTTCGGTATCCCACGGGTCCTGACGCAGTTGCTTGAGACCGAGGGCGATACGCTTGCGGTCCTGGTCGACCTGAAGAACCTGGCAGCTGACCTTCTGGCCCTTTTCGAGGACTTCGTTGGGGTGGCCGATCTTGCGTGTCCAGGACATGTCGGAGATGTGCAGCAGACCGTCGATCCCTTCCTCGATTTCGATGAAGGCACCGTAATTGGTCAGGTTGCGCACGACACCTTCGACCATCGAACCGATCGGATACTTGTCGCCGACGTTGTCCCAGGGGTTGGCCTGGGTCTGCTTCATGCCGAGACTGATTTCCTGCTTGTCCCGGTTGATGCCGAGGACGACGACTTCGATCTTGTCGCCAGGGCTGACCAGCTCGCTCGGATGATTGATCCGCTTGGTCCAGGACATCTCGGAGATGTGCACGAGGCCTTCGATGCCCTCTTCGAGCTTCACGAAAGCGCCATAGCTCATCACGTTCACGACTTCGCCGGTGACCTTCGTGCCGACCGGGTACTTGTCCGCGACCGTTTCCCACGGGCTGACCGACTTCTGCTTCAGGCCGAGCGCGATCTTTTCGCGTTCCTTGTCCACGTTGAGGACCATGACTTCGATCTGGTCGTCGATGCGGACCATGTCGCTCGGGTGGTTGATCCGGCCCCACGACATGTCGGTAATGTGCAGCAGGCCGTCGATTCCGCCCAGGTCGACGAACGCGCCGAAATCGGCGATGTTCTTGACCGTACCCGTGCGAATCTGACCCGTTTCGATCTCGGAGAGAAGACGCTTCTTCTGCTCTTCCCGCGTCATCTCGATCAGCTTGCGGCGGCTGACGACGATGTTGCGGCGGCTTTCGTCGATCTTCAGGATCATGCACTTGACCGTCTGGCCGACGAAATCCTGAATGTCCGGCGGACGGCGGATATCCACCTGGCTCGCAGGCAGGAAGACGTTCACGCCGATGTCGACCAGCAGACCACCCTTGATCTTGCGATTGACCGTGCCCTCGACGACGTCGCCTTCGTTGTATTTGGCGATGACGTTTTCCCAGGCACGCATCCGATGGGCCTTGCGGCGCGAAAGACGAACTTCGCTCGTCTCGTCTTCCATGTCCTCAAGAAGGACTTCGACTTCATCGCCCGGCTTGGGCGGTTCCTCGTTTTCCCACTCGTCAATGTCCACGAGACCTTCGGCCTTGAAGCCGATGTCCACGGTCACGCGGTCGCCATCGATGGAGATGACGCGTCCGTTTACGATGGAACCGATCTCGAAGCTCGGGCTGCCTAACTGCAACTGGTCCATGTCCGGCGATTCTTCGCCGATCATCGCTGCCAGTTCTTCTTCAGTGATATCGAAGTCGTTAATGAGGTTGCGATCGACCATTTGACCAATGCCGGCCAGGCGCCCGATGCGAATCGCAAACCTCGACCCCGAGAAAGCGATGCACAGAACGAACGACCACCGGTTCCTGGAAAACACCTGCGGACATGGACCTTGCGGCGAACGAACGCATCCGTTCGCCGCAAGTGACGAATAGGGCTATAATACGTTAATATCCGGGCCATCACAATCCCCGTTCCCTACGATTTTCTCGCGTCCGAGGCTCATTTCATGGCCGACAATCACTCGTTCGATATCGTCAGCGAAATCAACGACGTCGAAATGCACAACGCCGTCACCCAGGCTCAGCACGAAATCGCTGTCCGTTATGACTTCAAGGGCACCAAGGCCAATATCGACTGGGACAAGAAAAACCACACACTCACGCTTCTCGCTGATCACAAGGGCCAGCTCGAAACCGTCATCCAGGTCCTCAAGGAAAAAATGGCCAAGCGGGGTGTCGCCGTCAACGCCGTCAAAAGAGGCAAAATCGAAGAAGCCTCGCATGACTCCGTCCGCGAGATGCTCACCATGCATCGCGGTATCGGGGCTGACGACGCCAGAGCCATGGTCAAGACCATCAAGGGGTTAGGGTTCAAAGTGCAGGCTCAAATCATGGACGAGAAAGTGCGCGTCATGGGCAAAAAAATCGATGAACTCCAGGCCGTGATCACACATTTCAAGGCGAACAACCCGGGCTTCCCACTTCAGTTCATTAACATGCAGTGAACGAAACCAAGCGCGATCGCGTCCTCATTTCCGGTCTTTCGGATGGCCTGTGCGAAACATGTCAGGGCAGGCGACCGCCGATTCCTTGATCCGATACGAATGGCGATCGATGCCAGCTTGCCTGTGCATCTTGTGCAACCGGCACGATCGGATCGCGAATGCGATGTCCAAGTGGACCTTGCTGTGTCCAGGTCCACCGTGTGACCGATCGGTAAGGATGAAGGAATCGTGCTAACCGGCAAGTCCCGATATCGGGACTTGCCGGTCGCCACGATCGATCGACCGAAACCCAAAGGAGTGGGACAATGCCGTTTTTTCATGGACGAACCGGTTTCGTGCGTTTCGCCGTCGAAATCCGTAACCCGGAACCGTTCGGTGAAGAGACCATCGAGAAGCTGACGAAAAACGCGATCGGCAAATATGGCACCGCGGACACGCTGGACGGCGTGAGCGTAGGGTTCAATGGCGGTCGTCACCTGCTCGACAGCGAAATTTCGCTCGAAAATAACGTTTTCGACGACACGCTTCACATCGGCATGCGTTTCGACGTCGACAAAATCCCGGCTCCGATCCTTAAAGCTTACACCGAGATCGAAATCAAAGCCCTGGCCGCAGGCAATCCTTCGGGCCGTCCGACCAAAGAACAGAAGGAACAGGCCAAGGAATCGGCTCTGGCACGAGCTCAGGCCGAAGCTGCGGACGGCCGCTACCGCCGTCTGGCGTTCCATCAGCTGCTCTGGGACACTTCGAGCCAAACCCTTTATTGCACAGCGAGTTCCGCATCGGTCCTCGACCGCGTCGCCCCCTTGTTTCGCGACACTTTCGGCGGCGACATTCATGTGATCACCGCCGGGCGGCTTGCCATGGGACTGGCCACGAAATTCGGACTGAATCTGCCGGAAGGTGATCCGGCCCGGTTCTCGGTTTTCGTCGAAGGGCAGGAGCAGGGCACGATCAACTGGGCGAACCCGGAAAGCCAGTTGCCGGACGTCCTCGGCAACGAATTCCTCATCTGGCTCTGGCATACACTGGCGACGACGGGCGATACGATCGCTCTGCCGGACGGTACGGATGTTACGGCCATGATGACGCGCACCCTTCAGCTCGATTGCCCGAAAGGCGAAACTGGCCGTGACCAGTTGAACGATGTCGGCCCCGCACGCATGCCGGAAGCGCTCAAGGCGCTTCAGTCCGGCAAGCTGCCGCGAAAGGTCGGGCTGATTCTCGTGCGTCATCAGCAACAGTACGAACTGACTCTTCAGGCCGAGACTTTCGCCGTCAGCTCCGCGGCTCTCCCCAAGCTGGACGAGGCCCCCGGACGTGAAGCGATCCTGGCCCGGATCGAACAGATCCGGCATATGACAGATACCATCGACCTGCTCTATGCCACGTTTCTCCAGAAACGGCTGGGCCAGGCCTGGGACGAGAATCTTGGCGAAATTCGCCAGTGGGTCAAAGTCGCCTGATCCAGGCGGCATTGGCCTGTCGGAAAGGCCTGGATGGACCACCAGGCCTTGCGGGGTTTCATGATCCGAAGCGTCCACCGGCAGGAGGCCGGCGACTTTGGGCAATTTTCACCAGCACCTGAAATGCTCGACCAGCTTCGGCGTCACCTACGCCATGAGCACGTGGTTGCTCATTGGCATCGATTGGCTTTATGGTTCGGTCGCTCTTCTGCTTTCGATGCTGGGTGGGATGCTGCCGGATCTCGACAGCGATTCCGGCATGGAAATCAAGCATATCAAGTCCATATCCGCAGTGCTCGGGGCACTGATTTTCTGGGTTGCGTCCGGCCGCGTTCAGCCTCCGATGGCGTTCGAGCTGCGAATCTGGATCACGCTCGGTGCGGCGGCTTTCTGCTCCAGGGGAATTCGCTGGATACTCGGTAAGGTCACCGTGCACCGGGGGATGTTCCACAGCCTTCCCACATGCGTGATCTGGGGGTCGATCATCTATCTTTATTATCCGCATTCGAATCATTACGTGCGGGTTTACATGGCAGCCGGAATCATGGTCGGTTATTTTTCGCACCTCTGCTGCGACGAATATTTCAGCATCGAGAGTCTCGCCGCCATGCGATTCAACAAAGCTTTCGGCACGGCCATGAAGTTCTGGTCAGGCAAGCTGTTCGCGACGCTTCTGTGCTATGCGATTCTGGGCTTTTTCGTGAAGCAGGTCGCGGATGTCTGGCCGCGAGCCTCGGACGGCAGCCTCGCCGGGATCGGCCGCCCTTCGGAATCGGTCGATCGCTATTCGACGAAAGTCCGCACGAAAGCGAAGATCGCCGTAGAGACGGTGCGAAAGAAAGGCATCGTCGAATTCCTGAAAGAAACCATGACCGAAATCAAAGAGTCTGCCGGCACGCGCTGGAATGACGTCCGGGAGAATGCACTGACCGAAGAAAGTCTCAGATCACGATATACCCAATTGAAAGAAGCATCGAAGTCGCTTTCGGAGAAGAACGGTACGTACGATACGCTGAAACAGCTCGCGACGGAGGCGAAATCCACTGTCACGGATCAAGTGCAAGTGGACAAGCAGGCCAGTACCGACCGGCCTCTTGTCGCGACGAAGTCCGATTCGAGCGACTCGGTCCCGAACGCGGCCGGCCGAACGGCCAGGGTCGTGCAGGAAGACGATACCGACAAGAAAAAGCCGAAAATGGAGGTCTACGTGCCACGACGCCGTAACGGCGGCACGACGAATCCTTCCAGCGAAGATCCTCCGAAGGTGATCGCGCGCCAGCCGAAGGAATCGGCAGAGGTCGTAATTCCGTCCGCACGGAATCGAAATCGGGGCGTTCCGCGCTGAGTGCGCCCGGATCTCGCGGACGAACGCGATTTACCAGTTCGGACCGATTTTGGGATCGAAATTTCGCGCGGACAAATTCGGAAATCATGGTATAAACGATACATTCGGAGCGCGACCCGACGATATCGGTGAGTCGCGCAAACAGACGGCGCACAGCCGTCGGATCGGTATTTCAGGAACGGACCGACAGGGGAGGTTTGCGAAAGCGATGGCGAGACGAGAAACAGCGATTCGATCGATACGCTTCGGCTTCTGGGTAGCCACGCTCGGTTTCGGTACCGCATGGGCACAGCAGCAGCCGGCCGAAAAAGCCGCAGCCCGGCTCAGCCCCGAAGTCGCAGCCGTCAAGAAGGCCAACGACACCAAGAAGAGCGAAGTTCTTGCGACCGTCAACGGCGACAAGATCACTCGTGGGGAGCTGATCCAGTTCTTCTCGAAGTTCCAGTTGCCTGAGAATTTCGATCCTCAGATGCTTTACAAGAACGCCATCGAGACGATCGCGAACACCAAGCTGGTGATGCAGCAGGTGAAATCTTCGAAAGTGTCCGTAAGCCCGGCCGAAATCGACACTGAAATCGAGAACCTCAAAACGGCTCTCAAGGAGCAGAAGGCTGACCTCGCTCAGGTGCTCGCCGAATCGGGCCGTACGCTCGAAGAAGTCCGGGCCGATATGGAGCAGTTCCTGCTCTGGAAGAAATACATCACCGGTATCGCGACCGATGCGGCCATCAACAAATACATCGCCGACAACAAGGCGATCTTCAACGGCGACCAGGTTCGCGCCAGCCACATTCTCGTCAAGTTGCCTGCGGACGCCAAGCCCGAAGCCAAAGAAGCTGCACGCAAGAAACTGCTGGATATCAAGCAGCAAATCGGCGCGGGCAAGATGACGTTCGCCGAAGCCGCGAACAAGCATTCGGAAGATGAGGGCAACTCCGAAAAGGTCGGTGGCGACCTCGGCCTGTTCTATCGCAAGGGTCAATTCATCGAGCCCTTCGCCGCCGCGGCGTTCGGGCTGAAGAAGGGGCAGATCAGCGAAATCGTCGAATCGCCTTTCGGCCTGCACCTCATTCAGGTGACCGAACGCAAGGACGGCCAGCCTCAGGATCCGAACAACCCGAATCTTCGTGCTGCCGCCCTGGACGCCTTCGCCCAGGAACGGCAGGAACAGCTTGTAATGGAAGCCAAGAAGAGCGCCAAGATCGACATCAAGCCGATGCCGAACGACCTCTTCCCGCCCGCTCCCAAAGCGCCCGCGGCGCCGGCGGCCAAATAAGGCGGCCGGTCTTCGCAGTCCAAAAGACCTGAGATCTCATGCGTGCGAGCCTGACATCAGGCTCGTTTCGCTTTTGCGCTATGCCAGTCCGGCATTTCCGGATTATTGAAGACGCGCCAGGCTGGGCGGAACTTCCAGGCCATGCTTTTCTACGAGTTCCCGGTCGCTGAGGACGACTCTCGGCAGATCGTCCGCCACAATCGAGCCTTCGTCCAGCAAGACGGCCCTGTCGCAGACTTCGAGGACCATTTCCAGGTCGTGAGTGGCCAGGAATTTCGTCATGCTCAGCCCGGCGATCAGTTCGAGGAATCGGCGTCTGGCGCGTGGGTCGAGGTTGGCCGTCGGCTCATCCATCACCAGAATTGTCGGCCGGCATGCCAGAACGCCAGCCAGGCAAACTCGCTTGCGTTCTCCGAAACTGAGCTGATTCGGCGACCTTTGCCCGACATGGGCCAGGCCGACTTGAGACAGACATTCCTGAGCGAGGTCGAGGGCTTCGCTGCGAGTCATGCCATGATTCATCGGACCGAAGGCGACATCTTCGAGGACCGTCATCGCGAAAAGCTGGTCGTCCGGATCCTGGAAGACCAGGCCGACGCGCCGGCGAATTTCCGGAGCCGTTTTTTTCGAGATGCGGATTCCGTCGATCCACACGCCACCGGAACTCGTGACCTGCTGACTGTCGGATCGCTGGCCGGAGGAATGTTCGTGAGCCAACATCCCCAGCCACTTGTGATGCGGCTCCGGCAGGATCCCGTTCAGATGGAGCAGCAATGTCGACTTGCCAGCGCCATTGGGGCCGACGAGAGCGACGCATTGACCTGCGGGAATTTCGAGATCGAGCGACTTTAACGCCAGCTTCTCCGATCCATATCGGTAGCTGAGCGATTCCGCCCGGATCGCGGGCGGCCTTCGGGTGTCTTCCGAACGATTCACTGCGGATTCGAATCCGTTGCAAGGGTGACGATGCCGATTTCTCCGTCACGATCGAGATCGTCGTCAGTCTCGTCGCCGGAACTGACTGATTGTATCGCCGACGATCGACTTTGCCACCCGCGTGCCAGCATCGCCGCATGAATCCGCTCGGACCTTCGCAAACTGATGGTCAATAGCGTCGCAAGTCCGCCCGATTGGACGAGCCAGATTCCGGGTACCGAACGGCGGATCATCCGGCTTTGCCTGGCCCTTTTCATCCGTCGATTCTGATCGGCGAGCACGGGGCCGTATCTGGCCATCATGCCGATCGTCCCGACCAGTTCCCGTGGCAGGCCCATGCTGGCGATCATCGAGAAAAGCCGGAATTGGCCGATTTTTTCGACCAGCGATACGACCGTGGCCAGAAGGATGCCATTTTTGAGGACGATTCCTGACATGATCGTGGACCAGCCGAATTCCTGCCGGGATGGATGACCGATCGCGACGAAGTACGCCAGAAATACGACCGTAAGAGCCATCCCCAGCCAGCGCCGGAACATGACCTTCGGATCGATTCCGTAGAAACCGGCGGCGAAGCAGAACAAAACGGCTTCGATCGCAAGGGTTTCGGTCGCCGTGACAGGAGTCAGCAGTACGACGAGAACCCATCCGGCGAAAGCCCAGCACCACGGCGATCGCCAACCGTTTTCCGCCGCGTCGAGCTTCGGTGAACTGAACGGATGCAGCATCACGACACAGCCGAGTTTTCGCTGGATGCGCTTGCCGCGACCTCGGCCGCCAGTCGCCTGGCCGCAAGGCTTCGCGTGAGAATCTGCCCGGCCACGAGTACCGTGGCGCTACCGATCAATCCAGCCGCGACCGTTGACCAGCGGCCTTCCGCCATTCCTGGAACCGAATAGTCGGGAAGGGGGGCGGCTGGAATGCTGGCTTCGGTCTCGGCCGGGACAAATCCGAACCTTTCGCCGACATACTCGAGACCGTCCGGATAGGCCGAAGCGAGGGGTGCCAGCAGCACGACCACCGCAATGGTGGCGATCGATCCCCCCAGCCAGACAGCGAGCCGATCCCGTTTAGCCGGCCGATCGCTTTCGGAAGTGCCGGAATCGATCAATTCCGGATCGGACCACAGGACGCCACGCAGGACGAGCCCGGTGATCAACGCTTCTCCCACAGCGATCACGGAGTGCACGAGAACCATCCAGGTGAGTATCTGCCCCAGGCCGCTGAAGCCGGTACTCGAACCGAGTTCGATCGTAAATGCCGCTGAAGAAACGATCACGGAAACCCAGGCGGCGAGCATTGCGCCTGTGATCGTCCCGAGCTTTGATTTCGCCGACAGAAACACCGGATATGCCGCCACGGAGCCAATCAGCCCCATGTTCACCCAATTGGCACCCAGGGCCGTGATCGCACCGTCTCCCATCAGAACGGACTGAACGATCAGAACCGCCGCGATCGCCAGACCGCCGCCCCAGGGGCCGAGTAGTATGGCCGCGAGCGTTCCGCCCATCAAGTGGCCGGAAACCGGTGCGAAGCCTAACGGAAAGTTGACCATCTGGGCCGCGAAAACGAAGGCGGCTACAAGGCCGATCCGGGGCGTTTCTTCAGCTCCCTGGAGCCGCAAACGCCGTACGCATTCGCCGATTCCTGCGACTGCAATCAGTCCTGTCGTGAGACTCACACCGGGCGAAAGAACGCCATCCGCGATATGCATGATTCTCGCACACCTCAGCCATTACGGTACGAGTGGATGATCTGGACCACAATCACGCGAAAGGACGCGACTTGAGGGATCCAATCTATCGTGCGTGTGAAGAAGTATCAAGTTCGTGTTACGCATTCGGTGGCGTCATTACGACGAAATCACGTAAATCCAAGAAAATCGTGCCTTGCGATCCGACTTTCCCGAACGGCTGGAAATCTTGTCGAGTCTCCGTTAAACTTCGTCTCGAATCATCGCCTGAAGCGAAACCCACCTCGCCAAAATCCTGCCTGCCTTCCGGGAGAACCCAGTCTGCCATGAAAATCCTGATGACGGGCGGTTACGGCTGTATCGGTGCCTGGATCGCCAAACATGTCGTGGACCGGGGCGACGAGATCTGGATTTACGACATCGCGGAAGACTGGCACCGCATTGACCTGCTTCTGGACCCCGAAGCTCGCGACAAGATTCACCCGATTCGTGGCGATGTCGCCGACCCCGCCGGGTTTCTTGCCGCCGTGGACGCCATCGGCGCAACCCACATCATACATCTCGCAGGTTTGCAAACCCCCGCATGCCGGAGCGATCCGGTCCGCGGCGCTCTTGTGAACGTCATCGGTACGCTTTCCGTATTTCAGGCCGCTGCCGCAAGGAAAGATCTGGTTCGCCGGGTCGTTTACGCATCTTCAGCCGCAGTCCACGGGCTGCCTCCATCCGGTGATCTTGGCGAATGCCTGGCGGACGACGTACGTCTCGTGCCGCAAACCCATTACGGAGCGTTCAAGGTCTGCAACGAACTCAACGCCAGGGTGTACTGGACCGATTCGGGGGTCTGCAACGTCGGTCTCAGGCCCTGGACAGTGTATGGCGTCGGTCGCGACTTCGGCATGACGAGCGAACCGACCAAAGCCGTCAAATCCGCTGCCATCGGCCGTCCTTATGCCATCACTTACGGTGGGCTTCAGGACTTTCAATACGTCTCGGACGTCGCACACACTTTCCTCGCCGCGGCCGAACGGCCTTTCGAGGGAGCGGACGTATTCAACCTCAGCGGGCGAGTCGTCGAGATCGCGGCATTCGTCGCCGCTTTGGAAGAGGCGATGCCTGAATCGAAAGGGCTCGTAACCCATGGAACACGCCAGCTCCCGATCGCGCCGAATCTGGACGATTCCAGGCTGATGGCGACCTTCGGACCTCTCCCGAAAACCAGCCTGGTCGATGGGATTCGCTGGACAGCGGACAGGTTCCGACTTCTTCACGGCGAAGGACGGCTCGATCTTTCGGACCTCAACGCCTGACTCAATTTTCCCGCGGCCATGTCGATCCCCTGAACTCGACTCAGCCCTTGCGGATCATCATATGAATGTCGATCGAAAACCGCCGCGATCGAAAGCCGTATCTCACCCGATTCGCTCTCCGGCAGTGAGACGCGCAACCTCTGACTTGACTGGGTTCAGTCAGCTTTTCCCGCCACTCGGGCGATCCGAATGAGATTGTTTTTTGAGTTTCGAGTCCGAAATCCTCGGTTCGAATCGAACGGAGCGTCGTGAGTTTCACAATTCATGCTTCGGCGACGCTTAGCCTGATGAGACATAACTCTCGTTGATTCAGAACGTTACCGATCGTGCGGGTTGTCTCGCAAAAATAATTTGGCGGCTGGTGTAATTTTTTGCAATTTCCTTTGACCCTTTTTCCTGTATCGCATATCATCAGTATATGCTCAATTGATTTTGAAGCACCACCCCAGGGTGGAACATCCTGCCGGTCCATCATTCCCATGCATCAACAAAACCTCTGAAGGTCAACCCCTTTTTAAGGAAAGGCCCATGCCTCCAACGAAGTCTACCTCCTCCGTCAAACAGCGAAACTTCCGAGTCGAATCGCGGGAACAGCCTGACGATTCACGCAAGGTTTCTGCCGCAAGGCGTCCCGTAGTCAAGAAACGCGCTACCGCTGCTGGCAAAACGACTGCCGTGAAGGCCTCTTCGGCGCGAAACGGAGCCGCGAAGCAAGCAGCGAGCAAAGCCTCCTACACGCTTGCGGGCGTGAAGCGGGCTTCGGTATTGCTTAAACAGGTTTCGGATGCCACGAGGCTGCAGATTCTACTGCTGCTCTCGGATGCGGAACACAATGTCGGGGCGATCTGCAACGAACTCGGTGGCCAAAGCCAGCCGGCAGTCAGCCATCACCTGGCGAAACTGCGCGATGGCCGACTGATCGAGCCGCGTCGTGAGGGCAAGAACAATGTCTATATGTTGACGGAAGAAGGGCGACTGCTTGCCCACACCGTCAAATCCCTGACCTGGCTGAAAGCCTGACGAACCTTCAGGCAAGCTCGATTTTCCTGACGCCCCCCGATACATTGGTTGAAGGGGGTGATTTTTTTCGCTCCGAACAGGTTCCGGATGCACTCCATCAGGTGTGTCGAATTGCTGGGATGGATACCGATTCGATGTCGAAAAAGAAGATCCGTGTCGAGTTCCGGAAAAATCGGCAGAAGCGACGGCGCGTCAAGGACATCACGCGCGGGTTTCACGACGATCCTGCCGCTGCCGCGGACTTGACCTCGACGGAACGTGTTCGCGCCAAGGGCGATCTCTCAAGGTACCGAACCATCGTCCGCGCTTCCGCAGCGGAACAGTCGGACGACGTCTTCGGCCCCGTCGGAGCGGATTCCTCCCTTGATCAGTGCCTCCTCGGAACGATTCTGAGAGTCGAAGGCCTGAACAATACCGTCCTGGCCGACGACGGCAACCGTTATCGGTGCCAGGTTCGCAGAATCCTCAAGACCCTGGCGATCGACCAGCGGCATCCCGTCGCCGTGGGTGACCGTGTCCGAATCAGGCCTGAGACGGACGATACCGGCTGGATCGAGCGGATCGAGCCTCGCCGTTCGGCACTTATGAGAGGTTATCGCCGCAAAGGGCACTTGATCGCCGCCAACATCGACCAGATTCTGATCGTCAGCGGCTTCGAAGAACCAGGAATCAAGCCCGCTCTGGTCGATCGTTACCTGGTCGCAGCGCAGCGCGGCGGAGTCCGCCCTGTGCTTGTCTTCAACAAATCCGATCTTGTCGATCTTGCCGCCGCTCAGTGGGTCCTTGGCCTGTATGCTCAACTGGGCTATGAAACCATTCTGACAAGTGCAGCGACGGGGCAGGGGGTCGATCGGCTACGAAAACTGGTACGACGAGGAATCACGGCATTCTCTGGCCAGTCCGGCGTCGGCAAAAGCTCGCTGCTCAATGCGATCGAACCGGATTTGAACCTCAAGGTCGGCGAGGTTTCGTCGTGGACTTCGAAAGGCAAGCACACGACCACGACGGCCGAACTGATCGAACTTCAATGCGGAAGTCTGGTGATCGATACCCCTGGACTTCGCCAATTCGAGCTATGGGAAATCCCGCCGCGTGAGATCGAAGGTGGATTCCTCGAGTTTCACCCATTTGTGCCGGGATGCAAGTTCCCGGACTGCACTCACCGTACGGAGCAAGGTTGTGCCGTGAGGTCCGCGGTCGTCGAAGGCCTGATCACGGAGTGTCGCTACGAATCGTACGCGAAAATGCTCGAACAGGAAAAAGACAAGTTCGAGAACGAGTGATTCCAGGAGTTGATGGTTCGCGGGAACCTGGATGATCGTTTCTTGTCGATTTCGACGACCCGAATCGATTGTTCCAGATGACTTCGCACGCCCACGTGCTCGAAGTTCGAGGTCGATTCGATAACTCGCCCGCAGTCCGATGGATAAATGAACGAAAAACAGGAATCTCAAGAAGAGATTCCTGTTTCGTATCGCTTTCGGAATTTTCCATGAGCAGTCACATGCACAGGTCGTGCGATATGCGGCTTCGGATGATCGCCGCTTAGACTTTGGCTTGCTTCCGGCGGCCATAAAGGCCCAGAAGACCGACGGAAATCGTCGCCAGAGCGTATGTCGAAGGTTCGGGCACCGTGGTGATTTCGAACTGATTCGGCAGCGATGACACGCCGGTCCAGGACAGGGGAACGCCCGTCGTCGACGTCGCGGCGAACGGATTGATCGACACGTTCGTGCCTGTCACGTTGCTGGCTGTGTTGTAGTTCAGCCAGTTGACCTTGTCGGACGAAGAGGACATGAACACCACCCAGTAGGACGTATTAGCGGCGAGCACGATCGAGGACGTCGGGCTGAACTTCACGTCCTGATATGTCAGTGAACCGGAGCCGTTGGGATTGGTCGCCGAAATGTTCGCCGTGAAGATGGCATTGGGCACCAAGACGTCGGGGCGACGCGAACTGGCGACGTTGCTCAGCGTACTCGTATAGATGTAAGCCTGCGCGTTCGTGATCGAAACGCCGGATTCGTTCTGAAGACGAAGAGTGATCGAAGCGATCGGGTCGGCCGTACCGGCGAAAGCCGTCGTCCGGAACATCGTCGACATATACTGATTGCCGACCAGGGAATACGTGGTTTTGCCAGTGGGCGTATTCGACAAATTGCTAACGTCGAGCGTTACAGCGTATGTGGCGCTTTGAACGAACGCCAATGTCGCGAAGGCGATTGCGCCTAGTCTGCCGAACCTCATGGATATCTCCCGCATAGCTGAATGACCACGGAATAAGCTCGATCGGTGCTAATGACCTCAAAGCGTACGATCGCACATGAAGCCTTTTCACAGATATCGAATGATAATTCGGAATTTTCCGCTCGGCAAAGGAAAAAAGAGCTTTTTTTCTCAAGATACGTTCGTAAGCGGCCGGACATGGCTACCCGAATCCCGATTACGCCATAATCGGTCGAACGGATTGTCACGAATCATCGTCGGGATCGCATGGAGTGTCGCCGTTTCGGTTCAAAGGATTCGATCCGTATGCCGGGAGAATCGATGCCGACACGAAAGCATGATGAGATGGCCGCAAGTTCCGGAGAGTACGCTGGATGACGCGTGTTCGCCCGACTTTCTCCGACCTCGGCGAATCACTTGCCAGGGAACAGTCCATGTCGGACTGGCGACCGGTTTTATCGATTCCCCAGAGTTAAACTGCGATGCGACGGCTTCCATATTTGGCAGTGCACAGTTCCGTGCATGTTCATGTTCGAAAGCAGGGGCGTCGAGTTTTCGCAACGCCCTGTGGCATGAAATCCACTTCGAAGAATGGCGAAACCGTCCTCTCGATACGAGACTCAGTAGAGGTCATCGAGGGTTGCTAGGAATTCGAGTGCGCACATAGAATGCTTGTGAGGCCTTCGACACGCCGAAATCTCATCCGGGAAGAGAATTCGTTCTTTCTCCGCCTGAACATCCGCTAAGACATCACGAGAACGCATTTTCGCCAGAGAATTCCATGAGTCGCAGATTCGTCAATGAGTTGAACAACGGTGACAGTGTGGACGACGTGTTTCTGGTCGTTCAGAAACAAACCCGGGCCAACCGGCAAGGGAATCATTATCTTTTTCTCGAGCTGCGTGATCGAACCGGGTCGATCGACGCGAGGCTCTGGAACGTGCCGGAAAACACCCCTTTCGGATTTTCGGAAGGCGATTACGTCCGGGCACGGGGCAAGGTGCAACTGTTCCAGGGTGCACTGCAGATGATCATGACCCATGTCGAGCATCACAATGGGCAGGGGGTCGATGCCGCCGATTTCATCCCGCAGTCTCTGGTCAATCCTGTTCTGCTGCTCAAGCAATTGCGGGAATTGATCTTCCGGATCGAAAACGTTCATCTCAAAGCGCTTTGCGACACGCTTCTGATGGACGACGCGCTCGTCACGAAGCTGATGGCCGCACCGGCAGGGATCAAGAACCACCATGCGTATCATGGCGGATTGCTTGAGCACATCGTCACGCTCATGCAGGTGTCTCAGTCGATCATTCCGTTCTATCCGATTCTGGACCACGACCTGATCATGGTCGGAATCCTGTTGCACGACCTGGGCAAGGTCGACGAACTGGCCTATGACAGGGCCTATTCCTACACGGACGAAGGCCAGCTCATCGGTCACCTCGTTATGGGTGTCGAATTGCTCAGTGCCAAAATCGTCGAAGCCGAGAAACTTACGGACGAACCTTTCCCGCAGGAACTTGCGCTGCGGCTCAAACACATGATCGTCAGCCATCACGGCACACTGGAATTCGGTTCGCCGAAAGTTCCGATGACTCCGGAGGCTCTGTTCCTGCACCACATCGATAACCTCGATGCCAAGATCCACGCGATCACGAAGGAACTCGAAGATCATCCGCACCGTGACAGCACCTGGACCCCGTATCAGAACAGTCTGAACCGAAGGCTGTTCAAGGGAGCCGGTGCGAAAGCGCTGGGATATCCGGAGCCGGATGAAGAAGTCTGAGCCTCGTGAAGCCTTGCAGAAATCAGGGTTTGCGTCATGCCCGGCCAGGCCGGATTGACGCCTTCGAATCCTCAGAGCCTGCCGAACACCCCCGGCCGAACGCAAAGGAAACTCGCCAGCAGGGCGAAGCTCGATCATGACCGAACTGCCGCAGGATTCTGAATTTGACGAAACCGCCGGTCCCTCTGGCCGCACGGATGACGATACGCCGGAAGAATCGAATCCGGAAGAATCGAATCCGGACATACCCGCGGCCTCCGATGTGCCGGATTTGTGGCGGCGTATCCGTGACGAATTGAAGTCCTGTACAGCACAGGGGTTGACGATCAAGGCTCTTGCCCGTCGACTCGAACTCGATTCCGAAGGAGCGATCACACTCCGGCGCAAGATCAAGCAGTGGCTCAAGTCAGGGCGCCTGCTGACCGTCGGCAACAAGCTCGTTTCCTTGCCTTCCAGGTTGCCTGAGAAAACGATCCCCGGAAAACGCTCAGAGAAGTCCGAAAACAGCTCTGAAAACCTGATTCGCGGCATCTTCAAACGCCATCCTCGCGGCTTCGGATTCGTCCGCCCGATCGATAAACTCGGTTCAGGGACAAGAGCTTTCGACCTTTTCCTGCCGCCCGATGAAGCGGGCGATGCCGCGACTGGCGACGAAGTCCTCGTACGCAGGGTTTCCTCGCGCCGAACCGGTCGCCCTTTGGCATCAGGCAGCGAATCGACCGAAGCCAGGCTTGTCAAAATTCTCAAACGGTCGGCTGGCCAGTTCGTCGGAACCTTCTATCAGGAAAGAGGTAAGAGCTGGGTTCGCATCGATGGCGGCCAGTTCGCCGATCCGCTCGAACTTGGTGACCCGGGTGCAAAGCGGGTGCGTGAAGGTGACAAAATCGCCGTCGAGATCACGCGCTACCCCTCTGCCGATCGTCGCGGTTCCGCCGTGATCGTCGCGGTTCTTGGCCGGCACGGCGAGCCGGGCGTGGAAACGCAGATGATCCTGCACGCCTATGAACTGAACCCGGAGTTTCCGGAAGAAGTTCAGGCGGAAGCACGTGCCCAGGCACGGCTCTTCGAAGCGACACTGGCGGCCGCGAAATTCGAAGGCCGCAAGGACTTCCGTGACGAAGCCACTGTCACGATCGACCCCGTGAACGCCCGGGATTTCGACGACGCGATCAGCCTGGAACGCAATTCGGAAGGGCACTGGCGGTTGCTCGTGCACGTGGCGGACGTTTCGGCCTTCGTCGAGCCGGGTAGCGTGCTCGATTCCGAAGCTCGCAAGCGCGGCAACTCGGTCTATCTTCCCGACCTGGTCGTGCCGATGCTGCCTGAGGTGATTTCGAACAGCCTGGCGAGTCTACAGGCGGGTGAACCGCGTCTCTCAGTGACGGTCGAAATCCACTTCGCCCCCGATGGAGTCGTGACTTCTTCGCAGGTCCACCGGTCGGTCATTCTGGTCGATCACCGGTTCACTTATGAGCAAGCGTTTCAAGTCATGATGACCGCGCCGGAAGCGCAGGTCGAAGGTCAGGACCTGAGCGACGAACTGCGCCGGTTGGTTGAGCGCATGCACAAGCTGGCCATGATCTTGCGTGAACGAAGGTTCCGCCGTGGCGCGCTGGAACTGAACCTGCCCGAGATCGCTCTGACGCTGGACGATGACGGGCACGCGCAAGCCGCCCAGCTCGTCGCGCACGACGCCAGCCACCAGGTGATCGAAGAATTCATGCTGGCCGCCAACGAAGCGGTCGCGCGGCGCATCGGCGAAGCCGAAGTCCCATTCATTCGCCGCGCTCACCCCGATCCGGATCCCCTAAAGCTCAAAGCCTTTGCCGTGTTCGCCGAAGAGGTCGGCTTTCACCTTGCCGATCCGGAAAGCCGGTTCGAATTGCAGAAACTGCTGAAAGAGACCGACGGCCGGCCCGAGCAGCATGCGATTCACTATGCGCTGTTGCGAAGCCTGAAACAGGCGACCTACACGCCCGAGGAAATTGGCCACTACGCACTGGCCAGCAAGGATTACTGCCATTTCACGAGCCCTATCCGGCGCTACCCCGACCTGGTTTCCCACAGGCAGGTGCTGGATCTGATCCGGGGCAAGCGGCCGTTCTCGGACTTCGACGAACTGCTGGCTATCGGTGAGGATTGCACCCGAACAGAACGCAAAGCCGCCGCGGCCGAACGCGAACTCGTCAAACTCAAAATTCTGCTTCATCTTCAGGATCACGTCGGCGAAGTCTTCGATGCGATCATCACCGGCGTCGAGGAATACGGATTCTTCGCGCAACTGGTTCAATGGCCGATTGACGGCCTGGTGCGGCTCGAGCGTCTGGGCGCCGATTCGCTGTGGTATTTCGAGGAAGCCAGCCGCTCTCTTCTTGCGAAAAGGGGCGGGAAACGCTATCGACTGGGTGATCGAGTCAGCCTTCGGATCATCGATGTCGACGTCGAAGGCCGCGACCTGCATATGGCGCCGGCGGATTTTCCGTGGACTTCCTCGATGGTCGTCACGCGAAGCAACACGCCGGTCGAAGGTGGCAGGCCAGGGGCTCGCAAGCCGGTCGATGCCGATTCCGGTCCGAATCGAAAACGAATCACAGGAGCGCGAGGCAAGCCAGTTCCCCCAGCTCGCAAGGGGCCATCACAAGGGCGAATTCGCGGCGGCAAAAAGTCTCGCAAACGCCGTTGATATCAAGGTCCTGTGTCGTTCAGAGCAGTCTGAGTTCGAGCGACTCACAGGATGACTGTAGGTTCAAGCAGTGCAGTGGGCAGATTTGCGGCGAGTTCGTCCGTAAACGACTGCAGCGGCGGCTGTTGCGATGATCAGCCCTGTGATTCCCGTTTCCGGTACGGACGTGATCAGCCGAATGCTCCCGAAGTCGACCGTCGCGGCTGCGCTGGTCGTATTGTCACCGACGAAGAAATAGTTCGAAAGGGTATACGGGGCCGAGCCGAAAGCCGCGTAGCTGCGAGTCTGCCCGGTCAGGATTTGCGTGTCGTTGGCGAAGAGGTAATACGACGAATCCTTGATCAGAAGCCGATAATCCACGGAAGCCGCCGTCGTCACGAAATTCGTCGACTCGCCTTTGGTGAACAAGGGGTCGGACTTCTGGGCCCAGATCTCGTTGGACCAGAAACCGATTTCGATTCCTTTGTTGTCTGAGCCGAGGAGGATCATACTGGTGCCGGCACGATTGTCTGACGTGTGCGACTCCGTGATCATCTGCATCGACCAGTCGATAGCGAAGCCGTCCGTGCTCGAAAGTGAAGGGAACGCCGGGTTTTTGAACGAGTTCAGAATCGGAATCGTATTCGACCAGCCCGCCTGAGCCGCCAGGTCCGTCGCAAGTCTCGTGCCCGAAGTGCCGAGCGATGTCTGGGTCGCCGAACCTGCTGCAGCGTAAAACAACCAGGACTGGTTACCGGGCAAAGTGCCCAGAGCTGCGTCGTAAAGCACGAATTCGGTGGCCAGAGACTGACCGATGCCGCCGAAGCGGAGAATCAGGGCAAAGAGGCATACGCGAAATGCAATTTTCATGAAACGCACTCGGAAGGAATCGGATCCGGAATCGTCCATTCGTCAGCATCGACAGATGCCGCCCGAACACTTGAGCGAATTCCTTCTCTTTACGTAATGACGAACCCCGACCGCTTCTGTGACAGTCACTCGTCATGAGAATCGGGCAGCCATCAAGGCGATTCGAATTCAATGGTGCGTTCCCACGCTTCAGAACATCATGACGTCTCGAAGACGATCGTTTTCGGCTCGCGCGACGGAAAATGCATCGGCTAAACGGCTTTCGAGCAGTTTCAGTGCCTCTTCTTCTGTCAGGTCCTGAAAATCCTGAGGCTGGATCGGCAGGGCATACTCGACGTAGATCGGATAGCTGCCGGGACAAGGGCGATGGCGTGGCCAGGCTTCGAACGCGCCCGATATTCCGGCGCAAGCGATCGTAGCGCTCGATCTGCGTGCGATATTGGCGACGCCGGACTTGATCGGCAGCAGATTGCCGTCGGAGGTTCGTGTCCCTTCCGGGAACATGCCGACCATCGATTCGTATCGAAGTCGGCGCAGAGTTTCCTTAATTCCGCTCGCAGCGCCGCCGCCTCGCTGGATCGCAAAACCGCCGAGGTTACGGATCAACCAGCCAAGTCCGGGAATGAACAAACCCGAACGGGCCATAAAGTCGATATTGCGGGGTTGAGAAATGCCCAGAACGATGACGTCGTAATAACTGGCGTGGTTCGCCATCAGCAAGGCTTTGCCCTGCATGGGGATGCGGTCACGGCCTCTTGCCCTGATGCCGCAGACGACGACCATCGTCGTCAGCAGCATGGACCGGAATGCCCAATAAAGCCATTTCGAAAACCAGGGCCGTCGTTCGAACGGGGTGTCGAATATACTGGATTCGGACACTTTCGGGTCGCTGGCGGTCATAGAGTCGAATCCAGGTGGGGAAGGATGACCTGGGTCATTTCCTCAAGAACGTCATCCAGCGATTTGCCGCTCGAATCGATCAGTCTGGCGTCTTCCGCCGGCCGCATCGGCGCGATCGTTCGTGTGCGGTCTTCCTGGTCGCGCCGCCGCTGATCGGCCAGAATTTCATCGTACTCGATCTCATGACCTTTGGCGATCAGCTCTCGATATCGCCTCATGGCACGCTCTTCGTCCGAAGCATCCAGGAAAAACTTCACGAGTGCGTCAGGGAAAACGATAGTGCCCTGATCTCGACCTTCGGTGACGAGATCGGCGAATTCCGCCGCGGCTCGCTGCCAGTGAACGAGCCGTTCCCGAACTCCGGGATTGTTCGCCGCGTATCGTGCAGACCGCGTGACGCGAGGTTCGCGAATTTCGGCACTTACGTCCCGCTCGCCGACGAACACGCGGCCGCCGGCGAACCTGGGCTGCAGCGTTTCCGCGATCTCGACCAGAAAACGATCGTCCTGAAGGTCGATTTCGGCTTCGAGGGCCACGAGCGTCACGACACGATACATCGCGCCCGTGTCGAGAAATGACCAGCCGAGCCGATCGGCGAGCCTTCGGGCAACCGTCGATTTCCCGGCCCCGGCCGGACCGTCGATCGTCACGACTTTTCGCATCGTCATCGCCTGGAACATCCCGGCGGCAGCGGACCGGGCGAAAGGGCCCGGCCGAAAACGGATTCACTCATGGGAATCGGTCCAGGAACGGTCGCCGGAATGGTCGTCGAAGCCGGCGCCCGCACCCGCGACCAGGGGGCGTCGTTCGTCGAAGTCACCGCCCGAGCGATGCCAGAAGAGGATTTCGGGTTCGTCCGGAATCCAGCACAGATCGACATCCTGGCCGTCGATGGAACCAGGGAAATCGCAATGGCCGACCGGTGTTCGAGTATGCAGACCGAGGCGGTTCAACTCGTGGCGAAACGCGTCCAGCTTTTCCTGCTCCGAGGCCAGTTCGCGGCGAAATCCTTCGATCTCGTCCGAGAATTCGCTGTCCGCCGAGGCGCCTTTTTTGCTCTTCGACCGCCCCAGCCGTTCCAGGCGATGCGTCAACTGCTCGACCAGGGCATTCTGGGCGACCAGGTCTTTCGCGATCGCCCGGACCAGCGGCAACATCCTGTTAGCCTGTTCCACGGTAAACCGCTCGGGAACGCCGGACTTGTGAGCTGGGGAGTTCATGATCGTGAGCCTCCTCAAGGCGATCACGGGAACTCGCGGTCGAAAATCGACGCGATCCGAGTTTCCCGACTGTCGGCCTGTAATGAATTCTAGAGCCCTGTGCCGCATCACGACAAGTCGCGCGGACTCAGGTGACGAATGGACTGGAACTGTCGGCTAGAGGGTAGGGGGCTTTCGCTCGATTTGATCCAATATATCCCTCAATCCGAAAACGTTCAACACGTCCTTCGGCTCAAGCCCGGCCCGCCGCGCGATGCCGACACCATAAAACACGTCGTCCAGACCCGCGATCGAGTGGGCGTCCGGATTGATGGATATCATCACTCCGCAACGTTTTGCGAACTTCGTTCCGTCCGTGTCGAGGTCGAGTCTGTACGGGCTCGCATTGATCTCGATCATCGTTCCGGTGCGGGCACAAGCACGGATGACGGCCTCCAGATCGACGTCGTAACCTGGACGGGCCAGAAGAAGCCGGCCGGTCGGGTGGCCGAGCATCGTCACGTACGGATTTTCCGCCGCACGGGTCAATCGAGCGGTCTGTGCCGCTCGGTCCTGCCCGAAACTCGAATGGATGCTCGCGACGACATAATCGAATCGGCTGAGAATCTCGTCCGGATAGTCCAGCGAACCGTCCGCCAGGATGTCGCACTCGATACCTTTGAAAAGCCGGAATTTTTCGCCGAACGAAGCGTTCAGGGCGTCGATCTCGGCCCATTGCTTTTGCAGTTTTTCGACGCTCAAGCCCCCGGCATAAGCGGCCGACCGGCTGTGGTCCGCGATGCCCAGGTATTCCCATCCCCGGTCCATCGCGGCCTGTGCCATCTGCTTCAGGGTGTTCGCACCGTCACTGTAGTCGGTATGGCAATGAAAAGTGCCGCGCAAATTGCCCAGTTCGATCAGTTTCGGTATTTCGCCGGCCTCCGCCAGAGCGAATTCGCCGGTGTCCTCACGCATTTCAGGTGGAACGTACTCCAGTCCGAGTGCCTTGTAGATTTCGACTTCGTCACGGCATGGCGATGGAGTACCGTCTTCGGCGACCAGGCCGTATTCGCTCAACTTCAGCCCTAGCGATATGGCCCGTTTACGCATCGCGATGTTATGGGCTTTGGAGCCGGTAAAGTAATTGAGGGCGAAGGGAAACTGGGCGTCGCTCACGGCCCTGATATCGCACTGCGCTCCTTCGGAAAGCCGCACGCTCAGCTTGGTGTCGCCATGTGCAATCACGGCGACGACTTCCGGGCGATCCGCCAAAGTGTCCAGTACGCGTCGCGGGTGGTCGGTCGCGACGAGGATGTCCAGGTCGCCGATCGTCTCGGCCCGGCGTCTCAGGCTGCCGCAAATGCTGGCCCTGATGACTTCAGGGTGTTGCGCCGCGGCGGCGAGCATCGGTTCCGCGAGCCGCAAGGCAGTGCTTTGAAGCATTCGGCTGCCGGCTTTGTCAAGGAATTCCAGGCCCTCCAGGATTTTGGCCTGAGTTTTCGCACCGAAGCCCTTGATTTCGGCGATCGCACCCGTTTCTGCCGCTTTTTTCAAATCCGCGACACCGCTAATGCCTAAGGATTCGCGAAGAGCCTTGACCTTTTTCGCACCCATCCCCGGAATTCGCAACAGATCGAGAAGTCCCGGCGGAACTTCGCGTCGAAGCGATTCGAACTCCGTGCAATGGCCACTTGTGGCCAGTTGGGCGATCTTGGCGAATGTCGAAGCGCCAATCCCCGGCAGTTCCGTCAGGCTTCCGTCGGCGACCAGTGCCGACACATCGCCGACGACTCCTCTGAGAGTATCCGCCGCATTATGATAAGCCCTGCATTTGAAAGGGTTTTCGCCCTTGATTTCGAGGAGGCTGCCCATGTCGTCGAGAATATCGGCGATCTGCTCGGTGCGCATCGCAACGTCTTTTCTTGATTGGCTTTCAGGCGGACCAGGGGGATGCCGGATCCGATGCCGGAAAATCCCTGCGACAGTCACGACCCAGACGATCGACGATCTTCGCAGAATCCTTTCAAGTTTCGAAGTCGATACGTTCGATAAAAAAGGATGTCCAAAGGGGGAGTCCTTCGAACGGATTTCGACACTGGCCCAGGGACGGGCTGGACCTCCCGCCGGATTCTGCGAATTCGATGAGTTCGAAAGGCCCTGGCAATGACGCTCATGTCGAAGAAATGTTTGGTCTTCGCCGGTTTAGCCATCGCAGCGTCCAGCTTAGTCACGGAGTCTTCCGCAGCACCGATTCGAGCCGGAGTTTTACGCAATCGCAGCGTAACTCCACGCCAGAGATCTCTTTCACGAATTCAGGCGAATCGTGCCCTTCGGCACGCCATGATTTCCGGAACGTCGACATCCGCCCAGTCGCTTCAGGGGCTCAAAGGTGCTTCCCTGATTTCGTCGGCGGCATTGACGCTCGATGCTTCGTCGGCGGCGTCCGCCAAGTCCGTGTCAGCGACCTCATCGCCGACGCTTCATCAGGTCTGGGAAGCCCTGGCCCCTACGATGCGTTATGCAAGCCTGCTCGAACCCGATCCGAATACAGGGCTCTTGCCAGATACGGCTTTCGTCGCCGATCTCCTTGAGCGCCGAGCGGTCAATCAGGCGAGATTCGATACGTATCACCCGCAAATATCGCAACTTCTGGATTATGATACGACCATCCGTAACGAGGGTACGCCGTCGGGGCTGAATCCTGCGGGCAAGCCTTCCAATCCGAATCCTCAAGTCGTCATACCCGAACCGTCCACCATTTTGATCGCCATCGGACTCGTCGGATTCGTCGCCTGGAGCCGCCGCAAAGGTAACGATTCCGCTTGAAGTCGACAAAGCAACGTAATTCGTTTGGGACGCGATTGACCCTGAGGTGCACTGGCGGATCCTGGGCCGCCCGGACGATGTGCCAGTCGTACGATTTCCCGATTCGCGCGAAAACGCTAGAATGCGAATGCGGCAGGAATCGTCCTTGAATTCGTGTCGTCGAACGATTCGGCAATCTGGCCGATTCGTCCGGGATACGGTGTGGGTTCCGCGATGCGAATCTTTGCGATCTACGTAGTTCAGGGACTGCAACTCAACTGGGGATACCTCGGGCATGTCTTCCGATCGACCGAAGTTCTACATCACGACGGCCATCGATTACCCTAATTCCCGCCCTCATATCGGAACGGCATTCGAAAAGATCGGGGCCGACGCGCAAGCGCGGTTCCGGCGTATGCACGGCTACGACGTCCATTTCCTGATGGGCAATGACGAAAATACCATCAAGGTCGATCAGCGCGCGGCCGAGCTCAGTCTCGAACCCAAGGCCTACGTCGACGAAATGGCCCAGCAGTTTCGACAGGTCTGGACGGATCTGAGCATCTCGAACGATGACTTCATCCAGACCAGCGAAGCGCGGCACCATACAGGTTGCCGTAAGTTCGTCCAGGCCGTGTACGATGCCGGATTCATTTTCAAAAAGGCTTACACAGGGCTGTATTGCAATGGTTGCGAAGCGTTCAAGACCGAAAAGGAGCTGGAGAATGGCCGCTGCCCGAACCACCAGGGGCAGGAGCTGAAGCGGATCGAAGAGGAGAACTACTTTTTCCGCCTCTCCGCGTTCGGCGACCGTCTGCTGGCTCATTACCGCGAGAATCCGGACTTCATCCAGCCGGAAAGCCGCAGGAACGAAGTCTATAACCTGGTCGAGTCGGGTCTTCAGGATGTCTCGATCACCCGAAAGGGGTTCACGTGGGGCATTCCGGTGCCGTTCGATCCTGAACAGACGATCTATGTCTGGTTCGACGCCCTTCTCAATTACATCACAGCCCTGGGATACGGTTCCGCGGACGAAACGCTATTCGAAAAGTATTGGCCGGCCGACGTGCACGTGATCGGCAAGGATATCACACGATTCCACTGCGCCTTGTGGCCAGCCATGCTCATGGCCGCCGGTCTGCCTCTGCCCAGGTCCGTCTATGCCCACGGGTTCGTGTACAACAAAGGGCAAAAGATGTCGAAATCGGCCGGGACGGCGATCGATCCGATGACCGTTTACCGAACCTACGGGGCCGACCCGTTCCGCTACTATTTCCTGAAAGAATGCGTGTTCGGCGGCGACGGCAACTTCAGCGAAGAACGGTTCGTGGAGCTCTATAACTCAGACCTGGCCAATAATCTCGGAAATCTCTACAGCCGAACGCTTTCCATGTGCGTTCGCTACTTCGGCGGGAATCTCGAGGGCTCAGCCGCGATCGAGCCGGTCGACTGGCGTGAGGGGCTGGATCTCGACGTTCTGGCCGTGGAACTTCAGCGGCTTACGGGTTCGTTCGAGTTTTCCCCGGCCCTGGTGACGATCTGGTCGCAAGTGCTCGATACGGCTAACCGCTACGTCCAGAAAACCGAGCCTTTCAAGCTGATCAAGACCGATCCAGAGGCGACGAAAGTCGTTCTGGCCAACATGGCCGACGCGCTTCGGGTCGTCGCGATTCTGATCAAACCGTTTCTGCCTGCCACCGCCGATATCTTCTACCGGGCCTTCAATTTCGAAGATGCCGAATCCTGGGACACGGTTCGCTTCGGTTCGATCGCACGGCCACCGGCGAATCGACCCGATTGGACCGTCACCGCACCGCTCGCCGACGGCAAGCCTGTCCCCCTCTTCCCGAAAATTCAGCCGCCCAAAGAAGCCTGAATCCAAAGCCCGATAACGATCGCGAAAACGCAAAAGAGGGATTTCGGGTTGAGCCGCAGAACAGCGACTTTTCACCGTTTCCCGGAACAGGATTCCGGGAAACGGTCATGCGGTGAACGACTAGCTCGCTGCCCGGTCCGCAATCACAACTCCGGGTTGTTGTGATGGTGATAAGTGTGTTCCGGGTGGTGGTTCTGGCGTTTTTCGATCCGCTTCTTGAGCAAAGCCGTGTATTTGTGATTCGCCTGATTGAATGCGGCCAGGGCGTCGTGGTCACGACCTTCGGCGACCAGTTCGCCATTGGGGTTCAACATGTGGGCCACGATTTTGCAGGAGATATCGTTGGCTCCCCCCTTATTCTTGTTCGTATCCACCAGATGTACCGTGAGCCTGTCGATCTGATCCTCATGGTGCTTGGTCGCCAGAGACAGGTGTTTCGCGATGTATTCGTGAAATTCCCCTTCGACGGTCACATGACTGGCGTGCAGATCGAATTCCATGGGAAGCCTCGCTCGAAACGGTTCGTTGCCTTGGTTGATGGAAAAGACCGGTGGACTGAAGTCGAATCGAACGGTCGACTTTTCTGACGTCCTCGGTCACGCAGGTCCCGGATTCGCGGGCTATTCGCCGGACATTCTCCGAAACCGGATACGGTGGACAGGGTTCTGCAGGCAACGGGTGCCTGTCGACCCCGAGGATGTGACCTATTCATGACGGCGAAGAATTCGCCCTCTCTTTCTACGATTCCCGAACCGGAAAAGCAACCCGCCAAAATGACCCTGCCGAAGAATTCGGACCGCTGCATCCGTCATTGTCCGACCTGCTCCAGAGCGAACCACCGCCGGGCCGTCGGGTCGGTCGTCCGGACGTCGTCCACATAGCCCAGAAACAGCCCGGGGCGGACTTCGCGTATCTCGTCTCGTACGTTGCGGTAAAGCCACGAACTGCCTGAATAGTCAAGCACGATCGCCGGAGCGCCGTCCCTCAGGCTCGGCTCGATCCGTACGTTCGCCCGGATCATGGGCAAGCCGAAAAACCGGTTCACCGCGACCAGCGATTCGGCGTCGATGCGTTTGCCGGACCAGACGACCCGGCCGCCCCGGGAAGCGGCTCCGGCGCTGGCGCTGCCAGGATTCACCAGCGGAAGACCTCTCAGCGGACCGGCTGGCACGGCAGAGACGTAACCGGAAGCGAAGACGGCATTGAGCGTTTCGGGCGTGCATTGAGCCAGATCTTCCGCACTGCGGATGACGATCGTCTCCTGGGCGAGCGTAGGCCCGGTCGACATCGCGAGCGTCGAAAGACTGCTGACGAGCAGCGTGAACAATGAGGATCGATAGATGCGTTTCACGCGTTGACCTCGCCTGGTTGTCATGTCGAAGGTGCTGTGGCCGACGAACGGAACTGCGGACAAAGCGCCGCATATATCGAATTATGCTTCCGGATTCGGTGAATGCATGGGAAACGTAAAAAAAGTCGCGATCCCGGGAGGGATCGCGACTCGGAGTCATATCGCTGTGCGTCGTTCGGTATGAATACAGTTCAGGTCCGGATCGAACCTTTGCTGTCTGGAACGGAAATCGGGGTGGCCGATTTGGCCACGATGGGAGGGCCTGAGGCTCTTCGCCGGATCGAGCCGCCCGGCAAGTTCGCCGGGTGCTGGCTCTTCGGCGAAACGCCGACGGCCGCTTTCAGCAACCGACGCATCGCATCATGAGAATGGGGTGATGAGAACATCCGAACTCCTTGATTTGGATCGATCCGCATCCGGAATGGTGCGGACTTCCCCGGAATGAGTGAGACGAAAGTATGAGGCCGGACGATTTCCGCGGTTCGAACGCTGATCGAAATCGGACGTTCGACGGAGATCGGGTATCACGGTTCGTATCAAGGAGGCGTCGTCGAATGACCCACGCTCACCACTCCAGTTGATACGCTGGAGCATCGCAAGTCAAGTGAAGGTTTCTTCATTTCGTCCCTCGCGTTCGTCAGGCGTGCAGCTTACGATCGCAGACGGGGCGTGTCGGTACGCTCCTTTCCCGGTGGACACTCTGTGCGAACAGACGTCCTGAATCAGACAGCCTGTGTCGTTTGTGGGATCAGCCCGAGTTTTTCCATGCCTGAGGCGATGCGTTTGCGTGCATCGTCATCCAGATTTCGCAACGGCAGCCGGACGGGACCGCAATCCACGCCCTTGAGCGACATGACGAATTTCGACGCGGGCAGGTAGCCGTGCGAGGCCAGAAGATTGACCATCGCGACGCTGGTCGTCTGATCCGCCCGAGCCAGGACATGATCGCCCCGGTCGAATGCGCTCATGATCCGCAAATACAGGGGAGCCGCGATGTTGTAGCTCGATCCGACCGCTCCTTTGACTCCGGCTGCATAACCGAACAGGAAAGCTTCGTCGCAACCGAAGAGGACATCCAGATCGCCGCCCGCGAAAGCCATGCATTCCACCAGAACGGGCATGTCCGGGTTCGAGAGCTTCAGGCCTGCGAAATTCGGAATCGAATCCTGACACAGGCCAAGGATTTCGCTCATCGGCAGACGGATGCCCGTCATCGACGGGATATCATAATAGTAGATGGGGAGTTCCGGGGCACAGCTCGCGACATCGCCAAGCCAGGCTGCGACTTCCGCCGGCCGGGGCGGCTTGAAGAACGATGGCGCCATGGCACCCGTCGCGACGACGTTGTCCAGATTGCCGGCCTGTTTCGCCAGTTCCCGGCTATCCGGCAGATTCTGACAGCCCACATGCACGATCAGCTTGAGACGCGAGCCGGCAAGCACTTCGGACCATCGCTCTGCCAACCGCAATCGCTCATCGACCGAAAGGCTGTGGCATTCGCCTGTCGTGCCGCCGACGAAAACGCCGCTGACGCCTTCCAGATCGAGAATCTCGGCTTGCCTTTCGACCGCCGCCAGATTCAGTTCGCCGCTGGCCGTGAACGGCGTATGCGGCGCAGCGATCAAGCCCGTCAGTTTCCGGTGCGTTATCATGATGCTCGATACCGTAGGTGTGTGACTTGCGATCTTACGAAACGTCTCGAACTTACCGACGTTTCCTCTCTTTACGAATCTAACCCCGAATCGGACGGGAATCCAACCGGAGACTTCGAGAAAATCGGGTGAATCGGCGAAAAATACTTACGATCGACAAACTCGACTTCACGTGGTCAGGCAGGCCCGCTGCACAACTTCCACGAGGGTTTCGGGTGCGGAAACATCCTGAATTCGACACCTTGAAGACAGATCTATGGGCCCTTGACATCGCATTCGACGCCCTATAACTTCAGAGGAGTGTGTTTCGGACAGGATCGCGGGCGTCGCCATCGGGCCATTCGTCAATGCGCCTTTGTCGCATCCGCCATCGAAATTCCGACCATACTTTCGAACGACACGTTCGACGGTTTCGGAATCATCGGAATCTCCGATTCCTGATCCGTCCCGGGTTTCAGGTGTCTCGTGACTCAAATTCCCGGGGTTCGTGTTCGGCAGTATTCCACCACTAGGAGTTTCTCCATGCGTAAGATGATCCTCGGTCTGGCTCTGATGGCTTTTGCCTCCCCCGCATTCGCTCAGTCCAAAATCAAAGTCGGCGACAAGGCTCCCGTTTTCTCGGGCATCCCGGCCGTCAGCGCTGCAGGCAAGGCGACCACGCTGAACCTCGGCGATATCAAGAAGGACGTCGTCGTCGTCGTCTTCCTGGCCAATCACTGCCCGGCCGTCGTCGCCTACGAAGACCGCATCATCGACTTCGTCAACAAGAACAAGGACAAGTCGGTCGAAGTCGTCGCCATCTGCTGCACCGATCCTGACTCCAGCTACGGCAAGCAGGACGACCTGAAGATGATCGAAGCCAAGATCAAGGAAAAAGGCTATAACTTCACCTACGGTTTCGACGGTGAAGGCACCAGCGGCAAGGCCTTCGGCGCCGTCGCCACGCCTCACTTCTTCGTCCTCGACAAAGACCGCGAACTGGTCTACGCCGGTGCGTTGGACAATGACAACAACGAAGCCAAGGCCAACAAGAACTACGTTCAGGAAGCTGTCGACGCTGCCCTGAAGGGTGGCTCGCCGGAAACGACCCTGACCCGCGCCCGTGGTTGCGGCATCGCCTACAAGAAGGGCGAGTGAACCGGTTCGAGGTCGTCCCTGCGGACCGGCCTCAATCGTTTCCGCAGATAACCGCTGATTGACACAAGGCCGTTCTCTCAGGGAACGGTCTTGTTCGCTTCCGTTACCCCGCAATCGTGGTCGCTCTTCGGATACGTGAAGGTACGACCGCAACCTTTCGAGAAACCTGCCCCATGATTCGCCGACCCCGTACGATGATGACTCCGCCGCTCGTCGCCGCGATCTTCGCAATGGCAGGCTGTGGGGTCGAAACCACGCACCAGCTCACTCCCGCCGCAGGCTCCGCCGCGAGCGCACCTGAGAAAGCTCAGAGCGAAGTCAAGCCATCCGCCGCGCCTGAGACCGCGCCTGCCGTGGCCAGCGTGGAAAAGCCCACCGTGGAGTCCGTGGCTGTTGCCTCCGATGTCAAGCCTTTCCAGCCTAAGGCCCTGTCAGCCGCGCCGGCTCAGGCGGCTCCTGCTCAGGTGGATGGCGTCAAACTCGTCCCCGCGAAGTGGAACGAATACGTCGAACTCGTGAAACCGAAAGACGGCAAGAAGTATACGCTGGTCGACGCCTGGGCCACCTGGTGCGCGCCGTGCAAGGAAAACTTCCCGCATGTCGTCGAGATGCACGAAAAATATGGCCCGAAGGGTCTGCAGGTCATTTCGCTCTCGATGGACGACCTCTCGGACGCCAAAGCCGTCAAGGAAGCGACCGAATTTCTGGTTTCTAAGAAGGCCGTCTTCACGAATCTGATCATGAACGAGTCGCAGGACGTCGCGTTCGACAAGCTTCAGATCTCGGCGATTCCGTCCGTGTTTCTCTTCGATGCCCAGGGTAAGGAAGTGCATCGGTTCACGCTCGAAGACCCGAACGACCAGTTCACTTACGATCAGGTCGAAAAAGCGATTGAGGCACTGCTCGACGGCAAGCCGATCCCGAGCTTCAAGAAGCCGGCGGCCAAATGAAGCCTGCTGGCGGGCCAGCGTCGAGTGCAGCCCGGTTCGGAAATTCATCGGAGCATCGGCGAGCGAGCGTCTCGTCGATGTTCTTTCGGTCGATATCGGATCGATGGACTGCCCCGACCTCGACATGCGGTCATTCGTGGATGCATGCCTTCGTGGCTTGACCGATTTCGAATGAACAGGGCTTGAAGGAAACCGATTTCCGGCCCATGATTGACTTAATTGTCCTGAACCCATGCGACGGACGCGATCGGAATCGCTCCGGAAGATAGACCTGGACGCCATGCCCGACTCGTTTCTCGGTTGGCTCGTCGTCATCGAAGCCTGGCTCGTTTTGGTCTGGGCGTTTCGCCACCTGGCCATTACGGTCGTGTTCCGGCGCACGCCCCGGCTCGATCTGCGTTCTCCCAGATATCGAACGCCCGACGCATCGGCTACGCCCAAAGTCTCGATCCTTTTGCCGTGCAAGGACGAGCAGGAGAATGTCGGCAATTGCGCGGCGGATCTTCTCGCCCAGAATTACCCAGATTTCGAAGTCATCATCATCGACGACCGAAGTGTCGACGGAACCGGTGAAGCCGCGCGAAAAGTCGCGGCCTCGGATCCTCGGGTCAAGGTTCTGCATTTGTCCGATCGCCCTTCAGGATGGACGGGCAAGACTTACGCCCTGACTCGGGGCATGGAACAGGCGACCGGCCAATGGCTGCTTTTCGTTGACGCAGACACGAGACATCATCCGGATTGTCTATCCATCTGCATGGCCTGGGCCGGGGAACGTCAGGCGTCGATGGTCAGCCTGTTGCCGAAAATGCGCTGCGAAACGTTCTGGGAACGAGTCAATCAGCCGCTCTGCGGAATCGTGCTGATGCGATCTTACCCGCCCGAGCTGGTCAACGCGGACTGGACGGGCATGGCCTTCGCCAACGGTCAGTACATTCTGGTCGAGCGATCCGTGTACGAAGCCACGGGCGGTCACGCGGCCGTTCGCGACAAATTCGTCGAGGATATTTATCTTGCCCGCGAAGTCAAACAGCGGCTCAAACGCCGCGTTCTCACGGCAGTCGCACCTGAAATCTGTTCCACGCGAATGTATAACGATTTGCGATCGCAGATCCAGGGCTGGGCCAGAATCTACTACGACGCCTGGCGGCGCAGTGTCGCCACCGCGGTCTGGAAAATCGGCGAGCCGTTGATCTTCACGCAGCCCGGGTACGTCATGCCGTTCGTGGCGATCGGGTTTCTGGCGTTCGGTTCGGACACTCAGTCTGCGATGCGGCTTCTGGCGCTTTCGCTTCTGCACAATGTGCTTATGTTCAGCGTGATCGCGCGGATGTATCGCTTCAACCATGCCCGCTGGCAGGACGCGATCTGGTATCCGCTTTCAGGGTTGATTTCGGACTGGATCTATCTCCACGTGATTCGCATGTGTCTGACCGGTCAGGTGACATGGCGTGGCACCACCTACGACACGACGAAGGGCCCCAACGGGGATTCTCTCGCCGATCCGCATCTTCGAAACGCGAATGTCGGGCATCAGGAAGCGGCCATTTGAGATCCGGTCTTTTCGAAGCTTGCCGGGGTGACGATAATAGGGTTGTTCGTCGTGCGGAAGTCCTGCTTCCGCGCGGTCGGGCGGATCGCCACGAAAGTCGAAATTCGGCAAGCGGACGGGAACGGTGCGATGATGGACACGACCGGGAAACGCAAACTGAGGATTCTCAAAACCGGCCACGGCGATTTGTGTCTGGCGGAATGGGAACTTGTCGACGGCGATTCCATCACGAACGCCCGATCGATCTTCGAGGAAAATTTCACGAGCGGCCGACTGGCTTTCCGGCTCGACGGGCCTGGACGGTCGACCATGATCCGCTCGTTCGACGAATCGGCACCGGAAATCCTCATCGTACCGGCGATTCAAGGTGGCTGAATCGATCCGCGTTTCGGATCGGTTGAATCGCACACGGGAATTCGATCGACTCGCTCACCTATGATCCGCACCGGTTATCTACGCTGGGAAATCGAAGCCCAGGATGTCCGCTGTCCGCACGATCCTGCCGCGCGTGAAGTGCGCCTGCTCGCCCGTCCGACGTTCCGGCGGATTCGCGTCAAACACAAGACCGCAGGGAATCTGGCCGATCGGTTCGCCCAGGGCGAGATCTCATACGCCGAATATCGCGAATCGCTCGAGGAAGGCGAAGACGTGAACGAACTGGCCGCGGCACAGAAGCCGCCGCCCGATTCGCTCATCACCGTCGATGATGTCGGGCCGCACGTGTTCCGGTATTCCGAGGCGGACAGGGTTCGCCTGATTCGATACTGGATGGACAAACTTCAGCGTGAGGTCGAGTCATTCTCTCACGAAGTCGTGCGGGCAGGGGCCCGGCATTCGTTCCTCGTGGCCAGAACGCCCGCCCTGCGGACCGGTTACGCACATATGGTCGCCCATGAGACGATGCGGGTGATTGAAGGCCGGAGCACCCCGGCACCGACGGACGAAACCGAACCGATGAGCATCGATCTCTCCGTGCAGGCCGAAGGCATCCCTGAACTGGTCGCCGCAGAGCTGGTCAAGGACATCGTGACGCGTGATGAATTTCACGAATTCAGTACGTATGACCGCCTGACGGTGGCCCACGGCGAGTATTTTTATCGAGTTCCGCGCAAGAGCCACGGGCTGATCGAAGTCTGGAACGCGAAGTCTCTCAATCAGGCCTGCCGTTTGTGTGTCGTCTTCGAAGATCCGGGGATGCCACCTTCTGACGAAGTCGTCATGAAGTATCTGCTCGTCAAACATCAGCCCGACCTGATCTGGAAGATCGGAATTCGCTTCCCCGCGACATCGGCCCGGTTCGATGCACCTCCGCCCAAACGCTGGAATCGCTGACGACGCAAGCGACGCCCGGCCCGCGGCTTTGTTATGATAATGTTCGGGGCTTGACGGCCAGAATCGCCGGTCGAGAGCTCTGCAACGAACCACCGGGAAACGGCTGACATCCCCCATGGAACCTTCGTCGGACCACCAGAAGCGATGGCGTGTCGCCGTCGCCATTCCCTGCTACAACGAAGCCCCCGCTTTGTCGCAAGTTTTCGCCGATTGGCGTAAAGCCTTGCCCGAGGCCGACCTGATCCTGTTCGACAACAATTCGACGGACAGTTCCGCACAGGTGGCTTGGGATCATGGTGTGCGGGTCGTTTCCGTGAGCCGTCAGGGCAAGGGCTACGTCGTTCGAGCCATGTTCGCCGAGCTGGGCGACCGCGATGCCGTCGTCATGGCCGATGGTGACGGCACTTACCCTGCATCCGAAGCACCTGGACTGCTCGAACCTGTCCTCGCAGGTCAGGCGGATATGGTCGTCGGCGCCCGCGTGCCCGATGCTTCGCTGGGTGCCATGAGCCCGGTGCGGAGCCTGGGCAACGTGCTTCTCCGGCTCGCATTCTTCCTGCTGATGGGCATTTCGGGGGGCGACCTGCTTTCCGGTTATCGGGTCTTCGGCCCGCGATTTCTGCGCTCGGTCAGGCTGAAGTCGAACGGTTTCGAAATCGAAACCGAGCTGGCATGCCGATCTCTAGCCGGCGGCTTCCGGGTCATCGAGAAGCCCGTGCCGTATCTGCCCCGGGCCGCGGGTACGGCATCGAAACTGAATGCCGTACGCGACGGAGTTCGGATCCTCAAGATGATGACGCGCCAGAGCTTGCGTCTGAAGCCCTGGCGTCTCGGCGGGGCCCTGGTCGTCGCGTTGATCCTGCTCGCGTGGGTCTCCGGCTCGGGTCTTCTCTGGCTCACGGCCGGAACGCTGCTGGGGGCGATTCTCGCCCTCACGCGGCCGCAACGTGAGGGTTAATTCGATGCTATCGAACGTTTCGAACGAACCTCCCATCTGATCTTGTTGAGCGCTCCGTGAAGCATATACTTTCTGTACGTTCCGAAATGACGGTACGAACCGGGAGTCGAGGCAGTCTCGGTGTCCGGGCTTCAGGAATCTCTGGATCGAACGTTCGCCATGAGTGATCGCCTGAACATAGGTCTGGTCAGCTATCTGAATGCCAGGCCGCTTCATTACGGCCTGCAGAAGCGCTTGCCGGACGCCCGCTTCGATGTCGATCTGCCGAGTCGGCTGGCCTCACGGATGGCCGCTGGCGAGCTGGACATCGCCATGATTCCGTCCGTCGAATTTCTCCGTGGAATTGACCGGTACGGCTATTTTGCATTGCCCGGGGCAGCGATTTCGACACGAGCGGCCGTGCGGAGCGTGAAGCTCCTTTCGAACGTTCCGTTGAGCGGCATTCGCAGGCTCGCCTTGGACGAAGGCTCGCGAACCAGCCAGGCCTTATGCCGGATCTGGCTGGATGGCGTGCATTCGGTTCGCCCGGATTCACTCGAGGAATTGCCGATCGGCGTTCCGCCTGAGGAGTCGACGGCGGACGCCATGCTCGTGATCGGCGATCGCGCGATGCGTATCGACGAAGCGCGTTATCATACGGTCGTCGATCTGGGCGAAGCCTGGACCCGCTGGACGGGCTTGCCGTTCGTCTTCGCTGTCTGGGCTGCCCGGCCACGTGCCGGAATTGACTGGGACGCCTTGACCAAGACCTTGTGCGACTGCCGCGACGACGGTCTGCGTCACGCCGGCGAAATCGCGGCGGAGTATGCCCCGCGGCTTGGACTCACCTATGCGGAATGTCTGACCTATCTCACACAGAACCTGAACTATTTCCTCGGCGAGCCGGAATTGGCCGGTCTGAAGCTCTTCGCAGCGAAGGCCGAAGCTCTGGGCCTGGTGCCCGAAAGGTGCGACGTTGTCCTCCACCGTTCAAGAGATCTTGCGTGCCGCGACTGAAGGCCGGCGATTGACTTACGACGAAGGCGTCACGCTCATGCGTTCGGGCGGCCTACACGAGCTGGGCCGCGCCGCGGACGCTGTCTGCCGACGCCTGCATCCGGAACCGTATCGCACCTATAACATCGACCGGAACATCAACTACTCGAACGTGTGTGCCGCCACGTGCGACTTCTGCGCGTTCTACCGCCGCGTCGGCGATACCGATGCCTACGTGCTCGATACCGACGTCATCCTTCAGAAAATTCAGGAGACCGTCGACCTGGGCGGCGATCAGATCCTCATGCAGGGCGGCTTTCACCCCGATTTGCCGTTCCAGTGGTATCTCGATCTGCTGCGGGCCATCAGGGATCGCTTTCCCAACGTCAACATTCACGCATTCAGCCCGCCTGAGATACACTTTTTTCACAAGCGTTACCGGATGTCGCTCGAAGATGTCCTGGGGCAGTTGAAGGACGCTGGCCTGGGCAGCATCCCTGGCGGTGGCGGCGAGATCCTTGTGGACCGCGTGCGTAAGGAAATCACCAAGGGCAAGGCTCTCACGGCCGATTGGCTGAACGTCAACCGCGTCTGGCACAAGATGGGCGGGAAGTCGACGGCCACGATGATGTTCGGGCATGTCGAAACGCTCGAGGAACGCATCGAGCACATGCTGCGGATCCGCGAACTTCAGGACGAAACCGGCGGCTTCACGGCCTTCATCTCGTGGACCTGTCAGCCGGAAAATACGGACATGGCCCACATTCCTGCCGCCGGAGCTTTCGAATACCTGCGGGTTCAGTCCATTTCGCGACTCTTCATCGACAATGTCAGGAACATCCAAAGCTCATGGGTGACTCAGGGGCCCGAAATTGGCCAGGTCGCCCTGTTTTTCGGTGCCAACGACATGGGCTCGCTGATGATCGAGGAAAACGTCGTCAGCCAGGCCGGCACGGTGCACCATCTGACGCTTAACCAGATCAAGCGGGCGATCCGGGAAGCGGGATTCGTTCCCCGGCAGCGTAACGTCTTCTATGAGTTCATCGACGAAATCCCGCTTGCGGAATCCGGCGTCGAGTCTGGTTCGATCGTGGCTTCCATCGGGTCGTAATCACCAGCGGAAACCCGAATCGATTTTTCGAAATCGCATGGAGACTCCGGCTTTTCGAGCAGCGGTATCGTCCGGTACCGCTGCTCGAAGTCATTGTGATTCCTGTCGGGCGGAATAACTCTGGGCATTTCGGTCCGTTCGTGATTCGTGCGAAAGTCGATGCCTCAAAAAAGAAATCGGATTTCTGCGATTTTTGATGTCACGGGTTCGTGTTACACTCGTACCTGAATCAATCACCAGTAACTCTTGCGCTACAACAAGGTACGTCGTCCTTCGTCATGACAGGAGACCGGCCGATGAATTTCGTACGACCTTCGGGAAAAAGCCGCATTTTGCGAGTACGAAGCGAACCGGCCCGGAGACTCCGGGAGGCCGTGCATCGCGGTCAACGGGCATTTCGTGCCAGTTTCGAGGCGTGCGAAACGCGTGCTCTGATGACTCTGCCGCCGGTACTCGAGATTCCGCTCATTCCGGAACTCGACCAGTTCGGCGATCAGATTCTGGTCGTTCAGGGCTTCGACATACCGGAACGGGGCGCGCTGGGCATCTTCGATTCGGGCGCTTCGGCGGTGACGTTTTCCGGTCAGGATCAGGCCTTTTTCGACATGAGCGGCTTCGGCACCATTCCGATCAAGGTTCCGGGCGGTGCACAGGCGGAAGGTATCGGGGGCGATATCATCGGCGACGTCTCCGAACCCGGGGTCATCGTTTCCGACGGCATGTCCTCGTTCAACCTCAGCTTCGACGAATTCGGCTTTCCCGTGTTCGATATCGCGCTGCGGTCAAGCGCGCTGGAAACGCCGGGGATTCAGGCCTTCGTCGGCACCGATGAATCACCTTTATTGCCCACGATCACGGGGACTCCGGCACTCCTTCCCTCGCCGAAATACCAGGACGGTGCCGCCGCGTGGGTGAAGATGCTGGGTGCGGAACTCGATTTTTCAGGGATGCTTCCCGGCATGGAATCGCTCGTGATCCCGTTTCCGGATCTCGAATTCAGTCAGCCTGGATTGACCCTGCAGCCGGATCCCACTTACGGGGAAGTGTTCGACACGGTGACGTTTCCGCTGATTCCCTTTGGCGCCGACAATTACGACGATCCGGGGGATCTGATCACGGAATCGTATCTGTGGCTGATTCCGCAGGTCAACGCGACGGACAATTCCATCTCAACCGGCGACATGAACTTCCTGTTCGACACCGGAGCCCAGCTTTCCGTGATTTCGACGGACATGGCTCTTGAGCTTGGCCTGGACCTCGATCAGCCTGAGACCACCATCGACGTGCAGGGTGTCGCCGGCACATCGACGGTGCCTGGCTACACGCTCGACTTCCTCGATTTCACTCGTTCGGACGGCGGAACCGTCCGGTATTCGCAAGTTCCTGTGTATGTCCTCGATGTCGCGCCCGGGATCGACGGCATCTTCGGCATGAACCTGATGAACGTGGCGAGCCAGTTCATTTTCGATCCGCACCATCCGGACGGTGCGCAGCTTTCGGTGTCCTATTTTTCGAATCCGGATCGTGGCGGAACGATCGACGACGAACTGGGCGATGAAATCGGCGCGCTTTTGAGCCTGATGGGTATGCCCGTTTTGGGCGGAGCGCTCACGACGACTGTCGGTATCCCCGGAATCGGCAGTACGAAATTCAGCCCTTCGACGACCGTGAGCCTCTCGTCTTCTTCGGTCCAGTATGGACAGAACTGGTCCGTGACGGCCGCCCTGAGCTACCCTGACGGAGCCGTGGCACCTTCGGGAACGGTCGAGTTCCGTTCAGGCAGTACGATCCTCGCGACGGTTCCGGTCGACGCTCTCGGCCAGGCGACCTGGAGCTTTGCGGGAACGGCCTGGGATACGGGCCTCTATTCGATCTCGGCCGTCTATTCCGGCGATACGAAATATCATGCCTCAGCTGGTTCGTCGAACCTGACGATCCTTCAGGCACCTTCCTCACTTTCGGTCTCGACCGATCGAACGACCGCCGCGGCCGGTCAGTCGGTGCTGGTCAGCGGTTCTTTGGGATTTTCGGCCGGGGCGAGCGCTTCGGGGAAAACGATCAAATTGATCGTGGACGGTGTCGAAGCGGCGACGACGCAAACGACGGCCGGCGGAGCTTATGAGTTCCACGTTTCGAACCTCTCGGTCGGCGCCCATGAGATCAAAACCCGGTTCGAAGGCGAAACGAACTTCGGGGCGATCACGTCAGGCGCGAAGCAACTCACCGTCACGCCTGCCGCTGCCGCCACTTTGTCGATGAATGTGCCGGCGACAGCCGTTTTCGGCCAGACCGTGACCCTGGCTGCCTCGGTCGGTAATGCGTATTCCGCCGCTTACGAAGGCGTTGCCGTCAAGTTTTTCGTGAACGGCACGCTCCTGGGTTCGACGCCGTTCGTTTCGGGCGTCGCGACTCTTCCCTACACGGCTTCTCTGGTTGGATCGGCGTCCATTACGGCGACCGTTCCAGCGGTTGGCACTTATCCGGCTCTCGCGACGGCTCAGGCCTCGACGATCGTGGTCAGCAAGGCCAATGTCGAAATCGTCTGGACGGTCGTGAACGCCGCTGGCGGAATGACGGACTGGATCATCACCGTCCGGGCCGTCACCCCTGGGGCAGGCGTTCCGAGCGGTATGATTCGGATCGCGAGCCGGGCGAGCAGGTCGACCGTTCGAACGATTCAGCTTGAAAATGGCCGGGCCATCTTCCGGTTCCGGGGGCAGGCCAATGCACCGGCTTCGATCACCTATCTCGGCGATTCGGGGTTCGCCGGCCATAAGGTCCTCTCCTGAGTTCGTCACGGCCTGGCGGTTACCGAAGTGAGGACGGCAGCGAGCCTGGATTCCTCATGACGCGCCGGGCACCAGCCTGTGCGGAACAGCCGCTTTTCGAGATTGCGATTGACGAACGAACCATTTTCGGCGACCTTTTCTTCGGGCCCGTTCGGGTCATGTCGAATCGCAGCGCCGGGGAGTTCGCCGATCTTGCTTTCGCCCGACCCGGAAACTCTCACCCATCGACTCATTTTGCCCAGGGATGCCAACCACCACGGCACGCTCTATGCGGGCAGTCTGGTTTCTCTCGCTCTTGAGGCGGCCTATGCCACTGCCTACCGAGCTGTCGGCGACTCCGCCAATCTGGTTCTCAAGCGAGTCGTCGATCTGCGCTGTCTCGAACCGGTTCCGATCGGGGAAGTCGTCCAGATTCGCGGCTCGGTGCTCTGGACTCGGACAGCCCAGGTGATCGTCGGTCTGCATGGTGCCCCTCTCAAAGGGCGTAAGGATCCGTGGATGGACGCACTGATGCAGTTCGTGCAGATCGACGAAACGGGCAGGCCCAGGCCGCTCGACGAATCGGTCGCCATCGATCGACGAGATTCTTCCGTGCCTTGGTCGACGCTCATGTCCAGGGCTGAACGCCTGCTTCCGATCCGCTGAACCTGCGGCAACGAATCGTCGACGTTCCATCAGGGAATTCGCCATGAGCATTCGCACTGTCAGGCATCGATTCGCAATTTCGAAACCGGGTTCGATTCTCGTCGTCGCGCTGGCGCTCGTGACGTCGTTCCGGGAGAACGCTATCGGCACTTCGATTGCGGCAGAAGCCGTGCCCGGTCTGGAAGCGATCGTGTGCGTCGGCGACGATGTCGGGCAGAAAGCCGACCTGGTCCAAAAACGAGGCTCGAAGCCGACCGTCTACATGTTCCTGCAGAAGGAGCATTGGGACAGGCCGACGGCGCGGCTCCTGCGCGAGCTTGACTTTCAGATTCGCGACAAGCTGACGGACGGTGGCATCGTGGCGGTTTGGCTCAGCGACGAACCCGTGCAGGCTTTGCAGGAGCATCTGCCACGAGTGCAGCAGTCGATTCGCCTTTCGATGACCACTTACGCGGTCTGGCCGGGCAATGCGTTCGGACCGGCGGACTGGGGCCTCACGCGGGACGATCACGTCACGATCGTCTCCGCGAAGGACGGCAAGGTCATCCGGCGTCACACCTTCCGCTCGACCAACGAGGGCGACGCGCCGAAAGTGCTGGCGGATTTCGGGCTCTGATGCTTCGGCCACGACGCTGTCGATTTTCGGACCGTCGGGTTCGTTCAGGATCGATTCGAGGTCGTCTCGATCGCTCGTTCACTCGGATCTTTCCCTGGAGGCTCGAAACGTCATGCGAAGGAATGCACGCAAATTCGTCGTCGCGGGTTTCGTACTGGTCGGCGTGCTTCTGACGCTTACTTTCGGCATGTTACGAATGGCGACGTCACCTCCGGACTATTATTCCGAGATCATCGCCGCGGAAACCGAAACGGATGTCGAGAAGCGGCATGAACAGGCAAAGGAACTGGTCGGCGACGTCGTGCAAATGCGAAACGACATCGCCAACGATCCCGAATGGACGATTCGCCTGACGGACAAGTCCATTAACGCCTGGCTTGCGGAAAACTCGCTCGCGGATCTGATCGAGGATTTCCCGGGCGATTTGACTCAGCCACGTATTCGGTTCGGCGCCGAACGGCTGAACCTGGCGTTCCGATGGAACGGTCCTCCGGTCGCGGCGGTAATTTCGGTCAGCCTCAGGCCTGAATGTGCCGAAGCCAATGAGCTGCGGATCGGTGTGGAGAATCTGCGGGTGGGAATGCTGCCGCTTTACGGCCAGCGGTTTCAGCAGGAAGTCGTCGATGCTCTCAAAAATGCCGGGATCGAAGCCCGCTGGGAGGTCAAGGACGAATTGCCCACGCTTTGCCTCTCGATCGCCCCGACGTTGCAGTCTCGAAGCGTCGAACTGCAGAGAATCGTGGTGCTCGATGGCGAGATCCGCATCAACGGCCGTTCGCGCGCCGATGTGAACGTGGAGCGACTGGGTAAGGAAATTCGGGATTCCGGCCGAATTCGCCTGGTCCGCTGATTCCCGAATCGTCGAATGATCGAGGGACAGAATCGCTGCGATTCATTCGGGCTGTGCGGGGTCGGTCAAAATCGCGGCCCGGGCCCTGAGGATTTCCGATTCGGTCATGGTGGCCTCGGTCGAGGTTCGTATCGGAATTTCCGGTTCCTTAACGCGAGTTCCGGGAATTTCGATCACGAAACGGGCGCCCTCACCAGGCTGGCTTTCGACGCGAATTCTTCCGCCATGTTCGCGGATGATCTTATCGCTGACCGGCAGCCCCAGGCCCGTCCCTTTGGAACCTTTCGTCGATTCGAACAGTTCGAACAGGTGGACCATGTCCTCCGGGGCGATGCCTGCGCCGTTGTCGGAAACCTGGATCGTCAGAAGGTCTTTCGACTCGTCGTAACCGGCGTCGATCCTGACCACGCTGTTTTCGCGTCCTGCGAGTGCATCCATGGCGTTGGTGATCAGGTTGAGGATAGCCCTGTGCATGCCTTCCTCGTCGAGCGAAGCGACGAGGGTTTCCGGAATTTCCGAAGATTCGATGCGGATTTTCTGAGACTCGGCCCTGGGCTGCATCAGTTCGATGAGATCTTCGATCAGGGCGCGAATGACCACTTGCGAGCGCACCGGTTCACGGCTTTTCGAGTAGGACAGCATGTCCAGAACGAGGTCGTACACCCTGTCGAGATTTCTCTCGAGAATCGTATCGCCCCGGCGGGCGAGTGACAGGTCGCCGGAATCGAGACCGCTCCGAATCAGGGCCGAGCCGCCTTTGAGACCCTGAAGAACGTTTTTGACATGGTGGGAGACGATCGCGATCGTCTGGCCGATGGCCGCGAGGCGCTCGGCGTCCAGCTTGGCCTGATACAGCGAACTGTTCTCGACCGCGAGCCCTGCCTGGTGGCCAATGGAAACCATCAGAGCCAGATGATCCTGCGAGAACCTTCTCGGTGGCGTCGCCGCGGCTTCGGGACCGAGTTCCTGCATACTGCGATGATCGGCGTAGATGACGCCCAGGATCGAATGCCGGCCCTGGAGCGGCACGCAAATCGCTTCACGTATGCCCAGTTGCATGACGGACGGCGCCATCGAAAACCGGCTGTCGGTGAGTGTGTCGGTGCAGATGACGCCCTGCCGTTGATGGAGGACGTGATCGACGATCGAATGCGAGATGTGCAGGCGCTCGCCCTTTTGTGCCGTGCCGCGGCAGCGGACCGCGCGTGGTTCGATTACGCCGCGGGCATCGGCCAGCAGGATCGCGCCGCGGTCCGCCCCGATCGCGTCGAACACCAGTTCGAGGATTCGGGGCAACAGTTCGTTCGGGTCGGTGATCAGGTTGATTTCGCGACTGGCCTTATAGATCACGTCCAGGCTCGAAAGACGTTCCTGCAGCCAGAAAGGCGGCGCGTTGCCGGCGAAAAGCTGGGACATGTCCGACATCACGGGCAGAGCCTGGACGATCGCGGATTTGTCTTCGCCGGTATCCGGCGGCACGATGCGCACCTGTTCGAGCGTCGCGCCCTGGGCCCGGATCGCCAGATCGTCCAGGAACAGCAGAACGGTCTGACCGAGCTGGATCTTGTCGCCGCGCTTCAACCGCGTTTCGCGGATCGCTTCGCCGTTGAGCGTCGTCCCGTTCGAAGAACCCAGATCGCGCACGCGGAAGCCCAGTTCGTCCTTGATCACGGCCACATGGCGGCGTGAAATTTCCGGGTCCTTCACCCGGATTTCGCAACCCGCTTCACGACCGATGACCGAATTTTCGGCGATCAATTCGAACCGTTGTCCGATTTGTTCGCCCTGAACGACCAGAAGCTGAGCCACGACCCGATTCCTTGTTTCGAATTCTCGACGGTGCGGACGGCAATCGCCTTCCCGGCACGATTTCGCGGCTGATTCGGCAGGACGATCCCGCGGCTTCCTGGCACGAGCGGTCGAACCACGTTCAGGATCGATCGGCTCGAGGCGTCGAAACGACCAGCTCGACACGACCGGGCGGCACGTTTTCGACGTTCCAGAACGACGGCGGCCGCGAACCGAATCCGACGGCCGTGACCTTGCGCGACTTGAACAGACTCACGTAGGATATCCTGTGCTGACGTTCCAGATAATCCCTTACCGATTCCGCCTGCTTTTGCGTCATGAGCAGGTTCATCGATTCGCCACCCGTTCCCGGCACCGAGAAAGCCGCGACGACGATTTTCGAATCGGGTTTCAGCGCTAAGCGAATCGTTCCGAGGGCATTGTCGATTCGGCTGCGGCCCAGCGGGGTCAGAATCGCCGTGCCGTATTCGAAAAGATCCGAAGTCGCCAGGCTTTTACGGATCTGGTCCGCCGAAGGGTCGAACAGAGTCGTATCCCGCTCATAAAATCCCCGATCCTCGAACATGCGCGAAAAGAACCAGGATTGTTTCAGGGATTCCAGGTTCTCCTGAAGATCTTCCAGCGTCCGCTCCCCCTGTTCGCCGACATCGACCAGCTTGCGATACGCGTCGTCATTCATCACGAGCTTGCCGACGCTTCCTTCGCCCTTCGCGATGACGGCCGTGATCGCGTTCAGCTGCTTCACTCCGGCGCTGGCTTCGTCAGTCAGTTTTTCCAGCTTCGCGAGCGATTCCGAGGCGCGCTGCGTCAATTGAGCGATACCGTCGCTGGTGCGGCCGTTCAAGGGGCGGGCCGGGTCGAGCTCGCCCGCATCCGCCGAGCCTGCGGCAAGTTCCACGACAGGCTGGCCGATCATGCCCTGAAATGCGATCGAGGCGCTGCAGTCCGACCTCAGGAGCCGGGCGATCGAAGGATCGACCTTCAGCCTGACGACAAGATCCTCACCCGCTTTCGCGGGTGGGTCGATGCGTGACACCGATCCGATCCGCAGCCCCTGAAGCCGTACCTGATCGCCCGCCCGGAGCCCGTCCACCCGGCCGAATCGCACCGTCAGTTCGGTGGATCGGCCCAGAACCCCGGTTCGCATGCCGATCTTCGAGAGAACCGCAAGCGATACGGCGATCAGAAGAACCACGCCCAAAATATGAAATGCCGCCCTGCGGTTGGAGATCGGTCTGTGCATGTGCGACACGCCTCGTCCGATGGTGCCGGTTTTCGCCTTTCCGGCGAACTCCGAAATGCGGATCGGGTTCCGAACCGGAACTCTCATTGAATCTTAGGCCGACACCCTGCCACTCTCCAGCGAAAAATGTTCCGTGTTCGCGGAAGACGAATCTCGCCACTACGGCCCCGGATCGATCCGCGAATTCAATTCCAGACGGCAAGGGTTCGGCTGGCCCATTGAATCCATGGCACCATGACCATATCCGCGGCCAGAACCGCGCAAATCGAACCCACGACTCCTTTCAGGGCGGCCTGGCCCACGGCCTCGGCTTCGCGCGGGCAGTTTAGGCCGGCATTGCCCGCGATCAGGGCCGTGAGCCCGCCGAAGACGGCTGTCTTCAGTGTGGCCGGCAGCACGCGACCCAGCGTCAGCAAGTCGAGCGCGCGGTCGAGAAACGCCGGGACACCCATGTCTCCCCAGATCGTCTCCGCGGCCAAAGCCCCGGCGACGGACGAAAGGTCCATCACGATCGTCAGCACAGGCAAAGCCAGCACCATCGCGACGAATCGCGGTGTCAGCAGCGTTTCCGTGACGTTCACGCCCATGGCGGCCAGGGCGTCCACTTCTTCCGTCAGGTTCATCGTACTCAGTTCGGCGGCCGTACTGGCTCCCAGCCGGGCGGCACAAATCAGCCCGGTCAGGATCGGGCCGGTCTGGATGACGATCGCGGCGGTGACGAGGCTCGGCAGAGTCCCTTCGGCTCCGTAAGTGAGGAGGATTTCACGGAGCTGAAACCAGGTGACCAGGCCGACCGAAAAGCCTGCGGCAGCGACGATCGGCATACCCAGCCAGGCAGAGGTTTCCCAGTGGCGCAAGACGATCCCGCGGCGGTTTTTCAGCACGTTTCCGATCGTTCGGAAAACGGCCAGAGTCCGTTTCGTGCCGTCGATGGCCCTGTCGCGTAATTTCAGAAGAGAGTTCGTCACAGGGGAGCGAGTCGGTCCGGACATCGTCGTCTCTGGCCTCCAGGTTCGTCGCGTCGCAGGTTCCGTGGGTTTTTTGCAGCGCGAAACTCCGATGAAGATCTTCCCGAATCGATCGTCTTTCGGCTATATGTGGAATGAGACACCTGGTGATGAGCAATCATGCAATCATGCGGCGGTTCTGGTCGAGTCCCCGGCGCGGACGAATCGCGTGATCTCTCACGGTACTTCGATCGCCCAGGCTGTCGGTCGAATTCATCCCGATTCGAAAAATTGAACAGTCGTACCGAAAGGGGAACGCATTGATCCGCAGTCGCAAGAACGGTTTCACCCTGATCGAACTGCTGGTGGTCATCGCCATCATCGCCGTTCTGATCTCTCTGCTTCTGCCTGCCGTGCAATCGGCTCGCGAGGCCGCCCGCCGTGCCCAGTGCGTCAACAACATGAAGCAGCTCGGCCTGGCCATCCATAACTATCACGATATCCACAACGTCCTTCCTCCCGGGCGTATCTGGGCCCCGAACAATCCGACCGGTTGCGGATACAACTTCTTCCAGTGTCAGGACACCAACTGGTTCATCCTGATGTTGCCCCAGTTCGAACAGGGAACGCTGGCCAACGCTTTCAATTACACCACGGGTTCGGGCGGACCTCTGCTCGGGCTGCCGGTCGGCTTCTTCGCGAATTCGACGGTGATGAGTACGAAGATCGGCCTGTTCCAGTGCCCGAGCGATGTCGACAACAAGTTCCAGATCACGCCTCAATACGTCGGCGGCGCGCTTTCCGGCCCGATTTCGACGAAGGGCAACTATGTCGCCTCGTGGGGTAATACCCAGTGGGACCAGTCCGACATCCTCAACAACAACCTGAACGTCAAATACCTTCAGTCCGCCTTCGGGCATAACGGCAACATCGGTCTGAACCGCTTCACCGACGGCACTTCGAACTCCGTCGTCATGGCGGAAATCATCCAGGGTGCCACGTTCGACATCCGCGGCGCCATCTGGCAAAGCGTCCCCGGCGGCAGCCACTACGAAAGCCGCATGGCCCCGAACAAATCCGTCGACACCTACGGTACGGGCGTATATGGCGACCGGCTTAATCAAGTGATTTTCTGTGTCAACCAGCCGCCTTATCTGCCGTGCACAGGCGGCGGTGGCGACCGTGCCAGCTATGCCGGTGCCCGCAGCCGGCACCCTGGCGGCATCAATTCGCTTTTGGGTGACGGTTCCGTCCGGTTCTTCAAGGACACCGTCAACGCCCAGGTCTGGATCCAGATCAATTCCATCAACGGCGGCGAAGTCGTCAGCGCTGACGCCTATTGATTCGTTCCAGGAAATCCGTTTGGCCCCGGTAGCCCACCTGCGGGACCCGGGGCCATCCTCTTTCGGTTCAGGATCGACACATGCCCGCCTGGCCAGTTCGACTCCTGATTTTCGTGGCCTGGACGGTTTCCGCCGTCTGGCTCGTACGTAGGGACGTGCTTCCCGAATATCTCGTCGGTCAACCGCCCGACTGGAAAAGGGTCGTCGTCGCGACGAACGAAAACCCTTCTCGCTGGTTGATTTCCGTTGAGGATGGCCCTGATGGACGCCGCGTCGTCGGGCAGGCTGTCAGCGAGTCGCACCGGAACGCGGACGGATCGACCGTTCTGGAAAGCCGTGTCCGGATCGACGGCAAGGGGCTCCTCAAGGGAACGCCGCTGGCCGTCGCCGACTCGGCGGATTTCGTTTTCCGAAGCTCTACGCGCATTTCGCCACAAGGGCTGCTCGATTTTGCCCGGGCTGAAGTTCGCGTCGAGGATCTGGGGCAGGAGCCGGTCCTTGACGTCCAGGCGATACCCGTGCCGGGCGACAAGCTCGACATCCGCTTTTCGAGCCGGCTTTCGCCTCTTTTGAACTTTCGGCAGAGCGTCGCTCAGGATCCGCGTGCGATGGTCCGGGGCGGTCTCGAACCGCTGGACCGCCTGCCGGGCCTGCGCGTCGGACAGTCCTGGTCGACGCAAGTACTTCAGCCCCTGACCGCCCGGCCAGAGACGATCCGGTCCGAAGTCACGGGGCTCGAAAGGCTCTTCTGGAACGGCAATCCGACGGAGACATTCGTCGTCATGCACAAATCGTCGACCTTTTCAGCACGCATGTGGGTCCGCCGCGACGGGCTCGTGATTCGGCAGGAACTGCCGACTCCGCTGGTGAGGCTGCTACTCGAACGTGAACCGGAGGAACCTGTCCGATGACTGCCGAATCGTCGGGAGCCGGGCGCTCAGCCGGAACCGGTGTCGACATGATTCGCTTCGAAGGCGTGACGAAGCGGTTCGGCCCGAAAACCGCCGTGGACGGACTCGACCTGACCGTCCGGTCCGGAGAGCTGTTCGCCTTCCTGGGGCCCAACGGCGCGGGCAAGACGACGTCGATCAAAATGCTCTGCGGCCTTCTCAAGCCGACATCCGGCACGATCACCCTCGGCGGCTTTCCCGCGGGATCGGCCGAAGCCCGGTCCCTGATCGCCTATGTGCCTGATCAGCCATTCCTTTACGACAAGCTGACGGGTCGAGAATTCCTGTCGTTCGTCACTCGCATGTACGGCATGGACTCGGATCGAGCGGCCGAACGCACCCGTGAATTCGTCCGCTTGTTCGAGATCGAAGGATTCCTCGACGAACTCTGCGAAGGCTACAGCCAGGGGATGAAGCAGCGTCTCGTTTTCGCCTCTGCACTGGTGCATGAACCGAAAGTGCTTGTCGTCGACGAGCCCTTCGTCGGTCTCGACCCCCGCTCGGCCCGCATCGTCAAACGCATGTTCGTGGACCTGGCCCGTTCCGGCGTCGCCGTGCTCATGTCCATTCACCTGCTTTCGATCGCCGAAGACCTTGCAGACCGTATCGGAATCATCCATAAAGGCAGAATGATCGCGGAAGGAAATCTCACAGAACTGCGCGAGACGCTTTCGCACAAAGGATCACTCGAAGATCTGTTCCTCCAGCTGACCGACGGCGACCCGGCTGCTGACCCCGACAAGGCCCCGGCCACGTTCGAGGAGCAGGGGCCTCCATGAATCGGTCCAGGTCGAACGGCGAACAATCGGTCGTGAGCGCTTCGGAGCCGGGCGGCGAGCCGCTTCGATTCCTGCGCCGCAGGTTGTTGCGCAATTCGCTCAGCGATCTCTGGAACAAGAGTCGCCTGCGGCTGGGGGTCGCGGCGTTCTGCTGCCTCATTTTCTGGGCCGGTATGTTCGTGCTGTTCCTGGGCGGGTTCGTGTTCGTCGAACAGTTCGAACTCACGGCCGAAATTTACGAATACCTCTTCAGCCTGTTTTTTCTGACGCTCTTCGTCATGCTCGGCGTTTCCACGGGCATCATCATCTATGCCGGATTGCTCTATGGTCGTGAATCCGCTTGGCTTCTCACGCAACCGGTTCGGGAAGATCACCTGTTTGCCCATAAGTTCGTCGAATCGATCGTTTTTGCAGGCTGGGGCGTGCTGCTCCTCGGCAGCCCGGTGCTCGTCGCCTATGGGCTGGTCGTCAAAGCCGGGGGCGTTTTTTACCTCACGATCGTACCGCTTCTCGCCGCTTTCGTCGGATTGCCCGGGTCGCTGGGCGCGACTGTGGCCTTGGGCATCGGTTATCTCATGCCGAGGCGACCGAAAACCGTACTCGCAGTCATTTCGGGCTTTCTCCTGATCGTGATCGGCCGATTCGTGCTGGCAGCGTTCCGGACACCCGGCACGGCACTGACGCCCGACTGGATGGACAACCTTTTCGGCCGCCTGGCATTCAGCCGGCACCCGCTGCTCCCCAGCCGCTGGATGGCCAGGGCCGTCATCGACCTGGCCAGGGGCGAAACCTCGACGGGGCTGGCTTACGTCGGCACGATCGCGGCCCATGCGGCCATGGCCTGGCTCATCGCCGCCTGGGTGGCTCGAACGATTCTCCGCGACACGTTCTGCCGAGCTCAGGGCGAGCGTTCTGGCCGAAGAAGGAGGCCGTCCGACTGGATCGAGCGGATCGTCGAATTCGGCTTCCCGTTCATGTCGCGACCCGTGCGGCTGATCATCGCGAAAGACGCCCGCTGCTTCTTGCGCGACCCTGCCCAATGGTCGCAGTTTCTCATCTTTTTCGGCCTGCTGGCGGCCTACTTCGCCAACATCCGCCGGTTTTCGTCGAACCTCGAAAGCCCCGTCTGGCGAAATCTCGTCAGCTTCCTCAATCTCTCCGTCACGGCACTTCTGCTGGCGACGTTCACGAGCCGCTTCATCTTTCCCATGATGTCGCTGGAAGGCCGCAACGCGTGGATGCTTAACCTGCTGCCGCTGAGAAGATCACAGATCCTCTGGGGCAAGTTCGTCTTCTCGGCCGCGCTCGCGCTCGTGGCCTGCGAATCGCTGCTTTTGATTTCGGACATCCAGCTCGGGCTCGATTCCGGCCTGATCGCTGTCCATGCCACCCTTATGGCCGTGCTGTGTCTGGGCCTTTCGGCGATTTCGGTCGGCCTGGGGGCTCGCCTGCCGAATTATCGTGAAAGCGACCCTTCGAAAATCGCAGCCGGCTTCGGCGGCACGTTGAATCTTGTCGTCAGCCTTCTGTTCCTTCTCGTCGCCGTAGGTGCCGTGGCTTTGCCTTGCCATCTTTACTTCGCCGGGCTGGACACTCGGGCGGAAGGCTTTCGCCGCCTTACGACGAGCTGGTCAGTGGAACAGTTCCGCACCCGGCTGGCCCTGGGCCTGGGCCTCACCGTCGCCGTGGGCATCGCGGCCGTGGCGGTACCCATCCGCATCGGCCTGAAAGCGCTCGAAGAGCAGGAGTTTTGAAGAGCGAAACCATTAGGTTATAATGAATCGATCGACACCCGCCAAAGCTGCTTCCGAACTCTTCCCGGGCCTCTGCCACAATGATCCCGACCAGTCTTTCCGATCGAAATACCGGCTTCGCGAATCTCCTTCGCATCGCGACGACGCTGTCGGCGATGCTCGTTTCGTGCGTGTCCGTCTCGGGCGAGGAATCGATCGACTTCGCCCGCGATGTCCGCCCGATTCTCGCCCGACACTGCTTCGCCTGTCATGGACCCGATCAGGCTCAGCGTAAGGCAAAGCTCCGGCTCGATACGAAAGCGGGAGCCTTCGGCGACCTCGGTGGGCATGCGCCGGTCGTCGCCGGTAATTTGGACGACAGCGAGATCATCGCCCGCATCGTGTCCGAGGACGCAGACGAAGTCATGCCCCCCGGCGGCCCGGAAAAACGGCTCAAACCTGAAGAAGTCGCCACGCTCAAGCGGTGGATCGCCCAGGGCGCGCCGTGGAAAAATCATTGGGCCTTCGAACCGCCAGTGAAAGCCGCTTTACCCGAGGTCAAATCACACGAAAAGGTGATTTCGCCGATCGACCGGTTCGTGCTTGCCAGGCTCGAATCGGCCGGGCTCACGCTCAATCCCGAAGCCGACAAGTCGACGCTGATCCGCCGCGTTTCGCTCGACCTCACCGGTCTGCCGCCCACGCCGGAGCAGGTCGCCGAATTCATGGCCGACACCGCGCCGGACGCCTATGGCAGGCTCGTCGAACGCCTGCTCGCCAGCCCTTCGTATGGCGAGCGCTGGGCACGCATGTGGCTCGACCTGGCCAGGTTCGCCGACACGAAAGGCTACGAAAAGGACCGTTCCAGGCCGATGTGGCGCTATCGCGACTGGGTCATCGCCGCGTTCAATCGAGACCTGACCTACGACCGGTTCACGCTCGAACAGCTCGCGGGCGACCTTCTGCCAGGAAACACGCCCGAACAGCGGCTGGCCACGGCTTTCCACCGCAACACCCTCACGAACGAAGAAGGCGGCACGGACGACGAGGAATTCCGCTCGATCGCCGTCAAGGACCGTGTCGATACGACCGTTCAGGTCTGGATGGGGCTGACCTTCGGCTGCGCCAAGTGCCATAGCCACAAATACGACCCGATCTCGACGACCGATTACTACCGCTTCTATGCCTTTTTCGATCAGACCGCCGACGCTGACCGGGGCGACGAATTCCCCACCGAAACCTTTCCGACACCCGAACAATCCGCCGAGCTGAAAAGGCTTTACGACGAAATCGCCGGCGTCGAATCGGGACTCGTATTCGGTCCGCCCCGACGTGAAACCTTCGACAAGATCAAAACGCTACGGGATCGCTACAACGCGATCGAAGCCGCCTGCCGTACACCTGTGATCAAGGATCTTGCCGCCGACAAGCGCCGGGTGACGAAGATCCACAAACGGGGCAATTTTCTCGACCCTGGCGATATCGTCACCGCCGGAACGCCTGACAGCTTCCCGAAAGTCTCCGGAACCGCGCCAGAAGATCGAAGAACTGTCGCCGCCTGGCTCTTCGAACCGGCTAATCCGCTGACGTCCCGGGTGGCCGTAAATCGGCACTGGGCCGCGTTTTTCGGAACGGGGCTGGTGGCCACGCAGGAAGACTTCGGCAGCCAGGGCGAGCCGCCGTCGCATCCGGAACTGCTCGATCATCTTGCGATCGCCTTTCGCGAGGCGAATTATAGCCTCAAGGCCCTGTGCCGCATGATCGTCACCAGCGCCACTTACCGGCAATCGTCGAAAGCGGGCCCCGAACTGATCGCCAAAGATCCGGCCAATCGACTGCTCGGCCGGTTCCCGCGTGCCCGGCTCGAAGCCGAAATGATCCGCGACGCTTCCCTGCGCGTCGCCGGCTTGCTTTCGCCCAGGATGTTCGGCCCTTCGGTCATGCCGTATCAGCCCGATGGCATCTGGCGCAGCACCTACAACACCGACAAATGGATCACCAGCCCCGGTGAGGACAAACACCGCCGTGGCCTTTACACGTTCATCAAGCGCACAAGCCCTTATCCGGCCATGATCACTCTGGACGCCCCCAGCCGCGAATTCTGCACCATTCGCCGAATCACGACGAACACGCCCCTTCAGGCCCTCGTGACGCTCAACGACACCGTCTACGTCGAAGCGGCCCAGGCACTCGCGCGCCGCATGGTTCGCGAGACCGATTCGTCCGAGGTGAAGGCCCGCATCGCCCGTGGCTTGAAGCTGACCCTCGTCCGGGATCCGAAACCGGAAGAAGTCGAGGCCCTGGCCGGCCTTTTCGCCGACCGCCTCGCGGCCTATCGATCCGACACCGCCGCGGCGACCGCCATGGCCACCGAGCCGCTCGGGCCTGTTCCGAACGGGATGGACACCGCCGAACTCGCTGCCCTGACCAATGTCGCCAACGTGATCCTGAATCTCGACGAATTCCTTACGAAACCCTGATCCGGTTTTCGACGTGAATAAGACGAACGCCCGAACCCGGATAGAGACAGCCTGAGACCTCGAAACATCATGAATCCGTTCGAAGAAATTCACGCCGAGAACGTTCTCCAGAAGACACGCCGCCACTTCTTCGGCCAGATCGGCGTTTCGCTCGGCTCGATCGCCCTGGCGGACATGCTGGCCCGTGACGGGGCCGCCAGTCTGCGGGCCGCAGAGCCCGTCAACCCGCTCGCGCCTCGACCGTCGATGATCCCGGCCAAAGCGAAGCACGTGATCTATCTGCACATGGCCGGTTCGCCCAGCCAGCTTGACCTGTTCGACGACAAGCCCGAGCTGCGCAAGTTTGACGGCAAGGAGTGCCCGAAGGAACTGCTGGAAGGCAAGCGATTCGCCTTCATCAAGGGCGTGCCGAAGATGCTGGGCAGCCCCTACAAGTTTTCGAAACACGGGCAGTCAGGCACGGAGCTTTCCCAGCTCTGGAAACACCTGCCAGGTGTCATCGATAAATTCGCCGTGCTCAAAACGGTCAAAACGGACCAGTTCAATCACGCCCCGGCCCAGCTTTATCTGCACACAGGCACGAACCTTTTCGGCGGAGCCTCCATGGGGGCCTGGGCGACTTATGGCCTCGGCAGCGAAAACGCCGACCTCCCGGGCTTCATCGTTCTGACCTCGGGCGGCAAGACGCCCGATGCCGGCAAATCGGTCTGGGGCAGCGGCTTTCTGCCCTCAGTGTTTCAGGGCGTTCAGTGTCGGTCCGAAGGCGACCCTGTGCTCTTTCTGGCGAACCCCAAAGGGATGGATCAGGCCGGCCGCCGCCGCACGCTCGATACGCTCAAGGCCCTCAACGATCGTCAGGCCGCTGAACTCGGCGACCCGGAGACCGTCACCCGGATCGCACAATACGAGCTGGCGTATCGCATGCAGCTTACGGCGCCCGAGGTGATGGATATCGCGCGCGAGCCGAAGGAAATCCTCGAGATGTACGGCGCTGTGCCCGGTTTCGTTCCCGACAGCGATGCCGCCGCCGACCCGCGCACGGCCTATAAGGCCACCGACGCCACTTTCGCCAACAACTGCCTGCTGGCACGGCGGCTGGTCGAGTCAGGTGTGCGGTTCGTCCAGCTTTTCGACTGGGGCTGGGATCACCACGGCGCCAGCCCCGGCGAGGACATCGTGAACACTCTGCCGATCAAGGTCGGGCAGATCGACAAGGCCATCACGGCGCTCGTGAATGACCTCGATCAACGCGGCCTGCTCGACGAAACCCTGATCGTCTGGGGCGGCGAATTCGGCCGCACGCCGATGGCCCAGAACAGCCCGAACCAGTTCGCCCCAGGGCGCGACCATCACCCTTATGCTTTCACCATGATGATGGCCGGCGGCGGCATCAAGGGCGGGCAGACGATCGGCAAGACGGACGACATCGGGTATTACCCCGTGGAGCGTCCGCTCGACGTACGCGACGTCCAGGCGACGATCCTCACGCTCCTGGGCCTCGACCCCTACCGGCTGATCTACCCCTATCAGGGGCTGGAACAGCGGCTGATCGGCGTCGAAGGAAAGGGTAAGGTGCCGGAAGGCCTCATCGGCTGACGGCACCGGGTCGCTGCTTTTCGGTCGCATCCGGCCAGTCCGGGTGTTATACGCCGAGCTTGCGACTCCGCGTCGACCGGCCCGAAATCAGGAACAGCAGGCCGATCGCCACCGGCGGGCCGGCGATCAGGAGAATCGTGGAAGCCGGGAACCGGCTGCCCGCCATGGCGACATAAGCCGCCGCCATCAGGAAAAACAGGGCCGCGCCTGCGACCTGGTGCTTCCATGCGATCGCAACGGCGGCCAGAACCAGCCAGGTCGGGATCAGGTGAATCGCCAGCGCCACGATCGTCGAGCCGATTCCCAAGCCCTCATCGAACACGTCCAGCGCAAAAATCGCCAGAAATGCCGCGAAGCATAAACCCAGCACGCGCGGAACCCATCGTACAATCGCCTGATTCATCTTCGTGTCCCCGGAAAAGCCGGCTCGAAATCGAAACTTCGACTTTCGGTCATACCGAAACCCTGAGTTCAAAATACGACATTATTGTCGGTTTCGTCAAGGCAGACGAGTGGATCGATCGACATAAAAGACGCTATTCACTGAGGATATCTGCCGTGAGAACTTGAGAGGCCCGCGTGTTTCGGGTAGTTTGAAGGTGGCGACTGCGGTTCCCCTGATTCTCGAGAGATCTCGGGGGGTGCTCGAACCGATCCTGGCCAACCGTGCAGAAAGTGCTGATTAAGATGCTCAACATTGGATATTACAAGGGCTTGCCGACCGACTTCATCCTGAAGTATGCCTCGGGTAAGCTGAGGCGGGAAGGGCAGGGGCTTTCGTTCTTTTACTGGAAGCATTCGACCCAGATCGTCGCCGTGCCGACAGTCAGCACGGATGCCTCATTCATCTTCAACGAGGTGACCAGCACGTTTCAGTCGGTGGCGATACAGGGGCAGTTGACGTACAGGATCCACGACCCGAAAAAAGCCGCGGAGCTGCTGAATTTCACGATTACGCCGCTGACTCAGCGGTACCTTTCCGATGATCCCCAAAAGCTCGCCCAGCGGATCGTGAACATCGTGCAGATGGAAACCCGCAGCGTGCTGGCATCGATGACGCTCGAAGACGTCCTTGCCCGGTTCGAATCGATCGCGGAGGCCGTACAGAAACGCGTTCTCGAAACCCGCCCGCTGGCATCGATGGGCGTGGAGCTGCTGAGCGTCTATTTCCAGTCGGCCAAGCCGACACCTGAAGTGGGCAAGGCGCTTGAGGCCCAATATCGGGAATCGCTCCTGCGCAAGGCCGACGAAGCCATCTTCGCCCGCCGCGCCGCCGCCGTCGAGGAAGAACGCAAGATCAAGGAAAACGAGCTTGCCACCGACATCGCTCTGGAAGAGCGGCGGCGGCAGCTCATCACCCTGGAAGGCGAAAACGCCCGCACCCAGGCCGAGAACGCCGGCCAGGCGCTTGAGATCGAAGCCGGCTACCGGGCCAAGGCTCGCGAAATGGAACTGGCCGTCTTCAAGACGATGGAGCCCCGGGCCGTGCTGGCCCTGGCGATGGAAGAACTCGGCCGCAATGCGGAGAAGGTCGGTAACCTGACGATCACGACGGAAATGCTGTCGTCGATTCTGAACGAACGGAATTGAAACGATCCCGGGGATCGCATTTCGTATCGATCGAAGAACCGGAGTGCCGACCGTGAACGGACCCGCTTACGACAAGATCGTCGTCGTCACGCGTAAAACGCCGCTCGAGGAACTCGTCGAGCGGTTCGGCACGGTCGAACAGGCCCGCTTCTATGTCGAGAGCATGGGCCTGCCCTTCGACGACTATCGAATTGCAGACGAGACGTACCGGCACGCGGTCGCGAAACTGCGCGAAGCATTGCCCCGCAAGGTTCGGGCCCAATGGATCGATCGCTCGTTTTTGCCCACGTTCCTGTTCGGCAGGAGTGACCTCGTCATCACCCTCGGGCAGGACGGCCTGGTCGTCAACACGGCAAAATATCTCGAAAATCAGCCTGTCCTGGCGATCAATCCGGACCCGGAACGGTTCGACGGCATCCTTCTGCCGTATCGCCTGGAAACGGCCGAGGCCGAAATTCAGTCGGCCGTGATGGGCTCTGCCCACATCTGTGAGGTGACGATGGCCAGGGCCGTTCTCAACGACGGTCAGGAACTGCTGGCCGTCAACGACCTTTTCATCGGCCATAAATCCCACGGCTCGGCCCGCTACCGTCTCGAATTCGGCGATCAGGCCGAAGAACAGTCCTCCAGCGGGATCATCATGTCCACCGGTGCCGGTTCGACGGGCTGGTATTCCTCGATCGTCCGCGGGGCGAACGGAATTGTTCAGTTCTACCTCAAGCACGCCGATTGCGAAAGAGCCGAACTGCTGCGTGAACCGGCCCCGATGGAATGGAACGCAAGCGAGCTTTTCTTCACCGTCCGTGAGCCTTTCGTCAGCCGTACTTCGTCAGCTTCGATCGTTCACGGCCTGATCCTGCCGGGGCAGCGATTTCGCATCACGTCGCGCATGCCGCAGTCGGGCGTGATCTTTTCTGACGGCGTCGAAAACGACTACCTTGAGTTCAACAGTGGCGCTGTGGCCGAAATCGGGTTGGCCCCGCGATGCCTGAACCTGTGCGTGTCCGAAACAGGAGGTCATGAAGCCATGGCCCGAATGACCGGCATCGGATCGCACAAGTACGGGCTATACGATCAAGGTGATACCTCCTATTCCGAAAGGTAATGCCCACATATTCCCGGCGCTCATGATTCGAGTCGGGCAATACAGACACGGCAGTTCACCTGCCTGAAAGGATAGCGATGCACATTCGCCAACTTCGGCTCTCCGTTCGGGGAGCGGCGCTCGTCATACTGCTCTCCGCTTTGGTTTTCGCCGTGTTCGAACGGAACGCCCGGATCGTCCGGATCCGCGCCGCGGCCGATCGATACCGTGCATCGGTCGATCGGGCTCAATGGAGCAGGTCCATGCAGTCGAAAGGCTATCTTTCGAAGTCGGCTGTCGATCGTGAAGCGAAGGCGCTCGCAGTAGCGGCGCTGTCGCTGGACGAATCGTTCTGACCGGTCACGGATGCCGCTTCGGCACGCCCAGGCAAATCCGGAACCCGTCGCGAGAGTCCGAATAGGCTTCGCCCTGCAGCCCCAGCCGTACGGCGATGCGGGCATTGCCCGGCACGTCGAAATAATTGCCGCCGCGGCAGACCGGCTGCGGATTCTGGGTCACCGTGAACAGCTCTTCGTGCCCGCCTTTGGGGTCGAAGTGGTCGAGGATCACTTCCCACACGCCGCCGCACATGTCGGCGATACCGAAGCCGTTGCGGCCCTTTTCGCCGTAATGGTCCACGGGTGAGACGAACGCGTATCCGTCGCTCCATGGGGCCTTGGCCAGCGGCCAGGTCTTGTTCCGTCCCGGCAGGAAGTCGATGGCCGAGATATTCAGCCGGCCTTCGCCGTCGGCCAGATCGTCGCCCCACCAGAAGGCGTGGCTTTCTTTGCTGCCGCCACGCGCAGCGTACTCCCATTCGGCCTCGGTCGGCAGGCGGTATTCGAGCCCTTCCGGCAGTCGGCCGGCTTGTCGTTCGCGCTTCGTCAGCCATGCGCAGAAGGCTTTTCCGTCGTTCCAGCTTACGCAGACGACAGGGAATTCGTCCTTCAGCGGGTGCGGGAAGTTCGGGTCGCGCCAGCTTTTGCCCGGCATCGGAATCCACGGGTGGGGCGGTGCCTTCGCCGTGATCTTCCAGTTCGGGTCATAAACCTGCGTCTTACCGCCCGCCTTTTCGGCATCGGTCACGTAACCGGTTTCCGCGACGAATCGCTTGAACTGGCCGACGCTCACTTCGGTCCGGCCCATCCAGAAGCCGTCCTTCACCTTCATCGGCCGGGGGGCTTCTCCTTCGTATTTTTCGCGGATCGTGCCGGGCGTCGCGCCGCCTTCGATGCCTGTCGCCCAGTCCTTCTCGGCCTGAGTGCTGCCCATGAGGAATTCGCCGGGCGGAATGTAGAGCACTTCGAGAGTGACATCGCCACCCAGGCCCACCTTTTTCACATCGCCTTGCTTCGGTTCGGCTCCGTTTGCCGATGCTCCGGCTATCGCCAGAATGCATGTGGCGATGACGAGCCCTTGTTCGAAGAATGTTCTGGCGAATGCGATCACGGTTCCTGCTCCTCAATTCGTGTCGTTTGCGAGCCGGAATCGGCATCCGGCTTTCGACGAGGTTCTTTTATAACCTGACGGGACGCGCAACGAAACAAGCCGGATTTTCCATGCACGACGCACGACCTATCAATTAATCTGGAATCGTGTGGTTACCAGGAGCATTACGATGAACGACGAACCGGTCCAAATCGCAAGCCGCTTTCAAGCCCTGGCGGCGCTTTTGATCGGGCTTTTGCAGTCGATCTTCATGGGATTCCTGGCTTGGGGATTTTCTGCGGAGTCCGCCGAAAGGCATGGCCGGCCGATTCCGAATCGCGAATTGACAGGCGCTTTGTTCGCATTCATAAGTGTTTTATCGCTCTGGATCGCGTCCTCTTACGCCAGAGGATTTTCCTCGGCGACATTGAATGGCCGCATGCTCATGATTCGGCAATTTCGCCGCGGTTGGGAAATTCCGGTCGAGCAAGTGACGTCCGTCGAAAGGATCGCTTCTCCATTCCATGGAGTTTATGCCCTTCGGCTCGTTTTCGACGAGCGAAGTCCTATCCGCGATGCGATGCTCGATGTGTCATGGCTGGAAGAGCCGGTCGGATCGATCGAGGATCTGATCGAACAGGCGAAACGATGGGCCGAGCGGAACGCACCTTACCGCCCGGCGTCATGACGATTCCGCAAGTATTGCGATCGATCGATGGCCGCCGCGATGCGTCAGTCCGCATCATCCAGCGACGAATCCATAACCGATTCGCCGCTACCGGCGCTCACGGTGGCGAAGTCCGACTCGGACACGCCCAGAGCTTCGGAATCGACCGGTGCGTCGGCTTCGGCCCGGCGGCGATGCTTCGTCGGATCGCCCATGCCCTTCGGCCAAATCAGAAATCCGCCGTGCCAGGTGATGACGTCCTGGATTTCCCACCGGCCGAAGATGCCCTTGCCTTCGTTGAAGCCGTCGTAGCTGACTTCATGCTTGCGGACATACTTCTTGTTCCAGATGCACCGCCCGGATTCGACTTCATAACGCCCACTCAGCAGAAATTCTCCGACGAAGTCGCGGCCCTCGCCGGAGACTTTTCCTTCCGAAAATGTCAGCATCAGCTCCATCAGGTGCCGCTTCATTCCGGTATGGCCCATGAGGAAGAAGCCCTCCCACTCGCCGCTGGGGAACCGTTCATCGGTCTCCAGCTTCAGCTTCGGCTTCAGATCGTCGTTTTTCGGGTTGCGCTTTCCGGGTGTGGCCATACCAGTTGCCTTGTGCGATTCGCACACTCCAGAGCGGACAGAATCCATGCACACAATCACGTGCCAACGTAACTGTTCGATGACTTGGCCCCGGCGTCAAGTGCTGCAGATTTTTCGACCGGGAATCTCGCTGTCGAGACTCAGAACACAACATGGTCCTGATTCCAGAAAATTAATCTGGGAGGAATTTGCGGACGATAACGATAATGACGGCTCAAATCTGGTGAGCGTGTCGTCTGCGGTCCTGGTATGTCGAAGGTTCGGAACCACGCGAGGTCTTCATTGGCATCTTTCCGTGAGAGAGGCTTCCGAAGCGGCCAGGCCAGAAGGTGGCTCAAGTTCGTCTGCGCGTCGATTCTGTCATGTTTCCTCACCTCTTCGCACGCGGCTTACGCACAATTGCCGCCACTTTCCGAGCGAACGGAATCTCCGCTGCTCGATGACGTCGCACCGGAGCCGAATCCGGAGATCTCCGATGTCGTGATGGAGCCAGGCACCGCCGATATTCAGAATTTCGGGGATACGGCGGACAATGCCGGCGAATCGCGGCAATCGACTTACCTGAGCCGGGAAACGCCTCTTTTCGCGCGCCTGCGGCAAGCGATTTCGATGGAACAGCCGACCATGGGGCGGCTTTATGCCGGCTCGGGCCGGTTCGGATTCGGCGGCGAAACGGCCTACGACGAAGAGCTGGAAGGACCGGGTTTCGTCGACGTTCTCTTCCCGGAAACCGCCCGCTCGCTGCGAGAACGGTTCACACGGTCCGACAGCACCGCCCCCAGCGACGACGAGTCCCTGCCGCCGACCTTCCTGTCGCGACTCAACGGGCTGTTTTTCAACCACCTTCTCTCCGATTCGACATTGCCGTTTTCGATTCGCAACCCGGCACCCGACCAGATCAACTTCCCGAACTCGGCGTATACGATCGAACGTGGTCACATGTATATCGAAACCGAGCCGCTGCAGATCGTCGGTCCGACGAACATGAACGCTTACACCTACATGTTCGATTATCTCATCCGGTTCGGCCTGACCGACCGGGTCGAGTTCCGCCTGTTTTCCAACGGGCTGACCTATGAAGCGGCTTACAAGGGCAATCCTTATACCGGGGTGGGGCCTTCGCCGGCTGTGACGGGCAACTCGCCACTGTTCATCGACTTCAAGATCAATTTCTGGGAGCAGCGTCTTCGTTCGCTCATGCCGGCGATGGGGATGGAAGTGTTCATGTCCACGGCGACCGGCTCGCAGTCATTCCGGACAGGCGTCTCCTACGGCATTAACCTGCTCTTCGACCTGAACTTCGGCGACGGCTGGAATCTCGAATGGAATCTCGGAATTCAGCCGGACAACATCAACGACCCGCGAATGCCCGACGCCGTGACGCCCCAGTTCAACTTTCAATGGTCCGTTCAAAAGGCGCTGACGGACAACCTGGCGGCCTATGTGCACGGTTACCTCAACGGTGCCGCACTGCCCAATTACGGCGGAGATGAGGTGATCGGAGCCGGTTTGGCCTATTTCATCGGCAAGCGATGGTCCGTCTGGGGCAGCTATAACGTCGGTCTCGATTCGGGAGCAGGGCCGCCATTCCTTTACAAAATGGGCATCGCTTACGCTTATTGAACCAGGCGGGCGTCATTCGCCGCGATCGCTCCATTCCCTCACGACCCGGCAATTTCCGGCGGGGAGAATTTCGGTCCAGCTCATCGTGCGGTTTTTCTCGGTCCACGACATGCGGGGCAGGGGGATTTCCGATTGGCGTGTCTCGAAGCGGCGCCATTGGCGTGGCTCCGCCAGTACGGGCAGAACGATCCCCGTTTCGAGAGCGACCGGGCTGGCCGTTTCCCATTCCATCGTAAGTACGTATCGGCCTGTGGTCTCATAGCGGATCGAATAACGGAACCAACCGCCGGGCAAGTTGATTCGCGCGCCCTGGCTGTGGCTCGTCCTCGGCATGATCGGCCGCATCGCGATCCGCTTCTCGAGCGCGTCGTACGTCAATCCGCCGAATTCCAGGAGGATTTCGCACACCTGGAGTTGCAGCCCCCAGACGCCGGGCATCATCATCTGGCCGACTTTGTGCTGGTCATTGCCGAGCGGGCCGACGCAAAGCCCGAGCGGGCCCGTCGCCTCCAGAACGCTCCGCAAGTGTACCTGGGCACGCGTCAGTGCCGCTTCGTCGCCCGTGCGCTTCGCCAGTTCGAGCTGGTATCTGGCCATCCAGAGCCGGGTCAGCACCTGAATGTCGTGTCGCAGCGTCCGGTACGAATTCGCCGAGTTGTTCCGGTCCTGAATGTCCGAATTGAGCATCAGGTAGCTCTGCACCATGATCTCGCTCTCGGCCGGTATCAGCCCCAGAGGAATACAGGGTCCGAGAGTCCCGGGATCGGCGATATCCGGATCGTCCAGCTCCGCCGGATCCTTGACGACCCAGTGGCCCAGCCGGCGGTTCATGCGGCGGACAGGTCTCAAGTGCCCGCGACGGTTGTCGACCATCCCGGGCTTGTCGGGCGCGAACCGCCCGAGGATCCCTTCGTGGAGAATTCTGTCCGAACGATCACGCCATTTTCTTGCCTCTCGCGGCGTTTCGTTCAGGATTTCCGCGATTTCCGCCGCGGCGCGTAACCCCGCGACCGCTACCGAGTTACCGAAAATATGGCAGCCGAAGCGCAAGTCCCACATCCCGGCGGACCGTATGAGACTCAGATCGTCCACCCACGCCAGCCCCGGATGGCCCGTTTCGCCCATCATCACTTCGGCCGCCTGGCGAACCGCGGGCCAGAGAGCGGCATAGAGTTCGACATCGCCTGACCGGCGCACATGCCTCATGAGTGCCCAGGGCAACAGGCCCGACTGGTCCACGGACGGCGTCTCCCACTCCGGTACGCCGTCCATCGAATACTTCTGGAACCAGAACCGGTGTGCCGGGTTTCGGTCACGTACCGATTCGAGCCATTCGAATATCCGCCGCGAATCCCGGTGCAGGCCTAATTTGCCCAGCACCTCCGCGGTGAACATCGCCTCTCGCGGCCTGCAATAGGCATTCAAACCGCGATCGAAACCGCTGGCGACCGATCCGAAGCCCGAGTCGCAGTGCAGAATGGCCGAAAGGGCGGATCTTTGAAGCAGTTCGTCCCATTCCAGTTCGGGTGAGAAGACCTTGTTCAACTCCGAGGCCAGCCCCTGCCAGCGGCGGATCGTCGAGGTTTCGACCATATGCAGGTCCACTTTCCGAAACCAGTCGAGCGTGGGACGCAAGGTCCGATCGAATAAGGCCTGATCGCCCTGCTTCATGCTGAACGATCCGGCGATCAGCACATCCACCCGTTCGGAGCCCCTAGGCGGCAACGTCACCGAGCGAGTCAGCACCGCCTGCGAGGGGGCCACGGGCTCGCAATTCGTCGATCCCCGGCTGTCGAGCGATATGACGAAGCTCACCGTCGAATCCCGTGCGAGCTTTCGGTTCGAGTGGCCATGGCCGGCGTTCGAGGCCATCAGAGCCGATTCGGCATCGTTCCATGACAGAACCGGCTCACCGATTCCGCCGTTGACTTCCGAATGGATGAAGACCGCGAAGATGAGATTCCGCTCCACGTCGCTGTCGTTGCGAATCTCGTATCGCTTCAGATAGGTGCAGGGAACGATCGGCCCCGAGGTTCCCTCCGGCCAGGGCTCGCAATCCACGGCGAAATCATGCACGAACACCCGCAATTGACTGTCGCGATGTCCCAGCACCGTCTTCAGGACATTGGTACCTGGCTCGTACGACTGCGTTCCCTGCCAGATCGATTCGCTGAACCAGTCGATCGCGCCGGCTTCCGCGAGCCCCGCGACGATGCCCCGGAAGTGAGTCCGGCTCTGGGGCGTTTCGCCTTCGGCCGGGCGAATGTTCGAATGCAGGGCGACGGACGGGAAATAGATGTCGTAAGTCGAAGCCTTCGAATCGATCCGGGCCGTCGTGCGCCGGTTGCCGATCAAGCCTTCGGGGACGTCCTGGATCACATGGCTGTTGTCGATCCAGCGCGGGGGGTTCGGCCGCACGACAGCGTTGAGCGTGTGAGTGCGGCTGACTTCGTCACTTCTCTCGTGCCGGGCTATGGCCTGATAGCGTAACTTCGTATGAATTCCCAGGGGCGGAATCGGAACGTGCCAGTAACTGTTGCCCGACTTGTTTTCCAGCCAGTACCCGGGCAAATATCCGAGTGACTGATCGTTGACTTCCAGCTCCAGACCGACGGTCTGGCCGACTTCGACCGGATGTGTCCCGATCACCACGAAAGCCCACTGGCCTGCCCGTATCGGGCCGCCGTGACGACCCTGCACCGGAGACTCGATCCATGTCGTCTGCATGGCCACTGCGTCCCTACAGGATGCGAACGGAAAGGAACACCGCTTCGATCAGTCTCGAAGGCAAGACGAGATGCCATACTGGCAGGTATGATACATTCGCCGGAGAGCACTCATTGTTCACCGGGAACGAACTCCGCGCCAAGGGAAAACTCCCTGCGGCCATGTGATCTTGAGGCCCGTCGGCCGGACATTTCTCACATGATACCTGGATTCAGCGCCAGTGGGATCGGAATCAGGCCGCCTGAAGCGGATCTCGGCCTTCCGGCAATTGCCGCGGCAGGTTTTCGAGCCGTCGATCTGAGGATCCGCGATCTCGTCGATTCCCGAATTCCGCCTGCCGAATTCCGTCGCAGCCTCGACGACCACCGGCTCGTGCCAGGAACATGTCAATTCCCGCTCGAATGGCGTGACGATTCGGTCAACATCGCGACGCTTCTTCGCAATCTGCCCGCTTACCTCGAATTCGCCGCCGAAATCGGTGTCATCAACCTCTACACCCGAGTGACGGAATCCGTACCCGAAGGGGCTTCGGCCGATTCGATCGTGCGGGAACATCGGCGCAAACTCGTCGCGATTTCGAAAGCGATCGGTGAATTCCGAATCGGCCTCGCTCTCGAAACCGTCGGTGTCGTCAGCTTCCGCAAAGGCCGCCCGCCTCTCATGGCATCGCTCGCCGAAGTCAGAACCCGGCTTGCCGATTGCTTCGACGAATGCCCGAACCTGGGGCTGCTCGTCGACGCCTTCCATCTCCATGCCGCAGGAGAGTCCGTCGAGGATGCTCTCGGGCCTTTCGCGGCCAGGGTCTTCGGCGTCCACGTCGCCGACCTGCCTCATCCCATCGCGAGCACCATCGATATCGTCGATCATGAACGCGCGTTGCCGGGGTCTACCGGACAGGTGCCCGTGAACCGAATTCTCGAACGGCTGCGAGTCGCGGGTTGCCCCGGGCGAACGCCCGTGATCGTCGAGACGATCCGCTGCCCGAATCATCTCGACGGGGCCCCGTTCGACGTGATCGCTCAAGCGGTGTTCGCTTCGCTTGCCAACGCGTTCGGCGTGTCGGCGGCCACCTGATCGATCAGGCGGGTTCGATGCCGGCCTCAGGACCGAGTTCCAGCAGTTTCCTCGGTCGAAACCCGAGCGAATCCGCCGCGACGCATGCGAAACGAATGCCGTCGATTTCGCCCTGAGGCACCGTCTGCCACTGAGATTTGGTATGCACGTGACCGTAAACGCAGAGGGCGACCCCTGCTTCCTTCATAAGCGATACGACCGGGTCAGGACGCCCCCAGCGATCGAACGGCGGATGGTGCCAGAGAACGGCGATCGGTTTGGAAACGCCGGCCGCTTCGCGCAGCGAGGTGGCCTCTGCCAGTGCGAGTTTCAGCTTCGCATAAGCCGTTTCGGCAGTCTGTTCCGATTTCGGATCGATCGGAATCGGATCGTCCGGAGTGGGTACGGACCTCGCTCCGCAGACGATGATCGAACCGATGTCGACCGCATTGCCATCGACCGCGAATTGCCCGGGCCTCAGAATCCGGCTCACTCCGGCCATCCTGCCGAACCATAAATCGTGATTGCCGGGGCTGAGCACCATCGCACCACAGCGGCGTTTGGAAAGCCAGGCGAGATCGCGCTGAACTTCCGCATGATTCCGGGCCGAAGAGGCATCGCCCGGGATCAGAACAATGTCGTTCTGCCCGACTTTCTCGGCCCAGTTTCGTGCGACTTTCCGGGCATTCGTCAGCCACGGGGGCTGGTGCGCGGGCGTCAGGAACGAAATCTCGGCCGGCATCGTCGCGAAGTGCAAGTGGAAATCAGACAAGCCCCAGACGCGAATCGGGGGCTGTCCGGATTCTTCAGATCGCCGCTTGGTCATGGCGTTGTTGTCGTTCGGTCCGATCAGCGGCCGGCCGTTTCGAATGCTGTCGCGTCGCCCGCGGGAACGGGCGGACGCACCGAAGCAAGAGGAGCAGGAGCGTTCACGACCGTTTTCGCGGCGACCACGGCATGGACGACTTCATCGACGGATGGGCTCATCCAGGCAAGAAGAAACGGCGTGGGCAGAATGCCGAGAGCGACCGTCAGGAAAACCAGGGGAATCGCGATGATCGTTTCCCGTGTGTTCAGATCCGGATAGCTGCCGCCTTCATGTCCGTGGTCGTCATGACCGTGGCCATGCCCGTGCCCGTGGTCCGCAGCACCTGCGGGTTTGCCCAGGAAGACCCGCTGCAGTGTCCAGAGCACGTATGCGGCCGTCAGGATCACGGCAGCGGCCGCCAGCACACCCAGAACCCGGTTGAAGTTGAACGCAGCCAGAACCACGAACACTTCCGCTACGAAGCCGCACAGGCCAGGAAGACCCATCGAGCCGAAGAAGATCAGGAAGGATACGCCCGCATAGACGGGCATCGTCGCGAACAAGCCGCCGAACTTGTTGAGGTCACGAGTGTGGGCCCGCTCGTAAATGACGCCGACAAGGAAGAACATGCCGGTCGATGTGATCCCGTGGGCGATCATCATGAACATCGCCCCGTTCACGCCGTAGGAGTAGATCCGGGGCTCGTTGGCAAGACTCATCGCGGCCATGCCCAGCGTCACGTAGCCCATGTGGCTCACGGAACTGTAGGCCACGAGCTTCTTGAAGTCCGTCTGGGCCATGGCGGCCAAGGCACCGTAAAGGATACTGACGACCCCGATCAGGGCGACGAGATACGAAAGCTCATGGGCGCCGCCGGGAGCGAGTGGCCAGGCCATCCGCACCATACCGTAACCGCCGATTTTCAGCAGAATACCGGCCAGAATCATACTGATCGGCGTGGGGGCCTGCACGTGAGCGTCAGGCAACCAGGTGTGGAAGGGGAAGCTCGGCAGCTTGACGGCGAAACCCACCAGGAACAGGGCGAAGATGACCGTCTGAATCGAGCGCCCGTAGTATTCGGTTTTCGTCGCGGCCTGGGTCAGCTTCGGAATGTCGAAGGTGTGGGCCTTGAACTCGACTTTCTCGATCGCCGAGGTCGAGGGATTCATGTCCGTGATCAGCGAATGTACGTTGCCCGGCCAGAAGTAGAGGATCAGAATGGCGACCAGAATGAACACCGATCCGAAAAGCGTGTAGAGCAGGAACTTGATCGCCGCGTATTCCCGGTTCTCACCGCCCCAGATGCCGATCAGGAAGTACATCGGCAGGAGCATCACTTCGAAGAAGACGTAAAACAGGAACAGGTCCAGCGAAAGGAACACGCCGATCATGCTCGCCGTCAGAAGCAGGAAGAGACTGTAATAGCCCTTCACCGACTTCTCGATCGGGAACGAGGCAAGGCAGGAGAGCACCGCCACGAAACCGGCCAGCACCACCAGGCTGAGACTTATCCCGTCCAGCCCGAGGTAATACTGAATGTTGAACGACGGAATCCAGGGCAGGCGAACGACCAGGTCGTTACGTCCGTCGCGGCCGTTGCCGATGACTTCGACGCCCGTGGAATCCTGACCGTCCGGCGTTCGGGTGATGACGTTGTTCAGAACCCGGTCCGCCAGAGTCGATGAGGCCGGCACGAGTCCCGATTCGTTCGGGGTCAGGTAGTTCAGAAACGCGACGAGCGTCAGCGCGAAGGTCCCGATGCAGACGCCCAGGGCCAGCCACTTGATGAACCGTTCCGAAGTTTTCGGCACGGCCAGCACCGCCAGCGAACCGACGAAAGGCAACAGCCAGAGGCCTGTCAGAAGGATCGTATCGCTCAACATGGTTGCGGACCATTCGCTAGAGGCTTGAGCACGCTTGAGTTCGCGTGCGGATGAGATGAATGCCCGGGTGCCGTAACCGTCGACGCGTGCGACCGAATCGACGGCTCGCCTCGGCTTACCCCTGAATCCAGACGTAGAGAAATCCGAACAGACCCACGACTCCGACCGCCAGAAACGCCAGATACTGACGCAGCCGGCCTGTTTGAAGCCTGCGACCTTTCTCGCCGATGTCAAGCACGGTGTCGGCAAGCGAATTCACCATGGCATCCACGGCGACCCGGTCGAAAAGACCGCTCAGCCGGCTCGCCAGGAGAGTGACCTTGCCGGATCCGTTCACGATGCCGTCGACGATCTTCTTGTCGAAGTCCGCGAGGTTCCGTGCCAGGCTCATCGTCGGCCGGACGAAAATCGCGTCGTAAAGGTCATCGAAGTACCACTTGTTCCTGAACAGATCGTACAGGAACGAGAACCGCTTGGCGAACGGCTCGGCACTGAAGATCCGCCAGCGGGAATAGAACAGGGCCGCACCGCCGATGCCCAGAGAGGCCACCACAAGGCTCACCATCATCGCGGGAACGTGATAGGCCGCCAGGCTCGGTGTCGCCACCGGCGCGTTGTAGGCGATCATCTGCTCCAGGATCGGTTCGCCGAAGGGAAGAATCGTGATCGGGTAACCGACGACGATCGAGGGCACCGCCAGAGCGATCAGCGGCCAGGCCATCAGGGGCTCGCTCTCATGAGCATGTGCGACCGGGTCGCCATGATGGTGCCCGTGGCCATGCCCGTGGTCGTCGTCATGCCCGTGATGAGCGTTCTTGTGTGCTTCCGTTTCCAGGTGGGCCGAACGGGATGTCCCGTCAAAGACCAGAAACCACATGCGGAACATGTAGAAAGCCGTCAGAGCCGAGCCGAACGCCGCGAATGCGAAAAGCGGCACGTGACCCGTTTCGTTCGCGAATTTCATCGTCGCGGCCAGAATGGCGTCTTTCGAGTAGAAACCGCTCAACAGCGGCACGCCCGAAATGGCCATCGTCGCGATCAGCATGCAGAACCCGGTGATCGGCATCTTCTTCAGCAGCCCGCCCAGCTTCGGCATGTCGTACGTGTGCACCGAGTGGTACACGCTGCCGGCCGAAAGGAAGAGCAGGGCCTTGAAAAACGCGTGCGTGATCAGGTGGAAAAGCCCTGCGGCCCAGCCCAGCGAACCCAGCCCCAGCATCATCATGCCCAGCTGGCTGATCGTCGAGTACGCCAGAACCTTTTTGTAGTCCGTCTGCACCAGGGCGATCGTCGCCGCAATGATCATCGTGATCCCGCCGGTGTATGCGATGTAAAGCAAGGTCTCGGCCGTGAAAAGGGCATAGAACCTGCCCACGAGATAGACCCCCGCCGCGACCATCGTCGCCGCGTGAATCAGAGCCGAAACCGGCGTGGGGCCCGCCATCGCGTCCGGCAGCCAGACGTGCAGCGGCACCTGAGCCGACTTGCCCGCACAACCCGCGAAAATCCCCAGGCCCGCGATCGTCAGTAGCACGTAAGGAATCGACTTCGTCACCAGATCGCCGGGCGAGCCGTCTTCGTTCGGCGACGAACGGATCGAAACCGTGACGTCGTCGCCCGCGATCACACGGGTCAAGCGGCCATCGTCGTCACGAAGTTTGGGATTCGACAGTGCCGCGTTGATGTCCGCGATTTCGAACGTCCCGAAGAAGGACCAGAGAATCCCCAGACCGATGAGCATACCGACGTCGCCGACCCGGTTCGTCACGAACGCCTTGAACGAAGCCCGAGCGTTCGCCAGATCCTCGAACCAGAAGCCGATGAGGAAATACGAACACACGCCGACCAGCTCCCAGAAGACGAAGATCATGAAGATCGTCGGGCTGGCGACCAGGCCGAACATCGAGAAGCAGAACAGCGAGAGATACGCGAAAAACCGCGGGAATCGCGGATCGTCATGCATATACCCCATCGCGTAGATATGCACCATAAGCGCGATGAAGCTCACCATCGTGAACATCAGGGCCGACAGCAGGTCGATATAAACGCCCAGAGTCAGAACCAGCGGTTTTTTGCCCATCAGGCTGCCGAGGGCCGTCCAGGTGAACTGCCCCTTCCATACGACCGGGCCGTGCGAGCCGGCAGCACCATGGCCTTCACTGGTCGAATCGCCGCCGTGCCCTTCTTTTTTCTGAGCTTCGCCACCCGCGTCTTTCGTTTCGCTTCCATGAGCGTCGGCAGGGGGGTGAGATTCTTCAGCCTTGCCATGTTCGTCGCCGTGCGGAGCCGCGTGGCCGTCAGACTCGTGGCCGCCTTCCGCGTGCTCTTCGCCATGGTGCCCATGCAGGGCCAGAAATGTGCCCAGGCCCGGCCCCGTCGTCACATAGCTGAAAAGACCGAACGCGCTCAGGGCGAAGCAGGTCGCCACAGCGGCAGTGGCCACGTATGCGTTCTTGTTGCCCAGCCAGCGCATGCCCAATATCTGGATGACGAACGCACCCAGTGGAATCAGTACGGCGGCGACGTAAAGCCAGGCTTGCCAGTGTTCCATAGGAGATCGGCGAATTTCGCCCCACGTCTTCGGGTCGTTGCACGCTTCATCGGCATGCGGAAACAGCACGGAAATTCGACGGCCAACGACTCTGCGAGCCGCCGCCGAACCCTTCCGGAATCAAGTTCGTGCATGATGTCACAAAGCACCCGCCGAATGCAAGACCCTCGACCGACTCATTCGAGCGGAATTCCGGCCAGCCGCTCATTGCAACCGGAACCCCAATTCGACCATGATGAACCCACTGGTCGGTCGACGGGAATTCGACCGATCTGGCCGCTCTTTTCGGCCTGACCGGATCCTTTCGCGAACGCCGATCACGGATGTCCCATGGCTCGATTTCGATTCTTCTCGAATCTCCGTGCCCCAAGCACTTGCGTCGCGATCCTGGCTATCGCTGGCATGCCCCAAGCTTCGGCCCAGAACCCGCAACAGGTTCCGCTCAGGGAACCGGCGCTCTGGGCCAGGCCCATCAAGCTCCATGCCGTCTGGGCCCAGATCATCGACCTGTGCCGCGACACGCCGTTCGATTCCCCGGCTGCCGCGCTCGCGGCCGCGAAACTCGCCGGCCTTCAGCCTGCCGGCGGAAACAAGACCGTCGAAGCCGCCGTCGCCATATTCAACAGGGCCATCTTGCCTGATCTGGCGATGTTCGACCGTTCGCTTTTTGCCCTTGAACCGAACTTGCCACTGCGCCGAATCGACTGGCGCGGGGGCTTCGCGCCGGACGACGGTACGGCCGAGGCGCTCGTGACGGCTCTCGCGCTCGATCGAAGCCAGGCCGCTGGCCAGATCGGCGGTTTCGAACTCGAATCGCTCGCCGAGAACGTCTTCGTCGCCCGCGGCCGCGGGCAAACCTGGTTCGGAACGGACCGGGCCGCTCTCGAGCCGGCTCTCGTCGCCGGTACCGACGCTCGACTTCTGACGCTCGCACCCCCCATCGAGGCCGGCCTCTGGCTGCGTGCCGACCCTCGACTCTGGCCTTCGTCGATCGGCCGCAACGCGCAGGAATTCGTGGCTCTGGAGACGCTCCGCCGCTTCGCCGCCGGGAAGCCGACGGAACTGCGAGTCTTCCCCTGGGGCGAATCCGTCCAGGCCGAATGGATCGATCTATTCCGGGCCATGCCGGTCAGTCCCGTCCAGTCCCGCTGGCTGGCCCGCTGGGATATCCCCCTCAGCGGCCTCCTTATGGCCCAGGCAAGTATCGGGCTCGATCCTCGCAAGCCATTCTGGAATCAGGTGTTCGGGCTCGCGACCGAAGTCGAGAGAGCGATCCCGGGGCATGAGAAAGTGGCGAACGTGAGGGACAGGATCAACATCGCCTCACTTCTGGCCCGAGTGAGCCCCGAGACTGATCTCTACCCGAATCTCATCGGAGTGACGATCGGGGCCGTGGTGCCCGACGCGCCCCAGCTGCCCCCCACAGTCGTAGCCACGCTCCACGCTCGCGATGTCAGGGCCACGCAAATCGTCGTCGAAAAACTCCTGGTGCCTGTCGTCCGTACGATCGGCGGCGATCCCAAAGGCCAGGCGCCTGGCGGCATGCTGCCGCGAGGCGGCGACGACCGCATCCGCGGGCTGGCGATCGTCAGCAACCGGCCGATCTTTCTTTTTCTCGAACCGCCGGATATCCACATCGTCTGGGGCTCGCGCACGATCGCCGAAGCCGCTCTGGCCGCTTCGGACAGAGCCGCCACCGCTTCGACGGTTCCGATGCTCTGGTTCGACCGGTTCGCCGCGTCAGGTCCTGTGCATCGTGCCGCCGCGATTTATCCCGAGGCCGTCGTTCGCTGGCAGATCCTCAAAGGCGAGCCGGATTCGGTCTGGACACAGTCGGCCAAGGGGCTGCCGCCTCTGGTCTGGCTGGGGCGATCCGAAAACGGCGAAAGCCGCGATATCTGGGCTTTTTCCGGTTCGAGGGCTTACGTCAAATCGCTGACGGCGAAAATCCCGCCGCCGCAGAGCAAGTGAATTGACTATCCCGATTGGAAGCAGGGAATCAAGCGGTTCGACCGCTGGTTCGAGGCTTCGTTTCGTCCGAGCGGGATTCGTCGGTCGTTCGCTTCACCCCAATGAAATGAAAAACGATCCCGAAGTGCCCGTCAGGACATTCCGGGATCGTTTGCGTCTTATCGATACTTCTTATCTCTTGCCGACTTCCGTCGAAACAGCGTCGCGGAATTCGATTGGCGCGTCCGAGACGATCGTCAGGCCGAGCATGCCTTCCGATCCTTTCGCAAGCCTGGTGCGGACGAGAATCCGGTTCGAGCCTTTGGCCAGGTCGACCGGTGCTTCATGAGCCGTTTGATCGCCTGAGGCGACAAGCGGCAGTTCCTTGCCGTTGACCCAGACGCGAGCCGGTATGGCGGAGTCGAGCACGAGACGGGCCTTCTGCTCCTGCGGCGCGACGGCCACGGTCCAGAGATAGACCGATTGACCTTCTTCTGGCGAACCGATGTCGATCATGCCTTCGGCGGTGGCTGTCAGTCGCCGCCATGCGAAGGTCTTGCCGTCAGACGACTTGATCGGCTCGTTCACGCGGACGGTCGCATCGGCCGGGATCGCGGGTTTGTCATCCGGATCGGCGGCGGCCGGCAACGGCCCCAGGGCCTGAAACTGCCCGACGACGCTCGAAGGACGCTTGAGCGTGCTCAGATAAGTCATCAGGTCGACGAGTTCCTGATTCGTCAATGTCCCGGCGAGACCTTCCGGCATCAGCGAAACGGGCGAGACTTCCGATTCCTCGATATCGGCCCTCGTCACCCTCACCGTCTTGCCCTCGGCCGTTTTCAGGACGATCGCGCCTTCGGATTCCTGCAGCGGCAGGCCCGTAATCACGCGGCCGTCCTTGAGTGCAAGAACATAGGGGCGATAGTTGTAACCCACCGCGGCCGAAGGGTTCAAGATCGATTGCAGTAGTTCTTCGCGACCGTACTTCACGCCGATCGTCGAAAGATCCGGGCCCACCCATCGGCCTTTGCCGCCGACCCGGTGACAGCCGGCACACGCGTTCGCTGCGGTTCGGAAGAAAACTGCGGCGCCTTTTTCGGCGTTGCCCTCACGCCGGACCAGTTCGTAAATCGGCGGCAGCGGGCGTCCTTCGGCCGATTTCGGCGGTGGCAGCACTTTGGCCGAAGCTTCGCGGATTTCGCGGTTCGGATGAGCGTACAGAGCGGTCGTGGCTTCGGTCTTGAGATCCTCTGGCAACTTGTTTTCGCTGGCCAGCCGGATCACGACCCGCGCGCCGGGCACAGCGGCGGCGAGAGATCGCACCGCCTGGCGACGCATGGGAAGCGGGAAATTCGGATTGTCGATCATCGCCTGCAGCGTGGCTGAGGCCGGCCCTTCGATCGCGGGCACCGAGCGAACGGCGGTTTCGGCCAGTTCGCTCGATTTGCGGGCCGCCGTGGACGCTTCGAGAATCGCATTGATCCGCGCCGCCGTGGACGGAGTCTTGTTCGCGACCAGCCCCTCGAGCGCCGCGATCCGAACCGGTTCCGCGGCGCTGGCTTTTTCGAGGATTCCGTCGAGCGTGGCGAGCAGGGCGGGATCGCCCGTCCGGGCTGCCAGACGCACGCCCGCCTCTGCCAGAGACGGTTCGGCGATGGCCTTCGTCACGAGTGCCCGGATGGAACCGGAAGATTTGGCCTCACGCCAGTCGCCGTCGAGTTTTTCCGACAGCAGCGTGAGAATCTGCCGGGTGCGATTGGCATCGCTGGATTCCGCCGCCAGTTTCGCCAGGAACTCCGCCGCCTGCGGATCGGCGATCTGCCTTACGGCGTCGTCCCAGGCCTGATGAAGCTCCGGCGTGTGCAGCGCCGGTCTGATCTTCGCAAGAAGATCGAGTGCCTCCGGCCGCTTCAGCCGCCATGCCAGCCCGAGAGTTTTGGATAGCGAATTCGCCGGCAGGCTCTTCGTGCCCGTGGCCAGGAACGCTTCGCTCCGGTCGGTCGGGAAATAGGGCGGTACTGCCAGGCCGGCCGTTTTGCCAGCGTCTTCGAGCTTCAGGTCGCCGAACAGTGTCCCGTCGAAAAGCCCGGCCACGAAGTGCGATTCACGCTTTTCCAGCGCCAGGCCGAGAGCCTCGAGATACCACCTGTCCTGGCCGTCCCACTTCGCCGTCAGTTTTTTGAGTGTCTCGCCCGCCTTTTCGGTCGGAACGTCACGCAGCGCCAGAATCAGTTCGCGGCGCACGCCGGCATCGGGGTCGTCCGCGAGCTTGGTCAAAACGCCCAGATTCTTCTCAGCCCGAGGGGCGGGATGCGTCTGCCCTTCCGGCAAAGTCACCTGGCCGACGCGGCTTACGTCGCGACCAAGCATCCGCACGACCTGTTCGCGAATCCGCGGGTCGTCCTGCTTGACCAGGGCGAAAGTCGCGATCGGGTCGCCCGCGATGGCGTGCCAGACCCACAGGGCGCGTGCCTTGAGCCGCGAATCGGCGGGCTTCGATTCCAGATCCGAAATCGCCTGCAGGGATTCTTCCTTGCGTTCGATGAGGGCACGCCGCGCGGCGTCCCGCGTGGCGGTCGCCGGTGAGCCCAGCGCGGCGATCAGGCCGTCGATCGATGCGAATTCCGGCTTCACCGCCGGAACCTTGGCACCCTTCGGTGTCACCCGGTAAATCCGTCCCGTCGTCTGGTCGCTGAAGGCGTGGCCGCCCACGCCGGCATCGTACCAGTCGGCCACGAAGACCGATCCGTCGGGGGCCGCGGCTGCGTCCACCGGGCGGAACCAGGGGTCTTCGCTGGCCAGAAAGACGTTATGCACCGTGCGGAAGGCCGCGCCCTGGCGTGTCAGTGGGAACCAGTTGATCTGCCGTGTGCCGGCGTCGGCTTCCAGCAGGCTGCCACGGTTGGCATCGCCGAAAAGCGTGCCTTCATAGCAGAAGATTCCGCACGGGCTGCCGTTGCCGGTGCCGACGAGCTTGGGCACGTTGCCGGGCACATCCTCACCCCAGTGCAGGGGGCTGCCTGGCGTGCGATAGCCGTAGCGGCCGCCGTCCATGATCCACAAGACCCGGCTGCCCCGGCGGCCGTCGTCGTCGTTGTCCGATACGAACACGTCGCCATAGCTGTCCTGAGTGGCTTCGTAATTGTTCCGCTGGCGGTCAGCCAGAATTTCGAACTTCGAGCCGTCGCGATTGACTCGCAACGTCGTCGCGAGCTGGTCCGTCGTCACTTTCCGGCCCGATTTTTCGGTCACGTCGAAGTTCTGGACCTTTTCGCCGCCTTCAGGCTGAACCGAGCAGCAGCCGTCGCCATGCGTGAAATAGAGCTTGCCGTCGATCCCCAGAGTCATCCCGTGCACGCCGTGGTCCGAATCGGTGCCGCCGAAGCCTGTCAACAGCGGGAAACGGGCGTCCGCCTTGTCGTCGCCGTCGGTGTCCTCGAGCACGAGCACGTTGGGGCTGTTGCCCACGTAAACCCGGCAACCCGTGTATTTTCCGCTCCGGTCGTATCTCTCTTCGACGGCGATGCCCATCGGCACGGGGAAGATCTTGTCCGCGAAGACTGTCACCTTGTCCGCCTTGCCGTCGTGATCCGTGTCTTCCAGGATCTTGATCGAGTCGGCGTCGGGGATCCGCTCCATCTTGCGGGCCACATTCCGGTGCAGCCGGTAATTCAGGCCTTCGGTCACCCAGACACGGCCCCTGCTGTCGATGTCGATCGTCGTCGGGTTGATCACCATCGGCTCGGAGGCCCAGAGCGCGGCCTCCAGACCCTCGGCGGGTTTGACCATCCGGGCCGACGCTTCGGCGTCCACCTGGCCGTGACCGACCCGGGCATGACCCAGACTCATGACCACGAAAGCCGCGGCCATGATCGATCGACCAGTGCGGTATGGGCGTTTTTGCGTGCCGTTCATCGTTTTCGGTGACTCCCACGAGCTGTCGGCCGTGATCGCGTCACAGCCGGGCCGGAACCGTGCGGGCGGCGGGCGGTTCCCTGATTTTGTCCGCGGACCATCCGTGTGTGGACTTCCGTGCATAAGGATTTCTTATTCTGACCGGAACGGCCTGTCGAGTCCAGATCATAACCCAAGTATCGTGCAAGCTGGAAATTTCAGTCGCCGGTCCCGTCTTCGGACGTTCCGCCGCGATCTTTCGGCCGCCATTCGAAAACATCGCCCGCGGCCGCCGCGATTTCATGATTTCCGCTCACCAGGATCTGCCGTACCGCAGGGTCCCCCGGCTTGCGCTCGATGCGGAATTCGCCGGAGATGACCCGCCCGTCGGGGCCGATCAGTTCCAGCTCGAACTCGATCGCTCCGCCTTCTCCGCCCATGTCCAGGCCGATGACCAGGCCGTGGCATTCTCGCACGACCTTGCCCCGGCCCCCCGAAACCGGTCCCTCGTAATCCAGATACTCCCGCCTATGCGGTTCGAGCGGCACAACCCTGCCTGAGATCGGCCGGTCCGAGAGCACGGTACGGCTCTCAGGCACTTCGCAATAAAGCGCCCAGGTCGGTAACCGATCCGCACCCGCCACGGCTCGCGATTCGACGATCAGATCACGATGGGGCTTCGGCCAGTCGTGCCTCAGCACCACGAACCTCCGCGCCTCAGGCACGCTCTCGTTTTTCAAGGTCGCGGTGATGTTCATTCGCGTTCCGCTCGATTTTCAGGCCGATTCCAGGCGCATTCGCCGTGTCGTGAATGCCTCGCGAATGGCGGGATCTTGTGGTTATAGCCCGCGCCTGGCTCGGATCGCAAGCGGTTTGACGATCCGGCAAACCCTGCCGACTGGGCAATCGTGTGAGACAGTGACGATCCGCGAAACCGTTCCTGCATTTGCGGTCATAGGATGCAACGCCGAAGGAATCCCGTAAACGAAATTTGCTGGAGTCACCGCAATCTTCCATACTTCCAGCGAAATGACAGCTCCCGGTCGCCATTCGTTGTCCTGCGAACGCAGGATGCGTCCCGTACAAGTTGGGCGTCCCGCATGCGGGGCTGTCGCATCAGTTTCTCCCGGATTCGGTTCCCGCTCGAAACAGTTCGGAGCACGCTTCACGATGTCTCTCACGGCCACCGTAACGTCTGCCAGCGAAAAGGCCCCGGCGCCATCCGGTCCGCATGAGGACCGCGCTTTCACGAATCCCTCGCAACGGAGATCCGCTTCCGCGATCGATGTCCCTCCGCTTCAGCGGCGAATTCTGGCGAATCGCGAAAACGCCCGCAAATCCACCGGACCGAAAACCGCCGCAGGCAAAGCCGGCAGCCGATGTAACGCGATCAAGCACGGGCTGGCTTCCCGGGTCGCCTTGCCACGCGAGACGGTCGTCGAAATCGCGGAACATTTCTGGCAGCTCGTTCAGGCCTATCGCCCTGAGGATGCCGTCACAGTGAACGCGATTCTGGAGATGACGATCTGCTCCTGGAAATTCCGCCGTCTTTTCGAGCAGTATGCCGGTAATCAGGCACGAACCCGGCTTACCGTCAACGACGACCGCAAGGCACGCGAAAACAGACTCGCCCAGAGCTGGTTCCGCAAGCTTTCCGCCGATCCCCGCAAGGCCCTGGGACATCTTTACCGCTCGACATCGGGGCTCGATCTGATCGTCGAGAACTGCGATAACCTCATCGCCGAATTGAACCAGCCTGAAGGCTCCTTGACGAGCCGCCAGTTCATGATGGCCATCCATCTCGGCGGGTTCGACGACTTCGAAATCTGGGATAACGTTCAGCTCCGCACGCTCTGGAGTGCCTGGTTCGCATGTCGGCCGGGTCGCAAAGCCGCGCCGGAGGACTTCAATTCCGTTCAGGACGCTTTTCCGGAATATCGAACCCGTGCTCGAAAAGCAATCGAAACCGCTCCTCTGGCGGCGGAAGGGCGTCGGCAATTGATCGAGTGGGTTCGGAACATGCGCGACGAAGCCGTCAAACTTCATGAGACTCAGGAGCAGGTCGAAGAAGAACTGGCGGCGCTCCAGCCCATGGCCGCCGGATGGCCCGCCCCTGAAGAAACGTCGCAGCATCTGCTGTATCTGCGTTATTCGAATCAGGTCGATCGAAAAACTCGAGAACTACAGGCACTCATCGCCGCAAGGCCGTCCGTCTCCAGCGCCGACGCATGGAAGTTCGACGACGAGCTGCTCCCATCGGACTGGAAAGCCGTGCTGATACAGCACCGCACGATGCGCAGCGTCGTCGCCGGAATCGCCAAAGGGGATTTGTCCGAAGACGCGGCCGAAACGCAGCTCTCCGACAATCTCTTCGGGCTGGACGAACGGGTTTCCCGGCCTGGCCCCGAACATCCATGCCCTGCCGAAGCTCAGGTCGATGCCGATAAGGCGAACCGCCCCGAACCGGTCGATCCGCTCACACACCAGCCGACCCCTCCGCCGGCCGAGTCGATCCCCGATTCACTTTCGAAATCGGCCGAATCAGTCGACTTGAGAAATACCATGAGCCCCTTCGAATCGAACGAGCCAGCCCACACTGCCGGGTCGCAGGTTCCCGCGCCTGCCTCGAGCGATTCGCCCCGGTCCCCCGGGGTCGAAACCGGCATCGAACCTCAGGCCGTGATCCCGCCTCGACCCGGTGCCGATCCTGGACTTCGAAGTCGCTCGCCCGCCCCGCCGCGTTCGAGCCGCCGCAGGCTTCGGCCCGACAAGCCCGCGGACGTTCGTAAGGATCGTCATCGGCATACCGGCTCTAAGCCGGTCCGCCCGCCTGAGGCCCGGTCATTATGACCTTGACGTTCGAGAATGCGGCCGGCGTGACCTCGCGTCACGCCGAATCGCGAACTCCCTTGTCGCAATTCACTTCGCCTCGGGCCGCTGCGTGAGAAACGCGATCAAGTCGCGCATCGCCGGTTCGCCGAGTGCCCCGGCCAGGCCTGAGGGCATGATCGAGCTGGAGGAGGGCCGGATCTCCGTGACGTCGAACGCCGAAACCCGCTGACTGCGGGCGTCCGTGTCCAGGATCTCCAGCGTTTCCTTTTCGACCGCCCGAACGACGCCCATCGTCACCTGGCCGCTTCGCAAGGCGACGCTGAAGCTGGGATACGCCGGATGGATCCGGTCGCTCGGAGCGTTGATATGATGAAAAATCAGCTCAGGCTTCGCGTTTCTCAGCCCCGAGAGATCCGGGCCGATCTTGCCGCCCTTGCCGTCCACCACATGGCAGTTCACGCACCTGGCCGTGGCCGATTCGAAAACGGCTCGGCCTTTTTCGGCATCTCCACCCGTCAGTTCGTAGGGCGGGGGCGTCAGGGCCGTCGGCATTTCAGGCAACGATTCCGGCACCCAGGGCGTCAGCTGGCTGCCATCCGGCAGCGGTTTCCGGCCGTCGCTGCCGATGATCGAACATGCGGCGAAGTCATCGCCGGAACGGATCGAACCTTTCCCGGCAGGAAAGGTCCAGGCGAAGTTCAGTTCCAGGCCTGCCGATTCCGCGGTGACGGAGGCTTCGAAATGATCGCCGGCCGGTTCGGAAACCGTTTCCGTGCCATCGATCGTGATCGTAAAGTCTCTTGCGGAAGCGAATTGGAGCTTGTGTGCGCCTTCGCCCAAACGAAGCCAACCACGAAACGTCAGCGGGGTTTCCGGGGCGTTCCAGGCTTTTTCGATCTTCGCGACGTATTCATCGAGTTTCGCGATTTCGGCGAGGCCCTTGCGATCGGTCAGGCGCGGCAGGACGGCGTCATGCGTCGCGTCTTCGACCAGATTCGGCCCGATGTTGGCCGCCAGGCCCGTGAACGTCGCTTCCAGATTGATTTCGCCCAGCTTCAGCCGATACGGATCCGGTGAAACGACCGGATCGGCCGTGAGCCGGATACGCCGCCCGCCGGCTTCGGCCTTCAGGCCCGCGATGCGAGTCGCCGCCAGCCGCCCCAGACCCAGCAGCACGCGCGGATCATCCGGCCCGGTCACGCCTTCCGGCCATTTACCGGCCAGCAGATATCGGCCGACGAACGGATCGAGATCCTTTTGATCGACGGGTTTGTCGCTGTAAGCGATCCATTCGCCGGGCAGGACGGAGAAGGCTTTGAGGGTGGTGCCAGTCTCGCTGGGCCCTTCGGACTCATTCGCCCGAATCGCCAGGTTCATGGCGACTCCGCAAATGAAAATACCGATAGGAATCCGGAAGCACGATTGAATCGATCGAACGAGTCTCATCCGCGAAATGCCTTTTCTCAGTCGTGGCGCTAGCCAGTCCAGGCGGGCTTACCGGTCTGAAGAAGTCATTTTGCGGAATCTGATGCGGCCGGGTCAAGCTTCGCAGCGGCGGAGTTTCCGCCTGCCAGCGAACGTCATCACGCAAGTGGCGATGCCAGCCAGAACGTAAGTGCCGGGCTCGGGCACAGCCGCCGCACCGAGTATTCGAAACACGTTCGTTGCGCCGGTTGGAGTGCCTATCAGCGTTGTTGCGCCATTCTGTGGATTGATCTGGTAGACCTGAAAAGAGCCCACTGCTTTCACACCGTACAGGTTGACACCATCGGAGGCCAGCAAAAGTTCTTCGAAGACGGAATTCGTTGCGATGTTCGAATAAACACCTAACGTTTTGTTGATCATGCCGAAAGTGCTTGAACCACCGTTATCGCTCGTGAAATAAACATTGCCGTTCGTGAACGCCATATGGCCGGCGCTCAATGCGCCAGCGGATATTCCGGACGATCAGATGCTCGAATAAATTCCGTTCGTTTTGTTTATCGTACCGAATGTGTCGTCGGTTTGCCGGTATGTATAGAGTGTGTCGTTCGAATTGTCGACCGCCAACCCGATGATCAGCGGGCTGCTGTTTACGGGAGTTCCCTGGATATCGCCGGCCGTATCGATCTTGGTAAGTTTCGGTTGAGTGGATACCGAATAAAAGGCGTTCGCGGTATTGCTCCATGACAGGTTGTCATAAGCGACCTGATTCGTCGCGTCGATATTCTTGATCTCGGAATAAATAATGTTGCTGCCATCGATCGTGATTTTCCCAAGAGGATATGTGGAAAAGATCGGAGAGGGATATACGGATTCGCTTGTAACATAAATTTCGATGCCCGACGTCGATTCGCACAGGGGCGTGAATGCGAAAAGCCACAAAATCAAGGCGAACCGTTTCGTGAGTGACATGAAGAACATCCAGCTCAGGAGGTGCGATGAAGGCGGGGACAGGCAGTGAAATTCCCAAAGGAATTTCGGGACCAGCGAGATCGTAAAGAACAGAACCATACGAATCAACCGTTATCTGAAACCGATCTGTTGATGTTGCGAAAAAACGAAACCGGCCAGAAGCAGATTGGTGTGTCTGCGCGCCGAGTCTCTTCGTCGACCGGTTCTCGACACTCGACACAGGTTGCCGAATCCGCTATGTTTGGCCGAAAGTCGTGCCTTGCCGGCGCAACGGTCACACCCGAAAACCCCGCGAATCTCAATCCCGCCCATGAGCGCACTTCTTCACGGCCCCGCGCCAGGGGCCGAAAACGAACCGCCGGAAGACCCCGCCATTCAGGCACGCAACGCCCGGCTCGGCCTGAGGCTTTTCGCCGTTTATGGCCTGATTTACGGCTGCTACGTCGTCGCCGGGGCGTTTCTTCCCGGGGTCATGAAGGTCGGTCTGGCCGGTGTCAATGTCGCCGTCGTGTGGGGCTTCGGCCTGATCGTCCTCGCTTTCGTCATGGCCATCGTCTACGGCCGCTTGTGCGACCGCCCGCTGGCAGCGACCGAAGAGAAGGGGGCCCCGCGATGAACGGAGGTTTCAACCCCGAGGCCGTGGCCGTTTTCGCCTTGATCGTCGGCGCCACACTGGCCTTGTCCTTCTGGCTCGGTTCCAAAGCCAAATCGGCCAGCGGCTTCTTCGCGGCCGGCGGCGACATTCCCTGGTTCGTCAACGGCATCGCGTTCGCCGGCGATTATCTCTCCGCGGCCAGTTTTCTCGGCATTTGCGGCATGATCGCGTTTTACGGCTACGATGGGTTCCTTTACTCCATCGGCTACCTCGCCGGCTGGGTGGTCGCCCTGTTCGTCGTCGCCGAACCGCTCAAACGGCTCGGCAAATACACCTTCGCCGACGCTCTCTCCGCCCGCTTCCGGTCTCGTGGTATCACGGCCGCCGCCGGGCTCTCCACGCTCGTCGTCTCGCTGTTTTACCTGATCCCGCAAATGGTCGGTGCGGGCGTGCTCGTCCGGCCTCTGTTGGGCCTGCCCCACTGGGCCGGTGTCGTGATGGTCGGCACGGTCGTGATCGTCATCGTCATGTCCGCCGGTATGGTCAGCACGACTTATGTCCAGTTCCTCAAAGGGCTTCTGCTCGTCACTTTCAGCGCCTTGCTGACCGTCATGATCCTCCAGCGCGGCCTTGCCTCTACGCCGGCGGACAGCCCCGCCAAACCGCTGGAACCGCAGACGCAAGTCACCCGACCGGACGGCCAGGTGCTCATCAACGGCAAGCCGAAGTCCGAGTCGTCGTTCCGCCCGGTCGGCCACATCCTGGAGCTGCCTGGCGGTGTCAAGGCAACCGGCCCGCTCACGCCCTGGGGCTATCTCAGCACCCTCGCCGGTTCGAAGGTCGTCACGTGGTCGTCGAAAACCATCAAAGACACCGACGGCACGACGACCGTTACCTATACGCCCAAAGTGCAGCAGGGGGCTGATTTGCTTCAGCCCGGCAACGCGCCGACTTTCGCCGGCCTGAAGAACGGCAAGCCGGTCGAGCGGCTCAATTTCATTTCGCTCATGCTGGCCCTGTTCTGCGGCACGGCCTCTCTGCCGCACATTCTGATCCGCTACTACACCGTGCGTAATCCGGCGGCGGCGCGCAAGAGCACGATCGTGGGCATCGGCTCGATCGGGTTTTTCTACGTCCTCACGCTTTATCTCGGCCTGGGGGCGATGACCAACGGCTCGCTGGACGTGACAAACAACAACATGGCCGCGCCGCTGCTGGCCCGGGCCTTCAGCGACAGCCTGTTCGCCATCATTTCGGCAATCGCCTTCACCACGGTTCTGGGCACCGTTTCAGGCCTGATTATCGCCGCGTCGGGAGCCGTCGTTCATGACCTGATGACGACCGTCTTCCGCGTCGGCCTTTCCGAAGAAGAGCAGGTAAGCGTGGCCAAGCTGGCAAGCGTGGCCGTGGGGGCCATCGCCATCATCCTGGGCATCTTGTTCGAGAAGATGAACGTCAGCTTCCTCGTCGGCTGGGCCTTCAGCGTGGCGGCTTCGGCGAACCTGCCGGCGCTTGTCATGCTCCTGTTCTGGAAGCGGACGACGGCCGCCGGCATCACGGCCGCCATCCTCGTCGGCATGTGTTCGTCGCTGGGCTGGATTCTGCTGTCTTCCGAGACGTACAAAAACGTCTACGGCCTCGACCCGGCCTCCGCCCCGTTCCAGATGAGCCAGCCTGGCCTGGTGACCATCCCGCTGGGCTTTCTGACGCTCATCGTCGTCTCGCTGCTGACGAAGCGGCGGTTGGCGGAAGCATAAAAGCTGGGCGGTCGTAGCGAATGGCCGCCCGTCAACTTGATTTCGAAACGAGCCCTGGTTTCTTACGAATTCAGGGCAATTCGGTCGGCGTGACGATCAGGTATCGCTGCATTGCCTTGTAGGGGTATACATCCTGGTTCCATAGCTTGGGATTCACGAGCTGAAAAGCGGCGGTGAAGAGGTTGTCGTCGATCTCTTCGATCGTGCGGCCGAGCTTGATGATGAGGCTCTTGCCTTGCGGAAGCTCTGCCAAGGCCTCGAAAGAATCGCTTTGCGAAGTCACGACGGTTTCTGAGAGGTACTGAGGTCGTGAATTTGAACGTTCGATTTGAATAGGTGATACGACCCTCTCAATCGTTTTGGGCATCGATTCGAGTCCTTTGATTTCGACAAAAGTCGTTTGCGGGCCGGCTATTCCTGTAACTCGCGCATAGATATCGTATTCCGTCGTCTGAGGGAGCGGTTTGACGGCTCGGACTTTGCCGTCCTGACGCACGGGATGATACTTGACGGTCGTCACGGGCATCGTGAACGTGAAATTCAGAGGTTCCCCGTCTGCTGCCGTGGTTTTGGGGGCCTGATGAATCAATTTCCGGTGAACGGAATTGGCGGCATTCAACACTGGTTCGAGATCGACGATCCAGGCTTTGTGTTCTTCGGCCGTTCGAAAGGTGTCGAATCTCTCGTCCAGAATGCCATCGAGATCCTTACCGCTGACCGAGACGAGCCGGACTTCGAAAGACCTTTGCGGATTTGGTTCGGGAACTTTCGATTCGCGGTGCGATTTCGAACTGATGCGATTCATCCGCCCGATCCAGATTTTGCCTGGCAAAGGCTGAACTGTGTTTCCCCCAGCCTGATCGACCGTCGAATCCTTGACTGCTGAATTCGTTTTCCCGCTCGGCTCCTTCTGGCTAGGCTGCATGACCTGGCCGATCGCGGCCAGTTTCGTAGCCATGATGGCAAATGTAACCGTCAGCGCGAAATACGAAACGAGCCGCTTCTTCGATATCTTCACAGGACAGACTCCTTCCGGTCCCAACAGTGCTTCGATCCTCGTGCCGAGACGGCCTCGACACCGGGGCGAAGCGAACGTGATCACGATTGATTCGAAAGGTGAGAATCGTGGATTCCTGGCCGCCCACGTGGCAGCCGATTCCAAAGCCCGCGCCAGAGCCAGCGGATCTCCCGTCACATATGTAGCGAAGCGATCCGCCGCCAATTCCCGCCACATTGAAGCCTGTCGATTTATCCTGTGCATCGCCGGATGAAAGAACCAGACGACTCCCGCTATGCGTTCGATCAGCACAAACACAAGATCTCGCCGCATAACGTGGGCCAATTCATGAGCCAGCACGGCTACGAGTTGGTCTTCGTCGGAATTGATTGCCCATCGCCGAGGCAGAATGATAACTGGCCTGAAAAGACCCACAGCCATGGGCTGTGCCACGCTATCCGAAATGCGAACGGCCGGCGGATTTCGAAGCCCCATGCGGCAGGCAAGATCGTTCGCGATCGACTGCGACTTCGAATCGGCGGGGTCGATGCGGTGACGAATGCGGAAGAGCAGGGTGGCGGCGATGAGTCGACCGGTGAGAACGACCATTCCGGCGAACCATAAGCGAATGGCCCAACTGACCGATTCTCTGACGATCGATTCGAGCGATAGCATTAGAGGGGCTTCGCTCGGGCGGACTACTGACTCGGCAACCTGAGTCGGTGGCCTTCGTTCGAAATCGGCATTTCTTGTGACGCGCGACGCAATCACGGGCGATTCGAAATGCGATTCGGAGGAAGTCGATGATAAAGTCGGGAGAACTTGGAAGGCCAGAGCGATCGCAAACGGCGCAGCGATACATGCGAGTATGGCGTATCGCATACGCCTATCGGCTTGCAAGGGAGAAAGTGATTCGATGCGTAGACCGAACGACAGCCCGACGAGCGGAACGGTCCACAGCGAATGACACAAAACTGGCCAGAGAATTCGGGCGAATTGCGAATCGATTTCGAACATGATTACACTGCCTCCCTTATCAGTGGTTCGGGTCCGTAGTCCCCACATCTACGCTTGCGACACGTGCCGTTACGATCGCCAGCCGGGCGAACTGGGCCACGCGTGAACCTTTTTCGCCGAGAACCTGTTCGTACAGAAATCGTGGCTCTTTCCTGTAAGGCTCCATCGATTGTCCCAGCCTAACGCAGAGGCTTTCACCAGGCTTCAATGTTCTGGTGTCTTTCAATTCGATCGCTTCGGTCATACTCATCAAGTACGGGGATCGATTGATATTGGGTATGCCCGCTGCAGAACTTGCCGATGGCGCGGGCTTCATTCGATCATTGAAATCCGTGATTTCAGATCGCAATTCGATACCGCCCGCGGTCAGTTCTCCGATGAAACGAAATTCCGTCCAAACCTTTTCGCTCCGGACTTTTTCCGGGACTGTCCGGCCAAATTGCTCGATCAGTGCGATTTTGATCTTGTTCGGTGCCTCCCATCGCCCCTGGAGTGTGGACCTGTCGTACCCCTTGATGCCAGGCATGAGCATGGAGCTTGAGGACGGATGCGAAATCAGCGATTCCTTCAATTCCGGGCCGATGACGAGATGCTCCGGCAGAAACGCCCCTTCGGGCAGATTCACGGTGGATTTCAACAAGTTGCCGGCGAATTCGGAATCCACATTCACCAGTGTGATCTGGTATTCGATCTTTGGGCCCGACTCGTTGATTTCGGAGAGATGGAGTCCCGCGACGCCACCGATCGGCATAGCCGTTCGAAATCGCGATCCCATGGCGAACGGCTTCGTCTGAACCATCAATAGTGAGAATATGGCAAGTAAGATGATCAGAGCACCGATTACCCCGACTGATTTTCGAACGATTCTCATCGGACGATATTCGCCTGTTCCCAGGACCGCTTCGACACGGGTGAGAACGGCACCACGAGGCTTCGATGCCACAAGCGGTAAACCGAAGGATTCGAAAGGCGATCGGGATCCGATCAAGTGAATTTTCGATGCGAACGATTCCAGAGCACTTGCCAGGGCCAGCGGTTTGCCGGTCAGGCCGACGGCAAGCCGGTCCGCAGCAAGTTCACGCCACAATGCGGCATCTCGATTCCAACGGTGCATCGCGGGATGAAAGAACCAGACGACCTCGGCTAAGCGTTCGAGAAAATGACTGCGAAGATCCGATCGTTCGAGATGCGCCAGCTCATGTGCCAGAACGGCTTCGACATAGTCCGGATCGGCCGATAACAGCCAGTCTCCGGGAAGGATTACGACAGGATGCGAAATGCCCGAAACCATTGGCTGCATGACGGATTTCGAAACTCGAACGGCTGGCGGTCGACTGAGTTCAAGTCGCTGAGCGAGCGAATCTGCAAGCGATTGCAGTTCTGTATGCGGCCAACTCGATCCGATGCGATACTGAAGGATGAGACCGCCCAGGCAGAGTCGAATGCTGAGAACGATCATTCCGGCCGACCAGAAGAAAATGGCCCAAGGGGCCGCGTTCCGAATGGCTGATCGAAGCGATATCAATATTGAAGGCGATTTCGATTGCGTTCGCGCATAACCATCAGGCATCGATCGTTCGGACGCTGGCAGGCTCTTTTCGAGTGTCGATGTGCCCGACGGAATCGCATCTCCCGATCGTTCCGAACCCGTCGATTTCCGTTCGAAAGCCAAGAAACTCAGGGCGATCAGGCCTGGTACGAAAAGAAAAGCGATGACGCTTCGACGGAGATTTCGGTCGATTTGCGTGGATGAAAGCGATTCGATCCGGAATCGGAATATCAAACCGATGACCGGGATCGTCCAGAGCGAATGACACAGCATCGACCAGAGAAACCCGGCGAATTGCGAGATGAATCCCTGCATGGCGAATGAACCTCGGTGTTCAGCGTTTCCGATCCGATTTCGAATAGTCCTCGATGAGCTTGCGAATCTCTTTCAGCTCCTCGGGCGAGGGCTTTGCGTCATCGAGAAGCTGGGCGACGAGGGCCGTCGAGGAGCCTTCGAAGACGCGAGAAAGGGTGTCGGCCAGGATGGTTTTCAAGGTGCGTTCGCGGGGCTTCGCGGGGCGATAGCGGAATGCCTTGCCGTCCGGCTCGCGCTGGAGCGAACCCTTGTCGGCCATGATGTTCATCAGGGTCATGACGGTGGTGTAAGCGCGGGGCGTTTCAGCGTCCCGGTTGAGAATTTCGAGAACCTCGCGCACCCGCATCGGTCCGCCCGAATCCCAAAGGATCTTGAGAATTTCGAATTCGGCCTTCGTCGGCGTATCGTCGCTCATCGAGCCTCCATGCGTTGCCAGAAACCGCGTTTCGATCGATTACGAAATTTATCGTACGAAAGAATTAGTAGGTGTCAAGCGCAAAATCGCGGTCGATCGACACCTGGTCGATCGGCCGCGATTGAGAATCAGGAAGCTATAGCAAGTCGGATGCGAGAACGCATGCTTCGAGCGAACGACGACAGAGAAATTCGATCAATGCCGGAAATGCCGGCGGCCGGTCAGGATCATGGCCATGCCGTGTTCGCGGCAGGCGGTGAAGGTTTCGTCGTCACGCTTCGAACCGCCAGGCTGGATGATGGCCGTGATACCGGCGGCGGCGGCCACGTCCGGGCCGTCGCGGAAGGGGAAGAACGCGTCGCTGGCAAGCACGGCGCCTCTGGCCTTCTCGCCGGCTTTCGAACAGGCAATGCGGACGCTGTCCAGCCGGCTCATCTGGCCAGCGCCGGTGCCCAGAAGCTGGCCGTCTTTGGCGACGACGATGGCGTTCGATTTCACGGCCTGGCACACGACCCAGGCGAAGGCCAGGTCACGCCGTTCAGCGTCGGTCGGGGGGCGGTCGGTGGCGACTTTCCATGCGGAATCGTCAGCTTCGACGGCGTCCCAGTCCTGCAGCAGCACGCCGCCCTCGATACGCCGCCAATCGTAGCCTTCCGGCAATCCCGATCCGGGCTTGAGTTCGGCTTCGAGCGAGACGAGCCGGACGCTGTTCTTCCAGGTCGGTTTGGTGGTCAGGATCTGCAGTGCTTCGGGCGTGAAGCCCGGGGCGATGACGCATTCGAGGAACCGGCCGGGCACGGCCATGCGTTCGGCGGTGGCAGCGTCCACGACCCGGTTCGTACCGACGATGCCGCCGAAGGCCGAAACGGGGTCGCCTTCATAAGCCCGTTCGAAGGCGGTCGATATATCGGTCGCGATGGCCGCGCCGCAGGGATTGTTGTGCTTGAGGACGCAGGCCCCGGGCCCGGCGAAGTTGCGGACGAGCCGAAGGGCGCTGTCCAGGTCGAGCAGGTTGTTGTACGAAAGTTCTTTGCCATGAAGTATTTTTGCGGTGGCCAGGTTTGGCCCGGCGGTGTCGGGCTCGACGTACCAGGCGGCCTTCTGGTGGGGGTTTTCGCCGTAGCGGAGCGTGCTTTTGAGCTTGAGGGGCCGGTCGGGAGTCCACGAGGGCGGGAAGCTTTCGGCCGGGGCTTTTTCTTCGGAAGCGTCGAGCTGCTTTTCGACCCAGGCGGAGATCATGCGGTCATAACGGCTGGTGCGGCGGATCGCTTCCAGCATGAGCCGCTTGCGTGTGGCGATTCGTGTGCCGCCGGTTTCGGTGAATTCGGCCAGGAAGGCGGCATATTGGTCGGGCGCGGTGAGCACGGCCACGTGCGAATGGTTCTTGGCCGCGCCGCGGACGAGCGAAGGGCCGCCGATGTCGATCTGCTCGATGGCTTCTTCCCAGGTGACGCCGGATTTGGCGACGGTCTGTTCGAAGGGGTAAAGGTTGACGACGACAAGGTCGATCGGCTCGAAACCCGACTCGGCGAGCACGGCCATGTCGTCCGCGAGTTCGCGCCGGGCCAGGATGCCGCCGTGGATTTTCGGGTGCAGCGTTTTGACGCGGCCGCCGAGTATTTCCGGCTGACCGGTATAGGCAGAGATTTCGGTGACTTCGAATCCGGCGTCGGCCAGAGCCTTGTAGGTACCGCCCGAGGCGAGCAGGGCGACGCCTTTGCCGGCGAGCGCTGTGGCGAGTTCGATCAGGCCGGTTTTGTCCGAAAGGCTGAGAATGGCACGGCGAACGGGAACGAGATCGGCCGTCGAGGCCGGTGTGTGATGGGCGGACACGGCTTTCGAAACTCTCCGGAGCGGATGGACGCGGGAATGACCCGCGAAGCGATATCGCGGGACGCGAATTCGAAACGGAAACCGGCACGCCGTCGGGGGCGTGCCGGTTCCTATTTTGCACGATTCGATTCCGAAATGCGAGCAGCACGAAGGCTAAGAGGCCGAATCGACCTGAAGCGGGCTCGCGACTGGCCCGGTTCGAACGGGGTCAGCGACTCATTCGAAATCGCTGGCGGATTCGGCCTTGGGTTCCGACTTCGGCTTTTCTTTGGGTGTCGGGTTCCGGATTTCTTCGAGGTCTTCGGGCGACGTGCCGAAGGGGGGGAGCTTCGGGTCGCGCAGGGGGGCGACCTGAGTGGCGTCCAGCTCGCGGAGGCAGAGGAGGATGCCGTCGTCGCTGGCCAGATAGATACGGTCGTTGTACTCGTTGCCCATCCGGAGCGGATAGTTCTTGAGATCGACGCCGTAGCTGGAGATGGAAGCTTCCGGCGTGGCAAGGACCTTGCCGTCGGCCCGTTCGATGATGGCGATACCGCCGTCCGGCGAGATGCCGTAAATCCGCGACGGCGAAACGGCCAGGAGCTTGCCGCGTCCAGGGGTGGGCAGTTCCCAGCGAACGGAACCGTCGATCATGTTCAGCGCCATGAAAAGCCCGTCACGCGTCACGGTGAAGGCTTCGTCGCCCGCGACGAGCACGCCTTTATCGATCGGCGATGGGGTCGGCGTGATCCAGTTCGTCGAGGAATCGTTGGGGTTGAAGACGTCGATGCAATAAAGCTTGTGGTCTTCCGATCCGACGATCACCTGACTGTAACCATGCGTGCCGAGGTGCCCCTTGATCGGGCCCTTGGTTTCGATCCGGTGCAGGATCTTGTGATCCTTGATCGAAGCGGTGTAGACCTTGCCGTCCTCGCTGGCGAAAGTCATGAAGTCCTTCGTGACGATCGGGGGCGAGGAAATGGCCTTATTGGCTTTCCAGCCATAGAGATAGTAGCCGACGCTCGGCTTCAGCAGCGAGCAGTTGTCCGGGTCATGTCGTTCGCCGCAGGTGTGCACGCCCTGGTGCTTAACGTTGAAGACCTGAACCTTGCCGTTGGCCAGCGAGACGGCCGCGACTTCTTCGTTGACCCCGGTGCCGCGAGCGACATCTTCGAGCTGGGATTCCCACATCGTGGTGCCGGTGGAAAGCTCCAGGCCGTAAATTTTCTGACCGACGGCCGTGACAGCCATCGTTTTGTTGACAGCGATCGCCGAGGGCTGGATGAGCGGGCCCGGCAGATGGGCCGTCCAGTGCCGTCGACCGGTTTCGGAGTCGAAGCAGATCACGATGCCTTCGGTCGTTTGAACGAACAGGAATTCGCCGTTTTGACCGGCCATGTTCATGTTCGCGACACGATCCGCGCCGCCGGAAAGAGGGATGGTCGTGAACCAGTGGCGTTCGAGACCCAGGTTCGCGAGGCCTGTGCGTGTCGGAATCTTGCGCGAAACCGCCCCCTGTGCCGGAGCGAACCGCGGAACCGACATCATTCCCACCATACCGGACATCCAGATGCGTCGATTCATGACCAATTCACTCCGATTCCGAGCGGGTTGACCCGTGTGCCGAGACTCAGTACGCACCGACCTGTCGGGTCGGCCCGTTTTCTCCATTCTATCGTTCCAACACAAAGCGCTGAAGTTCCATATCCTTCGAAAGTGACATGGTCAAACGGAATGAACCGTTACGATCCGACTTTTTCGGGAACCTGTAACGATCATGACCGCCACGTCGACCTGGAGATCACAGTGTGTCAAGTTTCCGGAGCCTGTTTCGGCCTCATGGCGTTTCGGATCGAATTCGGCCATAATTTCGAACGAAGGGGCCATTCCGGATCCACGTTCCGACGAAGGGGCAACACCGTGCGAAGAACCAGACCTCACGTCACCGGGATCGCCGTCGGTTTGGCCTTATCGGCTTGGCTGATCACGCGTGAGGGAGATCCAGGGCCCCGTAAAGCCGTGCGTGGGTTATTCGCCGGCATCGGTGCCGCTGTGCTCCTTACGCACCTGCTCCAGCGGATGGACGAATCCGGCGATTCACGTCGATCGTACAGGCACGCGAAAACCAGATATCTGGAATCGCTTGCGGCCTCGGCGACGAATTCGGTACAGACAAATTCCGCAGACCGGACCGATGGAAACTCCCTGGGAGATTCGCTCGATTGGCTGACCGATGCCCCGGACTCGGCCATTCGCTCGAAAGAATCGCTTTTCGAAGACGAACTGGCGATGAGCGATCCGGAGATCGAAGTTCCGACGTCGCCGGAGGTTCCTGTCGACCCTCGCATCGCTTTCGAATCGGCGATGGCCGATGGTGCATGGAACGTAGCCTTCGATGCCCTCTTGCGTGGCCGTGGTTCGGACTCAGGCTTCGAACCCGACCCGGAAGTTCAGTCGAAGTTGCGGAAAGCCGCAATGGAAGAGATCTTTCAGCGCATGCACTCCGGCACGGTGCGCGAAGATGTCTCAAGGCTGGCGCAGGCGGTCGTGGACGTTTTCCCCGAGTCGACGGAAGGCCGGACGCTCGCTCAGGTGCTTGGCGTCCTCAGGCGGTCCGCAGGGTTATGCCCACGATGTTCCAGGCCTTACCGAGGGATCGCCGCCGCCTGCCACGTATGTCTGAGGGGCACGCCTGAGGCGTATCAGATCGCATGGGACGAAGAATCGGACGAAACCGGAGGTTCCGAATGATCCTCAGGCCCGCTTTGCCAGTATCGGCGAATTCGTCTCATTCGGCCGCCCGGGCGGCTGCCTTTTTCTTCGCAGCAGGGCGATCGCGCTGCCGCTGGCGGATCATGGCCTCATAGCCTGCATCGTCTTTGGGGACTTCGAGTTCGGTTCTCAAACGCCCCAACTCGGCCCGAAGATCTTTCTCGACCTGTTCGTAACCCGGTTTGCCCAGCATGTTCTTCAGCTCGGCAGGGTCTTTTTCACGATCGTAAAGTTCCCAGTAATCGACATCAGGCGCATAGAAATGGACAAGCTTGTACCGGTCAGTCACCACGCCGTAATGCCGCCTGACCCGGTGCGGCAAAGGGTATTCGTAATAGTGGTAGTAGAAGGCCTTACGCCAATCGGCCGGTTTTTTCCCTTTGAAGATCGGCAGCAGGCTGCGTCCCTGGATATCGGACGGTACTTGGGAGCCAGCGGCCGAGAGGAACGTCGGCGCGAAGTCAATGACGCTGACGAGATCCGGCGTGATCGAACCCGGTGCGATTCTGCCAGGCCATTGGGCCAGCATGGGGGTGCGCAGCGATTCCTCGAAGATCCAGCGTTTGTCGAACCAGCCGTGTTCGCCCAGATAAAAGCCCTGGTCCGCCGCATAGACGACAAGCGTGTTCTTCGAAAGGCCGTTGGCATCGAGATAATCGAGCACCCGGCCGACCGATTCGTCGACGGCTTTGATCGTGCCCAGATAATCGTGCATATATCGACCGTATTTCCAGCGGACGAGGTCTTTGCCGGACAAATTAGCCTTTTCGAAGGCTGTATTGCGTGGGCCGTAATAGGCTTCCCAGGCAGCTTTCTGTTCGGCGTTCAAACGTCTCGGAGTGACCAGCTTCAGGTCGCCGGGGGTCATGGTCTTTTCGATGGTCATGTCCTGATCGGCCACGGCGGGGCCGCGGCCTGAATAGTCGTCGAAGAGGGTTTCCGGCTCAGGGTACTTGCGGTCCTTGTCGTGCCCGAGGTGGCGTAGGGCCGGTTGCCAGTCCCGGTGCGGAGCTTTGTGCTGGAGCATCAGAAGGAATGGCTTCGACTTGTCGCCGGATCCGACCCAGTCGAGTGCGAAGTCGGTGACCAGGTCGGTCACATAGCCTTCGTGCCTCATTCGGGTGCCATTTTTGATCATGTCCGGATTGTAATAATCGCCCTGGCCGGGCAGGATGCTCCATTCGTCGAACCCGGTCGGGTCGCTCACCAGATGCCATTTACCGAACAGGCCTGTGCGGTAGCCGGCGGCCTGAAGCATCTTCGGGAAGGTCGGCTGGGAGCCGTCGAAGACGCTGTAGGTATTGTCGTAAAACCCGTTCTTGTGATTGTATTTGCCAGTAAGCACGCAGGCCCGGCTGGGCCCGCAGATGGAATTGGGAACCACGGCACGGTCGAACCGCATGCCGTTTTTCGCGAGCCTGTCGATGTTCGGAGTTTCGAGGAGCCTTCGGCCTTCGCCGTAGGCGCTGATCGCCTGGAAGGCGTGATCGTCGGTAAAGATCAGAACGATGTTGGGGCGATCGGCGGATCTGGCTGTACCATTCAGCGTGAAAAATGCTGTGGATGTCAGTGCGAGCGACAATGTGCGGATCTTGCGGACGAAGGTCATGGAGCGAATTCCCGGGGCATCGTGATCAGATGGTCAGTCCGTCGTTTTCGAGGACGATCGCGGTTCTGGCTTAGCCGTTTGTGCAGCCTTCGGCGGCATTTTCGGTTTGGGCATCGCCGCGCCTGTCTCTTGCCGCCACCGGTTCAGCGTTGCGGCCAGTTCGCGAACGGTCTGCGGGTTCGAGGCGGCGACGTCGCGGGCTTCGGAAATGTCCGCATCGATGCGGTACAGTTCCCGGCGGCCGTCTTCGAGGTATTCGAGAAGCTTCCATTCTCGGCCGATGAGGGTCGAAACGGGGGTCGTCCGCCAGCGAGTCCCGCGGCCTTCCAGGTATCCCGGCAGATGAAAGAACAGATATTCGCGGCTGAGCCGGGCCGAATCGTCACCTCTCCAGAGAGGGACGAGGCTGAGGCCATCGAGGGTCTGTTTCGGCCGCTTCGCACCGGCGATTTCGACCAGGGTGGGGAACAGGTCGACGTGGGCCGTCGGTTCGTGGCTGATGGTGCCGGGTTTGACGACACCGGGCCAGCGAACGAAAAAGGGGACTCGCAGGCCACCTTCGTAATGCGTTCCCTTGCCGTTCCGAAGGGGCGAATTGTCAGTGAAATTGCGGGCATCGGCACCGTAGCCGCCGACGCCCCCGTTATCCGAAGTGAAGATGACGATGGTATTTTCGGCGGCTTTCGAATCGTCCAGCTTTTTCAGGACACGGCCGACGGATTCGTCGAGCGAGGCGATCATCGCCGCATATGTCGGATTCGAATGGCCACCCGCTGCGGGCTTGCCTTCGAAGTGTTTGATTTTCCCGGCTTTTGCTTCCAGAGGCGAGTGCACGGCGAAATGCGCCAGAACGAGAAAGAACGGCTGATCGGAAGGTTTGTCGAGGAATTCACAGGCCCGGTCGGTCAGCCAGTCTGCCAGGTAGGCGTTATCGGCGTGTTCGGTCGGCGGCTGGGTGACGAATTCGAAATGCCGGCCCATGCTCGTGATCGCTTCGTCCCAGCCTCTTCGCGCAGGGTGGTGCGCCCCCTGTTGCCCCAAATGCCATTTGCCGTAATAGCCAGTACGATAGCCGGCCGATTTCAATACGTCTCCGACCGTTTCGCGGTCCAGCGGGAGTTGCGTGACGTTCTCGGGCGTCGTCATTTTGCGATCTTCGGCATTGCCGCGCTCGAGCGTGCCTACCGTGTAAATGCCCGTGCGCGGTGCGTATTGGCCGGACCAGAGGGCGGCACGAGTCGGCTGGCAATTCTGAGAATGATAATGCCGCTGAAACTTCCGGCTCTGGGCGGCCAGGGCATCGATTGCGGGCGTTTCGTAATACTTCGAGCCCTGCGTTCCGAGGTCGGTCCAGCCAAGGTCGTCAGCCAGAATCACGAGGATGTTCGGCCGCTTTTCCGGGGATCGTTGCGAAGCGGCGGAAAGGTCGGCTTGAAAACCGAAAATGATGGCGATTCCGGCGAAAATACGGCTGAGGCGTAACGCCTGCATGGGGAAAGCACCGGCTTGGGAATTTCGGAGTTCGTGAAGTCGACGCCCGAAACGCATTGTGACGGATGCGAGTGGCCATGAAAAGCGTCCGCCACATGAAAATTCGCGGAATGAACCGCTGCATCGATTCCCCCCCCGCAATATAAAATCGGAAACGCCCGCCGGAAATCCGGCGGGGGGGGTGAGTTGCGGTCGGATTGCGAAAGCTGGCGTCAGCCCACTTTGGCGGCGCCTGAGGAACGGCTGGCGGCCAGTTCCTTCTTCGCCAGCAGCTTTTGCATATGCCAGGCTCCTTCCTGCTCGTCGCGGCAGATGTCTTCGAGGATGACCCTAAGGCCGACATCCTGATCGCCGCACAGGGCAAGGGCTTCGGTGTAAAGGTCGACGTGCTTCTGTTCGATGGCGAGCGAATGCTCGAGCATTTCGTGGAGGGTCGTCGCCTGTCGTACTTCGCCACGTTCGACGGTCGGAACGCCGCCGAGATTCACGATCAGATCACCCACGGTATGCGCATGAGTGAGCGCTTCCTTACCGCTTTTGCGGAAGACTTCGGCATAAACTTCACGCCATTCGCCCGTGATCACGAAGCTGAACTGGGTGTACTGAATCATGCCAGCCCATTCCCAACGAAGGATTTCGTTGAGCTTTTCGAGCATTTTGGCCTTGTCCATCGCCTTGATCCTTCGATTCCGGTAGTGTGCCTTAGGCACGATTCGTCTCGGGCTTCACTTTCGTGTTTCGACTTACATTGTACGAACTCGGTGGAATTCGTCCAGTGACCGAGACGAAGCCGTCTTCACGCAAGTATCCCGAGAGGCTCGAAACCAGGGCCAAGAATCGCGGCCGGATCGAGGCCGAGATGCTTCGCCAGAATATCGGCGTAAATGCGCCTGAAGTCGGTGTGGAACGTCACGTCGCCGTCGTTCAGATCTTTCGGTTCCATGCTCGGGTGGGCCCCGACAAGCCCCTTACGGGCAAGCGTTCCGGTCATGAACACCGGGGCGGCGGCGCCGTGATCGGTGCCCAGGCTGGCGTTTTCGGCCAGCCGGCGGCCGAATTCGCTGAAGACCAGAACGGCCACCCGGTCCGATTGACCCGCTTCGGCCATGTCGGCCTCGAACGCCGACAGTGCCGTGCCCACCTGACCCAGAAGCCCCGCATGCACATTGAGCTGATTGGCGTGGGTGTCGAAGCCTTCGAGGCTGGTGTAGAACACTCGTGTGTCCAGGCCTGATTTGATCATCCGGGCCACGAGCTGCAGGCGGCTGGAAAGGCCGGACTCGGGATATTTCACCGTGCCGGGCTTAGTGTCGAGATCGGCCAGCTTCTTCGACGACGCCACGGCGGTGGCCGTCGTCCGGGCCACGAAGCCCAGCAGAGGGTTTTCGGACATCTGGGCCGCCGGTTCCGGGGCTTTGGAATTCGTCTCGGAGAGTCGCAGGCGGTCGACGTCGGCCGCGATCCGCGTGAGCGTGTTGTCGCCCTTGATCTGAAGCTGGTCGAGACGTTCCAGGCTGGGGATGTCCACCCGCTTGGCACGCAGTGCCAGGGGCAGGTTTCGGGCCCCGACGTGAACGCCATTGATGCGTGCCGCGGCCTCTGAGCGTTCGGCGGCCGAATCCATCGCGCGGCCCAGCCAGCCCGTGGCAAGGTCGTTGGGGTCGAGGCGGGCCGATTCCCAAATGTCCATCGACCGGAAATGGGAGCGGTCCGGATTCGGATAACCGACACCCTGAATCACGGCCAGCCGTCCCGATTCGAGTGACTTTTCCAGTGGCTTGAGGCCCGGATGCAGGCCGATTTCATCCGAAAGCCTGACAAGACTGGCGGCCGGAATCCTCAACCCGCGGCGGCCCCGGGCATAGCCATCGATTTTGTGAGGCACGACGGTATTGAGACCGTCGTTGCCGCCCAGAAGCTGTATGACGACGAGAATCTTCTCGCCCTTCGCCGGCGTGTCGGCCGCATGGGCAGTGCGGCTGAGAAACAGCGGCAATGTGCCCGTTCCCACGGAGATCAGCGGGGCTGAAGTGAGCCCGGCCCGCATCAGGCTTCGTCGCGTAAAGCTGTTCATCGGTGTCTCTCTCGAATCGCTTTCGGTTCGGCGGATCTGTTCATGGCTGTGTTCGATTTCGGGAGTCGAGGACCGGCGGTCTATTCAGGCGAGCTGAAATGCCGGTTCGGTCAGGAGCCGTGCCACGATGGCCTTCATGTCTTTCGGAGCAGCCTCGGCCTGGGCCCGGATGCGGGTGCGGAGATCTTCGCCTGCGGCATCCGCAAGAAGGGTATCGGTCAGAACGGCGGCAGTCTCGACCGGCGTCTTCGTGCCGGCCCGTTTCGCCCATTCGTCCGTGTTCAACTTGCCAGTGAGCGGGCCGCTGGCGGAGCAGATGCCCAACGCCAGATTCGTGCGGGCCACCAGGCGGGTCGTGTCGATCCAGGCCGCGCCGCCTTCCCAGCCGGCCACGCTGGGAGGAGCGTAAAGCCCCTGACCCATCGCCGATGTCGCGTCGGCCAGAAGTTCCGGAGAAGGCATCGGGTCGATCATGCCCAGCATGCGACAAATACCGACGACGTAAGCCACGGGGCTTTTCACGCGGCGACGGCGTGCGGCCGGGTCGTGGAAGATCTGTGACGATAGAATCGCACGGACGATCGCTTCCGTGCGGCCGCCGGAATTCTGAAACGCCTCTGCCAGAGGGCGCAGCAGGTCGTCGGAAAACGTGTCGGCCTCGCTGACGTAGAACCGCACCAGCTTGCGGGCCAGAAACAAGCCGCTGGCGGGCTGTTCCAGCAACACCCTGTGAACGTCTTCTCCGTCGAACGGACCGGTTTTGCCCAGAACGGTCTTGTCGCCGGTGTCGTGCTGGGTCTCCAGGAACGAGAACCTGTTCTGCACGACGAACCAGCCGGTGTAGGCCCGGGCGGCTTCCTGAATGTCCTTCTCGCTGTAATTGCCGCGGCCGAGTGTGAAAAGCTCCATCACTTCGCGGGCGAAGTTTTCGTTCGGCTTCGAACGGCGGTTCGCTGCGGCATCGAGCCAGACGAGCATCGCCGGGTCGCGGGCGACGGAGTCGAGCATGGCCGCAAAAGGCCCGAAGGCGTGCCTGCGCAGCGTCGCGACCTGGTCCACCATTAGACCGGTATTCTGCACCTTGACTTGGCTGGTGGCGAAGTGGTCATGCCAGAAAAGGGTGAGGGCCTCAAGCGCGGGATGGGGCGTATTGACCATCCGCTGCAACCAAAGGCCCTGAATGCGGCGCAGTGGACCGTCCGGGCCAAGGCGGGCTTCGGTGCGGTCGAAAAATTGGGTGAAATCGGAGGCCGGGGTGCCGTCGGCGGTCTTGTCGTCGCCCCGGATCAGCCGGTCGACGGCCTCCGCGGGTGCAAGCTTCGCATCGGCCGCCAGCCGTTCCGGGCCTGCTCCGAATGCCGCGCGCCGGTGCAAGTGTGCCACAGCGGCGGCGTTCCAGGGGGTTTCGGGCGTGGGTTCGAAAGTCGCCCACGCCGCTTGAGGGTCTTTACGGTAGCGATCGAGCCAGTCGGCCATCGGTGCGTCTCCCGTCTTTCGATGTCACTTGGCCGGATTGAGGTCGAAAGACAGTTTCAGAGTGAAGCGGTCCTTCGTGTCCGAAGCCGTCGCAGTGGCGTGATTTAGCCCCTTGACCAGGGCTTCCAGGGCTCCGATTTCGCTTTCGGCGCCTTTGCGGCCGTTGCCTTTCTCGACCATGTTCTGCATGACGAGCCGTTCCTTGTTCGTCTCGACGATCTTGCCCAGCTTCTGGCCGTCGATTTCCAGGAACGCAGCGTCCGGCGGCGTGTCGCTGGCAGGGGCCGAAGTCAGCGAATCGACGACCGCCCGGGCCATTTCGACGGTGCTGGACACGACGATCTTGTCACCCGCGATCGCGAGCGTGGGGCGGAAGTTGTGGCGGATATGCACGCCTTCGGCCGGTTTTTCAGCGTCGTTCTTCACGTCGGTCGCCTTCGCAGGGGGAAGAAAAGCCGCCGAGAAAATCGATGCGCCCTTATACTGTTCCTGATTCTGCACCATCGCCGGGGCTTTCTCCTGCGCGCCGACGACATTGAGAACGCCCACGAACGACTGGAAAGCAATCACCCAGCGCTGGCGGAAGTCTTCGTCCTTCGTGTCGTATCCGACGCACACGGCGAATGACGGCAGAACGAGATCCGGCTTCGGGTTCAGCGCAGCCAGGTTCTGCTCGGCCACGACGAGCCGCCAGTCGGGCTTGAGGGAACCCAGAACGCCGGTTTCGAAATCCCGGCCACCGAAAAACTGGCCGATGCCGTTATCGAGACCGTCCAGACCCTGCCGGGCCGGCCCGGCGACGATTTTGTCGCGCACGTTCCAAACCTTGCCCAGATCACGCCAGAGCGAAAGCGTGCCGATCTGGTTCGGAACGGTCAGCGGCCGTTCGGCGTACGTTCCGGCAGGCGGCGTGAAAGCCGTTCGGATCGGGCCGGCCGCGGTTTCGGATGAAACGGGCATCGTGGCTTCCAGGCTGGGCTTCGCGTCTTTCCAGCTGAGGGCCAGGCCCGTCCAGTCTGCCTTGTTGTAGGCTTCCACCCAGCCACCGAAGAGCAGGGCCATGAGCGGGTTGTATTCCTCCGGCACATAAAGGCCACCGTTCATGGTCCGGAGTTTTTCGAGATTCACGAACGCCCAGGCCTCGCGGGTCTCGGGTTTGGCAGCCTCCCAGGCCGACTTGAAGCCGGGATCTGAAGCCAGCGGGCTTTCCGTTTTCTTCTGACCATGGAAGGCGTCGATGGCGTCTTTGAGCGATTGCTCGGAGCCGGTCAGCAGGAAGCGGCCGTCGAGAATCGTGTGCGATTCGTTCGGCGCCAGGCTGAAGCACTTCTGCCCGCCGTGCTCGAAGCGTTTGACGGGGCTCGGGGTGCCCTTCTGCTGAGCGTCGCTCTCGACGAATTCGAGAAGTTTGTTATGTAGCCTTTCGAGCCGGGCCGGGTCTTTCGGGCGAACCGTGAGAGCCAGTTTGTTCGGGCCTGCGACGGCCAGTTCGGCGGGACCCGCGAAGAGTTCCTGAACCATTTCGAGCCAGCTCATGTCTTCGGTCGCCGCCAGTGCGCCGAGAACGGCCTTGAGCTGGTCAATCTGCGGGTTTTCGAGCTGGGGCCCGACGGTGGGGATGTTCTTGAGGGCGTTCAGAAAAACCGGGTTTCGGAATTCCTTGGCGAAGAGTTTGCCGGGCTCACTGATGGTCAGATAAAGCGGCACTTCGCTGGCCGGCACCTGGTCGGACAGCCGCTGGCCGGAGGCTTCCTGCGCGGGGGCTTGCGTGTCAACGAAAAAGAGGGCGGCCGCGAGGGCGGCGCCGATGTGAACAAGGCGATGGAGTCGTGAAGACATGATGAGGCATCTCCGCGGTGAGGACTGTCTTTCCGCGAACGGATCGCCGGGAAAACATCGTCCGTTCTTCGATTTCGAGTCAGCGGGAATCATCGAATTATCGCATGCTGTTCGAAGGCAGTCTATAATCTATTCGAGGGATCGGGAGGAATGTTGATTCCGAAAAGTCCCGATTTCGGGAATCTTGCGGCTGCAGGCTCGTGTCGTGGCCGAACTCGAATGGTGGCAAGAACTTGAAGGCTTATCTGGAATCGATCGAACGGCCTGGCCCGAAAATCCGCCTCACGAAGCGGATCAGTGTCGTCGGCCGCATGGATGGCACCGACGTCCGGATCGACCACGCCAGTCTGTCCAGACGCCATGCCGTGCTCGTGATCGCGGAAGGCCTGGTGGTCGTTCGGGACCTGATCACGACCAACGGAACGAGGGTCAACGGCAAGAAGGTGCGCTGGGCGGCCCTGATGCCCAACGACACGATCACCTTCGGGACGCAGAAGTACCGGATCGTCTACGGCCCGGACACGAAATACGAGCCTGACCTGCGGCATGCACTGGCCGAGCCGGAGATTCCCGACAAGTTGTCCGTCTATTCGCACCTGTTCGACACCAGCGATCCGGCGATTCGTCCTGGAGACCGGGAGTCCGCGGGCAAGAAAGGCGAAATCGCCCAGGAAAGCTTGTCGGACTGGGAATTCGACGATAGCCAGAACACCGAACTGGGAGGCTGGCGGCCAGGCAAGGGCGAATGAGACCCGAAGCGGGTACTGTAACTTGATTATCTGATGTGCGATGTGTCCTTGTTTCATGAAAGGAGTGATTCGTGTTCTTTTTCATCGGGACGGGCGATTTCGGCAAAACCGACCATCTGCCAGGTCTCTTGTATGTGAAAACCAGATTCTTTCACGTCTGGTGGCTGCCTCTCATCCCGTTGTATTCGATGCTCTATCGCGACGATGACTCGGGTGAGCCGGTCATGGAGCTGGGTTTTCATTTCAAGTCGATCCTCTCGGCCTGGATACGCACGATCACGGGCTTCGTGATCGTGGCGTTCGTAGTGAGGATCAGCAATGTTCTCTTCGAAATCGATCCGGATGATGCCGAGGTGCTGATGCCTGTCGATTATCTGGGAATTCTGGGGATCGTCATGCTGATGTCGGCCATATACTATGCGACGTACGCCTGGTCTCAGCCCCGTTATCGAAGGGCATTGAGCTATGCCGAAGATCTGGGCCTCGAACCGAAAGTCCTGAGATTGCATTATCCCGAACGATTCGTGCGTGATTCCGTATCTGCATAACGCTGACCGAAGCCACGGATCACTGTTCGGAAATTCGTGCCAGTGTCGACTTGTGAACAATCTCCGTGCCAGTCAGCAGAAAATCCGCAAGGCGATACGATGCGCTTTTCGGAAGCGCGTGGCATCGAACTCGCCGAATCCATTGGCTCGCTTGCCTTCCGCTTGCCGATCGGCGAAAATCCGGCGAACGACTGACACGCCCGCCTGAACCACGACCCGCCTGGGGAACCTGCACATGATCAACCGCCGCCAATCGATCGTTACCATGACTGGCCTGGGAATTGGCTTGAGCCTCCGCACGTCCTTCGCGCAGCAGCCAGCGAACAAGGAAGCCTTAAAAAAGGCGGGGCCGACCGAAGGCCTGGTGTGGAAGAACGTCCTCGACTTCGGTGTCGAGGGTCGTGCCTGGACCGATCGCAAGCGGGCCCGCGATTTCGACCGGTTCCCGGCCGAAGCCGAGGGCAAAGTGCCGCCCGCGGTGTGGGGACTGAGCCGCGATTCCGCCGGCATGGCGGCCCGGTTCCGTTCCGACAGCCCGAAAATCGCCGTGAGATACGTGCTTTCGAAAGACCGGCTGGCCATGCCCCACATGCCGGCGACGGGCGTGAGCGGGGTCGACCTGTATGCGAAAAAAGACCATGGAGAATGGCGCTGGGTGAACGTGTCCTTTCCGGAATCGAAGACGGTCGAGACCGTGCTTTATTCCGTCAATGACAACTTGCGTGAATTTCTGTTGTATTTGCCGTTGTATAACGGCGTGGAGAAGCTGGAAATCGGCGTCGTGCCCGGATCGAATTTCGAAGGTCTCGCGCCGCGGCCGAAGCCGATCGTGTTTTATGGCACTTCGATCACGCACGGGGCTTGTGCCAGCCGCCCCGGGATGGTGCACACGGCGATTCTGGGCCGGTGGCTCGAGCGTCCGGTCGTCAATCTGGGATTTTCGGGCAACGGCCGGATGGATACGGGAGTCGGCGAATTTCTCGGTGCCATGGATGCCTCGGTCTTCGTCATCGACTGTCTGCCGAACATGAGCCCCTCTGAAGTGACGGCCCGTACGGAGCCGTTCGTGAAGGCGTTGCGTCAAGCACGGCCCGATGTGCCGATCGTGCTGGTCGAAGACCGCCGCAACACGAACGCCGAATTTATGGCCGGCCGGTCCGAACATCACAACGGAAACCATAAGGCTCTGAAAGCCGCCTTCGACGCACTGAAACAAGAAGGTGTCGGCAAGCTCTTCTATATTCTCGGCGATGGCCTGCTCGGCGACGACGGCGAGGGCGCGACGGACGGCTCGCACCCGAACGATCTGGGCTTCATGCGGCAGGCGCTCGAATTCCGGCCGGTTCTCGAAGAAGCCCTGGCTGCAGAGTGATGCCGTATTCCGGCGCCAGTTCGAGCAGCGATCGATACCGGCATGCGGAGATTTCGCTAGCCCAGTCTGCCACTGGCCAACCCGCGCCGATGACGTTATCCTGAAAGTCTGCGCACTCCGATTTTCGGGCGCCACTGGCACGTGCCGCCCATCCTTCCCCGATGCCCACCAGGGTCCAGCCGATGAATCTTTCCCGCAAAGCCCTCGCACGCCTGTTCGCCACGTTGCCGCTGGCCGTGTCGCCACTGCTTTTCGCCTGGGCCGATCAACCGACCCCACCCGCGGCCGTATTCGCGGGGCATACGGATCCCGTTTATGGTCTGGCGTTTACGGCGGACGGCAAGTATCTCGTCAGCGGCGCGTTCGACAAGACGATTCGCGTGTGGGACGTTGCGACGGGTAAGGAGACGGGTAAGCTCGATGGCCACACCGATCTGGTGCTATCGGTCGCCGTGAGCCCGGACGGTTCGAAGATCCTTTCGGGCGGTCTGGACAAATCGGTCCGGCTGTGGGATTTCCCGGGCTATGTGGCCGTCGTTCCGAAGCCTGAGGAAAAGAAGGAAGAGCCGAAAAAGGAAGCCCCCAAGGCTGAAGAAAAGAAAGCCGAACCCAAAAAGGAAGAGCCGAAAAAAGAGGAGCCGAAAAAGGAAGCCCCCAAGGCTGAAGAAAAGAAAGCCGAGCCCAAGAAGGAAGAACCGAAGAAAGAAGCCCCCAAGGCTGAAGAGAAGAAGGAAGCCCCCAAGCCGGCTGGCCCGGCGGTGTTGGAGGGTTCAGGCGGGCAGGTTTATTCGGTCGTCTTTTTCCCGGACGGCAAGCGGGCCGTCAGCGGTGCGGCCGACAAGGCCGTGCGGATCTGGGATCTCGGCAAGAAGGCTCTCGGCAAGGCGATCGAAAAAGCTGCCGCGAACACGATTTATGCTGTTGCGGTCAACCCGAAGGGCGACTTGATCGCGACGGCCGGCGACGACAAGCTCGTGAAATTCTTCGAACCTACCGAAGGCAAGGAATTGCGTAAGGCCGAGGGGCATGGCGCGGCGGTTTATTGTGTCGTTTTCAGCCCTGACGGTTCGAAAGTGGCCAGCGGATCGGTGGACAAGACGATCCGCATCTGGAACGCGGCCGACGCCAAACAGACCGCCGTGCTGGAAGGCCATCCGGACGACGTCTATTCGATTTCGTTCGCCCGCGACGGCTCGAAGCTCGCATCGGCCGGATACGCCGGGAACGTGATCGTCTGGAACCTGGCCGATAACAAGCAGATCACGAAATTCAAGCTGCCCGCGGCGACGCAGGCATATCATGTGGCGTTCGCGCCGGACGGCAAGACCGTGGCCGTGGCGTCGTCCGACGCCAAGATCTATATCTTCAAGCTGCCCTGATAGTCACAGGGCCGAATTCGAAACATTAATGGCATTCGCTTTTCCGGAACGGTCTGTATGGCAGCCCGTTCCGGCTTCGTTTCGAGGAACAGGTCAGCCGCAGGCAGAATCGTGATGCAAGCCGCATTCCCGGCCACGCGCGTCAATGCCCGGGTCGCATCACGATAAAGGCCTGGCCAGCCCATGAGGGAGAATCCTCAAGGGACCAGCCGCTTCATCCGGTTCACGAAGTCGCGTTGGGCGGGTGCGGCGGCGAGTTCCGACGCCTGAGCCAGAGCAGCTTTCGCTTTCGCCGCATCGCCGGATTCCGCAAAAAACGTCGATTTCGAAGCGGCGACGTCGAATCGTAGAGCGTCGTCTTCCGGAAGTTTCGCGACGGCTTGTTCCGCCTTTTCGATCGATTCCATGACAGCGATTCGGGAGTTGCCTTCGACCAGGGCGGTCAGTGCGGTCAAAACGGCGCGGCGAGGTTCGTCGGCGATGCGGGCCAGGGCCTTTCGAGCGTCATCGACTTGCCCCAGCCACAGGCGCATGGCGAAGAGCTTTTCGGAAAGGTCGGCCGGCGCGCCTGTGGCCGGCAAAGCGGCTTCGAGGGTTTCGGCCGCATTTCGAATGCGGCCTGAAGCGACCAGCCTGTCCACGGTGCGGACGACCTCGGCGATCCCTTCACCGCCGGATTTGCCGGAAAGTGAGCCTGCATCGGCGGAGCCGGAAGCGTCGAAGCTTCTTTCGATCTCGGCGATTCGGGTCCGGGCGGTTTCGATTTCGGTGGCCTGAGTCGTATTGATGGGGGTCATCTCGGCAAGTACGCGCAGCGATTCGAGTTCCAGATCCATTTGCTTCAGAACACGCTGCTGCATCATGAGGGAATAACGCGACGAGAAATCGCCAGGTGCGAGAATCACGGCCATATTCAATGCTTGAAGGGTGCGCAGAGCGGCCAGGTCCGCGACGGGATCGATCGTGACCGGTGCGGATTCGCGGGGCAGGGCGGCCCCGCCGCTGGCCTGGATCAATTGGCCGAGCAGTTTCCAGTGGTCGGCTTCGGAGGGGCGTTCTTCGATCAGTGCCAGGGCGAGTCCGACGCCAGCCAGGTTCATAGGCCGAGCCAGGTCGTCCCGGCCATATGCGGCTAGGCTGCCTGCGATATTCCGCAGGGCGCGCGTCAGCGCTAAACGAGATGCCCCGTCGTAAGCACGAAACCCGCTCGTGCCATAATGCGCCTTCAGGAAATCGAACGGGCGGACGGCTGTGCCCTGGACGCTTTCGGCTGGGGCGAACACGGCCGCGATCGGGTCGAAATGAATGCAGGTGAAATCGTTCGCGGTGAAGAGCGTGGCGCTGACGGCCGAATTGGCCGCGTGATCGGCCAGCATCACGGGCCGCCCGGCCGCGCTGACGAGCGACCGCCAGCCACTTTCGTTCCGGCTGAGTGCATTCGTCAGCCTGTTCTGCTGCTGGTAAAGTTCCGCGCCGATGACTTCCAGACGGGCGTCGGAAAAGACTTTCCGTTCAGGCCCGAAATAGTAGTCATAAAGCGCGGCATGGCCGTTATGGAACGAAGCGAACTTCGGGGGAAGTTCTTTCGCGCCGGCGGCCTTCACGGCCTCGTGCGGGAACCAGAGCGGCTCTTCGCCCCAGCCGATGGTGCGACCTTCGCCGGCATCGCGATAAAATTCTCCGGTGCCGACCCAGACCAGCACGAGGCTCACCAGGGCAAATGCCACGGCATTTCCGGGTGAAACGGCATTCCTGGTCTCACTGGATTTTCTGCCCGACGATCGACGTGCTCGAACCAGCAGGGCCGTCCCTTCCGCCAGGTTCGCCGCAGTGACGAACCCCATGGCCGCCGCGAACTGGTGGCTGTTGCGAGTCGCCTGCAGGCTGAGCAGGCTGAAAAAGCCCCACATCATGGCCCGGAACGGTGAGAAGGGGGCGAGGTTCGGCGAAGCGAAATCGGTCTTCGTCGATTTGAGCGGTTCCGTCGACTTTTTCGATTTCCTGACTGGCTTTTCGAGAATTGGCGTTCCAGATTCTGATTGCCCGGCCAGTGATCGACCCCGGATCCGGCACATCGTCCAGCCGAAAAAAGGCAAAGCGAAACTCAAAAGGCCCAGGACCATGGCGATCAGGTGCATCTTCATAGGCAGCGGAAAGGCCGGGAACGACCTCAGGCCGACGGCGATGGCCCGCGGCAGCGTGGCGAGCGTGATCTCGGCCGGGAATTCGCGGATGCCCAGGCTTCGGATGAACTGAGGGATCGGCGTCAGTTCGCCGATAGTGCGAAACACGGGATTGCCCATCGTGCCGACCAGCGAAAGCGGAAACAGCAGCCCTCTCAATCCATAGGGATTGATGATGCAGGCGATGACGGAAAGGCTGCAGGCTGCGATAAGCCGGCCCCACCAGTCACGGCGTTCCCTGCGCCACATGGAGGGCCGCAGAGCGGCATCCAGAATGCCCATCGCCAGAATCACGAACCCCAGCGCGAAGAGGCCCTGGATATTCACCCAGCAGAGAAACACCGCCGGCAGCAGCCAGACGTAACGTGGCCGGTCGAGCCATCGAAAGACCACCCAGATCACGACCGACATGCACATCAGCGAGAGCGTCTCAGGCCGAACGTACATACGCCCGGAAAGCACCAGAAGGGCAGGCAGCCAGCCGATTACGGCCACCCAGACCGGCCAACCCCGCCGGCGACAGCCGAGAAGCGAGAGCGCCACGGCGGCAGTGGTGACGATAGCCTTCGCCAGGTTCAGTAGCGGCACCCCGCCGAGTTGATAACCCAGCGAAATCAATACCTGAAAGCCCCAGTGCAGGTCGATCCATTCGGCATTCGGTACGGTGTAAGTGTACAGGTCCTTGTGCGGCACGCGGCCATCGGCCCGGATCAGGTCGCCGGTGCGCAGATGCCACCAGAAGTCGGTGTCCTTCAAGGGAAAGAAGCCGAGAAGGAAAGTGAGTGCCAGAAAAGCCGTGACCGTAAGGATTTTCAGCGGATGCGGCAGGCCATCGCTGCGCGCGGAGGGTGGCGTGGAACTCGATTCCTGCGGGTCGTCCGGAGCTTCGGGCGCAGGTTCCGATTTTCTTTTCAGGCCGCTGGATGGCATGAGTTTACGTCCGACAATCCCGGTTCGTGCGCAGGGGGAGGTGTTCTCGTATTGACGGCTATCGTATCATAGTGGCGTCCGCTCCTCCTACCCCGGCCGCGCCCTGTGAATCGGCATGTCCGACGACGCATGAACGGACGCGAAACCCGATTTCGAGCTCTCGCCGGACACGAACGAAGCGATGCGGAATGGACCGCGGCCTTGTCGGAACCGGATCCATTCGGGCCGGACACCGTGACTCGAACGATTCCTCAGGACGACCCGCACCCTTGACCCGCGAATTACTCAACGACCTGACCCCCGCGCAGCAGGAAGCCGTCACCACGATCGAGGGGCCTCTGCTGGTCGTCGCCGCCGCCGGATCGGGCAAGACCCGTGTCATCACCCGCCGCGTCGCTCACATGCTCAATAGCGGTATCCCGGGCGGTTCCATCCTGGCGCTGACCTTCACGAACAAGGCCGCCGGCGAAATGAAAGAACGGGTCGAAGCGCTGCGGCCAGGCTCGGGAGTCTGGCTGGGCACGTTCCACAGCCTGTGCGCGCGGCTGCTTCGGCAATACGGCAAGGCCGTCGGGCTCGACCCCGGTTTCACGATTTTCGACACGCAGGACCGGCTCAAGGCCGTCAAACAGATCCTTGTGCCGCATGAAGAACTGGTCGACCACCTGAATCTCTCGGCCGACAAGATCGACAACATCATCAGCCGGGCCAAGAACGACCTGGCCGCGCCGGTGCCGGGCCTGGCTTCGATCGACCGGGAAGCCGAAGAAAAACTGCTGACGCTGGTCTATCGGGAATATCAGGAACTGCTGCGACGCCAGAACGCGGCCGACTTCGACGATCTGCTCACTTCGACCGTCGAACTGCTCAAGGAGCATCCCGCCATCCGGCGCGAACTCGACCACCGCTTCCGTTACATTATGGTCGACGAATATCAGGACACGAATCTTGCCCAATATGCGATTCTCAGGGGCCTGAATGCCGAAATCAAGAACCTGTGCGCCACCGGCGATCCCGATCAGTCGATTTATGGGTGGCGGGGGGCGAATCTCAATAACATTCTCGAATTCGAAAAAGACTACCCCGGCTGCAAAGTCGTCAAGCTCGAACACAATTACCGCAGCACGAAAAACATTCTGGCCGTCGCCGATCATCTCATCAAATACAACAAAAAGCGCAAGCCGAAGCGCCTGCTGACTTCGAATCCCGGCGGCGCACCGATTCGCCTGACGACCTACGGCAGCGAACGCAACGAGGCCGAGGGCGTCGCGGATCATATCGTCCGGCTGATCCGATCCGGCAAATACAAGGCCGCTGATATCGCCGTGTTCTATCGGGTTTCGGCCCTTTCTCGAACGCTCGAAATGGCGATCAAGCAGAAGGCCAAATTACCGTGCCAGATCGTCGGCGGTGTGTCATTTTACGAACGCACCGAGATCAAGGACATTCTGGCCTATGCCCATGCGGCGATGAACCCGAAAAATGACATCGCCCTGGCCCGGATCATCAACACACCCACCCGTGGCCTCGGCAAGGTGGCCCTTGAGCGACTCGCCGACTATGCCAAAACGCGTGGCATCCCTTTGGCTGAAGCCTGTCGTCAGGCTGCGGCCGTGCCGGGATTCAAGGACCGGATCATCGCCACCGTGCGCGATTTCATCATGATGCTCGACGAACTCAGGCATCATTCCGAAACGGATCCTCCCGCCGAATTCATCGACCGGATACGCCGCGAGACGGGCTATCAGGCGATGCTGGACAGCCTGCCGGACGCCGAGGCGAAGGAACGTACGGATAACGTCCTCGAATTGATCACGGCCGCCCGCCAGTTCGAGGCCGATGCCGGCGAAAGCAAGGCCAGCGTTCGGGATTTCCTCGAACAGGCGACACTTTCTTCTGCCGTCGACCGCTGGGCCGACGACGGCGGCTCGATCACGCTGATGACCATGCACGCTGCCAAGGGGCTGGAATTTCCCGTCGTCTTCATCGTCGGGCTCGAGGAAGGCATTCTGCCGCATCACCGTGCCAAAGAGAGTCCGTCGGAGATGGAAGAAGAGCGGCGGCTGCTCTTCGTCGGCATTACGCGTGCCAAGCAGGAATTGTATTTGAGCCACTGCCGTGTGCGTGAATTCCGCGGCTCGCGGTCCGCCACGATCGATTCTCCGTTCCTCAGGGAATTGCCCTTCGACTGCGTCGAACGTGTCAATCTGGCCGACGAAAGCAGCAGCCCCGGCGGATATTGGAGCGAAGGCAGCTATTCGCGCCCGCGAGCGCCGGGTCTGGGCGGCACCGGCTATTCTTCAGGCCGCAGCCCTTATGCCGGCACGGCAGGGCCTTCATCGCGAGCGTCTCAAGATCCCTACGGACCGATTTCGAAACCGGCGCTCTCCGAAACACGGCCCCGCATCATGACCGCTGGCGACCTTGCCCGGGCCCATGCGGCCAAATCGGGCCAGACTGGCGCCGCGGCTTCGACAGCCCTCCCGGCGGGGCCAGGCCGGCCCGATCCCGCCGATTTTCGCATCGGTACCGCCGTGGCACATCCGGCTTATGGTGTGGGCCGGGTCGTTTCGCTGGAAGGCAGCGGCCCGAAAGCCAAGGCCAAGGTGCGATTCGCCACGCGTGGCGAGGTTTCGTTCGTGATCGCACTTTCGCCGCTCAAGGTTTTGCCGGGGAAACCGGCTGTCTGAAGCTGGCATGCGAGCAAAGCGAATCGCTCCGATCGCATGCCGCACGCTTGAGGTCAAGACCCCGGCTTCGATTTCGAATCGGGCTTAATGGTTTCTCCAGGCTTTGGAGTTCCAGGGCCAGGTTTGCGGGCGTTCGTGTTGATCACGTCGATCTCGCCCAGATCGATCGGCGCATTCGCATCGCCGTCGGCAGCGGGATCGACACGAAAGACTTTCTTGGCCTGACCGTAGGAAACGTTCAGATTCCCGGGCCAGATATGCAATTCGAAAGTTCCGGACGGCATGCCTTTGATTTCGAATGCACCTTCCGGCGAGATCGTCTTTTCGAGCAGGACGAATTCTTCCAGTGCCTGATGAAGTGCCTTGCCCTCAGGCGTCTCCCGATACTTCAGCCGTTCAGGCGAATTCACGTACGGAACTTCTGGCGTCATTCGCAAAGGATTGCCCTCAGGGGCCCACAGGCTGATTCGCGATTGGGACATATTCATCGGGACAGGGCGATCGGCGAACCGGAATTTGCCTTTGACGGTTCGCCGCGGCACGTCGTTCAATTTCAGGTCCCGTTCGATCGTCGTCGTTTTCCCCGGCTCGATCAGATAAGGCATCCAGATATTCGTGTGATCATTGATCGAAACGTCTGCCAGGCGGAAATCGATACTGACACGCCCGGGTATGATTTTATCGACCACGAACGAACCGTCGGCACTTTGCTCGATGAGCATTCTGGGGCCGGTGTGGTTTTTCACGCCCGAAGGATAAATCAGGACGATTTTCGAATCGACGTCCGGCTTGCCGTTTCGTCGGATGAATCCGGCGATTCGGCCGTAGGGTTGCAACTTCCATTCCAGACCGGCTTGATTCGTTTCCGGATTCAAATTCTGACGCAGCACACCCGATTCGTGCAGGACGAGAATCTCTTTGACCAACTCGGGTGAGCGAAAGTCGAAATTCCCGCTGGAATCGGTTTGAGGGATCGGCCGGTCACGTTCGGAGCGTGTGATCACGCCGTTTTCGAAATTGGGGAAATCATTTTCCGTAAAAAGTCCGATCCTGGCGCTGGCGATCGGCTTGTCGTCGATGCCTAGAATCTTGCCGCGATAGTGAGGCCACTCTTCGAACGGGATCGGATCGAGTTTCACATCGAGCTTCGCCGGGCTGGTTTCCAATTTGTAGGAGTCCGTGACGAACGGTCGATAGCCGGCCGCTTCGAAGACGAATCTGAACGTCTTCGGGAGAACGCTGACGAGATCGAATCGGTACCGGCCACCGTAGAAGTCGTCGTAGCTGCTGCGTTTCCAGGTGGAATCGGATTCATCGAATCCTTCCAGCCTGACATCGAATCTAGCGATTGGGCTGCTACTTATGCGATCCGTCACAGTTCCGGTGAGTGCGACGCTTTTCCGCATTGCGATGCGTTTGTCCTCGGTATCGCTTGCGACGATCGTACGTAAATCATAAATGAATCCGGACTTGTAGGAATGCAAAGCCAGATCCTGCCCTGCGGGCAGATTTTCGAAAGTGACGCGGCCATCTTCGCCCGTCACCGTTCGTTCCACTTCGAAGTTCGAAGCGGATTTCAGCCGTACTTCGACCGCGACACCCGAAAGTGGCTTGCCCTGTGTATCCGTTACCGTTGCCCGGAAAGCCCTTGCCTTTTCCAGCCTGACGGTCAGCGGGTCCGGAAACGTGCCTGCGTTCGAGGATTTCGAAACCGTCAGCCCGAGGCCTGGTTTCCGAATGACGAAAGCGTCCAGTCCTTGCGGGGCGGCATATTTGCATTCGAATTCACCCTCGGCGTTCGTCGTCGCGTCGCGGGATTCCACGAAGAAGAACGGGCGCACGCTTTGGACAGTCGCACCGGCGACGGGTTTGCCATCGGGATCGACGACTTTGCCCCGAACGTTCGCTCCCTTGTAGAGTTTCAGTGTCGCGTTGCCTTCGATCAGGGAATGGTAATGCGGATCGGTCGGCCGGAATGCGATACTGTCATAAGAAAATTCCGGGTGGGTGAACTGAACCATTGGAAGCTTCTCGGCCGGAGGAACTTCCGCAATCCGGAATCGACCGGAAGCATCCGATCTTGTAGATGCGATCAGACTGGGGGAGCCGCCGGTTCTGTAATTCTCGAACGAAATGACTTTGATCTCGGCATTAGAAACCGGTTTGTCTTTGTCGTCGACCACGATACCGCCGATCGAAATGCCACTCTTGGAATTCGCTGCATCCGATGCGGGTTTGGATTCCTTGATTTCTTTCGGTGCTTGTGGCGTTTGAGCCACGATTTTCGGGACGACAGGCAGAGCCGCGAAAATCGCTGCGATGGTGCATGTCGCGATCGCTTTTCGCGAAAGTCGTGGCGTTCGGCGAGATTCGTTCGTATCGGTCATGTTCATGATCCTCCTGCGGATCGCGGGGTAGCGGTGTGTGAGGCTCAAGGCTGGGGTGATCGGCCAGATTCCGGCTGAACGGCCGCTCGACCACACGATCAGTTGCAGGAACGACTCTGCGCATTCGCCGCCGCTCAGTCCCGAAGAATCCTGTGCGGCATCGTCGCACGCCAGTTCGCGGAAATGGCGAGTGAGTCGCTGCGAGATCCAGAGAGCAGGGCAGAAGAAGAAAACGATTCCGACCACCCGTTCGAATGCGAGTGTCCATAAGTCGGCCCGGCGAACGTGAGCAAGCTCATGAGCGATCGCCCATCGGCATATTGCTTCGTCGAAATTTCGAAAGAATCCCTCGGGCACGAGCAGTCGGGGCCGAATGAGACCGATCACGGCCGGATTGGCGATGGCCGAAGTCATGACGACGATCGGAACCTGGCTCAGCCTCATGGCATTCGCCAATTCGATGACGAGCGAAATGTCATCGCCCGAAACCGGTGCCGAGGTGTGCCTTGTTCGATACTGGACAATCCCGTTCCGGACCATACAAATTCCGGCCAATATGGTGCAGAAAGTCGCCCAGGCAAATATCGCGTGCTGCGCTGTGAGTTGTGATTTCCCGAATGGAGCCAATTTCGTTATAGCAGGCCGATCGATTTCGCCGGTGATTCGCCCGGTATTCGCAATGCGTCCGGAATTCCGAGGTTTCAATTCCGCGGCGATCATCTGACCTGCTTCGGATACGGCATTCCCGGGTTCGGCGAGAGCACCCTGCTGTGTCGTTCGAATCCCGCTCAGCGCATTCTCCGAAGGCTCGATCCATTCGGCGATCGTGTTTTCCGGCGAAGAAACCCAGACCTCAGGCATTTCGAAAGTGACGACCAACGGGCAGAGAACGAACAGAACGGCCGCGACGGTTTTGAGCGGCACAAGCAGAAACATGGCATGCGACATGGCATTGCTGATCCTGTGCCGGAAAAGAAATCGGATCGAGCCGACGGCCAGCAAGGTGACGAAGCCGGCCACGAATGCGGCTCGCATCGCGCTCGACCAGATCGTGGCGATGTCCGCCATCTTCATGTGCAATTCGGTCATTTCCATCGTAAGCCGTTCCTTTCATATTATTTCTGACGGTTTCCCGGCGATTTGGCGGCGTCGGTTCGCTGTTCGATCAATTGCCGCAAGCGGGCGAGTTCGTCGTCGGTCAATTCGCATTTTTCGAGGATATGCGTGACGACGAGCCCGGTCGTTCCTTCCAGAATGTTGCCCAGAAGGTCGTCGGCGGCTGCCAGAAGCGACTTCACGGCGGAAGTCGCCGGTTTGTAAAGATGGCTCGTGCCCACAGGCCGGGCCTGCAGAATGCCTTTTTCCACCAGACGGTGGAGCACGGATTTGCTCGTCGTCGGTGCCCAGCCTTCGGTTTTCGCTGCCTCCGTGTAAACGTCTCGGGCCGAACAGCCGTCGTCCCGGTATTTCCACACGATCTTCATCACCTTCCATTCGGCCGGCGTGAGATTGCCGCCCGCCTGTTCCGGTTTCGGAGCCACGGTCTGTCCCTCCTGTAGAATCACGCAGTCGTAAAACGGCTCTTCAAGTCTTATGACTAAACTTATAGTCGGGTGACGAGGTGGTGTCAATCGGTTTCCCGAATTACTTTTCCGGCGTCGGAAATCGATCCTTTCTCTATGGTCACAAGTTCCGGCCGAGAGTCCGGCATCGGTGCCGAAGACTGAAACCGACGGTGCCGGCCGTAGGATCGGCTTCTGACCTGGCGGATCGTCTCAGGGCTTCAGGTCGACGTTCGAAACCCCTTCCTTGCCGGCCGGGAACAGATTGCCGGAGAAGTGGAGGTTCTGCGGACCAGCGGGACCGCCGGGAATCAGCACGGCCCAGCGATAGCGGGGCGGGCCGTTCGTGTGGATGAGATTGCCACTGACGACGACGTCCGAAAGTGGCGGGTCGTCGGGCTGCTGGCCGGTGTCGAAGCGAATCGGGGCACGCTCGTCGCCCCAGATCCAGTGGGCATCGCCGTGGCCGAAGTCGGAAATGACGTTGGAGGAGACGATCGAACCGCCGTCGGCGTTGCCCGCATGGGCGGCGGCGCCGGGCATCAGGCCGATGGCCCAGAGGCTGTTGCGGACGAACTGGTTGCCCGTGATGAGGACGTTTCGTGAGCCATGCATGGCCTTCATGCCGATGAACGAATTGGTGACGATGTTGTTCGCCACGATCGCCTGGTCGGTGTGCAGGTCGATGCCCTGGGCGGCGTTTTCGATGTGATTTCCCAGGATGCGTGTCATCGAGCTGGCTTCGGGCGAAGTCACGATGATGGCCGAACCCTGCTGCCAGTTGTCTGTGTAATTCGATTCCCACACTTGTTGGTTGACGAGATTGCCCTTCTTTTCGTTCTTTTTCACCCAGTCGCCCAGCTTGTGTTTCGCCTTGATTTCCGGTGTCGGCAGCCATGTTTCCTCGATGATCCGGTTGCCTTCGATCAAAGTGCCTGTCGAGCCAGCGACGCTCAGCCCGGTACCGTCGGTGCAGCGAAAGGCGTAGCCCCAGTCCGGGCTGGCGGTGCGGTCGTCGACGGACACTCGCATGTAATTTCGAATGAGGCATCGGCTGATACGCGAGTTTTTGCAATTTCGCAGGGCGATCGCGGCGGAGGCCGTCCGGTTGTCGTTGACTTTGACGTTTTCGATGGCCAGGTCGTGGCATTCGATCGCAAGTATGGCTTCGTTTCGTGTTTCCGTGAGTTTCTCGGGCCTGGTGAGGGTCACGTCGCGAATTTCGACTCCGGCGGCTTTTTCGATTTCGACGATCGGCTGATCGGGGCTCGTCTGGACGATCCGACCGGGGCCGTATAGCCCGGAACGATCTTTCGTGATCGAGATTTTTCGGGAAATCCGGTGCTCGCCGGAAGGCACGTAAATTGGCTGCCCCGGGTTGGCGTCGATGGCTGCCTGGATCGAATCGTAGGCCGCCGCTGATGGCATTTGCGGGGATTCGGTACCGGCTTTCGTCACGCTCGCGAAGATGAAATCAGCCGAGCATATAGCGAATGCGATCGAAAGGATGCTCACGAGACGGATCTTTCGACTTATGCGCACTGAGGAATACGTTTCGAGCAGGTTCAGGTTTCGCATCGTTATCGGATGTCCGGATCGGGAGAAAAGAGCGCGTCGGTCAGAACGAGACGGGGTGAAGAGGCGATGCGGAGGAAAGCCGGGTAGCATGTCGATGCCCGTCGATCTTATCGCACGGATTTCGGCAATGCGTGAAGAATCCGGAGGAGCTGGACAGGAAGCCTGATCCGCTTGAGTTCCGGTGCGGCACGCTGTATTCTGAACCGAAGTCCAACAGGCCCGTACCGATCATCGAGGCGATCGCCTGAATCCACGGGCTTGTACGTGTCGAAGCGAATTCAGCCTGATTCACTCCAGCAAAACCGGGGAAAACAGCCATGGCGACTGCAGCGACCGAGATTCGTGCATTGACGGCGTCCGCATTTCGGGCCCCGCAGAAGTTCGTCGATTTCTGCCGTAACGGCGGCAATCCGCTGCGTGGCCTGGTCGGTGGCAAGGAATTGGCCGGCACGATGAACGTCACGTTCGAGACGATCGACCCGGGCACTCAGGAAGTGCTGGCGACAGTATGCGAGATGGGCGATGCGGAAGTCGACCAGGCTGTCGAAGCCGCCCATCGTGCGTTCGTGGGCAACGGCAAGAACGGCTGGCGTGATCTGGCCGTCGAGGCCCGCATCGCCCTGTGCATGAAGCTTGTCGAACTGTGCGAGCGAGACCGCAACGTGCTGCTGGCCTGCGAAATTCTGGACGGCGGCAAGGTTTCCGAACTGGCCGAGGGCGATTTCGGGACGATTCGCGATTGTGCCGAGTATTTCGCGGGCGTGGCACGGCGGATTCCGCTGGGCGACAGTGATTCGATGAAAGTGGCCGAGGGCATTCGCGGGTTCACCTATCGTGAGCCGTGGGGCGTCGTCGCGGGGATCATTCCGTGGAATTATCCGATCGTCCTCACGGCCTGGTTCATGTTCCCGGCGCTTCTCGCTGGCAATACGATTCTGATCAAACCGGCGGAAGACACGCCGCTTTCGGCCCTCTACATCGGCAAACTGGCTGAGGAAGCCGGCTTCCCGGCGGGCGTGATCAACGTTCTGCCCGGCCGCGGTGAAATCACGGGGCAGGCGATCGCCGAGCACCCGGGCGTGAAATACATTTCGTTCACCGGATCGCCGGGCGTCGGTCAGGCGATTCTGCGTACGTGCGACCGCAACGGCACGCGCATGAAGCGTGAAATGGGCGGCAACGGGGCGGCGATCGTCCTGGGCGATGCCGACCCTGAAGTGGTGGCCCGCATGATCGGACGGTTCGCCAACCAGCACTTCGGCCAGACATGCTGTACGATCCACCGGATTTATGTGGACAAGAAGATCGCCGACGACTTCATCGCGGCCGAGAAGAACTTCTTCGAGAACCTCAAGATCGGCTATCAGGCCGAAGCGGGCACACAGCTCGGGGCCGTGATCAACGCCACGCAACGGCAGCGGATCCTCAAGGCCGAACGCGACACCCTGGCCCGGGGAGGCAAGGCGATCGTGGCCGGTGGCGAAGCCGAAGTGGCCGGCAAGCGGGGGTTCTATCTGAAGCCGTCGCTTTATCGCACCGAACCGGGGCTGAACGTGAATCCCGAGGAAGTATTCCACACGTATGCCACGATCTGCCCGGTCTCTTCGGAAGAAGAAGCCATGCGGCTGGCGAATTCTTCGCCCTATGGACTGGGCGCCAGCGTGTGGACGAAGGACATCGACCGGGGCATCGCTCTGGCCAAGAAGTTCCGCGACGGCACTTGCCAGGTCAATTGCCACAATACGATCGCCTACGGTCTGCCTTACGGCGGCCAGGGCATTTCGGGCGGGCCGGGTGCGGGCGTGAACTGCGAAGACACCTTCCGCGATTACACGCAGGTGAAGGCCGTCTACGTGGCGGCATATCCTGAGTGAGCCTGAATCGTTCGAGTCCGCCGGTCTTCAGGCCGGCGGACGTTCGAGCGGTTCGATCGTCAGCAGCCCTGGTTCGGTCGCATGAATTTGAGCGAGTCTGATTTTATTTTCGAAATGCGGTCATCTGATTCGAAGTAACGAAGTTCGAAAGCTCGGGAGCTCCGATCGCCACATCTTGCGGAGTTCGAAAATGGCCAACGAATCCAGGCTGATCGAATTTCTCAGGGCCTTCCAGGCCAGAAAGAGCATGTATGTGCAGCCCGTAACGATCGAGACGGTGGAATCGTTTCTGACCGGTTTCATCGTGGCGTGTCATGCGTTCGAAGTTCACATCGATTACGGCGGAATTCCCGAATCGTTCGAAAAAAGGGGTTTGGAAACGGGTGGTGCGATTTCTCCGATCAAGCGGATGCAGAGCCAGGGCTGGAGCGACGAGCGTATCATCGAGGAGTCGATCGAGATCGTGATCGAAACGATCGTGGCGATGCAGGCGAATTCGAAGCCGATTCCGACGGATTTCGGGTGAGAAAAGCTTCAAGACTTGAAATATTCGTTTCGATTCGGCGAATTCATGAATGTCAGGGCTCGATCCACTTGCCATGACGATCGCGATTCGCGAAACATCATGAAATCGAGATTCGAAAAGCAATCACCGATGACGTCCGCCGAAACGTTCGCAAAACGCGTCTTCTTCTGGGCCTCGATTTACGGGTTTCTCGTGATCGCGCCGCAGTATTTCTTCGAAGAGAGAATCGGCAAAGACATGCCCCCGCCGATCACGCACCCCGAGCATTTTTACGGTTTTGTCGGTGTCGCCCTGGCCTGGCAGTTCGCATTCTTTCTGATTTCCAGGAATCCCGTGCGGCTTCGCCCGATCATGCCGGCCGCGGTCGCTGAGAAATGGCTTTTCGGCTTCGCCGCGATGAAGCTGCTCTATGACGGCCGCGTGCAAACGATCCTGGGGCTGTTCGCCGGGATCGATATCGTGCTCGGATTCCTGTTTCTCGCCGCCTATCTACGGCTCTTTCGAGTCTCCGTCGAGAAATGAGCCTGTGATTCACGCAGGTCGCGGATCTCGGGGCACCGTTGTGGCGTGTATCATCCCGTCGTGCGCAGGCCGCTGGCGATGGCGTTGGTGACGAGGAGCAGCTCTTCCAGCGTGGCGTCGTCTTTTTCCGACCTCCAGCGGCGGATCAGTTCCACTTGCCGGCGATGCAGGTCGGCCAGGGGCGGTTCGCGAAAGGCGAGTGTTTTGAAGAGGCGGGAGCGGCGCTGGGAGAGTTCGCCGCCGAGGAGTTCGACGATCGCCTGACGGCTGCGGCGGTATTCGGCCAGAATGCGGTCCATGAACTGCCGTCGCAGGTCATCGTCCGGGCAAAGGGAGGCGTAGAGCGACATGATTTCTTCGTCGGCGCTGTAGAGAGACGTTTCGACGTTGAAGAAGACGTAAGTGATCGGCCCGTTTCGGGCGATCTCCTGGCGTAAGATGTCCCAGCCGCCGGGGTCGTCGGTCTTGAGTTTTTCGAGCGCTTTGCCGACGCCGTACCAGCCTGAGAGCAGGAACCGTGACTGGTTCCAGGCGAAGACCCAGGGTATGGCCCGCAAGTCGGCGAGGCTGGCCGCGCCGGTGCGGCGCGTGGGACGCGAGCCGATTTTGCTGTGTTCGATGACATCGACGGGCGTGGCGGTGCGAAAGAAAGAGACGAAACCCTCGCTGGCGATCAGGTCACGAAACGTGGAGAACGCTTCGGTCGAGAGCCATTCGAGCGTGCGTCGGGCGTCGGCGGCGATGGGTTCCGTCGACTTCGCGGCGGCGTGGCGCAGGACTCCGGCGACCAGCACTTCGAGGTTATATGACGCCGTGAGCAGGTTCGAGTATTTCTGGGCGATGGTTTCGCCCTGTTCGGTGAGCTTGGTGCCATGGCGCAGTGAGCCGGGGGGCAGGCTGGCGAGGAATCGGTCCGTGGGGCCAGCCCCGCGGCTGATGGTGCCGCCCCGGCCATGGAAGAAGCGGACGGGCAGGCCGATTTCATCGCTCAGGGCCACGATGTTTTCCTGGGCGCAGCGCAGGGCCCAGAAGCTGGCGAGGATGCCGCCGTCCTTATTGCTGTCGCTGTAGCCGATCATGACGTCCTGAGGAATGCCGCGGGCTTCGCTCGATCGTTTCACGAGCGGTGCCGAGGCGTATTTGCGGAGGATTTCGGAACTGTGTTTCAGGTCGTCGATGGTTTCGAAGAGGGGCACGACGGGGAACGGCACGATGAAACCGCCTTCGACGAATTCGACGGCTTCCCCTTCGCGTGCCAGAAGGTGCACGGTGAAAAGGTCTTCGGCGGATCGTGTCATGCTGACGATGCAGGTGCCGATGCCGGCCGGACCGAACTTGCGGATATGGTGCGAGACGACTTGAAACAGCCGTCGGGCTTCGTCGCCTTCAGGGCCCACGGACTGGGCTCGAGTGACGAAAGGTCTCGGCCGAGACATCTCTTCGTCGATGAATCGGGCACGATCGTCCGGGGGCAATTCAGACCAGGGCCGATCGAGAACTTGAGAAGCATCGACGAACTGCCCGAGCGCCTTTTCGAATACGGCGCTGTTCTGGCGTAGATCCAGCCGTGCCGAATGGAAGCCGAAGGTGTGAGCGACCTGAATGGCGGGCAGGATGTCCTCGTCGGCCAGTCGGCCGGCACCGATCGCCCTGAGCGTACGGGCCAGGAGCGAGAGGTCGCGGACGTATTCGCCAGCGTCCCGATATTGATGAGGCTCGAGTTCGTCGGCTTTGGCCGGGATCCGGGCGGCCATCATGTTGAGGAACTGGCGGATCGGCTCGCCGGGGTTCCTGTCCATGGCCTTTTCGGCGGCCTGGCCGCACAGGGCGGCGGTTTCGTCCATGCGCAGCGTGAATTCCGCGGGCAGCGGCGTATCGTTTTCGGAAATGCTGAGATACGCGGCGAGGCGATGGACCTCACGGCGCTGGAGGTCGAGGGCCGTCCGGCGCAGCATCGTGAGGACTTCGTACGTCACCTCGGCGGTGACGAGCGGGTGGCCGTCCCGGTCACCGCCGACCCAGTTGCCGAACGATAGGCCGGGGAAAACGGGTTCATCGACGAACCGGTCGGCCGAGAGCCCCTCGCGCCGCCAGACTTGCAGGAACCTGCGGACCAGAAGAGAAACGACCTTGGGGAAGATTTCGCCCAGATAGTGCTGGACATTGCGCAGCTCCGAGAAAACATCGGGCCGACTGATGAAGACTTCGCCTGTGAGGAAGATGCGTTCGATGTGGGCCTTGATCTCGTCCCGGATAAGTTCCCGTTCCGAGGCCGAATACATCTGGTTTTCGAGTTTGACGATCAGCAGATAGAGATTGCGGTAGTGCTCGAGAATCGTCGCGCGTTTGGCTTCGGTCGGGTGTGCGGTCAAGGTCGGGCAGACGGAGATCCGCCGGATGAGGGCGGCCAGGTCATCTTCGCTCATCTCGGCTTTCAGGGCCGGGATGACTTCGCTCCAGCGGCCCCGTTCCAGTCGGCGGCCGGTGTCCTTCACGTCGCGCCGGCGAGCCTGATTGGCCGTGTTCTCTTCGACGCTGTTGAGGATCTGGAAAGCCAGCGAATGGACGCGAGCGGCCTTGGGCGGCAGTTCGTCGAGCGGGACACGGCCGATAGTCCAGGGCACGGACCTTGCCAGTTCGGGCTCGCCCATTTCCTCGAGCGTTTCGGTGAGGCACCCGATCAGGAACTTCAGGTCCCTGTCCCACTTTTCGAATTCGAAGGCGTACTGATTGGTCGGCATGGCTCGAAGCACCCCGTTCGGCGATCTCGTGAGCGTGTTCTCCCGGGCCGCGGCCCCATCGCTTCGAAACGGTCGAGCATGTTGAGTCGATTACTCGCGTCACACTTTCGACCGTTCGCCGCATCGGCATCGACAGGTTACCTATACAGGCCGCGTACCTTTCCGGGCAAGTGAAATTGCGGTTTCGAGCGGCATCGTTCAGGTCAGGCTCGCCCTAAGAACGACGACTCGTCCGTGTCCGGAAAGGCATGATCGCCCGGTGGCGAAGCTTGAATCGGCTTGACCGGAAGTTTGGGGTGGGCTATCGTGCGAACATCGGATAGCTGTCCGGGGCGGTGCCGGTCAGGCGAATGCGCTGTGTTCGCCCAGGTCGTAGCGCGGGCCTCGGTGGGGAAGGAATCGAACCAGACGAGGTCAGGAACTCATGAGCGGCACCCCGGCGACTCTGCGTGGAAAGATCTACGACGACATCACTCAGTGCATCGGCAATACGCCGCTGATTCGCGTTCGGCGTGCGGCGGGTGATGTGCGGGGCGAAGTGCTGGCCAAGCTCGAAAATTTCAATCCGTTGTGGTCCGTGAAGGACCGTATCGCGGTGAACATGATCGACGAAGCCGAAGCCGCCGGCCGGATTTCAGCCGACACGCTGATCATCGAACCGACCAGCGGCAACACGGGCATCGGCCTGGCTTTCACCTGTGCGGCTCGTGGTTACCGGCTGATGGTCACGATGCCCGAGAGTATGAGCCTGGAACGCCGGCGCCTTCTGAAGGCTTTCGGTGCCGAGATCGTGCTTACGCCAGCCGCCGAAGGCATGCCCGGCGCGGTGCGTAAGGCGGAAGAGATCGTGGCGGCCACGCCCAATGCCTATATGCCCCAGCAGTTCAAGAATCCGGCGAATCCGGACATCCACCGCAAGACGACGGCTGAGGAGATCTGGGCCGACACGGGCGGCAATGTCGATTATCTCGTGTGCGGTGTCGGCACGGGCGGTACGATCACGGGCTGCGGCGAGGTGCTGAAGGCACGGCAGCCGAAGCTGAAGGTCATCGCTGTCGAGCCGGCCAGTTCGCCGGTTCTGACCCAAATGCGGGCCGGCCAGCCGGTCAAGCCCGGGCGGCACGGGATTCAGGGCATCGGCGCCGGGTTCATTCCGGATGTGCTCAACACGACGATCATTGACGAAGTGATCACGATCCCCGACGATGTCGCGTTCGAAACGGCTCGCAGGCTGGCGAAGCTCGAAGGCATGCTCGTCGGCATATCATGCGGAGCCGCGGCCGCTGCGGCGTTTCAGCTGGCGAAGCGGCCTGAAGCGGATGGCAAGCGGATCGTCGTCATTCTGCCGGATCTGGGCGAACGGTATCTTTCGACGGCCTTGTATCCGGAATGACCGGAAAAAACGGCGGGCCGAACCGTGCGAATGGCGAATCCCCAACAGGCTTGATGATGACGCACGAGGTCTTCGATGCGATGATGCGTCACGCCCTTTGGGACGCACCGCTTGAGTGTTGCGGCCTGCTGGCTGGCCGGGCAGGGCAAGCCTGGCGGATTTATCCGCTGGCGAACGCCTCACGCAGCGAGACCCGTTACGATGCCGATCCGAAAGCCCTGATCGAAGCGGTTCAGGAAATCCGGCGGGAGTCGACCGAGATCGTGGCGATCTATCATTCCCACCCGAAATGGCCGGCCATACCCAGCAAAACGGACCTGCGGGAGAATCATTACGGTGAGGTGCCGCGGATCATCGTGGGGCTGTTGCCGAGCCCGCCGGAATGCCGTGTCTGGCGACTCTATCGCGAAGAAGAACGATTCGAAGAACTGAGCTGGAGCGTGTCGGACTCGATCGAGGACGTCGCGAACGACTCATTTTGATCTGGCCCGATGCTCGCCTTTTCGAGCCTCGATGACGAAACGCCCCACATGACGATGAGCCCACCTGATCCATCGAACGCTCCACCGAACGATCTCGCTCGAGTCGAGACGAATCGACGCGGCGGCGATGAAGGCGATGGCTCAGGCGGTTCCCGAACAGGCGAGCCCGAAACCACTTCGAATGAACGCCTTTCGAAAACGGCCAGGCTGGCGATTCGATACGTGATCGGGCTTCTGATCCTGGCGGCCGTGAGCCGGCAGGGCTGGCGGACGTGGTCGAAATGGCAGGCCCAGGGCGATCTTTTCGAAGTCAGCTATCTGCCGTTACTCGGCTCACTCGTCACCTACATGCTCGGTCTGGTATTTTTCGGTATCTATTACGCCGTGATCGTCCGCGGAGTGAAGCCGGCGACGGCTGTCATACCCTGCGTACGGGCCTATCTTTACAGCCATCCCGCGAAATACGTGCCCGGCAAGGCGATGGTCGTCGTCGTTCGTGTGGGCGTCCTGGGGAAAGTGGGCGTCGGCGCGGCCGCTGCGAGTTTCACGGCGATTTTCGAAACGCTCTCGATGATGGCCATCGGCGGGCTGCTGGGCAGCGTTCTGCTGGTCTTGCCGAATGGTCACCTGACGGGAGCGGCGGTCTCGTTCGGGCTGGGAACGGCATTCTTCTGCACGGTGTTGCCCTGGACATTCGGCAGGGCGGTTCGGCTATTGAAAAAGGGGCTTCCGGCGATTGACCCGGCCGAAAGCCCAAGTCCTTCACTGGCTGATTCTGGCAAGCTCGTGGCACTGGGTGTGGCCGGCTGGCTGGCCTGGGGCATATCGGGCGTGTTGACCGTTTCGGCTCTCAGCGGCGGGCAACTGAGACCGCTTGTGGAATGGCCCCGGATCGCGGGGGCCGTGATGGTGGGCACGGCCGGCGGCTTCGCGCTGCCGATTCTGCCGGGCGGATTAGGGTTGCGGGAAGGGATTTATCACGAAGTGACGAAGGGAGTGCTGGGCCCTGATCTTGCGATCGCTTCGGCATTGGCTTTACGATTCGTGTGGGTCGTGGGTGAGGTGATCGCGGTCGCGGCGATTTCCCTGATGTCCGACGGCATGACGAACCAGGTTTCGAACAGCGAGCCCTCGCCGTGATGATCAGCGTCGTGATACCTCTTTTCAACGAAGAAGAAAGTCTCAGCGAACTGCATCGGCAGGTGACGGAGACTTTGCTCTCGATAGGCGAAACGCACGAGATCGTCTTCATCGACGACGGGAGCCGCGACGGATCATGGGGCGTGATCGAGTCGATCACGGCGCATGATCCGGCAGTGCGAGCGATTCGGTTCCGCCGGAATTTCGGCAAGGCTCGGGCGCTGGATGCCGGGTTCTCACTCGCTGAAGGCGATCTTGTCTTCACCATGGACGCCGACCTGCAGGACGACCCGGCCGAAATTCCGCGATTCCTGAAGAAATTGCACGATGACGGGCTCGATGTCGTCAGCGGCTGGAAACGCAAACGCTACGACCCATGGCACAAGGTCGGCCCATCGCGTGTTTTCAACTGGATGGTGAGCACGCTGACAGGCTGCCATTTGCACGATCATAACTGCGGTTTCAAGCTGTATCGCAGAGACGTCGTCCGGAATGTCGAAATCTACGGAGAATTGCACCGGTTCGTACCGGTTCTGGCCGCCGAGAAGGGGTTCAAGGTCGGAGAGATCGAAGTGCATCACCGGCCCCGGACGTTCGGCCGGTCGAAATACGGCTGGAACCGGATGTTCAAGGGCTTCCTGGATTTGCTGGCTGTCGCGGCACGCACTCGGTTCGGCCGCAGACCGATGCACCTGATCGGCGGGGTAGGCTTCGCCCTGTCTTGGTTCGGGGCCGTCGGCATTGCCGTAAGTGCCGTGATCGCGCTGTTGGGATCGTGGGCGTTCGCCGCCGTGGCGATGATCCTGAGCTGGACGGGCTTCGTCGGCGGGCTGGTACTCATCGCGATCGGTCTGGCGATGGAATGGCAGATCGCGTCTGAAGGGACGTCGCCGTGGGATCGCTCGGATTGGACTGCCCGGATTCGGGATGATGAAGAAAAGACCCCGGAAACGCCTGCTTCCGTAGCGGTTTCGAACGATCGGCCTTGAGGATTGAGCCATTTCGATGAGCGAATCGACCGTTGAAATGTCCGAAGCGAAAGCCTGGCGAGCTTATGCAGCCCCGGTGATCATCCTGATGGCCGTCGGTCTCGCAGGCGGATTGACGCTTCGCATGCCGACACTGCTGGAAGCCAACGACATCAGCCGTTGGTGCACGGTGTGGTCGCTGCTGGAGCGTGGCACCTACGCCATTGACGATTGCCCGTGGCAAAGCCGCACTCAGGATAAAGTGATGCGGCGCGACCCATGGTGGAACGGCGAGAATTCAGGGAAACCTGGCGAGACGGTCGAGCCGCCGAAGCGGTTCTACTCGAGCAAGCCGCCCATGCTGCCGACGCTGATCGCCGCCATGATCTACCCGGCACGGCAAGCGATCGGGCTGCCGATCGACCATGAGACGGAAACGCCGAAAATCCCGAGAAACGTGCGTGTGGACGACCCTTCCGCCCCGGGTGGCGTTCGCGTCGAACTGCAGACGCCCGAGCCACACAAGTGGTCGGCGCACGTGGCTTATCTCAAGCCGGTCCTGATCGTCCTGAACGTGGTTCCGCTGGCCGTCATGCTGCTTCGATACCGCAGGTTTCTGGATGCCGGCGACCATGCCGACTGGCCCTGGCTGGCGAGCCTCGCAGCCTTTGCCTTCGGGACTTATCTGACGGTCTTCGCCAGTACGCTCAATAACCACCTGGTGGCGGCCTGGGCGGCGTTTTTCGCGTTCAGTGCCATGATCCGTGCCATGAACGATGATTCAGGCCAGCGCTGGCCCTATCTCTCGGCGGGATTTTTCTCGGCTTTTTGCGCCTGTAACGAACTGCCAGCGGCTTCGCTGGCGGCGCTGCTTGGGCTGATTCTGTTCATCCGGTCACCCCGGTTGGCACTGACGGCCTTCGTTCCCGCGGCGGCTGTGCCTGTCTCGGTCTTTTTCGTATGCCAGTTCGCGGCGCTGGGGACATGGGTGCCCGCCTATGCCGAATTCGGCGGTGAGGCGTACGAATACCCGGGCAGTTACTGGACGACTCCGCTCGATCTGGACTATTTCGACAAGCATCCGGAACCAAGGTCAGTCTACCTGGCCCACATGCTGGTCGGGCATCACGGGGTGTTCTCGCTTTCGCCGATCTTTTTGTTCGCCATGGTCGGCATCGCCGCGCGAATGGGCGATCGCAAGGGCAGGGCTCTTGGCCTGGCAGGGGCGACGGCCGTGATCGTCATCGCGGGGCTCGCCTGGAGGTTACGCAAAGACGGAGCGATCGATCCTGCGAAGCTGGACTGGATGCTCTGGCTGATTCCCCTGTGGCCGCTATTCCTGATCCCCCAACCGGTCGAATCGGATCGGGCCGATCGAGGGCTGAAAGCCGCCGCCTGGGCCACGTTCGTGCTGAGCCTCGTCGTCATCGGCTTTTATGGTTACAAGACGAACAATTACGGCGGATCGACCCAGGGCCTTCGGTGGCTCTTCTGGCTCATCCCGCTGTGGGTGATGTTTCTGCCTGATGGCTTCCGCGGCGGTGCAGGGTGCGTCACGCAGCGGCGGTTGGGCTATGTGGCTCTTGGGCTCTCATTTTTGTCGGTCGGATACGGGATTCGCTCGCCATGGACGCATCCGTGGATTCTCGACGCACTCGACCGATTCGGCTGGTATGTGCTCGTGCGATAAGCCACAGGCTGGCGTACTGATTCGAAATTCAGCGTGAAGTCGCACAGGCGGCGCAGTCGGCCCGAATCTCCGACCCGACGGCTTCGGCCGTGAATCCTGTGTAAGCACGGGAGAGTGTGATCAACCCCGTGAACAACACGCACACGGCGGCCAGCTTCATCACCTGGCCACGAAAGTGAGGCGATGCCAGGCCCGCGCCCATACCGGTCGCGAGCAGCAAAGGAAAAGTGCCTAGGCCGAAGGCGGCCATGGTGGCAGCGCCAGTCGACAGCCGGGACGTGCTTGCGGCCAGGCCCAAATTGGCGTATACCAGCGCGCATGGCAGGAAACCGGTCAGCACGCCCGCCACGAACACGGGCGGCAGCCCCGGCGCTTTCAGCAGCGAACCGAATTGCCGGGCCGCCTGACACATGGGCGTCGAAATCGGCCCCTTCTGCAGCCTGGCCAGCCATCCCGAACGGATCAACCCCAGATGCCATAGCCCCTGGACGACGAGGACAGAGCCGGCGACCAGGGAGAGCACGGCCTGGACGTCGAAAAAATGGTGCCAGCGGAGCTCAGCCCAGGAACCCGCGAAACCGGCGATGGCGCCGAGAAGCACATAAGTGCAGACACGGCCGAAGGAATAGGTGAACTGCCTGATCAGGTTGCCGCGCCAGCCGCCGGCTCCCAGGCCGATACCGATCACGAACCCGCCGCACATTCCGACGCAATGGGCAGAAGCCAGAAGGCCACCGAGAAACACGAGATAAAGTGGAATGTTCATGCGTGCGCCAGCGTGCCTGCGGATTCCGCGAGGGTCGTGGGTGGTGTCTCTTCTGGAATCTGGCCGATCGATCGGGACGATCCCGCGACGACGGCCACGCTGCTCACGAACATGATCGCGGCGGCCAGAGTCGGGCTTAGCAGACCCGAAGCCGCGAACAGCAGCCCGATGATATTGTAGAAGAAAGCCCAGAAGAGGTTGCGCCGAATGCGCCGGACCGTCGCTTTGGATAAATCGATCACATAAGGCACGGCGGCGATGCGGTCGCCGAGAATGCAGACGGCGGCGTTGTCGCGGGTGAGATCGGCACCGGCCCCCAGAGCGATACCGACATCGGCCGATGCCATCGCGGGGGCATCGTTATATCCTTCGCCGACGAACGCCACGACATGCCCCTCGGCTTGCCTTTCTCGTACGAATGCCTGCTTGGCCTCGGGCGAGAGTTCGGAAATCACTTCGATCGTCAGGTAATCCGCCAATTTGTCGCCGGCCGCGCGATGGTCGCCAGTCAGAACGGTCAGACGAGGCGGCGGAATGAGCTCGCGTAGCGCATCGAGGGCCGTGAACGTGTCCACCCGGAGCGATTCGTCGAAGCCGAAAAACGCTTGCGCGGCATGCGGACCTGCCGCGTGAAACAGCAGCACCGAAAGACCATGTCGGCGAGCTTGTTCCAGCCGATCGGCGATTTCAGGAAGGAATTCGATACGGAGATCTTCGAACAACGCCGGGCTGCCGAGTAGGAAACCCGGTCGACCCGAAACCGGGTCGCTCGCGACGATACCTCGACCAGGACGCGTTTCGATTTTGCCGAGTTCGACAACACGATCGGAATCTTCGCCGGGAATGTCGCCCGCGGCGATGCCTGATTCCGAAAGTGCTCGTGCCAGCGGATGCGAGGAACGGGACGCGATCGCTTCGAGAATGCGGGAGGTATCAGGCCTGGCCCGGAATCCGGAGCGAAGCGAATCGACGAGAGACGGTTTGCCGGTCGTGAGGGTACCGGTTTTGTCGAAGACGATGACATCGACCTCGGCAAGGCGTTCGAGGGCTTCGCCGTCGGCGAACAGTACGCCGACACGAGCCGCCTGGCCCATGCCCGACCACACGGCTAGAGGTGTCGCGAGACCGACGGCACAAGGGCAGGCGATGAGAAGAACGCTCATGGCCACGAGAAATCCGTGTACGGCATCTCTGTGCCAGCCATGTGCCAGCCCTGCTGCCAAAGCCAGCCCGAGTGCGACAGGAAGCAGCCAGGTCGCGACACGATCGGCCATGCGGGCGTATTTGCCCTTGATTTCCCGCGCGTTTCGGACATGTTCGATCAGGCGGGCGATCGTCGAATCGCTGACAGGCGCGATCGCCCTTGCCGTCAATGTTCCCTCGACAAGCAGCGTGCCGCCCAGGAGCTTGTCGCCGGGGGATTTGGGAACGAGGCGGCTTTCGCCGGTCACGATCTGTTCGTCGGTGGCGGCGTCGCCCGTTTCGACGACGGCATCGCAAGCGACACGGTCACCGGGGCGTATCTGGAGCAAGTCACCACGGCGGATCGACTCGACCGGGACCGGTTCGGCGACGGCACCTCGCAGCACAAGTGCTTCTTTAGGCATGAGATGCGCGAGATCGTCCATTGCCTGTTGCGTGTGGAACTTGCCGGAGGCCTCGAGCCAGCGGCCCAGAGTGACGAATATGAGGACGACGCAGGCGACTTCGAAATAGATGGGACCCTCGCCCCGAAATACGGCGAACATCGAAACGAGAAACGCCGCCCAGACGCCGACCACCACGAGCAGGTCGGAACCTGGCCTGCCGGCACGTACGCCGGACCATGCAGAGCGTGCCAGCGGCGGCCCCAGCATGAGCATCACCGGCGCGGCCGAAAGCAGCGAAAGGTGGCGGAACAGGTCTTCGTAGGCCCGTTCCATTTTGTTGTCTTTCATGGTCGGGCCGTAGACGTCGGGCGTCCACAGGGCCATCGTAAAAACCATGAGATTGAGCGTCAGAAAAATCGCCGTGCCGACGCGCACGAGCATCCAGCGCACGACGGCTTCCTCGCCCGTGCCTTGGGCGATTTCGGCCGCGAGCCTGCAGCCATAGCAGCAGAAAAGAGGGGCGTTCGTCTCGTCCGCCCCAGGTTCGGCGACCGCGCCTGGAACGGGCAGACGGCAATAGGCGCAGGGCACGGCGTGCCCCGCGCGGTCCTTGCTCATCGGGGTTTCGTCAGCACCGGGTCGGTGAGAATGGCCGGAATCAGCCAGATGAGGAAGTAAGTGATCACATATCCCCAGAACAGAATCCACATGAGGTGCAGGAACCAGGGAATCTGGCTGCCCACATAGGTGTGGTATCGGTTTTCCTGTTCAGGAGTGGTGTCGGCGGGGGCGGTGGCCTGGTTCGGCATGTTCGTTCGATGTCCTTACTTCATGCGGGCCGAGCGTTCGTAAATGCTTGGGCCATCAGTGTCATCGCGGTGAGCTTCTTCGGCCTCGTAGCGAGCCTGTTCGGCGTCCAGCTTCCATTCCTGTTCGAGAAAGCTTCGTTTGGGCTGTTCCATTTGCGAGAACATGCCGTTGCAGATGCCCCACCAGAAAAGGAAGAAGAAGCCGAGGCTGGCCAGGAGGTAGTTGACGATCGGCGAGATGGCGAAGACGCCGTCCACCTGATGCCGGTACAGCAGGATGAATTCGCGCAGCTTGTTGCTGAAAGCGACGAAGCATGGGATGAGGATCAGCAGGGCGAAGATGGTGGTCGTCCAGAACGACGAACCGCCGAGCTTCTCGGGCCGCTTGACAGGAGCCTGGGTGGCCATGGTCATTCGCCCTCACCCGCCGCGGGCGCGGCCGCCGGAGCGGTCGATTTCGCTTCCGGAAGACGAAGTGGCGAAGCCTTGTAGTCTTCGTAGTAGGGATAGCTTTCCAGCCACGATCCCAGCCATTGGAGGTAAAGGATCAGGCTCAGGCCTTTCTTGTTCGGCTTGTCGGCCGAACCGTCGAAGTACCATTTGTAAGATGGCATGGGCGAGCCGGAGATGAGTGCGTTCGGCTGGAACAGGTGGGCCGCGTGCCAGTCGTTCGACCTGCGGCCACCTTCACGGGAGAGATCCGGGCCGACTCGCCGCGTGCCGAACATGACCGGCCGCTGGAGTTCGTTCTGATATTCCCAGGCTTCGGAGACGGGCCCGAAACGACGGTCTTCGTTCGACACGGGGCGGACGAACTGACTGTGGCAGTGCCAGCAGGCTTCGCCGGTGTAGGCCTTCAGCCCGACGCGGAGCGCTTCGGCCGCACGCTTGTTGAGCCATTCTTCCCGTTCGGGCCCAGGGTTGGCCGGCACTTCGCCGAAGGCGGCCTTGAACGGTTCGGGGAACCGCTTGGCCAGGTCTTCGAACTGAAAGCGGACGTTCGGGTTGACGAGCTGCTCGGCCGTCAGTTCCGGCTGGTCCCGATACATCAGAATCGGGACGACAGCCTGCGAAACGAAGGCCAGAGCGAAGAAAAAGAGACCGGCGATGAAGAACACACCGGAGCGATTCTCTAACATGGGGGATGACTCCTCGTTATCTCCGGGTGGATCAGGCGGTTTGGGCCACAGCGGCGGAACCGGCGGCTTCGGCCTTGCGTTCGGCGACGGCCTTCATCCAGGTCAGCAGCATATGGGTCAGGAACAGCAGGTGGCTGGCGAACATCAACGTGCCGGCGATCATCCGGATGGCCCACCAGGGGATGGAGAAGGCGATGACGTCGCTCCACGGAGCCAGGCTGGCCCACATGTAGCCCTGGAACAGGCCGAGGACGATCAGGTCGAAGGCCATGATGGTGATGCCGACGACCGACAGCCAGTAATGCCATTCCAGCATGCGGCGGCTGTACCATTCGGTACGCCAGATACGCGGCAGCAGGTAGACCGTCACGCCGATGAGCCATTGGCTGAAAACGCCGTACATGACCATGTGGGCGTGGCCGACGACCCAGTCGGAAAAGTGGATCAGGGCCTGGAACGTGAGCGTGGTCTGAAACGCACACTGGAGGCACGTCAGGAAGTAGAACACCATGCCGGTGTAGAACCAGCGGATGGGCATGTTGTCCTTAAGGGCCGAAAGGCTGCCCTTGATCGTTGCGAAGAAGTTCACGACGACGGTCGTCACGACCATTTCCACGGCGATCGTGGAGAGCACGGCCCCGTATTGCAGGAACATCGGGATCGGCGTGTAAAGGAAGTGGTGGATGCCCGTCAGCGGATAGAAGAACGCCAGACCCCAGAAGCCCACAAGCGAAAGGCCGTGGCTCCAGATCGGCTTCTTGAGCATGATCGGCACGAAGTAGTACATCATGCCCCAGCCCAGCGGCGTCACGAACAGGCCGACCAGGTCGTGGATGAACAGGCCGCCCACCGCGCCGGCGGATGTGCCGTTGACGAAATACTCGGGAATGAAATTGCCCATGGCGTATGTCAGGAAGGTCCAGATGAACGCTGCCGTGAAATACCACAGCGTGACGTACATCGGGCCTTTCATATGGCGAATCGGGGCCATGAAATTGATCGCGACGAGGCCCAGCCCAGCCTGGGCGAGCGGGTCGATCCAGACCGGCGTTTCGCCCCATTCCAGACCCTGAGCTTCACCTGTGAGCAAGCCCACGACCGTTCCCAGAACGACGACCTGCCAGGCGAAGAAGATGAAGTAGGACAGACGCTTGTCCGCGACGGGCCGGAGAGTCAGCCGTGGGACGACCCAGTGCAGCATTCCCAGGAAAGCGCTCGCCAGGAAGCCATAGGCGACGCCGTTGGTATGCACCATACGCCAGCGGCCAGGCGAAAATATCTCGATGCCGGCGAACGGATAGTAGCGGATGAGCTGGAAGCCCATCAGAAAGCCGCCGATCATGGCGACGGTCAGGTAGAGCGAAGCACTGATGAGATACCAGCGCACGAGACGCTCGTCCACCAGTTCGTCGTGACGGGGAATTTCGGCGGTCGAGGTCGGCTCCGTTCGCACGGTGTCTATCCTCCAGAATGTCGGAACGAATGAGTGAGATGTCGATGTAAGTCGCTACAGGTGGAGGTGATCAGTCCGCAGAGGAACCCCGCGTCGGCGAAAATTCGCCCCAGGGTGCCAGAACGGCGATCGTCGCACCGAAAACCGCGTGCGTCGCCGCGGCCACCCACCAGGGGAGATACTCGCCGCTGGTGATCCAGTTGCCGCCGAAGAATGCCGGTTGAAGCCAGGAGAGGATTCCGTAGAAGTTGATCGCCCAGATCGTAAGGCTGACCGCGACACCGATGAATACCCGTGGGATCAGGCCCTTGCCGAACCGGTTAACGGCCATGTAAACCGGAACTCCGAGCAGCATCCCGGTTCCGAGATACAGGCAGCAGCCCAGCGCCAGGATCAATCCGTCAGGAACGGTCTCTGTCTGACCGCCCGCCTGAGACAGGTTCAAGGCTTTTTCGCCGAGCGGAAACGTCAGGTAAACGCGGATCAGCTGAAGCGGATCCTTGGCGGCGAAAACCGAGCCGATGACGTTGAACATCAGGCTGACCACAGCCCCGAAGACGCCGAGCATGAAGCCCGCGGCGGCTTCGTAGTAGACGTAATGCCCCTTCGGAACCCAGGCGTCAGGTTCAGGCAGAATCTCGGCCTGTTCTTTCTCCAGTTCGCTGACTCTCTGCTTCAGCCGCTGGAGTTCTTGTTCGATCGCTTGCGTTTCCATGATGTCCCTGGCTCCACGTGACTGGCCCAAGACGTTCGGTCGAATGCGGACGTGAATCGAATCGGTGCCTTCGTCTGGCGATCACTCGCCAGCTCCGGCGGCGGCTGGTTCAGGCTGCCCCGTGGCGACGCCTGGCAGCGGTTTGATGATGATCGACGGAGGAATGATGCCGTTGCGGCGGCTGTCGTAAATGCTCATGACATAGGCCACGAGATCCCAGATCTTGCCCGGTTCGTTTTCGAACTGAGACCGGAACGCCGGCATCGAAGTACCGTTGATGCCAGCTTCGATCCGGCGGTAAACGTCCAGCGGATCGGTGCCGCCCCGGAGCATGCCGGCGGTAATGTCGGCCGCTTTGTTCGGGTTGCCCCAGCTGTCGTTGGGCAGGGCGTCGGTCACTTCGCCACGGCCTTCGTCGCCATGGCATTTGTTGCAGCCGATCGAAAGGAAAAGGTCTTTTCCGGCTTTCACGTGGGCATCGGTCAGTGTCGGCATCGGAGCACGGGGGTTGACCACGTTGACGCGTGCTTCTTTCCACTGGTCCAGAATGCCCTGAACCATACCGGGCACGGCGGCCGCGTCGATCTTGCCGTCGAACTCAGCCGCTTCGGCCAGAAGGGCTTCCAGCTCTCCACGGTGCGTCAGCGCCAGGACATAATCGGTGACCGCTTCGAGATCCTGCGGCGCGAGCAGGTCGAACGAAGGCATCGACGTACCCATGATGCCCCGGCGAATGGTTCGCAGGATATCTTCACGCAAGGGTTTGGAGCCGTAGATCGTCGAAGTGAACTTGAACATCCCCTTGCGATAGTCACGCGGTTTGGGGATCAAGTAAGCAGCCTGCGGGCCGTTACCGTCGCCGGTAACGCCATGGCACTGCTGACAATATTGTTTGTAAACGGCCGAACCCTGTTTCAGGTGATTCGGATTCATGTCGGGCTGGCCAAGCAGTTTCGGACGCTCGACCGTTCCGCAGTACTCGGTCAGGACTTTCTTGACGCTTTCCTGGTTCTCGGGCGAAAGCGCCGTGACCTGGGCACTGGGCACGTAAGCTTCCTGTACCGGCGGGGCACAGCCAGCGACGTACCATGATGCCGGACCGAGAAGCATGACGGCCAGGCGGCTGCCTCTGAGAAAGGACATGATAGGAAATGCTCCAATATGATGAGACGAGAGGGCACGGCGGAACACCCCTCTCATGCCGATACAGTTAGCACATCGTGAAAAAAGTTTCAAGAATACGACAAGAGAATCCAGTTATTTTCCGAAATGGATCCGAAGTCTTTCGGCCGAAATGTCCGAACATCACTCGATTGAGGGGTTTCGGATTTTGCGTCAGGCGGTACGACGATATGAAATGTCTCGAAATCTCGATGATTCGAGGCATTCGCGGGCCGAAAGTTGATG
>CAZSQA010000007.1:0-193794 GCA_964608915.1 uncultured Isosphaeraceae bacterium
GAGAGTTATCCGCCCAGGATCTCGCCACGGTCAACGATCTCCTCGCTGCCCAACTTCGAGCCGGACTGCCCCTGGAACCTGGCCTCCGAGCCGCCGCGGCCGACTGGCCCGGGCAAGCCGGCAGCGTTCTGAGGGACTTGACGGAGCGGCTCGAACGGGGTGAATCTCTCGAACAGGCCGTATCCGCCGCGGGCGACATTCCTGTGGAATACGCTGCGCTCGTGGAAGCGGGCAAGCGATCGGGAAAGCTGCCCGAAGTTCTCGACGAACTCACGACGCTCGCCGAATTAAGGCTCGAATCGCGTCGGACAGTTCTGCTGGCTGTGATTTATCCCTCTTTCATCGCCCTCGTGGCGATCATTCTTGGCTATTTTCTCTGGACGCGCCTTCTGCCGGCCTTCGTGGCCGATATGGTCGATGCCCAGTCAGCCGTTCCGCCAGCGCTCGATGTGCTCGCGCATTCGGGCCGTGCGGTCGGTTCCTGGTTCCCGTTTCCCGCCCTGGTGGCGATCATTCTGGCGGCCGCGGGGGCATTTCTCGTCACGATCGGCCGGCTCGGGCCCTGGACGGAACGCCATCTCGATCGGCTCCCGTGGCTGGGCAGGGCATGGAAGGAGGCCCGGGTGGCCCACTGGGCTCGCCTGATGGCCCTCCTGCTGGAACACGGCACCCCGGAAGATCAGGCCTTGGAACTGGCCGCTCGTGCCAGCGGGTTCGGCCGACATGCCGAGCGGTTTCAGGCCGTGGCCGATACGATCCGGGCCGGTCAGCGTCCTTCGCGGGCCGACTGGCAGGCGACCGGTGTGGGAGCCCTGGCGGCCTGGGCCGTCAGCGGGGCGGGCAATCCGCAGGCCCGCACGGCGACGCTCAAACTCGTCTCGGCGAATCACCAGCGCAGCTCGACCGCCCGCTTTCTATTGGCCTCGCGGCTATTCCCGCTGTTGCTTCTGGTGCTGGTGGGCGGGTCGTTCACGCTGGTTTATGGCCTGGTGATGTTCGCCCCTCTGGCGCGCCTTTACGAAGGCCTGGGAGGGACGCCATGAGCCGACCGGCAGGTGAATCCTCAAGTGTCGCCGCGAGTTCCGCCGGTGGGCCGTCTGGCCCGGGCGCGACTCTGGTCGGGCTGGGGCTTTCGAAGGAAGAAAAACTGCGGCTGATCGTGGCCCTGGGCGAACTCGCCGAATCCGGCCTGCCGCTGCACGAAACCGTACGAGGGCTGGCGGCCGAACTGCCGGATCGGTCGTTCCGTGACCTGCTCCATCAGTTCGCGAACCGCATCGAAGCCGGTGAAAACGCGAACGAGGCCGTCGACATCCTGCTGGATCAAGCCGATCCCGCCGTCACGGGCCTTTCGAAGGCCGTTCTGCGTACGCGTGAACCGCTCAAAACCCTGTTCCGGCTGATCGATTACCGGCGTGAGCGGGTGGCGATCGCGCGCCAGTTCTGGCTGAAACTGCTTTATCCTGTACTGATGCTGCTGCTCACGGCGTTTCTCACGGGGATCGTCCTGCGCATCGTTTCCGGGTCGATCGCTCCGATGATGCGTAGCTTTGGCATGCAGATGCCGGCCCTGACGGAAGTGATCTTCGACGTGGCCGACGGGCTCGATAAACTCGGCTGGCCCGGTATCTTCCTCCCCGGGGCGTTCGGCATGCTGCTGATGTATCTCGCCATGGGCGGAATCAACGGGATCCTCCACAAATGGCACGATCTCGCACAGTTGTGCCGCACCCTGGCCGATCTGCAGCGGGCGGAAAGCCCGTTGCCCGAATCGCTCACGATGTGCGGCGTGATGTTTCGCGGCCGCATCGGCACAGCGCTGGAGGACATGGCCGGGCAGGTGAGAAATGGTGCGAGCCTGGCCGACGCGATCGATACCCAGCGGGCCCTGCCTGACGGTCTAGGTGCGATGGTGCGCTGGTCCGAATCGTCCGGCGGCTCAAGCGCTGAGGGGCTGGAAGCCGCCGCGGCCCTGTTCGAAGCCCGCGGCCGTGGCACGGCCGGCGTTCTGGCCAGTATCTTCACGGTGTTTTCGGGGATTCTGGTCACCTGGGCCGTCATTCTCCTGGTCGTCGGCATTTATCTGCCGGTGTTTCTGTTCCAACGACTGTTCATGTGACCTGCAGGGGAGATGACGATGCGTGATCGCCCGGCAGTGCCGGATTCCGCCCGGAAATTCAAGTCCGAATTCGAAGCCCTGAGGGCGCAGGCCCGGCCAGGGAAAAAACGTGGCCGTGGCATTTCGATCAACGCGCTGCTCTTGATGATGGTCGTTTTCGCGGTCGCCTTCGCGCTGATCCGGCTGTTTCGGGATCATCTCGACGTGCTGCTGGCGATCGTCATCGGCTTTTCGATTTCGACGCTGCTGGGGCTGGGTTTCGTCGCTGCCCGCCGCAAGGCCGCTCTGCAGGAGGCTTTTCTGTCTCTGGTGGCGGCATCCCGGCGCGGGCGTTTGCCGATCACGGGCGGCCTGATGGCCTTCGCCCGCCAGTGCGGCCACGCTGGATTCCGCCGCAGGCTGGTTCGGCTGGCGTATTCGCTCGACAAAGGCTCCTACCTCTCCGATGCCGTTCATGATACGCGCGGCGTTCTGCCGCGAGAACTGTCCGCTTCGTTTCGCGTGGTCGAATCGACCGACGGCGGATCGGACGCCATGGTCCGGCTATCGGATTTGCGGAACCGCAGGATCGAGGCCTTCAACCCACTCCTGGGCATGGTGATCTACTTTCTCGCTCTGTCATTTCAATTCCTGTTGATCTCGACCTATCTGGTCGTGTTCGTCTGGCCCCGGTTTCAGGCGATCATGGCCGATTTCGGCACTTCGTCGCCTCCCTTCACGGCCGCCGTTCTGGCAGTGTTCACGGATTATTTCCGGTTCGGCGGCGTTCTCTGGTTCACTTTGATCATCGGCATACCTGTGCTGACGATCTATCTGATCGTCCTTTCGCGTGGTGGTTCCGGTCTGGGGCTTTTCGGCTGGTTCGTACCCGGAGTGACGACAGGTGAACGCGCGGCGGTTCTGCGAGGCCTGGCGCAAACGATTCGCCATGACAAGCCGCTCGACGAAACGCTTCGCCTGTTCGGTGACTGGGCACTCCGGGGCAACGTCCGGCGCCGCTGCCGTCTGGCCCGCCAGGCCGTCATCAGCGGGGTGGACTGGGTCGACGCCCTCGCCGGCGAGGGGCTCGTCCGCCGCTGCGAAGTGCCGCTCCTCAAAGCCGCGAACTCGGCTGGCCTGCCGGCTGCAACGCTCGAAAGCCTGTCGGATGCGATTCAGTCACGCCAGTGGTATCGCTGGCGAATCTTCGCCGATATGGCTCAGCCCGTACTGACGTCCGCTTTCGCGATGCTCGTCCTGCTTTTGTGTTACTCGATCTTCGAGCCCTTCGTTTCGATCATCCGGGGGCTCGCTTCATGAAACTTGCATTTTCAGGGCGATCGATTCGAAATCGAACCGCGAAGCGTGCCCAGTCGCACTGGCGCAGGGGTTTTCTGATCGCCGACCTGCTTGCCGGCGTGGCACTGGCGGGTCTGGCTCTGGCACTGGTGGCGATGGTCATCAAGTCGGACGTACAGGTGCGGCGGGCAAGAGAGGCCCGCTATCGCTGCCTCATCCGATTCGAAAATGCGATGGCCCGGGCCGAAACTCTCCAGGCCGGTGCTCTCGACGAATCGACCGTTCGTTCCATGCTGAGCGAACTGGCACGTCTCGAAGGCCTGGAAATCACACCCGCGGAAGTGGTCGTCACCGACCTGCCGGGCCCCCCGCCGGGCAAACGGGTCGTCCTTCGCAGCTCAGGCGAAGCCACGCCCGCCGGAGCCGTGTTCCTGATGCGAGATTTTTACCCGGGCCCAACCGGCGGAGGCGGCCAGCCATGATCCGCAGCGAAGGCGTCACGCATCGTCCGCAATCCAGGCCTGGTTATTCGCTCATCGAAATGCTGGTCGTCATCAGCGTTTCGGTGGTGCTGCTCTCTCTGATGTATTCGGCGCTCGTCGGCGTGCTGCGTCGAACGACCGAGCCGGATCTGGTCGCGAAGCAATTCCTGGCTGCGGAACAGGCTGCGAAACCGTTACGAAACGACCTGAGACGCAGCGGATCGTTTCGGGTCGACCCACCGGGCACTTCGGTCCAGTTGGAATTCCCGGGCTCGGTTTCCGTGACGTGGCGGCTGGCCGAAAAGCCGTTCCGGCTGGAACGAGTCACTCCAGGGGCCGAATCGCCTGGCATTTTCGGGCTGACCGGTTTCGCATCGGGCCGGTTCGAGCGATTCGAAACCGGACCTGGCCGCCCCGTGCTGGTGCGGCTGAATTTAACGCCTGAGCGGCCACGTCGACGATCGAACGGCGGGCCGGTCGAAATTCGACCGGTGCATTTCGAATTTGCCGTCGGTACGGCGAATTCACCTGCGACTCAGGCCGGGACGAAATCGAAAGCCGGGGAGCCGAAGCCATGAATCTCCGCATTCGAAGGTTTCGTGCGGGACCGACATTCGTCAATGCAAGGTCAGGCATTACCCTGATACCGATGCTGGGGCTGCTCGTTCTTTTGGCGCTGCTGACGAGCATGCTGGCGCAAAGGCACGTGCGTGGGCACCGCGAGTTTCAGGCCCAGGCTCGCAAGGCGCTGGCAAGAGAAATCGCTGCCGGCGAAGTTCAGCGGATCGTCCGATCGATCGAGAGCGGCGTTCCGGTCGCGGCTTCGAAACGCACCCTGACGTCCGCCGAAGTTCCTGGATTGCCCGAGCCGGTTGCGATCGAGTTGCACCGGCCGGAGGCCGCCGGACCGAAGTATCGCGTCGAAGTTCGAATTCCGGCCGATGCAGGGCCTTTCGTCGTGAGGGAGTCGCTCGAAATACCATGATCATCCAGGAATCGAAGGAAAAAGGGGTCAGGTCTCTTTTTTCTCTGCACTTCATGCACGCTGTTCGCACAACGAGGCAAGAAAAAAGAGACCTGACCCCTTTTTCCGGTTCAAGTCAGCCGAGGTATTCCATGATCCGCCGCGCGTTCACTCTGATCGAACTGCTGGTCGTCATCGCTATCATCGCGGTGCTGGTTTCGCTGCTTCTACCCGCTGTGCAGTCGGCTCGCGAGGCCGCCCGGCGTGCCCAGTGCGTCAATAATCTCATGCAGATCGGGCTGGCCCTGAACAATTACGAGTCGGCCCATTACGCTTATCCGCCGGGCGTCATCAACCCGTCCGGCCCGATCGTGAACAAGCCTGAGGGCATTCATTACGGCTGGGTCACACAGGTTCTGCCTTATCTGGACCAGGCCAATGCCTATGCCCATTTCAATTTCCGGCGCGGGCTCTACGAGGGCGTCAACGACACCGTCCGGTCCCATTCCGTGAGCACATTCGCGTGCCCTTCGGATCCCCGCCGGTTCACAGGATTACGCGGCACCCAAAATTCGAACTACGCGGCGAACTATCATGAGAAAGAGGAGCCGATCGACGTCACCAACAACGGCGTATTTTATTTGAATTCGTCGACACGGCTGGAAGCGATACGTGACGGTGCGAGCTATACGCTTTTCGTGGCCGAACGAAAGATGACAGCCGACCTGGGCTGGGCTAGCGGTACCTCGGCGACGCTGCGGAACACGGGGTCCGCACCCAACGCCGGTCTTTCGGCACCGGTGTACCGAATCGATACCGGCATATTCGAAGCCGGCGGCCCGGATCAGGCGATCAATTTCAGCACCGATCCGAACGCCAGCGAACCGGCGCCCGATGCTGTGACCGACGAGGGCCAGAAGCGGCTATCGATGCTCTGCGGCGGCTATTCGTCGTATCATCCTGGCGGCATCAATGCATGCGTGGGCGACGGCTCCGTCAAGTTCATCAAAAATACGCTCAGCCCGGCGATCTTCGCCCGGCTCGGCCATCGGGCCGACGGCCAGTTGATCGGGGCGGATCAATATTGAACCGCTCCAGTTCGCGGCGGCGGTATCGCTTCGCGCGTACCGCCGCGTTCTTTGATTTTCGATCGAATCCGAATTGAAAATCTCATGGGAGGCCGTCGGTCGCATCCATGCGAAATCTCAAAGCATTCACTCTGATCGAGCTGCTGGTCGTCATCGCGATCATCGCCGTATTGGCCTCGCTTCTATTGCCGGCGGTACAGTCGGCGCGTGAGTCAGCCCGTCGGACTTCATGCGCCAACAACCTCATGCAGATCGGCCTGGCTCTGAACAATTACGAATCGGCTCATTTCGCATTCCCTCCCGGGGTAATCAACGAAACCGGGCCGATCGTGAACAAGCCCGCAGGATCGCATTATAGCTGGATTACGCAGATTCTGCCATTTCTTGACCAGGCGAACGCCTATGCTCATTTCAATTTCCGTCACGGGGTTTACGACCGTGTCAACGAGACCGTTCGTGGTCATGCGGTGGGAACATTCTATTGCTCATCCGACATGGGAAATGGCGGTTCTTCGAGCAATTACGCGGCGAATTATCATGATGCGGAGGCCCCGATCGACATCGGCAGCCATGGCGTATTCCGATTGAACTCGGCCACGTCGATCGAAGAGATTACGGACGGCCTGAGCACGACTCTGTTCGTCGCCGAGCGGAAGATCACGGCCGATTTCGGCTGGGCGAGCGGCACGTCGTCGACCTTACGGAACACGGGTTATCCGCCGAACGGATCGCCGCCGGGTCCTGTTTACGATATCTCGACCGGATTTTTCGAATACACCCGGATGCTGGCCGATCCCGAATTCATTTTCAATCCTGAAAGCGCGCTGCCGGATCCGAAGACCGCCGAAGGGCAGGATCGCCTGTCGACTTTCTGCGGCGGGTATTCGTCCAGGCATGCCGCCGGTATCAATGCCTGCATGGGCGACGGTTCGGTCCGGTTCGTCAAGAACAGGATCGACCGAATCATCTTCGCCCGGCTCGGTCATCGGGCGGATGGAGAACTGATCGGGCATGATCGCTACTGATTCGCGAAATTAAGAACCGGAAGAGGACTTTCGAAATCGGGAAAGCGTATTCGCCATGATTCATCGCCGCGCATTCACACTGATCGAGATGCTGGTCTTCATCACCATCATCGCACTGCTGTCTACGCTGTTGTTACCTGCGGTACAGTCCGCTCGCGAGGCCTCGAGACGAACTATCTGCATGAACAATCTCTTTCAGATCGGCCTGGCTCTGAACAATTACGAATCGTCGCATTATGTCTTCCCGCCTGGCGTGATCAATGAGGCCGGGCCGATCGTGAGCAAGCCCGTGGGACTGCACTATAGCTGGGTCACTCAAATCCTGCCTTATCTGGACATGGCGAATGCCTACTCCCATTTCAATTTCCGCCATGGAGTGTACGAACCTTTCAACGACACCGTGCGAAGTCACTTCGTGGCGACGTTCATCTGTGTTTCCGACACTTCGAATGCAGGACGGTCTTCGACCAGCTACGCGGCGAATTATCATGATGCGGAAGCACCGATCGATATCGACAGCCACGGAGTGTTTCGATTGAATACGACGACGCGGATCGACGACATTACGGACGGCCTCAACACGACGCTGTTCGTCTCAGAACGGATCCTGACGGCCGACCTCGGCTGGGCGAGCGGCACTTCGGCGACTTTGCGGAATTCGGGATATCCGCCGAACGGTGCTCCGCCGACGCCGATTTATGATATGGTGACCGGCTTTTTCTATTACTCCCAGACAACGACAGGCAACGAATTCATCGTTCCGCCAGGAAGCACGCTGCCGGATCCGAAGACCGCCGAAGGGCAGGATCGGCTGTCGACTTTCTGCGGCGGGTATTCGTCCAGGCATGCCGCCGGTATCAATGCCTGCATGGGCGACGGCTCGGTCCGGTTCCTGAAGAATTCGATCGATCGAACGATCTTCGCCCGGCTCGGACATCGGGCGGATGGCGAACTGATCGGGTACGACCGCTACTGACCGGGAATTCGCAATGTTCCGAACTTTCGAAATGGAGATTTCGAAACCGTCATGAAATATCGCAGAGCGTTCACGCTGATCGAACTCCTGGTCGTCACTGCCATCATCGCCGTGCTGGTTTCGCTGCTGCTCCCGGCAGTCGCGGCGGCCCGAAATGCAGCCCGGCGGGCGCATTGCATCAATAATCTGATGCAGATCGGCCTGGCCTTGAACAGTTATGAATCGGCCCATAACGCATTCCCGCCCGGCGTGATCGATTCGTCACGGCCCATCGTGAATCGACCCGAGGGTGAGCATTATGGCTGGATTACCCAGATTCTGCCGTTTCTCGATCAGCCCGCGGCATATGCGCATTTTAATTTTCGTCACGGCCTTTATTCGGCCGTGAACGATACGGTGCGGGCACATTCGATTTCGGTTCTGAATTGCCCGGAGGATCCGAACTACGTTGAAGGCGTCAGCAGTTACGCGGCGAATTATCATGATCGGGAGGCACCTATTGACATCGACGACAATGGCGTATTTCATCTGAACTCATCGACAAGGCTGGAAGCGATTCAGGATGGAACCAGCGAAACGCTCTTCGTCTCCGAGCGTATCCGGACTGGGGACCTTGGCTGGGCGAGCGGCACTTCGGCCACGCTCCGCAACACGGCCTATCCGCCGAACGGAGGGCCGCCGACACCAGTCTTCGTGAAATCGACCGGCGTTTTCGCACTGACGGACCCGGAATCGAAATCGCCTGTTACGATCTTTAACATTTCAGCTTTGCGCGGTTTCATCGCACCCTCGTTCGAAACGACGGGACCAGCCACCGAGCCCGCGGAACACGAATCGACAATCGACACGAAGTCCGAAGCCGGCCAGAAACGGCTATCGACCTATTGCGGCGGTTATTCGTCGTATCATGCCGGCGGAGCGATAGCATGCATGGGTGATGGTTCCGTCAAATTCATCACATCGACGGTGAATCCGGTGATTTTCCAGAGGCTGGGGCATCGGGCGGATGGTCAGTTGATCGGTTCGGACAAATACTGATCCGTTCGAGTACAAAAGGGCAGCCGAAACGTCGACATGGCACATCTTTCCGAAAACTCCCCTTGATCGGCGGGCGAGATTGTCGAAAACTGGATGGAAGCGTTTCCGACGAAAGTTCGAAGCTGGCGACCATGATGCGCGAATTCCATTCCGATATGCCTGAGGACCTGAAGCCGCTCCTGGACCTGTCGTCGCTGGACAAGGAAGTTCGTGAGCCCGGTGGTTCGGACAAGGTCGAGTCACGTCTCAAATCGGCGATCGAAAGGTATCCCGAGCATGGCGTACCGCTCGCCGCATGGGCCTGGTTCCAGGCACGGAACGAAGATTACGTCGGCGCGATCGCATGGCAGACGAAGGCCATCGACAAGGGCCCGGAAGAGTTCCGGCCGATGTGGCGCACACAGCGGGCCGGCTTCCGGTTTCGGATGGGCGACTGGCAGGCGGGGTTTCGCGAGTTTCGGGACTTGATCGAAACGGATCCCGGCAATCCTGTGCCCCGGTTCGCCCGGTCGTTCGAAATGCGTTCGATGGGCGACCATGTCAGCGGCGAACTCGACGAAATGTTCGCCATGCACATGGTCGGGCACCTGCAGACACCCCAGCTTTTCGAATTCTTTCGCCAGAACGTGCCGTTCGCGACTCTGGACCGGCTCAAGGCATCGCTTTTCGTGCTCAGCGACCCGCTCGACGCGACGGCACGTATCCATCGTGGCGAAATGTTCATGTCGCTGGGTTCGCCCCAGGCCGCGTTTTACGACCTTCACCTGGCCGATGTGCTTCAACCGCGTAATCTCGGCGTGATGGCGAGGCTGGAAGATATCCGGGTGCGGGGGATCGTGGCCGACTCGCCGCTTTATGAAGTCGCCGAACCGACGACGCCGATTCTGCCTGCCTACGAACGCGTCTTGCGCGATTTCGAAAGATATATCGATGCCATACCCGTACCGCCTCATCGAGGCGTACGTCTCGGATGGATCGAAAGGACCATCGGCAGGGCTTCGGAAGAATCGCCTTTCGACCTGAACCAGACGAGCCGGAACCTGATGCTGGCGGGCCTGGCGACCGGAATGATCGCGAACTTCGTAGCGCTACTGGGGCTCACGGCAGTGGAAGCGATCGATCGAAATGCATTTGCGGCCATCGAAGGCCGTCCGAAGATCGAAGCTTCGGTTACGGCGATCGCAGGCGGCATTCTGGCCGGGCTTTGGGCTCTGGCCAACGTCTTCGGCTCGACGCTTCTGGCTATGGGGGCGATGCAGATTGTCTGCCGCTGCCGGATTTCCGAGATGAGCTTCGTGTTGACGGCGAAGCGCTGGCAATATCGCCCGTTTCTGGTCTACGGCTTCATTTTCCTGGCATCGGTCCTCATCATCAGCTCGATGGCGGTCAACGGGTTCGTGACGATCGGATCGCTCTGGCTTTTGGTTCACGCGGCCCAATGGTTGCGATTCTGATCGATCGATCCCTGAATGGCGGAAGCGGACTGCTCTCAACCGGGCCGCCGCCGATTCGCCCGGGACTCTCACAGGTGATTGCATGAACGAACGATTCGCGAGTCTGCCGAAGGTATTGGCTGACATCGCCGATCTGAGCCAGGTTCAGGAACGCTTCGAGCGCGAAGGTGGCTCGGAGGAAGTGAACCGGCAAATCGAACACGCACTCGTCGATTATCCGGATCATGGCGTGGCCCTTGCGGCCCGAGGCTGGACGTTTCTGGCCGGAGGCGATTTCGCTCAGGCCGTCGATTGGTTCACGCGGGCGATCGAGTCCGATTCTCCGGACGATCTCATCAGCGAATGGCTGAGCTTTCGGGGCGGGTGCAGGTTCAAATTGGGCGATTGGAAAAGCGCGCTTGCCGATCAGGTGCGGGCCCGGGATCTCACGCCGGAGAATCCGCGGTCGCATGTCGTTCTGGCGATGACGTTCCGTGAGATCGGCGACCGGCTCAGCGCCATGCTCTGCTATGTGCTGGCCGGCTACCACGGCGGCGAAATCTCGCACGACGAACTTTTTTCGAAGCTTGTGCTGGACCCGGCATTTGCCGATCCTGAGAGACTCGCGGCGTCGCTGCGCGTGCTCGCGCATCCGCTGGACAAGATGTCACGAGTTCGCCGAGCGGAGGCGATGGCCTCGATCGAACACCCCAGCGCCGCGGTTTATGACCTGAAGCTGGCCGATTCGCTCGCCCCGGGGGATCTTGGGCTGATGGTTCGTATCGAGGATTTTCAGCTGAACGGAGTGTTCGCCGGAAGGCCGGTTTATGACGTAGCTCCGGTCGAACTGCCGGGCGAATCCACTTTCGCGGGGTTTCTTGCGGATTTCGAACGTCATTATCGCACCCGGCTCTTGCCTCGCGAACTTCAGCCGCTTGCATTTCCGGTCGAGCGGCTTTTTGGGCCTTCCCGATTGATCCCGCCGGACAAGCCGCTGTCCGTACCATTGCATTCGATTCTCGCCGGTTCGGTCGCGACGCTCGTTTTCGCGGCCCCGGCTCTGGCTCTCGCGCTTTCGAACGACGCGATCTCATGGAATTCTTCCGCGGCGATTCCGCTCGTGCCTGCCGGTTTTCGATTCGCCGCCCAGGTCGGCTTTATGGTTGCCGGTGCGGTACTGCTGGCCCTGACCTCGATCAGTGTCGTTTTCGGGTGTTTCTGGTACGTCGCGGCGCTGCAGCGGGTGCAGGAATCGCTCACCGAAAAATATCCGCGATGTTCGCTTCTCTGGGGGCTGGCGTGGTTCGCGGGATTCATTTACGGAATGCCGTTTTACCTGGTCTTTCTGTTTCTCTCGCTGACTCTACCGGTTTTCGGCTATGCCCTGGCGCTGCAATACGCTCCTCAATTGACGGGCGTGGCCTCGATTGTCGTGGCCGTGTTGTCCTTCGGGCATCTCTCGGGATTTTCGCAGACCTCACCTTATCATCCCTCGGCGCAGCGGCGAAATTGAAATTTGGCCGGTCCTTCGCCCACCGGGCATTTTCATGGCCCGCCCGGCGGCGAAACGGGGCGATTCGTTTTCGTCGATCGCGAAACGGCTGAATCGACCGGCCGCAGGTTCAGTAGCCGCAGCTCTTCAGGTGATCGAAGCTCTTGCGCAGGCGGTGGATCCGTTCTTCGAGACCTGGTTCGGTTTCGCCGCCGATGCCTTCCAGTTCGACGGTGTATGCACCTGAATAGCCAACGCTGTCGAGCGTTTCGCGGATCTCCGTGAAATCGACACCGCCGCCTTCGCCCAGGGCAGGGAAGTACCAGTCTTCGAGCCGGCCGCGATTATCCTTCACGTGCACGTTCACGACGAGCGGGGCGACTTTCTTCAGCTCGCCCATCGGCGTCATGCCTTCGTTGTAATAGGCGATGTTGCCGGTATCGAAGTTCAGCTTCACGGCCGGGTGGTTCACGTCTTCGAGTGTCTTCAGCATCGCCGCGGCGTTCTGTGTCGGGCCCTTGTGGGTTTCCAGCGCGAGCGTGATGCCGCAATCGGCGGCGACCTGGCCGATTTTGTGCAGGTTGGCGGCGATCACGGACCATTCTTCGTCGGTTTTCGGCTGACCGGCACCGGTGACGCAGATCGAAACGCCGAACCACTTCGCCGCGAATCGGAGGCGGTTGCACGTGATCGTAACGCCTTCGTCCGTAAGGATATTCGCCCCGCCGACGTTGCATCCTGAGACGCCTGCTTCATGTTTCGCCAGATGTTCGACGAACCTTCTGGCCGTGGCGTCGTCGGCCTTTTCGGTCACGACGACTTCCTCGGGGATGACGAGCCCGCCGAGATTGTGCCCCCTCAGGGCGAGTTCCAGATGCGTCAGCCCGGTTTTCTTCAGATTTTCGGCCGCGACCCACACGCCCAGAGGTCCGAAGGAGTTCGAAAAGCAGCTCAGGGTATGGCTCATGTCGGGGATTCTCGCAGGCGGGTCGAAGTTGCGGGGTCTCTGTCTCTCAATGGAAATTATCGATTCCGGCCACGCGGGTCAAGCATCCGCGATGAAGCACAAGGCCGCGTACGAACGTGGCAAGGTGGATCCCCCGATGTTCGCGTTCCGAAAGGTATGTGGAATTTGGAGACTTCGCTTGTCTGAGTCCTGGCACGGGCTTCCAGCCGGTGTTCGTGTTCGGAGGAAAACGCGAGATTCGAAATGAAATACGGATATCAGGAATTCATGAAAAGGCTGTCCCCTGATTTCTCTTTCGGAAATCGCGAAAACCCCGGAGCTTTCGGCCCCGGGGTCTCACGATTCGATTCTCGTCGATTCCCGTTCAGGAATGCGATCGTTGCCGGATCACCACCAGGTGCGGGCCGGGATGGTCGGCACCTTGTGTTTCACCTTGATGCCGGGATAGGTGTAATCCCGCATGAAGACGGAACGGTGGCCGTTGATCGGGTTGGCGTGGTTGTCCAGGTTACGGCGGTGGTTCAGCACGGCCTGAACGTTCGAAGGCGACGCGGTGCCGTTGTACATCCCGGCGCGGAGCTGCCAGTATTTGCCCGGGATGAACTGCTGGTAGGCCTCACGATAGCGAATCGGTTTCCAGAAATAGTTCGAGAGCGTCTGGGCCGTCGGGATCGTCCTTTCGCCTTCCAGCGGCGGGTTGAACTTGTCCTTGAACCGCACCGACAATGGTGAGGCGGGAGCCGTCGGGTTCACGGGGTTGACGGGCGTGAAGCCGAAGACGTTGATCGAAGCGGAACCTTGCCAGGTCTGGTTCGAAGTCGTCTGGCCCGTGATCGTCAGCGTGGACAGGCCATTGGCCGAGAACAGGCTGGACCGCGGCGAGACTTGCACCAGGGCGTCGGGGATGCCGTCGTTGTTGATGTCGGCCGGCACCGAGGGCTGAATCGTAGCCGTGGGGAAGGAGACGCCGTTGACGACGATCGTGCCCGCGACGATGTCCGTCAGCGGTCTGAAGCTGCCGCCGCCGGGGATCGAAGCCACCGACAGGACGTAGATACTCAGCGGAGAAGTCGAAGTGCCGTCCACGTCGTAGGGCTGCGGGTTCGTGGGCAGCGTGTCCACGCCGATCTGCGTGATGATCACGTTGCTGTCCGGCGTCTGAAGCGGTATGAATGCGCCTTCGATCAGATAGGCAGCTCCACCCTGCGTTCCGCCTGCGGCACCGATGAGAACATCGGCCAGATTGTCGTTGTCGACCGTGGCCCGAGTCGGCGTACGGGCACGCCACAGGCCGCTGACGCTCGACCCGACACGACGCACCGCAGCAGCGCTCGTGGTGAAGACTTGCGACTTCAGGTAGGAGTTGGTCTCGGAGCCGACCAGGCTGACCACGCCGTAAAGGCCCGGATTGCCTGGCAGCAGGTAGGCCCGGCCAACGTTGCTGCCGAAGCCGGGGGCACCCAGCAGGATTTCGCTGTAATTGTCCGTATTCACATAGCCGGTGGCCGAGACCGAATCACCCGTGAAGGCGTTGGCCACTTCGCCGATGAACTGGGCGTATTGCAGGCCCGTCGGAGAACTCAGCGAAATCGTCCCGACGAAGCGAGCGGTCGAAGGCGTGCCATAGAAAATGGTGGCCCGGCCCGCGTTGGTCGGCACGCTGCTGGCCCCGCCGAAGTTGGGCGAGCCGATGAGCATGTCGAAGCGGCCGTCGCCGTTGAAGTCGCCGCCGAATCCGACCGAGTTGCCGGTGCGGTCCGAGCCGCCCACGACCACCACGCCGGGGACGTCCGTCGTGCCGACCCGGGCCAGGCTGACGCCGCGCGTCGTGCCGCCGGAGAGCGTCTGGTTTTTGTTGAGCAGGGCACTCGAGCCGTAAACGATGTGAGCGGTGCCGGAGACGCCCGGCGAACCGACCATGACGTCGGTGATGCCGTCGTTGTCGATATCCGTGTAGCCCGCCGCGAAGCCGGTCTCGCCGTTCGACTCGGTGCCGACCAGCACGATGCCCTGCAGGCCCGTGCTGCCGGTCTGGCCGATCAGCGATACGTTGACAGTCGCCGCTCCGGTCGTGGCCGGATTCGGAATCACCCGGTTCGGGACGACATATACGGCACCGTTGTTGGCCAGGCCGCCCAGGGTGACACGGTCGGCACCGGCGGAAAGCGCGGGCCGATTTTCCTGGAACACATTACCCGCGGAACTGACGGACGTGCCGAGGTTCCCGGTCTGTGCCGAGGTGGTCAGGGTCAGAGTCCGAATGCCTAGCGTCGTAAACGCATTTTCGATGTCGACCGTCGACGAACCGAGGGTCAGGAAGTCGGACCTGCCGTATACAAGATACGCCCGGCCAGCGCCGTTCGATCCGACCGTGTTCGAAGCGTCCAGAGCGCCCGGGTCGCCGACCATGAAGTCCGCCAGGCCGTCGCCGTTGACGTCGCCGGCCGGAGCCACCGATGTGCCGAACGCCGAAATGCCTGTGCTCGGATTGGCTTGCGTGGGGTTGAAGAACGTGATTCCGCGGATCGGCCCCGTGTCGATCAACAGGGCGTTGGAATTGATGGCCCGGTCCGCGTTGGTCAGGGTCAGGTAGTCGGCGGGTTGCGAGCCGAATACGAGCTGCATGCGGCCCTGGAACGGGTTGGCGACGGCGAAGTCCTGATAACCGTCGCCGTTGACGTCGCCGACGACCGAAACGGTCTCGCCGTAGTCGGATCCGATCAGGCCGCTGCCATTGATGGCGACGCCGTACGGTCCTGGAGCGGGCCCGGCCGTCAGCGACAGGTCGATCGCCATCAGGTCGCGGGTTTCCAGTGATTCGGCGGCCGGTCTCCAGGCACGCCCCTGAGATTTGCGGACGGTACGTTCGCCACGATTCCTGAGCATCGGGAGACTCCCTTCTCCTGACCGCTCGATCGATGGGCCACAGTCGGCCGGCATCCACCGGGCAGTCCTGATTCCTTCGGTAGGGGTTTCGGCCGCCGTAGTGAGATCCGCCAGCCTGGCGCAACGATCACAGGGCTCTCGCCGAAACGATTTAGTTTCTGGATCGACCGGAAATCCGGCCGAACTGTAAGGCTTTCGAAAATCCTGAGAAGTGAACCGGCAGGCGGAATTGATTCAACCGTCACGACCGGACTGTCCGATACATCCAGCATAAGCGAACCGTCACGCTCTGACGGAGCCATTGTCTCTGGCGGGCAGAAATGCCTGCAAACCGAACGGATACAACGGCTTGAGTCAGTAAGTGGGGGTTGCGGATCGCAATCGAGCAGTCACTCCTCATATCAAACCGCCCGCGTGGGGAACCGGCCACGGCAGGCGGATCGAGGTCCAGGGTCATGAGCCAAAGTTCGTTCCGACGGAAAGTCGTCCGAGCCGTACCGCTGACCGCCTTGACGATCGCCTCGCTGGGCTCGTCGGGTTGTACGCGAGAGTTTTTCCGTCAGTGGGCCAACCAGGACGTAACGGAAGCGGTGTTCGAAAAGAGCCGCGACCCCCGTTACCGGCTGGACATGTTCTCGATCGAACCGCCGGCGATGTCGCGGTTCGCCGATCCGTTCGATCCGGACCATCCGGCCGCGCCGCCGGATGACCTCGCAGCCGAAGCCCTCTCGCCGGTTCCGCAGGTGCCCCGGACACGCCTGCTGAGCCCGGTCGAAGGAACCGGTTACCTGGACATGCTCGACAACTGGACTCGCGACCAGGCCGTCGCGGGCGGGCCTTTGACCGGCCCCCGGCCGCTCCGTTCGCCGGCAGAAGCGCACAGGAACGTGACTCCCCGCGTCCCCAACGATCCGGGCAGCCCTGAGGCGTTCGAGGAAGAGAAGAAGGCCTTCGAAGGGATCCGGCGCAATACGCCCGACGCTTCGACCCCGAAACCGGAAGGCGGTGCCGTGACGCCTCCGCCGGCGCCTGGCCCGGACCAGACGCGTGCTTACCCTGGCAGCAATACGCCGAAGTCGCCGCGTTTCACGATGGCGGCCAACGACTTGCGGAAAACCTCCGAAAATCGTGGGCCAACCGGCGGGGATTCGTCGCCTAAATTGTTGAATCCTCATTCGGGGTCTGGTTCCGCGGAAGACACTCAATCCGGTCAACGAGTGTCCGAAGTCGCCAGTACGGGTGAGGATTCGCTTTCTTCCCCTATTGCCGGTCGCGGCAATCCCGCCGGGTTCGACCCGAAACGGGCCCCTCATACCGGGCAGCTCAAACCTGGCAAACCGGTGAATCTGGACACGGTCAGTCCGGAAAGGCGTGCAGTGGTCAGCCAATTCGTGGCCTCCGTCAAGACCGGCATTCCCTTACCTGTCGATGTGCCCGTGCCGGCCGCACCGAAGGCCGATGCAGGGCTGAAGCGGACCTCGCTTCAGGAGCCCGCCCAGACCCCGCCCGCCGCCGGAGCCGAAGCGAAACCCGCGAGCGACGAACCGGCCGCACGCACGAAACCTGAAACGGCCGACCGTCTTCCGGAACCGCTCGAAGCCGCTCCCGGCGACGGCCCTGACAATCGCCTGAGCAATGCGTCGGACACTTCGACGCAGCTCCTCGAGATTCTCAACCCCAAGGTGAAAGACCTGGACGCCGAACTGGCTGCCGGTCTGCCCGGGGGCAGCGGGGCCTACGTCATCACGCCGAACGAGGCCCTGACGCTCGCCCTCATCAACAGCCGCGACTATCAGAACCGGCTGGAAAACATTTACCTGACGGCACTTCCGGTCACCCTCCAGCGGTTCAACATGGAGCCGCAGGCCTTCGCGGGCCTGAGCCCGTCGACACTGCCGCCGCGAGCTAGCGTTCCGAGCTTTGCGAACAGCTTCCTCTATAGAACGCTGGAAGCTCCAGGCGGTCAGTCGAGCGTGATCAGCCAGGGCCAGGTGGCCGGTGTCGGCAAGGTGTTCATGTCCGGTATGAACATCGTCACGGCGTTCGCCAGCCAGACGGTCATCAACCTGACCGGTGCCACGCCGCTGCAACCCCAGGTGCAGTCGATCATTCCGATCACGATCGTCCAGCCCTTCCTGAAGGGCGGCGGCCGGGCCGTGACGCTCGAAGGCCTCACCCAGGCCGAGCGTAACCTGCTCTATGAAGTGCGAGCCTACGCTCGCTATCGGCAGGATTTCGTGACGCGTCTCCTGCTCGGCAACTCAGCCGGTGCCGCGGCGAACCTTGGCGGCTTCGGCACCACCGCTGCCGGTGGCACGGACCCGACGATCGGATATCTGCCGCTGCTGCAGACGTTGATGACGATCGAGAACAACCGTAACCAGGTTTCGAACTTCGAGACGATCCTGACGCTTCAGGAAGAGCAGGTGGGTGGTGAAGGTTCAGGTCTGACGCAGCTTCAGGTCGACCAGACCAACAGCCAGCTCCAGAACGCCCGCGTCGGTCTGCTCCAGTCACAGGTGACGTATCGTAACCAGCTTGACCAGTTCAAGATGCAGATGGGCCTGCCGCCCGACGTGCCGATCGTGCCCGACCTCGAAATGATCCGGCCCTATCGTCAGTTCCTGCGGGATCTGCGTGAGTGGTCGATCCGGGGCGACCGGGAGCTTTCGGAGCTGGACGTGATCGTCGGCCGCCTGCCGGATCTGGACGAACTCGACGTGAAGATCGACGACCGCTCCGTGCTGGACGTGATTACGGGCGAGAAGTTCGACGAAGAGGAAGAATTGCTGCTGGCGGCGGCCCGCGTGGCGCTGGAGAACCGGGTCGACCTCATGAACGCCCGGGCCCAGCTCTATGACGCCTGGCGTCAGATCCGGGTCTCGGCCAACGCCCTCAAGGGGGTGTTCAACGTGAACGTGACCAACCAGGTCTATACGTCGCCGCTGGACACCAATCCGTTCGGGTTCCTCAGCAGTGCCAAGCAGTTCGCCCTTCAGTTCAACGCCGAGCTGCCGCTGATCCGGCTGGCCGAGCGGAACACCTTCCGCACGACTCTGATCAACTACCAGCGTCAGCGCCGGGCCCTGATGCAATCCGAGGATCAGCTGAAACAATCTATCCGGGCCACGGTTCGTCAGCTACAATTGGTCTATCAGCAGTTCGAGATCGGCAAGAACCAGCTGACGTTGCAGATACGTCAGCGGGACAATGCCCAGGAACAGCTCTTCGCCCCGCCCGGATCCGGTGGTCAGGCTCAAGACGTGGCCGTGAACGTTCTGAACCTGAACAGTTCGACGACTGGCCTGAATACGGCCGCCAACAACCTTGTCGGTCAATACGTGAGCTTCATCGGAATTCGACTCCAACTGTTCCGCGACCTCGGAATCATGCCCTACGACGAATGGGAGGCCTACTATGAACTTTTCGCTCCCAAATCCATCTACTCCATCCGGGTTGACGGATCCGGCGAAACCGCCCCTGAACCTGCCGCCGCTGGAGAGCCCCTCCAGTAAGAAGATCAAAAGAAAGAAGATGGGAATTCTGCCCAAGCTTCTGTCGCTCCTCGCGTTCGGCGGTGCAGGCACCGCCGGACTCCTCTATTCCGGTGCCCTGGAGTCGATGGGGCTGAAGCCGAACCTGGCCGGCCTTCTGGGCAAGGAACAGGTGATGGTCGTCACCTATAAGGTGAACAAAGGCGCCCTGGCGATCACGGTGAAAGAACGGGGCAACCTCGAAAGCTCCAAGAACGAAGACGTGATGAGCGAAGTGGAAGGCTCCACGACGATCATCAAGATCCTGCCGGAAGGCACCCGCGTCCGTAAGGGCGAACTCGTCTGCGAGCTGGATTCGGCGTCGCTGAAAGACCAGCTCACGAACCAGCGGATCACGGTGCAGCAGGCCGAAGCGGCGTATCAGAACAGCAAGCTGACCCGCGAAGTCGCCGAAATCGCGTTGAACGAATACATCGAAGGCACCTACATGCAGGACATCCGGCAGGCCGAGGGCGAAAAGGCCCTGGCCGAGACCGAGATGCTCCGTGCCAAGGACCGCCTGAAGTGGGCCAACCAGATGTTCGACAAGGGTTACCTTTCGAACACCGCCAAGGTGGCCGAAGAGGCGAACTTGCAGCGTGCCACGTTCAACAAGGAACAGGCCGAGACGAAGATCACGGTACTGAAGGAATATACCAAGAAGAAGATGACGACCGACCTGAACTCGAACATCGAGAAGGCCCGGTCCGACGAACTCGCCAAGGAAGCAACGCTGAACCTCGAAAAGGAAAAGGAAGCCAAGCTCACCGTCCAGATCGACAAGTGTAAATTGCTGGCGCCTAACGACGGCCTGGTGGTTTACGCGAACGATCCGGGCCGCTTCGGCGGTTCGAACCAGCCCCAGATCGAGGAAGGTGCCCAGATCCGTGAACGTCAGGCCATCTTCCGTCTGCCCGACATCAACAACATGCGGGTCAACACCAAGGTCCACGAATCGCAGATCGACCGGATCGAAAAAGGGCTGAAATCGCGGATTCGCGTCGACGCCTTCCCGGGCGAAGTCTTCGACGGCACCGTCGACACGGTCGCCCCGCTGCCTGACTCGGCCAACTTCTTCGCTTCCGACGTCAAGGTCTATACCACCCAGGTCTCCATCGACAAAGCCAATGCCGCCTTGCGGCCTGGTATGACGGCCCAGGTGGAGATCCTGATCAGGGAGATCGACGACGTCCTGGCCGTCCCGGTTCAGGCGATCCTCCAGGTGGCCAGCAAGGACACCGTCTTCATCAAGGACGGCAATGGCTGGAAACGGACCGAAGTGACCCTTGGCGACACCAACGACCAGCTCATCGAAGTGACCAAGGGCCTGAAGGATGGCGATGAAGTCGCCCTGGCCCCTGTGAATCTGCTTTCCGACGAGGAGAAGCGTTCGATGGTCGGCCCGGGCAAGGCGACGCGCAAGCGTGACTGGGGCGAAGCCGGAAAGGGCGGTGGCGATGCGGCCAAGGGTGGCGGTGCAGCCGTGGCCAAGGGCGAAGGCAAGGAAAAGGCCAAGGGCAAGCGAGGCGGCGCAGGTGGCGCGTTCAACCCAGCCATGTTCCAGAAGTTCCAGAATTTGTCGACGGATGAGCGGGCCCAGATGAAGACGGCCGACGAAGCGACCAAGAAGTCGCTGATGAAGAAGGCCGGCTTCACGGACGCCGAAATTCAGCAGCTCAACGAAGCCGCCAAAAGCTTCGGTGGCGGCGGTGGTGGCGGCTTCGGTGGAGGTCCTCCCGGTGGTGGAGGTGGTGGCGGCTTCGGCGGGGGACGTCCTGGCGGAGGCCCGCCCCAATGAGTGAAATTCAGCCGACGACGCCGGAGGAATCCGGCGTCGAAGTGGCCCAGATCGAAGTGCCCGTCGAGCTTTACCGCAGTCGGGCGATCATCGAGGGCAAACGCCCGATCGTCAGCCTGAAGGATGTGCGCAAGACGTACGTCATGGGCAAAAAAGGCGATACCGGCGCGGTCATCGTGCACGCCCTTCGGGGCGTGACGGTCGACTTCTACGAAGGCGAATACGTGGCCATCATGGGCGCGTCCGGCTCGGGCAAGTCGACGATGCTCAACCTGCTCGGTTGCCTGGACCGTCCGACGAGCGGCCTGTATTACATGGGCGAGAACGATGTCGCGAACATGTCCGACGACGAACTCTCCGAAGTTCGCAGCCGCTTCATCGGCTTCATCTTTCAGTCGTACAACCTGATTCAGCAATACACGGTGCTGGAGAATATCCAGCTGCCGCTGACGTATCAGGGGTCCGGCGAAATTTCGGCCGAACAGCAGCAGCGTACCGAAGAGCTGGCGGCGATGGTGGGCCTGGGCGACCGGCTGGACCACCGCCCGATGCAGCTTTCCGGGGGCCAGCAGCAGCGAGTGGCGATCGCCCGTTCGCTGATCAATGACCCGTACATCATCCTCGCCGACGAAGCGACCGGCAACCTCGACACGAAGACGAGCCATGAGATCATGTCCATGCTCGGCTCGCTCAACGAAGCCGGCAAGACGATCATCATGGTGACCCACGAAGACGACATCGCCGAGCACGCCAAGCGGATCATCCGCATGCGGGACGGCAATATCGTCGAGGACGGCCCCTCCCAGCGCATGGTCGCCGCGGCGACCGGCCTGAGCGGCCAGACCGTCATGTCTTCGGTCCCGTAAGGCTGCCCCGCTTACGGCCTTCGTCCGCCTCCGAATCCGCCCGACCCGTACCGCATTCGAATCAGGAGCCATCGATCCATGAACCGTGTCTGGCGAAGCCTCAAGATGGGCCTCAAAAGCCTGTTGCTTCACAAGTTGCGGTCCGGGCTCACGGTGCTGGGCATCGTTTTCGGCGTGGCCAGCGTGATCGCCATGCTGGCCATCGGCGAAGGCTCCAGCCGCGACGCCCAGGCCCGTTTCGAAATGCTCGGCGTCACCAACATCATCTACCGCTCGGTGAAGCCTTCCGACGAAGCCCAGGCCGCTGGCGGCCGCCCGAGCCGGATCCTCAACTATGGCCTCAAGTACGACGATTTCGAACGGGTCATCAACACCGTTCCGACGATCAAGAAGGCCTTGCCGATCCGCGAGATCAAAAAAGAGATCCGCCGGTTGAACAAGGCCGTCGACGGTCGCGTGGTCGGCACCACGGCCGATTACATGGACTTCAACCACCTCGACATGGCCCGGGGCCGGTTTTTGTCCGAAACCGACAATCGCGACTATCAGAACTATGTCGTACTTGCGGCTGGCACGGCAGCCACGCTATTCCCGTTCGAAGACCCTGTCGGCAAATCGATCAAGATCGGTTCCGACTATTACACCGTCATCGGCGTGACGGCCGCTCGCCAGGCCACGGCCGGCATTGGCGGCTCGTTCGCGGCCCAGGATTACGACAAAGACGTCTATATCCCCATCAACACCTGCCGGCTCCGCTTCGGCGAGCGGATCATGAACAGCCGCGCCGGCTCGATGGAAATGGAAGAGACGCAGCTTTCGCAGATCACCGTGCAGGTGGAAGACACGAATCTCGTCGAGCCCACGGTGCCGATCATCAAGGCCGCCATCGAGCCTTACAACATGCACGAGCGCAAGAAGGACGTGGCCATCACCGTGCCTTACGACCTTCTGCTGGAAGCCCAGCGATCGGCCCGCATCTGGAGCATGGTTCTGGGTGCCATCGCGGGCATTTCGCTGATCGTCGGCGGCATCGGCATCATGAACATCATGCTGGCGACCGTCACCGAACGGACTCGCGAAATCGGCATTCGCCGTGCCCTTGGCGCGAAGCGTAAGGACATCGTCCAGCAGTTCCTCATCGAAACGATCGTGCTCTCGGGCGTAGGGGGTATCCTGGGCGTCGTCATCGGCGTGATCATCCCGTTCGCGATCACCTATACCTCCAGCTCCGAGGTGAAGGCCATCGTCACGCCGATTTCGATCATCATCGCCTTCTGCGTGTCGGTCTTCGTCGGCGTCATCGCCGGCCTTTACCCGGCCAGCCGGGCCGCCAAGATGGACCCGATCGAAGCCCTGCGTCACGAGTGACCGGAATCGGGTCGACCCGCAACGCGAAACCGCCGTCCCTGGCACGTATCTCGTGCGATCGACGGCGTTTGCGTTTCATCTGAGCGATCACGGAAAAGATCCGGAAATCGGTTTCACCATCGGCGATTCCGCCACCAGCATGGGGCGAAACCCGGTAACCTGGGCCGTTTGCCACGAATTTCCGCGGTCGAAGCCTGCGCCACAGCCAAAAAAGACTTGCGAATCGGCCGGGGCTTGACTAACCTTGCCATAATGTCATCGAGAATACGACCGGGTGTGGAACGACCACATCCGGTTCTGTTTTCGCCTTCACCTCCTTCTGTCCTTTCGTTGGGGTGCCTGACCCGGAACTCGACGCGTCCCGATCGGCCGATGTGGCCATTCGTGTTCGGTTCCTTACGATGGGTTCGGCGAAATCCTGCCAGATCAACTTGGGAGTCTCAGGGAATGTCGATTGACCGCATCCCCATGTCAAAAGAGGGTTACGACAAGCTCAAGGCCCAACTGGACCACATGAAGAACGTGGACGCCCCGCGCATCGCCACTCAGATCGCGGAAGCACGTGCTGAAGGGGATTTGTCCGAAAACGCCGAATTCGACGCCGCGATCGAAGCCCAGGGCCTTCTGGAAGCCCGAATCCGTGACCTCGAAAGCAAGCTGGCCTCAGCCCAGATCGTCGACAAGACCTCCATCAAGACGGACCGCGTCGTTTTCGGCTGCAAGGTCACCGTGCAGGATCTGGACAAGAAGTCGAAGACGGACTACACCCTGGTTTCACCCGGCGAAGAAGATTACGACTGCAACAAGATTCTGGCCACCAGCCCGATCGGCAAGGGGCTCGTCGGCAAGACCGTCGGCGAAGTCGCAGAAATCAATATTCCCAAGGGCCTTCTGCGTCTCAAGATCGTCGAAATCGGCATCGGCGACTAAGGGCCATCTTGCGGGAGCCGCTCCTTATTCGCCGGACGGCTCCCGACCCTGTCATTTTTGAGATCGCGACTGCCAGGGCTTCCCATGATCTTCCCGATCGCGAATCGCATTTCACCGGCTTTCTTTCGAACGTGTTTTCGCTTTGTCCTCATCCTGTTTCTGTTCTCTGGCTGTGGACCCCGGGATGACAACGTCCGGCTTCCGGACGTCGTATATTCCCGCCCCGCCAGCGATCCCCTGAAATTCGATTTCGTTCGACCTCAGGGCACTGGCCCGTTTCCGCTGGTCGTCTGCATTCATGGCGGCGGCTGGCGCAAGGGGGATCGTTCGGAGTATGCCGAATTTCAATCGACCATGGCAGGCAAAGGCATCGCCACGGTCTCGGTCCAGTACCGGCTCGCTCCGGGCGCTCAATTCCCCGCGCAGCTCGAGGATATCCGTAACGCCCTGAAGTTCGTCCTGGCCGATCGAACACGCTTTCCCGTCGACCCGAAACATGTCATGTGGATGGGCGGCTCGGCCGGCGGGCATCTGGCACTGCTGGCGGGTTTCGAAAAGGGAGCGGGTTTCGAATCTCGCCTGATCGTGAACGTCGCCGGACCAGCAGACTTGCGGACGTTCAAGTCATTGCCGTCCGGCGATGCCGTACTCAAAAAATACGTCACTCGCGACTCGTCGGAATTGCTGGCCGACCTGCTCGGCACGGCCGATCGAACGGCCGAAATTTATCGGATCGCTTCACCGGTCGAACATCTTCGGCCCGACGGCCCGCGCGTGCTCTCTCTGCATGGCGACAAGGACGACATCGTACCGATCGCCCAGTCCGAAGCCCTGCATGCGAAACTCCGGGAAATGCAAGTTCCGGAAAAGCTGATCCGGATCCCCGGCGGCGGCCATGACATGGGCGCCTGGAACGCTGACGAACGACTGAAGGCCCTGATCGCAGTCGTCGAAGCGATCGAAGCCGCGGCGAAATAGAATCCTGCGGTGGTCGACATCGATTCGAACGCCGTGGATTCGCACTCAGATTTCGAAACAAGTCTCCGGCTCAGGCAGCGTCACTTTCAGGCCGAAGTCGGCCGTGATTTTCGCCGCCAGGGCCTCACGGGATCGATCTTCGCCGTGATTGAGCAGCACCTGGGGCTTACGCGCGGCCAGGGGCTTGAGCCATTCCAGCAGCTCCGTCTGCCCGGCATGGGCCGAAAAGCCGCCGAGGGTGTGAATCTGGGCCCGGACTTCGACCATCTGGCCCAGAATCCGCACCTTTTTCGCCCCCTGCACAAGGTGACTGCCAAGCGTGCCATTGGCCTGATAGCCGACCATCAGCACGTCGGTATTGTGCCGCCAGACGCTGTGCTTCAAGTGGTGCACGATCCGCCCGCCATTGCACATGCCCGAGCCGGCGATGATGACGCACGGCGACCAGTCGTCGTTGAGCGACATCGATTCGGCCCGTGATTCCACGACGCGGACACGCTTTTTGAGCCGGTCCAGCCGTGCGCAGAAGTCCTTCCGCTTCGTCTCGTCGTCCAGCAGTTCCGGGTGGTCCAGATGCAACTGTGTGGCCGCGCGGGCCATGGGGCTGTCCAGATAGACCGGCAGGCTTTCCGGCAGGCGTCCCTGCTCCGTAAGAACGCCGATATAATACAACAATAGCTGTGTCCGTCCGACGGCGAAGGCCGGGATCAGCACCCGCCGTTTTTCGGCTTCCGCCTTCAGCAGAATCTGCAGAAATTCCTCGATCGTCGCGGCCATGGACCGGTGGTCACGATCGCCGTAAGTCGATTCCATGACGACCCAATGGGCTTCATGAAAAGGTTCCGGGTCGCAGAGCAGGGGCGTGTCGCGCACGCCGATATCGCCTGAAAAGACGACGATTCGCGTTTGCCCGGCTTCTTCCAGTTGAAATTTCAGGCTCGTCGATCCGAGAATGTGCCCGGCGTCGTGCGGCACGACGCTCACGCCCTGCGTTACCTGCGTCGATGCGTTCATGGCCATCGGTACGAACTGGCTCATGATCGTGGCCACGTCTTCTTCGTCGTACAAGGGTTCCAGCGGAATCCGGCCCTGGCGAATCAGCCGTTTGGCCGCCCGTTCGGCGTCGGATTGCTGTATGCGGGCCGAATCGCCCAACAGGAGACGCGTCAGGTCGATCGTGGCCGGCGAAGCGTAGATCGGCCCCTTGTAGCCCAGCCGGGCCAGCATCGGCAGCCGGCCGGAGTGATCGAGGTGAGCATGCGTGAGCACGACGGCGTCGATCTTCCGGACATCCACGGGGGGCACGCGGCGGTTCTTTTCGAGCGCGAACTTCGCTCCCTGAAACAGGCCGAAATCGACGAGCACCTTCTTTTTGCCGACTTCCAGAAGACTCGACGATCCGGTGACTTCTCCCGTGGCACCCAGCAAGTGCAGTCGCATGGTTTCGGCTTTCAGGTTTTCTGGAGATTTCGGAAGGTCTCGAGGGGCTTTCGCCTGTCAGGTTCATCATACACTCACTGAGACCATGCAGGCGAGATTGACCGTGACCGGGATCGTTCCTTATCGACGCCTTCACGGGCTTCGCACTTCCCGGCGCACATCCGGCCGGTTTCTCTTTGACACTCAATCGGAAGTCGCGGAAAATGGCGGGCATTCCTGAGCGAACATCTCCCACTTCCCGCAACGTCACGGAGGCTCTCCCGTCATGATCCGCAATTTATGGACCGGATTCTGTCTTGCGATCGGTCTTTCGATCGTGGCCGCATCGGCCCGGGCCCAACAGGTGCCGCTGGTCACGGGTGTCGATCTGCAGCCCGTCGGGGCTCAGGTCCGGCGAATTTCCGACGCTCTCGACTATCTCGGGCAGCCCTTGCCGTCCGAGACCCGCAATGCCCTGCACGCCGCAATGGCCATGCCCAATCAGGCCGATGCCGTGAAAGCCGTGCAGGCGGCGCTCGACCCGCTGTGCATCGCCTGGGTCGAAATCAACGCCGAAAGCCGCGTGAAGGCCGACCCCGGTCCGGCGGCGAAGACGCTGACCCAGCAGGGATGGACGGTGTTTCTCGTCAAGGTAGCCAACGGCGCCGGGGTGACGGCCCCGCTCGCTGTGGAAAGCCCGAACGCCGCACCGCTGCAGAAGCCGTCGACTTCATCGCCGAATCCCAAGGTCACGATCCCGCTGGCCGAAGTGCCGAACCGCTGGGCCGACGTGAAAATGTTCGACGACCGCCCGATGACCAAAACCCTCACGGGCCTGCCGCTGGAATACCGGCTGATCCAGATCTTCAGCCGCGATGCCGGCAAACGTGAGGCTCGCCTGAGTTTCAATGTCGGCCAGGGCACTCAGGATCTCGGCTTTCGGGCTGATGTCGACATCCTTTTCGATTGCAAGCCGGGCGTGAAGCTCGTCTTCGACGTGAAGGACGAAGACGGCTCGGACGTCATGGCCAGCTTCCTCATCCGCGACAAGCTCGGCCGAGTCTATCCAGCCCAGAGCCGCCGGCTGGCCCCCGACTTCTTCTTCCACCCGCAAATCTACCGCACCACGGGCGAACATATTTTCATTTCGCCCGGCGAATATACCGTTTCCTGGACTCGCGGGCCGGAATACCGCGAGCAGACCCGCAAACTGGTCATCCCCACCGGCGTCAGCGAGCATCAGGAAAAATTCGACCTGAAGCGGTGGCTGAATCTGGCCAAACTCAACTGGTTTTCGGGCGATCACCACGTGCATGCCGCCGGCTGCGCTCACTACGAAAGCCCCACGGAAGGCGTGACCCCCGAAGACATGATGCGCCAGATCCTGGGCGAGGATCTCAATGTCGGCTGCGTGCTCTCCTGGGGCCCGTGCTGGTACTTTCAGAAGCAGTTCTTCGACGGCGGACTGCATCCGCTTTCGAAACCGGATTATCTGATGCGATATGACGTCGAAGTTTCAGGCTTCCCCTCCAGCCACGCTGGCCACCTGTGCCTTCTGCGGCTCAAGGAAGACGACTATCCGGGGACGACATTGATCGAGGAATGGCCGAGCTGGACTTTGCCTGTGCTCCAGTGGGGCAAAAAACAGGGCGGAGTGGTCGGCTTCAGCCACTCGGGCTGGGGTTTGCGGATCGACAGCCCGACGATCCCGTCTCTGGAAATGCCGCCGTTCGACGGAATCGGGGCCAACGAATATATCGTGGACGTCACGCACGACGCCGTCGATTTCATTTCGGCCGTCGATACGCCGATCAACTGGGAACTGAATATCTGGTATCACACGCTGAACTGCGGCTTCAAGGCCCGTATCAGCGGCGAGACCGACTTCCCATGCATTTACGGCGAGCGCGTCGGCCTGGGCCGGCTTTACGTGAAGCTCGAAGACGGCAAGCTCGACTTCGACCGCTATATCGAGGGCATCAAGAACGGCCGCAGCTTCGTGACCGACGGCAAAAGCCACCTGTTCGACTTCGCCGTGAACGACGTCGAAGTCGGCAAGAACGGATCCGAATTGAAACTCGCTGCCCCCGGCAACGTCAAAGTGACCGGCAAATTCGCCGCGCTTCTGCCGGAAACTCAGGCCCCCGAAATGAAAGGCATCGCCAGCCGGCCACTGTACCAGAAGCCGTACTGGGAACTGGAACGGGCTCGACTCGGAGCCAGCCGCAAGGTGCCCGTGGAGGTAATCGTCAACGGCAAGCCGGTGGCGACGAAAGAAATGGACGCCGACGGGGCGACCGTCGATCTCGACTTCGAAATTCCGATCAAGGAGTCGAGCTGGGTCGCCTTGCGTGTCTGGCCGTCGTCGCACACGAATCCCGTCTGGGTAACGGTCGACGGCAAGCCGGTGCGGGCTTCGGAATCGTCGGCTCGCTGGTGTCTGGACGCCGTCGACGCCTGCTGGAAGCAGAAGGAGTCGAAATATCGACCGGGCGAGCGTGAACAGGCCGCCAAAGCCTATGACCATGCGCGCGAAACGTATCGCAAAATACTGGCCGAGACATCGAAGGATTGAACGATCGGGTAGAATTCAGTGAGTGATCGACCACGCCGTGGCGCGAATTCGCGCCACGGCTTCCGGAATTTCAGGCGAAGCGGGCAACGCCATGGCGACGACGATTGAGTGGGAAGCGACCGTCGAAGACCTGGCCCGGGTGGAGGGCAAGGCCGAGCTGGTCGCCGGGAAAATCCGAAAAATGAGTCCATCAGGGTACGAACATGGAATCCTGGCAGGTTTGATCTACCGTTCGCTATGGAACTGGTGCGATCGTGGCTCCTGTGGGCATGTCTTCTCCGATAGTGTCGGGTTTCTTTGCGATCTGACCGGTCGAAAGTCATTCTCTCCCGACGTCGCCTTTTACGATGGCCCGCTTCCCGGTAATCGAAAGCGATTCCTTCCCGAACCTCCTGCCTTCGCCGTCGAAATCCGTTCCGAAAGCGACTATGGCCCTGCCGCCGAACTTGCCATGTCGGCCAAACGATCAGACTATTTCGCCGCGGGCACGAAGGCCGTCTGGGATGTCGACGCCGACGGGCCTGAGATCGTGCGATTGTATCTTGCTTCGAATCCCGCCGAGCCGATTGCATTCCGCAAGGGCGAGACGGCCCATGCCGAGCCCGTTCTGCCCGGCTGGCGGTTGCCGGTCGATGAAATCCTTGCCGAGCTGGACCGGAAGTGAGGTGGCGCCATGGCGACGACGATACAGTGGGAAGCGACCGTCGAAGACCTGGCCCGGGCGGAGGGCAAGGCGGAACTGGTCGATGGGAAAATCCGAAAAATGAGTCCGTCGAGCGATGATCATAGCAGCATGGCCGGTACCATTTTCGTTTCGCTTCGATCGTACGTGGCGCGGAATGGCCTTGGCCGAGTCTACGGAAACAACACCGGTTTCCTTTGCGCCCTTCCGAATCGAAAGTCATTCAGCCCTGACGTTTCGTTTTATGATTCCAGTCAGCCCCGAGGCGGCCGGAAGTTCCTTCCCGAACCTCCTGCCTTCGCCGTCGAAATCCGTTCCGAAAGCGACTATGGCCCTGCCGCCGAACTTGCCATGTCGGCCAAACGATCAGACTATTTCGCCGCGGGCACGAAGGCCGTCTGGGATGTCGACGCCGACGGGCCTGAGATCGTGCGATTGTATCTTGCTTCGAATCCCGCCGAGCCGATTGCATTCCGCAAGGGCGAGACGGCCCATGCCGAGCCCGTTCTGCCCGGCTGGCGGTTGCCGGTCGATGAAATCTTAAAGGAACTCGACAGGCCATGATCCGGCTCGATTCCGAAAGGCCGATTTCGAAACTTACCACCGGCCTGAACCGCCGATCGGCACTCAGCATCGGTTCGCTGTCGGCTCTTGGCTTCAGTGTCGACCAGCTGATGCGATCCGCCACCGCTGCCGTGCCATCGCATTTGCAGGGAATACCGTTCGGCAAGGCGAAAAGCTGCATCGTCATTTTCTTGTTCGGCGGGCCCAGCCAGATCGACCTCTTCGATATGAAACCCGAAGCCCCGGCCGAATTTCGGGGCGAATTCCGGCCGATCGCCACCAGCGTTCCCGGCATCGACATTTGCGAGCACCTGCCGAACCTGGCCCGGCGGGCCCACCTGTTTCAGATCGTCCGCAGCATGCACCACGAACACCCCCGCCACGGCTGGGGATTGTATTATATGCTCACCGGTCAGAAGCACAGCCGGCCCGACCTCGACGCCCCGCCCACGCCCGACGATTTTCCCGGCATCGGGGCCCTGGTCACGCACATGGCACGCGGCACGTCGCCCATCATGCCGCCGGCCGTCACTTTGCCCAGGTTCAACCGGTTTCTTGACCTGCCGAACGATTATGCCGGCGAGCGGGGCGGGCGGATCGGTCAAGCGGCGTCGCCATGGCTCGTGAAGGCGGACTCGAAGGGCAATCTCGTTCCTGAGGAGCTTCGGCTGGAAGTGCCGATCGCGCCTGGCCGGCTGACCGAACGTGCTGATCTCTTGAAATCGGTCGACAGACGCATCGCCGAATGGTCCGATACCGGCGAATCGGCCACTTTCGACTCGCTGCAGACGATCGCCCGCCGGCTCGTCTCGTCGCCCCGCGTCCGTGCGGCGTTCGACATGTCGGCCGAGCCTGCCGCCACGAAATCGGCATATGGCGATCATCCCTTCGGCCGCGGCCTTTTGCTCGCCCGGCGGCTGGTGGAAGCTGGCACACGGCTGGTGCAGGTGAATTGGCACGAAGACGGCAGCGACGTCAAAAGCCCGTTCTGGGATACGCATAAAGACAATTTCAATACGCTGAAGAACAAATTGCTGCCACCGTTCGATCAGGCCTTTCCGGCATTGCTCGACGACCTGCACGCACGCGGGTTGCTCGAAGAAACGCTGGTGTTGGTCATGGGCGAATTCGGCCGTACGCCGCGAGTGGGGCGTGTCGTCATGAACGCCGCGACCGACGCCGCCGGCCGCGACCACTGGCCCGGGGCTTACACCGTGCTCATCGCCGGTGCCGGCACGAAAGCCGGGGCCGTTTTTGGCGCATCGGACAAACAGGCCGCCTATGTGATCGACCGGCCCGTCAGCCCGCCCGACTTGCATGCCACGGTGCTGGCAGCGCTGGGGATCGATCCTCTCGCGAAAATTCACGACGTCCGTGGCACGCCGATCCGAATCTCCGACGGCACACCGGTCACAGGCTTTTTCGCGTGAACGACAGCAGCCGTGAATCGCGGATTCACCCATCGAAGTCGAATCGATTCTCTATCCGAATCGCCAGTTCGAAGGATGCCTGATTTCGAAATGGAACCGCACCTGGCCGAACTGTCCGACTTCGAAAAGATCGACATCCGCGCCGGCCGCGTCGTCGCCGTCGATCCGTTCCCCGAAGGCCGGTATTCGACGCACGTGCTGCGGATCGATTTCGGTCCGGAACTTGGCGTGAAAAAATCGCTGGCCCGGCTCGCTCCGAATTATACCGGCCCGGAACTGATCGGCAGGTTGGTGCTGGCTGTCGTGAATTTCCCGCCCCGGCAGATCGGCCCGCATCGGTCCGAAGTTCTCACGCTGGGCGTACCTGATGCCGCTGGGCACACTGTGCTCATTGAGCCTGACCGGGAAGTGCCGCCTGGCGGCCGGCTGCATTGAATTGACTTCCGAATGAGACGGCTCGTCGTCCAGGTTCGTCACTCGATTGTCATTCGCTTCGCCATCCGCTAGAATTTCTGTGGAAACGTCGTACGATACGCCTCACGATCCCTAGAGCCCTGACCATCATGAAATTCGGCATCTGCAACGAACTTTTCGAAAACTGGGATTTCGCTGACATTTGCCGCACCGTCAAGGCGATCGGCTACGATGGCCTGGAAATCGCACCGTTCACGATCGCTCCACGAATCACCGACGTTTCCCCCGCTCAAAAGGCCGAACTTTTCAATATTATGTCCGATCAGGGGCTGGAATGCATCGGCCTGCATTGGCTTCTGGCCAAAACCGATGGATTTTATTTGACGACGCCGGACAAGACCGTGCGCGATGCCACGCTCGACTACCTGAAAGCCCTGGCGCATGCCACGGCCGATCTCGGCGGCAAAATCATGGTCTTCGGCTCACCCAAACAACGCGACCTTCTGCCAGGCGTTACCAGTGACGATGCCCTGGGCTATGCCGAAGACGTCTTCTCGCGGCTTGTGCCCACGCTCGCCGAACGTGGCGTGACGCTTTGCCTCGAGCCGCTGGCGCCTTCCGAGACCAACTTCCTGAACACGATCGATCAGGCTAACGTGCTGATCGACCGCATCGGGCACCCGAATTTCCGCCTTCATCTGGACGTCAAGGCCCAGTCCTCCGAAACCGGCACCACCGTCCCCGAATTGTGGGCGAAACATGGTGAGGCCGCCCGCCACGCACATGCACAGGACGTCAATTTGAAAGGCCCGGGAATGGGCGATGTCGACTTCGGGCCGATCGTCAAGTCACTCGCATCTTCGGGATACCCCGGTTATCTCTCGGTCGAAGTCTTCGACTTCACCCCAGGGGCCGAAAACACGGCCCGCATCAGCCTGGATACGCTGAAACGGGCCGCCGACTGATTGCGAAACCGGACACATGCCGTTGGCATCGAGCCGCTCAGCCCCTCGCACGAACCGAATACATGTAGGGAATTCTGCGCCCGAGCGAACGGTAAACCCATCGCCCTGGGGCGATTTCGTCCATCGAATCGGCCAGTTTGTAGACGCAGAACGGATATTCCCGAAAGTCTTCGAAATTCAGCCCGGCGCTTCGTAATGCCCGGAACAGGCTTTCGAAAGTGTGATTCCACCAGTATTCCGGCAGCGCTTCGTGTGTCAGGCCGTCTGCATAGGTTTTGGCCGTGATCTCTTCATCAGGGCCATTTTTGCCGAAATAATCGTACTTCACTCCGCCGGTTTCAGGGTCGAGGATCAGAAACGTCTTGTGCAGGTCGATCATATAGAAAAACCCGCCTGGCTTGAGGGCCCGGCGAATCCCCGCGGCCCAGCGATCAAGATCCGGCAGCCAGCCGATCGTGCCGAAGGAAGTGAAAACGATGTCGAACCGACCGTCAAGCGAGGACGGCAAATCGAGCACATCGGCTTCGATGAATTCGCCCTGCTGGCCTGACTGGTCGGCAAGTTCTCGCGCCGCCGCGATCGCCTCGGGTGAGAAGTCGACACCGGTGACGTTCGCCCCCAGCCGCGCCCAGGAAAGCGTGTCCTGGCCGAAATGGCATTGCAAATGCAGCATGTCTTTGCCCTCGACAGGGCCGATTTCGTCCACTTCGATACCGCACAGGCTCGACTTCCCGGCGAGGAATCCCGGCACGTCGTAGAACTTCGAGGCCACATGCAGGGAAACTCGTGTGTCCCAAAGCTTGCGATTGGCTTCGATGCGATGTTCGTCATTCATGGGATGCGTCGTTCACCGGCTGGAGGTCTTTCCCGATGCGGATCGACTGGATTCCTCATGAGAACCCGTTCGGATCGGTTCAAGTTTGATCATGTCTTCGGCTTCCTGCCGTCATTCGGCGTTCCGATTCTCGTGTTTTCCGCCGGAACCGGCAATATGCATGAGCGCCAGAAAGTCTCGCACGCTGATCCGTTTCGGCAGCATCTTCCAGCTCAGTTTCTTGAGAACTGGATGGCTTAGCTCCACGCGATACAGCGGACGGAAGCCGTTGCAAACCTCGTCCGGCATCCGCCGCGCGATTGCTCTGGACCACTCTGCCGTTTCTGCTATATTGCCGCACCGTGATGGAGCACATTGCCCGCGGCCTCGCGAAACCTGGCCGCCGCTGGGAGAATCACGCAGTGAATGCTGTGTTCAGGGACGATACCGGCCCAATCCTTCCGATCCGGATGCCCGATCTCTCGGTGCTCATCCCGGCGCACAACGAAGCCGGCTCGCTCGGGAAGCTCCTCGGCGATCTCGTACTGACCCTTCAGGGCTGGGACGATTCGGCCGAATGGGAAGCGATCGTCGTCGACGACGGCTCGACCGACGATACCTACGCCGTCGCCGCCCGCTACGCGGACCGAATCCCCAATATCCGCGTCGTCCGGCTCGACAGCAACGCCGGGCAATCGACGGCACTCTCCGTCGCGATCGACGAAGCCCGCGGCAAATGGCTCGCGACCCTCGACGCCGACGGTCAGAACGACCCTGCCGATATTCCCCGCCTCTGGTCCGAAGCCGTCGCGACGGGCAGCGACGCCGTCCTGGGCTGGCGCCAGAACCGTCAGGACAATCGCAAAACGCGCTGGGTTTCGCGGATCGCCAACCGAGTGCGTAACGCCTTTTTGGGGCAAGAAATACGCGATACCGGATGCTCCACCCGGCTGCTGCGGTCGATCTGCATGGCAGATATGCCCCGATTCGAAGGCTGGCACCGGTTTCTCGGGCCCATGATCGCGGCCCGTGGCGGCTCGATCGTGCAGATCCCGGTCGCTCATCATCCCCGGTCCCACGGCCGGTCGCACTATCACTGGCGAAATCGCGGTTTTCGAGTCGTCGTCGATCTGTTCGGCGTGGCGTGGCTTAATCGCCGCATTATCGTGCCGCCTTCGATCACAGTGCGATCGGGCGAAAATCATTCTGGTGAAGAGACTTCGGGCGATGAATCCGAAACGGGCGTAATCAGGATGCACTCGTTCGGAAACCGGCCGGACCGCAATCGCCGGACGGGAGACTCCTGCTCATGAGCGGTTGGGGCGACGCTTTCGACCAATGGCTTGTCGTCGGTCTCATCGGTCAGGGGGTATTTTCCGCCCGCTTCCTGACCCAATGGCTGGCCAGCGAACGAGCCGGTCGAAGCGTCGTGCCCGTGTCGTTCTGGTGGATGAGTCTTGTCGGTTCCGTGCTGCTGTTCACCTACGGTCTGAAGCGGCAAGAGCCGATTCTCGTGCTCGGTCAGTGTACCGGACTCTGGATTTACGGCCGCAATCTTTACCTCATCCGTAAGGTCGGGCCAGAGCCGCGCGATGCTCCCGTCGCCCAGTGTTCGCGGCCTCATGTACGGCTCGAACCGGCCAGGGAATCCGCCGAGAGTCCGTAAGCCGCAGTGCGAGCTGTAAGGCATCGTCCAGCCGACATCGATGACCGACCGAAACGAAGATTGGCCTCGCCTTTTTGCGGGTTCGTAAAGCCATTCCCACAGTTTTGTCGTGCAGAAACAGGGGAGCGGTCGAACCTGGTTCGGCCGCCGGTTCCTCGAACGTGCCGCAAAGGCGTGATTTGGCCAGACCAATCGTCGGAACATCAAGCCAAAGGCCAAGATGCGACGCGATGCCGAGCCCGCGTGGATGTGCCAGTCCGTGGCCGTCCACGACCACGGCGTCGAAATCGACAGTCAGTCGATCGATCGCTTCGAGGATCGGCGGCAGCTCCCGAAACGAAAGCAGGCCAGGCACATAGGGGAAACGGATCGGTTCGGCGACACACGAACTTTGGACGACGGCACGCGAACCCACATCGCACACGACTGCCGCGGCCGCCAGCCAGTCGGCGAAACGATCCATGCTGACATCCACAGCCAGAACCCGTTCGATTCCGGCAAATCTCAGTCGGCTGCGATCTTCGACCTTGCCGGCAAGTTCCGCCTGAAGCGCCCGGGCCTCAGTCGGCGTGAGATTCCAGCCGTGCCGTACCGTTTCGGTCATTCTTGCCGGCTCCGATCGGCGGTCAGGGGGCCATTCGCCAGACTTCTTCGGCCGTTTTCAGAATCGCGTCGGCGGCCGTTTTCGTCTGGCTTTCCGAAATGTCCCTGTGAGTGCATGCACGCACGACCTGCTCGCCCAGTACGGCCACCGCCACACCTTTTTCCTTGAGCCGGGTGGCGAAGTACCGGCCTGAGGCCATCTTCGGATCGACATGAATCCAGACCAGGTTCGACTCCGGCCGGCCGTGCTCCAGAGTCAGCCCGGGGGCTTTTTCGGCGGCGTCAGCCAGAATCGCCGCGTGGGCATGATCTTTCGCAAGCTCTTCGATATAGCCATGTTCCAGCGCATAGATCGCCGCGGCCGCCACCACGCCCACTTGCCGCATGCCACCACCGAGCATCTTGCGCAGGCGGTGTGCCTCGCCCTTGATCAAGTCCCTGCCGCCGACGATCGCCGAGCCCATCGGGCAGCCTAGACCCTTCGAAAAGCAGACGGAGACTGTATCGAAAGGTGCCGCAAGAGCGTCAGCGGCCAATTTCGAAGCGACGACGGCGTTGAACAGCCTGGCTCCGTCCAGGTGCGTGGCCAGGCCGTGATCTTTCGCCCAGCGGCAGGCCGATTGCACGACCGTCAGCGGTATCGCCTTGCCGCCCAGGCGGTTATGGGTGTTTTCCATGCACACCAGCCGCGTGCGGGCATAGTGGTCGTCGCCGGGGCGAACACCGGCTTCGGCCAGGGAAGGTTCGTCCAGCCAGCCGTTTTTGCCGGCGATGGTGCGGGTCGTCACGCCCCAGAGCCGGGCGATGCCGCCGCCTTCCCACAGGTAAACGTGGGCCTTCGGGTCGCAAAGCAATTCATCGCCGGGCCTTGTCTGGCTGCCGACGGCGATCTGGTTGGCCATCGTGCCGGTGGGCACGAACAGGGCGGCTTCCTTGCCCAGACGTTCGGCGATCATGGCCTCCAGCCGGTTGACGGTCGGGTCTTCGCCGTAGACGTCGTCGCCGGTCTCGGCCCTGGCCATGGCGGCCAGCATTCCGGAGGATGGCCGCGTGACGGTGTCGCTGCGCAAGTCGATGAGATTCATGGCGATGGGGCCGCTTCCGCTGATGGGCGATTTCGTGCGGGGACGATTCCCGGCTTGTGCAAGTCAGTATAACGCCAGCGCCACGGATTTCGAACGAGGCGAATCCCGTCGGTCATCGAACAGCCGGTTCGTCGGCTGATCCTGCCCGTGTCGCGGTCGATCGTATCGCTCGCTTGGGAAAAAAGCGTCGGCCGAATCGATATGCCAGCGCTGACAGAGCCGTCATCGCCAGAGTCAGAATCGCCAGAATAACGGGTTCACCCCATTCCGGCGGCGGATCCGGCAAGCCATAATGCGATCGGTAGAATTCGGCTTTCGGCGTCTGTTCGAAATCCCAGCCTGAGATTCGATAATCGATTCCCCGATCGATCGTCACTCGACTCGGCCAGGCGACTCCATCGATCGGCCGGCCATACTCGACATCCATCCGCGCGTGCACTTCACCCGTGTCAGCCGTCGAAACTTCCATGGACTTCATGGCCCAATGGACGTTCGTGTCCATGCGCACGACGAAATCGAGCATGAAATGAATTTCCGGCTTTCGAAATCGGATTTCGACGATACCTGGCTCGCCATCGACGTCTTTCGCGTCGACGAGACTGGCCTCGCCCGAATCGAGCCACCTGGCGATCCTGCCGGGGTCGCCGCCCCAAGGGGCATAAACGACAGTCGAACCGATCGTTTCGTATCGGTTCATCATGCCCCAGTACCATGACTCTCCGCTTGCGATCGTTTCTCTGATCGCTTCGCCCGGATTTCGACGGAATCGAAGTCTCGCCAGCAGCGAACTCAGGTTCGAAACCTTGCCCTGTTGCGTCAAATCTACGAAGTTCGGTTCTTCACCACTTCGAACGATCCGAAACTCGGGCTTTCTCCCGCGCAGGGCGATGACTTCCTCAATCGGTTCGCCAGAGAACCTGGCGTCGCCTGTCCGCTTCGTCTCGATCTTTTCGTAACGGCCTGATCTCCGGAAGCGTGCCGATGTCGGTGCGCCGTTCGATGACTTGTCGGAATCGAAAGAGCAGCGCACATGTTCGAACCGCTTCAGGAGAAATTGCGATGCCGCGGGATATTCCCGCAGAAAGCGCTGCTTCGTGGCTTCGTCAGCCCATGCCGGAGAGCACACCAGGATCGAGAGGATCGAAAGCCGTCTCCTGATGCGGCGAAGATTCATGTCGGCGATTCCGAACATTTTACGGTTCCCTCCTCAAATTGCAGCAAGGCGAAATTCAGGGCGAAGGTGCCGGGATCATGTCAAATCGGGTCAAATCGTTCGAACTTGCGAATTCGAATATAAACGCTCGGGAACCTGCATCCAAAGGAATTCCGTCACGAATTCCGTTCGGACTTCGACAAACGCTCGACGACCTTTTCGATGCGATCGAGAATTGACCGGGAATCGCCACGCGATGTTATCGAAATGGAATCGCGACCCCAGCGGGCGCCTGCGATCGAACCGACGAGCACGGGCACGTAATTCGCGCCAGAATCACGATCGAGAGATTCTCTCAGGGCACTTTCGAAAGAATCCGCTTGATCGACGAAACTGATGGCTGCCGCCATCACATCAGGCGCGAAACCACTCGCCAGATTCACTTGGCGGTGATCCATTTTCAATGCCCGGGTCGTTTCCGGCAGCCGGCCGATCGCAGCGAATCGCAGGGCATTTGCCCATGGCTGCCCCTGAATCAGAGCCCGGCAGAGACGGACGACGGCGGCCGAGACGTCGCCGGCCAGCGGATGCAAATGCGTCAACCGGGCTTCGGCCATCGCGGCGGCGGCCAGTTCGTCGTCCGTGACTTTCATGAACATCGCCAGCGGCGCGGCCCTGTGCGCGGGATTGCAACCGGCCGTCATTCCTCGCATGTTCTTGTGCACCTGTTTCGCGGCATCTTCGAAACTCATGCCAGATGAGACGAACGAGAAAACCTGAGCCGAAGTCGGGCCTGAGTCATAGCCGTCGCTGCGCCACCATTCGAAATAACTACGGGCGATCGCGCCGAGATCGAACGTGCCATGCCCCGCGAGGCATTCGGCCAGCGTAAGTGCCATGTTCGAAGGCCCGCCGATCCGGTCGCCGGCGGCCAGGCCCAGCAGTGAACCTGTGATGTGGTCGGTCATCTGATGTTCACAATCATTCCGATTTTTCTGTTCGCCTGCTCATTCGCCGATCGCCGCGGCCTCTTCGGCCAGGGCTTTTTCGGCGTCGAGGGTCCAGGCCGCATTCCTTTCACGAATCTTCGCCCGCAATTCTTCGGCCCGGTCTTTGTGCCGCTTTGCTAGCACGGGATGGTTGAGCGGCGGTTTCGAATAGAGTCGCCCCAGGGCCGCATGGGCACGTACCAGCATGGGCGAAAACTTGAGTGCCGATTCGAGCATGCGCGCGGCTTTCTCCGGCTCGCCGAGGCGTTCGAGCCCCAGACCGATGAGCAGGTGCATCGACGGCTGGAACCATAAGAGCGAAACCGATTCCGACGCTGCGTCGACGGCCCTGGCGACATCGCCCTGCCGCCAGGCCGATTCGGCCAGGATCGCCAGTGCGAAGTGGTTCTCAGGGTCGATCTCCAGAGCCTTTTCGCAAATGGAATCGGCCTTTTCGAAATCGCCGAGAGTCAGCCAGTGCGATGCCAGGTCGACGCTCCCCCGATTGACGTTGTCCCGGGCCTTTTCGATCTGGTCCAGCGCGTTTCTTGCGATGGCACGGTCTTCGTCGGACCTGGGCGAGGAAGGGTGCAACAACGTCCGGACGTTGAGCATCGCCAGGGGCAGCAGATAGCCCGTCGCCAGCTCGGCGAGTTTGCGGTTTTCATGGTGAAGCTTGCGGATTTCCGGTTCGTCCGAAATCAGGTGCTGGGCTTCGTCCTCGTTTCGGGCCAGAAACAGCGTTCGGAGAAACTCCTTGCGCCGAAGTTCCTTACGCTGCTCAGGCGAACTCGACGCCGGTTCGTTCGCGGTTTCGAGGGTTTTTGCCGATTTCGAATCCGGTTCGAGGGGGTTTTCCTCCCGGTTACGCCACTTTTCCAGGAATTCCTCGCTTTTTCCTTTCGCGATTTCACTTTGGATACCGAACTTTTCGATGGCCGCGGGCACGGCCGTTTCGAGCGAGTTCACGAAATTCGCAATCGCTTCCCTGGCTCCGGAGCTGTCGTCCTGCGTCAGAAGAGCATCCACCAGATGTTCGACGAATCGCAATTCCGTCGGCTCTTCTTCGACGAGCTTTCGAAATACGGTCACGGACTTTTCGGATTCCCGGGCTTCAGCCAGTGCCCGGCCCTCGTTGTATTTCAATTCGCGCAAGGTGTGGGTGATGTTCTTTTCCATGTCGTCTTCGAGCGGGTCGACATAGCCCAGATCCTGCAGCCGCTTGTGCAGTTCGGCCGCTTCGCCGGGGTCGAAGGCGGTATCCCGGTCGTGGCGTCCGTCCGGGTTCGGGCCGTCGGTTTCGTCCCAGCTCGGTATCGGGGAGAGATTTTCCAGCTTGTCCAGTGCATCCAAGAGCACTTTGCCGTCCATGTCAGCCCCGGCGGGCAGGTCGAAGAGCCGCAGAATCGTCGGGCAGATGTCCGTGAGCACGGCGCCGTAAACGGCCCCGCCGTTCGTTTTGACTCCCGGCCCCGCCATGGCCAGCATGCCGAAGTGGCGGTGTTCCACGGCCGGGCCTGCACCTTCGGCCGGAATGTAATTGGGCCTGAGGTGGTCGCTGTGGAAGCCGTGGTCGCTCATCAGGATCACCGTCACGTCTTCGCCGGCGGTGGCGATCAGCTCACCCAGCATGGCGTCGTGCCAGGCGTAGGCGTTGGCGACGACATGGCGATAAAGATCGGCGATTTTCTCGTCGGCCCGTCTGGTGTGTGGCGGATGATAAGCCATGAACCGGTGGCCGAAGTGGTCGATGGCGTCGAAATAGACGGCCGCGAAATCCCACGGCTGTGTCGCCAGCAGTTCGGTGGCCACGGCGTTGATCGTCAGCCCCTCGCACAGGATTTTGGCCAGCGCGTGCAGGCTTTTGTCCTTTTCCTGATCGACCTTTTCGAAATCGGGCACGAAGGCACGCAGCATGGCGCCGTCGATTTCATAAGGGCTTACCCGAAGATCGCGTATCTGCGGGATGACATCGGGCGGATGCACGCTCCCGGACAAGACGGGCCGAAGGTGGGCGTTTTCATGTTCGAAGTCGCGGAACCAGTCGGAAACGATGACGCCGTCGATCGGCTCGGCCGGGTGGCTCGGCCACCAGCCCACCACGATCGACTTTTTGCCGTTCTGACTGAGGATGTTCCACAAGGCCTTGGTTTTGCGGCTCTGGATCGTGATCGGCCGAATCGATTTGCCGTCCGGCGTCACCTCGCTGAAGCCCATGATCCCGTGCTTCGGCGGTCGTTTGCCGGTCGAAATACTCGTCCACAACATCGGCGAAAGCGGCGGGTGCAGCGTCGCCATGTTGCCGGAGACACCCTCTTTCATTAGTCGGGCCAGGTTGGGCATCGCGCCGGCTTCGACCAGCGGGCGTGCGATCTTCCAGTCCGCGGCATCCCAGCCGACCAGCAGAACCTTGCGTGACATCGTCTTCGTTACCCTGCTGCAGTTATACTGACGGAAATGGAAGCGGAATGCACCGATGCGGGATCGTATCGTAACCGCCGCGACGGCGAAACTCCAATGCAGGAGATCACGAATCCGTCACGGACATTGCTGTGAAAAGGAAACAGGCCGGGGCATCGGTTCGCTCCCGGCCTGATATGCTCGAATTTCAACGCTTTACCTTGCGCCGCAAATCATCCCGTCAGGCCACGTCGCTCTTCGCCTTGCGTTCCCTGCGCCAGCGGCGCAGGCCAACGGCCCCGCCGGCCAGGGCCGCGATGCCGCTGGTCACGAGGGTCGAAGGTTCGGGAACGGGCAACGCGCCTGCGCTGAGAACGCCGAGAACCGATGACTGCCAGGCATAGCTGTCGACTCGGAGGTAAATCGTACCGGTGTCATAGTCGCCTTCGATATCGATATCGACGGAAACCCAGCCGTAAAAATCGGTGCCGCCATCTTCGAATTTGAACAGAAGATAGGAGCTTTCCTGAGCGGTCGTGCCGCCGTAGACACCGTTATTGGAGGTGATCGCTCCGATCGATCCCGCGGCATCGAGTGCGTTCGCGGCCGTCGTCAGCTTGTCACCGAGATTGAACCTCTGCACAAGCGGATAAGCGACCGAAGCGGTCAGCACTCCGAGAGCGAAGGTCGAGGCCGGCAGAGGATCGATGTAGTTCGCTCCGATGCCCCGGATCGAAATGCCGGAAAACACGAAAGTCGAGGCATTGATGTGGAATTGGCGCCCGTTCGAAATGCCGATCGCGAAAGAAGTCGGCGTCAGCAGTGTCGGTGCCGGGTTCCACCCGATAAGATTGCCGCTCGTGATCTTGCCGGAGTAAAACGTGTCCGCGGCCGTGGTCGAATCCTCGCCGACGCCGAACAAGCCGGCCGTCAGGGCGATCAGTTTGCCGGTTCGGGAAAGGTCGATGCCGGTGGTCTCTGCCATGGCGACAAGTCCTTCTCGATTCGCTTGGCGAATCTCTTCGGAAACCTCGAAACACGCTGCCGGAATCGAAACATATTTCCTATATCGGTTTATGTCGGCCGAAACCGTAATTGTCCGGACAGTCAATCGTAAAAATCACGAAAATTCATTCGTCATGTGATTGAGGAACTCGGTCATCCACCGGTTTCCGTTACCATGCCACATGGACGGACTCTGGCCGGATCGCATCGAAATTTGTCGATGAAGCGACAAATCCCGCTTCTACCCGACCCCATCCGGAGGCGCACCGACCGTGACGATCCCCTGAGGGCCAGGAATCCGGGCCATACCGAACTGGCGACATCCGGCGTGGATTCTCAGACGTGGCGGTTCCGAAGAATTGGCATCAAGCCGCTTCGGTTTTCTGCCGGCGTTCCGTGCGCCAACGACGCAGGGCGGCAGCTCCGCCGGCCAGGGCAGCGAGGCCGCTGGTGACCATGGTGGAAGGCTCGGGCACGGGCGTGATGCCTGCACCAAGAACGCCTAAAGCGGAAGACTGCCAGGCGTAACGATTGACCCGGATATAATTCTGCGGCAGAGAATCGTCTTGGACAGCCCCGGCCACGCGGATATCCACTTTCATCCAGCCGTTGTATATCGTGCCCGCATCCTCGAACTGAAAAAGGAAATAGACCTGTCGTTCAGGATCGACAGCCATCAGACCGGGAGGTTGAAAGCCCGTGTTATCGACGAGAATCCCCGCAAGGCCGAAATTCAAATAACCGGCCGCGGCCTGGTAAGTCTGGCCGTATGACATGAGCTGAATCGCATCGGCATATTGCCGGGCCGTTGCATTCGTCGCGATCTTGAACGATCCGGCACCCAGATCGTATCGAGTCACGAAAACCCGCAACTGTGAGCCATTCTGATCGGCGATCGCCTGGAATTTCCGGCCGCCGGTCACATCCATCGAGAACGACGACAATTGAAGCGTACCATCCAGCCAGCCGACGACATTGTCCGATGTGAATTCCGGCGAAAGGTAACCGAGGTCGGCTGCAGGGGCCGACGCTTCGGTCGCGGCAGCCAAACCAGCCAGAATTCCGAGAATCTTTCCGGATCGATCGAACGGGATCCGGGAATTGCGGTGAATCATGGCGGTACTCAATTTCTCGAAGGGCCGGTGACTGATCGAAAATACGGGTTTGCGCTGGAGTCAGACCGATGTAATCCCAAGAAAGTATCCTCACTGCGATTCGTCGTCAATGGTCAGAAAAAGTTGAAGTCGATTTCCGGCGATACGCCATTGCGAAAAAGAAACAGGCTCGACCACGGGCGAATGATCGCTTCAGCTCAGCGCCTCGAACGGGCTTCAGAATTCCACGGACTCGATCGCGCACCGCTCTTCGTCTGCACTTCCGAATGGCCTTCGCTGAATCATCGCGATGTCTCTGGCTTCGAAATGATCAGCCCCGGGATCGGACGGTCCGCTCGAACACGCCCCAATTTCGAGTTTCGGACAGCGAATCGTTTCGAAGGTCACGCCACGACCAGGAAAGCGGCATCGATTCTCAGCATGGGGACGAAGTTCGGCGGTTCGCCGGGAAATCGCCCTGTGGAACGCCATCGGATGCGAACGTCAGTCGCATCCGGAATCTCATTCTGGTCGATCCGGGATTTCAAGATGTTCAATGATCGCATGGATCGAAGTCGTCTACTTCGACTCCTACCGTTCCTGTGCTTGCGATCTCATCATCGTCTTCGATTTCGAAACTGAACGTGAAATCGAGCGTGGCGGTCGTGATTTCAGCGTCTCCATCGTCGACTATTTTCAGAGAACTATCGTCGGTCAATCTCAAAGATCGAATGAAGATGATTTTCACGATGGTTTTGTTCGTAGCGGCGTCATAGGTTTTCTTGCGATTGAAGGCTCCGTCCAGTGGTTCGTAGCTTCGCCCGGGATCGGTCGTCGGTAACGCGATCGCGGCCTTGATCCGTTTGTTTTCGATATTCCCCATGAAGCGAAGATCGCAGACGACTTTGCGCCTGAGCCCCGAACCAGCTACCGGCTTGATGACTCGCGCTTTCCTGACGGTTACCTGACGGCCTGCCATCGTATACTCCCTGCATCGTTACAGAGGTCGAAAATTCATGCGAAACCCACGATACGCAAGCATCGCCCCCGAGAATATCTTCAAGGTGACTTTCGTTCACAAGTGCGAAGATGAGGCCACACACGGGCTCTCGTGAAATGCCTGTCGTGGGAAATATCGATCTTTTTCCGACCGAAGCGCAAATTGATCAGTCGAATTTCTGGCCGCGGGCCGAAAACTCGAATTCCGGATTCATTTCGAAGAGCAGGACGAATTTCGCTTGCCTCCTGCCGATGGTCATCGCGGCGCGTCGTCGTCGGATCGGTCACGCGCGATTCTGGCCGGGGGGCCCGCTTCGGTAGACCTAACGCTCAGCCCCAGAGCCTCACGCACCGGGTTTTCCAGCAGATCGGCCACCACGGCATGGCCGGCGTCGTTCCAGTGCCACTTGTCGATCGTGCGATACACGAACTTGCCCTGGCGGCCTTCCTCGGCCATCATCGCCGGGCCGACGGAGTCGATCAGCTCAACGCCCGCGAGATCGCATGCACGCTTGAGGGCGTCGGAAAGGGGCGGCACGTCTTCGTCGTAGAATGCGATCAGTTTCGCGTCGGGGCCGATGGTCGACTGAATCTTGCGCAAGAGCGCGACGGTCTTTTCTGTGGCCCGATGCAGCAGATCGTCGAAATTGTCCGGGTTGCGTGCCGTTCCGTATTGGCGTACCTGGCCGGGGACCCAGCGTTCGGACCTGTTCACGATCGAGTCGAACCGGTCCTGGATCGATCCCCAGGTGCGCGAATAGCGCCTGAGGCCTTTGTCACGGGTCGAGAAATGAAACTTCGTCGAGCCGTCGTCCAGCAGATAGGGCCTGGGGCCTGGCGTGGCCAGAAACGGCATGGCGTCTTCGAGTTCCAGCAGGTTGTTCACTACGTCGTTGCTCGACATCTGCAGGAGCAGTACGTCGGGCCGGATCGTGGCGACGTGCTTCTGGAGGATCATCCATTGCTGGAAGGTGCCGTAGCCGGAGCAGCCGAAGGCCCAGAACGAGGCCTCGGGAATGCGCCCGGCGAGCAGGGCCGGATAGAATTTCGAATCGTCGATATCGTCCGACTGAGTGTAGCTGTCACCCAGCACGAACACGCGCGGCTTCGATGTCTTCGGATCGCTGGCCAGGCGGAAGCCGTCGGCGTTCTGGGTCATGCGGTATTTCGAAGGCCGGCGCAGGGCGTCAAGCGCCGTGCCTTCGCGCGCCAGGTTCGGTGTCGGCTTCCAGCCCAGTTCCGGGTCGATCACACGCCGGGCTTCGGCGATCGCGGCCTTGGAGAACTTCAGCCGCATTCGGACTTCGGCAGCCAGAATGAGGAAAAACAGGGGAATCAGGGCCGCGACGGCCGAAAAGACGATTCGTTTGCGGCGTGTCAACATCCGTGTTTTTCCGTTGCGCGGTTCTTGTTCGGTTCCGTTCGACAGCGAATGTTCTACAGAATCGGCTGAATTCGGCAAGGTCTTTTGCCGTCGGTAAGGTCAATCGAATTCGTCACGGATTGATCTTGCGGGATTTCGGCGGTTCGGTAGATTCGTATCGCGAATGGGCAGGAAGCCCGCCGCGATTCCGGTGACCGATTCCGGAAGTGTCGGCTTTTTCGGGGCCGTACTCAGAACACGGGAGCGATCCGCCATGAGGGCGATCGGACGAATCGAACTGCGACGCAAGCACCTGTGTTGGGCGGCTCTTGCGCCTTTCGTTCTCTGGGTCCTGGCGGTCGAGATCATGCCGACCCGCTGGCTGGCCCGGCGTTTGGAAACCTCGCTGGAGCGGATTACGGGCCTGCCCGCGAAAGTCGACAGTCTGCGGCTGACGCTGGCAGGCGGCGTGGTACTCAACGGCGTGCATGTCGGCCCGGTGCCGAACGCGGCCGTCAGCTCCACGAAGATCGACGTGCGCAAGGTCGTCGTCAATGCCCAGTGGATGTCGATCTTCTGCGGCCGGCTCGCCATGACGGAGATCGACCTGATCGGCGTCGAGGGCGTACTGGCTCCGACGCCTGAGGGCTCCTGGCTGCCCAAACGATGGCTGAAGGCATCCGACGATTTCTCGACGGCTTCGCTTTCGAAGACGGACCGCGCCTGGCTCGTGGATGTCGAGATCCGCGGCGGCGAGATCGAGATCCTCGACCCCGAACATTCGACTCGCATTCGGATTACGAACCTGATGGGCATCGCCGAAGCGGGTGAGGATTTCTTCCGGATGAGTCAGCTGACCGGCCGGGTCGATGGCGGTCATCTGATCCTTGCGATGTCGGCCGACCGCGCCCAGGAGATTCCGATCTTCGATGGCCATATGGCTTTGAAGGACGTGCCGCTGGGCTCCCAGTTCGACGTTCTGGGGATGGTCTGCCCGCTTCTGGCCGGGCCGGATGCCGTGCCCCGGGGCCGGATGAATCTGGAAGTCTATTTGCAGGGCCGGCTCGAATCGAACTGGCAGGATTCGCTCAAGGGCCGCGGGGCACTCAAGCTGGATCCTATTGCCGTCGAAGGGCTTCCGCTGGTGCGCCGGCTCGGGCTCGATGCCCTGGTGGCCGAAGTGGGCGGCAATGAGCACAAGTTGGAAGATCTGACGTTCCGCATCACCAATCCGTTCACGATTCAGCAGCGGCGGGTGGTCTCGCCGGCCTTGATCGTGGATGTCGGCCCGGTTCCGCTCAAGTTCGAAGGCTGGACCGATTTTGATGGTCGACTCGATTACGCCATCCGGACCGATGCGATCCGTGACCAATTGCCTCGTGGAGTGAGGGGGCTGATTGACGATCTCAAACCACAGGATGAAGCTCTGGCCATTCGTGGCCGTCTGGACGAACTGACGATCCTCGTCAACGACCAGCCCGTCACGACGGAGCGATTCCGGATCCGCAAGACGGACCTGCGGAACGAGGTCGAACAGATTTCCCGCCGACTTTCCGAGCGGTTCGCACGTTGAACCTGCCGGCGACATGGCGAGCGTCGTGAAAACGGCGCGGCATCCGGGCCCCGGGGGGGGCGTCCGGAAAATGTCATCGGTATGCGCGGAACAGGTCGTGCCAGGCTTGACGGCCAGGACGGGGGTGAGGATGATCGCCAGGCGTTATCGTGTGACGGCTTTGGTCGTTTGGCCGGGCTTGCCTCAGATCTGGTCTGGGCAGGTGGCGTTCGGGCTGACACTGGCCGCGTTTTTCGCCGTGCTCGTGAATCTCGCGGTCGTGAGCCAGTGGGTTTACGTCCGCTGGTTCGACGAATCCACGCGGCAGGCGCTCTGGGTGGTCACGGGGCTCCTTTTCACGGGGATGGCGTCGTGGACGGTCGTGTGGGCATGGAAGTTCCATCCCGACCGGTTCGCGGTCGAGATCGATTCGCTCTATCGTGAAGCCGCCGACAGTTATCTGAAGGGTAAATGGGCACAGTCGCGGGATCAGCTGGAGCGGCTCATTCTGCTGGACGCTTCGGATACCGAGGCTCACCTGCGGCTGGCCCGGCTGCTCCAGCGCACGGGCGAAACGGTTCTGGCGCGGCGGGTTCTGGATCAATGCCGTGATACCCCCGGGGCGAAAACCTGGTGTTTCGAGATTGACCGTCTGGCCGAATCTCTGGCCCGGAAGCCATCGGCCGAAGTCGCGGAAAGCTGAGAGAACAGGCACCAGAGGCACGAATCCTCAGAAATTCGATGATCTTGCGCGGGAGTCGGACTGGAAAAAATCGGTCCGACTCCCTACCTTTATCAATAAGCGGCGAATTGTGGCGATGTCTCATGATTCGGCAGCAGTGACGGGCAAGGGATGATCCGCTACTTCCCGAAACGATCGAGAACCCGACAAGAGCGAAAGACGAGAGGGTATCGTGGACATGTACGAACGGTTCACCGACCGGGCCCGCCGGGTCATGCAACTGGCCAACTCGGAAGCCCAGCGTTTCAATCACGATTACGTCGGTACCGAGCATCTGCTGCTGGGCCTCGTCAAGGAAGGCAGCGGCGTGGCCTCCAACGTGCTCAAGAACCTCGACGTCGATCTGCGGAAGATCCGGGTCGAAGTCGAGAAGATCGTCCAGTCCGGCCCGGACATGGTCTCCATGGGCAAGCTGCCCCAGACCCCGCGGGCCAAGAAGGTTCTGGAATACGCATTCGAGGAAGCGCGTAACCTCAATCACAACTACGTCGGTACGGAGCACCTGCTCCTGGGTCTGTTGAGGGAGCAGGAGGGCGTGGCCGCCCAGGTCCTCATGAACCTCAACCTCAAGCTGGAAGACGTACGGGAGGAGGTACTCAACTTGTTGGGACACGGCATGGAATCAGGCTCGGGCGAAGGCGGCAGCGGCAGCGGTTCTTCGGAACGTGCCGGCGCCAAGGCCCCCAAGAGCAAAACCCCCGCCCTGGACAGCTTCGGCCGCGACCTGACCGAACTGGCCCGCCAGGTGAAACTCGACCCGGTCATCGGCCGGTCGAACGAGATCGAACGGGTCATCCAGATTCTTTCGCGCCGCACGAAGAATAATCCCGTGCTGCTGGGCGAAGCCGGCGTCGGCAAGACGGCCATCGTCGAAGGCCTGGCTCAGCTCATCGTCGAAGGCAATGTGCCGGAAACGCTGCGTGACAAGCGTATCGTCGTGCTCGACCTGGCCATGATGGTCGCCGGCACGAAATACCGCGGCCAGTTCGAAGAGCGCATCAAGGCCGTCATGAACGAAGTGCGTCGTGCCAAGAACACGATCCTGTTCATCGACGAACTCCACACGCTCGTCGGCGCTGGCGGTGCCGAAGGCGCCATCGACGCCTCGAACGTCCTCAAGCCGGCCCTCGCCCGGGGCGAGGTTCAGTGCATCGGCGCGACGACGCTCGACGAATACCGTAAATACATCGAAAAGGACGGCGCACTGGAACGCCGGTTCCAGACGATCCTCGTCGAACCGCCCGGCAAGCAGGAAACCTTCGCCATTCTCAAGGGTCTGCGCGATCGTTACGAAGCCCACCACCGCGTGCGGATCATGGACGAAGCCCTGCTGGCGGCCGTCGACATGGCCGACCGCTACATCCAGGGCCGCTGCTTCCCGGACAAGGCCATCGACGTCATCGACGAAGCCGGCGCCCGCGTGCGGCTCAAGACGCTGACCCGCCCGCCCGACCTCAAGGAAATCGACGACCAGATCGAACGGCTCAACCAGGACAAGGAAGAGTCGGTCGCCAATCAGGACTTCGAAAGGGCCGCGGCTCTGCGTGATCAGGCCGACAAGCTCAAGAAGAAGAAGGAACAGATCACCCGCGAATGGCGTGACAAGTCCAAGGAAATCGACGGTACCGTCGACGAGGACGTGATCGCCGAGGTGGTCTCCAAGATGACGGGCATCCCGCTCACGCGGATCGAGGCCGAAGAATCGGCCCGCCTGGTCAAGATGGAAGAAGAACTGCGCAAGAAGGTCATCAGCCAGGGCGAGGCGATCAAGCGGATCAGCCAGGCTGTGCGCCGCAGCCGCGCCGGCTTGAAAGATCCCAAGCGCCCGATCGGCACGTTCATCTTCGCCGGCCCGACCGGCGTCGGCAAAACGCTGCTGGCCAAGAGCCTGGCCGAGTTCATGTTCGGCAATGCCGATGCGCTCATCCAGATCGACATGTCCGAATATCAGGAGAAGCACAACGTCAGCCGCCTGATCGGTGCCCCTCCCGGCTATGTCGGTTACGAAGAGGGTGGCCAGCTCACCGAGAAGATCCGTCGCCGGCCTTACGCGGTGGTTCTGCTCGACGAAATCGAGAAGGCTCACCCGGAGGTGTACAACATGCTCCTCCAGATCATGGAAGAAGGCCGGCTGACCGACTCGTTCGGCCGCCACGTCGACTTCAAGAACGTGATCCTGATCATGACCACCAACGCCGGTGCCGACGTGATCGCCCGCGAAAAGGGCCTGGGCTTCCAGGTCGAAGAGGACGAATCGTCCTCCTACGGCGAAATGAAGAGCACGCTCAAATATGAGCTGGACAAGTACTTCCGTCCGGAGTTCCTGAACCGGCTGGATGACATCATCGTCTTCCACAAGCTGACCAAGGGCGACTACGAGCAAATCGTGGACATCGAACTTCAGAAGGTGCGCAAGCGCCTTGCCGATCGCGGTCTGACCATCGAGCTGACCGATGCCGCCAAGAGCTTCGTCGTCGAAAAAGGCAGCGACCCGACCTATGGCGCCCGTCCGCTCCGCCGGGCGATCGAAAACCTTATCGAAGACCCGATGTCCGAGAAGATCCTGTCCGGCGAATTCGTCGGCAAGAATCTGATCAAGGTCGAACTCTCCGGTGAAGGCGAAGACCGCAAGCTGGAGTTCGAAGCGTTCGTCAATCCCGATACGCCCGCCCTGGCGATCGCCGGCAGCAAACCTGAGGCCGGCAAGACCGAGTGATCCGCTTCTCGTAAGCGGTCGATTCGACGTATCTTTCGACGAAGCCCCGCCTTACCGGCGGGGCTTTTCGTATTTCCCAGTATGCGTATTCATCGATCGATGTAAGTGTGAAGAAGAACTCGCCGGTCGTCTATGGACGAGCCGCAACATGCAAGGCATAATAGCAATCGTTTATCGGTTGATCGATTTCGGACGGTTTCGCGAATCGAGGCACGGCCCATGTACGGTCTGCGATCAAGGATGGCTCTGATCCTCACGGTTTCGACGGCTTTCGGCATGCATGTCGCCCGCTCCGCGGAACGTCATCTGGCCGGCTTGCGAATCGCGAACGCGTTCGCCACGGAAGCTGGCTTGACGGAATCCTCCGAACCACGCTATTCGCTGGTCGTCCGGGCAGGCGGCGAGCCGCTCCTCGAAGACGAATCGACCCTGGGCGTGTTCAAGCTTTCGGCCGGCCCACTCCGGTTCGACGTCGCGCTTTACGACGAATGCCTGCTGCGTTCCGAACATAGGGAGATCGATGAAACTCCTTCGGATTTGGAACCTTCCGACCGTGTGATCACCGTCTGCATCGACCCGGTGCAGGAAGAACTGGCCGAAGAGTGCCAGGAGCTGCTCGAAGAACCCGAAGCGATTTCGCTGATCGACCCCATCTGGGTTCTGCTGCCCACCGTCGAACAACCGATCTGCGACGGCTGATCCCGTAGGGCGGGCTTCTGCCCGCCAATTTCGCCGATGATTTAAGTAGGGCGGGCTTCAGCCCGCCGATTTCGCAAATCGCAAAAACTCCCTTTCTTAAATTTTGCACTCCCCCAAAATTACCTGGCTTGCGTCGCAAATGGCGGGCAGTATCATGGCTTCCTTCACTCGGCCGTCAATTTCGACACTTCGCCTTGTCGACTTGAATCTTTTTTCGTAAAACCCATCTGAGTCGGATCGTCCGGCACGTGCCGGCTTGATGACGACCCATTCTCGACCTTCGGTTTTTCGCGAAATCGTATGCGTCAGGCCCATGGATCGGGCCAACGGGACCGGAGAGCAAGCCATGGATCGGCGAGCCTTAATCGTTCGGATTCCTGTCGACGGCAATCGTTCACCGGCCCTCGGCGCCGCTCGATCGGCCCGGATCTGTTGCGCCTGCGGCACGCTCCTCTTCGCCTCCTGCTCAAGCGCCCCCAAGAGTTTCCTCAGCGTCAGCGACCCGGCCGCGATCAACCGGGCCCGGGCCGTCGCTTTCGGCCAGCAGCAGCCCGACGCTAATGCCATACCCGTGCTCATTGACCGGTTGACCGACGACGACCCGGTCGTTCGCCTGGCCAGTCATGAAGCACTCAAAAAACGTACCGGTAAGGACTTCGGATATCTGCCCTATGCCGAAGGCGAGGAACTGGCTGTCTCCGTTCAGCGCTGGCGGCAATGGTGGGCCAATTCCACGAATGGCCGCATGGTCGCTGGTGCCCAGCCTCAGGCCAGCCCGCAAGTCTCACCCCAGTCGCCGCCCTATCAGGTGAAAATGAGCCCCACTCCGGTGAGTGAGGCGGCCTATCGCGAGAAAAAGGGCCTGTTCCGCAACCTCTTCCGTAAGCGGTAACGCTCTGCGGTGATTGAAGATCCGGGATCCCCACGACTTGAGGCCGCAATCGACATGACACTGGAAACCGACCTTCGAACCGCCGACCGCTCAGGAGCGCACCGATGATGGACCGTGGTCTGACCGCCGGCTGGCCGGATACGATCAACCCGCTCCGGCTGATCGGGTTTTTCGCGTTCGAAACGATACGCTGGTGCGGCGGCCTGGGCACTTTGTCCGTGAGTATGCTGGCCGCCTGGACGAGGCCCGCGCGCTCCGGTGAGATGACTCTGCACACGGCCACGTTTCTCCAGATGGTCTGGCTGATCGTCTGGGGGGCGCCTCTGGTCGTGCTCGTGCATGTCGGGCAGGGCTCGTTCCTGGCGCTTCAGGCTTTCCACGGCGCGATTTTCCTCGACGCCGTCGGGCCGGTCGTCGGTGTCGGCCTGTTCCGGAACGTCGGCAATCAGCTCACGGGGCTGGTCATGTGCGGGCTGATGAGCATGCACACGGTGGCCGAGCTGCGTCTGTTCCGGTCGAAGGCAGATCGCACGGCCCTGAAAGTCGACCGCGATCTCGCGAAAGGCATCGCCACCGAACAGGCGGCGTTCGTTCCCGACCCCGCCCGCCTGGCTTTCGCCCGCGTCGTCGGTGCCATGCTCGCGGGCCCTGTGCTCGGATTCATCGGCTGCGTGGCTGGCCTCGTCGCCGGCCTTTCGGTCAGCCGGTCGATTCTTGACGTGCCGACGGTCTGGTTCCTCTACAACTTCATGGAAATGCTCTGGGCACGCGACCTTGTGGGCATCATCGTTAAGGGGGTCGCCTTTTCCGGGGCCGTCGCGCTGATTTCGTGCCACGAGGGCCTAAGGCGTCCGGAAGGCACGGCCGAAGACCTTGGCATCGCCATCTGGCGATCGGCCTGCCTGGGTGTGGCTGCGATCCTGCTCCTGAACGCGGCCTGGTTCACTTTCATGTTCCTCGGCGGAGCACCGTTCGGCCGCACCGTGCTGGAACCGCCCGTGCCGCGCTGACGGTTACGGAACATTGGGATTCGAAACGCTTTAAGGGAATGATCGGGCCAGGATGGCATACCGGTTCGTGGATTCAGGGAGGACAAGGCGACGATGAAACGTAGCTCGACTCAGGAAATACTCGTCGGTCTTGTCGTTCTGGCATGTCTCGGCGGTATGGTCAGTCTGGTGGCTCTGGCGGTCGGCGGGCCGGGTTTCCTGGCCAATCGCCGCACCATCGACGTCATCTTCAAAGACGGCCAGGGCGTTCGCGTCGGCTCGGCGGTGCAGATTGCCGGCTTGACCAGCGGCCGCGTCGAAGGCGTGGACCTGGTGGAAATTGACGGCCATCTGCGGGCCCGCGTGCGGATGACGATCCCCGAAAGCCTCGCCGGCAAGCTCAAGCAGGACGTGAAGATCGCCATCAAGGCATCGCTTACCGGGCAGACGATGGTCAATATCATCAGCTCGGGTTCGTCGGCAATGGAACTGGTGCCCGGGCAGGTGGTCGTGGGGACGGAGACCAGCTTCTTCGACCCGATCATGGAGCAGATCGGCCTGGGGCCAGGTGAGCGGCACAATATCAGCCACATGATCGCCGAAGTGCGCAAGTCGCTCGATGCCCTGCTGCCGCGCGTCGAAGCCAGCGTGGCCTCATTGGAGGAAACCGCCGGCACGCTCAAGGACACGACGGCCACCGTCCGTCCCAACGTCGAACGCACCGTCGCCCAGCTCGAGCAATCGGTCACGAAAATTCAGGAGGTCTTCCCCAAGGTGGATGCCTCTCTGGCGAAGGTCGATCACTTCGTGAGCACGGCCGATACGCTGCTGAGCGAATCCGGGCCTGACGTTCGCGAGGCCGTCGCCGGGGCCCGGGGCTTGCTGATCAACGCCGATCAGCTTCTGGCCGAGCAGCGGCCCAACATCGCCAAAACCGTTTCGAATCTGGACAACACCCGCATCCGGGCCGACCGGGTGCTCTATCAGGCAGAGATTCTCACGAGCCAGGGCGTGGACGTCATGAACAAGTCCAAGGCCAACATCGAACGCACGGCAGCGAACGTGCGTGACGCCACCGAATGGGGCGACAAACTTGTGCAGAAGATTTATTCGAACCCCTTCTACCTGAGCCCGTTCTACAAGCCCACGGCGCAGGACATTCAGGCCCATGCCTACTTCGACTCGGCCCAGGCCGTGATCGTCGGGGCCAAGGAGCTGCACGACACGGTCAAAACGCTCGAAACCATGCGGGCGGCTGCACGCACGCAGGAAGAGGCGGCCGCCATCGACCAGCTTTACGCCAAGGCGGCCGGTATGTCGGAAAAACTCAATCAGACGATGTCGCGCATGGCCGACGGCCTCCAGCCGGCCTCCATGCCGCCGCAACAGGGCAGGGGGCTGCGCCGATGATCCGCTCATTCTTCCGTGTTCTGTCGGGACTGGTTCGATTCGGCGGGCCGGAGCCCCCGCCCGTCGCCCATGGGTCGGCGCATGAATCCGCGATCTCCGGCCCCCACTTCCGGGCGTTGCTGGCACAGGCGATGATCGAACCATGCACTTTGCCGGTTTCCGGGCAGTCGCCCCAACTCGCGCATGGACAGAGACTTGAAGACTTGATGAGAATCCTGGAGAAAAATTCGGAAAAAAATCCGTCCGGCGTTAAAGTCCCTACCGTTTCACATCCGATAACGAAAGAGGATTTGACACGGAGGAGCACGTGACAGACTTAGGCTCGGCCGGCTCCTGCTTTTCGCCCGTGTGGGGCGGAGGGCTCGGAATTTCCGAGGGCTACGGTTCCCGGATATTCTCGTCGGTCGGGGTCCCAGGCTGGCGGACCTAATACACCGCTCGCTTGCATCAATGAAGGGGGGTCCAACGATGGAAATCCATGGCTTGAACGGCGCTGGTGGTGCACAACCGATTTATCCCCGTCTGGCGGCTTACACCGTCGAACAGGGCAGCTCGGCGAGCGTTTCAGCGCCCCGCGATCACGTCGAAATCAGTTCTCTGGGCCAGATGCTCGACAGCGTTCACCGGATGCCTGAAATCCGCCACGAGCGGGTGGAAGAAATCCGCCGTCAGATCGCTGAAGGTGTCTACGAAACGCCCGAGAAAATCGAAATCGCGCTGGATCGTCTTATGGACGAACTTTCCGGTTTCTGAGTTCGAACGGACGCGGCTCGGGACCCAGGATCACCGTCCCAGACCCGTATGCTCCTGACATGACACCGACTGCGCACATCGCCTGAATTTTCAGGTGATGGCGCGCCGGTGTTCTTTTCGTTATTCGAACAAGAACCGAACAGATGAGCGATCCGCATCCTGACGCCCACCTCACTCCCGCCCAGAAAGCCATGCAGGCCCTCTGGGAAGAGCACCTGGCCGCCGAATTTCAGGCGAAGGACGCCCACGCCTCGTGCGACACGATGGTCGCAACGCCGTACGTCAACCATGTGCCCGTCATCACAGGCGGCGTCGGCCGTGCACAGCTCGAACATTTCTACGCCACATATTTCATTCCGAAAATGCCGCCCGACGTCGAAATGGTGCCGATCTCACGCACCATTGGCCATGACCGAATCGTCGACGAATTCGTATTCCGGTTCACCCACACCGTCGAAATGCCATGGATGCTGCCAGGCGTGGCGCCCACCGGTAAGAGGGTCGAATCGGTCTTCGTGGTCGTCGTCGGTTTCGAAAACGGCAAGATCAGCCACGAACATATCCACTGGGATCAGGCCTCGGTGCTCGTCCAGCTCGGCCTGATCGACCCCGCCGGCTTGCCCGTCGCCGGTGCCGAAACCGCACAAAAAATGCTCGACCGCAATTCCGTGCGATCGAACCTGTTGATGAAGCGGACGATCGCCGATGACGGGATTTGATTGCTGTCCGCTTTCGATCGCCGCAATTTCGAGCTGGCGGATCGCAACATCCTGTTAAAGATGCGGATGAGGGATGCAGTCCGATTCGACGATACGAATTACGGCAATCGGTCTTCGGTGAAAGCCACGCTGTCCGTGGCCGCGATCAGGCGATGGATTTCCGTGACGAGTTTCAGCGAATTCGTCGTACTCGCCGATAATTCGATCTCAGGCCGGTCAAAAAACCGGACCCGCCAGCCCCTCAAGCCGCCGCCGCGTCTGTGCCGTAGTTCGATGACATCGCGGATCGATCCTGTCGCTACCCATTCGGTCTGGCCCTTCATCGTTTCGAAATACAAGTGAATGCCGTCGAATTCGAATCGCCGTACAATCCGACAGGGAAGTACGAAGGTCAGATAGTACCCCAGACCGAATATCAGACATACCAGCAGGATCCCCGCGGGCAGTCCGATCGCCATGCCAGGGGCTGCCGCCGGTTGGCGGATCGCGCGTATGCCGGCGAGAATCATGCCGATGCCCATCGCTATCCAGGGCAACATGAATATGACGGTCACGACCGTGATCAGAATCCGCAATGCAAACGGTGCTCTCTGGCATTCGCCCGCGATCGTCGGTTCGAGCCTGGCGGGCTGAATCGATTCTTGCCCAAATTGTTCTTGCAGGTGTCGTTCTGGTTCAGTCCAGTCCGAAATGGCCAGAATTCCGATCTCGAGCGATTTCTCCGAGCCGTCGAACGCGGGGCGAACCTCGCGTCCGAATATCAGATCGACTCGAGATTTCGAACGTCGCCTGCGGGCCCTCCGACGAATTGCGTCAGATTCGTAAGCTTGCACGGACTTTTTCGCTTGAGCGATGCCCCGGTCGCTGCTCCAGCCGATTCCGCGCAGAACGAGTACACGCCGGTCAGTGATCGCATACTCCGACCTCATCACCGTTCTTCCTATTCGCCATGGGCTCGAAATCGAGTAGATACCGATCAAGAGAAAACCGATGCCAGGCAGTAATGCAATCGCCAGCGTTGCATCGGCTTTCCCCTGCCGAATCATCATCCCGCAGATCCAGAGCGACGCCGAACCGAATGTCAGCGGGATGAAACCGAACAGGAACTGGGCCAGAATAGGATCATAAAAAAATCGCAACGCGGGTTTGCCCTGCCAGATCAGTCTTTCGTCCGGTTCCAGTAAGTCCATAATGCCGCGAATTTCCGTTGTGTTATCTTCGATCGTTCTGTATTTCCGAAATTCCTGAATCCCGAATGCCGCCAGCATCGCAAGGGCAATGATCGCCGATTCCGTGAGAAGGCCCATCGCGAGATTGACGCCCAGATTCGGCAATGGCCAACCGAAAAGCCTGGCCGCAATGGAGTAGGCCAAACCGCAAACCAAAACGAAGCCCGCGTAATTCGGCCTGTGGGGAAGCGTTCTTCGAGGCGTCGCCGGGCCCGTGGTTTCGGAACATGCCGACGAAGGCTCGGCACTCGTTTCAGCTTCATCCGGTCGCAAGCCGCTCATGGGTCAACTCTTTCCGTTACGACGACACGAACGAGTCGTCCAGTCGTCCGCATGTTTATCATCTCACGAATGTCGTCATACCGCTTAAGCGTTTCTTTCGAATTTTCCGCGAATCGAACATAGAGCGGATTGGCATCCGGAGCTTCGCCACGACGTTTCGAAGAAATTCGGTTCGTCAGGAATTTCCGTCGATAAGTCTCCATGAGAGAAGGGGACGATGAGAAAAGGGGACGGGGGTCTTTTTAGTTGAAATTGATTGTCTCTTCCGCCTTGTTACATTTCTCCTGGTGAAATTCCAGAGATTCTCTCGATTTCGAGTCTCATATTGCTGGCGAATTTACGGATATCGTCGATGTCGAACCACCCTCTCATCGCGATATACAGCAATCGGTCAAACTCGCCGGTTCCCATATTGACGAAAGAATCGATCGTCGCGCCAGTTTCGTCAATATTCTCGATGCGAACCTGAATGCCAAGTTCTAAAGAAACGAAGTCATCCTCGATCGATTTTCCGTAAGAGTCAAAAGCACAGTCAAAATAGGACGTAAGGCATAAGAGGTCTTTCGCAAGAAAGTAAGACGGCACGCTTGTGACAGGGGCACATTTTGCGAGCGGCGAAGGAATGAGATTGACGGTAACGTCAAGCCATGTGCTGACAGGATCATAGGTCAAAAGTACGAATTGAGATGAGAATCCCTCTCCATTGCAATCGATCGTGTGCGGAAGACTTGCCATCGCAGAGATATTGTCAAAATTCAGGGTCGAAAACGGGGCCGGGCATTTTTCCGGTTGGAGCCTTCGATAGCTTCATGCGACATCTCACATCATAACAGAATCATCCATTCGGACCACGTCCGGCGACTCGTCGTGCCCATCCGTCCGACATGACGAGAAAATGACCCCTGTCCCCTTTGCGGCCTCGAGAAAAAGACCCCCGTCCCCTTTGCGGCCTTCGTCCCCTTTGCGGTCTTATCAAGAAAAAGACCCCCGTCCCCTTTTCCGCATCGTCCCCTTTTCCGCATTCAAAAAACGGGCTATTCGTATCGGAATGTCTCATTCGCTATTCAGATCGATGTGAGCGAGATTTCATATTTTTGAGAGATCTTTTTGGTCGATCTGAGGGTTATGACGCTGATTCCATCGCAAGTCGCAAATCAAAAAGGAGTTCCGTGATGCGATCCATCATACGATTTCTGCCGGCGGCGATATCGGTTTCGTTGCTGGCCGCCATCTCCCTGCCCGCCGCGGACGTGCTTCTGATCGGCCCATCGCCCAGTGGTCTTTTTTCTGACGGCGGACTAGCCCAATACGGCCATACCGTCACCATCGGGCCGAATTACGACGTTTTCGATGGCACCTATGATCTTTCCTCATTCGATGTCGTCGTGCTGAGCGCGGTCGATTACCAATTGCCCGTGATGCCCGATTCCGGCCAGACCCGACTCGTCAATTTCGTCGCTGCGGGTGGCGGCCTGATCACGGGCGAATGGCTTCTCTGGAAGAATAATTTCGACATTCTCAAACCCGTCTTTCCGTCCACGACAGACGGCAGCTACATCGGTGGCGCCGGGGTGACCGTAAGCGTCCGATACGCTCAAGTCACGGCGGATCCCGTCCTCAACGCCGGTCTGCCCGCGTCGATGGACATCGTCGTAAACAGTGCAGGCAGCGAAATCATCGTGCCGAAAGCAGGCGCGACGGTCTATTACTCCGGCGACGCGATCGTCGATCCCGTGAATTTCCCGGACGCCGCGCCTTCCGCAGGCCTCGTCGGCTGGAACTATGGCTCGGGCCGTGTGTTGAACTTCTCCACGACGCTCCAGCAGCCGATCGGCCCTGCATATACCGACAATTACAGCCGGCTCGTCGCCAATTCGATCACCTTGGCCGCTCAGCCCGTTCCCGAGCCATCGACGATGCTTCTCGTGATCGTCGCCGTCGTCGTCCTGCGATTCTCACCCAGGCTCGTTCGAAATCCGGCTTGATCTCGAAATGCCGGTTGAGCGGACGATGCCTTGATTTCACCAGTCCTGATGCGGAACGAATCCTGGCCCGGTCGATGCCTCGATCTGGCCGGTTCGTCTCGCAGTTGGCCGAATCGGCATCGTCTGACTAAGATAATGCTTGCGAGCTACGAGCAGGACGAGCCACGCGATCGCCATCTGTCGCATGGCCGTCCGATTACGCCATGAAACAAGCGATAAACAAGACCGATCACGATGACCGCCACGACCGCACCGCCGCAAGAGTCCGATCGATCCGCTGCGAACCTATCCCGAGTCGACAAATCGGGCGCGAAAGTGCGCGGCATGTTCGCCTCGATCGCCCATCGTTATGACTTTCTCAATCACTTCCTCTCAGCCAATGTCGACAAATACTGGCGGCGCAAGACCACGCGTCTCGCCCCGCCGCCGCCCGCAGGCCAGTGGATCGTCGACTGCTGCACCGGAACCGGTGATCTGGCCGTGGTTTATGACCAGGTCGCCGAAGGCGTGAACCCGATCGTAGCGACCGACTTCTGCCGGCCCATGCTCGTCCGCAGCGTGCCCAAATTCACCAAACGAGGTGCCTCGGGTCGGGTCGTCGTCGTCGAGTCTGACTCCCAGCGCCTGCCGCTGCCCAACGACTTCGCCGGGCTCACGACCGTCGCGTTCGGCCTTCGAAATATCTCCGACACCGTCGCCGGGCTGGACGAAATGATCCGCGTCACGCGACCCGGGGGCCGGGTGGCGATCCTCGAATTCAGCCGACCGACGGGCAAGATCCTTGGCCGGGCTTATCTTGCGTTCTTCAGGCGCATCTTGCCACGTGTCGGCCAGGCGATCGCGCCGAACGCCTCGAACGCCTATGGCTATCTGCCCGCGAGCGTTCTGGAATTCCCCGACGGTCAGGCCATGCTCGATTTGATGACCTCCCGTGGCCTGTCCGATTGCACCGCCACGCCGATGACGCTGGGCATCGCCACGCTTTATGTCGGGATCAAATCAGAAGATCGGGCGAGGGCTGCCGATGTCGTCGCCTGACCGTCCGGCTGAAGCTTCACCGGGAATCGTCGCCACCACGGTGCGCGTCCTGGAGATGATCAAGTTCAGTCACACGCTGTTCGCATTGCCTTTCGCCCTGATGGGGGCGGCCCTGGCAATGTCCCGACCTGGTGTCGTCGTCTCGGGCGTGAAGCCCTGGATTGGCATCGGGTTATGCATGGTCGGGGCAAGGTCGGCCGCGATGGCGTTCAATCGTGTCGTCGACCGCAAGATCGACGCCGCGAACCCCCGCACGGCCAGCCGGCACATTCCGGCGGGATTGCTGAAAGTGTCGGGTGTCGTGGCGTTTACGGCCGTTTCCTGCTTGATTTTCGTCGGTGGCACAGCGATGTTTCTGCCGGAAAATCCATGGCCCTTGCGACTGAGCGTACCTGTGCTCTTGTGGCTGCTGGGCTATTCGCTGGCCAAGCGGTTCACCAGTCTGGCGCATGTCTGGCTGGGCGTGGCGCTGGGGATGGCTCCGGCGGCGTCGTGGGTGGCGCTTCGGGCGGAACTGACGATCGAGCCGGTCCTTCTGGGCCTTGCCGTGACCTTCTGGGTCGCCGGTTTCGACATCCTTTATTCATGTCAGGATTATGACTTCGACAAATCGGCCGGCCTCCGCTCGATCCCGGCCCGTTTCGGTATTGCCCGAAGCCTGCGGATCGCGGCGTTCATGCATGCCTGCATGGTTGTGCTTTTGGTCATTTTGGGAATCGCGATGCCGCTCGGGCCGATCTATTTCGTGGGGGTCGCAAGTGTCGCCTGTCTTCTGGTTTACGAGCATCGGCTGGTGCGGCCTGAGGATCTCTCGCAAGTGAATCGCGCGTTTTTTCAGGTGAATATCTTCATCAGCATCGGCCTGTTCGTGGTGACGGCGATCGATCTCGTTCTGGGCTGAGTCCTGGCCTTGATTCGGCAGCGGAACCCCACCATCCGCATTCGCAAGGGCGAAGCGATCCAGCCCGGCATCTGGTGGCAATTCCGCGAATTCGGTCGAAATCGCTGGTTGATTTATGCGATTTCCGCTAATAATGGATGAGGTCGGGCTGAACGTAATATATGCGTACCGATCGCCGAACGCCATAGCCACGCGAAAGGCGGTCCGTAAGTCAGACCGCGACCTTTTCCGGAGTATTCGAATGTCCCAGGGTGATTTTTTCGACGACGAAGACTCGCAGAATCTGGCCGTTGCCGAAGCTGCCGCGAAACGCCGCAGGCGCACGCGCACGATCGCTCTGGTGGCCCTGGGCGGCGTGTCGGCCCTGAGCGTTTACGCCTGCATGAAGGCTGAAGAAGAACAGAAGCTGGCTCAGCAGGCCAACGCCGGCGCTGCAGGCGTTAATGGCCAGCAGGCCCAGACTCAACACCGCTCCAGCTATTTTCCGTGGATCTGGATGATGAACCGGGGCGGCATGTTCGGCGGCGGGGGCGGTGCGGCACCCATGCCAGGGGCCACCTCCGGCTTCAATTCCGGCGGCGGCACGGCCACAGCGGGCAGGTCGGCCACGACGCCAGGCGGGTCCGCCGCTACGTCCACTTCGCGCGGCGGCTTCGGAGCCTTCGGCCGGGCCCTCAGCGGCCTGAGCTGATTCCGCCGTCCGGTACGCCTCAGCGAACGAGCGTCCGTTTCGATAGAATCCTGCATATTCCGGGCAATTTCGGCCCGGATGGAGTTTCCGCGTATGCGCCGCCAGTCGATCCTGCCCCGGCCCAACTGGCAGAAAAAGGTCGAAGCCAAGGGGCTTGAGATTCACACGCTCGACGGCAAGCCCTACTGGAACGAATCGGCCTGTTATCTGTTCACGCCGGCCGAAATCGATACGTTCGAAAAAGCCGTGGCCGACCTGTTCGACATGTGCGTTCAGGCCGCCGGGTTCGTGATCGAGAATCGCATGTGGGACCTTTTCGACATCCCGCCCGCCTATGGCGAATGGATCGTTTCGAGCTGGGACGCCGACCAGCCTTCCCTGTATGGCCGGTTCGACCTGAGCTGGAACGGCACCGGTCCGCCCAAAATGCTCGAATTCAATGCCGACACGCCCACCTCGCTCGTCGAGGCGGCCGTCATTCAGTGGTTCTGGCTCGAAGACCGTATCGCCGACGGCCTCTCGCCCGCTGGCTGGGACCAGTTCAACAGCCTGCACGAAAAGCTGATCGCCTCATGGGCCGAAATCGCGGCATCCGAACGCATCTCGCGGCTGCATCTGGCGTCGATGACCGATCAGCCCGAAGACCTCATGACGGCGCTGTATCTGCTGGACACCGCCAAACAGGCCGGCCTGGATGCCTCGCTCATCGACATGAACATGATCGGCTTCAACCCGGTGCGCAGGGAATTCGTCGACACCGTCAACGACCCGATCGACATGATCTTCAAGCTCTACCCCTGGGAGTGGATGATCCGCGAGAAATTCGGCCACGAATTGCCGACGGCCCAGTGCCTGTGGATCGAGCCGCCCTGGAAGATGGTCATGTCGAACAAGGCCATTCTGCCGGTGCTCTGGGAAATGTTCCCCAACCACCCGAACCTGCTGTGGGCGGGCTGGAACAGGCCCGAGCCCGGCTCGGGCATCGACGCCTTCGTTTCGAAACCGATCTTCGGCCGGGAAGGTTCGAACGTGATCGTCGAAACGGCCGGCGGATCACGGCTTGCGACGCAGGAAGGCCCCTATGACGAAGGGCCGCTCTCGCGCCGGATTTACCAGGCCTTCGCTCCGCTGCCGGAATATTCGGGCGTGCGGCCCGTGCTGGGCGGCTGGGTGATCGGCGGCGAACCGGCTGGCCTGGGCATCCGCGAAGACGACGGCCCGATCACCACGAACTTCAGCCGTTTCGTGCCGCACGCGATCGAAGGTTGAGCGTATCGATCGACGACTCATCGAAGGATGGCCAGCACAGGATCGATCGAAATCGCGACGGAGAGAAGGGGGCATCGATGAGGCCTGGTTACGAGGATTGCCCGGATTGCGGCCAGGAGCTGCTGCAAACCGCTGACTCCTGCCCCTATTGCGCCAAGGTTTTTCACGATGCCCACTTCGAACCCTTCCGACGGCGAAGTCTGTTCATGATAATCGTCGCCGCTTCCGGTGTCATTTCAGCCGGCATGCTCCGAATGTACTACAGGCGATTGTTGCGCGAACGCAGGCGTCAGAACCGTCCGTGATTCAGCGATCCGTTCGAAATGCAATGCGCCAGCCCGGCTCGCGACAGCCTACTTACGAATCGGTTCGAGTCGATTCCTGAAATCGATTCCGATCGGGCGCACATCGCTTTCGAAATCACGCCTGAGCCATCGCTGCCGCGGTTCGCTGCGGCCTCGGCCCCCGGGCCAGCCGGGCCACCAGTTCGGCCAGGTGATCATTGGCGTCGGTGTCGTGCACCGCGTGGGCATAAGCCACGGTGATCGGCTGTGCCGGCGTGCGAATCGCCGGATTCTGGGCCGCCAGGGTGTCCGCAACCTTCGTCTGGCCAAGGGCTTCAGCCAGATTCTCAGCCATGGCCGTGTGGCCGGCGGCGGTCGGGTGGACCGTGCCTTTGGTATTGAGTGGATAAAGGCTTCCGGTCACGCTGCCCGGCTGGCTCTGCTGGATCAGGCTTTCGCGGGCCGTGCGCATCCAGCGGTCGGCCTTCGGGGCGGTGTAACCCCGGCCAGCGAAGGCGTCGTCGATGCCACCGACGTACGTCCAGCCGTTCGAAGCGGCCGCCTGGGCGATCGTCGCGTTCAGGGGCTCGGCGATGAGCTTCGTGGCCACCATCGCCTGGGTGGAATTCACCGCCACGCCGGGCAGGAGGTCGAAAACGACCGGGCCCCACCAGTTCACGGGCTTGCCGTCGGTGCCCTTCAACTTGACCCTGGAAACGTCGGGATATTCGGTGATCGCCACCTGATTCACCGTGAAATTCTTGCGGATGGCTTCGTCCAGCCGGCCGTAATTGGCTGCCAGGTTGGCTGTGTTCGCCCTGTAAGTGTCCAGCACCCACTGCATGCCCAGCGGCGGGCGAGACTGCAGCTTCGCCAGCACTTTTGCCGCGATCTCATCGGCATTGGCCGAATTCAGCCCTGCGGCAGCTGCCGCCTTCGGCAACAAGTCGGGCATGAAGAAATTCGACAGGGCCATTTTCTTCACGATATCGGCGAAACCTGCATCGTTGCCGCCGATGGAAACGACGAGCGTGTCGATCGGCCTGTCGCCGATGATTTTCGCCAGTTCGGGCAGTTGGGGCGGCAGCGGCGTTTCGCCGTCTTCGGCCGCGACGTTCGGCTGATTCATGAGCGTCGGGATCGTCGCACCCGACTGTGCCACGCTCACGTAGGTCACCGAAGTGTGCGGATCCGCCTGTTCCAGAGCCATGGCATACTGGGCGGAATATGCCAGCACGGAGCGGTGTGCCAGCCGGCTTTGCTGGGTTCGAACCGTGTCCGTACTGCGGGCCCACAAGGCCGGTGCGGTGGTCTGGATCTGCCAGCTCCAGGGGAAGCGGCTGGAAGAGATACCGTTGAGATCGGCCGCGGTGAGCTGGGCGGCCGCCAGATGCCGATAAGACCAGCGCAGGCCGAACCGCTGCGGCAGCTCGGGATTGCCTTCCCCTGAGCCGTAGCTGTCGCCGATGGCCACGACGAGAATGTCCTTCACGCGGATCTCGCCCGTGCCGGTGTCGACCACCTGACCGTCGCGAATCGCCGTGACCTCGGCCTTCCACACACCGGCCTTGAGGCTCACCTTCGGCGATTCGCCCGTGACCTGCACCGTCCCGGTGTCGCCCCCTTCGGGCGTAAGTTTCCACTCATATTCGGCTTGCGGATCGGCTTCGCCCGTGAGTTTCAGCGTGACGTCGAATGTCGACGGCCGGGCGTATTCCGCCGTATTGGGCAGCGTGACGGCCTTCGGGTCCGTCCAGTTCGGGGCGAACCGGTCGGCCATGGCATAATACAGGCCAAGGGTCATCAGGGCCCGGGATTCGAGCGGTTCAGCGCTCGTCCTAAGACCGACGACGCCCGATTTCGGCCGATCGACTCGCAACCTGTCGATTCGAAACAATTTGCGTATGGACATCCGAAAGCCTCTTCCCTGAGTCTTCCGCGTTTCGCGCGACACGATCCTTCGTGGACTGCGCATCGAACCATATTTCATGGAATCGATCAACCGCGAATTCGAAATCGTTCTGCTTGACGATCCCGGAGGGGCAACTAAGATTATATCAGGACTTTATTCGCCGATGGATCGGAGTCGAATTTCGTGTCATCCACCACATGGGTCAGCTGGGCCTGGTTCGCGATGGGCGTCGTGCCGGTCGTGGACGATTCGGCTTCCGGTGCCGTCGAACCGGCGACCGGTCCTAACGTCGTGCAGGCCGGGCCCCCGCCGGCACTCGAGCCGAACGCGTCTTTACGACGTAGCCCGGCCATCGAGCCCACGATCGAACCCGTTTCGGCCGAAACTGCGGTTCCGCCTGACGTTACGATCGATGTCCCGAACGACACCGATTCGCCCGAGGATCCAGCGAAGTTCTTCGAAGCGTCCGTCAGCGACGATCGACCGGAGAGCCTTCTGCAAGCTCTGGGGCTGGGCCGATGGCGGTCGCGTGCGAAGGACAGCGGCATCTCGCGGCGTCGCACGATCACCCTGTTCTATCAGGGGCTCGCCGCGGGCGGGGCTCAGCAGGAATTCGCCTTCGCCCCCAAGATGGATTCGTTCATCGAGTTCGACTTCGGGAAACTCGCTGGCCTGGAAGGCTTTGCGATCGACTTCCACCTGGAGAACCGGTTCGGCCAAAGCGTCAATCCGATCGCGGCCACCGTGCTTCCGGTCAATTTCGCCCTTCAGTTTCCCCAGGGCTACGGGCAAGCCTCAGCCCTGACGAATCTTCAATTCCGCCAGAAGGTTACGGAAGACGTTTCGGTCTTCTTCGGCAAGCTCAACACGGCCGATCGATACGGGATGCATCCGTTTCTGGGCGGCTTCGGCACCGACCGGTTTCAGAATACGGCTCTGGTGGTGAATCCGGCCTTCGGACGAGCCGTGCCTTATTCGACTCTCGGCGCAGGGGCTTCGTGGAATTTCGAAGGCGAACCGTTGGCGACTGTGCTTGTCGTCGATCCGACCGGTCAGCCTGACACGGCAGGCTTCGCGCCGATGCTTTCGAACGGAGTCTCGCTGATGGGCCAGCTGCGGTTGCCCGTGCGTATCGGAGAATTGCCGGGCCACCAGACTTTCGAAGCGGCGTGGTCCAGCGGAGCCTTCAGCCCGACACTGGGCGACGATTACGTGCTTCTGCCCGAATCGGGTCTGCAGGTGCCGCGCCGGACTGGCACCTGGGCCGTGAATTATGGTTTCGACCAATTTCTTCTGCACGACGAAACCGTAGCCGGCCGCGGCTGGGGCATTTTCGGCAATTTCACCTGGGCCGACGCACGGACGAACCCCGTGGAATATTTCGCGAACCTCGGCGTGGCTGGCCGCAGGCTGTTCCGGTTACGCCCGGGCGATTCGTTCGGCGTCGCCGGATTCTATACCGGCCTGAACGGATCGCTTCGAAACCCGGGCCCGCAGTGGACACCGCTTTCGAACCAGCTCGGTTTCGAAATGTATTACGATGCCGAAATCACACGCTGGTTTCGCGTGACGTGTGACATGCAGGCCGTGGAATCCGCGACCCCCGACGCCGCGACGGGGCTGCTGTTCGGCATTCGGGGCCGCATCGTCTTTTGAGATCGATGATGGATGGGTCAGCCTGATTTCGAATTCGATTCGAGCCGTGTGACGGCTCTTGCCGCCGCTCGGCGCACGACTTCGTCAGAGTCCGATTCGGCCAGGCGTTTCAAAAAGGGAATGGCCTGGGCCGCTCCGTTGCCGGCCAGAACGTGACAGGCGTTACGAACGAGCCCGGCACGCTTCGATCGCTCCAGGGCCGTGCCCTTGATCTGTCGTTTCATTTCCGCGGGCTCCATTTTGAGCCAGGCGATCAGATCAGGTTCGTGGAATCGGCCGTCGCCCCGAATTTCGGCGTCTGACGCTGCAGGCGGCTTGCGGTTCCAGGGGCAGACCTGCTGGCAGATATCGCACCCGAAGGCCCAGCCGTTCAGAGCGTCGGCAGCTTCGTCGGGCAGGTCGCCCTTGTGCTCGATCGTCCAGTACGAAATACACTTACGCGCATCGAGCCGATACGGGCCTTCGAATGCCTGGGTCGGGCAGGCGTCCAGGCAGCGGGTGCAGGTGCCGCAATGATCGGTTTCGAAAGGCGCGTCCGGAGGCAATTCCAGGTCGACGAGCAGGGCGCCCAGAAGGGTGAAGCTGCCGATCGATTTGTGAATCAGGCAGGTGTTCTTGCCGAACCAGCCCAGCCCCGCGAGGCGGGCGAAATCACGCTCCATCAAGGGCGCGCTGTCGGCCACGGCCCGGCCTTGAATTTCACGATGCTCCGCCTGAATGCGCGTAAGCAGCTTTTCCAGCCGTTCCCAGAAAATGAAATGATAATCCCGCCCCTGGGCATAAGCCGCGACATGGCCACGCGTGTTGTTCGAAGCGTTTGGTTCGTCACCCGGTTCGGTTTTCGAACTCGTCGGCGGCTTGTAATTCAGGAGTGCGACGATGACTGTCGCGACCGGTTCGAAAACGCCATGCGGGTGCTCACGGGCCTGAGCCTGCCGCCGCATATAATCCATCCCGCCATTCTGGCCCTTTTCGAGCCAGTCGAGCATGTTCGGATAACCCGGCGGTGCGACCGCCGGCGCGAATCCGATGGCGTCGAAGCCGAGTTCGAGGCCCTGACGGCGAATGCGTTCACGAAGTTCGATGTTTGACAATTTGCTTGCGTTTTGACTGTCCAATTTTTCCGGCGTTAAGTTCTTGCCCGTGCGATTTCCCGGACTTCGGCATTCGCGAGGTATTCTTGAGTACACGTTTCGGATCGGGGAAAAGATCGCTGTTCCGCGCGATCAGGATGGACTTGGAGAGTTTAGTAAGGTTCAAGGGCACGAACCAGTCAGAGGGGTAAAGATAATCATCTCCAGAATTGTCGATGATGCGCAACATTCCGCTACGAAGTGCATCTGAGTCGCATATGACCCGGTAAACTTTGCCAGTTTCCAGGTCCGCTAGCCCGCCCGAATCGAAGCACAACGCGATATTGGCCTTTGACCATATGGATGCCGGTATTTTGGGTGGGGAATCAGTCGAGGAATCGTTTGATTTTGTATTCGATTGGCCCGATACCGGTCGCTTCATACCAGTGTACCTCCGCTTTCCGTATCACTCCGTTCTGGAGTTCGACATCCGCTTCTCCTGACATTTTTCTCCAATTCCTTCCTCCGTATTTTACACGAAGTCGGGTCAAAGAATCGATGCCGGTTCCTTTCGCTATACGTCGTTTGTCCTGGATCGAGCCGAGTATTCGAAAATACATCGTGATGACTCGCGAATGTCGATCCACTCAAGTCGATCGTATCCCATCTCCCTGCAGCGCCCGCGAACTCGACACGCCCAGGTTTTCGAAAACCTGGCGAGTGGCGTCGCTCTTGTTCAGGGTGTAGAAGTGAATGCCCCGCACCTGATTGTCCAGCAGGTCGCGGCACTGCTCCGTCGCCCAGTGAATGCCCACGCGGGCCGTCGCGGCGTTGTCTTCGGCCCGGCCCACGGCACGCAAAAGCTTGGCCGGCAGGCGTGAACCCAGAGAAAGCTCGGCCATGCGCTCCATGCCGGCTTTCGTGCTCACGGGCATGATGCCGGCGATGATCGGCACATTGATTCCAGCCAGTTCGCAACGTTCGCGAAAGTCATAGAAATCCCGATTGTCGAAGAACATTTGCGTGCAGATGTAATCGGCCCCGGCGTCAACTTTCCGCTTGAGAAAGTCCATCTCCTTCAGCCGGTTGGGCGTGTCCGGGTGCCCTTCCGGGAAGCCGGCCACGCCGATGCCGAAGCCGCGGCCGCCGTCGCGGGTCGAGCGTTCTTTCAGAAACCGCACGAGCTGCTCGGCATATTGAAAGGCGTCGTCGGAGCGGTCGTAATCGGCCACGTTGCGGGGCGGGTCGCCGCGCAGGGCCAGAATGTTCTCGATGCCCGAGGCCATGTAGCGATCGACGATCGCCTCCAGCTCGGGCAGCGTGTGGCACACGCTCGTCAGGTGGCTCACGGCCGTCAGGCTCGTTTCCTTCTGGATGCGTACGATCAGGTCATGCGTGCGCTCGCGGGTCGAGCCACCGGCGCCGTAAGTCACGGAAACGAACGCCGGTTCAAGCTCCTGCAGCCGCGCGATCGTGGCGAAAAGTTCCTCGGCGGCCGCTTCCGACTTGGGCGGAAAGAATTCGAAGCTGAAGCTCGGGTTGTTCTCTTTGAGGATGTCGTTGATGTGCATCGGACGGGAACCTCGATTCTCGAAATCGGTCAGTCAGGAGTGTCAGCTTGATTTTCCGGGCTTCGCAGCAGGTATTCGTTTTTTTGTCCCGGCGGCCTGGGCAGAACGGGGTGATTGAGCCTTCATTGCCGGTTTTGCCGAAGAGGTCTTGCCGCTTTTGGCCCGGGGCGCCTCGACTCCGATTTTCGGGCAGAGCGGTTCCAGCGGGCATTTGGCACAGGCCGGCCGGCCGGCTTTGCAGATGGCCCGGCCGTGATCGATCATCCGCAGCGAAACCAGCACCCAGTCGGTTTTCGGCACGGCCTTGACGAGGTCACGTTCGATGCCCACGGCGTCGTTGCGTTTCGTCAGCCCCAGGCGTTTCGAAAGGCGTGTCACGTGTGTGTCGACCACAATCCCCGCCGTGATCCCAAGCCCCACGCCCAGAACGACATTGGCCGTTTTCCGGCCCACGCCGGCCAGCTTCGTGAGCGATTCGATATCCGCGGGCACCTGGCCGCAGTGATTTTCGACCAGCCCCCGGGCCATGGCGATCAGATTTTTGGCCTTGGCTTTGTAAAAACCTGTCGAGCGGATGATCGATTCCAGTTCGGCCTGGTCCGCCACAGCGAGTGACGCCGGGGTCGGAAAAGTATCGAACAGGCGCGGCGTGACCATGTTCACACGTTTGTCCGTGCACTGCGCCGAAAGAATGGTGGCCACGATAAGCTGGTAGAGATCGGCGAAATCGAGCGCGCAGCGGCTGCCCGGGTAAGCCTTCGCCAGGGCTTCGGCAACGGCTCGTGTGTGACGTGCCGAGGGGCGGAAGGGGCGGTTCGCCGCCGCGCTGGCCAGGGGCTTCGCCGTATCGTGCGGTTGCGGGCTCATGATCTGCGCGATCGCTCCGGGCAAGGGCACCAGTTCCGAACGAAATCGCCCGTCCTGAACCGGGCCGGACGGACGTCTCGCGGACAGTGTAGCACCTCAGGGGGCAGGATGTCTTGAGCGTTCGGCCCCGTCCGTTCCGAAAATCCGACGGAATCGGGATCTTCGCCAACTTCGGCCGTGTTGAACGATCCGCCTTGTCGCCCCATCCATGCAACATATGATATCAGGAGATGCCAGTCAGAGTCTCACGAACACGAATCGATCATGGGTCGGTAGCGAACATGGCGCGTTCGACAGCCACCCCGGGGCCATTCATGCAGGAATTCGATCCGAAATCGTTCGCCGGAATCACGCGACTGTTTCCGCTCGGCGGTGTCGTCATGTTCCCGCACGCAGTTCTGCCGCTGCACATCTTCGAGCCGCGATATCGGCAGATGACACACGATGCTCTGATTTCGGACAAGCTGATCACGATCGTTCAGCCCCGAAAACCCGTGGAAGATACACCACGAGGCCCCGCGCTGGAAGTCGTCGGCTGCATGGGGCAGATCATCATGCACGAACGGCTTGCGGACGGCCGCTATAACATGCTGCTGTCAGGCCTGAAACGCGTCAGGCTGGACGAAGAATTCCGCCGGCCCGACAAGCTCTATCGCGAAGCCCGCGTGACGATGCTCGACGACGCCCAGGCCGCCGAAGTGCACCCCGGCTGTGCGGCCGAACTGACGGACCGGTTTCTCGAACTTCTCAAAAAACACGACTCCGGCGACGCCATGACCGCCGCCCTGCGCCGTGCCGTCAAGCAGCGGTCCGATAACGGCGTCCTGGCCGACCTCGTCGCCCAGGCTTTGACGCTCCCTTCATTCCTCAAGCAGGCTTTGATCGAAGAAGCTCGCGTGCCTGAACGGGTCGAAGCCTTGCTACGAATCCTTCGACCGCTCACGCCGGATCTGATCACGGACATCGAGCCGAAGGACGGCTACCCGCCGAGCTTCAGCCTGAATTGAAATCAGGCCGGACGCGATAAATGGCATCCGGCCTGATCGTTCGGATTCTGACCTTATCGCTTCGCGACGGCTTTAGCCGCCGGTTTGGGAGCCGCCACCGCCTTCTTCGGTACCGGAGCGGGCTTGGCCGGGACCGCCTTCGGCTTTGCCACGACTTTTGGCTTGGCCGCTGTGGCCTTCGGCGCGGCTGCCGGCTTGGCTTTCACGGCGGCTTTCGGCACGGCGACGGGCGAAGTTTTTGCAGATGCCGCCGCAGGTTGCGGGGCCTCGACACTGGCCAGGCTGGCCGACATGACGACCGGCACACCACCGCCGTCGGACGAACCGCGAGTGATCGGCGTCAGCGAACCATCGGCGTTGCGACGAAATACGTTTACCTGATTTCCGGCCCAATCGGCCTGGGCTTCGAGCTGGGGCCATCGTACTCCGAGGTCCATGATGACCGTCAGGTTCCTGATCGTACCGATTTTCGGCGTGTCGAAAACCGTGATTTGCGATACCGGCGTGCCCGGCTGGTGCTTGATCAGTATGTTGCCCGTGATCGATTCGACCAGCGGAAACGGGTTGGCGATGGCTTCGAAACTACCGGCGATGCGTTTTAATTTCGGCGCCACGATCATGTCGATATTCGAGCGAGTCGGCCAGTTCAACTCGATCAGTGTCAAATCCTCCAGGTTCGAAGCGTACAATTTCCCGGGATTCACGCTCGTGAGCGAGCCGATTTGACGTAATCGAGCGGTGACCGCCTGGTCGATCGCGACGGCTCCTTCGTTCGTCGGTTCGATCGTCGGTCCGTCGAGGGTGGTCGCATACGCCCGAAGAACGCCGCGGCCTTTCGCGGAGAATACGAGTTGACCGTCGTCCCGGGATCCGGTCTGCGGTATCGTGATTCTGGGAATGTGCAGGGCGACGAATCCACCATTCGCCGAGATTTCGAATCGTTTCGATTTCGGCAGTGTTCCGCTGAGTTCGCTCGCCCGGATTTCGAGAAGCCCGGATTCTCCGCTGGCTTCCATGAAAATGGCTTGGACAGTGCCTGTTCGGGCGAGATGACTGGACAGCCCCGCGTCGTTCGAAATCTGATCGTATTTCGAAACATCGATGCTTCCGACGGCCGGGAAATAGATTTTCGCGCCCTCGGCACGCAGCTCGGTCGCATCGATGGAACGGACTTTGTCGAACGACGCCGTGATGTCGCCGCCATGAATCCGCAACTTCGAGGCGGTCACGAACTCGAGCCCCGGGGCGATCCAGTCGGAATGTCGAATTCCGTCGTCCGACGTGTCTTCGATCGAAACGTTCGCCCGGTCGATACCCACAAGCGTCGGGCTCGAGATCCACGAATCGACGATCGTCACCGTGACGTAATCGGCCGTAAGAGATCGAATCCGCTGCAAGTCGATTTCCGCACGGTTTTCGGCAATGAGCCGGACGGTCGATCGGCCGGTTCCCGTTCGGTCCGTCGCGAATTCGGCCGACGTGAGACTGGGGAAGATCACGCGCGAACCGCCGCCTGAAGAGCGGATTTCGAAATCGACCAGGCCCGGTTCGAATCGCGTCGTATCGTGCAGAAACAGCCATGAGCCATTGAGAGCCGAGAACCCGAGTTTCGCGGGAACCGACGAGGCAGCCCCGGAATCGCCCGGATTCGAAGCCCCGTAAATATCGAGCGTCGTGCCCGAGAACTGGCTCACCATGGTCGCCGACCGTATCGTAACGCCTGCATGAAGAACCGAAGCTCCGGCAGTCACTCGAAATGTCAAGGCGGCGTTCGGATTCACCGAATCGAGCCGAAGACGCTCGCGTGCTTCGATCCTGCGGACATCGACGCTCGCGTCGACGACGATTTCGCCCGCTCCGGGTAGATCCGGAATGATGACCGTCGTATTTGGCCCGGGAATCCGGTCATCCGACCAGTTGGCGCTGTCCATCCACGAACGCGTGCCGGCTCCGCCATCCCAGGTCACCGTTCGCCAGGCGGGATACGCAGGCTCGGACCAGCCCGTTCGGACAATGAAATCGCTGTTGAGATATTCCAGATTCGGCGTCACGAGCTTTTGGGGATCGTACTTGGCGACCTGCACGGAAGTGTAGTGCATCCATCGAACGTCGACCGGTTCAACGACAAAACTGTCGACGGTCAGGCTGGCCATACGAGCCGCGTACAACATTCCGGATCCGAAAGTCGCGCCCCGCAGCATTTCGAATCGCGCGTCGATCACCTGATCATACGCGGCGGTTCCAGTCGATAATATGTCAAGCACGGTGCCCCGGGTTCGGGCGACGTTGACGCGAAGAATGGCATCTTCGTAGACGGAAAGCCGGACGCCGCCGTTCGTGGCTCGTGAAGAGTCGTCGAGAATCGCCGCGGCGTCGATCGTGATTTTCGAACCCTGGCCAGCCTCGATCCGCAAGTTCGCCCCGGCGGGCATGGCGCCCCGCATTTCCGGAAATGTCATCTTCAGCGACGAGCCAGCCCCGTTCGTCAGCCAGAGATTCTCCTTCTGCATCCGGCTCAGCTCGATCGGGGCATTGACCGTAAGCTCCAGATTCCCGTTGAGCACCCAGATCGTGGTGTCGTCGATATCGACGAGCGATGAAATGGAAGTCGTCGCCTGATTCGCGCGATGGACGAGAAAACTGTCGGTCAGCGATTTCAGTTTTGGCGTGTTCCAGAATGGAGAACTCGAGGGATCCTGCCGGAACATCATAATGTCGACATATGCGAGCGAAGTCAGTTCAGGTGCCTCGAACCGCCCTGTATTTCCGAAGATTTCGAATTCGGTCAGAATGGTGCGGTCCGTCCGCAGGTCCTCGATCGTTTCCAGTTTGTCGAACCAGAATTCGCCTGTGTAATGATAGAGATTCCTGTTCGTGGATTTATCGAATTCGATCCGATAATTCATGATCGAGAACTTTTTCGCGGCGGGGTTGAGTGTGATCTTCTTCAGGTCAGGCATCGTGACGATGCCGTTCGAAGCTGCCGCAAGTTCGCCGCGACCGTCGATGGAAAGATTCGTCTGATTGCGGATTTCGATGCGCGACCCTTGCCGGAGGGCGACGATATCCAGATTTTCGACTCTTTGTATCTCAGGTTTCGAAAGCGTGATCGCCGCGCCGTGATTCGCCAGTACCTGATATGTGCCGATGATCGGTTCGCCGACCGTCCATAACTTGCCCGAAGAAATCCGCACGAACTGCGTGGGGCCTTCAATGGTCAGGCGCGTACCGCTCCCGGTCGCCGTAATTCGCAATGCGTCCTGGCGATCATAATCGACGAACACTCCCTTGTTCACGACCGAATTGCCGGCGGTGACGATCAATTCGCCATAGTTCAGGTCATTCCCCGACATCGGCGTTCCGGGACGCAGCAAAATCGGCGAATCCGAATGAACGCTGCCGATCGTGAAGGACCCCACGACCTGGATCGGCTGATTTCCGGCCAAAGCCGGAATGATCACATCGTCGGCCGGGCCGGGCACCTTGTCGGTGTTCCAATTGGCCTGATCGTGAAAATTCGCCGTGCCCGCGCCGCCGTCCCACGTGATCGTGGCGAGCACATCGCGGCGCTCGAGCGATTCGGCCAGAAGATGCAATCGGCGTGTTCTGGCAATGTTCGATCGTTGCGAAAGGGAACGATCGCGACGTGAGGAAAACAGGGAACCTGCGGAACGAAGACGCGAAAAACGCATGGCGTGATTCCTTTCACGAGGTGTGCGAACGATTCGGTGCGAAAAAAGGGCCTGTTCGAGAAGTTTCGCTTCGGGAATCCGTTTCGCCGAAGGTGCGAATTCGTGGTGGTCAACACATAGGGTCATCCCCGATTCGGTCGATTCGCTCACTAGAGTATCGCCGCGAATCACCGGGATTCCTTCGTCCTATGGGTTCATTCAGGCGTTGGAATCGTCGCGACATTCCAGGTTCGACGCGACGATCATTCGCCCTGAGATGGATGATTTTCCGATATGACCGGCGGCTCTTCGAGGTTCGTTCGAAGTCGATTCGGGCGGCTCATTGGGTGCCAGCGCATCGGATTTCGATCGATTACCGATTCATGTTCGGTTTGGCCGCCTGTTTCGATACCGCGACAGCTTTCCTCGGCGCGGGGGCGGCCTTGGGCTTCGTCGCGACCGGCTTGGGCTTCGCGACGGCTTTCGGCTTGGCCGCAGGTTTGGCTTTTGCGGCGGCCTTCGGAACGGCGACAGGCGTCGTTTTCGCCGTAGCCGCGGCGGGCTTCGGGGCCTCGACACTGGCCAGGCTGGCCGACATGACGGCCGGCTGACCGCCGGAGCCCGCATCACCAGTCGATGGCTGCGATTGCGAGCCCGGAGGTTCGTTGGCTAACGACATCGCACCCACGCCGCCCGACTCCGATTTGGGCCGGAGCTGCGGCCATGAGGTGCCCGCTTCCATGCGAATCACGAGGTTTTTGAAGGTCGTGATCCTGGGCGTGTCGAAGACCGTAAGCTGAGTGATCGGCGTGCCCGGCTCATGTTTCAGCAGGATATTGCCCGTGATCGATTCGATCAGTGGAAACGGATTGGCGAACACTTCGAAATTACCGTTGATCATACGCATTTTCGGGGCGACGATCGACTTGATCTGCGTATTCGAACTCCAGTCCGGGTTCCACATCGTCATCAGTTCCATATTGGCGGCATAGAATTTTCCGCCTGGCTCCCAGGGGTTCTCCAGAATCTGGCGGAACTTGCCGTGAATGACATTGTCGAGTGCCACGGCTCCGCCCCGATACGTTTCGATCTGGACGCCCTCGACCGTCGTCGCCGAGCTGCGGACCACGCCGCTGCCGCGTGCTTGCAGAAGCAGCGGCCCGGTCGTCGTGGCCTGGCCATTGATGACCACATTCTCGGCGGGCGGCGTTTTGATCGTGGCGATGTCGAGCGAAATGAGTCCTTCACCAGCGAAGATCGTGAAGCGATAATTCGCGGGCGGCGATCCTGAAAGCTCGTTCGCCCGGATTTCAAGAAGGGCGTTCGTTCCGTAGAGGGAATAAATTCCTGAACGCTTTTCGTAATACTTCAGGTCCGCTGCCCAGAATGCATTGATATCGATCTTGTTCACGGCCGGGAAATAGACTTTCCCATATAAAACGTTGATATCGGTCGCATCGATGTTCTTCACGTTGTCGAAAGACGCGACGATATCCGCACCTTCGAACCTCAGGTCGCTATTCCTGATTTCGGTCAGATCGGCCGTGATCCAGTCCGAGTGGCGAATGCCGTCGTTCGAAGGATCGACGATCCGCACTTTCGCGCGATTCAGACCCGTCAGCTTCGGGCTCGAAATCCACGAATTGTCGATATTCAATGAAATGGAATCCGCCGATATCTGCCGCAATTGCGGCAGATCGATCTCGGCCCGGTCGGAGGCCGTGATCAGGATCGACGATTGCGGAGAGTGAAGTCTGGCCGTTTCGGTCAAGGTCAACCGATTCAGGCTGGGGAATATCAGTCGCGATCCGCCACCTTCCGAACGAAGATTCAATTCCTGGACAACCGCGTCCAACTGGCTCGTGTCATGCACGAAAATCCAGGATCCGTTCGTCGCTGCGAGGGTGTTCCGAGTGATATCCCACGTGGAATACTCGCCGGTTTTCTGATACGCTTCGAACCTGGTCGACCCGTAAATGTCGAGTGTCGTGCCCGAATATTTTGTCGTGACGGTCGCTTTTTTCAACGAAATTCCGCCATGCAATTTCGAAGCCTCGGAGACGAGCATGAGGCTTACGTCCAATCGCTCATTCTTCGATTCGACCAGAAGCGGCACGCGTGAATCGATGCTGCGTACGATCGTCGAAGTATCCAGGAGAATGCCTGACGGATTGGCTCCCGTGGGGATGATCACGGTCGAATTGATGCCCGGAACGCGGCCGTCCGACCAGTTGGCGGAGTCGTTCCAGCGGTTCGTACCGGCATTTCCTGTCCAGTTTACGGTGCGATAGGCCGGAAATGCGGTCGGTGACCACCCTGCGGTGTCGACGAACGACTCGCCGAAGACTTCTTCGAGCTTCGGAGCGTTCATCGATGCAATGCGGTATTTTGCGCTGGTGATGTAAGGGCTGCCGCCACTGAGCCAGTAATGCGAATATCCCAGCACAGTAAGCCGGGCCAGGTTCATGGCTTGCAGCGTGCCGAACTTTTTGTCCCAACCGCGAATTTCACGAAACTCGGCGTCGACGAGCTGGTCCAGGGCCATCAGGCCGTCGGCGTAAACGTCCAGCCGTGCTCCACGCGTCGCCTGCATGTCCATTCGCAGCTTGCCGCCCGTATCGACACGCAATTCGATGCCGCCGTCGATCTTGGCGTCGTTGGTGTCGATCAGCCGCCTTGCGTTCGAATCGACCTGGCCGCCGCCCGAGGCGATGAAATGATAGAAATGCCCCTGATTCAAATAGCCGACGATTTCCGGCGTGTCGAGGGTCAGTTTCGCATTTCGATTCGTCGCTTTCCAGAAGGTGTCCCAGCTCGTCTTGCCCAGGTCGATGCCTGAAGGGACCCGAACGGTGAGATGACCCAGGCCGCTTGTGAAAGAAGTGTCGCGAATGTCGGTCATGCCATCGAGGGTAAACTCGCCCTGATTCACGCTGTACACGAACTCGGAATTCGTGATCGATTTCATCTGGCCGACTCCGAGCACCGCGGGAACCATTTCGGAATTCGCACTGACGCTCACTCGCGCATTGGTGAGCGAAACCAGTTTCGGCAGCGAAATCCAGGCGTCGATGCCCGATACGGTGATGTTCGTTTTCCGGTCGCGAGTGGTTTTCAAGTCTTCGATGCGCTCGAGTGCAGGCATCGAGATCGCCGTCTGGAGCGCTGGGCCTGGCTGGCCAGTCGTATTCGTCGCGTCGATCACGATCCGTTCCAGCTCTGGATTGAGCGTCAGTGTCTTGAGGGATGCGAATTCGACGTCGCCGCCGTCGTAGGCGATCACCTGTAATTCCTTGTCGATCGTCAGCGTTTCGCTGCCCGACACGATCACTCTCGACCCGGCTCCCTCAGCCTTGAAGGTGTATCTGGGCGGTTTCGAAATCATGTTGGCTTCGAATCGGATCGTCGCGCCAGCTTTGGCTTCGACGGTCAGCAATTCGAATCTGTCGAAGTAGACCGGGTTCGGAAGCGGATGTGTCATGCTTTCCGCGGATAACGATGCCGATACGTAGAGTTCCGTCCCGACGCCGGTCGCCCGAATCGAGAGTCCCGTATAGTTTCTCGTGTCGAGCTTAATTCCGCCACGCAACTCGGATTTGCCCGCCGTGACCAGAAATCGGCCAAAGGTGGTCATATATTCGCCTGGAATCGGCGGATAGGGCTTTCTTCCCGTCGTGAAAACGATCGGCGCATCGGTCTTGATGCTCCGTAATTCATAAAGATCGTCGATGTAAACCGCCTGGCCGTTTGCCAGAGCCGGGATGATCACATCGTCCTGCTCGCCCGGTACTTTTTCCGTATTCCAGTTCGCGGCGTCGAAGAAATTCATCGAGCCGGCGCCGCCGTCCCAGGTGACCGTGGCAGGCACTTCGCGGCTTTCGAGCGTTTCGGCAAGAAGATACAACCGGCGGGTGCTGGACCGGTTCGAGCGTTGCGAAGCGGCACGATCGCGGCGAGACGAAAACAGGGAACCGGCGGAACGAAGATGCGAAAAACGCATGCGTGAATCCTTTCACGAGGTGTGCGAACGATTCGGTGCGAAAAAAGGGCCGTACGAGAGAAGGAGTCGCTTCGGGAATCCGTTTCGCCGAAGGTGCGAATTCATGGGGTCAACACGAACGATCATGACCGATTTCGTGGAACGGTCAAGACCTGATTCGAGGCCTGAAATGCCGAAGCGAACTTAAGTCTTTGCTCACGCGGACGAAGAAAAATCGCGACGAAAGATGGTTCGTCGCGATGCGGGTTTCGATATTCCAGAGCGGTTATGAAACGGCCCTTACCGGCTCACTTCGGCTTCGGCGCGAACTTCACCGGCAGCGGGTGGCCGAGGGTGTCCTTATTTGGCGTGAAGCCGTTGCCGTCGATATCCACGAACACGGGATTCGAAACCGCCGCCGGCATTTGTTCGCCCCATTCCGGGCCCATGATCGGGCCGATCTTCAGCCCTTCGCCCACGGCGACGGCGATCAAGTGGGCGTCGGTTTCCAGTTTCGAATCGACCGTGGCTTCGAATTTCACACTGCCGGTTCGGAATTTGTCGGGATGGTCGGCCTTGCGGAAATCCAGGCCCGGCAGGATCTTGCCGTTGACGAGCACGAATACGCGATTCACGTCGATCCAGTTCGGGCACTGGACTTTCAACTGGATGGTGACCTCGCCCGATTTCGCCGCCAGGTCCGAGCCGGAAATCACGGCCGAATCCTTGCCCTTTTCGCGCACGGAATATTCCAGATACGGCCCGTTGGACATGATCAGATGGCCTTTTTCGGCGGCGTGAACCATGTCTATATGGTCGATTTTCGCCGGGTCGTCGGTTTTCGAAGCGATCCAGTTCCGCAAACCGCCCGAGCCGTGGTAGTTGTAATGGGCATCCGTGTTGACCACGCCCGGAATGCGATAGCCCTGGTTGAGCAATTGCAGCCAGCCGAACATCTGGTTCGTCGATTCCCGGCCGGCATAGACGACTGTGGGCGTCATCGAAGTGACCATGTCGATCGGGTGAATTTCCATCACGTCCATGAATTTGCGGGGGCCTTCGTAGCCTCCGTCGGGCTTGCCGTCGCCGTTCTTGTCGAAGAACAGCCAGCCGATGTCCGGGTGGTTCTGCTGGATCAGCTTCTCGCTGCCATCGTTCCAGCGAAACAGCCGTTCGATCTGCACGCTCGGGTCGGCATCGGTCACCGGCGCGCCGCCGTCCTGCGTGCGGGGCACGTATTTGAGCGGAAATGCATTCTGGTGATTCAGCGGCAGGGGCGATCCGGTCAATTCCAGGCCCGAAACCGTGGCGATCGCGTGGCCGACTTTCAATTCGGCGATCTCGGGATCGTATGTCTCCACCCGGTTGTGTTCGGTGCAGGGGGCGAATTCGATATGCTCGGAGACGAGATTCAAAACGCGCCCGAGCTGGCTTGAAGTATTGTCGCCCGATGGCGACGAGTGGCTGTGAAAATCGGCTGAAACCCAGCCGGGCGTGAGCACGCTACGATTCAATTTCAAGTTCAGGGGGGTGTCCTCGCCGGGCTTCACTGTGATGTCGCCCGACCATGCGTCGTATTCGGGCCCGTGGCTCACACGCACGGCGTAATCGCCGGGCTTGATCTGCTGGCGGAATGTGCCGTCTGCCGTATATCGCAGATTCCGGACGCCATAAACCGAAGTCTCCGGCCCGAAGTTGGGCGATGCGGCGCCGTTCTTGCCGACGAATTCGACCTTGCACGCGATCGGCTTGCCTTCGCCGTCGGTCACGGCCGCGGCGACCAAGCCCGGGTTCCAGTCGTAGAGCTTCAGGTCGTTGCCGCGGGTGTTGTCCACGTTGGGCCGCACTTCGATTTTCAACGGGTTGTCGGCCCGCATCTTGTGCCCCTGGACTTCCGCCGTCACGAAATAGGTCCCCAGCGGGAGCGTGGTCGTCATGAAGCCTTCCGCGTCCGTCCGCGCCCAGCCTGAGAACCGGTCGCCGCCCCGGACATTCACGCGAGCGCCGTCCACACGGTTCCCCGTGGCGTCCGAAACGGGGATCTGGACCAGCTTCGTGAGTCCGCCGAGCCCTTCGATGGCCAGCGATTGCACCGCCATCGTGCTGTCAGCGGCATAAATCCGCCGCGTGAATTCGAAAGTAGCTCCTGCGGCCAGGGTGATTTCGCCGGCTTCGTTGCCGTTTTTCGTATAGGCCAGGTCATGCACGCGGGCTTCGGCTTTCGAGCGGACCGACCAGCCCGCTTCGGGCACGACGGCATATGCCTGACCCCAGTATTCGTCGCCGAACCAGTGAAACTGGCCTGTGCCGTCTTCGGCCCGGGCGGCGGTCTCCTTGCCCGCGTCGAACCGGAGGTCATCGCCCAGGGCGAACGTGACCGGCGCGTCCGAACCGTTGGTGATTTTCGAAGTGATCGTCAGGAAGCGGTCGCGGTTCCGCAGGCGATACGTCAGCTCCGCCTTCAGGCCGGTTTTCGGGTCGGTGCCGGTCGTCCGGACTTCGCCCGTCGACGTTTCCTCGACGTTGCCCTTCACGATCCGTTCGCCCGTCGAGTTATTCAGCTCGAACCCGTCGAAGACGAAACGCCGCTTGTGGGCGTAAAAGCAGCTGAGCTGATCGCTCAGGGCCCGGTTCTCTGTCAGGTCGATCAACTGCCCGCCGACGTTCCGCACGGTCATGTTGGCGTTGCGCGTGGGCAGGGGGGCGGCGATCACGGCGGTCATGTTGGGGTTGGCCAGCACCGCGTCGCCATAGATCGCGTCGGCCTCTTTGCCGCTCGGCGCGAACTCTTCCCAGTTTTCGGCGTTCAGAATGATCGCCTGAGCTTTCGAATGCAGGTGCGGGTGCTTGTCCGCGTGATCATGGTCGTGGTCATGGTCATGCTCAAGATCCTCATGCTGAATGACTCGCGGCTTTTTCGCCGCGGGCTTGCTCTGATTCTGCGGCTTGATCAGTGCCTGCGCGTGAATCTGGCCGGTCTGCGTCATTGCGATCGCTGCGGCGAAAAGGGCGAGGGGCCATCGATGGGGGCGTCGCATGAGCCGGAATGCTCCCGATTGCGTTCGGCGGGTGGGTCAATCGCTTCGGGCTCCATGCTATAGACGGAACCCCGGCGAGGCAAGCCGCGTGCGGCGGTTTCACACGAATTTCGAATTTCCCTCACAGTGCGATCGCAAGTTCGACCAGTCGATCGAACCTCCGGTTCGATGCTTCGAATGAAGCTAAAGTGATCGAACCGACGCGAACTCTACGCGTTACGGATCAGAGTCGATGGCTTTTCCTGATGCAAGTTCGCATGAAAACGCCCAGGGAAGAAGTCGAAACCCATCCCCGGGCGAAATTCGATCGTATCGATTTCGAAATCGTGCGATGTGTGGATGTCAGACCGATCGTTTCGATCGCCGCTTGGTGAGCCAGGCCATCGCGACCGAAGCGATTCCGCCGAGGGCCCAGGTCGAAGGCTCGGGAACGATCGCCGCTCCATGGAAATAAGTGCCGAGACCAGCACCGGTGATCAACGGCCCCGCCGTCCGTGCCCCCGTGGCGACATCGATCGTGTACAGCCGCTGCTGGCCAGACGAGCCGTTGCCGTATACGCCATACATCGTCGTGCCGTCATTGGCCAGCGCCATGTACGTGAACGATAAATCCTGGGCGACCTGCTGAAAGGTCGAACTGGCCGTATAGCCCATCGTGCCGAATCGTCCTGCACCAGACCATCCTGCGAAGTAAAGCGTGTCGTTCATGATGCTGTATTTCCCGCCCGCGGGGAGGCCGGCGGAAAAACCGGGCGAGCTGTTCAGCGTATTCCACGCGCCGTTCGCGGTGTCGATGAATCCGGTAAAGTCACTGTTGTAATCATAGGCGTACAAAGTCGAATCCGATTCACGATACGCCATGCCGAAGATACTTCGGCCGATCGAACCGATCGAGCTCGACAACGTTCCTGTCTGCGTCAGCGTCCTTAAATTTGAGTTCGCTGATCCGACTGCGGCGGTCGCGTAAAACTCATCGGTCGTCGAATTCCAGGCCAGATTCCAGATGTCACCGGTCAAACTGGCTATCGAGGAGTATGAGCCCGTGTCGCTGTCGATTCGTCCGAAATTGGTGTTCGCGGAACCGTCGTTCTGCGCATTGTTCGTCAGCACGAAGATATCCACGGCCGGAGCCGTCGAAACGAAACCACATGTGATCATTAATGCATATAACGATCGAAGCTGTCTTCTCATCGGTCGTCGCTCTCCTGTTCGATGATGGTATTTCGGCCACTGAGGTTGCGGCACGAAATCGTTGTGAAGTCGGAAAGCCGATGCATGGCCAACGAGAGCCCATGCAGAACCTTTCCGGGGGAAAGGAACGTTCGAAACCCAATGGCCGATTGGAGCATTCTTTTCGGCCAGGCGCCGGAATGCTCGGATGGATTTATCGTGTTCGCTTCCTGTTGGAGAACCACGTTTTATCATAAAAGAACCGATCGATCAATAATTGTGTGAGCATGTCGAAGGAAAACCGACCGGCTTCCTGGCTCGACTTTCGACGACCCTGGTGAGGGCCTCGCCGCAATGAACTTATCGGCCGAATTCGGTACGATTCACTGTCTCGCTTCTTCGACGCCGACCAAATGATCGATCGCTATCGCCCTGTCGACGCTGTTCCGAGGCGGATCGACTCCATCGACTTGCCGGCCTGGAAAGCGAGGGATCCGACGGTCAGGCATCGAATTCGAAACGGAAATCGTCACTGGCTCACGGATTCGCGTCTGAGCGTCGTGCTCTCCTGATACACCCGTTTCCGCAGCCGGTTGATTCCTCCCAGCGGCCGGTGCGCTTCCAGCGAATGCCAGGGGTTGAAAGACATCGATTCGACCTGTTTTCGAAAGGCGATCGATTCGGCGGAATTCAGGTCGGCCTGGTCGATGATCAGCGTGGCCACTTTCACCGGTTTCGAAATCGCTTCGTCCCAGAGCACCGTCGGGTCTTCGATCGGCATCGATTTCGGATCGTTTCGAAATTGAACGACGAAATCGAATCGGGCGGGTTCGGCTCGAAGATGATCGGCCAGCGCTCGGGAAAGCTGATCGGCCGAATGGACGTCCCTCGCCGGGTTCGCCGACAGAGCTTCGGAATTGACTGGCTGAGGCACGAGCGAAAACTTGATCGCGCGAGCCCCGAGACGATAGGGCGACATGCTCCAGTAGCGTTCCACAAGCGGGCTACGGCTCGTGCCGATGAGCTTGCGGCCGACTCTGAGAAACTGGCCGACCCGGAACGGCACGAAAAACAGCAATTGGCCGATCGCGTTGCCGGCAGGGCCGAGCAGGCGGATGTATTTCAGCCTCGATTCCATGAACTTGCGATATTCATGCGCGTTTCGAACCGGAAACTGGGGAAAATTGATCATCACGAAGTCCTGGGTGTCGGTCTCCCCGTCTTCTTCGAAGGCCCGCGGCCCGGATACGCCGAGCACTTTGATCGCCATGCCCCGGGCATCGCCCCGCGTATCGGGGTTCATCGTGCCGGCACCGTTCGAAAATCGAACGATCGCGTCGAATGTCCGGTCCGATTCGAAAATGCCGAACCGCGTTTCGGAGGGCCGGTCCGGGTCGACGATCAGGCGTGCCTTCACGTCTCCCGTGCTTTTCGCGTGCTGGCCGCGCAGGATCGGCCGCGGCCCGATGCTCATGATCTCCTGAATCAGGCGGATGCAGGCTTCGATATCTTCCGCTTCGCCGGGCGGCGGACTTTCGCCATCGAGATCCGCCAAGGTGTCCTGATTCACCATCGGGCTCGCCCTTTCTAAAGTCATGCCAGAGGGCGCATCATGCAATCGAATTTTCGCCGCAGCCGAGTCATGCGATGCGGCTGAACGAATCTCTCGCCGGTCGCGACATGCGGTCTTCGCGTTCGCCGACTTTCAGCTTCCACGAACGACCGGACCAAGTCAACACTGTGCCGGGGTCGAATCGGGCATCACGGTCGAACTCGTCGAAAGCGTCCACGGTTCGCGGTAGCTGTCGATCAACCCACCGAAAAGAGCACCTTCCAGCCCGTGGCTTCGACGCCGCCCGCGATGATCCCGAACGCGTTGACGCCCAGCGCCAGAGGGCCGATCGCGTATACGCCCATTGAGATCAGGCCGAAGCCGAGTACGCCGATGCTGAGCAGTCCGATCGAAACCACGCCGACGGAAACGACGCCCTGAGCGATGACGCCGATGGCCACGACCCCCCGGGCGTTCACGCCGATCGCGAGAACGCCTCGGGCTTTCGGGCCTATTGCGATCAGCGGCATGCCCCGCCACTGGCGATCGCTGACATAATCGAATTCCGGAGGTTTCGAAGAAGTCGCCATTCGCCGAAAGTCTCCGGTTTCTGCCATTTACGTGACTTCGCGCAGGATCTTGCCGTGGTTTTCTTACTCGTGGTGACCGTCAGAGCGCCACGACCACGCCGCCGCCCGACCCGCCGGTGTTCAAGGGCTGCTGAAGTTCGATCTCGCCCCTGGAATTCACCGAGTCGGCCAATACGGCCACGGCTTTCAAGTCCAGATCCGCGACGGAGTAGATGACGTCGCCGATGCGGGACGATCGCAAGAGCGGCGAATCATGCGACACGGTGCCCAAAAGCGAAATCCCGGAATCGACGCTCACCCGGAAAAGCATCAGGTCGCTATGGGTTTCTGACCCCTGAGTTCCGTCCGGCTGAGTCGTCCAGGGGCCGCTCGACTGCACAGGCACGGCGATCAGACCCAGCTCGGGGAAGTAGCCGAGAGCGTGATGATCCCACTCGGCGTCGGACCAGCTCCAGCCGTTGTCGGGGGTGTCGACCAGATATGTCGCAAGTTCCTTCGGGGCCGTGTCTTCACGCACGTCGAACAGCGAAAGCTTCAGCCCGCGCGTGCGACCGGTGGCCGGGTCGGCGTCGCGGCCGATGCCGAGCAGGTAGCCGTCGCCGAAAGGCTGAAGATATCGGGAAAAACCGGGGATTTTCAGCTCGCCCAGGATTTTCGGCGCCGTCGGGTCGGACACGTCGATCGTGAACAGCGGGTCGACCTGTTCGAAGGTCACCAGATAGACGCGGTCGTCGACGAACCTGGCCGACATGATGCGCTCGCCAGGGGCGATGCCGTCGACGGAGCCGACCTGGCGAATCGTTTCGCCTTCGGTCTTCAGCACGCTCACGGCATTGACGGTGCCGGCCGATGTCCAGCGCGTCGTGGCCACACGCAGGAATTCGCCGCTGGCGTCGGCCGAAAACTGGTTGAGCAGATGGCCTTCGAACGAGCCCGTCGCGACGACGCGGGGGGCGCTGCCGGAAATGTCCAGCCGCTGAACCTGTGTCAGTTCGCCGGTCACGTCCCAGCGCGGGCCGAACAGGTACAAATCGGTCGCGTTCATGTAGATCGACGACGCATAACCGCCGACGACGGAAGTCGTTCCGATCACGCCGGGGGATTCGCCGCCGGTCTGGATCATGACGACGGAAAGCAGATTCGGCTCCGTGACGTCCAGAGGAGCGAGGATGTCCTGAGGCTGCGAAATCAGCCCTGAAGCCGTCCCCTTCGCCCCGCCAGGCCCGTAACTGGCCGTGGTAAAGCCGGGCAGGAGGGCGTTCATCGAACTCTTGCGGACGAGGCGAGTCAACGAAGAATCGTTCACCGGTTTGACGCCCGGGCTCGCCAGGCGTGCCGTCATCGCGATGGGGCCGCCCCAGTAGCCGACGAGAAGGTCGTTCTGAACGATCAGGGCGAGTTTGCCGTCGACCATGCGGGAGTCGGCGTACCAGCCGTCGAGCGCCGTTCGCGAAACCAGGCTCGGGGCTCCCGAATCGGCCGTATCGTAAACGCTGACGACGACCTCGCCCGTGCCTCGCACACGCAGCATCGGAATGGCACGGTCGCCCGGTGCCGCGACAGAATCCTTCCAGCGGGTCGAAATGACCGTCAGCCGCCCGTCATGCAGATAAATGGCGACGGGCGAGCCATCTACGGCCGTGCGCGAACGTACGGACATCGAGTCGGGATTCGCCGCATCGACGACCAGAAGTTCTCCCCTGGAAAGGATATAGAGATTACGGCCATCGTTTTCGATGAGATCGCCTTCGTCGATTCCGGCGACTTGCGTATTCGTCTGCGAGAATCCGCCCGAAGTGCCTGTGCCGGCATTGGTTCCGAGCGAAGGCAGGGCGATGTTGGGGCCGCCTTTCACGCCGCGCCAGCTGCCGTTGCCGAACGACGTTCGCCCCTTGACGGTTTTGGCGAGGAAGTCGCGGAATGACGTGGCCGACCCGAATCGGACGAGCGCATCGGGCCGGCGCACGTTGCGGTTCGTGTCGGTGCCGGCACTGTCCAGAACGACGTCGCGGCCTGAATCGCCGATGATTTCGTCATCGCCCGAACCGCCGCGCATGGTGTCGTTGCCCGAACCGCCGTCGATCCGGACGGAAATTCCGATCTTGCCGAAGGATTCGTCGACGATAAGGCGATCGTTGCCGCCCTTGCCCTGAATGCGGATCGAGGCGACGTTGCCGATGCCGCCCTGGAACGTGATTCGGGAATTCTCGACGACCTGAATGCGGGTCGAGTCGCCCGGGGCGATTCGCACTTCGACGACGTCGTCACGCTGCGAGGCGCGGACGTCGAGGACGCCTGATCGCTGCAGACCCGCAGACATAAGGCTTCTGCCTTCCAGCAAGTCGATCGAAAGAACGCCACGATTCCGCGAACGTCGTTGTGCGCTGGGCATGCGTCAAAGCTCCCGTCAGGGTTCGGTCATTCCCGGTGCGGTCGGCAGTCCGACAAACTATCGGCACCGCTGGAGGTTATGAAGAGTGTATCGGATCGTAACGATCTATTGGACTGCTTCCTCAGGGAATTTGTCAATCCATGATTGCATGCATTTTCCGAAAGGATCGATTCGTGCCTGGAACTGTCGCCGGGTAGATGAGCCGGTTCTCGCGTCGGTCGATCGTCGGAAGCTCGTGTCGGTGCGGTCGTAGCGGTGATGTCGATGTGGCTGAGCCCATTCTTGAAATTTCGATGTATACCTCTTGAAGAATCACCATCCGGTCATTAATTTACTCTCATCGCAGCCATCCTTTCGCCTGAATCCCTCAGGCAAGACCAAAGAAATAATCCGTTCATCCGGCAATGTTCGCATTCGCGAACTTCGTCGTCATTCTGTGTCATCACGTTCTTCGAACGGGGGCGACCCCGAGGAGTCCATAGCCCATGCTCCACATACCGCGTCACGCCCGCAAGGCGTTCACTCTCATCGAATTGCTGGTGGTCATCGCGATCATCGCAGTGCTCATTTCCCTGCTGCTTCCGGCCGTTCAGTCGGCGCGTGAGGCCGCCCGGCGTGCCCAGTGCACCAACAACCTGAAGCAGATTGGCCTGGCTCTGCACAACTACGAAAGCGCCAATGGCGCGTTCCCGCCCGGCTCGGTCGCCACTCCGACACCGGTCGTCGACTGCACTCAGCGCGGGTTCAGCCTGTTCGCCCTGATTCTGCCCCAGATGGAGCAGACCCAGATCTACAACGCCATCAACTTCAACATGACCAGCGGCGGCACATTCAACGGCGCCAGTTCCGGTGCGATCAACCGAACGGCCCTGATCACCCGGATCAATTCGATGGTTTGCCCTTCGGACATGATCCAGACGCCCTATGACATCGCGACTTCGCTGAACGGCTACTCGCAATCGTCTTACGCAGGTGTGGCCGGTACGCGTGACGTGTGGCGCTGGTGGTACGGCTGCACGGTCGGCCAGACCTTCTCGCCCTGGATCGAGTCGGACGGCGCCTTCGGCTACAACTCCAAAACCGCCATCAGCGACTTCCGCGACGGCACGTCCAACACGATCATCGTCGGCGAAACCTCGCGGTTCCTGAACGATCCGGATCAGGTCTTCAACAGCTGGTCGCGTGCCTTGTGGTTCGGTTCCGCCCTGGCGGGCACCACACGGCCTCAGGGCCTGGCCAGCGTGGCCCCCAAGATCAACGCCCGGATCGCCGTTCCCGAACCGCCTGGAACGACCTCGCCGAACAATGACCTGAACGCCTGGCTCTTCAACGCCCAATACCTGAACATGGGTCAGTTCGGCTTCCGCAGCATGCACCCCGGCGGTGCCATGTTCGTGTTCGGCGACGGCTCGGTCCGGTTCGTGAAGACGACGATCGACATGGGCAGCCCCGACATTACCCAGAACAAAATCGGCGTCTATCGCGCGCTTTCGACCCTGAAAGGTGGCGAAGTTCTTTCGGCGGATCAGTATTGATCTGAGCTGAAGTGAGCCGGGTCATCGATCGCGGGCTCGTTGCGGGCAAATCGCTCCCATCGAGCCCGGAAATCCTCAAGTCACCCAGTCAAGAGAGGTTACGATCCGTTCCATGAGAATCTCAAGTTTCGCTGCCGCCGGTCTGCTGGCCTTGTCGATCTCCTTCGGATGCGGTGGCGGCGGCGAGCTGCCGGTCGCGCCGACGGCTGAAGAAGCGAAAAAGGCGCTCGATGCCGCAGGCCCGAACGCTGCCGCCAAGGCCGAGCCAGGCGTACTCAAGATCGAAAACAAGTTCGGCACGGTCGAGAAGAAAGTCGACGCTCCGGCACCCGCAAAGCCGCAGTGACGGCCCGTCACACGTCACCCGGTGAAGAATTCCGGACCCACCGCCGCCGCCATGGTGGCGGTTGGGTTTTGCCGGCTCCGAAGTCAACCATGGTGCCTGGAATCGACAAATCCGATTCTGCGAACGGAATAATCCGACCTGGTCGAAATCGGGGTGATCTCAAACTGGTTGATGGTTCGTAACTATTTGGAATATATTGATTTGCATAGTGTTCTAGGTAGCCCTGAAAAAGGGGGGCCGGGATCCTGATCGATGCCGTTTTGCCAATTTCGTTCAAAAATCTGAAATGTTGAAGACTTGATGAATAATATTCCCGGAGATAATCTCGAATGTGTCTTTTATGACATCGACAGCTCGGAATTCCGTCGAGCGCAAAACAAAAAACTTGGTGCGGTTAAGGTTCCGGGGTTCGTTGCCCCGTGAATGTGCGATACGTTCGCGCGAAGCCGTTCCCGGTTTTACTTTGGAGAGATTCCGCCTGATGAACAATCACCAACGTCGAAGCGGATTTACGCTGATCGAACTTCTGGTCGTGATCGCGATCATCGCCGTCCTCATCTCCCTGCTTCTGCCGGCCGTGCAATCCGCCCGGGAAGCCGCTCGCAGAGCCCAGTGCGTGAACAATCTCAAGCAGATCGGTCTCGCTCTTCATAATTACGAGAGTGCCCAGGGCTCTTTCCCCATCGGACTCATCCGCTACACGCTGCCGCTGTGCGATGCCGCCTCGAACCGTCGGCACACGATGTTCGCCATGATCCTGCCCTTCCTGGAACAGGGTAATCTTTATGCCGGCCTGAATTACGACGTCGGCGCGAACAGCATCAGGAACATCACGGCGCAGGAAACGTTCGTGAACGCCTTTTACTGCCCCTCCGACGAGCGCTCGACCGGGCCTCTGAATCCGGCTGGCGGTCCTTTGCAGTTCATCGGCGTCAACCAGAGCAGTTATGCCGGCAACGCGGGCACGATCGAGCTGTTCCGTTACCGCTATTCCACAGCCAACCCGGGCAACTGCCGCCATATCGAGGGTGACGGATCTTTCGTGATCAGCTGGAACTACGGCATCTCCCGGTTCACTGACGGCACCTCGAACACCCTGTTCGTGGGCGAAGCCAGCCGGTTCCGCGGTCAGCCCGCTTCGTGGCAGTTCCCGTGGAACTACGGCGAATGGTTCAGCCTCGTGAACGCGCCCGCCGGATCTTCGGCCAGCGCCACGCACGGGATCGCCTACACCGCGGCCCGGCCGAACGCCCCGCTGCAACTGACAGGGGCAAGCTCGGACGTCACCACCGCGATCGACCCGGATCCGTTCACCTGGTGGACGAAGCCCCAGGCCCAGTCCTACGGCAGCTTCGGCTTCCGCAGCCAGCACCCCGGCGGCGTGAACTTCATGTTCGGCGACGGTTCCGTGCGCTTCATCAAGAGCACGATCGACCTGACCACCTACAGGTCGCTTTCGACCCGTTCCGGCGGGGAAGTCGTCTCAGCCGACGCCTATTGAATCTGACTTCGCAAGTAGCGATCGGCATTCCGGTTACGAACCCGGAACGCCGATTCTCTCTTCCGATCGCATGCATCACCCTCTGAGGATCCCCAGAATGTCTTATTCGTATCGTCGTTCCGTCGCTTTCGCCGTGATGGCTTCTCTCGCCATGGCGGGTTGCGGTGGTGAAAAGGGGGCCGGCGTTGCCACCCCTGAAGACGCAGCCGCCGACGCCAAGGCCGCCGCGTCCGCTCCGGCAGGCGGCAAACTCGACCCGAAAGGCGGCAGAAGGCCGAAAATCCAGGCCGAAGGCAGTGCCGCCAGCTTGAAGCTCGAGAACTGATCGACCCGGAAATCTGATCGGCCATGCGGCCGGGCCTTCCGCAACGGGAACGGCCCGGCCGTCGCCATTCCCGCACGAAACGCAGGAACGAGGCTGCCTCTCGATTTCGCCGTGCGTGTCGCCCCAGCGCGGGGTGGGGCTTGATTCCGGCGGTAAGCCTGTGCGATAGTGACTTGCCGGAGCCGGTGTTCAGGCCTTGCATCGACTTCGAGACCGCCGGCCGGTCATGACCGACATCTGTGCGATTGTTCACAAAGACCCGAGAAGATCCGAATCGACCGATGGAATTGACCTTCGAGTGCCCTGGCTGCGGGGCCGTGGGCCGCGCGAAAAACGCCGAATCGGCGCACGAATTCGTTTGCGGCCATTGTGGCTACACGCGGGCGGCACATGCCGGGTCGACTTCCCCGGATGGACTGGTGCACTGCCCGTTCTGCGGCACCGATAAGCTCTATGTGCAGAAGGACTTTCCGCAGGGCCTTGGCCTGGCGATCGTCATCGCGGGTTTCGCCTGGGCCACCTGGTACTGGTATCAGGTGCGTCCTCTGGCGGCATACGCGGTTTTGCTCGGCTCGGCGCTGCTCGATCTCGTACTCTGGAAAAAGGTGCCGGACGTGACGATCTGCTACCGATGCCTGGGCCAGATGCGGGGCCCGGATGTGAAGCCGATCGGCAGATTCCACCCCTTCGACCTCGAAGTCGGCGAAACGTTCCGGCAGGAACGCATGCGAGTCGCCGAACTGCGGAAAAAACAGGCCGCCGGCAGCGAATGACGTTCGCAGGGGGGCGAGATCGCCCTCGCGACCGGATCCGGCGAATTCCTTGACCGCCTTAAGCCTGGCGAGCACCTGATCGGGACCATATGCCGAATCCGCGAACCCAGAGGCTGTTACGCGACGATCTTCGGGACGTCGTGCGCGGCGATCTGGTCATCGGCGAAGTGCCCCTGGGCTCCTGTTCGACCGATGCCGGCGTCTGGGAACGGCAGCCCCTGGCCCTGATCGCTCCGCGTGACGCAACCGATGTCCTGGCCGTTCTTTCCTATGCCGCAGAGCATTCGATATCCGTGCATCCCCGGGGCGCGGGTCTCGGTGTCACGGCCGGGTGTCTCGGGCGTGGGATCGTGCTCGATTGTTCTCGTCACTTGCGCCGGGTGATCGAACCAGGGCCAGAGTTCGTCACCGTCGAGGCCGGCATCACGGTGCGTGAAGTGCGCGAAGCCCTGGCCCAGCAGGGGCGAAGGCTTCAGGGCCTCTCCGCCGAGGCCGACGAATTCACCATAGGCGGCTGGCTCAGCGGCCATGATCTCGCCACAGTGCCTGCCGAATCGGGGCACTGGCGCACGATCGCTTCAGCACGTATGGCCCTGAGCGACGGCTCCGTCGAATCGCTCGCCAGTATGCGCCTCGAAGCCGCGGAGTCCGACGACGCCCTGACCGATTCCCAGCGCGGGCTTTATCGAGTCGCCCAATGGCACGGCGCGAACGGGGCCATGTCCCATCAGGATGATCTCCAGGCGCGGGCTCTGGCGAACCTCACCGGTTTGATCGATCGGGAGAATCACGTATTTCGGCCCCAGCGGGTCATCGCGGGTTCGCGCGGCACTCTGGGTGTGCTGCTCGAAACGACACTGGCGACCGTCGCCTTGCCCCGGTTGCATTTGTGGGTCGTCATCGGCTTCGATCTGCCGGAACGTGCCGCCGACGAATCTTTCAATTTGATCGCTGGCGAACGTCTGGAATGGGCGGAAATTCTCGACTGGCGTTCGATCGCGCTCGCCAGCGACGCGAATGCCGCGATCAAGGCCTTCTTCCCGGAACCCGCGCCGGCGGCGCTATGTCTGAGATACAGCGGCGACGACGAATCGGAATTGAAATCGATCGAACGGCAATTGCAAGAGAGGTTCCGGTCGAAGTCTGTTTATGTCCGCTCCGAACGGACATCGGCATCGGTGGATCACCCGCTGGCCGCGCCTCGTAAGTGGGTGCGCCGGGGCCTTGCCCATCGCCAGGGCGCTCCGCTGCCTCGGCCCGTGTTCGATTCGCTCACCGTGCCGCCCGGTTCGGTCGCGGGCGTGCTGTCGCAACTGGCCGGCGCCACACAGAACGCCCGGCTCAATGTGTCGATGCGCGTGGCCCCGCTCACTGGCCGTATCGTGCTCGATCCGCTCATCGACCCGACCCGCCAGCTTTCCGACATTCCCATCGCGGGCTGGCTCGGGGGGCTCGCCGATATCGTCGACAAATCGGGCGGTACGCTCTGGGGCGTCGAGCCCTGGATGACCCGCATACGAAGTTCGTCGCTGAGCCGCCGTTTCGCGGGAACGATCCCCGTGTGGCGTGAAGTGAAGGCCGCCCTCGACGTCGCCGGGGTGCTCAATCCCGAAATTCTCCCGGGGCTGCCCCGCACGGATCTCGCCCTGCGGGTGCTTTCGCTGCCTTTGTCGCTCATCCCCGCAGAATCTAGCGTGAGGAGCAGCGAATCGGCCCATTTGACGCTGCTCGAACCGGTCCACGAATCGACGATCGACACCTATCCGGCTCTGCCGATCCTCGAAGCCGAACTGGCCTGGCCACAGGATCGCGGCCCTCAGCTCACGGCCTCGGCCTGCAATTCCTGCGGTGCCTGCCGGTCCCTCGACCCTTCCAGCCGCATGTGCCCCAGCTTTCGCGGCGACCGCTCCGAAGCGTCCTCCCCGCGCGCCCTCGCGGGTCTTCTGCGGCAGGTGACGTCGGGCACCATCGACCCGACGCTCTGGGGGTCCGAACAGCTCAAGGAAGCCGCCGAGGCCTGCTTCCACTGCCGCATGTGCCGCACCGAATGTCAGGCCGGCGTAGATATCTCAGCGCTCATGATCGAGGCCAAGGCCGCCGCCGTCGAAAGCTATGGCCTCGCGCCCAAGGATTTCTGGCTTTCGCGCGTCGACACCCTCGCCCGCCTGGCCAGTTTTTTCCCCGTGATCGCCAACGTCATCCTCACGCATGGCCGGTCGCGCTGGCTGATGGAGAAAGTCACCGGCCTTTCGCGGCATCGCCGCCTTCCGCGCGTGCGGCGGTGGTCCTTCATCCACCGGGCCGAACAGCGGGGCTGGAGCAAGCCCCGGCCGCAGTTGCCGGGCCCGCGCGTCGCCCTGTTTCTCGACATCCTGGCCAATCACTTCGACCAGGACCTTGCCGAAACGACGGTCGAATATCTCAAATGGGCCGGCGTGAATGTCTATGTCCCCGCGCGGCAGCGATCTTCCGGCATGCCGGCCCTGGTCGTAGGCGATCTGGAACGGGCACGTGAACTCGTCCGCGCGAACTTGCGGGTTCTCGGCAACGCCGTGCGCGACGGCTTCACGATCGTGTGCATCGAACCGACATCCGCCATGGTTCTGCGCGATTATTACCCTCGCCTCACCGACGACCTCGACGCCGCCCTCGTCGCCGACAATACCCTGGAACTGAGTTCCTACCTCGCCGGCATGAGCGAACGGGGCCTGCTTCCTCCGGCGGATCAGGCTCTGCATGGCCGCATCGGCTACCATCAGCCGTGCCACCTTCGTTCCATGAACGTCGGCAACCCTGGCTTCGACCTGGTGAAAAAGGTGCCGGGGGTTTCCGTCGAATTCATCGACCAGGGCTGCTCGGGCATCGCCGGGCCTTTCGGATTCGCCCGTTCGAATTTCCGCAAAAGCCTGCGGATCGGCTATCGGCTGAGGTCGCGCCTGAAAGCCCCGGATATCGAAGTCGGCATGACCGAATGCCTGAGCTGCCGGATGCAGATGGAGCAGGGGCTGACCAAACGATCGCACCACCCCGTGGAAATTCTGGCGATGGCTTCGGGCCTGAAACCCGACTTGAGAGCCCACTGGAATCGCCCGAAACATCGTAATATCATTACTTGACCGGGTTTTCCCGGAACATGGGAAGCGTACTTCGTGGTGCGCTCGCGGCCGACATTTCCGATTTTTCGCATTTGCAAGTTCGACGACATGTCGAACCGCATGCACGGGAGCCATGCTGATATGGCCGAGCTCAAAACGAAACCCAGCGAAGCCGATGTGCGGGCCTTCATCGACGCCGTGCCTGACGAAACCCGCCGGCGCGACGGCCACGTGATCTGCGATCTTTTCGAAAAGGTGACGGGCGAAAAGCCCGTGATGTGGGGCCCCTCGATCATCGGCTTCGGCAATTGCAAATTGAAATACGAATCCGGCCGAGAGCTGGATTGGATGGTCTGCGGCTTCTCGCCACGCAAGGCGAGCCAGTCGCTCTATTTGAGCATCAACGATGCGGAGAACGTCGATCTCCTCAAAACACTGGGCAAACACAAAACCGGCAAAGGGTGCTTGTACGTCAACAAACTGGCCGATATCGACATCGGCGTGCTGGAGAAAATGATCGAATCGAGCTGGCAAAATCGCAATACGCCGAAAACCGTCAAAGGGCAGGAAGCGTGAAGCTTCGGCATCATGGATGCGAAATTCGCGATCCATTCATGCTGCAAATCGTCCGGACTACGATTTGGGTCACATTTCGCAATCGGTCTGAACGACGATGAATGAAGACGATCTCAGGAAATTACTTTCGAAATTGCGCAAGACCGAGCTTCAGAAGCTCGCCGAAAGACTCGATATCGATTATCCGAAAACCGCGAATGTCCGGGAACTGACCACTCTCTTGATCAAGGCGGGGGTCGACGAAGTCCTCCGGGCGATGAGCACGCCGCAATCGCCTCCTTCCAGGTTCGACAGTTTATTCCCCAATGAGAAGATCCCCTTTTACGGATTTGTCGTGACGATTGTGGGCGTGATTTTCACGATCGCGGGTTTTTGGTTCGGGCTCTTTTCCTTCCTGGTCGCAAGATCGGATCTCGCTCCGAAGCCTCTCGACGTCGATATCGTCTGGTACGAAATGAAGGATGGCCGCCCGCAACTGCTCGCCGACAATACCGTTTACGTCACGATCGACGATCACGGGTTCAAGGAGCGAGCCATGAGCATGCCCGTCAATCTGGCCGTCCGGAACCGCACGGGCGAGATGCTGGAAGTGGTGAGCGTTCAGATCACTTATCCGAACTGGGCGAAAGTGCAGTCGCAGGGGAAGGGCAAGATCGATCCGAACGGCGGATCGATCGTCTACAGCCACCAGATCGACACGCTCCCTTCGATCGACGAATTCACACCTCTCGAAACGATCGACACCCTCACGATTCCATTTCCCGTTCAGGTCCGCCCCGTTCTTTTCGAAAGCCGTGAAGGCGTGCCCAGCCATGAATGGACACTGTGGGGCGGTCCGAAGCACGGCTACGAAGGCAAAGAACTGAAGCTGAGGTTTCGTGTCGATTGCAAAGGGCATAAGCCCATGTTGCGCGACTTGAATCTGAACGTTCCTGAAGTCTTCGGCGTCGCGGGATCGATGCGCCGCAAACCCGTGCTGGTCGAAATCGGCAAAGCGGAAGCCGAGTCCGCCGTGAGGCTCATCGACCAGGCAAAAGAGGAACTGACGTCCTGGACGGGACAAATTCCCCAGGGCGGCTCGACGATCCGGTTTTCGCGAAATCGCTCAGGGAAATCGGTCATCCAGATCGTCCGCGTCAACGATGTCGTCCGCCGGACGAATGTCGACCAGGACGGCGACGGTTTCGTCGATTTCGACTATCTGGACTACACGGGCGACGGCATCGCGGATCACAAGATCACGTACGAAAATCGTGAGGAAATGGTCGACTGGCACCCCGATTCCGTGAAATCGGTCAACCCGGCCGAATCCTCACCGCCAGCTCCCCGTTGATTTTCCAAGGACGATCCGTGCCGAATACCGGCTTGCCGCGACCGGTCGACCGATTCCGCTTCTTGTCGAAATTGCCGAAGAATTGCCTACAATACGTACTTCAAGCCCTGCCTGAACCGCTTTCGGCTGGGGCTGACGTTCATCAGGCACGGGACGAAAATGGGCTATCGAAGTCTGCGGGAGTGTCTGGTCGATCTCGAAAGGAACGGCCGTCTGATCGTGATCGACGAACCCGTCGATCCACGGCTCGAAGCTGCCGCAATCTGTCGCAGGGTCTATGCCGCGGGTGGGCCGGCGATCTGGTTCCGGAACGTCATCGGCACGCCGTTCTCCATGGCGGGCAACATCTTCGGTACCGTCGACCGGGCCCGGTTCATCTTTCGCGACAGCCTGGCCTTCGTCCGCAAGCTCGTCGCCCTCAAAGTCGACCCGCAAGAGGCCATGAAGCGCCCCTGGCGCTATGCTGACGTGCCGTTTCGCGGCCTCAGCCTGTTGCCTCGCCGTATGCGGACAGGGCCGGTCTTCGCCGAACGCTCGCCAAAATCCGCACTGCCGAATCTCGTCGGCTGGCCCCGCGACGGCGGCCCGTTCGTGACTCTGCCGGTCGTCTACACCGAACACCCCGACAAGCCCGGCTGGCGGTATTCGAACCTGGGCATGTACCGGGTTCAGATCGCGGGCAATATGTATGCCGACGACGAAGTCGGCCTGCATTATCAGATCCATCGCGGCATCGGCGTGCACCATGCGGCGGCAATTCGGCGCGGGCAGAAGCTGCCTGTGAACATCGCCGTCGGCGGCCCGCCAGCCCTGTGTTTCGCTGCCGTCATGCCTCTGCCGGAAGACCTCCCTGAGCTGGTCTTCGCCGGCGCTCTGGGCGGCCGGCGTGTGCGGCTGGCGAAGGCGGCCAATGGCCTCTATGCCCCGGCCGATGCCGATTTCGTGATCTCCGGCTGGATCGATCCCCACACGACCAAGCCTGAAGGCCCCTTCGGCGACCACCTTGGCTATTACGCCCAGACTCACGAGTTTCCCTATCTTCAGGGCGTCGTCGTGCATCACAGGCCTGATGCGATCTGGCCATTCACGACGGTCGGCCGGCCGCCGCAGGAAGACACGACCTTCGGCGAGATGATTCACGAGATCACGGGGCCCGTCGTGCCGACGGTCCTTCCGGGCATCCGGGCCGTGCATGCCGTCGACGCCGCCGGGGTGCATCCTCTATTTCTGGCGATCGGTTCGGAGCGGTATGTGCCCTATGCCGAAACTCGCCGCCCGCAAGAACTTCTGACCCAGGCATCGGCCATCCTCGGCCAGGGGCAAATGTCGCTGGCCAAATACCTGATGATCCTTCCGGAACAAGACGTTCCGGGTCTGGATATCCACAATATCGGGCAATATCTGCGTGCGATTCTGGAACGGTTCGATCCGGCCGAAGACTTGCACTTCCACACGCACACCACGATCGACACTCTGGACTACACCGGCCATGGCCTGAATTCCGGCAGCAAGCTCGTCATCGCGGCCGCAGGCCCGAAACGCCGCGAATTGCCGACGGAAGTTCCTGCGGATATTGGGCTTCCGGAAGGCTGGCGGGATGCCAGGATCGTTCTTCCCGGGGTACTGGCAGTGAGCGGGCCACCGAGCGTGGCCGAGCGTGGCCAGCCAGATCCAGGCTTGCGGTCTTTCTGTGAGCGTATCGCGCAACATTCGCCGCTGCGGCAGTTTCCGCTCGTCGTTCTGTGCGACGATGCCGAATTCGCATCGCATTCGTTGAACAATTTTCTCTGGGTGACGTTCACCTGTTCGAACCCGGCCGCCGATGTGGACGGGGCCAACGGGGAGACCCGCGTCAAACACTGGGGCTGCCAATTGCCGCTGGTGATCGACGCGCGCCGAAAGCCTTACCATTCATGGCCTTTGGAAGACGATCCGGCGATCGAACGCAAGGTGGACGCCTGGGCGGCCCCCGGGCGGCCTTTGCACGGGATTTATTGACCGGTTCACGCCGGTCGATGCATCGATTCGCGAATGCGCCCGGAAATATTGGAACGTTCGAATCTCTTTCTACGTTTCGCGAAATTCGTCGTATCCAAAATTACGAAAAGAGTTTATGTCCGAAATCGGCTTCGGCTCGATCGGGCGGTCAGGGCTTGTGACCCGAATTCGTCCGGCATCCAGGTTCAACATTTCGTCAAGTCGAACGAAAACCATTTCGACAAGAGTCGTTCATGCCTGTGCCCTGCCTGGTCAGGTGGACGCATGGGTCGCTTCGGCCTGATCTATCCTGGAGTCATTACGATCATGCGGAAACTGCTTCTTCCTTCACTGGCTCTGTTCGCTCTTGGCGGCGGGGCTTACGTCTTTCGTGGCGAGTTCGTAACGTCATCCGTCGAAAAAGCTTCGGATCAGCCAACGCGGCCGTTTTCGAAGCACGAACGGACCCTGATGAGCCAGCAGGAATTGCTGGACGCGCCAGCCGGTCCGGAAAACACGCTCATTCCCGACGAGTTCCTGCGAACGGTGCGCGCGATACCGGCCGAATCGAAAGTCGAATTCCTGGCCCGGCGGGCTCAGGGCAAAGCCGAAGGCACATTCGACCGCCATTCGCTCGACATCGTTTTTGATGATCGTTCCGGAAAGCTGATCAGGGTCGAGGGTTCCATCGATCTCGACTCGCTCGCATCGCCAGCGACATCACTTGTGGACAAAATTCGCGAAGGGTCGTTTTTCGGCGATTCGGACAAAAAATCTATCGCGTTCCGCTCGGTCCGAATCCATTCGGCCGTGCCTGGCCAGTTGCCGAACCGGGCGAATGCTCTGATCGAAGGCGAATTGACGCTCGCGGGCGTAACGAAGCCGGTTTCGATCCCGGTCCGGACGGCCATGACCCCCGATCGCGGCCTGACGCTTCAGGGTGAGTTCTTGCTCGATCGATCCGCCTTCGGCTTGCCGGTCGAGTCCCGTTCGGCGGAATCCATCAAGAACGATCTCGTGATCCGGCTGGACATCCGGGCCGGGGCTTCCGAATGGAACGCGGCGGGTCAATTGACGCTGCCGGACACGACCGCCCCCGGAACCGGCAAGGCCGTTGCGGATCCGGCGACTCAAAAGGCCGCCCGGGGCTTGTCGAACTGATCCGCTGGGCTTGATGAAATGACCGTCGGGCAGGCATTCTGGTAGACGCTATTCATCGACTGCGGCGCGGGGAGTACTCGAGCCGCTTCACGACGCGTTCAGGAGAATTCGCCCCATGTCTCGTTCCCGACCTGGTTTCGGTCTGACCGTTTCCACGATTCCCGTATTCTTCGTCGGCCTGCAATTGACCGGCTGTTCGAACCCCGCCGACGACAAATTCCAGGCCCAGGCTGTGACGCCCGGCGTCGTGGCCGAAAAGGAAGCCAATACCGGGATTTCTCCGGAGCCCGCGCCAGCGGAAACCGCCGCATTGCCCGAAGGCGCCAAGAAAGTGCAGGCTGTCGCGGCCGATTCGAAAGTCGATTTCATCGGTTCGAAAGTCACAGGCAGCCATTCGGGCGGTTTCAAGTCGTTCACGGCCGAGGCGATCGTCGACCCGGCGAAAAAGACGCTTCTCGACTTCTCGGCCACGATCGACATGAATTCGACCTGGTCGGACAACGATAACCTGACCGGCCACCTGAAGAATCAGGACTTCTTCGACGTGCCGAAGTTCCCCACCAGCGCGTTTCGGACCACGAAAGTGGCCGCCGGCGGCGACGCCAAACTGGCGGGTTCGAACATCATGATCACGGGCAATCTGACGCTTCATGGCGTGACGAAGCAGATCGCGTTTCCGGCCAGGGTCGAAGTGGCCGAATCGGGCGCTGTGAAGCTCGAAAGCGAATTCGCCATCAATCGCAAGGATTTCGGCATCGTCTACGGCGGCAAGGCCGACGACCTGATCCGCGACGAAGTCGTCATCAAGCTGGCCGTGAAGGCTCAATAAGTTCCGGATACGTCGGAACCGGATTCGAAATCCCGAACGGCGGAGCGCGACGATTTCGTTCGCTCCGCCGTTCGCTTTCATTTCCCGGGAAATCGCAAGTGCCCCGGGCTTGCGTCATGAATTTCGGAGAGCTATTTCGAAATCGTGCCGGTTCATGCACTTGCCAGCGAAGCGCCCTGGTGCCGCGCTTGCGTGGGGGCCGGACCGTTGAGAATCCTGCCGAGCCAGCGCCCGCGAACTGCGATTTCGAAAATGATCAGCAGGATCGCGAGCACGGCCAGGTTCAAACCGACGAATTTCGGAACCGTCGGAATCGCCCACGTGCGGATCACGCCCTGCAGCCAGATGATCAGCGGCAAATGCAACAGGTAGACGAAATAGGACGCTTCCGAAAGGTAGCGAACGGACCGTATCGGACGGTTCGGCAAGCACCGGCACAGGCCGATGGACCCGAGCGTCGCGAACCAAGTCGTCCCGATTTGAGCCAGGGTGTTGATGACCGGCATTTCCAACGTGAACATGCTGGCGGGGAGAAAGACGAAAACCGACAGAATCAGGCCTGTTTTCCAGTACTTCGCCCCTGGCGGCAGTTCCCTGCCGGTTTCGTGCCAGAGGATTCCGAACATGAAAAACGCCGAATAGCCGAACAGCACATGGGGCATCGGGAAAATGCCGGTCGAGGTGTCAGGCCCGATGGAAGGCCCCAGGCTGCCTGTGAACGACCGAGCGAAAAACGATGTGCACAGAACGACCGGCAGCCAGGCCGAGGGGCGGGCGAAGAGGCGGTGCCGCCATGCGGCGGGCAGCCGGGCTACGATCGTCTCGATCACGGCGAACCCGCCGATCATCCAGCACAGAAACCAGAGAAACCACAGGTGATGCAAGATCGGCGTCATGAACAGGTGCAGCGGTTCGCCGTTCCATTTCAACCCGGTCGCGAATACGTCTGACCTGAGAAAGTCGCCGTAGCGGCCCCGCAGCCGCGTGAGAAAGCCCCTGGAATCCGCGCCCGAGCGCACCGTGGGCATCGCCGAAGCTGCCGATGTGCCCGGGTTCGAGGCAACATCGTTCGAAATCGAACTCCAGCACGTTTCGCGCCGTGATCGCATTTCGTCCGCCGGTGTCTCGACGAGCCCGAACGAGCTTTCGAAGGCCATGGTCAGTCGTGCCGGGGCCTTCGTGAGATCCGCGGGGCGCTGCAAGTGCCGGTCCAGGACTGTGACATCCGCGCCGCGGCGAATCAGCAAGTCCAGGACTTCGTCCCGGCCCAGCAAAGCCGCCAGATGCGACGCCGTCGCCCCTTCTCGTGAGCGGGCGTTTACGTCCGCGCCCGCATTCAGAACCGCTGCCGCGGCAGCTCCGTCATTCTTGAGAACAGCCCAGTTCAGGGGCGAAAGTTGGAACTCGGCATCGGGCGATTCGATACGCCGGCCGCAGGCGAGAGCCTTCGCGAGCGCGTAGCGATCCCCGGCCCGGATCGCGTCCGCCACGATTGCGTGCCCCGAGCCCTGAGCCGCCGATGTGAACCGGTCGGCCAGAGCACGGCGCTGGGCATCGACGATCGCCATTTCCAGCAGCGGCACGATCGTCACGACCGAAAGCACCAGCGGCAGGCCGATCCGCATCGCCCTTTGCCGCAATAACTCCTGAAGCCCGCGGCGGCGATATGACCGCATGACGAAAAACCCGCTGATCATCATGAACAATTGCATTCGAAACGAATGAATTCCGTTCGTCATCGGAATGAAAAGCATGTGGCAGCGGGAATCGATCACGACCCACGGCATGCCCGTGAATGACATCGCCGAATGCAGCACCACGCCCAGAAGCATCGCGAATGCCCGCAGCGTGTCCAGATCGTGCCTTCGGTTCGCTTCCTCATGAGGCTTCATGGAGTCATTCTCCGGTGCTCTGACCTTGCCGCACGCTCCATGCTTACCACCGAATCCTGAACCGCCGGACCCCCGGCCGATCGCTCTCGACCGCTTGAGGGCCAGCCACGCGCGAAGCGTTCGGCCCCACGTCCGGATCTTCCGGGCGATCTGCCGCCATCCCGTCGTGGGATGCGCCCCCGATCACATTTTTGTTGGACCCGAAACCGACTTGCAGGAAGGCCTACGGATCTACCGTTTCATATAGCTCGGTGTGACTCGCGCGTCGTGCGATAACGAAATAAAATTCGGGCAGGGCGGGCCGTCCAGGCCTGCGAGCCTTTTGAGAAACGTGCCGTCGGCCTTCGGCATCATTTTGCAAGTCAATGAATCATAAGGGGTTCCGGTCATTCGGCAAGAGCTGCCCGGGTGTTCCGCTGCGTGTGTTGCGAAAAAGCGACACAAATCAGCCCCCTCGAAGCTGCCGGTCAGAAATCTTGAGAAATGCGATCGCGCCGTGTTCGCAAATGCAATGGAACGTTCGGTTTCGTCATTCTGCCGGCGGGCCGTTTCAGGTGTTCAGGTTGCCCGCCAGCGTGCCGCACGCCGCAGCGATGTCGGCTCCGCCGGAATAGCGCCGCACGACGGGCTGTTTCAGCACGTCCTTAAGCCTGGCCCTGAAGGTGTTCAGCTCGTCGAGCGTCGGCCTGCGATGAGTGCCTGTCAGGTCCGTGACTTCGATCAGGTCCAGCCGCACGGGCGTATCGCCGATGATCTCGCCCAGGGCCCTGACGTCCTCATCGCCCATGTTTTCGTCGGCCAGGCAGACATAGGCCAGGTTGACCCGGTGGCCGTAAGTCAGGGCATAGCGGCGTGCGGCGGCCATCAGGTCGCGCACGGGCCAGCGCGCGGCCACGGGTACCAGCTTCGCCCGCTTTTCGTCGATGGCGGCCCCGAGGCTGATCGAAAGCCGGAACCGGCGGCGTTCGTCGATGAACCGGTGGATCTCCGGCACCATGCCGACGGTGCTGATCGTCATCGCGTCGGCCCGGATCATGCCGCCATAGCAGCATGAAAGCAACTCCGCCGCGGCCATCACGTGGTCGTAATTGGCCAGCGGCTCGCCCATGCCCATGAAGACCGCCCCGGTCACTCGGCGGCCCTCGCCCCGCACCGTTTCGAACGCATGGGCCATCTGGTCGACGATCTCCCAGGTGGCCAGGTTGCGCCGGTCCTTCATCCGGGCCGTGGCGCAAAACACGCAGCCGAAGGCACATCCGACCTGACTGGACAGGCACACCGACACCGCCGCCGGCTTCTCCAGCGGGATCAGCACGGTTTCGATGGCCTTGCCGTCGGGCGTGATCAGCCTCATCTTGCGGAAGTTGTCGCGCGAGCTGGTGACGATCGTGTCCAGCTTCAGCCGGGGCAGCCTGCCGACCGCGTGTCCGACACGTAACGGCAACTGACCGTGGGCGTTCCAGCTCGCCGGGTCGTAGTCCGCATGACGCACCAGCCGTGCGAGCCAGCTCCGGGCCGCCGGTGCGTGCAGGCCCGAACGGGCCACGCGGGCGTCGAAAACGGCCGGGGCGTGGTCGCGCGGGTCGAACCCGGCCCAGTGTGCGGCAGTGTCGGTGGAAGTCGCTTCGCCAGTCGACATGGGTCAGGGCGTCTCTCTCGTGGTCTCGCCGAAAGTCTTTTCGGCGTCGGCAGATCCGAAACGGTTGAAATCCGTTTCAAGATTCGTCCAATATTCGGCCGACTTCCACGAATATAGCCCGAACGTGCGGAATTCGCCATCTTCCGGCAGGCCCCATCGGCCACCAGGATCGAATTCCGAAAAAAAAAATGCGCCGGGACCAAACCAAATCGGACGAACCACCGTAACAGGAAATATCGAACCATGCGATCGACGTACGGAAGCCTCGTTAGGCAATCACACCTGGCCAGTCCCTTGCGGATACCGGCGTAAGCCGAATCGGCGGGGGCTTGCCGTCGTGTCCGGTTCGGGCATGATGTAAGGCAGTGGCGGCTCGAACGATCGGTGCTCCGCGACTTCGCTCGCCGTGGTTCATGGCGACTCGTTCGCCTCTGGAATGCAGGCAGGCACGAAAGAAGGAGGACTTCAAAAGATGTTCCGAAAGAATGCGATCTCATGGTTCGCGGTGGCGTTGGCCGCGGCCAGCTTTTTCTATCACAGGGGCCCCAGCCGGCCAGTCACGGCCGTCGCCCCTCAATTGACCGAAGAGGTCAAGACGGCCAAGGCGCTCTCATCCGCCTTTCACAACGTGGCCACGTTCGTCCATGAGTCGGTCGTTCAGATTTCGGCGGAAGGCCGCCGGCCCCAGATGCGGAACAACGGTAACCGCAGGGCCAATCCGAACCGCCCCGACGGCCCGAACGTTCCGAACTTTCCTATGCCCGGCGGCCCTGGCGGTCAGGGCGGGCAGCAGCTGACGCCCGAACAGTTCGAAGAGCTGATGAAGCGGTTCTTCCAGGAAATGCCCTTCAGGCCTCAGCCGAACTCGCTGATTCAGGCCCCGGGGCAGGGCACCGGCAGCGGCTTCGTGTTCGACCGTAACGGCCACATCGTGACGAACAATCACGTGGTCGAAGGTGCCGAAACGATCAAGGTCCGCTTCCACGACGGCGAAACCTACACCGCCAAGGTCGTCGGCCGCGACCCCAAGAGCGATATCGCCGTCATCAAGGTCGAAGGCTCCGAGTATCGCCCGCTGGAACTCGGCGATAGCCAGGGGCTTAAGGTCGGCGAACTCGTCATGGCAGTCGGCAGCCCCTTCGGCCTTGAGAGCAGCTTCACCGTCGGCATCGTCTCGGCCACGCACCGGAACGATCTCGGCATCGTCGGCCAGACCGGCTACGAAGACTTCATCCAGACCGACGCGGCCATCAATCCCGGTAACTCGGGCGGCCCGCTGGTCGACATGAACGGCCGCGTCGTCGGCGTCAATTCGGCGATCGTCTCGGGCAGCCGGGGCAACGACGGCGTCGGTTTCGCCATCCCGATCGACATGGCCGCCAAGCTGGCCGAAAAGATCATCCGCACCGGTAAGGTGGACAGGGCCATGATGGGCATCAACCTGGGCGAACTCACCCCGGCCACGGCCCGCCAGTTCGGTCTCGATCCAAAGACCCCCGGCGCCCTCGTTCAGGACGTCGTTCCGGGCAGCCCGGCCGAAAAGGCGGGTATCCGTTCCGGCGACATCATCACGAAGTTCGACGACAAGACCTTCGCGAGCTGGCTCGACCTGCGTAATCGCGTGGCCGTGTCCGACATCGGCAAACCCTATTCGATCACCTATGTCCGCGGCGGTCAATCGATCGACGGCAAGGTGACCCTCGGCTCGTCCGACGCCATCGTCCCTGGCGAGGCTGGCCAGGACATTCCGGCCAACGAACCGGTCCTGGAAAAAGCCAAGGGCACCAGCTTCGCCCAGTTCGGCCTGACCCTTCAGGACATCACGCCTGAACTGGCCGAAAAGCTCGGCTATGACCGCAACGCCAAGGGCCTGGTGATCGCTGCAGTAAAGGAAGGCAGTCCGGCCGACGAAATCGGCCTGGAACAAGGCCTGCTCATCACGAAGCTCGTGAAGGATAAAGTCCCCATGGGTGTGACGACCGTGAAGGACTTCGAAGAAGCCGCGGGCAAGGTGAACGAGCTGACCGTGTTCATCCAGACCCCGCGAGGCGGCCCCGGCCGCTATGTCACGCTCACTCAGGAGAAGTGACGCCGACACCGGCGTTCGAACGATCAGGCCGCGATACCTCTCAATTCGGTGGGATTCGAAAACGTCTCCGGCCTGATCGCCCCCGAAGCATGTGACGCTCCGACCGCCGCGAATACCTGCAAAGGTGTTCGCGGCGGTTTTTCTTCGTCCGGACGGATCGACCGGAATTTCTTCGATCGATCGATGATGCTCATTATCGAAGCGATCATCGTGATGTGATGTTCAGAACGGAAGTACACTGGCAATTCCGGTCGGCAGCGCCGATAATAGATATATTCCTGACAATTCACGTTTTGCGAAACGAAGCACCCTGGAGCCGCCCGATTTCGATCTTCCGCATGACTCGCCGCATGACGCCGGAGATCATGGATCAGCCCGGCCTTTCCGCCGCGGAACATGCCTCGGCACTGAGGGGCCTCAAACGGATCCACCGGTTCAGCCGCACGTTGCCGCATCTGGTGAAAGCCCTGGAGCCCGCGATGGCGGCAGCGGGGTCCGAACCCGTGACCGTGCTGGACATCGCCTGCGGCGGTGGCGACTTGCTCTGCGACCTGGCAGCCGTCGCCAAAGCCCGCGGCTGGAACGCCAGGTTCTCCGGCACCGACATCAGCGAACAGGCGCTCGAGATCGCTCGCGGCAATGCCCGGCAGGGCGGCCATGACATTCGCTTCTACCCGTGGAACGCCGTGGGCGATCCATTGCCGGAGCGATATGACGTCGTCATGTGCACCCTGTTTCTGCACCATCTGACCGAAGACGAAGTCGTGCGGCTGCTCGGCCATATGGCCTCCGCGGCGAAATCTCTGGCCCTGGCCGACGATCTTGTGCGCAGCCCGTTCGGCTACATGCTCGCCAAAGTCGGGTGTCATCTGCTCAGCCGGTCGCGCGTGGTCCATTTCGACGGGCCCGTATCCGTTCAAGCCGCCTTCGAACCTGGCGAAATCCGCAAGCTGGCCGAAGCGGCGGGTCTGACCGGCTGCCGGGTCGCCACCCATTGGCCTCAGCGGTTTCTGCTGACATGGTCGCCGCGATGAACTCAATGCCTGAAGATGCCGACGAAAACCGGGAAAGCGCGTGGGATGTCGTCGTGATCGGTGCCGGCGTGGCGGGCTGCGTGCTCGCGCGCGAGCTGGCCCGCGAAGGTTTGCGCACGCTGCTCGTCGAAAGCAAGCCCTTTCCCCGGCCCAAGGTCTGCGGGGCATGTTTCAATGGCCTGGCCCTTTCCGTTTTCGAAAAGGCCGGTCTGATGCAAGCCGTTTACGCCGCCGGGGCCGTACCTCTGGAGCGGTTCGTGGCGATGCGCCGGGGCCAGGTTCTGAAAGTGCCGATTTTCGAAGGGCTGGCCGTTTCGCGTTCGGCGCTCGATGACGTTCTTGCCCAGGCGGCTGTCGAGTCAGGCGTGACGTTTCGCGACGGCACGACGGCCGTCGTCGTCTCCACGCGGCCCGGGGCCTCATTCCGCGAAGTGCGGCTGCACACGCGTGAAGGTGTTTCGAAGGTCGCCGGGAAAGTCATCGTCGTCGCCGCCGGCCTGGGCCGCACCTGTTTCGAGGCCGATTCCGTGCACCGCAGCCACTTCGCGAAACATGCCAAGATCGGCGCCGGTTGCATTTTGGCCGAAGCACCCGCAAGCTACCGCCCCGGTGTCATTCATATGGCGATCGGCCGCTGTGGCTATCTGGGGCTGGTCGGTGTCGAGAATGGCCAATGGAACGTGGCCGGGGCATTCGCGCCGGAATTCATCAAGTTGCACGGTCCGCCCGGCGCTGCGGCTGTCGAAGTCGTGAAAGAAGCCGGTTTTGAGAAAATCCCGGGTCTGGCGGATGGCAAATGGTCCGGCACTCCGCCACTGAGCCGCCGGACTCGGCCGCTTGCGGAAGACCGTGTCTTTCTCGTCGGCGACGCGGCCGGCTATGTCGAGCCATTCACGGGTGAAGGCATGGGCTGGGCACTGGCTTCGGCGATGGCCCTGAAGCCGATCGTGCAGCAAGCCGTCGAACGATGGGACCCACGCCTGTGCATGCAGTGGGACAGCACTTACGAACGCATCGTGGGCCGCCGGCAGGGCTTATGCCGGTTTTTGGCCGAGATCCTGAATCGGCCGGCTCTCGCTTCGCTCGTGTTCCGGACTGCCCGGATCGCGCCGGCCGTGACTTCGCGAATCGTTCGCCGCATCGACGCACCTTCGCCGCCTGCTCTGGAAAAGGTCATTCCCTCATGAAAATCGTCGCCGTGGGCACGGCTGTGCCCGACCATTCCATCGAACAGTCCGACTCGCTGGAAATCATGCGGTCCCGCACGCGGGTCACCCGCCAGGTCGAGCGTCTTTCGAACGCCATTTACCAGCACTCCGGCGTCGCCACCCGCCACAGCGTCATTCTGGAACGCTCTTCGGGCGACCACGACGACCGGCAGTCGTTCTTTCAATACGACGACCCCGGAACCCTCGACCGCATGAGGCTTTACGAGCAGGAATCCGTGCCGCTGGCCCTGAATGCGTGCAGGAAGGCACTGGAAGGTTCCGGGCTGGATCCTGCACAGATCAGCCAGGTGGTGACGGTCTCCTGCACCGGCTTTTTCGCGCCGAGTCTGGATCTGGCGCTGATCGACCGGCTGGGGATCCCGCTCACGGTCGGCCGCACGCACATCGGCTTCATGGGCTGTCATGGTCTGTTCAATGGCCTGCGCGTGGCGAACGCTTTCACGCAGGCCGATCCGGCTGCCGTCGTGCTTGTCTGTGCCGTCGAACTGTGCAGCCTGCACCATCAATACGAGTGGACGACCGACAAGATGGTCGCCAATGCCCTCTTCGCCGACGGTGCCGCCGCCATCGTGGGCGTGGCCGACGATCGGGAGACCCAGGCCGCCGATCCCCTGCGTCTCGTGGCCAATGGCTCGACGATCTTCGCCGGCTCGGAATTCGCCATGTCGTGGAAAATCGGCGACCACGGATTCGAAATGACACTTTCGCCCGAAACGCCCCGGCTGATTCAGGAGAATCTGCGTCCCTGGGCGGAAGGCTGGCTGGCGACTCAGGGGCTCACGATCGATCAGGTCGGCTCGTGGGCCGTGCACCCCGGCGGCCCCCGCATTCTTCAGGCTTTCGCCGAAGCGATGGGCCTGCCGATCGAAGCCCTGGATGCCTCTTATCATGTGCTGAACCGCTATGGCAACATGTCTTCGCCCACGGTCGCATTCGTTCTGGAAAGGCTGCGGGCCACGGGTGCGCCCTTGCCCTGCGTGGCCGTCGGCTTCGGCCCCGGCCTGACGACGGAAGCCGCGTTGCTGCGCTGACGTACCGCGTGCCTTCTGCCTCAGGCTGGCCAGGGCGAAATTGCGCCGGGCCCGAAATGCACTCGGGGATTGCAATTCCCGGATCGAAAACCGGACCGTCCTCCAAAAGATCGCTTCGTATCGATCGTGCCGAAGGTATCGAATAAATCCGGCGCCGTAGTCGTCCATAGTCGCAGACTCCGGAACGAGCGAGGGGGCATTTCTGGCCCCTTGCATGCTTTCCCGGCTTCCCACACTTGCCCCTCGAAGGCGAACGCACATGAGAATCGTCGGAAGAAGCGGTGCATCGACCCTGTTCATGATTTTCGTCATCGTGCCCCTTGTCTTCGCACAATCCCGCTCGGCCCGGCCCGGCAGGCTCGTACTTGTCGAACTGTTCACCTCACAGGGCTGCGACATGTGCCCGGAGGCCGAGAAGAATCTCGGCGCGATCGGCGACGGCAACAGGGGCGTCGCGCCGGTGGCCCTGCATATCGATTATTTCGACCGCCCCTGGAAGGATCCGTTTTCGGACAAGCTTCACAGCGAGCGGCAAATGTCGTATCACAATATCTACAAGGGGCCTAAGGATCCGAGCCTGGGCCTGTATTACACGCCCATGATGATGGTGGACGGCCTCACGCACGTCAACGGCCGCGACCCCGCCAGGCTCAAGGCCGCCGTGGCTGCAGCGCGCCAGAAACCGCCCGGAGTCACGATCCGCACGAAGCTCGAAACAGGTGCCGACCCCCGCAAGGCGAACCTGACGGTGACCGTCGAACCGGTTTCGGACCGCCTCAAGGGCCGCGATCAGCTCGTGTGTGCCGTCCTGCGCGAAGATCCCGTTTCGACCGATGTGAAATCGGGCGAAAACGCCGGGAAAACGCTTTCGAACCGCTTCCCGGCTCGTAAGTTGCAATTCGAATCGGTCAAGCTCGACCCGAAAAAGCCGCGCGACATTCCTTTCGAATTCGCGATCGACCCTGCCTGGAACACCGCGAACCTCGCCATCGTCGTCTTCGTGCAGGACTCCGCCACCGGCGAAGTCCATCAGTCTGCCGTCGTCGACGTTCGTAAAGCCGAATCCGGGTCGGCGAAAGCAGGCCTGGAGAAACCTGTCGAAAGCAAGTGATCCGGAAAACCCTGTCGGTCGATCGGGCGGCGCGATACGATCGAGGTTCGTGTTCGATCCTGATCCGTTCGACCGGCGCATAGCGGCAAAAATACGTGATGTGCGTCCAGGAGAGATGCCGTCCATGTCGCTCGAGGAACTTCGCCGGTTTCTGCTTTACTGCTCGATCGTCAACTTTTCGCTTCTGGTCTTGTGGTTCTTCGTGTTCACGAATTTCCACGAGAAACTCTACCATCTCCACCGCCGCTGGTTCGACATCCCCCACGACACGTTCGACCGGATCCATTAAAATCTCATGGGGCTGTTCAAGATCGGAATCATGCTCCTGAACCTCTGCCCGCTGATCGCTCTGTATCTCATGGGCAAATGAAACCGCCGGGGCGCCGATGCCGGCCGATCCTTCCGTCACATTCACAGCCGAAGAATTGCAGGCCGCCGAACGCCGCGCCCCCGGCTGGCGCATTCGCTGCCGCAAGTGCGGCTTCGAAATGCCATATGGCATCTGGGGCGTGCGGCTGATGGCCGCATCGCGGGGCAAGTTCATCCTTGGCCGCTGCCTGCGCTGCCGTCGCATCGGCTGCATGGCGGTCGAGCGAGCGAAACCTTCGAAGGCCTGATCGCTTCAGCCGATTGCATTCCTTAAAGCCGATTCACTCCTGAAAGCGAACCCGCCATGATCGAACCGCCTTCCATCGTGAATCTTGCCCCCCGGCCAGCCGCCGTGATCCGGTTCACGATTCCGCGAAACGAGATCGCCACGGTGATGGGCCCGGCCATCGGTGAGCTGATCGCATGTCTGGCCGGGCAGGGGCTGATGCCGTCCGGGCCGGTCTATGCCCATCACTTTCGGCTCGATCCTGAGGTTTTCGACTTCGAAATCGGCGTGCCGTTCGCTGGCGATTTCGAACCTGAAGGCCGGGTCCTGTCCGGTTCGACCCCTTCAGGCAAAGCGGTGATGACGACCTTGCACGGCCCCTACGACGGTCTGCCGGAAGGCTGGGGCGAGTTTCATCAGAAGATCCTGTCCGCCGGCTTCCCGCTCGCAGGCAATTTCTGGGAATCCTACGCCAAAGGCCCCGAATCAGGCAACGACCCTAGCCAATGGCGCACGGAGTTGTATATGGCACTGGAGAGTTGACCGACAAAGCTACGAAACGAGCCGGAATCGTCAGCGACGGACACTCATCGCGATGAAATCGGATATCGCGATTCAAGAAAATCGGGTTGATCGTGGTAATTCGTGGTTTGTCCATCGACAAATTCACGTTCGATCTCATGGTTGGATGAGATATGTACTCGAACCGGGATTTTGAAATTGATGTCGAATCACTCACCCTGCCGGTGCTTCGCCCTGAAAGGGCGATGGGTCAATAGCCCCGGGTGAAACCCGGGGAATGCTTGGGAAAAACGAAGATTACCTGCACCCTTTCAGGGGGCTGTACCAATGGCTGGCATACGGCTTCCCAGGGTTTCACCCTGGGCTATTGACCTTCGGCCTTCCAGGCCGATTTCGAAGATCGAAGCTCGAAATCAGGATCGACATGGTTCGGTTAAAAGCAGCGGATGGCGTTATCGTGGACTGATGCGATGAGATCCCGACCCATTTCAAAATTGAACTGCACCCACGGGAGTCCCTGAAGAGCCCGAAATTATGAATCGGTTGTTTCGAACTCTCGAAAGAATGAATCGTCAAGATCATATGTCTTGCGTGGCTTCAAGCCTATTTCAAGCTTTTCGAACAAAAGGATCAGATCCTCGCCGTCAACGAGTTCGATAGGTGGTGCACCATCCCTCCTCGCCTCTCTTTTCGCTTCGACTGTAAAACTACCTGTCGTCAGAATGATCCCTTTGTCTGCCCTCCCAAGCATCGCACCGCGAAAATCGCGAATTTCAGATGGGCTTACTGATCTTGAATATCGCTTACATTGAAATAAAACGTTAAAACTGACGAAAGTGTTGATTTGAAGGATTCCCACGCCGTCGATACCACCGTCACCGGATCGACCAGTGACTTTGACCTGCTCGAAGCCGGACTCTCTCAATAGTCTCTGGCACAATCTTTCGAACCCATTCGGAGGAAGTGAACGCAGCTTTTGCATCAGAGTCGTTCGGTAGTCTGATTCAACAGGCTCAACTTCGATCGGTTCGTTTCCGATTTCCGATTCTGTTCGATTCGCTCTGAAATCTCTGGAGACAGTTCGATACATATCGAGAAAATCGAAATGATCGGAATCGATCTTAGAGCCACTTTCCGTCAATTTCCAAACGCCTCTCGTCGTCGATTCGAGTATATTCCCTTTAAGAAGATATAGTCTTGCCCATTGTGCCTGATTTCTGACCCGAGAACCGCCACTTGCCAATTCCACGTTCTGTTCCGATTCTGAAATGCCTAAAATTTCGATTGCTCTGTCTATGATTTCAGAACTCGTTCCGGATCCACCCCTCTCTTTTAATGCAGATACGATCGGTGCCAGAAATCGAGTGAAAGCTGGACCTCGCCTCTGTCGCTTATTCGTATTCCCATTCATTTGGTATTCCCCCCCGCCATATTGTCGAATCTCTTGATTCCGATTTCGTGGAAATCGTCAGAGAATCATTGAGTAACGACTTTCTCGCTGGGTATGAACCTCACACATCCAACTCCTCCTCCGTCGCCGTGTAGGCTTCGCTGATGATGAAGCGGTAGCGGGCGTCGGCTTCTTTGCCCATCAGTTCGGTGATGGTGCGTTCGGCGTAGGGGACGTCGTTTTCGGGCAGTGTCACGCGCAGAAGCCTTCGGCGGGCCGGGTCGAGTGTCGTTTCGAAAAGCAGCTTCGCCGGCATTTCGCCCAGGCCTTTGAAGCGGGTAATGTTCGGCCTGGCGTTTTCCGGAAGCTGGCCCAGGATCGAGGCTTTCGCCTTGTCGTCGGCGGCCCAGAACGTCTGCTGGCCCCACGTGATCTTATAAAGCGGCGGGCAGGCCAGATACACCCGGCCGTCTTCGATCAGCGACCGCAAGTGCCGGTAGAAGAACGTGATCAGGAGCGTGGCGATGTGGTGGCCGTCCGAATCGGCGTCGGTCAGGAAGATGATCTTGCCGTACCGCAGGCGCGTGCGGTCGATCTTGTCGTCCATGCCGCAGCCCAGGGCCGCGACGATGTCCGAAAGCTCCTTGTTGTCCACCACTTTCGCACGGCCCGCCTGCTCGGCGTTCAGGACTTTGCCCTTCAGCGGCAGAATCGCCTGATACGTCCGGTCGCGGCCCTGTTTGGCCGAACCGCCTGCCGAATCGCCTTCGACGATGAACAGTTCCGAATGTTCGGCGTGGTTCGTGTCGCAGTCGTGCAGCTTGCCGGGCAGGTTCAGGCGGTTGTTCGTCGGCGTTTTCCGGCGCACCTGGGCGGCGGCCGCTCGGCTGGCCTCACGGGCCCGGGCGGCTCGCAGAATACGGTCGGCGATGGCGTCGCCGATCGATTTGTTGGCCAGCAGGAAAGCCTCCAGCCGGGGGCGGACGAGCGATTCGACGGCCGATCGGGCCTCGGGATTATTGAGCCGGTCCTTGGTCTGCCCCTGAAACTGCGGGTTGCCCAGGCAGACGGAAAGCACGGCCGTGAGACCTTCGCGAATGTCCTCGCTCTTGACTTCCAGGCCTTTTTTCACCAGTTCGTACTTGCTCAGGAACATCCGCACCGCGGCATGCACGGCTTCGCGCAGGCCCTGTTCGTGCGTGCCGCCGTCGCGCGTGGGGATGGTGTTCACGTACGAAGTCACGGCTTCGCTGGTCGATTCGGTCCAGGCCAGGGCCAGGTCCACACGCAGGCCGTCGGCCGTCTGGGCCTGTTCCAGCACGAAGGGCGTGGGGGCCACGCGGGGGTCTTCGTTTTTGGCCTGAAGGGCGTCGAGATAATCGGCCACGCCGCCAGCGTGGTGGAAGGTGGTGGACTGGCCGCTGGCCATGTCCGTGAACTGAATGGAGAGACCCTTGTTCAGATAGGCCTTCACGTCGAGCCGTTCGGCGACGAGTTTGGCGTCGAACGAACGCTCGCGGAAGATTTCGTGATCCGGCGTGAAGGTGACGGACGTGCCAGTGCCGCGGGCGGGCTCGACCTTGCGGACATCGCCCTCCGGCTTGCCCCGGTGGAACGTCTGCCGGTGCAGGAGGCCGTCACGTTTGACGTCGACGACCAGCTCGCTGGAAAGGGCGTTCACGACGCTCGCGCCCACGCCGTGCAAGCCGCCGGAGACTTTATAGGCGTCGTTGTCGAACTTGCCGCCGGCGTGCAGGGTGGTGAAGATAACCTCCAGCGCCGACCTGCCGGTTTTCGGGTGGATGTCGACGGGGATGCCCCGGCCGTTGTCGATGACAGTGGCCGATTTGCCGTCGGCCGAAAGGGTTACGGAAATGCGTGAGGCGTGGCCGTTGAGGACTTCGTCGACGGCGTTATCGACGATCTCCCAGAGCAGGTGGTGGAATCCGGCGGCGTCGACACCGCCGATGTACATGCCGGGCCGCTTGCGGACGGCCTCCAGGCCTTCCAGAACGGTGATCGACGAAGCGTCGTAAGCGGCGGGGCCTGAGCGGGCGCGATTGGCGGCTGTGAGCGTGTCGGACATTGCGGACGTGCCTCCCTGCATAGAACCTGGCCAGATCGCGAATTCCTCGGTCGAGCATCACTATAACGGATTCACGCCGCATGGGAAAGCGAAGGCCATGCCCTTGCCAGCCGACGGCCACGCGGCACGCTGGCTCCGGCAAAGTTGCGGGCGAAACACGGGCGGGGAAGCACGATGCAACCGATGCCGACAGCGCTTCGGGGCCAGTGAATTCCCGCGTCATTTTTTCGAAATGACCTCATTCGCTCAAGTCCCCTCGCCTGTTTCGCCGAAGGAAACGGATGAAGCGATTCCAGAATCAGCGGCAGACCGGGGCATTCGTACGATCCATGAACTCACGCCACTTCGCAATCGCCATCCTCGCGCTGCATATCTTCTGGTCGGCTCCGGCGGGTTTCTCGGCCGATCTGTATGCCAACATCGGTCAGCCCGTATCGGTCAACGGCAATTTCTCGGACGGTTCGTGGCCTGCGTTGTCATTCAAGACGAGCATGACGAATTACATCCTCGAGTCGGTGACGATTCCGATCCTCAATCCGAACCTGCTCAGCAGCGGTACGATTTCGTTCAGGCTCTTCGATGCCACGGGCGCTGGCGGTTCGCCGGGAGCTGCCGTCGGATCCGCGCTCGGATCGGTGCCGATCGCCGGAATCTCAGGGGTGAGTTATCAGGACGTGACGTTTTCCGGGCTGAACCGCACGCTCGCCACCAACACGAATTATTGGCTCGCGGTGCAGGGGTCTGGAATTGCGAGCGTTTTCTTCGTCGGTGCGACGACATCGACCGGCGGAACGTTGACGGGATCGCTCGGTTACAGCATTACGAGCGATGCAGGCAACTCCTGGTCGGCCCCCAGCACGGCCGTGTATGTGATCGGTCGCGTGAACGCCGTGCCTGAGCCCTCCACCTATGCCCTGGGCATGATCGCGGCGGTGACGTGCGGCTGGCTGGCCCGCAGGAAGCGGCAGGTTCGAACGACGAGCGTCTCTTGAGCCGGGGCGATGCGTCGGCAGCCTCCGGCGTCGACCGGTCTTCGCCATGATCTGACTGGCACACTTAAGCCGAAACGACTGCCCTCGGCCAAATTCGCCGGGTTTATCGCCTTCGCGCTGGCACCCTGTCGATACGGGCGATGCCCGCGTTCGGCTGTCGGCTGACGACACCCTTCCGGCTGCCGCGAAAAACGCGAAAGGTCTTGCACGGGATCGATTTCGTGAACGATATCGCACGAAAACGATGAAAGCGAAACTGAGCCGTCGCAATCGGTCGACATGTTCGACGAATTTGTCGGATTTTCGCTTCTGATGCTTGATCCGACATCGCTTTGCGCTTAATTATGTCAGACGCTGAAGCGATTCGCGTCCTCTCCGATGCTCCTTGAGGTGTGGCCATGGCATGGCGGGCGGCCCCATTCGTCCTGTTGGCGTTCTGCATTACGTCGGCTCAGGCCGTTCATGGTGCTGACGTGCTTTACGACACGCTGAACCTGCCGGTTCATGTCAACGGTAATTTTTCCGATGGGGTCTGGCTGGCGCTTTCGTTCAAAACCAGGCCGAACACCGAATCGCTCGAATCCGTGTCGATCCCGATCCGGAATCCGAATTTCCTCAGTTCCGGGTCCATTCAATTTTCGCTGTTCGACGACTCCGGCGAGAACGGCCTGCCTGGTCAGGCGATCGGTTCGCCGCTCGGTTCGGTGCCGATTTCCGGCATTTCCACGAGTTCTTACGATGTCGTGTCTTTCACCGGGCTGAACAGGTATCTGACGACCAGCACGAGTTACTGGATCGTCGTGTCGTCCACGGGCGTGAGCAGTGTCTTTTTCATCGGTGCCACGAATATGGCTGGCGGCGTGAAGAGCGGCTCAGCAGGCTATACGATGTCCACGACTCTCGGATCGAACTGGAATCCGGCTTCGACGAGCTATTACGCCATTGGCCAGGTCGTCGCCGTGCCCGAGCCCTCGGCCGCCGTTCTGGGCGTCGTCGCCGGGCTCATGGCCCTGATCCCCGCGGTGCGAAGACGTTCGCTCCGGGCATGATTTATGTACGCGGCCACGCTTGCGTTCTTGGTCGCGGTTCAGCCGTCGCCTCGGTTGCGATTCGAAACGAAATGAAACACGGCCAGGCGGTGATGCCTGGCCGTGCCTGATTCGCGTTCGACACGGCATTCGCCGATCGTGGAATCGATCGACCTGTCACAGTTCGGTGCAGGTGAGTGTCCAGGACGTGCGGATGCTGGTCGAAGAAACGTAGGCCGTGCTCGATCCGGTGGACCGACCCGATTTGTCGCCGTCTTCCAGCGCGACTTCGGTCGCGAAATCGACGGAATTGAAAACGCTCGTATCGGCGAACCAGGCGACGGAAACGGTCTTGTCGCCGTTATTCTTGACCATGGAGGCGTCCAGGAATTCGAAACGGGTGCGAGTGGAGAGATCTTCGGAGATCGTCTGGCCTTCCTGCAGAACGAATTCGCGCTGGATGCGCTTCGTGGTGACGAATCCGGTGCTGCCGCGGGTTTCGACGACGATATCCAGCACGCATGCGATGCCGTTACCGCCACCGTCCGACGCGGAAAGAACCTGGGCTTCGAAAGCCGTAATGCCGAAAACGAGGTTGAGGATCAGGGTGGCGACGGCGATCGTACGATATCGAGTCATGTTGAAGCGTTCCTTCTCTGGATCCTGGCGGATTCCGATGAAATTCAGGCCGGCATGACGAACGCTCGCCGTCCGGCGGTCGAGGCATCGTGCTCGAGCCTCTCTGCAGGAAGGATTCGATTCGGCCATCAGGGTCCGCCAGAAATCGCCGAAGAATTTCGGACCGGTCGATTCGAAGAATTCGTGCCGCAACCGAAGTCACGATCGATGACCGCATTTCGGCCGAAGCTGGGAGATCAAAAAACCAGGACGGCCAAGTGGTCTGGGGTTCGGATCTCTTCGATGTTTCCATCCCCTGGGCCCCTCGAGCTCCAGCTCGGGGGTTTTTCATGCGAGTCGAATTCCGGAACGTCGAGAAAATATCCCGAACTGGAGCTCGGGGGGCCCGGGCTGCATGATCCAGGCTGCTTTACCGGCCTTGAATAAAAGTGCGGCAAAACGCAAGTCTCGGCACGGAGCCGCTTCGCCCTGTCGATCGATCAGCGATAGGCTCGCAGGCTCATTTCGCCTTGTGACCCCGTGAGACCAGCCCCTGAGCCAGAGCCGCCAGACTGACGAGAGCCCTGCTCGATCTGGCATGGAATTCGATTTCCCGACGTCGAATAACGAAGGAAGGCGGGCAAGGGCCCGCCTTCTCTCGAATTCGTTCATGATGAGTCGCGGTCAATTTCGAATGCCGACGCATACGTCGGCGAAATCGACCCTCAGCCGGCTCACTCCAGATACCCCAGATCCGCCAGGCGCTGCTCGATCAGCCGCTGCTCTTCTTCGTCATACTCGAACGTCGGCCGATGCGGGGCCGATTGCGCTTCGGCCTTACCGCCGGCGTGGCCAGGGTCCTGGCGGATGGCCGAGCCGAAGATGTCGGCGCCTTCCATCCCGGCCGACAATTCCGGCATTCCCAGGCGGGCCAGAACGGTCGGGGCGAAGTCGATCAGGCTGCAATCCGCGATGCGGCCTGGGGCAATCCCCGGCCCGGCGGCCATGACGATCCCTTCTGGCCGGTGCGTGCCCGGCAGGTCGTGGTCCGGCTCCACCCAGTGCGGGCTGCCCGTGATCTTGGTGCGAACCCACAAATCCTTGCGGGGCAGGGCGATGACGTCCGGAAAACCTTCCCGTGCAGGGTCGACGCCGTGGGTCGCGGCCATGTCGATCACTTCGCGGAAGAGCTTCGAGGAAGAATCCGCCGGATCGGCCGCTTCGCCGAGCACCTGCATGAACTGCACCTTGGCGTCGTCGATCTGCCGGGGCGTGGTCAGGGGCGCGCCCTTCCGGAACCAGGAGCGGTTCAGGTAGATCATGGCGGCCGTGTCCTGGTGGGGCGCGAAGCCGAGGCTGCGGTTCCAGTCGATGGCGAACTGGGCGTCGACGGTCAGGTCGAACGAGGCCGATCGGGCTTCCTTGTCCTGCTGCTTTTCGATCCAGAGCCGGAGATGATCGAGCGCCTGCCGGCGCCTCCTGCGAATCGTGCCGAGGGTCGAAGGGGCCTTCGTCAGCCCCTTGTCCATCAGAATCCGGTGGATCGCGATGCGGCCGTTGCAGGGGCCGAAGCCGTGATCGCTCGAGACCATCACGCCTGCCCCACGGGCTTCGGCCAGCTCAAGCAGGCGGCCGATGGCACTGTCCAGCGCGTTCATGGCGGCTTCGGCGGCCCGGTTCATGGGGGCATCGTCGATACCGGCTTCGTCCACGTTCAGCCAGGGCCAACAGCGGTGTTGGAAGGGGTCGAGATTCTGGAACTGGACCATCATCACGGACCAGTCGGCGAACATGCGGTCGGCGATCCAGGCCGATTCAGCCCGGGCGGCGAAGAGCTTGCGGGTTTCGTCGGCCAGGCGGCGGAATTCTTCGGCATCACGCGGAGGCTTCTTCCAGAGCACCTGGTGATGATAGCCGGGCAGCGTGGTGCGGACGGCATCGGCGAATTCGGCATTGCCCGAAAGAGCGCCTTCCAGGTGCGGGGCATCCAGGCCCGAGACGACCAGGCCCTTGATCTTGAGCGGCGGATAGGTCACGGGCACGTTGATCGAGACGATCGTCCGGCCCGCGTCGGAAAGCTTGTGGAACATCGTCGGCACGCGCACGCGGCCCGAGTGATTCACCCGCATCCGGCGCGATTCGGCATCGTAACGCCTGTGGTCATAGACTCCGTGCCGCTGCGGCCCGTTGCCTGTGACCATCGTCGTCCACGCCGCCGAAGTGACCGGCGGCACGCACGAGAGCATGTCGCCATGAGCGGCGCGGGCCTTGAGCCGAGCCAGGTTGGGCATCACGCCCCGTTCGATCATCGGATCGAGGACGTTCCACGTGGCGCCGTCCAGACCGATGATGAAGACCCGATTCCATTTCGATTGCATGGCCATGTGATCCATCGCTTTCCGTCGTCCCGGCCCCATCCGTGCCGCCCGGTCAGGGCCCGAAAAATGGCGAAATCGTCCTGAGCGAAATCGCGATCCGGCTCACCCGGCCTGACGCCGTGCAGCCGCCACCGCCTCCGCCTGATCGATGACAAGATGCGAAGTGTAGTAATGCTTCATCTGTTTGCGCTCGAATTTCGACCGATGCAGCCAGCTCATGGCGTGACGCAGGCGTTTCGAAATCGGCTGGCGGCCTCGCTCCGCCGCCAGATATTCGGCATAACGCCGGTTCAACGCGCAGGCCCGCTCGGCGAAGTCCGACTCGGCCGGAGATTTGCGTGCCACGGCCATCACCGTGTGCGGGAATTTGTCGTGCCCCTGAAAGCCCGTCACCTTGGCCTCATATGGGGCCATCAGCCGGCGCAGGCATGTCGGCGTGAGCCGCCAGTAATCGTCGGGATAGGCGTGAATACGGAAATTCAGCGGCGTCGTGATGACGAACAGCCCGCCGGGCTTGAGCACGCGAAAGACTTCGTCGAAGGCTTTGCGAATCTCGAAAACGTGCTCGAACGTTTCGATGCTCAGGATCGTCCCGACCGTGCCGGTGCCGAGCTTCATGTTCGTGACGTCGTCGACGACGTCCACACCAGGCCCGGGCCGCATGTCGCAGCCGATGTACTTGCGACCGGGGAACAGGCTCCGAAGGTCGGCGTACTGTTCCTGACCTTCCACCTGAAACGAACCGAATTCGTAGATCGGCCCCGGGCAGTCGAACGTTTCGGCGATCAGCCGCACGAATTCCTTCGTATGGTCGCGCATCGCGTGGGCTCCTCCTTGAGCGCCTCGAATCGGCCCTGGATCGCCGATCCGCTGCGGCGAGTAAGGGTGGTTCCTGGATGCCTGCGAACCCGCGACCGTGGCCTTGCGTCACGTCCGTTCGCGGTATTCGCGGGTAGTTCTACCAGAACGACGAACCCGGTCAATACGTTCTTGTAAGGAATTGTCAGAATTTCCGAGAAGAGGCCAAAAGTGCGCGCAATACGTGCATTTCATGGTTGATACGCATGTGAAATAGGCGTAATGCTTGTTTGTTCGGCGTAAGGGATCTGATTGTCGGTCGCCATGACGCAACATGCTTCGGCGGCTTGCACATGAATGATGAAGAAGTGATTAAAAATGTGGCTTTGTGCTGCGTAATCTCTGTGATTGGCATAAAAAATGCCCTGAATCTGGGCGGTTGTCGGTTTCCTGAGTCTTGAGGATCGAATCGGTATGAACGGTGGATTGCTGCTGGATATGGATGGCGTCATTTATCGCGGGTCCGAACTCATCGATGGCGCTGCCTGTTTCGTACGCTCCCTGATCGACCACGACGTTCCCTTCCGTTTCCTGACGAACAATTCGCAGCGAACGCGCCGGGACGTCGCCACCAAGCTCCGGCGCCTGGGGCTCCCGGTAGAAGATCATCATATCTATACATGCTCGATGGCGACCGCCCGCTTCCTTTCCCGGCAGACTCCGGGCGGCACGGCCTATGTCATCGGCGAAGGCGGCCTGATGACGGCCCTGCACCACAACGGCTTCGCGATCGTGGACAAGGACCCCGATTACGTCGTCGTCGGCGAAGGCCGTACACTCAGCTTCGAACAGATCGAAACGGCCCTGCGCATGATTCTGGCAGGTGCCCGGCTCGTGGCCACCAACCTCGACCCCAACTGCCCCACCGATAAAGGCATGCGGCCCGGCTGCGGGGCCACCGTCGCCATGCTCGAAACCGCCGCGGGCGTGAAAGCCTTCAGCGTCGGCAAGCCCAGCCCCTGGATGCTCTCAGACGCCTGCCGCGACCTCGGCCTGCCGCCTGAGCGGGTCGTGATGGTCGGCGATACCATGTCGACCGACATTCTGGGTGCCGTGCAGCTTGGCCTGCACAGCGTGCTGGTGCTCACCGGCTGCACCCGCACGGAAGACCTCGTCCAGTTCGCCTATAAGCCGGACCTGATCGTCGATTCGATCGGCCATCTCGAATTCGAGAGCGTGGCGGCCCTTTGGGGAAAAGGCATGCGGATCTCGCCGGAGCCTGAAACGGTCGAGGCGGCGTGATCCCCGGGATCCGCATGAGTTTCGATGCCGTCCGCCGCGCCGAATCTGGCGCGGCTTTTTCGTTTGCCGATTTTCGTGGCCTGCGGAAGATCAGTGGAATCGCAGTGTTCGAGTCGTTCGGCGGTTTGTTTTTTCAGGCCGGCAAAGTCGGGCGTAGACACGAATCGCAGCGAGGTCTCAACGCCTGGCCCCCCCGAGCACCAGCTCGGGAATTTTTCTTATGCGTCGAATTTCGCGGATCGACTCGTATCTTTTCGAAGCCATCCCGAGCTGGAGCTCGGGGGGGGGCCCAGGCTGAAGAACCATCCAGCTTTGCCGTCCTGGAAAAAGAGTGGCACCGGCTTCCAGCCGTTGTTTTCACAACCAGGTGGCACCGATCGAACCCATTCTTACCGACCGAACGTTTCGACGTTTCACCTCAAAGTCTAAGTTTCGCTGCGAACGCGTTCACCGGCTCGCCTACGACCGTCGCTCTCGCCCTGATCGCGATCGGTGGCATCGTCATTTCGAGACATGTCGTGCCTTCGCTCTCGCGTAGCCGGGCGATTCGGACCTGACCCTGGCGGCACAACCCGGGAAAACTCGCGGATTCGGGCGAACTGCTGGCTTTCGAAGGTGTTCGAATTCGGATACGCTGGTTCCGACCAGGATATCGAAGGATACTTCGAACACGCCCTGATTCCGAAAGCGAGCGATTCGATCATGGCCGGACGTCTGCCGAACACCTTGGCATTCTTTTGCTGTACTTTCATTCTGGCCTGCCGGCCTGAATCGATCCTGGCTTCCGATGCTCTGGAATACGTCCCCGAAGCGTATCGCGCCGCCCTTACCGAGCGGCTCAAGCCCGCCGAAGGCGAAGTCGGCACGAGGCGGCAGGCCTGGGCCGAGGCCCTCAAGGCCGAGTCGGCAGAGACGCGCGAATCGTTCGCCTTTCTGCTGGCGAACATGCCCGATCAGGACTTCGAAACACTTTCGCCTGATTTTCTGGCACGGAATGTTGCCATTGCCCATGAAGCGCGCAAAGCGACCCCCTGGGCCGCCGCCGTGCCGCTGGAACTGTTCCATGAACAGGTGCTGCCTTACGCTTCAGTCAACGAACGGCGTGACGACTGGCGGAAGGACTTCAAGGACCGGTTCCTGCCGATGGTCCGCGACCTGAAGTCGGCCGATGAGGTGGTCAAGAAGCTTAACGTCGAAGTCTTCAAGACCTTCGGCGTGGCCTATCACCCGACCAAGAGGCCCAAGCCGGACCAGAGTCCCTATGAATCGATCGACGCGAAATTCGCAAGCTGCACGGGGCTTTCGATTCTGTTGATCGACGCCTGCCGCGCCGTGGGTATACCTGCCCGGTTCGTGGGCGTGCCCCAGTGGACGACCGTGAAGGGCAACCACAGCTGGGTCGAGGTCTTTACCGATCAATGGCGATTCGTCGGGGCTTGCGAGCCCTCGAAGCTGGATGAAACCTGGTTCATCGGCAATGCTTCGAAAGCCGACGAAACCGACCCGATGAAAAGGATTTACGCATCGAGCTTCCGCAAGACGGGCATCCATTTTCCGCTGATCTGGAACCGGTCGGCCAAATGGGTCGAAGCCGAGGACGTCACCCGCTGGTACACCCGCCGCCGATCCGTATCGATCGAACCTGATGCCCAGGATGCAGGCAATACGCTGCAAATTCGCCTGAAGGACCGCATCGTGGCCCAGGTGCCGCTGGAAGGTCCGAAGAAACTCGACCTGCCCCACGGCGAAACCTTGAAATGGTGCGTCAAAGCCAAAGACGGCAAGACCTTGCGGGACGGCGAATGGACCGCCCCCGAGGCAGGCGACGCTGTCTGGAAAGGCTGATCGGCCGATAAGCCGCGGCGTATGCGTATCTTCTTCCCCCGCAATCGATTCGGAATGGCCTTGGCGATGATCAGAACAACGGTTTTCGGCTTGTGTGTGTTGTGCGCATCCGCCACGCTTGGATTTTCGGCAGATTCGCCACAGCCTGCCGAACACCTGGCCGGGTCGCCGGCCGCTCTCGAGGCGTTCCGAAGCTGGCTCGAGGCGCCTGAATCTACAGACGCGAAAAGCTTGCCGCCTTCGATCGCCAACGTACCGCTGAGCCGTGCCGACGCCGAAGCCGCGGCGAAATCGCTGTGGGAAGCACACGTGAAGCGCGTTCGCGAGGCACGGGCCGCCGAATTGAAATCGGGCGTCGTCGAAATGGACGGCAAGCGCATGCCTTTCATCTACAAGACCTTCGGCGCAAAGCCGGAAAAAGGGCGATCGCTCTGGATTTCGATGCACGGGGGCGGCGGCGCGCCCAAAGCCGTGAACGATCGCCAGTGGGAGAATCAGAAGAAGCTCTATACGCTTGAGGAAGGCATTTATCTGGTGCCGCGGGCCCCGACGGACACCTGGAATCTCTGGCATGAAGGGCACATCGACGCGATGTTCGCCCGCCTGATCGAAGACATGGTCATTGTCGAAGATGTCGACCTGAACAGGGTTTACATCATGGGCTACTCGGCTGGCGGCGATGGTGTGTTTCAGCTCGCCCCCCGAATGGCCGACCGCCTGGCCGCTGCGGCGATGATGGCCGGGCACCCGAACGAGACCCAGCCGCAGGGTTTGCGCAACCTGCCCTTCGCCCTGCTGATGGGCGGCGACGACAAGGCCTACAACCGCAACGCCGTGGCCCTGGATTGGGCCGGCAAGCTGGAAAAGCTGCGAGAGACCGACCCGGGCGGCTACACCCATTTCGTGAAGATCTTCGAAGGCAAGGGGCACTGGATGGGCGGCGAGGACAAAATCGCCCTGCCGTGGATGGTCGCATTCCGGCGCAACTCTCTGCCCGACAAAGTCGTATGGCGTCAGGACGATGTCGTCCACGACCGTTTCTACTGGCTTGGCATAGACCGCGCCGATGCCCGGGCCGGCCAGGAGCTTGCCGTCCAACATGCGGGTCAGAACTACGTCGTTCAGAAAGCGGCGGATGTCAACGCTTTCCGCCTGATTCTCGATGATCACGCCGTCGATCTGGACGAGCCGGTTCGGGTGATTAAGGACGGCAAGCCGCTTTTCGTAGGGCGAGTCGACCGGACGCTGGCCTCGATCCTGGCGAGCTTCGCCGAGCGGCCCGAACCAGGCCAGACCGGGGCGGCCCGGGTGAACGTTCGACTGACGCCTGCCATTGCGAATTGAGCCTTGACCCTGACGGATCATCGGGCGGAATCTCGGCGAACGGAAGGGCCCGGGCGTGACCGTTCTGAACGAATTTCGCCGTTTCTTTCCGGGTTTCGCTTGCGATCGGCACGTTTTCGGCGATACTGAGCTTTCGGATTCGTTCAGGCCGATTCGATCCGCCACGACGCAACGACATTCGCTTACGCAACCGGGAGAAACCCACCGATGAAGGCTTCATGGAATCGAAGAGACGCCATCCGGGCCGGCGCTCTCCTGGCCATTAGTTCAGGTAAGGTCGGGCATCCCTCACACGCCGCGGACGATTCGGGCATTCGGCTCACACATGTTTTCCCGCGAGAAACCGGCATTCATAACCACGCCCCCTGCGTGACGGAGTGCCCCAACGGCGACTTGCTGCTGGCTTATTACACAGGCCATGGCGAACGCAGGTCGGACGATGTCCGCATCGTCGGCCACAGGCTGCCGAAAGGTTCCGGCGAATGGTCGCCCCGCATGGAACTGGCCGATACGCCGGGTTATCCGGACTGTAATCCGGCGATTTTCGCGGCGCCCTCCGGCGAACTCTGGCTCTGGTATCCGACGATTCTCGACCACAACTGGGAAGGCGCCCTGCTGAAGTATCACGTCAGCAAGGACTTCCAGACCCCCGGCCAGGCGCCCGTCTGGCAGCGGGAAGGGGTCGCGCACGTCACCCCTTCAGGCTTTTCCGAGCAGTTCGAAGCGGCTCTGAAAACGCACAAGGCCGATGTCGTGGCGAAGGCCGTCCCGCGCTGGACGGAGATCATCCGCAAGACGTCCGAACGTTCGAAGCAGGAAATCTATCAGCGGCTGGGCTGGATGCCGCGCGTCAGGCCGATGGTGCTATCGACGGGCCGCTGGCTGCTGCCGCTTTACACGGACACATTCTCGGCCAGCCTGGCTTATTATACGGATGATCAGGGCAAGACGTGGAAGACGTCGCAGTCGATGATCGGCCTGGGCAACATTCAGCCGGCGTTCGTCGAACGCAAGGACGGCACCGTGGTGGCCTTCATGCGTGACAATGGCCCCTTCGAGCGGATCCGCCAGGCCGAGTCGAAAGACGGCGGGCAGACGTGGTCCGCCGTGACGTCGTCGGATCTGCCGAACCCCGGCGCCGGCGTGGATGCGATCCGCCTGGCCAGCGGCGCCTGGGCGATGGTCTACAATGATCTGACGGAAGGCCGCTGGAGCCTGGCCCTGAGTCTATCCGACGACGAAGGACGCACCTGGCCGATCACTCGGCACGTCGTCCGGAATGCGGAGAAAAAGGGCTCTTACCACTATCCGAGCCTTCTTCAGGGTTCGGACGGCCGCATCCACGTGCTTTACACCGACGGAGGCATTCCCGAGGGCTCGACGATGACCCATGCCGCGACGAACGAAATCTGGATCCGAGGCGGTCAGCCGACCCCCAAACCGGCCCCGACGGCTCTGGACGCCATCGGCAAACTGATCGGCCAGGGCTGACGACGCGGTCGAAATGGCCCGGGCCGGTCGTATCGATCGCTCCGGGCGTGTTCCGGCTCGCTGGAACTCCGCGGCTCGATTCGGCTTGTGAATGCATGAACGAAAAGGCATAATCCGAAGCATGTTGAAGGGCGTGGCTGTCAGTCCAGGCGTTGTGGTGGGCCGGGTGTACAAGGTCGAATCGATCTTGCACTCCACGGAGCCTGTCACGCTGGCCGCGCCGGAACTCGTCGCCCCGGAACTCGAGCGTTTCGACCTGGCCCTGGCACGGGCGGGGCTCGAACTCGAGAGCATGATTCAGAAGGTGGAATCGCAGATCGGCCGGGAGGAAGCCGACATCTTCCGGTCCCACCTGAGCATGGTCCGCGACCCGAGCCTGCGGCAGAAAGTCTATTCGCTGGTTCAGTCGCAGCGCGTGACGGCCATGACGGCACTGCAGCAGGTGATGATGCAGTACATCAGCCGCTTCGAGCATTTCGAGCAGCAGGACTATTTCCGCGAACGCATGGCCGACCTGCGCGACGTCTTCGGCCGGATCGCGGCTGACCTGCAGGGCCTGGAACATCAGAAAGATCCGGACGTCCTGCCCGATTACGGCTCGGACCCGATCGTGATCGTGGCCCACGAGATCCTGCCCAGCCAGTCGATGAGCCTGGGCGATCAGCCTCTGGGGGGCATCGTCACGGAAATCGGCGGCGGCACGAGCCATGCTTCGATTTTGTCCCGCAGCCGGGGCATACCGGCCGTCACCGGGCTAGACAGCGTTTCGACCGACGTGGCCAACGGCGATCTGATCGTCGTGGACGGCAACGAAGGCATCGTCCTGCTCCACCCCGACCCCGAAACCGCGGCCGCCTACCGCAAAAAGCAGCGTGAGTTTTTCGACATCAAGCACCGGCTCGTCGAAAATCGCGACCTGCCGGCCGTGTCGTCCGACGGCACGCCCGTCGAACTCCTGGCCAACATCAATAGCGTTTCCGACGCCGAAACGGCCAATCACACCGGCGCCGCCGGCGTGGGGCTTTTGCGTACCGAATACCTCTTCCTGACACACCCCGACGTGCCGGACGAAGAGGAGCAATACCGCTATTACCGTGAAATCGTGCTGGCCACGAAGGGCAAGCCGATCACCATCCGCACGCTCGACGTCGGCGGCGACAAATCCGTGCCCTACCTCGGCCGCCGGGTCGAGGCCAACCCCTTCATGGGCTGGCGCTCCGTTCGCCTGGCGTTCGAACACCCGCGGCTCTACGAAACCCAGATCCGGGCCATCCTTCGCGCCGGCGCGCATGGCCGTGTGTCCATGCTTTTCCCGATGGTGACGGCTCTCGAGGAACTCCGCTTCCTCAATCGCATGGTCGAAAACTGCAAGGCCGCACTGACCGAAGAAGGCCTGGATTTCGGCCGCGAGGTGCGCACCGGCGTGATGATCGAAGTGCCGGCAGCCGCGATCTGCATCGATTCGATCCTGCGCGAAACCCAGTTCATCTCGATCGGGTCCAACGACCTGATCCAGTACCTCATGGCCGCCGACCGTGATAATTCCAAGGTCAGTCACCTGTGCGAGCCCCTTTCGCCGGCCGTGATCCGCGTCCTCATGATGATTCTGGACGCCTGCAAACGCTCGGGCATGCCCGTCACCCTGTGCGGCGAAATGGCCGCCCAGCCCCGCTCGTTTCTTGTCCTTTTCGGGCTCGGCCTGCGCAAGTTCAGCATGAGCCCCGCCTTCGTCCCGGCCATCAAGTCACTGCTTTCGCACGTCAGCACCGCCGAAGCCGAGCGATTCGCCCACCACGTCCTTCAGCTCAAAACGAGCGAGGAAATCCGCCATTATCTCTCGGACCGGCTGCACGAAGTCTCAGCCGATCTGGAAAAATTCGATATCATGGCCTGATCGATTCTCCCGAATTTCGGCGAAATCGCAGCGAATGCACATGCGGATGAGGCTCGACAGGATCGATTCAGGCTGTCGTCCTCAGCTTCGAACGAAAGCGATCACCGAAATGAAATGTGAATACTGCTCTTCGGAACCGTTCCGGGCATGCCTGCGATGCGGCTGCCTCTTTTGCAAATCGCACGGCACGATCCGTGAGCTGAATCGCCGCAACGGGCAGCCGGTTTTCAACAGCCAGTGCACTCAATGCGTCGAATTGTCACGAAAGCAATTCACTTCGATGGGCATGGTGTTCATGGCGATCGGCTCGATTCTTGCGATTGTCGGAACGGGGATCGCCGCGGCGGGTGTGACTCCCGTCGGGCTGATTTTCATTTCCCAGGGGGCGTTTTTCGTGATTCTTGGGCTGATCTTCCGGCTGAAACTCGGTGCCGCGAAACCTCGGCCATAATTCCGGCTCGAAGAAAGACGAATCGCAATGAAACCCGGATTCTCTCCGAACGCCTTCATCGGCTTCTGCTTCCTCATCATGGGCATCGCCCTGTCGCCCTCGGGAGGCTTCTCGACCGGCCTGCCGTTTCTGATGATGGGGTTCGCGTTTCTGCTCATGGCCGCCACGGCCGTGCCTCCGAATTCAGGCGAAGACAAACCGGACGCCTGAAGCGTACGATCGCCATTTTCGAACCTTTCCGAATTCCGGGACGGGTTCGATACGGCATTGCCGGCTCGCGTCAGAACGTCCGGTTCTGCGCTTCGATGCCTCCTGAATGTCGTCTCTCGATGGACAAACCGTCCCGTTTCGCCGACAATTCTGTCCGGACACGGCCATCGTGAGGGCTATCGATGCTGACCCCCGTCATACGCAAATTCGTCTTTCGCCCGGACGCCACTTTCGCCCCGGCCGATACGACACCGACGGACATGAACCTGCCTTACGAGGAAGTCGCCCTGCGGACCGCCGACGGCGTCACCCTCTCCGCCTGGTACATGCCCGCTCCGGAACCGCGCGGCGCCATGCTCTATCTGCACGGCAATTCCGGCAACCTGTGCGACTGGGTGCACGCCGTGGACCGGTTCGTCTGGGCCGGTTATCACGTGCTGCTCGTCGATTATCGAGGCTATGGCCGCAGCGAAGGCGTGCCGACCGAAAAGGGGCTCTATCTGGACGTCGAAGCCGCCTGGGGCTGGTTCACGGAACGACTTGCACCTTCAGGCTTACCGCTGTATGTCCTCGGAAAGTCGCTCGGCACCGGCGTGGCCACCCACCTGGCCGCGAATCAGCGCATGGCCGGGCTGATTCTCGACAGTCCTTTCACTTCCATGCGCGAGGTGGTCGCCCTTCATTCGAAACCGTTGCCGCGCCTGCTCGTACCGAAAATGTTCGAATCGCTTTCGAAAGCCGACAAAATCACCGCCCCGACACTCATCCTCCACGGTGACGAAGACGCCCTGATACCCGTTTCCCATGGCCTGAGACTCTACGACAAAATCGCCGCGCCGAAGGCCCTCGGCGTCGTCCCGGGCGCACGCCACAATGACATCACCAGCTTCCCGACCTACGAACACCTGGTCCGCATTTTCCTGAAAGACCCCCTCGCCATGACCCGCGAATTCCAGGACATTTCCCGCACATCGTTCGAAACGTATCAATCTCGGTGAGCAGTCAGAAAAGGGGACGGGGGTCATTATTTGGAAATGACCCCCGTCTCCTTTTCTTATTCGGACTTCATCGATGCGATCCAGCCTTCGAGCACGCGCAGCGGTTCGGAGAGATATGTCTGATCCAGCGCGATTTCGAAACTCAGCCTGTTGTCGCCCGCGATATTCGAACTGGCGTTGCCTGTCAGAATGATATGCCCGCAATTGTCGCAAGTGAGTTCGAGAATGAGCTGGGCCTCACACGGCAGCAGTTCCGCGGTGCCTTTCAGTGAATCATGAAGTTTTCGAAGACCGCTCGCGAATCGATCCAGCTCGGTCCACAGAAACCAGGGGCGGATCTGGCCCTGAAAGCCGACGACGATGATCTCGGCCCGCGACTCGAACCAGCCTTCCCCGGAACTTCCCTGCGGCAGTTCGATCGAAACGTATTCGTAAGCCGAACCGATGCGAAGTGTTTCCATGACGACAGCTGCCTTCCGGAAGGTCACGGCGAAGTTCGAAGTGAGACGTCATTCGGAAGCGATCGAAATTACTTGCATTTCGCGAACGCAATTGCGGCCGAAACTCCCGATCGAATCGCCCCTTCCATCGTCGCTGGCCAGCCGGTCGAAGTCCAGTCACCGGCCAGGTAAAGTCGCGGGACGGGCGTGATCGTGCCCGGCCGGATCGCGTCGGTCCCCGGTGCCGGGCTGAACGTCGCCGCGTGTTCCGTCACCACCCACGACGAAATGACATTCGCATCTTTCATCGCCGGAAATGCTGGAGTCAGATCGCCGATGATCCTCTCCAGGATGCTCTCGCGGCTTTCCCGAACCAGGGCATGGCTGGCGCTGACGACGACATGCAGGCTCTGGCCACCTGGCGGAACCACCGAACCATCCTGGCGTCGATCGGCCTGGGTATGGTCAAAAACCCACTGGGCCGTGGTATCCAGCAATGCCACTTCCGCATCGAAGCACACGGGCCGGTCGAGAACCAGGTGAATCCCCGTGATCGGCGATGGTTTGAGGGATTCAGCCGCTCCGGTCACAGGATTGAGTTCGCTTCGACCGGTCGAATACAGCAAATCCGCCGCTGCCGCCCAGGGCACCGCAAGTATGACGTTTCGAGCGATACGGACGGAATCGTCCCGAAAATACAATCGAAACGTACGGTCGCCGGCCACCTCGATCAGTTTACAGGCCATGTTCTCGGCCGTTTCGATGTGGGATTTCGTCAGTGCCTGGCCGGCGACCTCGTCGAACAGCTCTCCCAGAGGCATGGCCGGCACGAGCAAATGAAATCCGTCACGCCTCAGAAAGAACGATTCGACGAACACCTGGCGTGCCCCGGCGACGTCGAGCCTTTCCAGCGAGTCGTTCAGGGCTGAGACGAGCACCGGCTCCCAGAATCGGGCGATCGTCCGGGCCGTCTGCCTGTTCGATTTCAGCCATTCCGCGACCGATCGGCCACGCAGCCGGGAAGGGGGCGTGGCTGCCAGTTTCGTGAGCCCGAAGGCCAGAAGGGCTTTGTCTCGCAGGCTCAGGAAATGCAATCTGGCGAACGCCAGCCCCAAATGCAGCGGGGCGGGCAGAAAGGGAACTGCCGAAATGGCGCTGGTTCGGCCGTCGGGCGTGCGGAATTTCAGCGATTTCGAACGGCGGAACGCATCGGCGGCACCGAGCCGGGCGACGAACTTGACGAGCGCGTCGCAGCAGCCCAGGCCCACGTGCTGGCAATTATCGACCCAGGCACCTGACTTCGGATCGACGAACGAGCCGGCCCGGCCGCCCAGGCGTTTCCGGCTTTCGAAAAGGGCGATGCGTGCGCCGGAAATGCGATCCCGGCATTCGAGAGCCGCAGCGATGCCGGCCAGCCCGCCGCCAATAATGGCAACGTCCAGCACCGTGTCGCTAGCCTCTTCGTTCGGAAATCGATTCGTGACAGGTTCGAGAGAATCTGGCATCAGCCGAAAACCGCCCCGATCATGATGGCCGCCTTGCGCCATTTCGGCAGTGAGGCCCGACGAACGAGAACGTCATGATGCTGCCGTTCGATGGTGTCGAGGACGCCCTCATAAATGCGGGCGATGGCTCGCAGCATGGGGCGGCATGCGGGCGAGATCAAGGGAAGAAGTTCGCCGGCGGCCTGATATTCGCCACGGGCGATCGCGGCGTGCTCGGCTACCAGGGCTTTCAGGCCTGCACTGGCGTGGTCGGCCGCCAGTTCGGCGTCGGTCACGTGATGCCTTCGAAGGTCGTCGGCTGGCAGATAGATGCGGCCGCGGGCATGATCTTCGGCCACGTCACGCAGGATATTCGTGCGCTGAAATGCAAGCCCGAGCTTTTCGGCAAGGGCTTCCGCCTGGCCCCCGCGCGACTCGAAACCCCAGATGTGCAGGCAGCAAAGCCCGACGGCCGATGCCACGTGCCAGCAATAGCGTTCGAACTGGGCTGCATTTTCGATACGCACCGGCCCGAGGTCGAATGCCATTCCGTCGATCACGGCATGCAGATATTCGCGGGGGATGCCGAACTGACGCACGGTCGCCGCCAGGGCCGGAAAGCCGGGCCACACTTCGCCGAGGCGATGGGCTTTCGAAACGTCTTCGCTGTCGAGAGCCTGATCGAGCAGGCCACGCCACTGGTTCAGGTCCGTCTCACGTTCGCCGATCGGGGCTTCGCGGTCCGCCAGGTCGTCCGTGTGCCGCATGAATGCGTACAGAGTGCACATCGCCCGGCGCGCATCGCGAGGCAACAGGCGGAAGCTCCAGTAGAAATTGCCTGCTTCGCGGCGCGCGACTTCATGGCAGAACGCAAATGAAATCGAATTCGTGGGCGGGGCTTGAGCGGACGCACCGGTTTCGAACGCATGCGAGCGCCCGGATTCGACCCCTGGCCGGAGTGTCGAATCGCCCTGCGACGCACGTATTTCGGATGTCGGCACTGGAGTGCTTCGCATGCGGATATCGGTTTCGGTCGAACGGGACGAATTTCCGGAGACGGGATAGTTCGGGCGAATTCCGTCGGCAGGCGAACGGGCCATTTCAGCGGCCGCGCAGCGAGTCAAAGAGGGCCCGGGCCATGAGTCTGGCCCGCATCATCTTCCCGATTCGGGGGCGGCGGGTCAAGACGTCGAAAGACTGAGCCTCGATGGCATCCAGAGTGGCCACACCACCGGCATGGAACAGACGCAGCGCAAGCCCGAACCGGCCGGGCAGGGCGGTCGTCAGGGGCTTGCCGTGGTCGAACAGGGTGCGTGTCCAGGCGACTTCTTCGGCCAGCATCTTGCGGAACCCTTGCGATGCCGGTGCGTTACGGAAATCGGCTTCGGTCACGCCATGTTCGGCCATGGACGCGGTCGGCACGTAAATGCGTCCGATTTCGAGGTCTCGGCCGACATCCTGCCAGAAATTGGCGAGCTGGAGCCCGGTGCAGATGGAGGCCGACATGGCGAGATTTTCCGGTGTGGCGGCCCCGAAGAGCCGTAAAACGAGTTCGCCGACCGGGTCGGCCGAGCGTCGGCAGTAGTCGACGAGCTGTTCCCGAGTCTCGTAGCGCACGACATGCTGGTCCTGCACGAAGGCGCTGACGAGGTCGGCGAAGGGCTGCCTGGGGATGGCGTACCGTTCGATGACGGGCTCCAGGGCGACGAAAACCGGGTGTCGTGGCGGCGGGGCTTGGTCGCGATAGAGATCGTCAAGCTGGCTGAGCCACCAGGCAAGCAGCTTTTCGGAGGTTTGGCGGTCGCCGGTTTCGTCGCCGAGATCGTCGGCCCAGCGGCAATAACCGTAGACGGCTTCGAACGCTGGCCGCAGGCTGGGCGGCGTGAAAAGGCCTACGACGATGAAGTTTTCGTAATGTGAGGTCGCCAGCTTTCGGCAATATTCCCGTGCCTGGTCAAGAGTCGGTGGGGCGGAATGCCGCTGGAGCGCTTCGGGACCCCAGTTATCCAGTTCCTGATCGAGATTCATAAAGCCTTGTCATTCTGGTGCATGCGACTCGAGCGAGGCATCGGCCCCGCAAGAAATCGGCGAGTAACTTGCTTTGGTTGTCCTATTCTGCCACAATCGCCGTTCGAGGAAAAAGCCTGTCGGTCGATGGAGGACCGCCTGCGTGATTTTTCCCGCCACAGTCAGTCGTTCCCGCCCTGTAAACACCGGACTTCTCCTTATCCGACCCAGCGGCGCCGGTTCGACCGTTCGATCCAGGAGCGTACATCCATGCATGATTCGAATCGACGTCATTTGCTGCGGTTATTCGGTCTCTCGCCCATCGTCGCTTTCGCCGGGCGTCTGCAGGGGGCTGAGGATGGCTTCGTATCGCTCTTCGACGGCAAAAGCCTGGACGGCTGGGTTCTGCCGAAGGCTCCGGGCGTGAGTTTTTCCGTGGAGGACGGCGAGATCGTCGGCCGAACCGACGGCAAGATCGCCAAGAACGAATTTCTCTGTACGCCCAAAAGCTACGGCGACTTCGTCCTGAAGGCCAAGGTCAAGCTGCGCAACGGCAACAGCGGTATTCAGTTCCGCAGTGCCCGTGCCGAAGACGGTGCCGTTTCCGGCCCACAGGCCGACGTCGCCGACGAATATTGGGGCCTGCTCTATGAGGAACGCCGCCGCGGCATTCTCGAGCGGTATCCGAAAGAAGAGGCCGAGAAGATCGTCAAGAAGGGCGACTGGAACGAGTTCCGGATCGATGCCGTCGGCAAGCAGGTGCGCATCTATATCAACGGCACCAAGGTGATCGACCGCAAGGACGACAAATTCGACGATTCCGGCATCATCGCTCTGCAGGTGCATGTGGGCCCGGCGATGGAAGTCCGCTACAAGGACATCTCCATCAAGGAAATGAAGCCCAAGGAGAGTTGATTCGCATTCGCCGGCTGCTGGCCGATTCCGAATGAAAACGACGAAATGCGAGAATGCCGTGAGACTTCGATCCGAAGCACCTCACGGCATGACTTTTCGATGTCGGCCGAAATGCGATCCTGAATACGATTTCGAATCGGAAACAGGTCCGTTCGATCCGGTTGAGCTGTCCCGGTGTGGCGGTATACGAACTTGTGTGTGTTAGACCGGGCGCCGGTGTCAGTCTTCGTCGCCGCCGGAGCCGCTGCCGACGCTTCGCGAGGCGATCATCGTGCGGGTCGTGCCTTTCTGGACGACCTGGCCCTTGTGATTGAGGACTTCCTTCGTCCACGTCACGACGCCGCGCCGGCCGCGCGACCTGGGCTCGAGCGCGGTCACCGTGTTGCGGACGTGGATCGTGTCACCGAAATAGACCGGCTTGAGGAATTCCCAATTTTCGATGCTCAGAAACGCGAGCGTATTGGTCTTCGGCGCCTGAATGCCCAGCCCGCTGGCCACGGATAGCACCAGCAGCCCATGCGCGATGGGCTGACGGAATGGGCCTTCTCCGGCATGCACGTGGTTCATGTGGATCGGGTTGAAGTCGCCCGAAATCCCGGCGAAGAGCGTGACTTCGGCCTGGGTGATCGTGCGAGCGGCGGATTCGAAGCTGTCGCCGACTTCAAGTTCATCGAATCCGAGCCAAACCTCGGACTGTTTACGCGGCATTTCGTCTGACATCGTCCGATCGTCCCGAGATCGCTTTGGAATGGCCTGAAGCTGATGGCGAACGGGACGTTACGTCCGTTCCGACGCCATCTTGCGGAAGCCTTGCCGGAAGGAAAACCGATTTTGGCCTGTCGGCCCTGGTCCGTCAAGGTGGCTTCGTGAACGATTCGCGCCGCCGCGTCCTGATTGCCTTTGATGAGAGAAACTTGCGAATTGTTTTCGTCGGGATGTCGAAGTTTCGTTCCGGGCGGTTCGGGGGGCCGGAAAAAGCGCTTCGAGATATCATGACAGGCCGATTGGATTTCCGCGCGATGGTCACTTGACGCGCATGTCGAGGGGGTTTACTTTGAAGCGAGTGCGCTCGAGGAAGTCAAACGAACGCACTGCGGGCGATTTTCCGAATCGCCCGGGCCGCTTTCTGGCCAGGACGGCTGGAGAATCACTTGTCCGTCACATGCCGAAGCCAGGGATCTGGGCTGGCGTGTGGACCGGAAGGAAGTGCGGAATGGCCTTTGCAATGGAACTTGACGATCTTGTCATGGCTGACGTTGTCCTTCGGATCGAGGAATACGCTCATGGGCGGATTCGCGACCTGAAAGTTCGTCATGACCGGGGGCAGCTGGTGCTTGAAGGGACCGCCAGGTGCTTTCATGACAAATTGAGGGCGCAGGAGGCCGCGTTTTCGGCCGCGCGCTGTATCGGTCCGATCGCGAACCGGATCGAAGTGATGACCTATTGATTCTATCTCGTGCTGCTTGGGAGCCGGGCCCTGTGCCGAACCGCAGGGCCTTCGAATCCAGGCCCGAATGACTCAGGCTTGAGAGTTCGACCGATTCGAAATCATGAATCCGAATTTCTGCGAAAAATGCAGTCACGCAGTCATGCATGCATTGAGTACGGTCGCAGATTCATGATCGTCCTGTTCGTCAGTGATCAGGGGCGGATCAATGGTTCGCACCAGTTAACCCAGTCCCGCACTCCGCCACCTTCCCCGAATTCGCTGGCGAGGATCAACAGACGTGCGGTTCCGAGATCGATCTGCACTCTCCGGGGCATTTCGCCCGCCTTCAGGGGGCCGCTGTCATAGGCCGGCTTGCCGTCCAGAAGCACCACGGCCCGGGCCTGGCCTTTCGGGCCAGCCGAGTTTTCCAGGCCGACCCAGGCCGTAAAGGTCTTTTTCGTGCCGTCGAGCCGGTATGCGATGAGCGTCCGCGACTGCGTTCCGATGCCCTGATCGAATGTCCGGGTGCCGATTTTCAGCGGCCCGCCGCACACGTTCGCGCCGAACCGGGGGGCAGTGGTCGGACCGATGTATTCGACTGTCTGAATCGCGGCGGGTTTGACCGTGTCCAGCTCGATCATGCCGGGCTGGATCACCCTCAGGCCGGTCAGCTTGTTCACGGGCACTCGCCATTCCGAACCCCATCGGGTGGTCAGAATCAGGCCCGATTCCGGATCCGACGGGTCGAAGCTCAGCGCTTTGGCCGAAAGCCGTGACCCGTCCGTCAGTTGAACCTTCCAGCCGATGCCTTCGATCGCGGGATATTCGAGCGTGGAGGCGTCGATCGCGACGCCCTGAATGCCCTTACGCGGCAGGGTGATCGGCTTCGCGGCACCCGTGGGCTGAACCTTGAGGTTATCGGCGTCCAGCTCGATCACCGTCCCCTGCATGCGGTCGCCATTGGCGAGAAGAACGAGATCACCGGGCGAATCGGAGCCGCGCCGGAGCTGTTCGATCGTCCGAAGGAAAGCGACCGGCGTCTCGGGCGACTGACTCAGAAAACCGGCCCACTGGGCTAAAGGCACATTGACGACACCGATCGAAGACGATTGTACGGCAAGACCTTGCGTCAGAATCGCTGCCGCTTCGCCACGCAGCTTGTCACGATCCGGCAGGAGGATCATGGGCCCGGGGGTCGTATCCTGGGAGGCGTCGATCGACGATTCCAGATTACGCCGCAGCTCCTCGACCTCAGTCCAGCGAATCCGGGCAGGTTTGGCGCTGTCCGTCTCTCGCCAGGTGATTCCCTCGGTATCGAGCCGGTCGACCATTCCGCCCTGAACATCGCCCTTCGCGTTTCTCCAATACCATGGGCCCGTAATCACTTGGGGCCGATGTGCCGAAGTCACTGCGGCAGCGGGGCGTTCCTGGGCGCTGGCTTCATGACCCGTCAGGGCCAGAGACGCTGAAAGTGTGGCGGCGCATACGATGAGCGACTTCGGCCGGATTCGCGGGTTCTGTGGCATAAGTCTCATCAGCGCTGGAAGATCGGCAGGAAATTGTTCGGCACTTGAAGAACGATCGCGGCCATGGCCGTGCCGTATTCGTTGCACACATGGTCTGTCCAGTAGCCCTGGCCGCTCTGCCGCGACAGGAGTTCGTCGCGAATGGCCGGATACCACTCGTTCCAGTCCGCCCCGCCACGGATCCACATCGCCTGGGCGGCATAGTAGTGGCCATAGAAATAATGGCTGTACCGCTGGCCGAACCGGGCGGAAGGGGTGTATTGCTTGAGATACTTGACGCCTTCCTCGATCTCTTTCGAGTCGTAGACGCCGGCCGATTGCAGTGCCACGATCCCGGCCGCGGAACGGGGAAACTGGCTGGCACCCGGCTGGGTCATATAGCGGAAGCCACCGTCCGGATTCTGGCAGTCTCGCACATATTTGATGCACTTTTCGACCGTTTCCTTCGGCACGAAAATGCCGGCGTTCCGGGCCGCCCGCAACGCGTTGATCTGGCAGATCGTCACCGACGTGTCGGCATCCCTCGGCTGTGGCTGATATCTCCAGCCACCTTCCGGATTCTGACAGTCGACGATCAGCCGCACGGCCTTTTCCAGCTTCTCGCGAATGTCGGCCCGGCGTGTCATGCCGTAAGCCTCAGCCAAAAAGAGCGTTGCGAAGCCGTGTGAGTACATCGGCCCGTGGGTGGATTCGCCCCTCACGGCGATGAAACCGCCGGGCTGGACATTTTCCATGATGTAGCCCAGGGCCCGTTCGATCTGCGTGCCGTAAGGCCCGCGACCTGGCGAAGATCCGTTGGCCATGAAGGCCAGGCCGGCCAGGCTGGTCACGGCCAGGTTACCGCGATAGGTGCCGGAGCCGAAGGAACCGTCGGGGGCCTGCTGTTTCGCGAGCCATTCCAGGCCATTCGTCACGGCACGCTCAACATTGGGCGTGACCATCTCGGCCGCGCCTTCAGGCACGTCGCCCCGTTTGCCGTCCTTGAATGTCCCGGCTTCCTTGTCGACGACGGCCGCAGCCGGTTTGGCGGGCTGATCCTGACCTTGCAGCCAAATGCCCGAGAAGACGATGGAAGCCGTCGCGAGAACGGGCGTGATTACGCCAGGCATTGTCCGGAGTCGGGTGGGCGTGCGGCTCATGGATTCGCGCTCCGTGCCAGGCTTTTCTTCGAGACGGACAGATAATAACGCCGCACGAGTTCCTCGCGTGCCGGCAGCGATTCCTCGCGGAACACGTTCCGCATGACGTCCCGAAGTTCAGGCGGCAGGTGGCCCCAGACGTCCTTGCCGTCGAGGCTGCTTTTGCCCGAGGGTTTCAGGGGCGTTTGCGGTCCGACGCCCTGAGCCTGCGAACCGGGCTGATCGCCTTCCTGATTCTGGGCCATTTCCTGGCCCTGCTGCTGCTGTTGACGGCGTTGCCGCTGCTGGCGCTGCTGCTGGGCCATCTGACGCATGCGTTCGATGATCTGATCCATCGATTCGACGATTTCCTGCTGCTTCTTGCGCGTTTCCTGACCGGTGTCAGGTTCGGAAAGCCGCTTTTCGACGTCCCGCATCTGTTCCACAAGTTTCTTCATGGCAGGGTTTTGCGGTTCGCTGTCCGAGCCCTCGCCCTGGCCCTCGCCGCCCTGCTGCTGGTCCTGATTCGGCTTCTTTCGCTTGCGGCCGAGGATTTCCTCGAGCCGTTGATCGAGTTCGGCATCCGGTCGTGATTTCAGGCCTGCCATGCCGCCTGGCGGTTTGGGCAGGGTGGAACCGGGCTGAGCGGGTTTGTCGCCGGGGCCAGGTTTGTCGCCGGGCTGGGCGGGTTTGTCGCCAGGGCCGGGTTTTGCCTTGCCTTTGGGCAGGGGCTTGTCGCCCGATCCGCCGCCGAGTTTTTTGAGCAGGTCGTCCAGGCCGGCGTCTTCCTTACCCAGATTGCCGCCTTTGTCGGCCGCGGGTTTGTCGCCGGGCGTGGCCTTCTGCTCGGCTTCCTTAAGGAGTTTTTCGAGAGCGTCATCCTGAGCGTGCGTGAAGTTCGAGGGGGCGAAAAAGGCCCCGATCGTCGCGAGTGTCACCCAGGCGTAGAGCCGTGCGGTTCGTGCGGTCATGTCGTTCAATCCTCTCCGTCGGAACGCTTGGGCTTGGAAAGGTCACGCAGGAGGTCGGCCAGCCGGCCCTGTTCGAGTTTCAGCGAATCCAGCTCGGTCTTCTGGTCGTCGCTGAGTTTGCCGCCATCGCGGGCGATGCCATCGAGTTCGGTCGTCCGTTCGTTGATTTCCGTTTGCAGACGTTTGAGCATCTTGAGCTGGGCCACCGTCGGAATGCCGTCGCCTTCCTGCTGGCCGCCCTGTTGTTCGCCGCCCTGCTGCTGCTGTTGCTGCTGCTGGTTTTCGCCTTCTTTCGGCTTGTCGGGCTGAAGGCTGTCCACAAGCTGCTGCAGCCGCTGGGCGGCCGATTTTTCGGCTTTCTGAGTCGGTGTGCCGGTGTCGAGCTTCTGAAGGTTCGACGTGGCCTTGTTCATCGAGTCGGACGCCTTCTTGAGAATCAGAGAGAAGACCGGCACGCCGTCGCCCATCCGCTCGGCCAGTTCGTCGGTCTCCTGCTTCAGGCCGTCTTCCACCATGGCCAGGCTGCGCACACCCGCCCGCTGGGCCGCTGTGAGCGAACCGGCTTCGGACTTCTTCGCATCGTAGCCGACGGTGTCCTCGACCATCCTCACCTGACGTTCGGCCAGAGATTTGATCAGGTCGCCCATCTTGGCGAACTGTTCCTGGGCGAGCTGCTCTTCGGCTTCTTCGCGAGCCTGGGCCAATTCCTGTTCGGCATCGTCCAGATTCTTCAGTGCTTCTTCCTGCTCCTGCTGGGCACCTTCGGCTTCGTCGGCGTCCATCTGCTGCTGGGCCTTGCTCATCTTGCCCATGGCCTGCTGGCCGGCCCGCGCGGCCTGCTGGGCCGAACGGATGCGCTGGAGCTTCTGAAGCTGGCGTTTGACTTCTTCCTGAATCTGCTCTTCCTGCCGGGCCAGTTTCTGGAGTTCGGCCTTGCGCTTGGCTTCGTCCTTTTCCTGCCCGGCCTGGCGGGTTTTCATCAGGTTTTCGACCTGGGCCCGCTTGAGGTCGCGAATGGCCTGTTCGGATTCCTTGAGCTGTTTGACCAGCCGGGCCAGCTCTTTTTCCTTGCGGTTCTGGATATCGTCGGCCAGTTGCTGAACTTCCTTGAGTGCCTGCTGCTGGGCCTCACGGGCGGCATTGGTCCGATTGGCCGCGATCTGGGCGGCAGCGTCGTTCATCTTGCCCGTCGTGCCCCTTTCGCGGCTGTTCTGGGCCGCTTCCTGCAGGCCCGCTGCGTCGATCGGATCCTGCTCGGCCATGCGGTTGGCCATTTCGCCGAGCCGTTCCTGCAGGTTCTGAAGCTGTTTGGCCAGTTCGTTCTGGCGGGCCGCCCGATTTTCCAGGTCGGCTTTCGCTTCGGCCGGCAACTGATCGGCATTCTTGCCCATCATTTCCGGATTGTTGGCGACTTCTTCGAGGGCTTTATTGGCCTCTTCCTGAGCCGCCGCGATCTGCTTGGTTTCGTTGATCAGCCCCCGAACCGATTCGAGCTGGCTCATCTCGCCAAGCATGCGTTCCAGGGCCTGGGTGACCTCGCGCTGGGCGTCCTGAGCCTGGGCCAGCGACTGCTGCGTGCCGCCCTGTTGCTGCTCTTGTTGCCCGCCCTGCTGCTGTTGTCCACCAGCTTTGGCTTGCTCTTGACCACCCTGCTGTTGTCCACCAGCTTTGGCTTGCTCTTGCCCGCCTTGTTGCCCGCCAGCTTTGGATTTCTCTTGTCCGCCTTGTTGTTGTCCACCAGCTTTGGCCTGCTGTTGCCCGCCTTGCTGCCCGCCGGCTTTGGATTTCTCTTGTCCGCCTTGTTGCTGGCCACCGGCTTTTGCTTGCTCTTGCCCGCCCTGCTGCTGTCCACCAGCTTTGGCTTGCTCTTGCCCGCCGGCTTTGGATTTCTCTTGTCCGCCTTGTTGTTGGCCACCGGATTGAGATTTCTCTTGCCCGCCTTGCTGCTGGCCGCCGGCTTTGGCTTGCTCTTGCCCGCCGGCTTTGGATTTCTCTTGTCCGCCTTGTTGTTGTCCACCGGCTTTGGCTTGCTCCTGTCCGCCTTGTTGTTGTCCACCGGCTTTGGCTTGCTCTTGCGCCCCTTGCTGCTGCGCGCCGGTTTTGGCTTGTTCCTGCCCGCCTTGCTGTTGGGTGCCTTGCTGCTGGGCCTGGGCTCCGGGGCGCTGGTTCTGTTCGCCACCCGCGCGGCGTTCGTCGAGCGCACGGTTAGCCCGGTTCAGGGCTTGTTCGGCCTGCGGCACCGGGCCCTGTTCCAGTTGAGCGAGGGCCTGCTTCAGGCCGTTCATCTGCTCGGCGGCTTCCGGATTGGCCAGTTTCAGGTTGTCCATATCCTCCAGAAACCGCTCGACCTTGCGGGACAGACCGTCGGCCGGATTGTTCAGACGGTCGCCCACCTGGCGCTGAACCTGCTCGGCATTCTGAAGTTCCTGACGTGATGCGTCAGCCAGTTTGGCCTGGTCGCCGGTCTGATCGAGCGTGCGTTTGGCTTCGTCCACAGGGCGATTCGCCTGCCGCTGCATCGCCAGAACCCGTTCGGTCTCCTCGCGGATCTCCCGGCGCTGGTCTTCCATCTGACGCGCGGCTTCCTGGGGCGTGATGATCCGCAGGCGGATCTCGCGGCTCTTGCCCAGGTTCGGGCCGTTGGGCTTCTTGAAGTCGATGGCTTCCACCGTCAGCGTGATCATCGCTCCGGGTGCGAGGCCCATCGGGGCCAGATCCCACTTCTCGCCGATCTTGTTCTTGCGGACCATCGGCTGACCGGGAACGGCCGACCAGAGTGTCCGCACGATCGGCGCCCCCGGCTCTTCCGTGCCGTTCGAAAGCTGATAGCGCAAACGAACTTCGGCGATTCCGAAATCGTCCTCCAGATCGACCTTCAGGGGGACGACGGCCTGGGCCGTGATCTCACGGTCCGTGGCAGGATCCTCGAGCACGACCCTCGGAGCCATGTCGGGCACGACCTGCTGATCGAGCCGGCCCTGATCCTTCGAAGTGAATCCCTCGGTGTCTGTCAGCTCCAGCGAAACGGCCGTGCTGGCGGTCGCTTCCCAGCTCACGGTCAGATTCTGCCGGGCGGTGTCCAGTTCCACGGCTGGCGGCTTGGCCTTCGAATCGGCGAACTTCAGGCTGGCTGCGGAAAGTGACTTCGTCGACTTTGCCGTGAGCCGCACCGTGCTGCCTTCGACGGCCCGGATTTGGGCCGAACCTGGAGCCAGACGCACAGCGGGAAGCGTGGTGTAAGCCGGTTGAGCGATTTCGATGGCGGCGTCCGCCAGACGGGGCGGGGTAACGGCCACGACCGACTTCGCGTTGGTGCGATCGTCGCCGCCGCGTACGCTGACGGAAAAGGACTGGGTGACCGATTCGAGCCGGCCGCGGAATTCGCCGTTCTCGAGAATCCGCAGCGGTTCCGAGGCCGTTTCGCCATCCGCGAACCGGAATTCGGCGATGGCCGAGGCCGGGACTTTATACCCCTCTGCCACTTTGACGACGAGCGACCAGGGCTCGCCCACGGCGACTTTGGGCGTCGCCTCGACCCATTCCAGCAGCGTCGATTTCGGCCATTCGGGGCCGCTGACCGGGTTAAAGAACCGGGCCACGGCGATGCGGGCCGATGAGGGGCCCAGAAGGACGCTGAAGGCTGCCAGCGCTGCGGCGATGCCCAGAAATTTCAAGCTCTGCCGGGCCGGGCGGGGATCGATGGCCTCGGTGAAGTCGAGGCTTTCGACTTCGGCGAACGCCTGGTCGATCACGCGCTTGCGAAGTGCCGGAGAGGCATTGTCCGAAGTCTGGGCCTGTTCCGGGATCGCCAGAAATTCGACGGCTGAGGCGAGCCGGTCCTGAAGGCCGGGCCAGCGGTCCTCGATCCGCAGGGCAAGGGCCAGGTCGTCGAAATTCGCCAGGAGCGGGCGCAGGACGAAGCTGCGTAAAGCCAATGCCGATAAGACGATCAGCCCGAGGAACTCAAGCGCGCGAATCGGCGAGGCAATATGGATGGCCCAGTCGGCCCAGCCTGCAACCACGACGAAGACCAGGCCGATCGCGGCGACCCTGGCCAGGCCATAAATGCCGAGGAGACGCCGGACGCGTCCTCGAAACGAGGCGATACGATCGAGCAGGTCGTCACGTGTCATGGGCAGGAGCCTCGATTCTGGGGGGCCCCGGGCCGGAAACCGGACCGGAACGCGTCACGGACGGACAGGCTACTTGAATTCTAGACCATCTCGAGCTTCCGTCTCAAGAGCCATTCGGACAGGAGTATCAGCAGGAATAGAGAAAGGATCGGCCAACTATTCCAAATCGGAATAGGCGGATCGGTGTCCAGCGGCACTTTCGCGGGGGGTGGCAGAGTGTCCGCAAGAGTTTCCAGCCCCGCGGCGGTGAAGAACCGGCCTTCGCTGGCCCGCGCGGCGATCGTGAGATCTTCCCGGTTCATGGAAGGTTTCGCACGTTCGCTGGCCGGTGGCTCGATCGTGAAAGACACCGGCATGACAGGCGGATCGAGAACCGGCGGGGGCAACAGCCTGGCCGTGTAAGTGCCTTCGGCCAGGGTGTTGAGGCCGGTCTGGAACAGGTTTTCGGAGCCGACGACTTTCGGAAGGTCAATGACCCGGGCCGGCAGGCCCTGGCGTGTCAGTTCGACGCGGACACGGTCGCCGGGCGGAGTGACTGCCGGGTTCACGAACCGGACGCGGAGCTGGACCATGTCGCCTCGCTGATACCGGGCCCGGTCGGCCAGAAGCTCCGCCTGGCGGTTGCCCAGCAGCTTGTTTCGGGCCATGAAGCGGAGAAGCTGGATCCAGTAGCGGCCGAAATATTTGTCGCCCACGCGGAACCGCCAGCGCCAGGTGTCGTCCACGGCCTGATAGTAAACCTTGCCTGAACCGGCGAAATGGTAAGCCAGAAGGGCCAGGGGGCCGTCGCTGCCCACGGCGGTCGGATGCTCGGCCAGGACCACGGCCGCAGGCTTCTTGCGAGGGGCTTCCATGTACCAGTAAAGCTCCTGCAGGCCGTCCCAGATGGTCAGGCTGGAGGCTTCGTCGGATCCGAACCGGAAGATCGGGCTGGTGCGGCCTTCGAGCGTGAGCCGGGGGCGGAAGGCGGCGATATCGCCGGCCGTGGCGCCGCGGGTCGGGTCGCGGGCGTCGGCAAGTTCTACCGGCAGAAGGTCTTCCAGCGGTGTGCCCTTGAAGGCCAGGGGGGTGAACGTCTGCCCGGCGATCACGACCAGGCCGCCGCCCTTGACCGTCACGAAATCGGCCAGGTGCTTCATCTGGGTGGCGGTGAGGAAGCCGCCCGGGATGTCACCGAGCACGACGACGTCGTAGGCGAACAGGTCGTCGCGATTGGTGGGGAAGACCGGCACGGCGGTGTTGTCCTGATCGGCATATTCCGGGTCGCTGGAAAGCAGCAGGGCCGAAAGTTCGATCGTCTCGTCCCGCTCAAGAAACGTCTTCAGGTAGCGGTATTCGTAACGTGGCTGGCCGTCGACGAGGAGGATCTTGAGCTTTTCCTTCTTGACGGTCACCTTCCGCTCGACGCGGTTATCGGCCGTCGACTGCTCGCGGTCCTTGGGGATGCTTTCGATGATGTAGGTGATTTCGCCCACTTCGCGGGGGCGGTGGTCCAGCTCGGGGATGCGGATCGACCGGCCGTCGGGCGGGGCCTTGATCGTCTTGGTCGTGAGCACGCGGGGCTGGCCATTGGGCGTCGACTTTTCGCTCAGGCGGATCGTCAGTTCCTCGCCGGCGTACCCCTGGCTGGCCAGGCGGGCCGTGAAGGGGATGACGTCGTCGACGAAGGCGACGTCGTCCACTTCCATATCGGCGACTTCGACGTTTCTCGGAGGCTGAGGGTCGCCCAGGCCGACGAGATAGAGCGGCACATCGGCGCGCCGGGCGGCTTCGGCCGCCTTGGGCAGCGGTTCGCCGTCGGTCGTCTGGCCGTCGGTCAGCATGACGAGCGCCGTCGGCGGAATGCCCCGCAGCTCCGAAAGGACTTGCCGAACGCCGTCTCCCAGGCGGCTTTCTGTCGAAGCGGCCTGCATTCGGCCGACCGATTCGAGGGCCGCGTCGACTTGCTCCGGCTTGTCCACTTCGGCGATCAGGCGCGTCGTCGCACCGACGGCATAGATCTTCAGCCGATGGTTTTTCTGAAGCCGGCGCAGCAGGGCGCCGGAATCTCTGGCGAGCCAGCGTTTGCCGATTTCGATCCGCTCAAGCTCGCCCAGAGCGGTCCCAGAAGCCCCCGTGAGACGTTCCACGGACGCGGCCACTTCCAGGTCGGAGTACTGGTCCGTCAGGGCCTGGCTGGCCGAGTCGTCCACAAGGATCGCCAGGTGGGGCAGACCGGTGCGGTCGATCGCCAGGACGAGTTCGTTCACGGCGACCAGTGCGACCAGGAACAAGAGGCACCGCAAGGCCGTAAGTGTCCACCGGCCCCAGGACGGAATCGACCGTTCGCGGCGATAGAGCGCGAAAATCAGGCCAAGGCCGAGGGCCACCACGAGAAACAGGGTGACTTGCGACCATGGCTGTTCGAACCGGGGGCGCAGCACGAGGCGTTCGCCGGGGCCGGGCGGGGCCACGCCGAGTCGGGCGGTCAGGGCTTGAGTCAGTCGGTCGAGCATGATCTTCGCCTGGTTTCGTTCCCGGTTCGCGACTTCACCACGATCGTGTGCAGCCTGCTTATCCAATATCGCCGGATCATCAGACGGAAACTCTCGTCACACGACGGCCCATCCACCAGGCCATCAGGGTTTCCGCCAGTATCAGCACAAGCACCGCAAGCAGCAGAGGCCTGTGAATCTCGCCCCGGCGGGCGACTTCTTCAGCCGCTTTGGTCAGTTCGTCGGCCGACTTGATCACCACAGGATCGAAACCCGGTACGGCTTCCTTGAGGGCCCCCGGCTCGATGCGGGCGGGGTCCGATTCGATTACGGGCACGTTCACGGCGAATTTGTCGCGGCGCGAGACGGGCGGGCCGATTTCGGCCTCGAACACGCCGCTGGTCTCGGGCGGGTCGACTCGCAGATAGCTGCCGTCGGCATCCGGGCGGAGGGTCAGTTCCCTGACTCCTTTTTCCGGCGTCCTGAGCGACACGGGGGCCGCGCCGGCGGAAGTCGGATACGCCTGGTCGATCGCCTGGCCGACGGTCAGATTCTTTTCTCCGGTTCGCCCGGAGGCCGCCAGCAGGGCCATTTCGCCCATCACGACAGGATAGCTGGGGTGCAGGGGCCACGTGCTCCACTGAGAATCGGCCGAGGTGGCCACGAGGAACACTCGGCCACGGCCTCGGGTCGCCTCGACGACGGCCGGATCGCCGCTGTCGAACGCCAGAGCCACGCGGGCGTCGGAATCGGCCTGACGCGTCAGCTTGTGATATTGCCAGGTGGCCACCTGGGTCAGGCCTGACTGCACCGCCGGAGCGGCCCCTTCATAGTCAGTCACCAGCGGGTGGCGATAGGCCAGCGGCTCGATCAGGAACGCGCCGGTCTTGCGGGCCGCATCGCCGACGCTCTGGCCGATCGTGGCCGGCAGCAACATGCGTTCGGGCGTCGCCAGCCGGGAATTCCAGCCTTCGGCGACGGTTCTGTCACCGGTGAAGAGCACCAGCCCGCCGCCTTGACGGACGTATCTGTCCAGGGCCAGGGCTTCCGGATCGGAAGGCTGCGACACGTTGGCCATGACGATCACGTCGTACGTGGCCATCTCGACATTGCCGAACCGGCTTTCGGGGATCACTTCCAGCGCGACCGGCGGCACGGCTGACGGATCGTTCGCCGCCCCGGCATCGCCAGGCTGGGCCGATTCCGCCGGAGACAGAGCCTGGGCGAGATAATCGGTCTCGGCCGCGAAAGGTTCGGGATTCAGGTCGCCGTCGACCAGAAGGATCCGGATTCTGTCCTTGACGCTGGCGACGATGCTGCGGCGGTCGTCCGGAACGAGCGGGTCGGCTTCGGTCGCGATCTCCACGACGTGGTCCCCCGGCTCTCGAAAGACGTGCGTGAAGTCGAGGCTGACCGATTCGCCGACGGGCAGGTCGACGGTCCTTTCGGGGCCGAGCTGGCCGTCCACGATCATCCGCACCAGAACGCCCTGTTTCGCTTCGGGGCCGAAGTTCCGCAATTGGGCACGTACACTCGCCGGCACGTTCGCCAGCACCACGGGCGTTTCGATCTTCAGGTCGGTCACGGCCACGTTGGCTTCGCCGGCGGAACCCAGGTCGATCAGTACCGGGCGGATGCCTGCGGCCGTCAGTTTGTCGACTTCGGTTTTCAGCCCCGCGGCGTTTTCGGTGCCCGGGCGGGCCCAGCTGGCGCGCTGAAGGTCCGTCAGGAACAGCAGTTCCTTGTTCGGCAGGGGCGACGATTCGAGCACGCGGCGAATGGAGCCGAACGTCGCCAGCAGGTCCGTGGCGCCGTGCGTGGGTGAAACCAGGTCGATTTCGCGCCCGACCTGCTCCAGATTCGGCGAGGGCTCGCCCACGATCACTTTCGGCGGGTCGCCCATGAGGATCACGCTCAGGACGTCGCCCCGGCGTGCTTCCTTCACGATCTGCCGCGCCAGGGTTCGGGCCCTTTCGAAGCGGGTGAGATCCGCGACTTTCCGGTTCATCGACATCGAACCGTCCAGCACCAGGACCCGGTGCGACCGCTCGCCCGCGAACATCGCCGGGGCCAGGCTCTCCAGCACGGGCCGGGCCATGGCACTCACCAGCAGCAGGACGAGCAGCGTGCGGATGGCCAGAAGGATCCACTGCTCCAGCTCGATCCGCCGCTTGTTCTTCTTGATCGCCGCCAGCAGGAACCGCATCGCGGCCCAGTCGGTCTGGCGGAACTTGCGCTTGTTGAGCAGGTGAATGATGACCGGAATCGAGCCGGCGGCCATGCCCCAGAGCATCCACGGCGCACCGAAGCCCAGGGCCAGCGGCAGAGGCCCGGCGGCTGCGGAGAACGTGGCGATGTGGTCGAAATCGATCATCGTGAGACAGGTCCGTTCGGTGTGCGGCGATGCGAGTATGCCGGAGTTCCTGGTGCCGTCAGCTGACCATGCGGCCTCCCTGGCGGGCACGCAGATAGCCGGAAAGCGGCACGGCGAGATTCTGGTCGGTCGTCAGTTGCAGGTAGTCGATATTGGCCACCCGGCAGCCGCGACGGACCGCCTCGACGAATTTGCCGAATTCCTCCTGATACGCCTGACGGATCGTCAGCGGGTCGATGACGACATTGCCGAGAGCCTCCAGGCCGCGAAATTCGGTCGTCCCCCGGAACGGGAACGTCAGTTCAGCCGGGTCGAGGATGTGCATGACGACGACGTCGTGCCTGCGGTGGCGGAAGTGTTTCAGGCCCGAAACGACCCGTTCCGGATCTTCGAACAGGTCCGAAAGAACCACCACCAGGCCGCGTCGTTTGGCCCGCTCGGCAAGGTCGTGGAACACGCGGGAAAGATCGGTTTTCTCGCCCCCGGCCGATCGGTCCATGATGCCCAGGATTTCCTTGAGCTGCGAAGCCTGGCCGGAAGGCCGCAGAACGCGCGACACTCGGGCGTCGAACGTGGCCAGACCGACCGAATCGGACTGGTGCAGGACGAGATACGAAAGGCACGCGGCGATCATCTTGGCGTAATGCAGCTTCGTCACGTGGCCTTCGCTGGCGTAGTCCATCGACTGGCTCGTGTCCAGCATCAGGTACGTCAGCAGGTTCGTCTCTTCTTCGTAGAGCTTCAGATAGAGACGGTCGGTCTTCGACCAGACTTTCCAGTCCACGTGGCGGATGTCGTCGCCAGGGGAATATTCGCGGTGTTCGGCGAATTCGACCGAGAAACCGTGATAGGGGCTCTTGTGAAGGCCTGAGACGTAGCCTTCGACCGCGCGACGGGCGACCAGATCCAGCCCCTGGAGCTTCGCCAGGTTCTGAGGGTCGAGAAAGGGAGATGGCTGGACCATGGCTCGACTTTGCCTTTCGCGGAAGGGCTGACCAACGTGCGGCCTGGCTGCGGACGGGGCCGGTTCGGCGACCCCCGATGCGGCCTGGCCTGAACCTGGCGCGCGACCGGGGGGCGATCCGGATCAGTTCAGTTCGGCGGCCGACTTGAAGACTTTCGGCAGCACGGTGGATTCGGACCTGCCGTCGACGGGCACCTGCTTGAGCACGCGCTCGATGACGTCGTCGGTCTTCATCCCCTCGGCCTCGGCGTTGAAGTTGGTCACGATCCGGTGCCGCAGCACGGGCGAAGCCACGGCGCGGATGTCCTCGACCCCCACATGGATGCGGCCGTTGAGCACGGCCCGGACCCGTGCGGCCAGAATCAGGAACTGGCTCGCCCGCACGCCGGCGCCCCATGTGACGAAGTTCTTGAGGAATTCGTCGCGCGGGTTTTCCGAAGGGCGCGTGGCCCGCGTCAGCCGCACCGCATAGGAATAGACATGCTCGGCGACGGGCACACGCCGGACGATCTGCTGAAGTTCCATGATCTCCGGCCCGCTGAGAACCTTGTCGACTTTCGGCTTCTCGGCCGAAGTCGTCAGGCGGACGATCGCCAGTTCTTCGTCTTCCGGCGGATAGTTCACCAGAATGTTCAGCATGAAACGGTCAAGCTGGGCTTCCGGAAGCGGATAGGTCCCTTCCTGCTCGATCGGGTTCTGAGTCGCCAGCACGAAAAAAGGGTCGGGCAGCACGTGCCGTGTACCGCCCACCGTCACCTGCCGCTCCTGCATGGCTTCCAGCAGAGCCGCCTGAGTCTTGGGCGGCGTCCGGTTGATTTCGTCGGCCAGCACGAGATTGGCGAACAGAGGGCCGGAGAGGAACTTGAACGCCCGGGCACCGGTGGCCTTGTCTTCCTGCAGCACTTCCGTGCCCGTGATGTCGGCCGGCATGAGGTCAGGCGTGAACTGGACGCGCCGGAACGAAAGATCGAGCGCTTCGGACAGCGTCTGGATCATCAGCGTCTTCGCCAGCCCGGGGACGCCGATCAAGAGGGCGTGACCACGAGCGAAGATCGAAATGAGCAGCTGCTCGAGCACGTCGTTCTGGCCGACGATGATCTTCGACATCTCCGCCGACAGCTTGTCGTAGGACATCTTCAGACGCTCGACGGCTGCCAGGTCGTTGTCGTGCAGCGGTGGTTCGGATCGGTCGCTCATTGCGGAGACTTCCTCAGGCGGCATGATTGCGGAGATTTTGGTTCGGTTCCGGGACTTCTCGAAATTGCGATTCCGGTTCGAGATACGACTACGCTTCTTTCTTGCACGATCGCCGGCACCGGGGCGCCACGATCAATCTATCCGTTTAGGCGTTCTTTTCCAGTACGTTGTGCCGATTTCGTCTCTCACGGCTCACGCGCCATCATTCCCACGGCCTGATTGCGGTAGTTGCCCCAGACGAGCCGCCCGGCACTCGAGTCCGGCACGGCCCAGGGCAGGTCGCCCTCGACCGGCGAGGCGTAGCGCCAGCGTGGCCGGCCCGTCGCCCGGTCGAGCAGGGCGACCGTCGCCGCCACCTGATCTCCCAGTACCCCCGTGGGAATCACGGCGAAAGATTCGCCCGCCTGAACGATGCCGGCCGAGAAGTGTCTCGACAAACCGTGATCCGGCCGGATCAGGACCCCCGAGGTCGACCCCACCCTGGCCGATACCGACCAGGACTGCCCGACCGAAATATGCACAGACCGCCAGGCCGCCGAACCGTCCGTCAGGTCGTAGGCCCGTGTCACGAGGCCCGGGATGCGGCTGCTCTCCAGCGGCTCCGTGACGTACATGCGCTGGTCATCGAGGGCGATATCCGGCAAATCCCGCGAATGATCCGTACCGCCCAGAAACACGTCCCAGAGCGGTTTCCCGTTGGCCGGATCGAGACGCACGGCCATGTCTCCGTCCTTGACCACGACCAGCTTCTCACCGTCCCGAAACAGCCGGGGGGGCCCGTTGCGGGGCGTCGTCGCCGTCGCCTTCCAGTCCCAAAGCCGCTTGCCTTCGGCCAGATCGATCATGGCCACGCTCATCCGGTCGGGGGTCACCACGATGCGGCGATCGTCCCAGAGCATCGGCCGGCGCGGCCATTCCTGCCCCGCGATCGCACCGTCGATCGACCGGCTCAGCTCACCCGTCCGCTCGTCCAGAACCAGCAGCGATGACCCTTCACGCAGCAGCACGTAGCGGCCCGTCATGCACGCCAGCGGGGCCAGGCCGTCGTCCGGCGTGCGCCCGCCGTCGGTCATCCGGGTCCACAGAATGCGGCCTTCCAGGGCATCGACACGCCAGACCTGGCCTGAATAATCGAAAAGCAGCAAGCCGCCGGAACGGGCTTCGATCGACCACCATGCCCGATCCTGGCCCAGGTCGACCGGCTTGCGGGCGGCCGAAGCGGCATCCTCCTGCGGCCGTGCCGACGCGAACGGCGAATAGCGCGGATCTTCAGGGTCCAGAGCCCGCAGCGAGATCCGCCAGACGACCCGGCCGCTCACCGGGTCGATACCGAGAAGCTTGTCGCCGTCGAAGAGAATGCCGCGCCCGCCCGTCACGCCCGCCCAGATCGGCGGCACGTCGGCCCCTTCGATCGGCGGGCCCGCAATCCCCCTGCCGGTGTCGACGAGACGTGTCGATCCGTCCTTGCCGATTCCGAGGATCATCGAACCGGCATCCTCGCCGGTGGCTCCCGATCGCGGTCGCTCCGTGTCCGATACCGGGACGACCTGCCGAAAGGCATCGAACTTCGCCTGCCACAATGTCACCGGCCACGCGTTGCGGGCCGCCGGGTCGGGCTGCTTCGGCGCGAGTTCCACCACTGCCGTTTCGATCTCCCGCGCGAATTGGGCCGGCAGGCCCGGTTCGGCAGCGGCGAGAGCTAACCTGCGCCGGGCCATGGCGGGGTCGTCGGTCTTTGCGTCGGACCGGGCCAGGGCCGTCAAGACACGTGCCCGGCATTCTCCAGGCACACAGCCCGCCAGAAACGCCAGAAGGCTCTGGCGGTCGGCTTCGGTCACGATCGGTTCGAGCCGCTTCGAATCGGCTTCGGAATAGGCTTTTCGGGCATTCCCGTCGAGCTTGTCCCAGGCTTTTTTGAGGGTGCGGCCAGCCAGGTCGCTGATGTTCGTTTCGTAGCGGGTGTCGATCGACCAGAGACCGTTGAGCGTGGCGGCATCGCGCGTCGCCTTCGCCAGGGCTTCCAGAGCGGCCTGGGCCTGGCCGCCTTCGATCATGGCTTCGGATTTGCGAATGACGGCCGCCAGCCTTTTGACGGGGTCCGGCGCGATCGATTCGGCCTCGACGAGCAGTTTTACGGCAGCTTGTGCGTCGGGGGCTTCGTCGGCTCGATGCAGCAGCAGGCGAAACAGGCGGTCGCGAATGAGCAGGTTGAGATCCTGGCCGTCGAGCCGGTCGCCGGGGCCGATGCGCTTCAGGGCTTCACGCAGGGCCGCCAGGGCCAGGTCGGACTGCCCCAGGCTCTCGGCCGCCGTCGCCAGCCGATAGCGCGGGCCGGCCGCGTCGGGCGTGGCGGCGATCAGCTGCTCGTAGCGGCGAATCAGCCGGGTGTTCTGGGTGAATGCGCTGAGTGAATCGGTGCCGGCCACGACGAGAAAGCCGTCGCCCAGCGCCAGGTTGCCGCCCGAAGCCCCGAACCGCTCCCGCAGGCGGATCGTGCCGCGGTCGGACCTCAGCCCCGTCTTCAGGTCAAGGATATGAATTTCCGTTGCGGTCGGCCAGTAAAGGTAACGGCCAGCCAGCAGGCCGCGACCGGCCGGTTCGAAGCCGCTGCCGGTGTCGGGCCAGGAGCGAAGAATGCGGCCCGTGCCGGCCTCGATCGTCCAGACCCGGTCTCCCGTCGCGAACAGGTTCCCCTCGGCGACTCCGATCAGGTGGATCACGTCGGGCAGGGGGGCGGATTTCCAGCGGATCTCGCCCGATTCGGCATCGAGGGCGAAGATGTTCTGGCTATCCCCCGGAGCCACGTAGACCGTGCCCCCTTCGTACACGACCGGGTTGAGGTCGCGCCGGGTCGGCGGAATCGCCGCGTTGCCGAGCTGCTCCCGCTTGGGATAGGCCGTCAGCCAGCGCAGCGTCCCGGTGCGGGCGTCCAGACAGGCGACCGCGCCGGTGTCCGTCTGATAGAACAGGCGGCCCTTTTCGAGCGTGAGCAAATGGTGGGCATGCGTCGCCTGATAGCCGAGCATCGCCGCCTGAAAATCGAACGGATTCGGCGTATCGCAGACGTATCTCGTCCACGCCACTTTGCCGGTCGCGGCCTCGAGGGCGACGATATAAGTGGATGTCTGGTGCCCGGGCAAAGTCATGGCCAGATAGAGACGGTCCTCGTCAGCCACCGGGGTGCCTTCGATCGAACCGGAAGCCGCGACCGCGTTGCCGTCGGGCTGGGGCAGCTCGATCTGGCCGCCCTGAAGCCGCCACATCACCCGGCCCTTGTCGTTGGCGTCGAGCGCGACGATGAAGGCGTTCGAAGGTGCCATGCGGTTGCCGAATTCGAGATTGATCCCCGATTCGCCCAGGCGTGCGAACAGGCGGCCGCTGTGAGCCGTCAGGGTCATGCGGGGGGCGCTGGAACTCATCATCTGCTGATTGTTCTGGCCGACGCGGACGAAGTCCTGACTCCACGCGGGCCGGAGCGGTTCGTCGGGCTTGGGCGATTCGTTCAGGTTATAGGCCCGCACGCCGTATTCGGTGCAGACGATGACCTGCTCGCCCACGATGACCGGGTGATACGCCAGCAGAAGCTGGGCCGATGTGCGGTTCGGGTTGGCCGGGAAGTTCCTGGGCATCATGCCACGCCCCCCGAAGCCGCCGAACCGGTTCTGGCCCTGAAACCGAGCGGGGCCCTGCACGATACTGTCGATCGGTGTGCGCCATTGCCGGTCGCCCAGGTCGATACTGTCGTCCACCACGAAATTGCGTGCCGGCGCCCCGGCGAACGTCGGCCAGTCGGACGAAAGGGTTTTGTCACGGGCAGGCACGTCGTCCTTCACCGCCAGGGCGAGCGATTCGGCGATTTTGCCGCTGCGCCCCGCGAAGGTGCCGGCGGCATCGGGAAACTCGGCCGAAAAGGCTTTCACCGCTGCCGCGAGGGGCTCCCCGGCCAGATTGCCGGCGAAGGCCCTGGAGAGAACCAGCTTGGCCGTGACGACGGCCTTCGAAGAAGCCGGCGCGGGATGCAGCGCCGGTACGGAAATCGCTCGACCTGACGGTTTGCCCGGCAGGGCGGCGAGCCGAGAGTACCAGTCGGCCGCGGCCGCGAATTCGCCTGCCGCGAATGACATGTCCCCGAGCCGCTCGATCGAACGTGCTCCATAGCTGCCCAGATAGAAATCGGTCGCCAGCTTGACCAGGTTCGCCCGGGCCTGATCCGGATCGGTGTCGATGTCCTCGGCACGGCGCCAAATCGTCTCGGCCTCGGAATCGGTGCTCCGGGCGAAGGCCGCACGGCCTTCATCAGACCATTGAGCCAGCTCCGCGAGCACGAAGTCCCGCATGTTGACCCAGCGCCGCGATTCCTCGAAGAAATCGCGGTCGGCCCGATATGCGTCGGGCAGCCGGATCGCCTTATCGCCGTACTGCGTCAGCACGTTCCGGTAGATTTCGGCCGCTTCCGCCCACTGTTTGTCGCGTACGTTGGCCTGAGCTGAACGGATCAGGCTTTCGGCGGAATCGCTGTCGTCGGGATAGACCGAGCTGGGCGGTGCCGCGACGGCCTGCATGGTCGACATCGTGACCGCCACAAGACAGAACCGCAATGCCGGCCCGAAAGCTGATTTTCGCATGGCGCTGGGTTTCCCTGGGCTGCGGAGTCGGGGCAGAAGGGCGGTACGGATGAGGCGTGATCGATTCGTGTGATTCTCGGATGACTTCAGACTATCAGAATCAGTTACGGAACGCAAAGCAGTGCAAGTTTCGTGCCGTAGCCGGCCGAAATCGCAGTTCCTTGGATCGATCGCGGGCCGTCCTCGCGCGAAGCGCCGGAACCGCGAATCGGCCGGAGGCGCTTGTCGCCCCTCCGGCCGGATTCGCTTGTTCCACGCTGTTCGCCGAATTCCCGGGAATCGGGGCACATCGACTTCGCCCGGCGACTCGATCAGGGCGCGCCTGCCGCTGCCGCCGGGGCGGGAGCCGCTGGTGCGCCTGCCGGAGCCGGAGCTGCCGCTGCCGGATAGCCGTAGCCAGGGCCGCCCAGCGAGATCGGAGCGATATCGTGAACGTAGCCGGTGCGGACATTCCAGAGCCGCAGATTGACGTAAGGGCCTGCATAGGCCATGGCATGGCGGAATTCCGGCACGTTGCGCACCCGCATGCCGTTGACGCGGGTGATGATGTCGCCGGGGTCGAGAATGCCGAAAGCCGGGTAGCCGGGCCACACGTTGAGCACCCGCAGGCCGGTTTCGGCGCCCAGGCCGGGAATGTAACTGGCTTCCATGTTGATCCCCAGCATCACGGGCGGAGGAGGAGGCGGCACGTAACCGGGGCCGTAATAAGGGGCTGCGGCCGCCGGGGCCGCTGGCGCGGCGACCTGCGCGGAAACCGCAGGCGAGAAGACGGCTTCGAGAAGTGTCAGGACGGCGAAAGTCGCGAAGAATTTCGGTTTCATGGCAGGCACCTTGGGCTTTTTCGGCGAAATCGCGATCCCTCGCCAGGTTGCGGTCCGAATTCCATGTCCGCTTGCATCGTACGCCGATGGCGAGTTGCGGAACAGTGTCAATGACGAACGATTTCCAGGGAACTTGCATTTTTTTTGAGTCGCTTTTCGATGAACTGTGCTTTTCGAAGAAGGAAATAACTGTCGGATTCACTCCAAGACCATGAAATCACCCGGCTCATTCCCTGCCTGTCTTGCGGTCGAAGGTCATCAGGATTTCGAAGAGAATGATCCCCGTGACGACCGCCATCGCCGTTTCCCAAAAGAAACCGAACGTCAGCCCGTCGCGAACGAAGCGATTGTCCATGCTCTGACTGCCGACCGCGACCGCGACCGTGGCCATGAGCGTCGGCTGGACGAACAGGCTGAACTGGTCGCGAATCATATAAGCGGAAACCACGGGAAACGCGATCTGCAGGACGAGATACATGCCGATGCATTTCGAAACGATGCCCGCATGGGTCGTCGAATTCATCCCGATGCGCAGGCCCAGAACCGTGACGAACACGAGCTGGATCGTCCATACGGCCAGGCCGCACAGTACGCCCAGCGGGTTCATGGCTCCCAGCATCGTGGCCACGAACCAGCAGAAAAACAGGTGGAGGAAGGCCCAGCGCCAGCTCCAGAACGCGCCGAAGGCCTTGCCGGCCAGAATTTCCCGGGGGGTGAGGGGCGTGGCCAGGAGTGTCGTCCAGGTGTCCTGCTCCTTTTCCATGACGACGCGGCCGGCGGCGTCGAGCATCAGGGCATAATGCAGCAGGGTGGCCGTGAAGGAAGTGACTCCGACGACGACGCCCAACAGCGAGTTTCGAGCCGACATCGTGGCCCCGTAATAACCGACCTGAAGCCACTCGAAAAAGGCTTCGGGCAGAAACGACGCCAGCATCCCCAGGCTCACGACGAAATAAAGCCCGAGGGCGACTCGCCTGAGGTTGCGTGTCAGGCGGCTGCCCGAGCGAACCCGGCGCTCTTTCATGACCATCGGTTCGTTCAGCAGGCGGACCGGCCAGAGGCGGGAAAAATCGGGCAAAGGCAGGCGAAATCGGCGTTTCCGGGCCATTTCCGGACCGGATCGGTCCGTTCGTTCGTAAGAACCGGCCGAATCGAGCCTTCGGCCCAGCGGGCGCAGCAAAAACCCGGCGAGGAGCGTGAGGAGGGGCCCTGTAAGGCCCATCAGCAGCAGGAAGACTGGCAGGGGAATCCATGCGTTCCACTGCGTGGCAGGCGTTCGGTTGATCCATCGAGGGATTTCGGGCAGGGTCATCGCCGGGTTAAAAAGCGTGGCGTATTCCAGCACGGCCGACAGCCAGAACGCCTGGAGCCTATAGCCGCGAATGATTTCAGGAGCGACCAGCGGCACGAAAATCAGCAGACATACGACCGTTGTGACCAGCCCCAGGGCATCGCGCGAGCGCTTCGTGGCGACGGACGCCAGCAGGCCCAGGGCGGCGTAGAACCAGCCGTAAAGAAACAGTCCGAGCATGATCAGGCTGATGGCCTTGGGATCGAGGCCCCCGACGAGGCTCAGCAGCGCCCAGAGTGGCATGGCGACGAGGATCCAGGCGAACAGGGTGGCCAGCCGGGCGACCATCTTGCCCATGAGGATGGACCAGCCCGAGAGCGGGCTATTGGCCAGGTCGTGCCAGATCTTGCGTTCCCGGTCGCCGGCGATCGAGCCTGAAGTGAGGGCGGGGCAGAACAGAACGAGGCCGACCGACATGGCGAGCACGGTGCCCGAGAAGATCCGCTCGACGGCGTAGATCAACTGGTTGATCGGGATGACTGCGGCGTTCTGGGCGTCCGAATTCCAGCGGCGCTCTTCGATCTGGGCCCACCAGAGCATCATGACCTGAAACGCGATGAAACCGGCGAGGGCTATGCGCATCAGGAAAAACGAAGGGCGGCGAGCCTGGCGCGTCATGTCCCAGGCCGCCACCAGGCGGATTTCGTCGAGGGTCCGCAGCGGGGTTTGCAGGAGCCGCTTCAGTTTGCCGTGTTCTTGCGACATTTCCGAATCGACTCCATGAACGAGGAACGCCCGCTGCAGGATCACGAACGATCACACCGGTACTGTACGTGATTGCAGAATAATCGATCAGCGGCCCATCGCGGTAGCGGCCAGCCGCTGAAGCCAAGGCCGTTACGCTTTGGGCCTCCGGCGTAAACGCCGTACCGAGGCGGACATGATCCCCGGGGTTTCGACCGATCCGATATCCGGGGCCGAGCCCTGATTTCGCGGCGAACCGGTCTGATCGGTCGCGGGCAGGCCACCGAACCGGGGCCGCACGCGGGGCGAGCCGGCGTCGATGACGGGGCTGCCGGCCAGGGGCTTGAGTGTCATCGTCGTGCCGCCATTATCGGCCAGTGGGCCGAGCATGGGGTCGCCCGTGGCAGAAATGGCCCGTTTCGGAAAGCGGCCGGGGACGCTCACGAGATTGGCGATGCCTCCCAGGTGGGGCAGCCTGCCGCCCCGAATGGCCCTGTGGATGATGTCGGGCTGGCCGGACGTGTCGGTTCTTCCGACGATCGAGTTGGCCAGATAGGCGGTCGAAGTGGCCTGAGGCCCCAGCACAAGAATATAAACCTGGTTGCCGCCACTGGATGCGCCATTGTTGGCGATCGTGCTGCTTTGGATGTTCGTCATGCTGTTGAGGGCAAAGATGGCCCCGCCGAAGCCTGACCCCCCGTTGCCGTCCGTGCCCCAGAAACCTCCCCCGCCTCCCGCGCCGCCATTGGCCGAATTGCCCGTGATCGTCTTGTTGACCATGGTGAGCGACGACACGTTCACGAAGATCGCCCCGCCCAGGCCGGCCCCTCCGCCTCCGCCCCCGCCAGGGCCCTGAGGGCCGTTCTCCTGGTCAGGGTCCGCATTTCCGCCGGACCCACCCCCGAAAATGCTGCCGCCCGCGTTATTCGTCCCGGTTCCGCCTCCGCCTCCGCCTCCGAAGCCGCCCTGTCCGCCTTTGTCGCCTCCGTCGTTGAATCCCGCACCGCCCCCGCCGGCGCCGAATCCGCCCTGACCGCCATGGCCATCGCCGAAGGTGGCGTTGCCACTGGCACCACCGCCCCCGCCCCCGCCGAAGCCGAAGTCATTCAAGCCGGTCCCCGGGCCGCCCGAGTGTGCCACGTTGTAGAAAATGCCGACATGGAAAAGGCCGCCTCCGCCCCCGCCTCCCAGCGTCCCGGTTGCGTTTTGGCTAATCGGCTGGCCGTTCTGGTTCAGGCCGCCTGCGCCGCCTGAGCTGAAGTTGGCGTTCTGGCCGGGGCCGTTCATGCCTCCGCCACCACCTCCACCGTAATAGACATCGGCCTCATCCGGTAATCCGCCCATCCCACCCGGGAAAGCCGCCGAACCGCCACCGCCGCCCGCATATCCGCCTTCCGTGACCATCGAGCCACCCGCACCGCCATGGGCCGAGCTGTTCGTGATCGTCACGTTCGTCAGGTTGATCCTGGCACCGTAGCCGAAGATCGCTCCACCCAGGCCGGCCCCGCCTCCGCCACCACTGCCGGTCCAGGCAATACCGCCGGCGCCGCCCTGCGCGAAACCGCCCGTGAGGGTGACGTTCACCAGGGTGAAAATGACGTTGTCACCCACTCCGAAGATGCGCCGCTGGCCGGCGCCGTCGATCGTGATACCCTTCGTGCCCGTGCCCTGTGAATAGCCCTGAATGACGACGCTGTCGGTCACCACCAGAGCCGTTTGGCCCAGGCCGTACGGTACGATGGCATCATCGGCCGTCAGGGTGATGGTCTGCCCCAGGATCGCGTCGGCGAACTGGATCTTGTCGGTTCCGGAGTTCAGGTTGGCCTGTTCGATGGCCGTGCGCAGCATCGGAACTTCGTAAGTGTCGTTGCCGATGTACTTGATCTCGACCGTGCCGCCGACGACGTCCGAAGTCGTTTGTACGATGTACGTCGCGGGAAGAACGCGGTCGCCCAGCCGCTCGATGACCGCTTCAGGGGCGAAAGCACGCCACGTGTTTCGCATTTCGCCAGGTTTCGCGAAAGATGGCGAACCAGAAAACCACGTCATATGAGATTTTTCCACGGTGTCGGTTGAGATAAGACGGACCTTTCGAGGCCTGTCGTCACGGGCATGCGAATCTCGCTTTCGTCGTCCGTATCATATCCGGATCACGATGTATCCGTTACGTCTTCATATGCGAAATGGTTCGCTCTTGCTGACTCAGGCGATCGGCCCAAACGCTGGCCTGATCTTACTATCCGCAAGATTTTCCGCCTTCTGGCCTGCTCGCGGCCCTGTTCGTCGAGCGATTGACGGATGCCATCGATCAGGCAAAATTTTCCGATGAACTCATCGTTGCCGATCAGGGCAAGGCGGGCGGTTCTGGCGATTCGACATGCGGTACGGGCCGGAAATGGAATGGCGTTTCAGGTTCGCCAGTGGCAATGCCTGGCATTCTCAGGAAATTTCTTTCGGGCGAGTTCGCGCGATTACGTTCGAGCCCGCCCGGAAGCGTTCGAAATCTCTGTCCAGCCAGACTTACTCCGACAATATCAAGGAAAGCGATTTGACATCATGGACTCACCTGGAAATGGCACGACGGAGCGATTCGAAATGCAAGCGGCGAATCTGACGATCGCCCGTTCACAGGCAGACGCATGTGAGACCGAACTGGAAGAAACCTTGGCCGACGTGCTGGCAATTCTGCGGATTCAGGGTGTGCTACGTGTCAAACGCGACGCATTCGTCGAGGAACGGCCGCTCGATGCCCTGGCACTCTCGATCGTCGTGCAGGCCGCCGGCAACGTGCGCAGGGCCTGGCAGACAGGCCGGCGCGTGCGCACGGAAAATCGTGAAGCCGCCCGGCGCAGGGCGGCGATCGAGCGGCTCAAGGCTTCCGACACACTGTTTCGAAAGCTGATGAAAGAGCCCGGAGTGGCCCTGGCGGAGGCGAAGTTCACGGCCGAAGGTTGCCGACGCGTGATCGAGCTATGGCGCTGCCTGGGCGATTCGCTCGCCGCGAAAGAGGGCTGGGGAGCCGACGAAACGAAACTCGCCCGGGCTCTTTCCGGCTCGGCCGAAACGGCGATGCGCACCACGCGCGAACGGATCCGGCTGGAACGGGCCCTGGACACGGACCGCCAGAGGCCGATGCGCGAAATGGTCGCGACGGTCGACCGCGTCATGGCCCACTATTGCGAACGTCTCGTACAGAGCCTCGACCGTCTGGATCAAGGCGAACGGAATCTGCATGAAGTCGTGCTGGAATCGGTTCAGGACAAATCCTTCGAACTGATGAGCATGATCGGCTTCGAAGATCGAGAGGCCATCCTCCGGTTCCGGGATCGATTTCACGACGCAAATTCCGGGAAGCTGCAGTGGGCTGCGACTCGGGCATATGTCGCAGGCCGGATTCGGGAATGGCATGCGAAGTGGATCGAGCTGGAGCGGCGAACGTCGGTCGAAAGCGAAGAAGACCAGGCGGATGCGTTCGGGCTCGCGGAAATGCGCAAGGCGGAATGGGCACGCAAGGGGCTGAGCGCCGCGATCGCCGATTTTCAGAAAACCCTGGCACTGGCCAAGTCGATCGGCCTGACCGATTCACTTGCCCCGAAGCCGCCGAAGCCTTCCCGAACCGCGGAAGCCAGCCTGACGATGCAAGTCGAGAAGTCTTCGCTGAATGCCTTCGACGCGTGCGACAGGCCTGTCGATCGGGACATTCGAAATCGCAGGGATACGGCGTCTCGAACGGTGCGCGTGCAGCGGAGCCGGCCGGCCGATGCGACACCCGCCGCGAATTCGAAACTGCCGCGCGACGCGAGCGGCCGGTTCGCTCCCGGGGCGGCCTGCACTCAGCCGCGAGGCCCAGGGGGGCGATTCGTCCGTGCCGGTTCGAACATGCCCGCGGGCCCTGATGCCGAAGAAACGACGATCCGCACATCACTTCGGCCGACCGCTTCAGGCTGGCAGGCGCTGCTGGCGATCACGCCGAACGTGGCGGGGCGTGATCAGGCGTCGCGGCAGGGCGGGTCGTTCGCGATGAAAGGCGAGCACGACGATGCGATTTTCGAATCGTCGGGCGGTCCGGACTGTGCGCAGGCCGGCGGAGGCACGATCGCGCTTGCCGATTTCGGAGAAAACGGACAGAATGAGATCCTGACGCCGATGCCCGATCCGCCTGACCCGGCCGAGCCATTTCCCTGCTCGCCGGAGGAAGAAGCCGGGGGCACGGCAGGAGACGACCTGCGATGAAGACGAATCCCGTGAAAGCGGCCCTGGCCGCCGGCCAACCCCAGATCGGCACCTGGCTGAGCCTCGGTTCGGTGGCCGCCGCCCGGTTCCTGGCCCGGTCGGGCCTGCCCTGGCTGACGGTCGACGTCGAGCACACGCACACCGACATCAACACCGCCGCCATGATGTTCGGCGCCATTTCCGACGGCGGCTGCGTGCCGCTCGCCCGCATTCCGGCCGCCGATCACACGTGGATCAAGCGCATGCTCGACTGCGGGGCATACGGCATCGTGGCGCCGATGGTCATGGACGCGGCCGAGGCCGAGCGGGTCGTCAAGGCCTGCAAATATCCGCCCCAGGGCAACCGGTCCGTAGGCGGCGGCTTCCACGCCCTCAACTTCGCCGCCCAGGCCGACGAGTACTACGCCAGGGCCAACGATGAAGTGCTGGCGATCATTCAGACGGAGCATATCGCGGCTGTCGAGATCGCCGACGAGATCTACTCCGTGCCCGGGATCGACGCCGTTTTCGTCGGCCCTAACGACCTGGCCGCCAGCATGAAAACGCCCGACGGCCAGTGGCCTTCGAAAGAGCGGCAGGAGGAAGTCCTCCAGGAAATTCTGGCCGCCTGCAAGCGGCAGAAGGTGCCGGCCGGCCTGCATGTGTTTTCGATCGAAGACGCCCTGCGCAGGGCCGAGGAAGGCTGGCAATTCATCGCCGTCAACAGCGAGCTGCGATTCATGCTCGAAGGGGCCAAGCAACTGGCCCAGCGCACCGGTGCGGCCTCGTCGCAGGGCATGGCGAAGTATTGAACCTCAGCCCGATAGAAATCAGACAAGACCTTCATGACAAGCCGCATCGATTTTCACCTGCATACGACACGGTATTCGCCGGATAGCGTGATCAGGCCGAGAGACATGATCGCGGACGCCGTCGCTGCCGGGCTGACGCACGTCGTCATCACGGAGCACGACGCCCAGTGGACGTCCGACGACCTGGCCGAATACAACGCCATGCCCGAAGCCGTCGCAGCCGGTCTGATGATTCTCACGGGCGTCGAAGTCTCGGCCCGGGAAGGGCACTTCCTGTGCTTCGGGCTGCCCGATCTGAAAAACGTCGAGCCGGGGATCTTGCTGAAGGATCTGATCGCCGAGGTGCGCGGCTGCCAGGGGGCGATCGTCGCGGCCCACCCGTTTCGCTGGGAGCAGGAATTCGAAGAGATTTTCGAATCGTTCGGGGGCGAGTTTCAGGCGCTCGAACTGGCCAGCAAGAATGTCGACAAACGCAGCCGGAAGCAGGTGGAAGGCATTCTCGCGCGACATCCGCACACCTCTGCGAGCGGTTCGAGCGATGCCCACGAGCAGGGGCAGATCGGCTGCTATTACACGGAATTCGAGGACGAAATCCGCACGCTACAGGAGTTCGTCGCCGCCCTTCGACGGGGGCGCTTCCGGCCGAGGCACCATCCGCGGCTTGGCCGATGGCAGCCGAGCGGGCCGGTCGACGGGAACGTTGCCGCCGGGGGCGGCGGAGCGAGGAAATCCCGGCGGGGCCACCTGTGACTTGAGCTTCGGGCCAAGCGGGGTCCAGGCGATGTTGGGCCATGGCATCCGCCAGAGAATCAGCCGCGCCGCGATGGCCTCGAAACGTTGCTGTGTCGCGACCACGCTCTGCTTGATGACCTCTTCGAAAGCCCCGATTCGTTTGATGAACGCCTCAAGCTCCTGCCGGCTCGGCGGGCGGGAATAGGCCAGCCGCGCTTCGGCCGCCACACCCTTCCAGGCTTCCATGACTTGAGGATCGCTGGCGGCGTACACCTTGGCCGTCAGCCGGTTCGTATCCGCAAGCAGCGTCTGGCGATTGTTTTCGATGATCTCATCCGGGATCGGCATCAGCAGGTCGTTCGCGCCCGGCAGCCGGAACCGGCCTCGCGGACGGATGATCTGGGCGCCTTGCAAGCCCAGCACGGTGCGTTTGACGTAATGATCGCGAAAGGCAGGTATTTCGTTGCCGATGTCGACCAGCCCGGCCTGCTGGCGATCGACCGCGATCAAATCGTGCTCGATCCGCGACACCCAGTATTGGCCATATGCTCCACCGGCGACAGCCGCGAGCGCGGCGAAGGCGACCACGCCGCAAAGACGAGGCCGCTGATCGTACCAGCCGAGGATGGTGTAGTGCAGCCTGCCCAGAATCGCCCCGGCGATCGCCCCGCCGGCATGGGCGTAATTGTCCATCTGCGGGATCGTCAGCCCGATGAAGAAATTCACCGCCAGCAACATGATCATCTGATTGTACAGATATCGCCCCATCCGGCTGCGGGACCGCTTGCCGACCACGGCCACCAGGCCGATCATGCCGAAGACGATCGTCGAACCGCCGCCGCTGGAAGTCGTCAGCGTGTAAATGTTCGGCGTGCCCACCACCGGCCGGGCCAGGGCCGCCAGCATATTGCCCGCGAACCCGACGAAAATCAGGAGCCCGATGAGGAGCCGGGGGCCGTACCATTCCTCGATCAGCCGGCCGAGCTGAATCAGGCCGAAGACGTTGAGGACGATGTGGATCAGGTTGAAGTGGATGAACGTGGCCGTGACGGCGCGCCAGATCTGGCCCGAGAGAATCTGGGCCGAATTCCAGGAGCCGAAGATCTGGCCGGTCTCGCCGCTGACGACGCCGATGCCCATCGGACCCAGCCCGGCGAACGAGCGGGGATCAGGCTCGGGCGTCCATCCGGAATACTGGCAGGCCAGCATGGCGATGTACACGACCGCCCAAAACGCGGCCAGCGTGTATGTGCCGGGATACTCGTGCCAGAATTCGAATCGTCGGCCTTTGGACACGTTCGTCTGTCGCTCGTTCGTACGGGAAGGGTGTGCGCGGCGGCCCTGGGCAGGAGTGCGCCAAAAGACGCTCCGACAAGGGTATCTTCCGCGCGAACCATGGCCGATGGCGCGGAATTCCCGAAATTCGGAACCTTCACTTTACCGGATCTGCCGGTCGATTTCCTAGCGCGGGTCATGAGGGGGCGTTCGATCCGCTGACGCCGGTCAGCCTGCCGCGATTTCCGGCGCTGCCCAGCGAAGTGTGTGAAGGCAGCCGAATCCGGCCGCGTTCACTGTCGCCGGGGAATCTGTCGCGAGTTGCGGCGGCGTACGGTCTCATTCGATGTCGGACCGCACGGCAGCCGCGTGGACATCTCGACCACGCGGCTCGACCCGCGTGCGGCGTCGCTCATGAGCCTGGGCGTCGTCGATCACTTGACCCGCTTCATCGGGGGTGCGATCCACGTGCCTTCGATCGCCGCGTCTTTCGGCCAGTAGAGGCGCATGACGACCATGAACGGCCCCTTCGGCGCGGGCAGCCAGTTCGCTTCCCGATCCTTGCCCGGGGATTCGTTCTGAATGTAGAGCGTCAGCCCACCATCGGCATCCTTCTTGAAGTGCGGCAGCATCGGCGAATTGAGCAGATAGCGGTGGAGCGGATTGGCTACGAGCAGGCTATCCGGCAATCCGTACATCGTCAGTGACCAGAAAGCGTTGACGGGCGGCAGTGCGCCCGCCTCGAACCGCAGGGTATAGCGGGCGGAGCCTTCCAGCTTCTGTCCGTCGGCATCGACCGTGTAGACAGGGTACATCGCCTCCTGTTTGGAGTTGCCGTAGATACCGACAACGGCAGCGGCCATGCGGTACAGGTAGTTGTTCTTCAAGTAGGCGCGCGTGCCGAACGTGTCGCCGGAGGTCAATTCCTTCGCATCGATGCGTTTCTTCAGACCTGCGAGTTCCTGCCAGGCATCAGCCATGCCCGCTTCGATGGCCTTCTTCATCTCAGGCGTGAGACTGCTCGCGTCGAACTTCTTGCCCGCGCCGACGCCAATTTTGGCGAACCGTGCCATCAATTCCTTCTCTGAGGGAACCGTGGGGCAGAACTTCAGGACGAAATTCAGGACGTCGAAGAACTCGAGCGAGGTCTTTTGCGTTTCAGGCGTGAGCGGCTTGACGAAGTCGATCGTGGGCGCAGCTTTGGGCGCAGGTTGACCGAGAAACTCCGACAGGGGCTGCACACGATAGCCGGCCTGAACTTTCTTCACATTGTCGAGATCGGCCGGCTCGAACAACTGCGTGCGATAGGCGGCCAGTACGAGATCCGTCTCCGAGCGGATCACCTTTTTCACGTTCTTCGGCGCCTCGCCTGTCCAGGCCGGTCCGGCAATGAGAAAGCTGCCGGCTTCGTTGCCGGTGGCGCGGCTGCCGATGTAGTCAAAGTTGAACGTGTAGGCGTCGATGAGTTGAATGCTGTAATAGCGTTCCTTCTCGACCGCCGGCACGGTGAGCACGATCGGCTCGGCGCGCAGGTCCAGGCCGAGCATGGAATAAGGCGTGTCCGAGTTGGGGGTCTGCACGGCTTTGTCTTCCGGCGTGTAGACGCGCGGCATGTTCTTAATGCGGTTCCAGGGCGCCTTGAACTCGGGGCTCCCGGCATCCACGAAATAGGCATGCTGAATGCGGTAGCTGTCCACCATCGGATAACCGTAAACGTATGCTTCTTTCGCGATGGCGCGGGCCTCCGCCGGTGAGACCGTCTCTTGTGCCTGAGCGGGAACGCTGAATGCCACGCCGGCGAGGACGATAAGAAAACGTGCGAACCTGTTCATTGCGCGGGCTTCTCCAGTGAGGGGGACTCTGTCGTTTCGACGGTCGCAGATGGTGCAAGAGTATCGCCTTACGCCGCGAACGACGTCAATCATGGACTCTCGCCACGCGATCGCCCCGGGCTGGCTCGGATTCCGTTCGACAGGCGTTTCGTCGGCGCGAAGATCATCATGAAGTGAGCACGTTTCGAAGAGCCTGTTCGACCGTTACGTGTTCGGATTCCTTTCGAGGATCTGACCGATGCGGATCAGGTTCCCGTCCGGGTCGACGACAGCGAATTCGCGCATGCCCCAGGGCTTGTCCTCCAGCCGGTCCTGACGCGGGATTCCGGTCCGAGGCAGGCCGGCAGCGGAGATTTCTTTCTCGATCGTGTCGACGTCGGCGACCCGTAAATAACATCCCGTGATCGATTCGCCAGGGACGAGGTCAGGAAATCCGAAGAAATGCAATTCGAGACTGCCCCGGGTCAGGATCGCATAATTGCCGTGCGGGTGCAGGTCGCCTTCGAATCCGAGCCGGCGATAGAAATCGACCGTCGCAGGTAAAGACCTGCAGGGCAGGATGGGGATGGCGGTATCGTGGTTCGTAGGGCTATTCCTGTCGGCTTTCGGTTCGTTCGTTCGCATGGTGGGTACCTCGCTCGCTTTATCGACAGGGAATTTCGGTCAGGTGGCGTCAGACCAGGGGAGTTCGGCGCAGCCAGTTCAGCGACACGCTGATTTTCCTGGCCATCGTACCGTCCCAGTCCACCTCGAAACCTTCGTCATGAAGATGCCGGCAGACTTCTCGCGCGATCGAAAGAGCGTTGTGTTCGTAATCCTTCTGCGGAACGCCTTCGCCGTCGGGCGAAATCCAGCCGTAAGAAAGATAGACGGATAGATGCGTGGATTCCTCGAGGCTTTCCGGCAAAGTCTGATCGATGAAGAAAGTGTAGCCACGCAGATTCTCGCGGAAATCCGGGAAGTCCGTTTCGACTTGTTCGAGCCGGTCCGGGAACTCGGCCATCGTGCAACTGTCGCAACAGGGCGAGGCCTGCCAGAAAATGATGCCCGCTTCCCTCAGGGACGCTTCGACGCGGTCCAATCGGTCGCAATCGGTTTCGGCAGGCCATTCGGCCATTTCGGTTTCGAGCCGTTTCGAAACTCGCTCGATTTCCTCGCCGATGAACGATTCGAACTCCGCGCGCGATGCAACCGTCAAATCTTCATCCAGATAAACAGCCACGCAATGTTCGATAATTTCCTCGCGAGTCATCCGGTTCAGTCGTAATTGACCGAGTACCTCACTTCGGATCAAGTTCGAAACGTTGTGCCGTTCGTCATCGTCCGAAATCGAATCGCTGTTCATCGTTCGAATCTCAAGCGAAAGAGGAGGAGGAAGCGCCTGCAAAACCGACTGAACAGTATTGTACAGGGTTCAGGGCGAAAGTCGAAAGCCGGTGCGAAAGACGCACTTTCGCTTCGGTCGATGTGCCCGGCAAGGCTTGGCCTGGCATTGACCATGATCCCGTCGTATCTTATCGATGACGCAAGCCGATATTTCGATACTTTTCCGAAAACATTGATATGTGGATATCCATTTCGCCGAATAAGCGAATGACGATTTGCGACGCTATGTTCCAGCGTTCGTGCACCCCACACCGCCATCGGGGCAAACTCCTGAATTCTTGAGGGCCCGTTCGATGCAGAAACGATTTCTCGCGGCGTTCGCCGTGTTTTCTCTCCTCACCGGATCCGCCGGGGCGGTCGATCTGGTGACTCCGGCAGGGCTCAATCCTGGCGATACCTTCCGGTTCATCTTTCTGACCAGCGGCACGACCACCGCCGCCTCTTCGAATATCGCCGATTATGACGCTTTCGTCACCGCCCAGGCGGGCACGACGACTTATCAGGGCAGCCCGGTTTCGTGGGTCGCCCTTGGCTCGACGGACTCCGTCAACGCGCGGGACCACGTCGGCGGCTTTTCCACCAGTGTGCCTGTCTATCTCGTCACGGGCACGAAGGTCGCCGGCAATCTTGGCACGGGGGCTGAAGGTCTCTGGTCCGGGGCTCTGCTCGCAGCCGTGAATTACGGCATCGGCGGGACTCAGATCACGGCCGATCCACTGCTTACCTGGACCGGCTCGCAGGCAAATGGCAATGTCAATCCAGGCTTCGGACTCGGATCGAACCAGGGTGTGAACTTCGGCTCGATCGACCAGACCGGCGGCAGCTGGCTGTTCACTGACGCCATCGGTTCGAATTTCGAATACCGGATGTATGGGATTTCGGCCTCGCTCACGGTCGTGCCCGAGCCGGGAACGATCGCCCTGGCCGTCTGCTCGGCCGGGATTCTGGCGATCGGTATGCGCCGCAAGCGGAAATGAAAACGCCGACAATGGCCTGAACCGGTCATCGGCACCAGTTTCGAAACCGGGCCGGCCGCGCGACTTTTCGCACGGCCGGCTTCCGCAGTTCGACAGTTGTCATGGATTCGTTCATTCTCAATCGAAACTCGACGTATGCCTGATTGACGATCTTCGGAACGGGGTGAGCGGCACCCGAACGGTCCGTTCCGTCCCGCGATACCGACCACCGTGTCGCCTCCGAAATATTTTCGAAAATCCTGTATGAATTCACTTGACGGGTAATTCACGTACCGGTACTTTGCTTTGCGTAGTAGTCAGTTGCATGATTCGATGGGGGGATCGGATGAATCCATGGGAAACCCAGTTACGAAAGGGCCTTGTGGAGTTGGCCGTGATGGCGACGATGGTGCGTGGCGAGGCTTACGGCTATGGCATCGTCGAGCGGTTACGGGGTCTTGAGGGGCTGGAATTCACCGAGAGCACGGTGTATCCGGTGCTGGCGCGGCTGGCCCGCGAGGGGTTCCTGGAGATCCGGACGGAGCGTTCTTCGTCCGGGCCGATGCGGCGCTATTATCGGCTTTCGGCTTCAGGAAAGCGGCGATTCGAGGAGATGACGACGAGCTGGCGGACCGTTTCCGCCAGTCTGGCACGATTGATCGAAGGAGTGTCGTGATGAGCACAGCGGAAATGACCATGGGGACGAATACGGCCCGGGCCTTGATCGACGCACGCCTGGAAACGGTCGAACGGGCTCTGTTCGGCCGAATTTCCCGGGCGGAGCGGCTGGACATCGTCGGCGAGGTCGAATCACGCATCGACGAGCTTTTGCGCGAACGGTGCGGGCCAGCCAACGAGCCGACCCGCGAGGACGTTCTGGCCGTGCTGGCGAAGCTCGACCCGCCCGAGGCGTATCTGGAATTCGAGTCGGGCGAGGATGTTCGATTGCCGGGTTTCGAAAGGCCGATGAGTTTTGCCCCATCGTTGAGCGCCTCAGAAGATAAACGTCTTCGAAAGCATGCGTTCGTCAGCGGAATTTGCGGCATCATCGGAATTTTGGGGGCCTTGGCGGCACCTGTGGCGTTTTTCCTGGCTGTGCAGATGGATTCGACGCTCGTCTTTTTGGGAGGGGGCTTGTTCTGTGCCTCGACCAGCCTCGTGGCCGGGACCTCGGCCCTGATATTCGCCGGGCTGAGCCGACTGAAGACGTCCTGGGCGATCGCAGGTCTGGTGCTGGGCGTGATGTCGGAGATGCTGGTGCTGATCGGGCTGCTGATTATGCTCTTCGGGGATTTTTGAGCGCACCCGTCAGACAAGCCGGTCGGATCGATCGGCGACGACTTCGAAATATCGAAAACGCTGCGGATTCAAGGCTTCGAACACGATTTCGAAAAATTCTTTCGAAATCGCATCAGAATTCGAAATTCTCGTCCTTCGCCGGGCGGCTCATCAGGTCGATGACCGCCTCGCGTGGCGACATTTCACCGGCCAGGATCCGCTCGACGGCCATCGTGATCGGCATTTCGATCTGCAATGCCCGCGCGGCGGCTGCCACGCTCTTCGTGGTGAACACACCTTCGACGACGTTGCTCGTGGCGGCCTGGGCCTGGTCGACGCTCAGGCCCTGGGCCAGCCGTTCGCCCAGGGCCCGGTTGCGGCCATGGGGGCTGAAGCAGGTCGTCATCAGGTCGCCGATGCCGGCCAGGCCGAAGAAAGTCGCGGGTTTGGCACCGTGCGAAACGGCGAAACGGGTCATTTCGACGAGCCCGCGCGTGAGCAGGGCGGCCTTGGCGTTGTCGCCGAAGCCGAGGCCGTCGCAAATGCCGGCCGCGATGCCCATGATGTTCTTGAGTGCCCCGGCCAGCTCGACGCCGACAGGGTCCTGATTGACGTAAACCCTCAGCGGGCCGGCGTTGAAGATCGATCGCACGGTTTCGGCGAAGGCCGGTTTATCGCTGGCCACGACGACCGACGTGGGACGGCCTTCGGCGACTTCCTCGGCATGGCTGGGACCGCTCAAGACGGCCAGATCACGGCCACCCAGCACACCGGCGGCGACCTGGCTGGGCCGGGCCAGAGTGCCGATTTCCAGACCCTTCACCAGCGAAAGCATAGGCAAGCCTGCCGGAATGGCGGAACGGACGGATTCGAGTGTCTTGCGCAGGTGCACGGTCGGCACGCTGGCGACGATGAGCTCCGCATGATCGACCGCCTCACCGATGTTCGAAGTGATGCGAACGGAGGCCGGGATCGGAAAGCCGGGCAGGTGACGGTCATTGACGCGGACGGCGTCCAGGCGTTCGCAAAAGGCGGCATCGCGGCCCCAGATCGTGGCCTGTGCCGAACCGTGGCGGGCGAGGTGGATGGCCAGCGCGGTCGAAAATCCGCCTGAGCCGAGAAAGGTCACGTTCGTCATCTGCGAAAGCCGCCCTGATTCTTTTTCTTTTGGACCGGTTCGTTCCGATCGATGATGGCCCCGATCGTCGATCCGCAATTCGATCTTGAATCCGATAGTGATTATGGACAATTCCGAAGTCGGTATTCGATCGGTTCGAGCCGAGTGAGGGTCTAACGAGGCTCCGAACGGGCCGATCGATGAATTTTCAGGGTGGCGTAAGGCTTATATTGATAAGGTCTTGCGAGCATGTTCCGTCTGGCTGGCCTGTACGCCGATTTTCTTGCCGGGTGTTTTTTGGGGGCCGAATTTTCAGGAAGCTGCTGCTGATCACCGAGCTGGAGCTCGGTGGGCCCGGGGGGGCGGATCAGGGAGACGGTGCCGGAATCAGGGGTGAATTCTGGTCGAAAATTTTGCCGGTTTTCGTGGCGGTTCGTTCGTGGAAAAGAGGATTTGTGTGTTGTAAAGCTTTGCTGTTATGAGGATTGCGATACGTATTGGAATTCCTCAAGATGTGACGCAGGAATGCCGAAAATTGATATAGCGTCATTGTCGAGTTTGGCATATAAGAGGTGCGGCCTTGAGACTGCCTCGACGCCCCCGGTGGAACCGGACGGCTTCCGATAAGGATGTAGACAGTCGCATGGCCCCGGATCGATTTCCGTCGATTCGGCGTGTGGGTTCGCCAGGATGGCGTTCCTTGTGGGTCATGGCAGGATGCCCGCTTTGCGATGGGCGGCACGATCGAACGGCTGACGGCGATCGACCGCGATGCGACACGCACCCCGACGAACAACCAGACCATTGTGAGCGCGGCCAGGCCACGTCCCGAGACGGCTGGCGGACGGACCTTTTGCGGGTTCGAACGATCGCCGACCGGGGCGCAGTGGTTTCCCTACCTGGGAGCATGGTCGTGATGCACGTCCTCGCATCTCTTCTGGTCCTTTGCGGTCTTGGTTCGATCGGTTTCGCCTCCGGGGCAGAACCGCCGCCGACGACGACAGGAAAAGGCCCTTCGACCGTATCCGTGCGGCCCGCCAATGCTGGCGTGGGCGTCGCGGGGGCGACCGAAGCGCTTTCGCTGGAGTCGGAACAGCCGACGATTCTGGAGTTTTCCGCCAGCTGGTGCGGCCCGTGCAAGGAAATGAAGCCGCAGATCGAGCTGCTCAAGTCGAAGAGCTATCCGATCCGCGTGCTGGATGTCGATGAGCACCCGGACCTGGCCCGGAATTACCGGGTCGGCAGCGTGCCGTGCTTCGTGGTCGTCGACCCCGACGGCAAGGAGCTTGGCCGTTCCGAAGGCCTGCAGCACGCTTCGAAGCTGGCCTCGTCGTTCCGCCAGTTGAAGACGGAATGGCTGGAACGGACTTCGAAGACACGCGATCTGGCCGGTGCGGACGCCATCCCCGAAAACGAAGATCTCAAGCGTGATATCGATCGCATGCGGGCCGAGGAAAAGGGCGATTCGAACGCTTCCGCCCCGATCGCGGCCGGCAAGTCGGAAAATCCCCGGCCCTGGGAGACGGTAGTGCGGATCGTCGTCCATGGCGGCGGCATGATGGGCTTCGGCTCGGGCACGATCGTCGAATCGAACGAGCGTGAATCGATCATTCTGACCTGTGCCCACATTTTCAAGATTGACGGTGCCCGCCAGCAATTCGGACCGAAGCAGTTCCCCCGCCAAGTGACCGTCGACCTGTTCGACGGACGCCTGGCCGGCCCCAAGGGGCAGCAGGTCGCGACGGCTCAGCGGAACATCCCGGCCCGCGTGATCGATTATGACTTCCAGAGCGATGTCGGCCTGATCGCGATTTCTCCCGGCTTCAAGCTGCCCGCCAGCCCCGTCGTTCCCGCCAACTGGAAACCGTCTCCCGACATGGCGATGTACACGGCAGGCTGCTCCGGCGGACGCGACGCGACCGTGTGGACGACCAAGGTCATCAACCCCAACAGCCGCCTGCTCCTGAACAATCAGCCTTATGAAGCCGTCGAATGCGAGCATGAGCCGATTCAGGGCCGCAGCGGCGGCGGCCTGTTTACGGAAAACGGCTTTGTGGCGGGTGTTTGCGACATGGCTGTCGTGGGCGGCAAGCGAGGGCTTTACGCCACGCCGAAGTCGATTCATACGCTGCTGGCCCGCAACGATCTGGACCGGATCTACAAGCGGCAGACCCAGGACATGGAAAACGGCCGCATGCTGGCTTCTGCCGACTCGCCACGCCGATCGCCTGGCCGGGTGGAACGGGCCCAAAGCGCCGACGCCGATGAAGTCCGCATCCCGCCGCCTGGCCTTCTGGGCGTCTCCGATCCCTCCAGCGCCGGCCTGCCCGCGGCTGGCAGCCTTGCGATGGCCGACGCCGTGATCGAAAACGAAAAGCCGCTGAAAACCGTGCCGAATGCGGGTTCGGGCTGGAACGGGGCTTCGCGGTTCCGCAAGGTGGCCGAAAGCGCCGGCGAAACGGATGGCCTGTCGGTGCCGAAAGGTTCTGGCGTCAGTGCCGGACTGCTGGCGAAGGCCGATTCCGACCTGATGCCGGTGAATCAGCTCGAAGCCGCCGCGAACACCGACGAACCTGCCGCCATGTCGTCCCCGAAGGTCCGCAAGGTCGTTCAGCCGGAGACTTCTCTGGCCGATGCGAATGGCTCGGCGAAATCGCAGGTGCGGAACGCCTCACGCGACCCGCGCCAGGCACCGAGAGTGCGCCTGATGCCCGTCCAGGATCTGGAATCGAGCGAAGGCGACGAGAACACGGCCCGGGCCTGGCGGGGCGACAAAACCCGCTGAGTCGACAGGCCTGAAGGAATCGAATTCCGAACGAACCGCTCTGATTAAAGGGCGGTTTCGCTTTTTTGGGGATACGCCGCGGGTCGAACGGAAAACTCGCGGCGTGGGCCGTGCCTGCCGCGAGCCCTGCGGGCGGCCAGATAAAGCCCCAGGGCAGTACCGATGAGACTGCCGCCGCTGCCGACGAGGAACAGGCCCGTTTGGTCGCCGCGCGGGTTCGCGGGGGTGGGCTCGTCATTCCTGGCGAATCCGGCGATCGTCATCGTCAGCCCCCAGAAGGCCAGCGAAGCGGCCGTAACCGTAAGGGCCAGAAGACGTTTGCGGCTGCGGGCTTCTTCGTGATCCCAAGCCGTGCCGCCCAACGGCAGTGCCACTTTATCGCCTTTGCCGAAGAGGCGCACGCGGTCGGTCAGATCGATGCGCGTAGCCTCGGCCACGTCCATGCAGGGCGTGCACCAGCCGAACACGATACGACCGTCCCGGAGGCGGCCGACGCTCGGTTCACGGACGATTCCGTCGCATTCGCTGCATCGCACGGAAAACCCCCCGCATCATTCGATCGGATCACGAATTCATCTTAGCATGAGACGAATCCGTTCCGCAGCGCGGCGTTTCAGGAAATCACGGACCGGTGTCTCAATCAGGATCCGAAGTCATCTCATCAGGCAGTCACGTTCGCGATTCACAGCCCATGCTCCTTGATTTTGGCGTACAGGCTCGAGAGGCCCAGGCCCAGCCGGGCCGCTGCCGCGCGGCGATCATCGCCCGATTCCGCCAGGATCCGTTTCAGGTGCCGCTTTTCGAAGGCCCGGATCGCTTCCCGCAGGTCGTCGGTCAGCGGGCTATCGGATTCGTCTTTGGGGCCTGTCACGTTTCGCCCGAACGACCGGAACAGATCGGCCGAAGTGAGCACCGGTCCGTCGGCCAGAATCAGGGCTCTTTCGAGAAGATTGTCCAGCTCGCGGACATTTCCGGGCCAGGGGGCCGCGATCAGGCGTTCGAGCGCTTCGGGCTCGACGGATCGGATGAACTGGCCGAGCCGGGCCGCGTGACGCTCAAGCAGCGCATCGACGAGTTCGGGGATGTCGTCGCGCCGGTCTCGCAGCGGCGGCATGGGAATGGTCACCACTTCCAGGCGATAATACAAATCCGCCCGAAACCGGCCCTGGGCGACTTCCGCGGCGAGATTCTTGTTCGTGGCCGCCACCAGCCGCGCCCGGTTGGTTTCCGGCTGCGCGGCTCCGACAGGCAGAATTTCGCGGTTTTCGATCGCCCGCAGCAGTTTCGCCTGCAGCGTCAGTGGCATTTCGCCGATTTCGTCCAGAAACACCGTGCCTTCACCGGCAGCGACGAACAGCCCCGCGCGGTCGCGATCCGCCCCGGTGAACGCGCCCCGGATATGCCCGAAAAGCTGATTTTCCAGTAGATCCGGCGGAATGGCGGCGCAGTTGATCGGCAGAAACGGCGCTTCGGGATTCGAGCCGAGGTCATGGATCGCGCGGGCGGCAAGCTCCTTGCCCGTGCCCGATTCGCCGGTGACCAGCACGTTCGACCGTGTCGGGGCGACACGCACGATCCAGGCCTTCACGGCCGAAATCGCCGCGCTTCGGCCCACGATCGTCTCGATCCCGGCCGATGCCGATCGTATTTGCCGTGTCAGCTTGCGTCTCAGGCCCTGATTCTCGTTCGCCAGAGCCTTGCCGACCGAGATCCGGGCCAGCCGGGCTGTGAGATCTTCGAATAGTACCGGCTTGATGAGATAATCGGTCGCCCCGTGCCGGAAGGCCTCCACGGCACTGTCGACCGTGGCATAGGCCGTGATCATGATCACTGAGGCACCAGGGGCATGCGAACGCAGCTTTCGCAGCAGTTCCAGGCCACTCGTGCCGGGCAATTGAATATCGCAGAGAACGGCATCCGCTTCGAAACCTTCGATTTTCTTGAGGGCCGACTGCGAATCGTACGCCACTTTGACCGTGTGCCCTTCAGCGGTGAGGAATTCCGCCAGGGTATCGGCCAGAACCTGTTCGTCGTCGACGATCAGCACATTCAGGCCAGGCATTTGCGACTTTCCGATCGATTCAGGCATCGGCGGCGACCTCGTCGCGGGCGGTCGAAGGGCGATCGGTCGATTGCGATTCCCCAGGCATCGGATGCTGTGGCTTCGGCGGAATCTGAACGATCGGGAAATGCAAGTGAAATGTCGTGCCCTCGCCTTCCTCGGTTTCGAAATGCATGCGGCCGCCCAGGTCGGTCATGATCTGCCGGCATACATAAAGCCCCAGCCCGGTGCCGCTGGGCTTCGTGGTGAAATAGGGCTGAAACATGCGGCACTGGTCCACCAGGCGAATGCCGCGGCCGTCGTCGGCTATCGACAGTTCAATTTCGTCGGTGGAATGAAAATGTTTGGCATCGATTCGTATCGTGCCTCCATCCGATGTCGCGTCGATGGCATTGAAAACGAGATTCAGGACGACCTGGTTCAGGTGGTCGCGCACGGCCCTGATGCGTGGCAGATCAGCCGGTACGTCAGTCGTGATCGTCCTGCCGCTGGTGCGATGATAATATTTCAGAATGCCGAGGACCTCGGCGACGATTTCATGCAGTGCGACGTGATCGACCACATCCGACGCCGGCCGGCTGAAGTGGACCAGTTCCCGCACGGTGCGGCTGATACGCTGAAGCTGGCTGTCGATCAGGGCGAGCTTTTCGGCCTCGTAGGGGGCCTGGTCCTTGCGCCGCCTGAGAATCTGCAGCAGCGAGCTGATCGCCGCCATGGGGTTGCCGATCTCGTGGGCGATGCCGGCCGAGAGGAGCCCGAAGGCGGCCATCTTTTCCTGATGGATGACCCGGGCCTGGGCCAGGCGGAGGGCCTCGGAACGCTCTGCGACGCGGGCTTCGAGTTCTTCGGAGGCCTGGCGCAGGCGGTCATTGAGCCGCTGAAGCTCGCCGCTGGCCTGTTTCAGCCACCCGGCCAGCGCCGAACTCGCCCAGGTGGCCCAGGCGAGCATCACGATCGTCATAACGATGCCCGTGTTCTGCTCAGGGTGCACATGCCCGACCGCGATGGCAAGGCTGATCAGGCTGACCGAGTCGAAGGCCCATGTGGCCCATGCGACACGCGGCGAATAGCGGATGGCCACGCAGATCAGCGACATGAGATAGTACCAGCGGAACGGGCTTTCCAGGCCCGTGTCGTGGTAGCACAACAGGCCGATGAAGAGGGCCTCAAGCGCCGAAACGGCCAGCGGCAGGCGGTTCAGGAAGACTTCGCCCAGAAAATACCAGGCTGTGTCGAGCGAAGCGAAGCCCGCGCCAAGTGCGAGAAACGCCCGGACGGCCGACGGGTTCGCCAGGCCTTCGCGAGTTTCCACCAGCAGAATGCCCATGAGAATACCCAGCCAGCGCATGCGCACGATGATCCGGCCGGCGGCCAGATCCCAGCGGTCCGACGGGTCCGTCGAACGGGATCGAGCCTGGTCGAGAGCTTGCCGAATCAGGTTTCGCCACATGGCGAAGTTCATGGCGCGTTCCTGCGGAATTCTTGCTTCCGATCGGCGAAAGATCTTGTGGTGCAATAGTTTGCGGTGTTCGGTCCGGCGCCGCTGCCGTTCCGCCAGACGGATCGACGTCGGCGGTGCGTCACGATCTCGAACCATGCAAACCGCACACGAGTTCATTATAATCTGCTCGACGATGCCGTGGCCCGGAACGGTCCGAATTTGCCCGATTCGGGCCAGGGAAAGAACGACCAGGACGAGTTCACGATGACCGCAACCGAACCTGCCGACCCGACGAAGCACGACCCCGCGGGTCGACCGGGACCTGCGATTTTCGTGGTTGCCGCGCTGGCGTGCGTGGTGGCAGGCGGGATGGCCCTGGGGCCTCAGCCGGTGCTTGACGGGCTGCGATCATTGCGCGACGGCTTTGCCCACATGTTTTACGAAGTGCCCGCGCTGGCCGCGCTTCGGACCGATTCGCAGGTGGCGCTTTTGCGCTGGCATTCGTGTGCCTGGTCGGGGCTTCTGGCCCTGTTTCTCGTGATCTTCGGTCGACTGGGGCGGGATTCGCGAAAACTTGGAGCCGTGCTTCTGCTGGCGTGGGCGATTCGTGCCGGGGCCTGGATCGCGGGCGGTAATTTGCCGCTTGTGCCGGGCGACAGCAGCCATTATGTCGAGACGGGAAATTCCGTCGCCATGGGGCTGCCGAGTTCGAAGCACTATGTGGAGAGCTTCTTTCGCGATTATCCGCCGATCCGGGCTGGCCTGCCCGTACTGGACGACTGGGCCACACCGCTTTATGCCGATGCTCTGGGGCTGGCATTTCGGGCGACAGGGGCTGGAATCGGCCCGGGGATCGACCTTCAATTCACCTTCGGCGTAGCGAAATGCGTCTCGTTCGGTTTCAATATGCTGACGCTGCCGTGCCTGTATTTCTGGGTGCGGCGCAGAATCTCGGCCGAAGCCGCCTTGCCGACGGTCGCACTGGCCGCCGTGTTGCCCGTTCATGCGATTTATGCGGGTTTCGAACTTCGTGAGAGCCTCGTGGGGCTGACGACGATTTTGGCCGTGTGGCTGGCCCATGAACTGGCCGACGCACGCGATTCGAAATGGCGTGCGGTTTTTGCAATTCTCGGCGGGCTGGCGGCCGGGGCGGCGATGCTGTCTCGAAATACAGCACTCGTTCTGGTCGCCTGTATCGGTATCTGGCTCGTGCTGGCCGGCGGCCGGCGTTCGCTGGCGTTCGTGCCGGTCTGGGCCGGAATCGCGATCGCCGTGATCACGCCCTGGGCCTGGCTGACATATCAGACATACGGCAAGCCATTTTACAGCTACACCGAGCATTTCGCTCACACGTTCAGCTGGACGGTGCACCACTATGCCGCAGGCTTGCCGGACGTCAAACGCTTCTATTCGCCTGAGAATCTGCCCGAAGTGGCGCGAGTGAAATTCAAGTCGCTGGTGATTCTCTTCGGCTATTCGATCATGATTCTCTCGCCTCCAGTGATCCTGGCTTTCTGGTTTCGAGTTTCGAAACCCGTGGACAGGGCGGCCCGATCGATCGACAAACTGGCTGCCGGTATCTTTCTCGCCTTCGCGGCGGCGACGCTTGCCAGAATTGCCGATGTCACCCAGGTGGCACAACTCGGGCGTTATTACATGCCCGTTTATCTCGTCATGCTGCCGGTCGCGGTCCGGGGTTTTTGCGATCTCCTCAAGCGATTCGAAACGATGCAGGGAAGTGCGATCGCCATCCCGTTCCGGCTCCGGGCGATCGCGGCCTCGGCCCTGATCGGAGCTCTCTGGGCCGACCCGACGTGGGCCTATGACGCGAGCTGGTACGTCCGCCCGTTCCAATTGCATTGGCCCGCACTGGCCGATGCCGGCAAGTTCGTGCAGGATCATCCGGAGATCGTGCCGCCCAATGCACGGGTGATGAGCTGGTTCCCATGGGAGATGCGAGTGACTTCGAATCGCATCACGGTGCTGATGCCGCGCAATTACGACCCCCGGCGGATTCAGGAAGTGATGGACCAGTATGGCGTTACGCATGTCGTATGGGGGTCGTTCGAAATTCCGCAGCATGTCGACGTGGAATCGTTCGGGCCTTATCTCACGAGCGTCAAGGCCGCACTCGGCCTGACGGAATCGAACCGCGTCTACACCACCCCAAAAGGGCAGGGCGGGGCCTATCCGGTTTCGATCTACCGGCGTTCGCGTTAATCGAGTAGCGAAGGACTGACCAGCGAGAACCGAACGATGTACCGAAGACGCCCCATCGATATCATCGCATTCGTTCTGATGGCCGTTTTGCTCGTCTGGTGGCGAGCCCATACGTTCGCGCCCCGGATCGACCAACTTTTCGGCCTGAAAATCTGGCCGGAAATGTCCGGTGCTGCCGAGCCGCTGGACTGCGACGAAGCCGCTTATGGCTACATGGGCCGCCGCATGGTTGCCGGGGCCGTGTTGTACAAGGATCTGACCGAATACAAACCGCCGGGAGGATACTGGTTCTATGCCATTTCGATCGCATTTCTGGGCGCGAGCGAAATGACGATCCGGCTCATGATCTTACCGGTTCTCATCGCAACGCTCTGGCTGATCGGTTCCATAACGCGAAAATTGTCCGGAACCGTCGGAGCGATCGGCGGGATGGCGATTTTCGTATTGATGAGCACCGACCCGTATGTGTTCGGCAATGGCTCGAACCTGGAACATTTGATGAATTTCGCCGTTACGGCAGCCGTCTGGTTCTTTCTGAAGGCTTATGAGGCAAGCCAGGCGGAAATGCGACCGGACACCGAGACGATGGCGATTCGAAGCCGGCGATCGCACCGGCGCGATCTCTGGCTGATGGCTTCAGGAATTGCGATCGGTCTGGCGGCGACGGTCAAGCAGGTCGCCCTGATCGGCTTGGTCCCGGTCGTTTTCGAATTCGCCCGTTCGAAATCGATGCCTGACAGGAAGTTGGCGGGCATCGCGATGTGTGTCGCGGGTTTCGCCGTTCCCTGGGTGCTCGCCGTTGCGATTCTGGCGGCACAGGGTGCCACGAACGAAGCACGGACCGACGTTTTCGAATACAGTCGCGCCCTGGCGAGCGACACGCCTGCGGATCCGAAAGCGCCGAGCTTTCTTTATCGCTGGCTCACGGGCAACGCCGATCCGCGCAACGGCGCATTGCCCTGGCCTTTCGGCAGGACCGACTGGCTGGTCTGGTGGGGCACAGGGGCCTGGCCTTTACATGCCCTGACTCTGGCGGTTTTCCTCGCTTCATTGAAATTCGCTCCGGCACGGGCCACACCGGTGAAGCGCCTGGTTCTCTGGCAATTTCCGGTCGCCTGGGGCATGATCGTCCTCCCTGGCCTTTACTGGCAGCATTATTATCTCCTGCTGGCGCCCGTTTCGAGCCTGCTGGTAGGCACCGCCATCGGGTTCGCATTTCGGTGGTCGCATCTGGGGTCGGACGATGAGGGAATCGAATCCGAAACCGCTCGTCGAATTCCGCCGATCGGTTCGCATGTCGATCATAAATTCAGAGAAATCGCTTCGACCGGTCTATTGCTGGCGATGGGGCTCGTCGTCGGGCTGACCGGGCGAATTCAATGGAATGACTATTTCGTCGTGCCTGCCGAGACGCTCACCGCGAAATACAAGGGCGGGGCACAGTGGATTTCGCTACGGAAACTCGGCCGCGAGATCAAGGACCGCACGCAGGGGTGGTCGCCGCAACCGACTCTGGAAGTCTGGGGCTGGCAAAGCCCGCTCTTGTATTATTCGGGCCTTGATGCCCCGGACCGCTACTTCTTTACCGATCCGCTCGCCAAGGCCAATATCGGCAAGGATCATCCGCAGGTTCGCCCACGGCTTGAGGCCCTGACGGCGAGCCTGAAATCCAAGCGGCCGGAACTGATCTTTTGCGGCGACATTCCGTTCAGGGAATTGAAAGCGATGATCGACCGCGACTATATCGCCACTTCGCTGGTAGGTTCGACGCCCGACGGCCGGGGCATGTACATCCGCAAAGACAAATACCAGGACTTTCATGCGCGGACCGTGAACCCTGAAAATCGGACACCCGCGGCGCCTTGAAATGCAGCCGATGTCGATTCTGATCGTCTCGCGACGGTTTCTGATTCAACTTCCTTCAGGGCATTCCGCCGCGATCTTTTCGTAGGTGGCGATGGCTTTTTCGAAAGTCTTCAGCGCCTCGGCCGCTTCGTCCTTCGCAATGAATCGCATGCGGTTCGCGATCAGATTTCGCACCGTTTCCGCACACCACAGGGCACTGGCGCGGCTGGCCCGGATCGGCTGCCCCGCGACGATGACGCGCACCGGATTGGTGTGCAGTTGCGGGAACTGGCGGACAGCGACCCAGCTCGAACGATCGATCGGAACGGTCCAGGTCAGGTCGTGCGGCTTGCCGTCGGCCACGATCTTTTGCGAAGCAGCGACTTTGCCGTTGACGACGAGTTCGACGATCCTGGTGCCCCTGAGTTCGAAACCTTCGCTGCGCGGGCGATGCAGATTGACGGTGTCGCCGGCCGTGCGCGGGCCCTGCGGCGCTGTTTCAGTGCCGAAGGCGACGCCCAGGGGCGTCTCTTCGGCGAATGCCACGCGGGTGCTGACTTTCACGGTGCCTGGGCTGTCGAGTTTCGAATCTTCGCCGGAACTGGCGCCGTTGACTTCGAACGTCAGAGCATGCGCATAGCCGTCCGAGACATAGCTGCGGCCCTCGCCCAGGGCCTTCGCCCACGTTTCGAAATCGACGGAGTCCCGTTTGCCGAGGCGGACGTAGACCCGACCCTGGCCGACCCTTCGGCTTGACATGCAGGGGAAGTCGGTCTCGCCGCTGACTTTCAGTGGCATGCCGGCGTTCATGATATGATACCAGGTGTTCCATTCAGGAATGCGCGAGGTGTCCATCGCCGAAATGAAATCGCAGGCACCTTCGGCCGTGCTCACGGCGATCTCGAGCGCCCCGCCACCGGTCATATCGGGCATGGCCAGGTTCGGCAATGTATCCAGAGCCCGGTCGACCGAGGCCCGCCATTCGCGCGGGTCGAGGCGGCCGTCGATCGAGGCGTCGATCCGGTCGAACGGCTCGGGCAGCACCGTTTTCGTAAGCTCCTCAGGCGTCAGAAATCCGTCGGCGTTCGCGTCATAACGCTTGAATGTCATTTCCGTCGAAAGCCGCACATTGGTCGTCAGGGCCGAATGGGGATAGCCTGTCACGCCGCCCTGGGCCTTGGCCCATTTCAAAACGGGTGTCGTCCAGGTCGGCCAGCCCTTGTCCTTCGTGCCGTCCGAGCCGGGATAGGTTTGCTCCTTGAGATTCAGCAGGCAGACGTGCCCCAGAGCGGCCGAGCCGAAACCGCTGATTTCCAGGTCGTATTTGATCAGCGTTTTCGGTTCGCTCAGCTTGTGGGTTCGGGGTTCGAAGAAATTGCGCTGAAAGTCGTAACATGGGCCCCATGTCAAAATGCAACCGACGTTCAGCCCTTCGCCCTTCACCTGGGGGAACATGTCCTCGGGCCGCACGCCCTCCGTCGGTTTCTCGTAATGCGAGCAGCCGGCGGCGTGGATGTGGTGGTCGCCGCTGTAAAGGCCATAATCTTCGGTGTCGATCCAGCGCGTCAGGGCGAATTTCCATGTGGCGGACGGTGCATCGGGCACCTCGAGTTCGAAACCCTGCAAATGATATTCAGGCCCGCGGCTGACCCGCACCTGATAGCGGCCGGGGGCGAGCATGACCTGTTGACCGTCGGCCCGGTAGATCTGGGGCTGAAAGAACAAGTCGGGGGCAATGCGTTTGACCTGGGTTGGGAAAACGCGGCCGAACCGGTCGCGGATTTCCAGGCGGGCAGTGGTCGGCTGGCAGTTTTCGTCGGTCACGCGGATCGTCACGGGCACGGCCCGGTCGATCGTGAACAGGACGGGCAATTCTGCGCGGTCCGCCAAGTCGCGTGTTCCGTCGCCGACGTCGAAGACGAGCGTCGCCTCTCGCTTGCCGGCTTCGGTAGCGAGCACGTTGAGGATGAGATATTCGGCCTCGAGGCCCGAGAGCGTATCGGTCATGGGGCGGTCAGAGTGCACGGAGACGTCGAGAAACCGGTCGCTCCGCACCTGGTCGTTCGGGTTTTCGCCGAGCTTTTCGGCCGCCTGGCGCTGCAGGATGGGCCCGGCCACACCGGCATAGACGGCCCCGGCCTGCGGGCTGGTTACGCGTAAGGGCTTGGCCACGGTGCTTTCGTTGGCCACTTTGACGATCTTCGGCGTGTAGCCATGTTGGCGAATGCGGGCATCGGCGGGCCCGCGCTGAGCCTTCACCCGCACCTCCGGATTCAGATGCACGGCGACGAACACCTGGGTGTCAATGGCCTTCTGCATGGCCTCGGCATCGCCGGATTCGATGGCTTTTTTCAAGCGGCCTTTCGTGGCATCGTCCAGCGGCTGGCCGATCATTTCGAGCGTGCGGATCAGGCGTTCGAGATTGGCGGCGAGCGGCTGCGGCTCGACGTCGGGCACGAGCGGCACTTCGGCCGCGAGCCTGGGCAAAGCCAGAGCGAACAAAGTGATACAGGTCGAAAGCGTACGAATTTTCGAAGTCATGGCACTGGATCCCGGAAGAGGCCGGTCGATGCGGTGAGATCCTGGCATCATAACAGATCCCGCGCGGCAGAATGCAGGGCATTCGCCCCGAAACGTACGAAAGCCCTGGGGATGGCGAATGAGTCCAGGAAAATCGAATCCGGTGCGATCGCAATTTCGAAAGGATCGAACGATCGAACCGGATCCATCGATGTCGCCGGCGATTTCGAAACTGCCGCCTGATCAGGTATGGGCGTTGACGGTTTTGAGGCTCCAGCCTTTCTGGGACGTTACGATCACTCCCAGGCTGCCGCCGATGCCGCTGAGGATTTGCATGAGTTCTTTCGTCGGATAGGGGCCGGCATCGCGGAACGGATTGGTGTCGCCGCCGAGTTCGTTGACGTACCAGACATCATCCAGATCGGGTCCATCGAGCTGCTGAACGTAGGTGACGTAATCGGGCGTGCGGATCGACGGGCACGAATACATATCGCAGATGTAATCGTGCATGTACACGACCTGGTATTTCACGGCCATCAGAGTCTGATAGTAATAGAGTTCGAAGGCCGGTTTCATGGCCGCGGCATAGGTTTGGGCTTCGCCGTCCTCGATAGACCACAGCCCGGTCCGGAGAGCCTTGCCCATGGTCGAGAGCATGCCGTAATCGGCGTTGACGATATCCCATTGTTTGGCATAAAGCGCGCCGCTTTTCACGAAGATCTGCAATACGGTGTTCTGAAGCTCGGCGTAGGTCTGCTTCAGCACGGTGTCGGGGCCAGGCGAGGATTCCTGCGTGACGTCTGCGATGCCTGTCGTGATGCCCGAGCCGACGATGGCCGCGACCGTCGCGCCGCCGCCCGTGAATATTGTCACGATGCCGGCCACGGCGGCGTCGAACATGCCGACGAGCAGAAGTTCGAGAATCGACCCGTTCTGCTGATCGTTCGTCAGCGAGACGTTGTCTTCGACGATTCCCAGCGTCTGGGTGTTGACCTGGTCGATCGCTGTATTGATGTCGTTAAGCTGCTTGAAGAAGGTGTTGACCTCCATCACGTCGTTGATTTCGCCGATGAGCTGATTCTTGATCACGGTCCAGTTGGCCGGGTCCATCCCCGCCGGCATCGGGATGTCGGTGCCGGAGAGTTTCGAGAGCCAGTCATTGAGCGGGGCGGTGGAGTTCACGTAATCGTCACGCATCGTGGTCATCGTCAGGCCGAAGTAGGCATTGATGGCATCGTAGCCGAGCGCCCATTGAGATGTCGGTTCAGGCCAGGCGACCTTGGGCCTGTCCACAAGGCCGATCGACAGGATGCCGAAGGCGTCGCTTTCCGAGTAAGCCAGCATGCGATTCCGGTCATTGGCGGAGAGTAGAAGAATCTTGTCAGGAGGCGTCTGATTCGGGACGACGGCCCAGCCTTGCACAGGATGCTTCAGAAAGACGAGTTGTCCGCCGGTCGGCACGGTGGCGACGGCCCATACGAAACCGTCCGCAGTCGCTGAGACGATCGCGGAAGAAGCACCGACGAAATTCGGATCGACGCTCCAGCCCGTGCCGCTCGTCCAGTGCAGCACGACTGTATTTCCCTGGCTCTGGCCGACGCCCCAGATGTTCGTAGCCGATCCGACGCTGATCTGGTCGATCGCGAAACCGTCGGACGCGATCGTCGACCACGCGTTCGTGGCCGATTCGTAAGCGTAAACGGTGCCCGATTGGGCGAGCACCCAGACCGTGCCGTCGGGCGAGGCGGTGATCTGCCTTGGGATATCTCCGCCGGGCAACTCGGCCGTCTTGATCATCGTGCCGTCGGATTTGAGCTTCGCGACGTAGATAGGGCCTGAGGACCTGGACGGCGAACCGATCAGCCAAGCCTCCGTTTCGGAAACCGGGGCGACGGAACTGACGTATCCAGAACCGACCGCTTGTGATTCTCGGCTCGACGGGTCATAGATTCGCAAGCCTGACGACTCGACGGCAAACCAGAATTTGCCTTGCGGCGATGCGCCGATGGAATTGACTTCCAGTACATCGATCGAGATATCGGTATTCCATCCTGTACCGAGGCTGAATTGAGGGGCAAGCCATTGGCCTGACCATTCCGTCGGGGCGGTCATTGGCGTATCGATGACGGTATTTTCGAATCTTCGCAGGAACGCATCAGACCCGAAAACCGTGGCCTTGGCTGTGGTGAGCGGGTGCGGCCCGCGCCAGTTGGCCAGGATTCTGGGCACGAGGCTATCGGTATCCGTCGAACCTGCATGACGCGCAAGCTGCTTCGCCGCGGCTTCGCGATAGACCTGGCTGTGAAGAAAACCGTTCACGAATTTCGTTTTTTGTGCCTGGCCACTGCCGAGGATGGCCGTCCAGCTTTCCATTTCCGCTTCCGTGGCTGATCTGCCGAGCATGTCGCTGGCCAGGGCTCGTACGAAGCCGGAGTTCGTGCCGCCGCCACGCGTTTCGAAGTATTCGCGGGACGAAAGGACGTGAGCGAACGATGCGAGTTGATCGGCACCGCCATGGGCCAGCAGTCGATACTGCTCGCCCCGGGTCGGGGCTCGCATCAGCAGATGTTCGAAAGTCGTCTCGATTTCGGCTTCGCGCCCCGGCATCGAATCGATCACCCTTGCGGCGATGCGTTGTCGCGAAGCGCCTTGTTCGATCTGCCGGAGGAGCCTGGCCTGAACTTGTGCGGAGAGCGGTCGGGAGACGAGGCCGGTGGAAATCCAGTCGACAAAGCTGGCGTCGACGCTGGACTGGGGCGTTTCGATCACCGAAGCATCGATCACAGGCGCCGTCGAGCCGACGATCATCGTGCGGACGTCCGCAGCCATCATTGTGCGTGGTTCGAGCGATTCCTGGGCGATGGAGAGACGAAAAGAACGGGGCCGAATCGCGGAATTCCTGCGACCGAAGATGCGGGAAAAGTTCATGCGGTGCTCGATCTCAATGCGAAAAGGATGTTCGACGCCTATGCGATCATATCGATGCATACTACGGAGCGAATGGCCGAAAAGTCGAAAGAAAATCAAAAAATGTGAGTCACGGCGCGATTGGCTTCGTCCGAAATACCGATCATCGATCCCGAATGTGCGAGGCTGGGCGAGAGTTTTCAGGCTGCAAGTTCAGGAACGAAACGCGAAGATTCGATTCCTTCGTCGATCGAATTTCCGGACATATCGACCGGATATGAAAAGTGGCGTCAGATGGCGAAACGGCCGGCTCGCATGACCTTCCGGACGTACGAACCCTGGTCCAGAATGACGAGATCCGCTGTCTTTCCCGGTTCTACGCTGCCGATCCGGTCATCGAGCCCGGTCAATCTTGCCGGCGTAAGCGTCGCCATGCGAATGACTTCCGGTAGAGTGGCCGAAGTGTCGCGTTTCATGATTCGCACCATGTGGTCCATGCCCATCACGGAACTGGCGAGGCCGCCTGTCGGGGCTCGGCCGACTGAGCCGTCGTGAATGAAATCGGAGCCCATTTCGAAATGACCGAATTTGTATCTGCCGGGCGGGCTGTCCAGGGCTCGGCTGGAGTCGGTGACGAGGCAAAGCCGGTCGGGGCCGATCATCCGAAATGCGAATTCCAGCAATTCGGGGGCAAGGTGCTGGCCGTCGGCGATGACTTCGGTCGACATCGCCCGGTTCATCAGGACGAATTGTTCCATCCCGGCCTGCATCGGCGTGCCCAGACGCGGGCGAAGCGACGAGACGGAACTCATGGCGCACCAGAAGTGATCCACATGCCGCATGCCGGCTTCGAAAGCTGCCTGCATTTCGGCCCACGAAGCATTCGAATGCCCGCACGTGATGAAACAGCCCAACCGCCGCGCGGCTTCATAAAAGGCTCGCGCGCCAGGCAATTCGGCGGCACAGGTGGCGATGCGGACAAAGCCGGTTTCGAAGTAATTCCGAAAGTCGTCGGACGTCGGATCACGCCGACCGGACACGTCATGGCAGCCGCATTTGTCCGGAGCGAAATACGGCCCGTAAAGGTGAATTCCAGGGATGTCGGGCAGGGGAGATATCCGCGAGTTTTGCGGAAGAGAGGCTTCCGTCGAAACGCGCCTGGCGGCTTCGATCATGGCCAGGATACTGGCGGGCGAGCCGGTCGTCGTCGTGGGGAAGAGCGTGGTTGTGCCGTGTCGCAGGTGGGTCGACGCGGCGATGCGGATGGCGTCCTCGGTGCCGTCCATAAAGTCCGCCCCGCCGCCGCCATGCACGTGGATATCGACGAATCCGGGGGCGACATAGTCACCGTTCATTTCGATCGATTCGCCCTCGACCTCGAACGATTCGTCCGGCTCGATCGCGGCGATCAGGCCATTCTCGATGCGAATACGGGCATTCGGCATGAGCCGATCGGGCAAGATCACGGTTGCGTTACGGAGCGTCAGTGGATGCACGGCATTGGGCTCAATATGCGATCGAGTGAAGTCGTTTCGATGCGATTGTAACCGAATGCGGACTCACGAACATGATCGATTGAGGCAGGCGCATGGTTGCCAGGATCAACCGGTGAGAGTGCCTCTTGCCGATGACGCGCTTCGTCATGCGCTGAAGGCGAACAGGGAGCGTCATTTCGCGAGGTAATGTCTTAATTTCCTCCGGATCGAACAAGGCATCGATCATCGCTGGCGAAGGAACGGACCGAGCCGATCGAACGCGAAGCTCACGTTCGAATCGGCTCGGGTTTCGGCTGTTACCGATATCTTGGATTTCAAGGGACCATTGTTCATGGGCTTTTGTCGAAGACCGGGGCTTTACGCCTGTTGCGCCGCCGATTTTCGTTTCCTGAAAGTCCGAATCCCCATAAGGAGTCCGCCGCCGATCAGTGAGAGTGTCATCGAAGTGGCTTCCGGCACAGGTACGACGCAGTTCGTGATCTGGTTGGAATCGAGCGTGATCGCTCCGTTGATCGCCAGAACGCTGCCATTCAGAATGCTCGCATTGGTGTTCATGGTGATGCTCGTCAATGCCAGAATATGCCCTTCGAAATCGGTGCCTGTTCCGAGCGTCGCGGAGCTTCCGACTTTCCAATAGACATTGCAACCGGGTTCGGGGCCACCGTTGATGGTGACGACCGACGAATTGCTGGCCGTCGTGAGCGTGCTACCCATCTGAAAGACGAATAGTGCGTTCGGATCGCCGAGTGCGTTGAGCGTGAGAGTGCCCGTCAATTGAGCTGAAGAAGAGAAGGAATAAACGCCCGGGGTGAGCGTCAAGCCTCCCAGATCCTGGCCAGTCAGATCCTGAGTCGGAACGAGTCCCGAAGCGTACGTATAGGCTGTGATCAGGTCGTTCTTCGCTTGCAGAGCCGATGCGTCGGCGATGTGAAAAGCATAGGGCGGCGTGAGCGTTCCGGGAGGAAACCCCGTAATTGACGTGCCGGGGCTGAGCCCGATGTCTCCGCCATCGATAACGGACGGACCGGTGTTGGTGACTGTCGTCGCCGCGAGAACGGCGAAGTTCCCCGCCGTTCCCAGGTCCACGAAGCCCGCCGACGATTGTAACGGCGTGATCGCCGATCCAAGAGCCGTCAGCAGACATTAAATCATGCGCTTGTACATTTCGAAACTCCTGTCGGACTTGCGAAGCAAGTCAATTGTGAATTGGATAGACTTCCCTATCGAATCAATGCGGCAGTACGAACACCCCGATCGCTCGATCAGCGTGTCTTCCGTTTCCGCATTGCGAGTAATTTCGCTATCCGCTTCGAAAACCGGTCAATGCTTCTGCACCCGATTCACTTTCCCGCCTGTACGAATCATACGTTCGAGCGGATCTGAATCGATTTCGAAGCCACAACCGAAAAGTCAACATCCGCCCAGCGCCGAATCATAGCAATTCTGATTCGTTCATGACGAATGAGAAGGTCCGTGACGCCTGCGAGAATGACCGAAGTGGATTTTTCCGAATCGTCTGGCCCGGATCTGGTCACCGGGAGTTCGAAAGTGATGATCGAGAACAACAGAGATTCAGAAGAACTTGTCGATGTCGCCTTCCGCGATAATTGAGATGCGATCCAGATTTCGAATCGTGTGGGGGAGTGCGGGGACAGCAAATGCAGGTCGCGAGACGAATCGATCATAGTCGAACCGATTCACGCCCCTGTATGCTCATAAGGGAATGTAATGATGGAGCGACAACCGTGTCAATCGAATTCTCCATGCTCGACGAAGAAAACGATCGAAAGTTCAGAAATCTCATCCCGCCGTATTGCCGAAGTTGACGAAATGACTTGACGATGAAAAAGTGACGAATACCGGAACTCGACTTTCGCACTTTTGATTCGAAACCTGATTCGAATCCGCCATCCAATG
>CAZSQA010000008.1:0-191185 GCA_964608915.1 uncultured Isosphaeraceae bacterium
GCAGGATAGAGGAGCGCAAGGGAAGGCGCGCTATATCTGATTGGAAAGCGTATAATCCGCAAACCTTCGCGTACGAACGTAAACTCCGAAAGGCGGGCATTGCCCCGCCTTTCCTTTTTGACTTCTCCATCCTCACGTAGGGCGGGCTTCAGCCCGCCGTTTTCGCGGACACGGATCGTTCGAACCGGATCCGAATATCGAGAGCGATCGGGTTCGTCGCTGGTGGGCTAAAGCCCATCCTACTTGCTACTTACTGAAATTACCCCAACAACTCCGGCACGACCTGCCCAGTCGTCAGCGCCATCGGCCGGTCCAGGGTGTCGCGCAGCTCGGTGTCGGGGTCGATGCCCAGCAGGTGATAGATCGTCGCCGCCAGATCACCGGAGGTCACGGCATCGCGTGAGGGATAGGCCGCGTATTTGTCCGAGGCACCGTGCACATACCCGCCCCGCGTGCCTGCCCCGGCCAGCACGGTGGAAAAGCAGTGTGGCCAGTGGTCGCGGCCGTCCCGCCCTGCCCCTGCACCGCCCACGACAGACTGCCCCACACGCGGCGTCCGGCCGAATTCGCCGCTCCACACGATGAGCGTGTCGTCGAGCATCCCCCGACTCGCGAGGTCGTCCAGCAGGGCGTCGAAGGCCTGATCGGCCGGCGGCATCAGCCGTGTTTTCAGGTCGATGAAGTTGCGGTTGTGCGTGTCCCAATAGACAGACACGTTCGTGATGCCGTCGTTGGGCCAGAAGACGGTCACGATCGGCACGCCCGATTCCACCAGCCGTCGGGCCTGAAGCACGCTCTGGCCATGCGGGTTCAGGCCATAACGCTCGCGCAGCTTCGGATCTTCCAGCGAAAGGTCGAAGGCCTCGATCGCCTTGCGGTCGCGCAGCATGTCGATCGCCCGGGCCCTGTGCCGGTCCATGACCGTCGGCATCGGCTGAAATTGCCAGCCGGATGCCGAGACGCCCGGCGACCGCCCTGCCAGCATTTCGGCCAGATCACGGCGGCTCTGAAGCCGTTCCAGGCTCAGCCCTTCGGGCAAATTGGACGATGCCGGGCGATAGCTGCCGAGTGACGGATCGTCGTCGATCGTCATGGGGTCGAAGTTCGGGCCCATCCAGCCACCGCCCTGCCCGTGGCTCGATTCGACGAACCGGGGCGCGGCATCAGGCAATTCGGGCCGCATCTGAACATAAGCCGGCAGCACGGATCGATTTCGAGCCGGGTCAAGCTTGGCCAGCACGGCTCCGTAGTGGGGCCAGTCCTCACGCACGTCGCCGCCGCCGACACGCGGTATCGGCCGGCCGGTGAGGATTTCGTGCGTGGCCGTGGTGTGGTTCACGTCGCGGTGAGTCATAGACCGGATGACCGTGAGCCGATGTGCCTGACGCGCCAGGCGGGGGAAGTGTTCGCAAATCGTCAGCCCAGGCACGCTGGTGGCGATCGGCTTGAATTCTCCCCGAAATTCGGCCGGGGCTTCCGGCTTCATGTCCCAGGTGTCCTGCTGGGCCGGACCGCCCCACATGAACAGCAGAATGCAGCGTTTAGCTTTGCCGAAAGTGCCGCTGCGCGGGCGAGTTGCGGAAGCCCCGTCGGCGAATTCACGAGCGGCGAGGTAGCGGTCGAGCCCCGCCATGGCCGGCCCGCCCCAAAGCGCGATCGACCCGGCACGCAGCAGCCCCCGTCGCGAAGCCGAATCGACGAAGCGAATTGGCCTGGCAAAATCGTCAGGACTCGTACCGATGATCGGGGCGGTGTCGTTGGGATTCATGTCGGCGGGTCTCCCCGATGGGAATATCGGCGATTCGTGACTGGGATTCGAATCGCGATCGGTCGAACGGATGAGCGAGTACGAGGCAGGTCAACCCCGGGCGGCTCATTTCATTGTGCGCTTCGGATATCGATCAGGTCAAAAAACTTGATCCGGGAAGTTCCGAAGCCATCGATGACTCTGAGGATCGACCCCGATCGATCGAAGGCCGCGGGAGATCACGGCTCACTTCGGTCCAACGCATTTCCTCTTTTCCAGGACGGCAACGCCAGCTGGATCGTAAACCCGGGATCCCCGAGCTCCAGCTCGGGATGTCTTGCTCTCCCTTCGTATCGCACCGCGGAATTCGACGATGACGAACCCCCCCCCAAGCTGGAGCTCGGGGTGCCCAGGGTGTTGAGACTTCGAAGCGATTCGCGACTCCAGCCGACTTTGCCGTCCTGATTTTTCCATGCTGAAAATTCGGACGATGCTGATCGGGTTCGAAGCGTCCTTTCTCGCGTGTACGTCCGCTTCCGGAAATTCGCGATTGGGCTGGGACTTCAGGGCAACATCCGATCGGCACGCTCGGCGAATTCCTTTTGAAAATCGGCTCGCCAGCGCCAGACCGACTTCCCCCCGGCCGGACCGTCGAACCAATGATTTCGTGACGGGTCCGGCCTCACGAACACACCGCCCCAGCCAGGCTGTTCAGGTTTTTCCGGATCGTTCCATTTGCGGATACCGCTGATCAGATGAAGGAAAGACGGAGTGTCGCCCTCCCAGACTCCAGGAACCGCCGGATCCCAGCCGCTGCGAGGATATGCGGCCCCCAGCGGCCCGTGATTTTCACGAATGTGGTGATTGGCCCAATCCAGGTCCGCGATTTTTGTGTCTGAGCCTGGCATGCTCCAGAACATGCCCATGTAGTTTTTGTCGGAGAGAATCACGAACAGGCTGGGGAAGGAATCGAGCAGCCACTGCGTGGTGCCGTCCTGCTTCGCGACCAGATAAAGACGCATTTTGGCGAGGAACTTATCGAGTTCGACCGGCGAGCGCGTCGCCCTGACTTTCCAGATGGCCTGGGCTACTTCACGCGAACCGCCCCAGACGCAGATCCAGACTGGCCTGGAGTCGTCCCTGTCGACGATTTCGATGATCGCGTCGGAGGCTTCGCTATCTTTGTCATTGCCGAGCAATTCTTCGATCGGCCGGGTTTTCGTGCCGACAGCCGGAGCGCCCCAGGTACCCGAACGCCCTTCCCAGGTGATCTTTCTGAGCGATTGTGCCGTCGGATACTTCGGGTCGTGCTTTCGGAGATTCGATTCGACCTTTTCGTACAGGTCGAGCATGTCGAGAAGGTTCTTCTTGCGGGCGACGTTCGCAAACGTCCCGGATGTGACGAGCAGCCCTTCGGTATCGAACTCATTCGCATAAAGCAGATAGCGGACCATCGACTGGACGTCGTCCGGATCGCTGCATTTTTCGGGCGGATCGCCGTCTTTCACCCCTTTGACAGGAATGACGTCCAGCGGCGGGAAATCGGTCGAAACGATCACGCGATATCGATTCGCCGGCACTTCTCCACCGCGTGGTTCCGCGCCCGGCGCGCTCGCGCGAACGAAGCTCGCCGAAAGCACCAGAATGACCGAAACCGCAGGCCGGAACGGTTTCGCGAATCGTGTCGCCATGGTCGAATTCCCGTGTGGAGTCGTCGATGACTCCAGACTCTTATCCGCGTCCGTTTGACCTCCCGCAACGACTCGGTCAAGTCGAATCGATGAAGATCCGGACGGAATATCCAAGAATTATTATGTCTGGATCCGGTCAAGGTCGATCGTGCTTTCGATTCCGGACTGAACGACGGGGGAGCAGATTCCGGTTTCGAAGTTTTTTTCCCGGATCGACCGTCTACTTGCATGCCAGTCGATCCCGTGCTCACGGAGGCCATCTTGCCCTGTTCGAATTTCCAAACGTGTAAAGGCGAATGAGTTGCGATACTGACGATCATGCCGGAAGAATCGATCGCAGCGGCAGGGCAATGATCGATGACAGTTCCGCACGCTTTCGCAAACCGATCGAAGACCGATAATGTCAGGAATGTTCGGTCACGTGCGATTCGGTTTTTCGTGAGTTCCTGCGTGGGCTTACGGCATTCGATCGGCGATCCGACCCGGTCTCTGCCGCAAACGGTCCGCATCGGTTCACGACTCCATGTCCTCGCCGAAATTCATCACCCATCCAGGCAACGAGCTGGCGGCCGCCGTGATCGAGCGGATCGCCGCGGGCGAGTGCGCGGGCTTCAGCCCCCTGCTCATCGTCGGGCCGACGGGCAGCGGCAAATCCCGGATGCTCAAAAAACTGGTCGAGGATTTCGGCCGGAATCGGCCAGATTCGCTGGTGACGGACGCGGACGGACCGACCGTGCGGCAATGGGTCGACGAGATTCGCAAACGGACCCGAGGACCATGGAGCGAGCCAGCCGCGGATGGCCGACGGTATCGGTATCAGCCTGACGACGAGTCGCGGATCACCGAATATTCCGAGCTGCGAACAATACTGCGTGAAGCCGATCTGGTCGTCATCGACAATGCGGAAGCTTTGAAAGGCCAATTCCGGGCCCAGGAAGAGTTGGAGCTGGCGATCGATGCCCTGAGCTATTCGGGCTCAGCGGTTGTGCTTGCTGCCAGAGCCGTTCCGAAGGCCGATGATGGCTGGAGCGACCGGATCTTGTCTCAAATGGGTGGCGGGCTGATCGTGGAAGTCGATTTGCCTGAGGAGCAGGCTCGTCGACGGTACGTGCTGGAATGGACGGCCGAGCAGGGTTTTCCGCTCCCGGCCGAAAGCATCGACCGGATCGTAGCGACTCCGGCCGACTTCGGCTCGATTCGAGGCCGGCTGGACAGGCTGAAGCTCAAATCGCGAGTCGAACGTCGGGCGATTTCGGAACTGGTCATCGATGACGTTTCTCAGGCCGAGCATGAATCCGCTCAGGCAGAAATGACCACGAGACTTAAGCCGGGTGAGATCACGCGAATCGTAGCCCGCAGCTTCGGTGTGCGCACAGCCGATCTGAAAAGTAATGACAGACATCCTGGTATTGTGTTGCCGCGTCATGTGGCGATCTGGCTTTGCGATCGCCATAGTGAACTTTCCAGGAACCAGATCGGCAAGTACTTTGCCGGTCGCGATGCGGCGACGGTCCGCCATGCGATCCGGAGGATCGATACGCTCAGGGTCTCCGACCCCGGCTTCGACGAGCGGCTTTGCGAACTTGAATCCCGCATGACTGGTAAAGCCGTTCGCGCCTGAAGAAGATCGCTGGTTGCGTCGTCAGAAGCTCGCCGATGACTGGCTGCCGTCCGGAATCAGTCGAATTTCAGCAGATTTTCCGGTACGGCGAAGAACCAGAATCGGATGGGTTCGACAGCGTCGAAGTCGTTGTCCGAAGCGACGACGAGAAGGCGTCTTCCGTCATTTCGCTTTGGCCCGAAGGCGAGACCTTCGATCTTTTCCGGGAATTCGGTACCAGTCAGGCCGAAGGCCGGGTCGAGCAGGTCGATGAGCACTCGTTTACGGACAGGCACGATCGACTCGGGGAGGCCCTGTGATGGCAGTCGAGGAAAATCGCTGACGTCGCTGGCCTTCGAAATTTCGAACATGACGATTTTCTTGAACTTCGCGGATTCGCCGACGGTACTGTCACGTTCGATGGCAAGAAAAGTCGAACCTCCCACGTGGCAAATCTCGCTGATGCCCTGGTTCGGGTCGTCCAGGACATAGACGAATTCGCGGGGTTTGCAATCAGGCCCGCACATCAGCAGCAGGCGGACATTGCGTCCGACTCGCTGACCGGCCTGGTCGTAGGCACCATCCTGCCGCATGGGCCGCTGCAGTGCGACGAGCAACTGGCCGTCGGTATCGACGCATAGCCCTTCGAACCCGGCGTTCGGCAGGCGGCCCGTCGCGTTGTCGGCGAATTCCGTCTCCTCGGCTGCGTTCGGGTTGGCGACGGCGAACTTCGCGGGAACGGGCCAGTCTCGGCGAGCTTGCCCCGTTTCGTCGAATTCGCGTACGACAGGGCCGTATTCGTCGGACACGATCACTGAGCCATTTCTGAGAGCGATTCCTTCGGAATCGAACCTCAGGGAGTTTTCGGGCCGATCCTTATCGAACGCCGCGGACGATCCGGAAAGAGGCCGCCCCTGGCGGTCACGCAGAAGGACGGTTCGCGTCAGGACGGGTTCGCCGCCGGATTCCACGCACGGTTTCAAATCGGCGATGTGGTAGCGTGGCGTATGTGCAGTGGCGCCATCATGTGGACCGCGATCCGAGACCCAGAGGAAGTTGAGGCCGGTGCCTGTCCAGGCAAGGCCTGAGGGGCCACCGAGTCGATTCGCGGGAGTGCCGTCGGAGAGTGCTTCGGACGACGTGGATCGGTCCGTCGATGTTCCAGGGATGGCGATATCGCGAAGAAGCGAAATTTTCGCTGCTTCGTCACCTTGCAGGTTGGAAGGAAGCAGACAGAAACCGATAGCGATTTGCCTGAGTATGGGTCGGACTGTCATGACTGTGCCCAGAAAGTCGTCGAATCGTTCGATACCGTGCGTATGGATTGATTTCGTCGATCGCTGGTCGAATTTGTCAAATGAACTTTCGGTGAAGAGTACCGCGGCGATATCTTGGTTTTTTCCCGGTCAATCGAATTTCAGGATAGACGTTCGCCTGGCGGAATCGACGATGCTGTCGTTCGAAGTACCAGGCAAGTGTTCTTGACCAATCGCCTGAATGCCGGGAAGATGAGATCGGAAGTGGCCTGCTCGCAAGAAGGCATTCCATAACGGTTCGGAATGAGCTGCCGCGCGACCGGACAGGAAAGGAGTCTATCGGACATGATCGGTTTGACCTGGTTCGTGATGACGTTGCCGTTTCGACTTGTTTTCGGCGTGATCGGCACGATCGGCCGAATGCTCGGCATTCTGCTGGGCGTCGCGATTCTGGCCGCTGGTGGTGCGATGTGGGCGGCTCAGTTGCCACACTTCGCGTTGCCGGTTCTCGCGGTCGGTGGGCTTCTCACGCTCAAAAGCCTGTTCTGATCGGTTCGTCGCTGCCGTCGAAAGGCGCCGGAATTCTCCCATCAAAGGCGCAAAGAATAGACATGTCGGGCACATTGTCACGGTCTGAGCAGTTGGTCAGGCTGGAAGCCCTGGGTGGTCGGTGCGACATCCTGATCATCGGCGGCGGAGCAACGGGGCTGGCGGCAGCTCTCGATGCCGCTCTGCGTGGGCACCAAGTTGTACTTGTCGAAGCTGACGACTTCGCCGCGGGGACATCGAGCCGGTCGACGAAACTGGTTCACGGAGGCGTTCGATACCTCAAGCAGGGGCACATTTCTCTGGTGCGTGAAAGCCTGCGCGAGCGGGGCCGGCTGCTGCGCAACGCGCCTGGCATCGTTCGAAAACGAGGCTTCGTCGTGCCTTGCCGGTCGCCTCTGGATAAACCCTATTACGGAATGGGTCTGGCGGCTTACGACATGCTGGCCGGATCGTACGGCTGGGGCAATACGCGATTGCTCAGCAAAGCCGAGACCCTCAGCGAACTGCCTGGCCTGAACGATAAGGGCCTGCTGGGTGGCGTCCTATATTGGGACGGTCAGTTCGACGATTCCCGGCTGGCTCTGGCCATAGCCCGAACGGCCGCGAACGCCGGGGCCGTGATTCTCAATCATGCGCGGGCGATTGGTTTGAAGCACGAGAATGGCCGCGTCATCGGGGCCACGATCTCTGCGCGTCAAATCCGTGCCGATGGCGAAGCGGAAACCCGCACGTTCGGGATAAGTGCCCGCGTCGTCATCAGCGCCACCGGAGTTTTTACCGACGAACTGGCCCTGCTGGACGAACCCGGCGCGGCCGGACGAGTCACGGCTTCGCAAGGTGCCCACATCGTACTGGACAGGTCATTTTTTCCCGGCGAATCCGCTCTGATGGTGCCGAAGACCGACGACGGGCGAGTGCTCTTCCTGATCCCCTGGGAAGGCGGTGTCCTCGTCGGCACGACGGACACACCTGTTTCGAAGATCGAGGCCGAGCCGAAACCGCTGGAGGCGGAGATCGACTATCTTCTCGACTACACTGGGCGATACCTGGTGCGCAAGCCCCTGCGCAGCGACATCAAGAGCCGCTTCGCGGGGCTGAGGCCGCTGGTGAAGCCGTCGGGCAAATTCGCTTCGACTGCGGCCGTGTCGCGCGATCACCAGATTTTCGTAAGCGACACCGGACTGATTTCGATCCTGGGCGGAAAATGGACGACCTGCCGTCAGATGGGCCAGGACGTCGTGGACAAGGCCGAAAATGTCGGGGCATTGCCGCAAAAGCCATGCGTGACGGCCGAATTCGCGCTGGATGAAGGTGCCGATGCCCCTGGTTACGATCGCGTCGCTGAGGCGAAGTCGAAAGTCCTGATCGCTTCCCCCCTCCTGACCGAAGCGATGGTGCGGCGGATGGCGCAGGAAGAAATGGCCGAGACGGTCGCGGACGTTCTGGCTCGGCGGATCCGGGCGCTGTTTCTGGATGCCCGCTCCGCTCGCGAATCCGCTGGCGAAGTCGCGCGGATAATGGCGGAAGAAAAAGGCTGGTCGGCTCTGGAACAGGAACGCCAGAAGGCCGAATTCGACCGCCTGGCGCTCGGATATCTGGATCCGGTTTGATCGAACGTAGTCAGCCTCAGCCCAGTTGCTTAAGCAGCCTCTGATGGGCTTCGGCCCACATTTCGGAACGGCCAGGACGGGGTTCGTAGCGTTTTACGGCAAAGCTCTGGGCCAGGATCGAGCGGGCTTCTTTCAGACCCGAGACGCGGCCAGATGCGATCGCCTGCACCATGACGTTGCCGGCTGCGGTGGCTTCCACAGGCCCAGCGACGACGGCGCGGCCCGTAGCGTCGGCCGTGAGCTGGCAGAGCAGTTCGTTCTGAATTCCGCCGCCGACGAGGTGCACCGTACGGATGCTGGAGCCCAGGATCGATTCCAGTTTTTCGATGCTCCAGCGATATTTCAGCACAAGGCTGTCGAGAGCCGTGCGAATGAACTGTCCGGGGTCGGCGGGGACGGGTTCGCCAGCTTTTTCGGCAAGGGCCGCGATGCGGGCTGGCATGTCGCCGGGCGTAATCAGGCTGAGGTCGTCCGGGTCGATCACGGTTCGGAGCGTCTTGGCGGCCGCTGCCAGGCGCGTGAGTTCGGCATAATCGTAATTCAGGCCGACACGCTGCCATGTGCGGCGGCATTCCTGCACGAGCCAGAGGCCCATGATGTTTTTCAGCACACGTGTCGTGCCGAACACGCCACCTTCGTTGGTGAAGTTGCAGGCGTAGGTTTCGGGCGTAATGTAGGGCCGCTGCGTCTCGACACCCAGAAGACTCCACGTACCGCACGAGATATAGCACCAGTCGGGGGCGGAATTCAGGCCGGAATCACCGGTGTAAGGCACGCCGACGACGGCGCTGGCGGTGTCGTGGCTCCCGGGGGCGAAGACGGGGACATCCCAGTTGCCGATGCCGGTTTCCTCCGCGACCGATTTGAGCATCGTGCCGATGCGCTCGCCAGGGGCGACGAATTCCGGGAAGATGTGGCGTGGCAGGTCGAGGGCCTTGCAGATCTCGTCGGACCACTGGCCAGTACGGGGGTCGACGAGCTGGGTCGTCGACGCGTCGGTCGATTCGCACGCACGGCGGCCGGTCATGAGCCAGGTGATGACATCGGGCATCATCAGAAACGTTTCGGCAGTGTCCAGAATCGGGCTGCCGGCCAGGCGCAAGGCGAGGAGTTGATAGACGGAATTGATCGGCATGAACTGGAGGCCGGTGATTTCATAAATCCGTTCGCGGGAAATGCGCGAAAAGGCAGCTTCCATCATGCCTTCGGTACGCTGGTCACGATAATGAACCGGGTTCCCCAAAAGCGTATCGCCGCGGCCGACGAGGGAGAAGTCGACGCCCCAGGTATCGACGCCACAGCCGGCCAGGTCGGACTTTTCGGCCGCCTTGCCGATGGCGGTCTTGATCTGGGCCCAAAGCTGGGGGAGATCCCAGTGCAGCGTGTTCAGCATCCGCACGGGTCCGTTCGGGAAACGGTGGACTTCCTCCAGCAGGAGTTGATCGCCGGCCAGGCTGCCGAGAATACCGCGGCCGCTCTCGGCCCCCAGATCGATCGCCAGAAAAGTGTCGGACATCGCCATGGACTCGCGTACAGAAGGATCAGATTTTCCGAAGCCGGGGTGGTTTTGCCGCGGTTTCCGTAAATCCGGGCTATGCCCGGAGCGTCGGACGGCAGGGCGATCCCTAGACTATTGATTGGATCCGGGCGAGACAAGAGCGAATCAAGGCTTCGACTTCGGAGAGACTCGGCAAAAACGGATCACGGCAACAGGTGGGTAAAGCCGCCTTGTTTCGTCGCATCGGCTTTGATACGATACGAGTCACGAAGGTCCTGAGGATCGGAACGATCCCATTCACGGACGACGGCGGCCATCGCCCACAGGAAATCAGGTGTCGTCGGATTTCGTTTCCAGGCTCGAACTGGCATGTTCCTTTAGCGGCCAGGAGCGGGCTGAGAACCGATGAGATCGCACGCCACAGCCGCCGGACCATCGGTCCGGGAAGGCGCTCCGCAGAGTATCTCCAGGTGAAGCCTCATGAAGTCCTTGTGCAATCGAGAGGGAATGACCACGGCCTTTGCGATGGTCGGCGGTGTCGCCCCGGCTCGGAGTCCGAAACCGATCCTTCAGAATTTGAAATTTGTCGTCGATTCGTCCGGATCGACTTTGATGGCGACGGATCTTGAGCTGGGCATTCGCTATCAGGTTTCCGGCGTGCGTGTCGACGAAGCTGGTGCCGCGATCTTGCCGACGTCCCGCGTTCAGCAGTTATTGAGGCTTTCGACGGAAGCGGATCTGGCGATCGAGTCCGATTCCGAGAAAGTCGATATCCGTGGGATCCGGGGCAAATGGCATTTCGCGGCCGAAGACCCTGAGCTGTTCCCCGAAGTGCCGGTTTTTTCGCCGAAAAACTACTACGTGCTGACTTCGGCCGACTTGCGGAAGTTAATCCGCCGGACGAGCTTCGCGACCGATACGGAGAGCACCCGTTACGCTCTGGGCGGCGTTCTGGTGGAATTCCATGAGGATTCGGTCGTGATGGTCGGTACGGACGGCCGACGACTGGCCCGTATGACGGTTCCCGCCAGGCTGCATGGGGAATTCGACAAGCCCGAGGGGCTTTCGCCCGTGATTCCCGTGAAGGCTTTGAAGCTGCTCGAACGGAATCTCTCGGACGATGACACGCCGGTGCATCTGGCGATCGCGGACGGCAATTCGGCGCTGGTTCGGACAGAGCGGGCCGTGATCTACAGCCGCCTTGTGGAAGGACGCTTTCCACGCTATCAGGATGTTTTTCCGAATCACCACGAAGTCAGAGTCGGGATCAAGGCCGGCGAGCTTCTTCGTGCCGTTCAGCAATCGATGATCGTCACGAGCGACGAGAGTCGGGGCGTCGAATTCGGTTTCGCCGCGGGTGAGTTGACGCTGACCAGTAAATCGACGCTCGGCGACAGCCGTCTGGCGGTGCCGATCGACTACGACGACAAGCCCTTGAGCATCTCGTTCGATCCACGTTATCTGGTCGAGGCGCTGGTCGTGCTGGACGAAACCGTTATGGTGTCGATCGATCTGGTCAATTCCAGAACGGCCGCCCTGTTCCACACGGAAGATCGCTACGACTATATCGTCATGCCTTTGACGAGAGACTCCTAGGCGAATCAGCATGGATCGGGATCCGAACGCATTCGACAAGACACGACTGATCGAGGCGCAGCGGCGTGTGGACGCCGAGGCACGAGCCTATCCCGCTGGCGAAATCCGTCGGGCGGATCCCGTTTTCCGTCTCAAGCTGGCTCTCGACCGGTTCGTCATCCGCCAGGGGCTGGCCCAGCAGATTTCTGCGAACGACCTTCAGCGGTTGTGGGTCTCGATTCTCGGGCCTGCGAAGGCTGGAATGACGAGCGTGGGTGGCGTGCGGCGGGGCATCCTTCAGGTGACGGTCGGAAACTCGAGTCTGATGGAAGAACTGAAATTGTTCCGAAAGCCGGAAATCCTCAAGCGCATCCGATCCTCACCGGTCGGTTCGAGCGTTCGCGATATCCGGTTCCGCATCGGAAAGGTGGCCGCGGGCGACGATTCCGCCTTCGACCAGACGAAGGAGATTGAGGATCGATGAATTGCGCAAGTCCCCGCTGTCCCGTCCTGGGAAGTTGAATCAGGACCTTGGCAGCCGCATGACGAGCCGACCGGATCGGATCGTTTCGAATTCCCTCCCGGAATGACTATCAGATGCCTATCGAAGCCGAATCGGAAAAGACCCGGACGACCGTTCCGAGCGAATACAATGCCTCGTCGATCCGCCGCCTTGAGGGAATCGAAGCCATTCGCCTCAGGCCGGGGATGTATATCGGCGATACGACGTTCCGGGGTCTGCATCACCTGATCTACGAAGTCGTCGACAACTCGATCGACGAAGCGATGGCCGGGCACTGCAGCGATATCTCGGTGACTCTGCATCCGGACGGGTCGGTTTCGATTCATGACAACGGTCGCGGAATTCCGGTCGACATACACTCCGACACCGGCACGAGCGCCCTGGAGGTAGTGCTGACGACGCCCCACGCCGGGGGCAAGTTTGACCATAACACTTACAAGGTCTCGGGCGGTCTGCACGGGGTCGGTATCACGGTGGTGAACGCCCTTTCGGAATGGCTTGAAGCCGAAGTGCACAGGGGTGGTCAGATCTGGCGTCAGGATTATCGTCTGGGGCTCGTTCAGGGGCCGATTCGCTCGAGCGGAGTGACCGCACGGACGGGCACGATGATCCGGTTCATGCCGGACAATACGATCTTTCCGGTGATCACGTTCGAGTACGACATTCTCGAACGCCGGTTGAGGGAGCTTTCCTATCTGAACCCTGGCGTTCGCATTACGCTGGCGGACGAGCGCAAGGACGAGAGGCTCGAGGAGACCTTTTTCAGCGAGGAAGGTCTGGCCGGTTTCGTCGCCTGGCTGAATCGGTCTGAGACGGTTTTGCATACGCCCATCCGGTTCCAGGGCCGGGATGACGAGCGTGGCGTCGAGGTGGAAGTGGCGATGCAGTACAACGACTCGATTCGCGAAAACGTGACGAGCTACTGCAACAACATCCACACTCAGGAAGGGGGTACGCACCTGACCGGCTTCCGGACGGCACTGACGCGGTCGTTCAATTCCTACATTAAGGAACATCCGGCATCTTCCCGGGTCAAGGACCTGGAAATCACCGGCGACGACTTCCGGGAAGGTCTGACGGCGATCGTATCCGTCCGCGTGCCCGATCCGCAGTTCGAGGGGCAGACGAAGACCAAACTCGGCAATGGCGAGGTCGAGGGGATCACGGCCCGGATCGTGAGCGAGAAGCTGAATCAGTTCATCGAAGAGAATCCGGCCGTCGCCCGTAAAATACGCGAAAAAGCGACACTGGCGGCCGAAGCCCGCATCGCGGCCAAGAAAGCGCGAGAGCTGGTACGGAACAGAAAGGGAGTACTTTCCGGCGTCGGTCTGCCCGGAAAACTGATGGATTGCACCACGCACGAGCTGGAGAATTCCGAGCTGTTCCTGGTCGAAGGCGATTCGGCAGGCGGCACGGCCGAAGGCGGCCGGGATCGAAATTATCAGGCGATTCTGCCGCTGCGAGGCAAGATTCTGAACGTCGAACGTGCCCGGCTGGACAAAGTCCTAGGCAACGACGAAGTGCGGAACATCATCACGGCCGTGGGCTGCGGCATCGGCGACGAAGAAGATCCCGGCAAGCGCCGTTACGGCAAAATCGTGATGATGTCCGACGCCGACGTGGACGGTTCTCACATCCGCACGCTGCTGATGACTTTCTTCTACCGGCAGATGCCGAAGCTGGTTGACGGAGGTCACCTTTACGTGGCGCAGCCGCCTCTGTACATGATCACGCAGCGAAAGGAACGCAAGTACGTTCGCGAAGAGAACGAAATGCAGGAAATTCTGATGGCCAACGGCCTGCGGGATGCCATGCTGAAAGTGCTTGAGGACGGACCTGAGATCGACTCGGACCGGCTCAAGGCTCTTGTGGAGATCATGACGAACCTTGAGAATGGTCTGAGGACTTTCGGCCGTCGGAACATTCCGCTGGCGAAGCTTGTCGCTCAGGCGGACACACAATCTCCTTCGGACCACCCCCGCCATGGGCTTCTGCCGCTGTTTCTGATCCTGGAGAACGGTCAGTCCCGCTGGGTGCACGATGCGGTCGAGGCGGAAGCCATATCCGGCGCATCAGGTACTTCCGCCGATCCTTCGGACAGTGCGAACCCTTCAGTCGAATCATCCGTTCCTGTAGAATCCGCGACAGCGGGCGAACATACCGAAAAGGAATCGGTACGAGTCGTGGAACTGCATGAATTGCGGGGCGTCAACCGTCAGCTGACACGGCTGCGGGAAGAGTACGGCATTTCGGCCGCGATGCTGCTGCCGCATGAGGTCACCGGCGATGAGCCGCCGCCGCGGTTCGAGTATCGCAGGGGAGAGGAACGCCATACGCTCGATGATCTTCGTGGCCTGGTGCCACTGGTTCGGAAGCTTGGCGAGCGCGGTCTCAAGATCACGCGTTTCAAAGGTCTCGGAGAAATGGACGCCGACCAGCTCTGGGATACGACCATGGATCCGACCCGTCGTGGTCTGATGCAGGTTCGTCTGGACGATGTCGCGGCGGCGAACGACCTTTTCAATACCCTGATGGGTGACGATGTCGAACCAAGGCGTGAATTCATCGAGAAGCACGCCCTGGAAGTGAAGAACCTGGATGTTTGACGAAATGCCCGAGCGGTCCATGGGGGATCGTATTGCCTGGACTGCCTCGAATCCGATCGGGAGAGTTCAGGAGTCGGGGGAGTCCGCACCGGGCGGCCCGATCGAAGCGGAGAAATTCGGTTCCGAAAATTAAGGACAATCCGGACGGATCACCGATGAGATTTGCGATCGGTCGACGATCGCTTTTCGACACCCTGACATCCGCCGGCGAGTTCGTTCGGAGAAATCCGCAATTCCATTCGGGTTTCGCATTCGGGATCGGGTGATCTGGTTAGGTTTCGCGGTGAGTTCGTTTGTGTCCTTCGATCGATCGGGAAGATCGCACGGTCATGCCTTCATGTCCGAACCAGTGTCGCTCAATCGAGTTCGAGTCAGCCGAGAATCACGGAATCGAGTCGCAGAATCATGGGGATAGCCCAACAGCTTGCCGCCGAGTTCGACGAAGGCGTACGCTCACGAGGCCAGTCGTATTTCATCGACGACCGCGTTTATATCACGACCACGGCTCAGGGCGACGCCATCACCAGCAAAGTCCGTGGCACAGTGACATACCGGGTCAAGATGCGCCTGCGGGACAACGCCCTTCTGACCTCCTGCAGCTGTCCGTTCTTCGGTGAGCACGGTGCCCCCTGCAAGCACATCTGGGCCACGGTTCTGGCAGTCGATTCCCAGGGTCTTCTTCGTATGGCGGACGGGCGTCCGGTTCGCTACGTTCCGGATGTCCGCGGACGCGATGGTATCGACAAACCCGGCTTGCCCCGATCGGCAAAATTACCTTCGGTTGTGGATCCGGACTCGGATCTGCCAGGTGTCTGGTCTGGTCATGGCGTTTATGATGCATCGGGTGGGACTGCAAGCCCTCAGATTCGGCCGGATCTGGTGGTGCCGCCGCCCCCTGTTCCGCCACATCGTCCAGATTCGATGAATTATCCGGTCGGTTCGCAATATGCCGTCGGTGGTGCTGGTTATAAGCCTGGATCAGCGCCGCCACCACGAAGGTACGTTCAGGTTCCGGGCTCTCAGGCACCTCGACGGCAGGAAGGCTATGGAGCGTCTCGCGCGAGCGGCCCCGGCCGGACACGAGACCCTCGGGTGCCTGGTGTTTACGGTCCTTACGATTACGCCAAACCTCCCCAGATTCCGACAGCACGTTCCGTCGGTCCGGCCGCTTACGGCGATCCCCATTATTCCGTCGATTCCGGCGTACCACGTCCGAACATCGTTCGCGAGCTGACAGCGCCATGGGAAAGCCCTGACGTTTTTGTGGACAGGATCGTCGCCAGGCCGGAGATTACCTCGGTTTCACCGGTCGATTACGATGCCGGCCACACGCACTGGACTCTTCCGAAAGCGAACGTCGCGTCGGGTTCGGGCTATGGCCGGGCGGTCTCGCCTCGCGAAGGCTATTCCGGCGGCCGCACGGCACGCTCATCCGCACCCCCGGGTTCACGTGCACAAGCGCCGAGGCCGATGCCGGGTCAATCGGGTCAGATGCGTTATGGCCCAGGGCCTGGCGCACGCTTGCCGATGTCTTCGATGAGGCTTTCGGGCAAACCGGTTCAGCATCTGCCGGGATATCCGGCTGACTATTACGCCCCGCCCGGAATCACCGGCAGGCGGCACGATCAGACCGCCAAAGCCAGAGCTGCCGCCAATGCCGCATTGGCTCGTGCGACGGAAGTTAAACGACCCGCACTGTTTTTCATCCTGGATGTCGCACCCATTCTGACGGGTGGCAATGTGGTCGTGGATCTGGGACGAAGGAAAAAACGGCTTGACTCCTCGAGCCAGGACCGGGGCATCGTTCAGACATGGAAACCGTCCCAGGCCTCGTACCTGGAATTCCTCAAAACGGCAGCCCCGGAGGACATGGAACTTCTTGAACTTTTGAGTTCGGCGACCGAACCGGAAAGTGCCGACGAACAATCAGCGGATCAATCGGCTCGGAAAGCCGTCATCACGAAACGCAAATTTCCGATGCGCGGGCCGGTTCAGTACAGGTTTCAGCTTCAGCCGCATGCGACGGCCGCCACCATCGAGCGGCTCGTGCGCACAGGCCGCTGCCGTATCCGCCGATCGGAAAATCCGGTCGAAGAACCCCCGCTGTTGCGCTGGGATGATGGTCCGGCCTGGAAATTCGGCCTGGATATCAAGTCCGACCCGAGCTTCAAGCGGTGGACATGGCGCGGAGCCTTGCGGCGCAACGATCAGAAGATCGATCTGGCCGAACCGGTCGCGATACTTCCCGGTCTGGTCTTTTCGGGAATCGGCAGAATCGCCCGGTTCGACGATTCCTCTTTGCCTGACCTGGTGAAGAACCTGCGAGAAGAAAAAGAAATCCAGTTCAGCGATTTCGAGCAAGACGAAAAGCTGGCGAAGATACTCGAGAAGTCGAAGCTGTCGATCGATCAACTGACGGACAGCACGATTTGGTCCGAGCTTGACGAACGCCCCATGCCGTGCATTCTGCTGCGAACACCGCGGCAGAGCTGGGGCCCGGAAAAGATCGTGGCCGACATGTACTTCGACTACGGCAACACGCGAATCCCGCTGAGCCAGGCCGGTTCGGTCACGGTCGAGAGTCAGAAGCTCCGAATCATTCATCGCCATGAGGATTCCGAGGGCGATGCCACGCGTCTTTTGTGGGAACTCGGCTTCCGGCCGAACACGGACGTGATCGCCGACCCCGGGTCATTGGAAATACCGCCGAAACGTCTCCATCAGATCACCAAAGACCTTGTCGCCTTCGGCTGGTATGTCGAAGTCGAAGGTAAGAGATTCCGCCCGGCGAGCGAATTCAAGCTGGCCGTGAGCACGCATATCGACTGGTTCGAACTTGGCGGCAATGTCTCGTTCGGTGGCCAGATGGTTCCTCTACCGGAGCTTCTGACCGCGGCGCAGAAGGGGGATTCGACGATCACGCTTCCGGACGGATCCATCGGCGTGCTGCCTGAGGAATGGCTGCGCAAATACGGCTTCCTGACCGGGCTCGGCAAGTCAGAAGGCGACGTACTGAAGTTTTCGAAGAATCAGGCGGCTCTGCTGGACAGCATGCTGGCCACACAGCCGGAAATCTCTTTCGACGACGGATTTTCCACGGCCCGTTCGCACTTGCAGTCGTTTCAGGGCATTTCCCCGATCGAACCGCCGCCGATGTTCCGCGGAGAGCTGCGACCGTATCAGAAAGAGGGCCTGGGCTGGCTCGATTATCTGGAGGAATTCGGATTCGGCGGCGTTCTGGCTGACGACATGGGCCTCGGCAAGACGGTTCAGGTGCTGGCACAAATGGCCCGCTGGCGGGAGTCGGACAAGCGTCGCGGGCCATCGCTGATCGTCGTCCCCCGCAGCCTCGTTTTCAACTGGATCCAGGAAGCCGGCCGGTTCACGCCCGACCTGCGAATTCTGGACTATACCGGTCCGAACCGACAGACGGCTTTTTCGCAGTTCGGCAAGTACGACCTGATCTTTACCACCTACGGCACGCTGCGTTCCGACATCGTGGAACTGGCGAAAGTCGAATTCGATTACGTGATTCTGGATGAAGCTCAGGCGATCAAGAATTCGGATAGCCAGGCAGCCAAGGCTGCCCGGATTCTGAAGGGCAAGAACCGTCTGGCGATGTCGGGTACGCCGATCGAAAACCACTTGGGCGAACTCTGGAGCCTTTTCGAATTCATCAATCCCGGCATGCTGGGGTCGGCATCCGTGTTCAAACGTCTTGCGACGGCAGCCACCGGGAGCGACCCGGAAGCGCGCGAAGCACTGGCCCGCTCGCTACGCCCATTCATTCTGCGGCGTACGAAGAAGCAGGTCGTGAAGGACCTGCCGGAAAAGACCGAGCAGTTCCTGCACTGCGACCTGGAGCCTGCTCAACGGGCCTATTACGACCAGATTCGCGACCATTACCGCCATGCTCTTTTGCGTAACGAAGCGGCGGCGGCATCCGGCGGCAAGCTCGGCGGATCGAAGATCGAAGTGCTGGAGGCCCTGCTGCGGCTGAGGCAGGCGGCCTGTCACCCGGGTCTGATCGATGCCGCGAAGGTGGGAGAAAGCTCGGCCAAGATCGACGTTCTGATGCCTCACATGGAGGAAGTGATCGACGAAGGCCACAAGGTGCTGGTTTTCAGCCAGTTCACGAGTTTTCTGGCGATCGTGCGCAAGCGTCTGGACGAGGCGGGGATCAAGTACGAATACCTCGACGGCAGTACGCGCGACCGTCAGGCGCGGGTGGACAGTTTCCAATCCGACCCTTCGATTCCGGTGTTTCTGATCAGCCTGAAGGCGGGTGGCCTGGGCCTGAACCTGACGGCCGCGGAATATGTCTATCTTCTGGACCCGTGGTGGAACCCCGCTGTGGAAGCACAGGCGATCGACCGGTCACACCGGATCGGTCAGACGCAACACGTGTTCGCATACCGTCTGATCGCGACGGATACCGTCGAGCAGAAAATCGTGGAACTTCAAGCGCACAAACGGGATCTGGCCAATGCGATCCTGGGCGGCGACAGCCGTCTGATTCAGTCTCTGACGCGCGAAGATCTGGAGTACCTGCTCTCCTGACCCCATCCCGTGTTCTGCGATAGTTTGCATGGCACACGGCGAAGAAGCGTCACGAGTGCGATTGCACGCATGCATCAGTGTGTCTGACGGCACTTGACGTGAGGATTCACGCGGCGTTAATCTGATGAATCTGGGGAATTCGTAGGATGCTGTGATCACGGCATTTCGGTCATCCCCGAAGCAGGCTCGGCTCACCTCGTTTTCGCCCCGTTATTCGGATCTCGCCGCCAGACACGCGACCTGGAGACGCCACGACGATGCATGCTAAGAAGAAGAATCGCTGTCGACCGGTGATCGTGGAACTTGAAGATCGAGCCGTGCCCGCCATCGATCCGGTCGGTACTTTCGCGATCGTCGAAGGACGGCTTGCCCTGCCCAATCAGGCGACCACGCCACGGCTGAATTTCGATCGCGGGTTCTTCCGCTATTCCCCGAAAGGCACGGTCGCCGTCAAACTCATCGGAACGGCCTCCGATGGCGGCGATCTGACCATGGGGCCGGCCGCATACGACATTCTGAACAATCCCACGCCTTCGAAGCCGCCGCGTGTCGTTCCCAGCGTCCACCAGTTTCCGGCGGGCCGAAATTCCCAGATCGTGAACTTCAAGGTCGGCAATTTCACCTTCCCCATCTCGGGCGGATGGTCGAATCGTACCGGTACATATCACGTCGCCATGCAACTCGTGGGCGACGCGAACGGTGATTTCATCGTGAACCAGGCCGATTTCAAATTGATTCAGGGCATGATCAAAAACCCGGCTTCCGTAAGTGCCCAAGTTTACGCTTCAGCCGATTACGACGGTAACGGCACGGTCAACAACAGGGACTTGAGTCTCGCTCGCCAGAACGCGAACGTGAACACGACCCTTCGGCCTCTGTCGTTTTCGACTCAGTTCAATCCGGCCGTGACGGTGCCGTTCAACGGATATGTCCGCTCGACGACGGCCTCGATCCTGATGACAGGTTCGTCCAACATTTCCTATATCGCCACGAACCTGACCATTCCGTCCTCGGCTGAAGTCGGTGGAATGGTCGGGTCTTCAGGCTCCGCCACGACGACGCTCCCCCTTGCCATGGGGGATAACGTCATCAGCATCTCGGGCTTCGACGGATTCGGGCAATCACGCGAGACGGCGCTCGCGATCGAACGGGCTCCGACGGCACTGGTCATCATTCCTGACGTCGTCGGCAGCGTACCGGTCGACACGACCCAGGCCGGCCTCGCCGCTTATTACGGAAATCTTGGTGTGCCGCAGAGTTCGCTGGACATCACTGGCGAATACACCGTGCTGCTCAGTTCGCTCATCGGCAATGGCTACGTCCTGGGCCGCGACCTGTTTTATTCTCCCTATGACTGGCGAATAACGCAGACTCCGGTGGACGCGACCCCCGATGGCACGCTCAGCAACCTGACGGCCGATGTGCTGACGCAGGCGACCCCTGCCTATCAGGTCAGCTATTTCGGCAACACACTGGCTACCATGGTGATGAACGATCCGACGATTTCCACGGTGGAACTCGTCGGCGTGGCGAGCGGTTCCATGCTGGCAAGGTCTTATGTGCAGAGCCCGTCGCTGGGTGCCACCTTCACGCGGAATTCGACCAGTTACAAGCTGCCGAGCGTCGACAGCCTGATCATGGTGAATTCTCCGATGGAAGGCATCCCCCAGTTCTTCAACGCCTGGAACGGTAACTACACAGATGCCTTCTATGCCCTCACGGCCAATATCATCGCCAACGTCAACGTGATTTACGCTGGAGTCGCCGCAGGTAATTCGGTCGTCAACGGACCTGGCTTCGTGATCGACAAGGCGAGCATTACCGATCCGCAAACCCAGCAACCAAGCCCCCTGCTTTTTGGCCAGCAGTATTTCGCTTACTTCCGTCAATCGATCGCGGATTACGACTTCCTCTCGATCAACGGAGTGCTCGGCAATGTCAACAGCGACCCTGCCAACTCGCCGAATCTGTTGCTGGACCTGAACGCAGGCAGCACGACGGGCAACAATCCGTGGCTGTCGCGTGTGAACAACTCGTCGGCGACGTTCGGCGTTACCGTATCGACGGTCACCCAGCTCTTGCAGCAAACCGGCGTCGGCGGAACGGTGTGGCCGCTTGGCCAGGCGGCTCCTGTCGCGACGGTCGCCGGTCAGGTGTGGTATCAGTCTCAGGTGACTGCCAATCAGGGTAACGGTGTCTCGCCGATTGCCTCGATGTTCGGGCGGTTTCCGGGCGATTCACGCATCAATCTGCAGCTTTGGGGTTCTCCCGCGGTCGTTCCGCCGGCTGGTATCTCATTCACGCCTACGAATTTCCCGGTGTCTCAGATCGGCCTGATCAACAACAAGGACTTTCTGGACTGGTTGAAACTACGCCTCACCATGTAACGCATGTGCCCTGCCCCTGGCTGCATTTCGATCGCATTCCGGCCCTTCGGGCAAGGCGCTTCCCGCTTCTGGCCGTATGCCGTGGTTTCCTGATGAGGAAATCGGTTATGATTCGCCACGAGCACTCGCGCGATATCCTGGCGAAAGAAGTCGATTCCGTACAGTGGTGGTGAATATGTCAGCAGCGACATTTGCGGATGGACCGATCGAAGGCGTGATCGTCAAGCACCTGAAGACCTGGTCCGACCACCGGGGCTGGTTGATCGAACTGTTCCGGCACGACGAGATGGACAAGTCGCACTGGCCTGAGATGGCGTACGTCTCGTCGACTCTGCCTGGCGTCTCACGAGGTCCGCACGAGCATGTCGAACAAACCGACTGCTTCGCCTTCATCGGACCTGGCGATCTCTGCGTCTATTGCTGGGACAACAGGCCCGATAGCGCCACTTTTCGACGGCGCATGAAGTTCGTCGCCGGAGCGAGCGACCCCACTCTGCTCATCATTCCCCCGGGAGTGGCTCATGCCTACAAGTGTGTGGGCGAAGTGCCGGGAATGGTCTTCAACGCCGCGAACAAACTCTACGCGGGTTGGGGCAAAAAAGACCCGGTCGACGAAATCCGCCACGAACGCGACAATCCGGATGCATTCCCGCTGGACTGACTTTAGGTCGCCTTGAAAATGGGGCCGGATCATCAGCCAGGATCGCGTGGTTCAGGCATGAAACCATTCGCAAGATGGAGCGTTTCACGCATTGCCGCACCACTGCTTGCGCTGATCGTGGCAGGATCGATCTGGTTCGGCCGCTCGAACGAAAACGAATTCAGAAAACGGATCGCCGAAGCGGAAAAGGTCCGGCAATGGACTCAGGCCGAAGCGCTCTGGGACAAATTCGCCGAACGTTATCCGGAAGCGATGACGTCCGATGACCTGGTACGCAGGGCCAGGTGTGCTCTTATGCTCGACAAACCCGCGAAGGCGCGTCGATCGCTCGACGCATGGCTTCGAACCGATCGAACAGGCACGGATGGCTGGCAGCTTTCGATCGAAATCCGACGAGCTTTGGGCGATTCCGACGGCGTCAATACGATCATGCGTGAGATGCTGCGAAGCGCCGAGTCGCGTCGATCCGTCGTCTTGCTTTCAGCCGCGACGTTCGGCATTCTGACGGCCATGAATGCCGAGGAATCCCGCGAGCGTCTCAGCAAATGGGCCAAAGCCGAGCCGGATTCCCCACTGGCTGAGGCCTGGTCGCTCGCTCGCCGAATGGAAGATTCGGATCTGGATGGGCCGATCGGTGTCGCAAGCATGCAGGAAGTGGCGGATCTCGTTCGTCGATGGCCCGAGGATCCCGATGTTCGACGTGTTTTCGTCGAGTCGCTCTTCCTTCAGGGCGATTACGAAGCTGTGAATCACGCGATGGCTCAGTGGCCTGCCGAAGCCCGCGACACAGTCGCATGGTCCAGGCTCGAAGGCCGTCGGGCTCTGGAAGTCCAAAATCATCCGAAGGACGCAATCCCTCACTTCAGATCAGTTCTGGATCGTGTGCCACAGGACTGGCGCACCCACTATCGGCTATCCCGGGCTCTGGCAGGAGCAGGCCAGCAGCAGCAAGCCCAGGAACAGGCAAGGCGCACGGTCGAAATTCGAGAACTGCTGGAACCAGCGAGCCTGGCGAAGATCCTTGGCTCGACATTTACGAAAGGCAAGCCGCCGACTCCGACGAAGCTGATCGAATTGTTGCGCAGGATTGGCCAGACCGATCTGGCACAGGCCTGGCTGGAATGGTACGACGCCGAAAGATTGATTTCGAAAGTGCGGTAGGTGATTCTTGTCGCAAACGGCTAAGGTTTGACCCAAATTTCGATTTCGCCGAACCGGGCGATCTCCTCGAAAGCCGATCTTATGAAATCGGCCGTTCGGGCGATCTGGGCCTGGTGCTTGGGATTGATGCGGGAGTTATCCCAAATGACGATGCTGCCGGAAGGTGCTGACTGAAGCGAAGCGACGATTTCGGAGTCGAAGTCGTATTCCACGAACCAGATCAGGAGGACGAACGATTCGAGGCGGCCGATGGGCAATCGGTCCACCGTGGCGAGGAATGACGGAAACGGCTGATAGGAGAGCAGATTGAGAACGCGCGTCTGCTCCGTCGTATTGACCCGAAGCCAAGCTTCGACGGATTCGCATTCCCCCCAGTCATAATGGTACCGAACAGGAGGAGCCGGATATGCATAGCGCGCTCCAGGGGGAGAGATTTTCATCGGCTCGATGCCGGCCAGATCCCGGACTGCCGCTGGCCATTCGGCCACGCTGACGAACACGGATGTCGCCGGGATCGCGAACGAACCGACGAGGCCCAGAATCGATAACATCGCGAATGAAGGCAACCTGTGGAATTTCGTGAGAATCCAGGCCGGGAAAATGGCGGCACCCAGACATTCCCAAAATTTCGAGGGGAGTTCGAGATAGCCGTGGTTCACCGGGTGTACCGCTCGATACAGCCACCCGCACCCGCCGATGAAGATCAGAATCACCCCGAGTCGTTTCCATTTCGGCGGATTCGGTACGAAGATCATTGCCAGGCTGAACATCAGAAACAGGACATGGCGATCGGTCGTCAATGTCTGATTCAGCGTTTTTCGCCAAAAGGCAAATGCACCTCGCGAATAATCGCCGGGTTGTGAAATCGGAAAACGCAAGGCTTCGAGAAACGCGGGCGATCGGGTCGGCCCCAGAATCGGCGCCATGAAAACGGGTGCTGCTACGACGCAGACGATAAGTGTCCATCGCAATTCCCGATTTCGAATCGACTGCCGAGGCAGATTGCGTAATTCGAAACGATCGAACTTTCGATCGAGAATTTGAGGCAAAAACAGGCCGCATAAGAGTAAAGGAACGAAGATCAGGGCATGAGGCCGAATCGCAAGAGCGAGCGCGAAGCTCATCGCGGAAGCGATCAGACCGAGCTTATGGTTCGAAAACGCAGGCGGAGTGAGGAAGGCGATCATGATCAACCACGTTGCCTGGGAATCTCTCTGAGCGACGCCTGTGAAAGGTTGTGAAGCTTCGACCAGCAAGAGGGCGAACGCACCGGCGTAGCCGAACGAACGGGAACCGAGAATGCGTTTCGACCACTCGACCAGCACGAACCCCAGCGTGAACAGGAGAGCGATGCTCATGGCGAAAAAGCCTGCCGGGTAACCCCATCCGAAAAGACGAGCCGATAGCCAGGCCGTTTCCATTCCGCCAGGGAACTGATATGTCCGCATGGCTGTCCACGGAAATTCTCCGCGGTCCCAGAGCCTCGCCATGATCAGCATGTGTTCGTGATCGGTCCACAGAGGCTGGATCAGGTATTCTGGAATCCAGACTGTCGCGAACGCCAATGGGATCAAGGGTAGCGAACGGGAGATGCCAGTCCGGCCTTCGAAAAGACGCCGTTTCGTGGCCTGGCTCAGATGCGTCACCGGCCGCGAATACCGACGTAGCCGCACATGATCCGGAAAATAACGGTCGATCAGGATCGCCAGAGCTTCGATCGCAGGAAGCGAAAAGAGAATCCAACGAAACGGGCTGTTGATCGGGTGAATCGGTTTAAGTCGGAAATAGGCGTCAAGAGTCAGCAGAATGAGCGATAAGAGACAAAACGCGACGGCGAGCCCGGCAAACCCGAGTAAACGGCGAATCTTCGAACTCGGTTCAGGACCTGGCTGGATCAAACGGCGGGTCTCCCACCGGTGTATTCAGAGTCACTCGACGAGTCGCTGGATAGGCTGTTTTTCGCTGGCTGCACTTTGGCTCTTTCGAAGTGTTAGTCGACGATAGGAATGACCCCCGAACAGACCGAACAGTTCGGCGACCGCTTCCGACAATGAGAATCTCGTACTCTCGGCATTCCGGCTCCGTGAGCGGAGCGCCGCACGTGGTTCATGGAGCATCTGATTCTGGAGGCGAAACGCCATGCGCTCGATAGCCTTGCGCTGTTTTTCGGTCAGATCCGGGCATCGGTCGAACAGACTTTCCAATTCTGATTCACGGAGTCGGTCAGCATGATCGCCCAAAGCCTTGAGGACGGATGACGCCTCTCGCTGGTGGCGCAGTGAAGCAATACAGGCGGCGACTTCCGAATCGATCAACCGGTGTGCGGCCGAAAGTCCACCCCGACGCTGGGTCATGGTGCGTTCGACCTGTGCCCGCAGATCATCGACATTATAAAGCATGACTTGATCGAGCTGGCCGATCCGCTCGTCGAAATCACGCGGAAGCGCGATATCCAGAATCAATGCCAGCCGGTACCTGCGGGCTCTCTGAATCCGAGTGAACGTTTCGAGATCCATGATCGGCTGGGCACTTGCCGTCGTGCTCACGACCAGGTCGGCATCGATCAGTGCCTGATTCAGGCGCTCGTATTCGAGTACGGAACCGCCGAACCGGTCGGCAAGCTGTCGGGCTTTCGGCAGCGATCGATTGATCACGATCGTTCGGCCCGGTTTCAATGCGGCAAGGTGCGTAAGAGTCAGCTCGGCCATTTTGCCGGCGCCGATCACAAGCACCGTTTTGTCGTAAAAATGGTCGAACACTTCGCGGGCGAGATCGACTGCGACACTGGCGACCGACAACTTGCCCGTGCCGAGACCAGTCGTCTCTCGCACTTTTTTGCCGACCTTCAGCGCGTGCTGAAACACCGAATGCAGCACCCAGCCGACACTCTGAGCCGAGACAGCCTGACGATACGCTTCGCGAACCTGTCCAAGAATCTGCCCTTCGCCCAGCACGACGCTTTCGACGGATGCGGATACCCGGAACAGGTGCCCGACGACGCCTTCATCATGAAGAACCGTGGAATACCTCAGAAGTTCATTGGCGGAAAGGCCATGAAAGCTGGCCAGCATAGTCGCGAGGTCGGAACCTTCAGCGAACTTTCGCCCTGTTTCGATTCGGTCCGAATCGCTGGCGGAATAGATCTCGACACGGTTGCAAGTGGAAAGGATCGTGAATTCCTGACCTGGAAACGCTTTGCGCAACGTTCTCAGAGCATCGGGGATTTTCTCGGGCGCGATGGAGACCGATTCGCGCAAGGCCGCTGGAGCTTTGGTATGGTCGATTCCGAGTGCGACGAGTCTCACGGATTCGACCCTTCCGTGAACATCGCGACATTCGGAGTGCCGTGAGCCGTCGGTACGAGCGACCCGATTCCGATCCAGGTAAAGATCAGAAATGCGAAGGCCAGGAACGTGAGCCACATGATACGCCGGCCACGCATCGCCGGGCGAAATCGGGCGTTCAACAGAGCCGCGAATACGAACCACATGGCGGCGGCGCTGAGGAGCTTCGGATCGGTCCACGAGATCGCCACTCGCGATTGTTTCAGCCCAATCGCGTAATTGAGCATGACTCCGATCACCAGCCCGAACGTCAAGAGCGGGAATGACAGGGTGATCGCTAGCCTGTTGATGCGTTCGGATGTCTCAAGACTCGGCAGGGCCAGGCCTTCTTTCGCCGAGGATTTGTTTTTCAGCCTTCGGCTCTGGGCACCGAACATCAGGGCGGCCGAAAACGCGACGAAGGTGCAGGCTGCACCGCCAACGAGGAAACCCGCATGTACGGACCCCCAGAAGCGTGTCGCACCGGACCAATCCTCTGACCAGGCCGTTCTTGGCCCGAAGAGGCCACCGACCAATATCACCACGAGAACCAGAGGCGTGATGAAAAGGCCGACGGCGTTGGCTTTTTCGGAACGAAGCAGCAAATAAAGCTCGATTGCGGCGAGGATCCATGCCAGCAGCATGGTGGAATCGAACATCGTGGAAATCGGCAGCCGACCCATCGCAAAACCGCGATGCGCCACATAGATTCCGTGCACAAGAAGGCCAAGCCCCAGAAGAGCGGGAACGATCCGCCACGCGGTCTTTCCCCCCCATTTCAGCCGTGCCAGGTCGGCGACGAGCGAGAGGAAATATGTCCCGCCAAAGCAGACGATCGAGATTCGTTCCACCATCAACCGAATCTCCCGAAAATCCCCCGCATTGAGCCCCGCCGCGAAATTCAAGCTCGACACCCGGTGCCATGACAGTCGCGACCAGTCAGGATCCCCGGGTGGGCTCGTGCTCGAATCATCAGGCATTATATCCCGGAATGCCCTGTTCGGGACATCCAGCGCGATCGGACTGCTCAGCTCAAGTTCAGGTTCGAAGGGTCGAATGGCCTGGCGCACCTGGACTGACCAGGTTACGCAAGGCCATTCGTGCATCGCGGGATTCGGCGAACGGGCCGGAAATCGAGCTGCTGAAACGCAATGTGACGTTCGCCGATCGTTCCGGATCGTCGTTTCGACGACCCGGCAAGACGGTTACCGGAAAATCAGGCGAGAACTGGCCTGTAAGAATGTCGTCAGGATTTCGCTTTCGCTTTCGCCTTTGCCGCGGCTTTCGATTTTGCCTGGCCACGCAGCTGAATGAGCCGGTCGCGCTGGTCTTTGGTCAGTACGGCCTCGCTTTCTCGCAGGACGGAGTCGCGAATCGATGCCAGCTCTTCTTCGAGCTGAGCCTGGCGCTTGGCGTATTTTTCACGAATCGAATAGATCGATTCACGCTGCTCCTGACTCAGATTCACCTGGCCGAAATACTGCGGTACACGCCGATAATCCTCAGCCTCTTTGTTCGTGTCCGCCTTCTTGCGCGGCAGGAGTACGGGATCGTTCCCTGCACCTTTTTCGGTGGCTTTCGCTTTCGGCGAATCCTGGGCATCGGCTGTCATGCACAATGCCGAGACAAGAACGAGTGACATAACCGGAATCTTGTGACGGAACGAAAATCGCATATCGTCTGTTCCTTCCAGCTTGAACGAATTCTTCCAGGGCGTATTCCGGGCTCGGAAACCCGGTTGAAGACGTCGCTTTCCCTGTGGCCGAGCGACCGTCATCAAAATGGCAGATCCGTGCGTTCAGGTCAACGCGTCTGGTTTTCGACCAGTCGGGATTTTGTCCGAATTTGCCGACAGAGGCCCTCTTCCTGCAGGAGCGGAACGAATGAGGCTGTGAAAAGAACGCCCGTTCGGCCTTATGGAATACCTCGTGGGAATCGTGAGAAGAACCGGCAAAGTTCGAGACCGGTTTTTCCGCTTTGGGAGCTTCGAGACAAATCGTCAGCTGATAGTGGCTTAGGGAGAGAGTGGTTTACGTTAGTTCGAAACCTGAATCGGAACATCGACATGGGCCGCGAAATCGAGAAAAACGGCAGGAAAAACATCCGATTGTCGCTTGCCCGGCTGGAACCGAAGAATCCCGACGCCATGTGGCAATGGATCAAGCTGTTCACTGGCGTGAAGATCGCCAGACACGCTGTTTGCCCGGGACACCACGCCCCGTGGGATTTTTTCCGTTCGATGTATTTCGACCGCCCGCCTGTGTTGCTCGCTCTCGGCGGAAGAGGCGCCGGCAAGTCGTTTCTGACGGCACTGGGCAGTCATCTGATGTGCCGATGGAACGACGATCACAAGGTGCGGGTTCTGGGTGGAAGTCTGGCTCAGAGCCGTCAGATCTACGAGGCGATGAGCACGATCGGGCGTTCGATCGAGGAGAACGTCGGTGACGGGCACGAGGAATTCACGGCTCTCCGCAAAGAAAGTGCCATTTATCCGAACGCTTCTCAAGTGATGATCCTCGCGGCATCGCGCACCTCGGTCCGTGGTCCGCACATTCCGACGCTTTTGCTCGACGAGGTCGACGAAATTCCGGTCGAGCTTCGGCAATCCGCGATCGGCATGTGCATGAATCAGCACGGTATGAGCGCGTCGACCGTGATGACTTCCACCTGGCACCGTGTCGGCGGACCGATGACCGAGTTGATGGCTCGAGGCGAAGCTGGCGAATTTCCTCTGTTCCGATTTTGCATTTTCGAAGTCATGGAACGTTGCGACGACGCCAGGTCGGGCAAAGCTTTGGAAAAGTGCCCGGAATGTCCATTGGTCAAATGGTGCCATGACGTACGCGACGGCGGGCCGCCACGTGCGAAACGCTCTGACGGCCATTACGCGATCGACGCCGTGATCCAGAAAATCCGGTGCGTAAGCACGAAAGTCTTCGAAGCGGATTATATGTGCATGGGCCCTCGCGCCGAGGGCATCTGGTTCTCCAGTTTCGACAAGAACCTGCATGTGACCGAAACTGCCGAATATCGTCCGGGCGAAGTCGTGCATCTGGGGCTCGACACAGGCGTGTTTACCGGCGCGGTCATGTTTCAGATTACATGGGAGAAACCTTCGGTCATCGCCGATCCGGCGCGAGGTCAGAAAAAATCTGGCATGGTGCCGAAAATCAACGTGTTCGGGGAATATCTCAGTGAGGGACAATCCGCCGAACAAAATGCGATTCGCATTCAGGAATGGACTCGTACGATTTGCAACGGTCGTGTCGACAAATCCTGGACGGACCCGGCCGGCAAGGCACGAAACCCGATCGGCCCGACGGTTCTGTCGGAATACGAACGAGTCGGATTGAAACTCACTCCCTGGCCGTTGGGGCCCGTGGCGGACAGTCTCGCACGGATCGAATCTCTGCTGAGCCCTGCATATGGTCCGCCTCGGCTGATGATTCACCCTCGTTGTCGCATGTTGATCCAGGCTTTCGAAAACTACCGCAGGGCTCGCCGTTCGAACCAGTGGCAGGACTGGCCCGAGGATCCCCAGCACCCGCAAGAGGATTTGATGGACGCACTGCGCGGCGGGCTTCGTGCCGCATTGCCCGAGGATCGTTCCGATTTCGATATGGTTCCGAGAGTTTCAGCGAAAAGGGTATTCTGATGAGAACTCGTGGTCCGGGATTCGAACTTGTCAATAAAAGGCATCCGGAATGGTGCGAGCACCATTTACGCTGGCGATGGTTGCTGGACAGTCTTGAAGGTGGCCAGAAGTATCGGGATTCGATCTATGGCTTCGACACGCAGGGTCAGCCGATCCGCAACCTCGTCAGGCACAAACGCGAATATCCGTCGCCTGGACAGGAAGCGACCGGTGTGCCGCGACCCGGCGAAAACTGGCCGATGTCGGGTCCGTTCGAACAGGGGACGATCGGCCCGGCCACGGACGACGATTACGAACTGAGGCGATTTCGGACACCGGTGCCGACATTTCTGTCCGAAGTCGTCGAAACCCACCTTTCGCGCATCTATTCGAAAGAAGTGGTTCGCGAAGGCACGGACGATTTGAAATCGTGGTGGCACGACGTCAATGGCTGCGGGCTGACGATCGATCACTGGATGATCGAAACGATTGCCCCGCTGCTGTTGACGCTCGGTCAGATCGACATTATCGTCGACCGGCCTCGGGTGCCGGAAAATGCAACGATCGAAACCCTTGACGATTGCTCCCGATACGGCCTGGATCGATGTATCGCCCGGTTCGTTCTGCCGGAAAACATGGTGTGGTGGAAGCTCGACGAATCGGGCAGCGATTATACGGAATGTCTGGTCGCCGAACCGATCGAATGGGACGGAGTGACGATTCCTGCATTTCGGCACTGGACTTCGCATGCATCCACTCTTTTTGACCAGGACGGCCATGTTCTCGAAATCGTGCCGCACGATTTCGGTTTCGTACCGATCCGCAGGTTGTTCCTGCAGCGCAAGCCGCGTTGCCGGAACGTCGGTCAGTCCCGTTATGAAGGTATTGCCGAGAGGCAGCGCGAATATTACAACCGCGACAGTGAGCTGATTCTCTCGGATACGACCCAGGCGCACCCGATTCTGCAGGGCCCGGAGGATCTGATCCAGCCGGACGGATCGATTCCGATCGGCCCTGGCTGGCTGCTTCCGAAGAAAAAGAACAACACCGGCAGTCAGATCACTTACGAAGGTTTCGAAGTCGTCAATTTCGAAAAGGACGGCGCGGAATCGATTCGTAAGAACAAGGCCGACATTCGCGACGACGTGGATCGCGACTCGGCCCTGGTGCGTCATTTTGACCGGTCTGCGCAAGTGCAATCGGGGATCGCGAAGGCGATCGATCTCCAGGATGGCAACAACCGGCTGGCGAAACTGGCGAAATCTCTGGCTCGTGCGGAAATGCAGGTCGCGAGGCTTGTGATCGCCGTGCTGCAAGGAGGCGAAGAAGCGACGGTCGAGAAAGATATGAGCGTCGTGCGGGTCGAATACCCGAGCGAATTCGATTTGCTGACATCCGCCGAATTTTCCGATGCGACTCTCGGGTTTCAACGGATAGTAAGGTCGGCAGGTTATCTGCCGAAGACGGAATCGCTGCTTCTGAGCAGACTTTTGCGTCTCTGCATGCCAGGTCTTTCGGACGAGAGATATGCGGAATGCGATACGGAAATTCGAGAATTCTTGAACGCAAAGGCTGGGAATCGAAATGCACTCGACGATCACGTTCGTGGCGATTCAAATCCTTCTGATCGTCAATATTAAGGCGGTCGTTCTGCCGTTCCTGCTGGGTCACATCGACTTGCTCAGAGATCTGTCGAAAAAGAAGCGAGTGAGAAAAGGAACCGTAAATTCATGATCGACCTGAACCAATTGAAACCGAACGAACCGATTCGCCCGGAGTTCACCGGTGGCCCGGCCGAATCCGTCGGTTCCGAGACCGGCGCAGCCGGACCTGCCGTGGCCGATCCGCAGGCTGAGAATGCCGGGGGAAGCGAAGCTCAGGCTCAGGAAGCTCGACTCTCGTCGCTCAGGCGAAAATGTTTGAATCTTGCCACCGAGCGTGAGCTGGCGATGGCGCTTGCCGCGGAGCCTCTGATTCCCGGTGTGACCGACCAGCTCGTCAAATTGTTGAAGGACCGGATCGTTGCGGAAGAGACGGGCGATCACGAAATTCGGGTCCGAAGTCACGATGGCCGTCCGGTCTCCGAGGCTGTGAGGGAATGGCTCGGCTCGGCTGAATATCGCCATTTTCGGTCGCCCAGCTCCCGTGGCGGTGTGCTGCGAAAGTCCGAATCGACGATCAACTCCGGTCCTGCGGAGGTCCTCTCCGACACTCCCGCCAAATCACTCAACGAACAGGTGATCGAACGCTGGAAGCACCGTGTCCGATCACAAGGGAAGGACGGCCTCTGGCCGCGTATTCCCTGATGTCGTCGCTCATTCGGGGCTGGTGTGTCGCCGTTTCGTTTCGGATTCGAACCGGTTCGGTCACTACCCATCGCTCCGTTTTCCCGGTTCGCCAGGATTTCCATTGTCGAATGACTGGCGATCGAAACTCTCCGCTCTGTTTTTCCGTGTTTCCCTGTTCCTCGAAAGGTGTTCGAAAATGCCTGCTTCTTTCGCTCAAGGTATCCAGCTCGTCAACGACTACAAAGACCAGATCCGCAACGAAATCCACGCGGTGACGATGAACTGGTTCGTGAACCGTTGCCCGCTCGTCACTCGCCTTCCGCGTGTTCCCGTGGCTTCGACGAGCTTCACCATCGTGAACCGGACGGCTCGGCCCCGTACGCTTCGCCTGGTTCTCGCACTCGCTGCCGGCGATACGTCCGCGAAATTCAACGACGTCAGTTATCTCATGATCGGCGACGTTCTCGAATCTCCTTCCGGCGAGCGTATCGAAGTGGTCGCCGACCCGAACCTGACCTCGGATACGATCTCGATCCGGCGGGCCGCGGAAGGCACGACAGCTGCGGCCGCAGCCATCAACGACACCTTCCGTCTCGTCGGCAACAGCCGAACTGGCGCGGAAGTCAATCAGTCGGCGATCGGCATGAAACCACAAGTCGTTTCCCAGTTCTGTCAAACATGGCAGCATCCGGTTCAGATCGCAGGTTCTCTGCAGGCTTCCTCGGGATTCGTGACACCCGTCAGCGGCAACACGCCGCTCGATCACGCCCGAATGGACGCTCTCCAGAACCTGATGGACGACATGGAGTCGACGAGCTACTACGGTCGCGGCGAAGATCCGAGCGTCGCCACCAGGCCGAAGCAGAAGGGTTTGAAGACGCTGATCTCCACGAATCTGGTGACGAGCCCCGTCAATTCGGCCGCCTATAAGGCGACGGACTTGATTCGCGACACGATGGAACGATGCCGGACCAACGGCGGCAATCCGGACGTGCTGCTGATGTCCTCGAACTTTATGACGGGACTGGCCGTCTGGGGCCATGCAGTTCAGCGAGTCGATGCCGGATCGAGCGTCTTCGGCGTTCCCATCAATGTCTTCGAAGCGCCGTTCCTGGGTGGCATTACGCTGATCGAAGCCCCGCTGCTGAGGCCTTTCACGGCTGTAGCGCTTACGAGTTCCGAGGTTCGCTTCCGCGTGAAGCGCAACGAATTCTGGAATCCTCGTGGCGTTCGCGGTGACGCGATCGAAGGCGACTGGATCGCCGAAGGCGCGGTGGAACTCGAAAACGAGTCGCACCATGCCTGGCTCGAAGGCGTGACCGGCTTCTCCGCCTGATGAAGTCGTTTGCCGTATCGAGCCACGTTTGTTGCTCGATACGGCGACTATGAACGAAACGATTACGCATCGAGGAGACGAGCCGATGGTCACGAACGAAGCCATGATGTCAAGTTTTTCGGATGACGTGATCCGTGCGATCGAGTCATCTTGTCGTGTCGACGAATTCGAGGGGAGTTTCGGCAACCCGAACCCGTGGCTGTTGCAAACGCCTTTCGACGCGACGACATCCGCGATCGAGCCGGGGATGGTCGCGATGATTGTGAAAGGAGGGTTTTCCCCTGGTCCGGAAATGCGTTACGTGATCGATTCCGTGTCGACATCAGGATTCGAATTGAGGATTCCCGGACATGCCGAGAAAGTCGGTCGCGGCCCGGCATCGATCTTCGGAACCGATACGGTGAACGTGAAAATCCTGGACATGAAACCGTTTCTGGATCGTGCTTCCGCGATCGTCGATTCCAGGTTCGGAACGTTCCGGCCTGAAGACGCCGAAGTCGCGGTCATGAAATCGGAATCGGTCAAAAAGCTGGCGATCGTTTTCGCCGCGAACGACGTGGGTTTTCTGAATCAATTTACGGGGGGCGAAGAACGATCGATGGATCGCTACGAAATCAGAATTCTGGAAAGGCTCGGCAGTGATCTGCTTCACCACCTGACCCGAATTCGGGACGGAGTCCAGAGCTGGCCGCGCGTTCGACGTTGAATTCCGATTCCTGGAATCCTCAGATACCAGGTCTCATTCGGTTCTTATCCATCCATTAAGCTTCAACACATTTCGAAGGATCAATCATGTCATCAGCGATCGGCAATTCCGGAAAATCGACGCAGACGAATGGCGTTTTCGTGGACGTGCGGGATTTCGGCGCCAAAGCCGAACCGGGTTTCGACAACACACCGGCATTTCAGGCGGCGGTCGATTTCGTCGCTTCCATCGACGGCGGCGGTGTGGTCTACATTCCCGCAAGTTCCCAGAGCAAACCCTATTACCTCGAAAAACCCGTTTTCATCAACGGTCACAACGTCAAAATTCAGGGCGAAGGCAAACGTTCCACATTCATCAAAACCTGGGGTTCCGCGTTTATCGTGGGCAGGCACCCGAGATTCTGGGACTCCCGAAAAACTTCGTACATCGATTCCGATACCGGGGCGACCGTCCCGATCAAGAATTCGAGCAACGAAGTGATTTTCGATACACGATACAAAAGCGACCTTTACCGGTTCAAATCACAAGGCGACCTCGGTAGCGGTCCTTCCGGCGTTCCGCCGCTGAACTTTCCTTTCGACACGACTGGCCAGTATTTCGGCCTCAGGACACGGGGCGTCGTGAAAGGGACGTTCCGAGGAAGTTCGCTCGCCACGGGCAACACCAGCTCAGGCAATATCGTCAGCGGCTGGGAGAATCAAACTCAGGTCACGTTCAACTTCATGTATTATGCCCATAATGCCAAGATATTCGGTGGTATCGCGGGCTGTGGCGAAGTCGCGAACCCTGATCCCTGGATTCTGGTGGGCGATGGCACGGATTTCATTTTCAGCCTTGCTCTGACCAACGAAACTCTGATCGACAGAGGGCTCGTCTGGCTGCGTTTCGCGCAACCGGCCACGCTTGGCCTACACCGTGTCAGCATTCAGGTCGATTTCGTCAACAAGCGGTTCTCCATCTATGTCGACAATGTCCAGGTCGCATTTTCGACGCAGATCATGCAGCCGCTCGGTTATCAGCCGATTTCACCGACGGACGTTTTCACCTCTTACGATAAGATCAACCGTTGGGAAAGCTCGGATTTCGCGATCGGCTCGATGGCTCGATCCGCTGGCAAGCTCGACGTCAACGACGGTAACATCACCGATTTCACCATCGTCGGAGTCGCGGCATATCCGGGTGCTCATTTCGTGCATGGTACCCCGGGGCAGGCACAGGCCCGTGTCGACGGTCAGCCCATCAATGACTCGAACCTGTCACTGCCGGCATATCCGACGGTCACCAGCGCCATCGGGTGTCTATTCAACAAGGATGGTACAGGTGCCGACCTGAAATGCATAGACCGGGGCGGCGGTTTCTGCTATGGCATGATCACGCCTGACGGCAGCGGCGGTAATGGCGGGCCGGTGGCGATTTCGAATCCCATCATTTCCGATCTCTGCATCACCGGATACGACACCTTCGGATGTGGCGAAGGGCTCACACTGGGGGTCTACCTTCATTGCGAGATCAACGACGTCGCGATTCGAGGTACCTTCTACAGCAGTATCGGCTGCCTGGATCTTTACGTCTGTTACGCGCTGTACATCAACGACTGCGAACTGCAGAGCCCCGGCGCCGGCATGTTTCTCGTGAATCAGAGCTGGGTCATCGCCAGGAACATCAAATTCGGATATGTCGGCCGCTGTGCCGTGCGGGCTTCGGGCAGCAGCCTTCAATTGTACGGAGGCATGACGAACGATTTCGAAGGCTACGCGGAAGGCTTCCTGATCGCGTATTGCGGCAAAAGCATCGGTGCGGGATACCGGTTCGAAGATATCATGGTGAACCTGGAAGGCGTGAGGTATTCGCCCCGGGTCGCCCACATCTACATTCAGAAGTCGATCTATCACGGCGGCAACAAGCTGATTCTGAAGAACATGGTGCTGGGCGCGACCTCGACGATTCCTTCGATTTATCTGGACGACCCCTACATTCTCGAATGGACGAACTATCCCGGTGAAGTGAGGATCGAGGATTCCGGCTTGCCGACCGACGGCCCGGTTCTGAAGGTACGCGGTAAGGACTGGCGCGGCACCATCGACGTTTCGCGCATCAACTGTTTCGACGATGTGGTCGAAGTCGTGCCATCCATGCACGACTACATCAATATGAAGACGATCCATAAGGACTTTTACTCGACTCCGAATCTCGGAGGCTGGACGAAAGAAAACCATCAGATCGTCATCCGTACTCCTCAGGAAGGCGCCGTTTCCGTCTGGGGCTGCTCCGCCTCGGGTCGCGAGGGCACGGCTTCACCCCCTTCCTGGATACCGCTGGATTTCCGGACGACTCGAAAGAAGCACGTCCTTTCCGGCAACATCTTCTCCACGATGTACATGACGGCATCGGCGTATCTTCCGAGCGTCGCCACGCCGATGAACATGGCCATGACCGTGGTGAATGACATGACCGCTGAGGCGATCCTGAAATTCCTCCTCACGCGGACCGGTTCGATCGCCCGCGACAAGATCGTTTTTCGTTATGGCGTCATGAATCCGTTCCCGATGACGGACACCATGTCCGGCACGACGTCCGAAACGTCGCTCCTGAACAACGACGGCAATTTCTGGAACGTGGCCGCCAACGGGCAAAAGACCAATAAGACGGCTCTTACGTTCACGCCGACTTTCCCTCATCCCTTGGATGCGATCGTAACCCGGCGTGCCGGTTTCACCTGTGAACTCGGCAGCGGGTCCACGGCCAGCGTTTTCGTCGGAAAGACCGAACGCGTGACCAAGAACTTCTTCACCAACGCCAATCTGTCGATTCCGATCAACGGCATCAAAGTCGCGAATTCCACACGCGACGGATCCTGGACCCGCTATATCCAAAACCGGCTCATTGACTGGCTGTTCGGATTTCCGACGCAGACATTCCCTTCCACTTTTTACGTCGGGCTTTCGAAAACTCCGTTGACCGTCGACGGGACGGGTCTGACCGAAATCAGCGGCGGCAATTACGCCAGGGTCGCGGTTCCCCTGAACGCGACAAATTTCCGCAAGCTTGGCGAATACGGAACGACGTGGTGCAACGCAGTCGACATTCAGTTCAACAATCCCACGGCGGACTGGGGCGATTGCGATTGGTTCTTCATCTCGGACGCAGCGACCGGCGGCAATATTCTTGCCTCTGGACCGCTCAACCGGCCCGTGACGGTCAAGTCGGGCGAACCTGGCCCGGTGTTCCTGCGTGAAAACCTGCATTTCCAAATTTAAGCGAACCGCGAACTTAAAAAACAACGACATAAGTCAGGAGTGAATCATGCCTCTTCGTATCCGTTTTCAATATGTTACCGGTTCGAATCTCGGGTTCGCGGTCGAACGACTCGCCGACGGACTGTTGCTGGATCATGCGGACAACACTTTCAAGGCTAGCCCCGGTCAGCCCATCGGGGCCCTGGCCGAAGCCACGGCCCCACGCCAGGGAATGTTCCGGGCGACATTGACGACGACGCCCACGGCACAATATTCCGACGGTAACTACGCCGTATCGATTCACGATCTTTCCACTTCGAGTCAGAGAGTCGTCGCCATGCTCATGGCCCAGATGATCTCGGGCGACGACAACGTCATTCCGACCGGCGGCTCGGGCGGTTCCGTCGATGTCAGTCAGGTCGCCAGAGGCGTCTGGGAATTCGCGACATCTTCGACCACCGTCACAGGTACCTTCGGAGACCTCGTCAAAGGAAACCTGGACACGAAGGTCAGCACGCGTTCGACGTTCTCCGGCGGAGCCGTCACTTCCGTGACGAACCCGGTGACGGTCGCCGGGACGACTCTCGCGAAAGACGTGTGGGATTATGCCGCGAATTCGGCGACGGTCAGCGGCTCTCTGGGCCTGCTGATGAAGGATAACCTGGACGCGAAGGTCAGCACGCGTTCGACGTTCTCCGGCGGAGCCGTCACTTCCGTGACGAACCCGGTGACGGTCGCCGGGACGACTCTCGCGAAAGACGTGTGGGATTATGCCGCGAATTCGGCGACGGTCAGCGGCTCTCTGGGCCTGCTGATGAAGGATAACCTGGACGCGAAGGTCAGCACGCGTTCGACGTTCTCCGGCGGAGCTGTCGCTTCCGTGACCAATCCCGTGACGGTCGGCGTCAATCAGGACAAAAGCGGTTACTCGCTCAGCGCATCGGGGCTCGATCTGGTCATGGTCGAAACCGGTATCAACGTTCGTCAGGCTCTCTCACCCATTCTGGCGGCTTCGGCTGGCGTGATCGTGAGCAATTCGAACGGTCAGTTCACGATCCGCGGCGGCAATTCGACGGTCACGCGAATTCAGGCGACCGCGGATGTGAGCGGCAATCGATCGAACGTGGTCCTTACATTGCCTTCCTGACGAAACCTTTCGGACGATCTCGATTTCCGGCCTTTCTGGGCTTCACCGGGCTCAATCGGCCGGAATCGTTTTCGCCTGACCGGTTACGCATGAACCGAACGAATCGAACTTCGAATTCAGTCGTTATGAGGATCATTCAACATGTCTACCGCATATTTTCCGTCAGCCTATTTTTCGTACGTCATTTATGGAGCCAACGGGACATCCGTTCCCGGACCTAATCCTGGAGCGAACTGGATGTTCGACGTCCTCGAAGAAATCGCACTTTCACTGAAAAGCATTTTCGGAAGCGCGCCCGTGAGGATCTTTATCGATCCGAACGATTTTTCGGTCAACGTGCCATATAGTGGTACGACGGTCGAAATCGGCGTCAAATCGCTCGATTCCCAACCCTTTTCCGAATCGACCGATTTCGATTTCGTTCTTCTGACGAAAACCGAAATCAGGATTCGGACGAAGTCCACGGATAACAAGTCCGAAGACATCGGTCTCGTGATTTCGAAGACATTTCAGGAACTCACAGGCAATGACTTCGGAACGACCTGCGTGCCGTCCAGGTCGAAGATTATCGGCACTCGCATGATGCACGAGGGCCTGGGCGTATATGACCTGCGATTCGTGCTCGAAACACAGCAGGTCGTAACCGCTGTCTGACATCCGAGATACCGGAGATTCTCCGGTATCTTCCGAATCCTGGGTATCGCGTCGACCTCGCATTTCACGGAGGGTCAGCGTCGAATGCCGATTTTTCGTTTGAGGATCGCCATCTGGTCCTCGTCGAGAATGAAAAGCATGGAACTCGCGAGGAAGAACAGCGTCGGCAAACCCAGGACGAGTGCGAGTTTCAGCCAGGTGTCGATGCTCAACACGTTGGACATCCAGTAGAGCACGGCAGCGTAAACGCAAGCAAAAATGACGAGACGCGCGTTCGAGTCGATCACCTGTCGAAACGGAAGTCCGAAGTGTTCGGACAGCAGCCGAAAATGCCAGGGGATGGAAATCAGACAAAGCACGACACAGGAGCCGAGCACGGGGCCGATCCTGCCCCACAATGCCGTAAACAGCAAAGTGCAGGCGACATCCAGCGTACTCGTGACGATCGCCAGACTCATCACGGATTTCAACATGCCAGTACCAGTGAGGCACCACGTACTGAAAACCGTGAACGAGAGAGCGATCGCATTGATGGCCATGACGATCGAAAGGCTGTCGCCGCCGTATCGATTCGAACCGACGTAGAGCGAGACGAAATCATGATTGAACAGGCAGACCGGTACGACCGTCGCGATGCCCATGACGAGAATGAGCTGGATCAATTGCTTGATGCGCTTGACGAACAGATCGAGTCGCCCCTGGTGATAAATTTCGGCCATCGCGGCCCAGGACGCGTTTCCGACACCGAAAAGCTGCGACTGAATGACATCGAAAAGCCGCTGGGTCGCATAGAGCTTGGTTACGTCGGCCTGACCGACGAACATACCGAGAATCAGGCTGTTGGACTGAATGGAAGCACGACCGGCAAGCATGAGGACGAAAGAATTGCGACTGTTCATCGCAAGATTCCGAAAGCTGATCTTCAATTTCTGGGAGCGAATATCGGTGGCTGAGATCGATTTCCGAAGTCCGATCGCAATTTTGCGTAAGATCAGATTGAAAGACGTAACCCAGAGAGTGATGCTCAAGGCCTGAATGGTAATTCCCCATCGGGGGTAATGAATACAAAGCGTAGTCGACGTAATCGTCACGCACACCGTCTGACCGATCAACAGCAGATTCGTCAGAAACGAACGTTGCATCGCCTCACACAATGTGCGATGCGGGCCGAAGGAGATATTGACGAGGCCGAAGGTCATGACGAACGATGCGATAAGGAGATCGGGGGCAAGGTCCGGCGATACCGGAACAAGACGGTGAACCACGAAAGTCAGGAATAACCCGACAGCGAGCGCGATCAGCGTTCCGAATCGAAATGAGATGAATGCGGCATGCATCAGTTCCGACACTTCGTCACCGCGATTTTTCGCCAGGGACTGCGCGAACAGAGGCCGGATCGCGAGCGCCAGGCCACCTTCAAGCAGGCTCAGATATCCGAACAATTCGAGTAGCGACCGGAATGCACCGAATCTCTCGTCGCCGATATGCGGAATGACAAGCCTGGAAGAAAAGAAGGCCGTCAGAAAAGTGACGATCGTGAAACCGAACGAAGACACAAAATTCAAAAAAGCACGCCTGATTCTGCCGGATTCCATGAAATTCGCCGAAAGGCACCTCACCGCGACTGGTTCATCAGCCGAGTTGGGGGAAATCTGGAATGGAAATCAGGAACTCGGAGTCGATCCTGGAAGTCGAATCCGCCACGGTCATTTCGAAAAACGATCCGCGGATTCGGATGCAGGTCGACTGGATTCGGAGCGACCGGATCCGCGGAAGATCGCGGAATCCGGTCGTTCGCAGATACCTCGATTTACGGATTACGCCAAGAGGGCGCACTTCCGGAAATTCGGATCGAGTCAGTCGTTGCCGACTTCCGAACGCAATTCGCCATACAGATGCGAGAGCTTTTTCGTCTTCTGTATCAATTCCTCGATCTTGCGTTCGAGTTCTTTCACGTAATCCGGCTTGTCTTTGGCCGAGACAGTCACTTTCGGAGCCTTCGGGGCTGCGACCGCGGCGACTTTCGGAGCGATCACGCTCGGTGCGGCGACTGCCTGCTTCTTCTTGCCTGCAGGACGGCCACGCTTCGGCTTCGATTTTTCCGAAAAATTCGTCACTCCCTTTTCTTTCAACCAGGCTTTCAGCGTAAAAAACGTCACGCCCAGCTTGTCAGCGACTTTCGTGATTTGCCCGCCTGAAGCAAGTTCGGCGATCGCCTTGTCGAGAATCGCCTGCTTTTCCTGCTGGCCGTACCTCTTGCCACGCGATTTGCGCGTCGACTTCGGAGGTGCTTCTGTCGCAGACTTGCGACGTGATTGAACTCTTGCCATGTGAATGTCTCATCAAAAGTCGGAATGCGATCCATCGGAGAACACGACACACCCTTATTTAATTAATTCCGGCAGAGAATTCAAGCGGGAAATTTCGAGATTCTCGATTATTCGCGAACCATCGGAACCGTTTCAGACTCGAATTCGAATGTCCAATCCTCCTTCCGTCTCGTGATATTCCCCATTCCGGAATGCATCGAATCGTCATTCGAATGTGATTCAGGCGAGTCTGAATGCGAAACTGGCGAACTTTCCGGCTTCGATTCTATCCCAAGCCTCGAGTCGATGGTCCTTCGCTCCTGTCGCGTGCATGACACGAACGGACCTCGTTTCATACGGGCGTTTTTCAAGAATCGCAAAAATCCGGGATCGATTCGGAATGCGAGAATGTCAATTTCCGCGCGACGAACCTGCTGGATCCGCCAACCGTCAGGTCCACACCATTTCTGACCGTCTTCAAGGTCTCGCTGAATTCAGCGAATCTTCGTCACTCTCGATTCGCTGACTTTCGTCGATGCATGCGTAACATAATACATGGAAGAGTGTTATGATAAACTTGCCGGGTTGGGGTCTTGGCAGCGAACTTGAAATTCACGACGGATACCGAAGTTATGGAATTCCGCATCGGAGAGTTCGTCACCACACGAAACGACCTCGCTCAATCCGGGCTGATTCGGCATCGGAAACGATCGGCCGGAAGTCTCTCGATTCCTCCGAAATGAGAAGGTCGATATGTTCAGAAGTCGATGAATGGTTTATGATTCGAACCGGGACACGAGTCGTCTCCTGTGAATCGGAGCCTCCGAATTCGGGTTGTGTTTTTTTTCGAATTCCGATATAGCTTCGATTGCAGGAATGTGTCGGCTTCACGGACGAATCCGCCAGACCATTCCGAGCGATCGCCGGAACGAATTCTGGATCTCGGCGGAGCCGAATCGATGAAAAAGCTGATGACGCTGATGTTTCTCGGCCTGGCCGCGTTCGCTGGCGGCGGTCTGATGAACGAGCACACCGTGACGACGGTCGTCAATTATCTCTACCATAAACAGCAAGTCGGAAACGTCATCAATCTCGGAACGATCGCCGACACTCCACCCGCGGAATTGCCTCAGACTTTACCCGCCACACCGGGCGCCGTACCGAAGAGCGATTCGAAGGATCTGGTCGCTAATCCCGCTCGATCGACGCAGCCGATGACGTCGAACGGAGCCGCCCCGCCGGCAATCCCCGTGGCGAACGGTGGATCAGGCTCCACGCCGGTCTTGGCCAACGCCCCTGCTCCGAATTCGAATGGAGCCACTGGCGCATCGGCCGGCGCGACTGTGCCGGGAACGGCTCCTCCGCCGATTTCGATCCGCTGGCCCGACGAGACGGTTAGCACTTTTCGAACGAGCCCGAACGTTCCGCAGGGCGCAGCCTCCGCAGCGGTCGTACCGCCTGATCCGCAAAGTCAAATGCAGGAAGCCTTGCCGCCTCCGCTGCCCGATTCGGCCCCGATCGCGGCACTGGCTCATGGTTCGGCCGTTCCTCACGTACCGCCGCCGCAGATTCAACCGGCTCCACAACAGAATCCGCAATTGAGGGACGATCGGGTCGATCGGGCTTCCAGCGCCGAATCGGTTTCTTCCAGGCATTCGTCCGGACCAGCTCCGTCGACGGCTCCCGTCTGGAAAGAGATCGAAATCAAAATGAACGCACTCGGCGTCGTGAGATATGAAATCGTCGGCAGTCCTGGCGGCAAAAAGAAGTTCCGCTGTGAAATCGATGTCCCCGGCGCTCCGAAGTTCGAGGCCGAAAGTGAAGACGTCGCTCAGGCAGCACAATTTGCCCTGAAACGTGTCGTGCTTTTCCAGGCGGCGAGAAAAGCGTCCGGCAGCAGCGCTGGGGCTCAGGAGGATGCCTTGTCCGGCGGATCGGTTTCGAAACCGGGTCGAATGCCGCCTGCCAATGCGCTCAACGTTCCCAGGACGGTGACTCCCGGCCGCGAACCGTCAGGCATTTCGGCTGCCCCTCTGGCACCGCCACCGGACCTGCCCAATTGATTGTCCGGAATCAACGGATTTTCGGTCGCGAGCGCCCGGAAGATTCATCAACGGATTCGCTCGTTTGCCCTGGGCTTCGTGAGATGAGCGCGTCTGCGATACGTCGACCCGAGAATCCGTCGCCGTATGGGTTCTGAGCCGGAATCGCGGGCCTGGTTCGTCCTTCGGTTTCCCTCAGGACGCGAACGGTTTCCTCAATGATCGATCCTTTGTTCCATCCGATGAGCCGCGCAGTGCCGAGTTCCACTCCCTCGCGACGTTCGGTGGTCGTTCGCAAGACAAGAACCGGCACGCCCAGGCTCGGGGCTTCTTCCTGAATTCCACCTGAGTCGGTCAGAATCAGGCGGCTTCGTTTCATGAGCTGCACGTTCCAGAAATAGTCCAGTGGGTCCATTAGTAAGATGCCCGGAACGCCGGCCAGGATCTCCTGCACGGTGCAGCGCACATTCGGGTTGAGATGGACAGGGAAAACCCACTGATAATGACGATCGGCGTGGCTTCTTGCCAGTTCGGCGACGGCTTCGCATATTTCGCGAAGCGGTCGCCCGAAATTTTCGCGGCGATGGGCCGTGATCGTTACGATCGGACGTTCCGGATTCAGATTCGCAAGTGGTCCTGTGGACCAGTCCGGATCATGCCTCGCTGTTTCGATCAGGGCATCCACGACCGTGTTGCCTGTCAGCAGGATACGATCATCGGGCACGTTTTCGCTGCGTAAGGTTTCGACGGCCTGGTGCGTGGGCGCGAAATGAAGGCTGGCGACCATGTCCGCGACACGACGGTGGAATTCTTCAGGAAAAGGGGCATCGAGGCTGCCGGTTCTGAGCCCGGCTTCGACATGAGCGAACGGTATTTTCCTGTAGAATGCGGCCAGAGCACCCGCCATCACCGAAGTGGTGTCGCCCTGGGCGACGACCCAGTCCGGCTGGACTCGTCGAATCGCTTCGTCGATCCCTTCGATGAGGCGGGAAGTCAGGGCACCGAGTGTCTGATCGGGCTTCATCAGGTCCAGGTCAATGTCCGGCTCGATCTCGAAAAACGACAAGATCGGTGCGATCATTTCCCTGTGCTGGCCGGTCGCGCACACGACAACCCTGGCCTGGGGGCGGGCCTTGAGTTCACGGATGACCGATGCCATTTTGATGGCTTCAGGCCTCGTTCCGATCAGGCAAAGTATGACGATCTGACGCTCGGGCACAGACATGGACCGGGTCGTAAAGCCTCTCAGGGCAGCCGGCGGATCTTGACGTTACGGAACCGCACAGGTTTTCCTTCGCTCTCCAGGCAAATGAAACCCTTCGCCGGATCCGCCCCGTTTCCGCCGGAAACTTCTTCGCCGTTTACCCAAAGGCGAACTTCGCCATTGATCGCCCGGATGTAATAATGATTCCATTCCCCGGAGCTTTTGCTGAGTTCTTTGCGAGGGAAGCTGCGGCTGCCGTCAGGCGATCGGGGTTCGAAGGGATTGAGCTTCACGCCGACGGCGAATACATCGCCGTGAGTCGTAAACCAGTCGCCCTTTTTGCCGGAGCTTTTTTCGTACTGCGTGCGAAAGTCATTGTCCAGGATCTGAACTTCGATCCCTTTCGGTAAACGGTTCGGCGGCAGGTTTTCGAGCGAAGCGGGAACCGTCCAGACGAATACCCCCGAATTGCCGCCCGGTTCGAGATGCTTCCATTCGAGGAGCATTTCGAAATTGCCGAATTCTTCCGCCGTGCGGATCACGCCGACCGGTTTGCCGGTGCAGTGAATCTCGCCGTCCACGAATTGCCAGGTGTCTTCGTTGTCGTTGACGCGGCGAAAGTCTTCCTTGACCAGCGTTTTCCACCCCGGGCCTTCGCCGTCGACGAAAGCCCTGGGCTTGTCGGCGGCCGCCAGGCCCAGAGATATCAGCACCAGTGACCATTTCACACAGGCTTGTCTGGTCGAGCCGAGCATCCGACGGACTCCTTGTTTGGAGATCGATCGCGGAGGATCTTTTCAGGGGGGAACGAATCGATGTGGATCTTAACAGAACCGCCGTCGCCACGCCAACGAGCCAGATATGGCGAAGTCCGTTGAACCGGCGAGATCGATCCCGACCTTGAAAGGAAATCGCCTCCCGCACGGCCTCGATCCTGTTTCGAAGCGGCGGGAGGCAAGGGTTACGTGTCACGTGGCTGTCTTGGTGCCACGCTCGAATTTTCAGATGGAGTGACCCATTTCAGGGAGTTTTCGATGCGCCGGAGTCCCGAAGCGTTTCGTAGAAATTCACGGCTGGGGCGAATTCGAAGAAGAAGCGGGCCACATCCTCGGGGCTCGGGTCGGACAGGCCCGCAAGCCGGCCGACCGAACTCTCGAGAGCGTGATCCTTGCCGTTCTCCTTTTTCATGAAAAGCTCGCGAATTCGCGCTCGCTGGCCAGGATCCAGGTCGTAACGCGATTCCCGAATCGCTTCGGCAAGATTTTCGGCGGCTCGGATTCGATCCTGATCGGAGCTCGTTTCGCCGAGAACGGTTTCGAACCATGAACCCGGATCGAGGTCGGATGGTTGTGTTTTCGAAACGCCTGCAGCCGCGATTTTGGTGCGCAGCAGTGGTTCCAGGTTCTTGACGGCCGCCGCGAAAATCGAACCGGATTCGGGCTTCGAAACTTTTCCGAGAATTTGGGCGGCCTCGGTCGCGAACGACTTTCGTTCGTCGGAACTCAATTCGGTTCGAGGCATCCGAGCGAGCTGCGTGTCGATCTGGCGTTTTGTCCAGGAAGCGTTTGCCGGGTCGACCATGAAGCCGATTTTCGAATTGCTGCTCAGAAGAGTCGAGAGGCGTGTTCGGGCATCGAGCGGCCCGACGACGATCAGGGGAATGCCGGACGTTCGGGAGTCCGCCATGAAGTTTGCGACGGTCTCGTGCAGGGCCCAACCCGTCGGGTCGAGAAATGTCGAAAGAAGAATCAGTTCGACGTCGCCCCGGGTCGCGACCTCCTCGAAGGCCATGCTCGAGGATGTTTCCAGCACGGCATCATAACCCATCGAACGTAAATCGCTGACCCAATTGCTGCCTTTGCCGACATTGTCGTTGATGACGACGGCTCGCGGTGCGACCGGGTTGGACTGGAGAAATCTGGCCAGCGCTGGCACCACGCGGCTCGAACCCGGGAACGGGGAACTTGGCTCAAGTTCCGCGATCGCCCTGGCGGCTTCGAATTGAACGCGGCGATCCGGCGAATCGATCGCTTCGATCAGAATGTGCGGTCGACCTGTACTCGCTGTGATTTCCGCCTGCCGGCTGACTTCGCCCAGTGCCCGGGCCGACAGGATCGCAATGTTCTCGTGCCGGCCCGTGATCAGAGCACGCTTGAGAACGTATCCGAGCGTTCTGGGGCCGCTTGCCAGAACCATCGGCCAGGCGCCGAGCGGATCTTCGTCCGGGAAGGCGGCTCCGATACGGCGGGATTCCTCGTCGATCAACAGCGAAACGATGAGCGTCTGTGCGGCTTCGCTCGCCGGATCAAGCTCAAGCGCCATTCGAGCCAGCCGATAACCGAGTGCGCCGCGGGCTGATTCGGCCGGCATCGAAACCGTTTTGAGCGATTTGTCTCGATCGTCCCAGAACCAGGTTTCCACGATCGGGTCGCCGAAATAGACGTCGCGATCCAGATACCGGGTCGATTCGGAGATCAGGAACCGGACGGGGTCATCGACTTGCTGGCCACCGTTGAGGGCTGCGACGGCCTCCGCTGCGGCGGATTTCGCACCGTCAGGTCGAGCCGATTCGAACACGGCCCAGGGGAGTGCTTTCGCGTCGCCGATATTCGCCAGAGCCTGAAAGCAAGCGGCGCGAATCGATGCGTCGGGATGCCGCAGAGCTCCCACCAGCGCCGGAACAGCGGAACTTTCCAGGCGATTGAGCGCGAACTGCAGGCGAGACCGCTTTTGAGCGTCCGAACCAGCAGCCGACAATGCCTTAATGAAGCTGTCGATCGAGGCTGGACCAAGCCTGGCGAGTCGTTCGACGGCAATGTCCCGTTCTTCATCGGTCGCGGAAAGCTGGTCGATCAGCCGGCGAATGCGATCGGGATCGTGTGCGATACGGCGGGACGCGGCATTGAGCTTGTCGACGAACCTGCCCATGGCGTCGTTCAGGCTGCCGTCGCTCGTGGAACTCAAGGCCAATAGCTTCGCTGACCCATACGTCTGCCGCAAAGTTTCGAGGGTCTCGTCGTCGGCCTTGATCGCAGCGAGCTTACTGGCCAAAGGAACAGCCTGATTTTCCAGACCGACACGCATGAGATAATCGATCGCCCTGATCAATTCGTCAGGCGTTTTGGGCTGAACGGCGAAACTTTCCAGCCCTGGAGCCTGCCCCACGGCACGCCGCGGCGCCTCAGATGCGGCTTTCGCTCGGTTCGGAGCCGTCTGCGACTGTGCCGGCTGCACGAATCCGATGTTAGCCAGGTATGACCCGAAGCAGAAATACGACACGCGAAGCGCCGCGGTCCTCACGAAACTCTGCGGGTATGACGCCATCGAGCCCTGCCTTCTTATCGCCCGATCGACATTTGCCCGGTCTCGATTCGGCATCGCTTCACCCACATGCAAGTTCATTGAGGACTTTCGGGATTGTCGCATCGCGTTCCTGCCCCTTCGCACCATCGGATTCCGATCGCAAGACCGGTTATCGGATCGTGACGACCCAATCGCTCGAACGCGCGGTCGATTCCAGGCGGGAATCGTAACACGACGGGGATTGGGTAAACTAGGAGGTCCCGAAAAGATCCACGAAACGAGACGGGATCGATTCCTTCCTGCAGTACGAAAATAACCTGCGAATGGCATCCAGGCCGTCCCGAGTCGTCGGAAAAACGCTTCGGCCCGATAAGCGATGACGAAGATTCCGTTTAAAGAAAATTCAAGGACAGTGTCGGATCGGATGCCGACTTCTCGAGTGAACTTGCAGGAAGATTCACCGAGGGCTCTTCATCGGCCGTCATGAACTTCAGCGGCCTGGCTTCGAGTCGGGTTTACGGCGATAGATCTGAAAGATTCCGAAGCTGGCTTCCGGGGCGAAGTGTTCCTGGATCGTCTTGTCGAGCTGTCGGAAGTCGACGCGGTCCGCTTCGGCCCGCTCGCCGGGAACCCAGACGACGACGGTATCATCAGGCGAGTCCAGCAGCGATCGAATGAACGCCTCTTCTTTCTCAAGCCCTAAAACGAGAAGGAAAGTCGTGCCGCCCTCTCCCGGCCAGGGGCTGGGCCGACCCGTGGGGCCGTTGAGCGAAGGATACGGATGTCGCTTGAACGCGCCCGCCACGTGAGTCTTCTGAGAAGTGTGAGCTTTGAGATACTCGATCGTGGCGAGATAATCGGCCCAGGGATACCCTGAGCGTCTCTGGTCAATGTCGACTTCGCCAGGATGGAAATACCGCTTGGCGCCATGAGGCACCTCGGTATCGGAAGTTCCTGAGAGATAGGCTTTCGTCGCGAGAAGTGCGGCCCTGGGCGAACATTCGTCCGGCCACTTGTTCAATGCCAGAAAAACTACGACGGCTGACATTCCGGCTGCCGCCAGGGTTTCGCCGCCGAGCGATTTGCGAACGAGAGCCGCCAGAATGGCCAGATTGACCGCATAGATCGTCTTCATCGGCAGCATCAGATAATCGTGCGAAATCGGATGCACGGACTGATAGGACAGAGCGAAGATCAGGGCGACGGTCCAGGGGAGAGCGATCCGGACGGATTCTCTGCCGGATCGGAATGCGAGCGTGAGAGTCGAAACGATCAGCAGCAGGTATTCACGCATGACGAGCTTCGCGAGAAACAGGATGATCGCGGTTCGCAGGGTCATGCCGGCATACGAGCCGCCATGCCTCGCAATTTTCAGGTCTTCCAGAAACGAGCCGAAGAGGCCATTCCGGATCAGGGGCAAAAATCCGGCGACCATCCCCAGGGCGAATACGGTTCCCCACAGCAGGCATGCGCGGATGAAGGGCTTCAGGTCTTTTCGAACCGGGTCATACTGATCGAGCGCGAGCGCCGTGATGATCGCGGGGCCGAACAGGACCACATGTGGCCGAAACACGAACCCGACCGCGAAGAAAATCGCGGACCACACGATTCGGAATCGTGACTTGCCGCATTGCAGAATCAGCAGGGAAATGATGACGAACGCCGTCGAGTGCCAGTCCCTCTGGCCAGCCTGGGAGATGTCGAGATCCATCAGCGCTACGGCCAGAGCTAAAAACCCGATCATGCCTGAAAGTCGTTCGCCGAAGACACGCCGGCTCCAGACGATCATCAGGATCCCGACGGTTCCGATCAGTGCGGCATCAGCGGAGTAGAAGGGCCAGGTGTGGCCCCAGCCGAACGTCTTGCCCAGAAGCCAGAACAGGTAAATCTGGCCTGGAAAATTGAACGTCGCGACATCGCGGTAGGGCTCGATGCCCTGATCCCAGCCGATCGCAAGCGAAGCGTAGGCGTGCGAATCCGGCCACAATGGCCAATTGAGATAATGCGGCAGCCAGGAGGCCGTGAGAACGAGGATCAGCAGAATGACGAAGAAGTTCAGGGCCTGGAAAGCCTGGCGGCCGAATCGAGAAATGTCGAGATGGTCGATGTGCATCGGACGTCCGTTCGATTCGGATTCAGGAGATCGGTCGTTCAGGAGGGTTTGCGACGTAAAACCGCGATCAGGGAAACGCCAGCGGGCGGGCGGAACCAGCGGCGGCATGCGGGCCAGACCATGAGCCAGCGCAAGAAATCGTTGAGCGGCCACGGCGGGATGCGTTCCTCGGCGCGTGTACGCCCGGGCCTTGCGGGCAGGAACTTTCGACGAATCCGAATCGCCCAGACCAGCGGCAGCACCAGCGAATTGAAATAGGCACAATGCAGGACTTCGACCTTTTCCGTTTCGAAAAGGTCGGTCAATGTCGCCATCGAGTATCGTCTTCTGTGGTGCAGAATGACGTCCCAATCGCTCCAGAGCCACATGAGCGCCGGCACGGTAATGACGATCAGTCCGCCCGGAGCTGTGATGCGCACCATTTCACGGAGGGCTGCCCGGTCGTCGTCGAGATGTTCGATCACGTCCAGCATCGTAACCACACGGGCTGCTCCGTCAGGAAGGTCGACGATGTCCAGTTTCGACTTCAGAACCGTGCCGCCGAGCTTCTCGAGCCTGGGTACGGCGATCTCAAGACTTTCCTGAAAGTCATCGATTCCGAGAATTCTGCATTCGCCGCTCATTTCCGCCAGCCACGTCCCCGTGCCCATGCCGGCATCGACCAGCAGATCCTCGGGACGCAACTTCAGAAATCGCTCGATCCAGTACCGTACGATCCGCCGTTTTCCGACGTAGAACCAGTGGCGCCCATCCAGCCGGTCCAGATTGACGTATTCTTCCGGATTCATGAAAGATCCGCGGGGGCTCTGTAGACCTTGTCGATGATGAACAAAGGGCGGCGCTTGACCTCATCGTAGATCCGCCCGATGTATTCCCCCAGAATACCGATTCCGATCAACTGCGCGGAACCCAGAAACAGAATGCTGATGAGCGTACTGGTATAGCCGAAAACCACAGGCTGGCCGAAAAGCCCGATATCGAGCAATCGACATATCACCAGAAGGGCACAGAACATGAGCAGAAACGAAGCTGAGATCAGACCGACGAAGAGCGTCAGCCTCAGCGGTTTGTAGCTGAAACTGAAAATGGCGTCGAGGCCGTATTTGAGAAGCTTCCAGAAGGTCTGCTTCGGTTCGCCCTCGGCCCGGTCGGCCCGATCGTAATACACGACTGTCGTACGATATCCCACCCATGAACGCAGTCCCGGCAGGTAGCGGTTCGTTTCCGTCAGGTTCAGGATCGAATCGAGCGGCTTCCGGTCAAGCAACCCGAAAATCCCTGCATTCAGCGGGATCGGATAATCGGACAGGAACCCGAGCATCTTATAGAACAAAGGAAACATGAGCGCGCGAAAACCGCCTTCGGCGCGGCTCGTTCGCTCGGCGACGACCACCTGCCAGCCTTTGTCCCATTGGGCCAGCATGTCGAGAATCACTCGAGGCGGATCCTGCAGATCTCCATCCATCATCACGATCGCGTCGCCACGTGCCACCGAGAGGCCTGAAGTCAACGCGGCCTGGTGCCCCCAATTTCGCGAAAGATCCACGACGACCACGTGCTTCGGGTCGGCTTCATGTTTCGACCGGAGCAGTTCCAGTGAATTGTCGCGGCTTCCGTCGTTGACGTAAATCGCTTCCCATGAACGGCCGGTTCCGTTCATGACATCGGCGACTTCCCGATGGAGCCTGTGGATCAGCTCACCTTCATTATAAATAGGAATCACCACGGAGATCATGGTACGTCCGATTCTTCGATGAAGGCGAAAGTCGGGGCGGTCGATCTGCGTACACTCTGGGCGAGTGTCTGGATCGACCTCAGTTCTATCGATCTAGCACCTGATCCGTCAATTGTGTCGACGGCTAAACTGGTCCGGTTCGACCCGGCGATTCGATTCTACCGGGACGGACGATTCCGCGGGAGAATTAACCCGCGACTTCGCTGGTTTCGCGAGCCAGCTTCGCGTACGGTTCCGGCTCGATCGGGACCGGCATATGAGCGGTCAGAAAGTCAAGGAGGCGGTTGCGATATTCTTCCGGATGCATTTGCTGCGAACGATTGTGCTTCGCTTTCGGTACGGCCCACATCTGCTTCGGCTCACGTGCGATATCGAAAAGTTCACGTGCCACCTGGATGCTGATGTAGCTGTCCGACTCGCCATGAATCGCGAACCACGGGCTCGGAGAGATTCGGGCGACAAGAGACTCCAGATGCAGGAATCGGCAGCCGAATTTCCTCTCCGCCTTGGCGATACCGCGATAGCCGACGAATTTCAGGAACGGCCGCGGCAAGTGGTCCACCACGTAAGGCAGATTCACATAGAGCGCCGCGAACCGGGACATGAATGGAATCAGCGTTCCGACGGTGGGGAAAGCGCCATCCGTCACGACCGCCCAGATATCCTTGCGGCGGGCGGCCATTGCGAGCGCCGTGGATCCGCCGCGGCTGATGCCGAAAAGGGCGGCGCCGTTCGGGTCACTGTCAGCCCGGCACTTCAAGTAATCGAGCGCGGCTTCGAGATCGAGGAATTCGAGGTTCGTCAGCCAGGGCAAGCTGGGGTGTTGCGGATCGATTTCGCTCTCTCCGTGATTCCGGAAATCGAAAGAGAACACGTCGAACCCGGACTCACGCAAACCATCGGCATAGACCTGGAAGCTCCATCGATCCGCCAGAAACTCATGGCAGAAAACGACGACACCCTTGCGCTGGCCCGAAGTGTTACGGGCATAGATGCCTTCGAGCATCTTGCCGTCACGCGTTCCGAAACGGACACGTTCGACATCCTCGCAGGGCGGTACGCGCAGAGCCACGAACATCGGCTTTTCCGAAATCTTCGGCAGCAGAAGAGTTCGGCTGTATCGCTGATCGGACCAAATCGCCAAAAAAAGTCCGAAAAGGGAGATGCCGATCGCGATCTCTCCCAGCAGGGTCAAATCCACTTCGAAAAGCTCCGGAGCTTAGACATGGTGCAATGGGCAATCCGGTTGGTTTGCGTCAACATTTCGGATCTGGCCATCTTCTCCAGAGTATCATAACATACGGATGGACTCTCCGCATCAGTTTCCGGAAAGTCCTGCCCAAAATCATGTTCAGTCAACATACCTCCGAAGGATCAGGCTGACGTTCTGACCTCCGAACCCGAAGCTGTTGGAGATGACGACGTCGACCTTGCCGTCTCGGGCGACGTTGGGGATGTAATCCAAGTCGCAATCTTCCGAGGGCTGATCGAGATTGATCGTCGGCGGCATGACTCCGTCGCGGATCGCGAGCAGGGAGATGATCGCCTCGACCGCTCCGGCCGCCGCGATCAGGTGGCCCATCATGCTCTTCGTGCTGGAAACGGGTATGCGGTAGGCGGCTTCACCGAGCGCTTGCTTGATGGCCAGCGTCTCGATTTTGTCGTTGACCTCCGTGCTCGTGCCGTGCGCGTTGATGTAATCGACGTCGGAAGGCTCGATACCGGCGTCTTCCATCGCTTCCTTGAGGCACGCGATCGCGCCTCGGCCTTCGTCATGACTGTCCGTGATCCGAAAGGCGTCGGCCGTCGAGCCGTAACCGATGATCTCGCCGTAAATCTTGGCCCCACGGCTCTTCGCGTGTTCGAGCTCTTCGAGTACGAGCACACCAGCCCCTTCGCCGAGAATGAATCCGTTGCGGCCCTTGTCGAATGGACGGCTGGCTTTTTGTGGCTCGTCATTCGTCGTCGAAAGAGCCGTCAACAGGATAAAGCCAGTGACCCCGAACGGGTGAATCATACTGTGCGTGCCACCGGAGAGGATAAGGTCGGCATCGCCACGGCGGATCTGCTCGTACGCTTCGCCGATCGCCTGCGAGCTGGCCGCACAAGCCGTAAGACATGTATAGTTCGGCCCTTGCGCGCCGGCAAGAGCCGCGACATGCGCCGTCGGAGTGCCTGGATCCTGTTCGGATTCGGCCCATTTGTCCAGGATACTCAACCCGTGCCCGATGAAGTCGTCTTTCCTGACCTCCTCGTCTTTCGTCGCTTTGTGCACGCAAGCGCAGAAGTGAGGAAAGTCCTGCTGCCCTTCGCCAGCGCCGAAATAGACGCCGAAACGGGTTCGATCCAGCCGGGGCGAATTTCTGTCGATGCCGGCATCTTCCAGCGCCATCTGTCCGGCGGCCAGGGCGAACACCGAGTTCCGGGACAGCGGCGGGAAGTCGCTCGTGTCGGAAATATAGCGATTCAGGTCGAAATCACGCACTTCGGCCGCGATCCGGGTGGCGAAAGTCGAAGCGTCGAACAGCGAAATGTAACCGACACCGCTTCGTCCGTGGAGAAGCGAATCCCAGGTTTCATCGACGTTCTTTCCGACCGGTGTGACCATCCCGATCCCGGTCACGACAACTCGACGACCCATCTTCGTTACCCCCGAAATGCGATTCACTTCTGCCCCCTGTCCTCACGGTTCCGACCGTTTCAGGATCGAGCCGGGAACGCTGAGCCCGAATTCCGGCTTCTGCGTTAACGGCGATCGACAGGCAGGCGTCATTGGGATTTTGGCCACGCTTTCGCGATCACGCACGAAGCTTGCCCGTACCGCGTCAGATTCAGGCTGAGGAAGATGTCCGAATGCGAATTCCTGGGCGTGTCTCGGACGTAGTTCAGGCCATATTCGGGAACGGGTTCGTCACAGTGAAGAATCGGCGGTACGAATCCGTCACGTAAGGCCAGAAGATTCGCGATGACTTCCACGCCCCCGTTGCCGGCGCCCATGTTGCCTGTGCCGCCCTTCAGGCTCGTCACCGGAATGTCGGGCCGATCGGCGAACACCTGGCGGATCGCATACGCTTCAGCGGCATCCAGTTCCGGAACGCCGATTCCGTGTGCGCAGATATGGCTGATCGCCTGATCGGTCGGCTTCAGGCCGGCATCCGCCAGTGCGGCCCGGATGGCGATCTCCATGCCTTTGCCCGTCAGGGGCTGAAGGATCGTGACGGCGTCCGTACCGGCGCCGATTCCGATGATCTCGCCATAAATTTTCGCGGACCGCTTTTCGGCGTGCCCCAGCGATTCCATGATCAGGATACCCGAACCTTCGCCGAGGACCAGGCCCGAGGCCTTGCGGTCGAACGGGCGTGAAGCCAGATGCGGATCGCCCTTCCACTTCGAGAGGAGGCCGAGAATGTCGGCCCGGCAGTAACTCAGCGGGTGGATCTTCGAATCGGCGCCACCTGAGATCATCACGTCGGCCCGGCCCTTGCTGAGGATCCGGTAAGCTTCGCCGATCGCGAGCCCTGAGGAGGCATCGCCCGAGGTGATCGTGTTCGATGGCCCCTGGCAGTCGGACAGGATCGAAATGTGACAGGCCAGCATATTGGGAAGATATTTGAGCAGCCAGATCGGCTGAATCTTCTTGATGCCGTCCACACCCCAAACCTTGTAATCGAAGGTGTCGTTCTGGCGGTAGGATTCCTCGATCGCTCCGGAGAGTTCCTGCAGCTCCGTCGAGATGATGCCGGCGCCGAGATCGAGCCCGATGCGGGTAGGGTCGACTCCGCCGTCCGAGAGGCCGGCGTCCAGAAGGGCGACCTGGGCCATGGCGACGGCGAGCTGGATGTCGCGGGCCATATACTTGAGACTCTTGGTCAGAGTCTTCTTGAGCCGCGGGATGACGTAGGCTTTCGGATCGAACTCGAGAATCTCACCGACAGCCGGTGTTACCATGTCGGGTACCGGAAAGCTGACGATCGGAGCGATCCCACTCCGGCCCTCGCGCATGGCGAGCGTCAGTTCCGCTTGTCCCGTGGCCATGGGGCAGCTTACGCCCAGGCCCGTGACGACGACTCTTGCGGCGGATGGATTCATACCCGGGCCTTTGTTTCCTTATCGACAAGTGAGTCCGCGTCCGGCACTCGACAACCCTGGCGGGCCGGGGCGACGAAAGTTCGTCTCATTCAGCTTCCAGGAGAGGTCTCACCGAATTTCTCCACCGAAGCCTGCTGCGCTTTCGCCAGGTCGAGGACGCCGAGCAATTGCCGGGTGAACACGAAATTCTTCGGACCGAAAATCTGGTTCGCACGAGAATTGTCGAGGTGGGCGAAGACGATCTCGACATCCGCCATCGGTTCTTTCGAACCGTTGACGAAGGCCTGGCACTGTACGACAGCGCCTTCGGCCCGGAGGTCGAGGATCTTCACCTCGTAAATCAGCTGATCACCGGCACATGCGAACCCGTGGAATTCGGCCTTGGGAATTTTGGCGAGGACGACTTTCTCTTCGAAATTCTTGGCTTCGCCGACCAGAATGCCGCCCGTCTGTGCCATGCCCTCGATGATGAGGGACGCAGGCATCACCGGAAAGCCGGGATAATGGTCATGCAGATGCTCTTCGGCCAGGGTCAGATTTTTGACCGCCCTGGCGAAGGATCCGCTGCGAAATTCAAGGAACTTGTCGATCCAAATCCATCGCATGCCAGCATTTCCCCCAGTCCGACCGGCCTTCGACTGTCCGATCGGCCGTCTTCGTCGACACCGGACCGGCTACTTTCAAAGCGAACCCGAAACGACTCGACCGGTCGAGTTACGGCTCATTTCCCGGCGGCAGCCAGTTTGTCAGCGACATATTTGACGAGCATTTCGACGGTGTAGAGGTCGCCGATCCGGTCGACTTCCGGATTTTTCGCGAATTCGGCGATGTCGGCGTAGGGCATGCGATCCTTGAGTTCCTTCAAACCCTTCTCCGTCAGCTTGCCGTCGGCGATCATGCTCGGGTCGCTGGTCAGGTTCTCAGGGAACAGTTCGCCACGAGGAATCGTGATGCCGAAGTTGCGCTCAAGACGGAAGACGATATCCAGAAAGTCGATCGACTCGGCTTCGAGATCGCCCTGAAGTGTCGCCTTCGGTTCGACCTGGTCCTCATCGACGCCCAGAGCATCGACGAGAGTCGACTGAACCTTCTTGAAAATCTCTTCGTACGTCGCCATCACTCACCTCTTCTCAAGATGGACCTGTTTCATTTCGACAGTCGCGTCGGCTGCATCCCGATCGTGCCCGTGCGACCCGCGGATTCCGGACCGCGCCGATACCGAAGCATAGCACGGAGACGGCGGTTTGGAGAATCCGTCGAAGTACGTCAAAATATGATGGTCATGAGGAATTTGTGCAAGCTCATCTTCCCGAATTCATGACGCACTCCGTAGTTTACCGGCGATTCAACCGACCCGCGATTGGGCCTTCGATCCGACGGAACCTTTCAGCAGAGTCGAGTACAGGTCGCGCAGGTGGTCCGTCAGCGCCGCGTCGGCGCCGGCAAGGTCCGGGTCCCTGTCGCGCAGATTCCCGCACGTCAGGCTGAACTTTCCTTGAACCATGACCTGACCTTCGATCACGCCCCTACCCTTCATCGGAATATTCTTCGGGTCGCTCAAGTCTCCTGCCAATTCCACCTGGATGGTCAACTGGCGGCCCGGTTCGACGAAGCTTCCGTACTTGATCATTTTGACCGATTTGAGCAGTACCGTGCTGTGTCGGAAATCTTCCGTCGCACGAATCAGCCAGGCGGCCGACTGAGTCATCGCTTCCAGCATCAGAACTCCGGGCATCACCGGAAAGCCCGGAAAATGGTCCGCGAGATATTCTTCCGCGAGCGAGAGGTTCTTCACGGCCACAAGGCTTTTGCCTGGTTCGATTTCCTGAATTCGATCGATCAGCACGAATCGCATGGAAGATGGTCTCGAAAAATCGGGTTCTCGGTGTGCGATGTCGGTTGCGACTAAGTCTCAAGTCGGTTTCGACGCATCCTGTCTTCGTTATTCCACTTCACCTTCCTGAAATATACAATAGGAAAAACGTGTCGAGGGGGACTTCTCGATTCTCACGGTCCGAATCTTGGGGATGTTCGTCGCTGGTCTCGGTCGCTGCGATCCGTCGCGCCCGATTCCGCTTCGCCCGATCCTTTCGGTGAGACGAAACGAAGGAATGTGCCGATGTCTGTCCGACTCGATCCCGAACGGAATTCGCCCATCGCCGAGATCCGGACAAGGCTTCTCCTTTCGTTGCCCGTACTGTCTCGTCATCTTGTACTGCTGATCGTTTCGCTCTTCGTCGCCGCCCCGCAAGCTCCACTTTCCGCCGGTGAAATCCGCTGGTCGCCTGACGGCAGGTGGCTGATTTTCGGTCAGCGCGAGGATCTCGCCGCACGTGGCAGAATTCGACCCGGCTGGCTCTTCCGGCCGGAATCGTTCGACGCCCGGCCTGCGGAGCCCGAAAATCCGGGTACCGGTTTCCAACGGATCTGGGTCGCCCGAGCCGACGGAAATTTCCGCACCGAACTCGATCGTTCGGACGTCTTTCTCAGCGATCCCTGCTGGGCGATCGACGGCAGGACGATCGTCTACGCCCGGATCGAGCGCCAGCCGAACGGGGGTTATCTCTGGAGCCTCAGGGAGGTCTACGAACTCTCCCAGGCCGGCGCGAAATCGCGCACACTGCTGCGCATCGAACTTCCGAAAGACTGGAAAATTCCGCCGTCCGGCGACAAATCGGCCGTCGTTCTGCGCCAGATTCACGCCAGCGGCGCGGGGCTGATCATTTTCGGCGACCCGAAGACGTTCGAACCGGTGCTCTTCGATTCGACATCTCAGGAAATCCGGGCCAGATTTCCACATGGTTACAATGCCCGAATCGGCCTTGGCGGGGGACTCGTCGCCTGGTTGCGGAGCGCGGACGTCTGGCCTCCGCTCGCTTCGGAGCTTGTGCTCACGACCATTTCGGACGGACGCAGCAAAATTCTCGAGAACTTCCTTCCGGATGCGATACCGATCTTCTCGGCGGACGGGAGTTCCGTTTTTGCCGGGCGGCATCAGAAACCGCCTGAAGGTCTGTCGGCTCCTCGGGGTTCGGACTGGCCCGACATCGCCCGGATCGATCTGAAGACTTTCAAACCCGAGCGCTACAGCAGACCGATCTCGACGCCGATCGTGCCGGACGAACGACTGGCGGGATTTTCGGTCGCGCTCGACGTCGAGGAGGAAATGCTCATTTGTTCGGCCTCCATCCGTTCGGCTTCGGTCGGCGATCGGCCAGCGGAGATTTCCTGGTTTCAGCCGAAAACCGCGGCGACATACAAACGCTTTCCGCCGCTTGATGTCGTGACGCCCGCGACCAATCTCGCTCTGTCGGTCGACGAAAAACTCGCCTTGCGTCTCGGTTTGCCCGATTCGCTTCTGGATTCCTCGCGACTGCCCGCGGCGATCTGCGATCCCCGCACCGAAATGCTGTATCCCCTTGTCCCTGACGAGGCCTGTATCGACACATGGATCGACTTCCTGGTCCGTACCGTCGTTCGCAACCGGCGTGAAGGGGCGGCGAATCCCGCGCTGGCTCCCGCGATCGCTTCGGCGTCTCGATTTTCGCTCATGCCGCTGATCGAAGAGACGACGGGAGACAATCCCCCAGCGAACCGTCTCAGACGCATCGGAAATATCGGGCTCGCCGCGCTGGGGTTCGACCCGAAGAAGCCCGACATGGACCGGCTGGACAAACTCACGCCCGCTCATATGGAAGCGGCCTGCCTGTTCTTCGCCCTGACCCGGCGGTACGAGGCGGCACAGGCGTGCCTCGCTCGGATTTCTCCAGCTGGCATCGAAAACGATCGAAGATGCCGGCTTTATGCCTTGACCGCGCAGTTGAGCGTCGCGGCGGGCAAGGTACATGAAGGGGCTTTGATTCTGGAGGCACTCGGTTCCGGCGAATCGCGTGACATTGGCCAGATAGCGTCCGATGGCCGGGGGGGCTGGATTCTCGAACCTCCCGTTCCGAACGATTGGCAAGCCTATCTCGAAAAACTCACGAGCGCTGCCAGAGCGGCGTCGAAGGCGTTCGACGAAAACGCATCCGCCGGCCTGCCAGGCCAGAACGGTTCCGTCGGGGCCGAGAGGTCCAGCGACCAGGGAGCCGCGGTCGCGACGCCATGACGATCGATCGCCGGACCGTGAACGACGATTCTTTCCGGTCCTGCGAAAGCCGAACGACGTAACGGCATTCGAGCGGCATCGCGTAGACCTTGACCGGACTCGACCACAGGTACGGCGATAACTTCCTGGTTTCGATCTCCGTATCGAGCGGTTTCGCCATGTGAGAAAACCGCTTTGCCAGGTCGACGCAATCTTCCCAAACGGCCGTAAGTGACGTTCCCGTGAGTTCGATCGGTTACGAGATTTTGGGCGAACTCTTGTAATTGAGGGTGATTTGATTACACTAGCACCGAATTGTGGGATTCTCCAGAATCTTTTCGCGTCCAGGATTGTGAATCCATTCACAATCCCAAAGCCATGGATCCGGACACTCGATGCTGAGCGAAATCGACCCGCTGCTGATATTTCTGGTGATCGCGATCATCACGGGCGTGGGCATGATCGTGGCGAGCCAGTTGATCGGACCCCGGAAGAATACGTCGGTCAAGCTGATGCCGTACGAGTCGGGCATGGACCCTGTGGGCGATGCCCGCCAGCGGTTCGATGTCCGTTACTACCTGATCGCCATCGCTTTTCTGCTCTTTGACGTCGAACTACTCTTCCTCTATCCCTGGGCCGTAACGCACTGGCGAATCGGTTCGCAGGCGGCGACGGCAGTCGCGGCGCCCGCGGAGCCGGCCGTGGCTGTGGTGACGAATCCCCCGTTTGCCGAAATCGGACTTCCGCCCATATTCCGCGATCTCGTCTTCGGCGAGATCATGGTGTTCGTCATCGTGCTGTTGGCGGCCTATGCCTACGCCTGGAAAAAAGGGGTCTTTCAATGGCGATGAATCCCAGAGGGGTCGAACTTCCGGGGCGGAGCGGCAAATCGGGCAGCGGGGTTTTCGCTCCCGAAGGAACGATCGTGACGTCGCTCGACGCCGTCGTGAGCTGGTGCCGCAAAAACAGCCTTTGGCCCATGCCGTTCGCGACAGCCTGCTGCGGCATCGAACTGATGGCCGTAGGCTCGAGCCGGTTCGACATCGCCCGGTTCGGTGCCGAAGTCATGCGGTTCAGCCCCAGGCAGTGCGATCTGATGATCGTCGCCGGACGAGTCGTCATGAAAATGATGCCCGTTCTTCAACGCATCTGGATGCAGATGCCCGAACCGAAGTACGCCATCAGCATGGGTGCCTGTGCGTCTACGGGCGGGATTTTCGATACTTATGCCGTCGTTCAGGGGGTGGACCGGTTCATCCCGATCGACGTGTACATCCCGGGGTGCCCTCCCCGGCCTGAACAGATCCTGCGTGCGGTGATGGACTTGCAGTCGAAAGTCCAGCACAGCGGCAGTGCATTCGGCAATCAGGGGCTTCCGGAGTTGCGGCGGATGGAAGAGCAGCTCGTGCAGATACGCAGCCGGGCATCGCTGCCAGGCGTGGCGACGGAGCGGGCCGACGAGTCCCGCTTCGGCTACAGGCTGCCGGGCGGCGAATCGCAAGTCGGCCGCAAGGAATCGCTCTGATCCGGGACCGCTTCGAGCCCGTGTCTCTTCTTCGGCGTCGATCAGGACCTCACGAATGCCCAATGCGACGAAAACCGCTCCGACCCTGCTGCGAGACCTGCGCGCCAGGTTGGGGGAGGGTGTTTTCTCGGTCTCCGAACATCTCGACAATCTCCGTCTCCTGGTGCCGGCCGCGCGTTCTATCGAGCTGCTGACGGAGCTGCGGGACGGGTTCGGCTACCACCTGACCGAACTCGGCGGTATCGATTATCTGGGCTATCCTGGTCGATCCGCCGCACGGCCCCGGTTCGAAGTGCACTACGTTCTGCTCAACTACGAAACCTCCACGCGTCTTATCGTCAAGACGTACGCGAACGATCCGGACCCTTCGGTGCCGAGTGTCGTGAAGCTCTGGAAGGGCGCGGAGTGGATGGAGCGGGAAGTCTTCGACATGTACGGAATCGTCTTCGAGGGGCACCCGGACCTTCGGCGCATCCTGATGCCCGACAACTTCCGGTCGTTTCCTCTGCGTAAGGATTATCCGTTGCGTGGTCGTGGCGAACGGCACAATTTCGAAAGGGTCACTCGCGAGGATTCGTAACCGACGCACGTTGACTCGCGACAGGTTCGTTCCGCCGAGATATACACAGGATCTGAGTTGCCATGCCGATCAACTTGCTGGACGAAGAAGAAGTCACTAGCGGTACACGCGATTGCCACTGGACCTTGAACTTCGGTCCTCAACACCCGGCGACGCACACGACGCTGCGGCTGATTCTCGAGCTGGACGGCGAAACGATCATCGGGGCGACGCCCGATATCGGCTATCTCCATTCGGGCTTCGAGAAGCTGGGCGAGCACCTGAACCTGAATCAGTACGTGACGGTCGTCGACCGGAAGAACTACATCAGCCCGCCCATGAACGAAGTGGCGTGGCACAACGCGGTGGAAAAGCTGCTGGGGATCGAACTGACCCCGCGGTGCCAGTACGTGCGGGTGATCATCGGCGAACTGGCCCGGATTTGCGACCACCTGCTGTGTACCGGGGCTTCGGCCCTGGACCTGGGAGCCTTCACGGCGTTCCTTTACGCGTTCAATACGCGTGAGCTGATCTACGACATCTACGAAGAGATGTCGGGCTATCGGTTCCACCCCGGTTATACGCGGGTCGGCGGGGTGATGTACGACTTCTCCGATCGTGTCATCGGGCGGATCGAAAAGCTCCTCGCCACGTTGCCCAAAGTGTTGTCCGACATGGAGAAGTTGTTGTTCCGCAACAAGATCTTCCTGGAACGGATGACGGGAGTCGGGGTGCTGACGAAGGCGGACGCGATCTCCTTTTGCGCCTCTGGCCCGATCGCCCGCGCCAGCGGCGTGACGTACGACCTGAGAAAAGACGAGCCATATCTGGCCTACCCGGACTTCCAGTTCGAAGTGCCCTACATGACCGAGGGTGACTGCTACGCACGGTTCCTCGTGCGGATGGAGGAGATGGTTCAGTCCATGAAGATCCTCCGCCAGGCGGTCGACAAACTTCCTTCCGGCCCCGTGAACGTACCCATCGCCGAAAAATTCCCCCTGCCTGACAAGGGAACCACTTACGGCAGCATGGAAGGCCTGATCCAGCACTTCGAACTGATCATGCCGAATCGGGGCTTCGAAACGCCGAAGAACGAAATCTACGCGGCGGTGGAAGGCCCGAACGGCGAGTTGGGCTATTACCTGGTGACCGACGGCACGCAAGTCGCCTGGCGCACACGCACGCGGCCGCCGTCGTTCATCCACTTCCAGCTTTTCCCGCACCTGATCCGCAACCACATGATCGCCGACGTGGTCGCCGTGCTCGGATCGCTGAACATCATCGCCGCCGAACTCGATCGCTGATCCGCCGCAAACGGAATACCGGAATATCGCTGCCATGACTCCGACGACACTCGCTTCGCCACGCATGATTCCTGACACGCTTCGGCAGAAAATCGAAGCGTACGTGCCGCGCTATCCGAACAAGAAGGCGGTCACACTGCCCGCCTTGCACATGGTGCATTCCCATTTCCGGTGCGTGCCGTATCAGGCGATGAAGGAAATCGCCGAGATTCTTGAGATCACGCCCGCGGAAGTCGCGGACACGATGAGTTTCTACGGATTCTTCCCTCAAGCGCCGCTGGGCGATGTCCGGGTCTGGATCTGCCGCTCGATTTCCTGCATGTTGCGTGGCGGTGACGAACTGCTGGTTCACGCGTGCGAGAAATTGAAGATTGAGCCCGGGCAGACGACGTCCGACGGCAAACTGACCGTGGAATTCGCCGAATGTCTGGGGATTTGCGATCACGCGCCGGCCGCTCTGGCTGACGACGGCCGGGTTTTCGGCCCCCTGGACGAAGCCGGTATCGAGAGAATGATCGAAGACCTGAGGAAAGGCCCGATTCCGCTCGAGGAACTTTGACGCGATCCCGTAAGCTCCTTCGGACAGCCGCCCACTCGCAATCTGACTTCGAATCGCCAAGGAACAGCCAGTGCCCACGTTCGAACCCGTACTGAGCCGAAACTGGAACGATCCCGAGATTTTGACCGTCAAACGGTACGAATCGAAGGGCGGCTACGCGGCGTCTCGCAAGGCTTTGACGACGATGAGCCCCGACCAGGTCGTCGACCTGGTCAAGGCTTCCGAGTTGAGGGGCCGGGGCGGTGCCGGGTTCCCGACAGGCCTGAAGTGGTCGTTCCTGCCGAAGGATCGTAAAGAGACCTTCATGTGCGTCAACGGCGACGAAAGCGAGCCGGCGACGTTCAACAATCGCTATTTGGTCGAGAAAGACCCCCACCAGTTCATCGAGGGGATTCTGATCGGGTGCTACGCGACCCGGGCCAGCACAGCTTATGTCTATCTCCGCTTCGAGTACATCAAGGCGATTAAGATTCTGGAGCAGGCGATCGCCGAAGCGCGTGCCGCCGGACACCTTGGTAAAAACATCTACGGCAGCGGGTTCGACCTCGAAATCTGGTGTCACCGGGGCGCGGGTGCCTATATCTGCGGCGAAGAGACGGGCCTGATCGAATCGCTCGAAGGCAAGCGGGGCTGGCCCCGGATTAAACCCCCCTTCCCGGCGATCGAAGGAGCCTTCCGCAAGCCGACGGTCGTGAACAATATCGAAACGCTGGCCTGCGTGCCGCACATCGTGGAGCGGGGCGCGGACTGGTTCAAGTCGATGGGTACGCCGAAGAGCTACGGGCCGAAGCTCTACACGATTTCCGGTCAGGTCAACAAGCAGGTTTGCGTCGAATTGCCCCTGGGTGTGACGACGAACCAGTTGATCGAAGAGCACGGTGGCGGTGTCTGGAAGGGCCGGAAGGCGAAGGCGGCCGTTCCGGGCGGGATCAGCATGGGTTTGCTGACGAAAGACGAATTCGACGTGCCTCTGGATTTCGAGGAAATTCGCAAAACAGGCTGCCTGGGCCTTGGCACGGCGGCCGTGACGGTTCTGGACGAGACGACCCGGATCATCGATTATCTCTACAACACCTCGCGGTTCTTCGCTCACGAATCGTGCGGCCAGTGCACGCCCTGTCGTGAAGGCACTGGCTGGCTGTATAAGACGATCAAGCGGATTCGCGACGGCGGCGGCCGGATCGAGGATCTCGACCTCATGAACCACCTGGCCAACAATATGGGCATTACGCCCGGGACGACGATCTGCGGTCTGGCCGATGGCGCCGCGTGGCCGATCAAGAACGCGATCGCCAAGTATCGGCCGGAGCTGGAGCAGTTCATTCGGGAGAACGTCAATCCGGCGGCCCGGATCGCTCCGATTCAGGAGGCGATCTCCGCGGGGCGTTCTCCTCTGCCGAGCAACACGTCGATGTTCGTGCCGGGCATCGGGATCGCGAAATCAGCGACGAGCTGACGCGTTCGGCGGGATTCGTACGCAACAGTTCATCGGCGTTCACTGACGGAATCATTCATGGCTACCATCATCATCGACGGACAGAGTTTCGAACTCCCGGAAGGGGCGAAGTTCAACGCGATCCAGGCCGCCAAGCATTTCGGGATCGACATCCCGTATTACTGCTGGCACCCGGCGCTTTCCGTCGTCGCGAATTGTCGCATGTGCGAGATCGAGGTCGGCACGAAAGATCCCGCCACCGGCGAGATCAAGATGCTGCCGAGGCTCGTGCCTGGCTGCCAGACACCCGCACGTGACGGCACAGTGCTGGTGACAGAGAGCGCCAAGGTGCTCGAACATCGCAAGAACATCATGGAACTTCTGCTGATCAATCACCCGCTCGATTGCCCTGTGTGCGATCAGGCGGGTGAGTGTGGTCTGCAGGATTACAGCTACGACCATGGCCGGGCCGCGCACCGGTTCGTCGAAGAGCGCAATGTCAAGCCGAAGAAGGAAGTATCGGACCTGATCGTTCTCAATCAGGACCGGTGCATCATGTGCACGCGATGCGTGCGATTCACCCGCGAGATCCCGGGCACGGCCGAGCTGCACGTGATGCGGCGGGGCGATCACGGCGAAATCGCCATCTTCCCCGACCAGCCGCTGGATAACCCTCTGGCAGGCAACGTCGTGGACCTGTGCCCCGTGGGTGCCCTCCTGGACAAAGACTTCCTGCACAATCAGCGGGTGTGGTTCCTGTCCAAGCATGATGGGGTCTGCACGGGCTGTTCGACAGGCTGCAACATCAGTGTCGAAGAGAACGCCGGCAAAGTCTGGCGGCATAAGCCCCGGCACAATCCCTACGTCAACGATTACTGGATCTGCGACGAGGGCCGGTATGGCTACAAGGCCGCCAATTCTCCGACGCTTCTGTGCGGAAATTACGTCCTGGAAGGCAAGGATCATCACGGCGTACCGACCGACCGGTTCGTGAAGCGGCTCAACGAGACCCTGACGACTCGAATTCTCGACAAGCAGTCGGTTCTGGGCATTCTGTCGCCCTATTTGAGTGTCGAGGAAGCCTTCGCGGCCGCTCAGTGGCTGTCCGCTCTGACCAATCGCGTGGAACTGGCCATGGGCCCGGTTCCTGTGCGAGGCCAGGATCAGACCTTCTCGCCGGACAAGACGAAGGGCCGCTCGGGCGATACGTCGTTCATCGTGCCCCGGCCGTTCACGATCTCGGCGGAAAAGGCCCCGAACCGGGCAGGTGTCGAGATGATGCTCGACCACTTCGGCAAGGGAGCCGTTCCGTTCGATAAGGCGATCGAATCGATCGCGTCGAAGCCGATCGTGATCATGTTCGGCGGTTATCCGGACGAATCGTGGATCGATGCCGATCAGGTCGCCGCGCTTCGCAAGGCCGAAGTGCTGATCCTGTTCGACTCGACGATCAACCCGCTCGCGGACGTGGCGGATTTCGTCGCCGGTATCGCGAGCTATGCGGAGAAGTCCGGCACTTACGTCAACCGGGACGGCCGTCTTCAGCGGTTCGAAGCCGCTCTGCCGCCGCGGGATGGCGTTTGGCCGTTGCTGGATCTGATTGCGATCCTGAGCGGTCACGGCAAGGCTCCGATCCGGTCTCAGGAGATACTCAAGGCCGCGGCCCGGGTCGTACCGGGGCTCGCGAAAGTCGAAGACGGCCTTGTGCCCGAATTCGGCCTGAACCTCGTTTCGAAAGATCTGCCGATTCCCGACGCCGGATTCCAGGATGACTGGACGCTGGCGAAGGTGTCGACCGTCTGAAGTTGCGGATCACCAGGACAGGATCCCGTAAAGGCGAGAGCATCTGAAGCATGTTGGAAATCATCGGACTGATCATCAAGATTTCGATCGTCGTCGGCGTCACGCAGGGCGCGGTCGCATATCTGATCCTCGTCGAGCGGAAGATCGCCGCGTTCTCTCAGGACCGGATCGGCCCGAACCGGGTCGGCCCGCTGGGGCTTCTGCAGCCGATCGTGGACGGCGTGAAGATGTTCCTGAAGGAGGACGTCACGCCGAATTACGTGAACAAGCCGATCTTCATCCTGGCGCCGTTTCTGAGTATCGTCACGGCCATGATCGGTTTCGCCGTCGTGCCGTTCGGGCCTGTGGGGCCGAACGGTCCGGGGCTTTTCGACGGCCCGGTGCAGTTCCAGATCGCGCCCGGGATCGACATCGGCCTGCTCTACATTTTCGCCGTGGGCAGTCTGGCTGTTTATGGCGTGATCCTGGCCGGTTATTCTTCGAACAACAAGTATTCGTTTCTCGGCGGGCTTCGTTCGAGTGCCCAGATCATCAGCTACGAGATCCCGATGGGTCTTTCGGTTCTGGGGATCGTTCTGCTGGCGAGTTCTCTTGACCTGAACACGATCATCCAGTGGCAGGACAAGCACGCCTGGGGCATTTTCGTACAGCCGCTCGGTTTCTTCATCTTCCTGATCTGTGCTTTCGCCGAGACGAACCGGCTGCCTTTCGACCTTCCGGAGTCGGAGCAGGAGCTGGTCGGCGGGTTCCACACCGAGTATTCGTCGATGAAGTTCGGCATGTTCTTCCTGGGCGAATATCTGCACGTGATCACAGTCAGTTTCCTGGTCGTCATCCTTTACCTGGGTGGCTGGGATCCGCCGTTCGTGAGCTTGGGCGAAACCGGCTGGCTGATGGCGATTCTCAAGGTGGGGACGCTGATCACGAAAGTTCTGGCCATGATCGTGTTCGTGATGTGGATTCGCTGGACACTGCCGCGATTCCGTTACGACCGGCTGATGGAGCTTGCCTGGAAGCGGATGATCCCGCTGGCCATCGGCAACACGGTCGTGACCGCGCTGATTCTGCAACTGATTCGCCGCTGATCGAGCGGCCGATTACATCCGCCTGAGCGAACGAAGCGGAGAGAGAACCGAATGCGAAACGACGATCCAGCCCTCAAGAAAATGACGCCGCCGAAGCTGACTCTGCTAGAGCAGTCGTATCTGCCGCAGATCCTTGGCGGTCTGGTTGTGACCGGGCGGCACATCGTGAAAGCCGCTCTGGGCGACGGTGCCGTGACGATGGAGTATCCGGAAGTTCAGCACCAGCCTTCGCCCAATTACCGGGGCGTGCACAGGCTGAACAAGGACGAACAGGGGCGGGTGAAGTGCGTCGCGTGCATGCTGTGCGCCACGGCCTGCCCGGTGCACTGCATCGACATCGTCGGGGCGACGGCCCCCGAAGCCTGGACGGACCGGGAAAAGTACTGTCAGAGCTTCGTCATCGACGAACTTCGGTGCATCTACTGTGGCATGTGCGAGGAAGCCTGCCCGGTCGACGCGATCGAGTTGACGAGCATGTACGACCTTTCCGGGCTGAGCCGGGAAGAGATGATCTTCGACAAGACCAAGCTTCTTTCGGTTTTCGATCTGACGAAGGAAGGCGAGCCGATGAAATCGGGCATCGTTCCGCCGGCATCGTCGAATCGCAGCCGGGAACTCGTGACCACGCCGACGACGGGCCCCGTGATCGAACGCCAGCAGCTCGTCTGACCGTACCGGCCTTGCGGACGCAAGTACGATCCCCATTCAGGACTGACATCCGTGCACGACTTTCCGCCTTCCGTTCTGACGCGATGCCTGCTGATCTGCCTTTGCGGCGGACTGGGCACGTTCCTCATGATGCCGACCCGCAGGCAATTCGCGAAGCCCGCCGTCGTGTTCGCTCTGGGAACGGGGTTGGTGACGTTCGCGGCGCTGAATCTCATCGGGCTGGGTTCCGGTCCGGCGCCGCTCGTCTCCCGCATGTTCTTCTACGTCTTCGGGATCGCCAGTGTCCTCGGCGGCACGCTTATGATCACGGCGCGTGACCCGGTACACTCCGCACTTTGGTTCGCGGTCGTGGTTCTGGCCACATCGGGCCTGTTCATGATGGCCGGTGCCGGCTTTCTGGCGGCTGGAACGGTCATCGTCTACGCGGGTGCGATCATCGTCACCTTCCTGTTCGTGATCATGCTGGCCCAGAGCGGCGGCAAGGCCGATTATGACCGCCTGGCCCGCCAGCCCGCACAGGCGAGCCTGACGGGCTATATTTTGATCTGGTCTCTGCTGGTCGTGATCCTGAGCGACCCGAACTATCATGGCGGACTCGAAGGTTCGGTCGAACCGGTCGTGGTGAATTCCCGCCTGATTCCGGCGAAGGAGCTGGTTCAGGTCCGCAAGCTGATGCCCGATCATCCTGGCGCGATCGTGCTGGGCAAGACCCTGACGCCCCAGCTTTCGACGCCCGATCATCTTGCGAAGGGGCTCCCGGCTGGCGTCCCGGCACCGCAGGTGGCCGGTTTGGGGGCAGCCCTCTATACGACTCACCTGATTTCTTCGGAAGTCGTCGGTGCGATTCTGTTCGTGGCATTGGCGGGTGCGGTCGTGATCGCGACACCGAGAAAATCCAACTCCGCCGCCTGACGCGGGCCGATCTCCGGCGTTTCCGTTCGGCGCGTTCGAGCAATACAGGTCCAGGACAACGAGAAGATGGTCGAATCAACGTTCACGGCGGGAAATCTGGCGAATTACCTGGCGATCGGCGCGTTCCTGTTCGGCCTGGGGACGATCGGTTTCCTCACCCGAAGGAACCTGATCATCATGTTCCTTTCGGCGGAACTGATGCTTCAGGGCGTAGGCCTGACGTTCGTCGCCTTCGGCCGGTTCCACGGCAATTTCAACGGGCAGATCATGACGATCATGATCCTGACCATCGCCGCCTGCGAAGCGGCCGTGGCGCTGGCCCTGGTCGTGCAGCTCTTCAACCGGGCGAATTCTCTGGACGTTTCGAAGTGGCAGAGCATTCGGGAGCCGGGTTTGCCGCCTGAGGTCGAAGACGTGACCGAGGCCGAACCGCTGCTCGCCGGCCCTGGAGCCGAATCGTATCCTCACCTGACACCGGCCGGTATCGAACCGGAGATTTCCGTGGTCGCCTCCGGACAACGAGCCCAGTAAGGATTTCGCTTCCTACAATGACACATCTCGCTTGGATCGTACCGGCACTTCCTCTGTTCGCGAGCCTTGTGACCGCACTGGCGGGTCGACGGCTCGGAGACAAGGCCCACCTTCCCGTCGTGTTCGGCATCGGGGCGGCTTTCCTGGTTTCGCTGGGCGTGCTGTTTTCGTTCGATCATCCGGAATCGCACAAGCTTTGCGACTGGCTGGACGTCGGAGCCCTGAAAGTGCCCCTGGGGATTCAGGTCGACGGGCTGACGTCGATGATGCTCTGCATGGTGACGTTCATCGCGACGCTGGTCGCCCTTTTCGCTTCGGGCTATATGACGGGAGATCCGGGCTACACGCGATTTTTCGCGTGCGTCGGATTGTTCGTCTTCTCGATGACGGGCCTGGTTCTTTCGAACAATTTCGTGCTGACCTACGGCTTCTGGGAATGCGTGGGCGCGTGCAGCTATCTTTTGATCGGATTCTGGCACGAGAAGCCATCCGCCGCCGCTGCTGCGAAGAAGGCGTTTCTCGTGAACCGGGTCGGCGACCTGGGTTTCGCGATCGGCCTTTTCTGGCTCTGGACACTGGTGCCCGGCGGAGACCTGTCGTACGAATCGGTCTTCGCGGCCCTCAACAACATCCCCGACGCGGATCGCGTGGGTATCGCCATTCTCTTCTTCTGGGCCGCGACGGCGAAATCGGCCCAGATCCCGCTCTATGTCTGGTTGCCGGACGCGATGGAAGGCCCGACGCCTGTGTCGGCCCTGATTCACGCCGCGACGATGGTCACGGCCGGCGTTTATCTCATCGCCCGCTCGGCACCCCTGATCGTCGGCCTGGAGACGGTCGCACCGCTGATCGCCGCGATCGGCTGCCTGACGGCCCTGATGGCCGGTTTCTATGCACTGACTCAAAACGACCTCAAGCGAGTGCTGGCCTATTCGACGATCAGCCAGATCGGCTTCATGTTCATGGGCTTGGGCAGCGGCATCGGCTCGGTGGCCCAGTTCGCGGTGGTCGCGGGCATGTTCCACCTGTTCACGCACGCATTTTTCAAGGCTCTGCTGTTCCTCGGCTCCGGCAGCGTGATGCACGCCATGGGACACGTCATCGACATGCGGCGGTTTTCAGGCCTGCGGCATCGCATGCCCATCACCTACGGCACGTTTCTGGTCGGTTCGCTCGCTCTGGCCGGGATTTTTCCTCTGGCCGGTTTCTGGAGCAAGGACGAAGTCCTTTCCGCCCTCAAGCAGGCATCGCATGAAGCCGAGCATCTTGAGCTTCATGGCGCGGCCACACTGTATCATTCGATCTACTGGATCGCTCTGATCACCGCCGGTATGACGGCCTTCTACACGTTCCGGGCACTCTTCAAGACATTCCATGGTCCTGAAAAACTGCCGAGCCCGCACGATCCGGAAGCTGATCCGCACGACCATCACCACGATCATGGCGATGATCCTTTCTTCGGTAAGGAGTCGCCGGCCGTGATGACGCGGCCGCTGCAGATTCTGGCTGTGTGCGCCGTTCTGGTCGGCCTCGTTTTCTCCGAACCGACCACAGGCTGGTTCGCTCATCTCGTGGAAAATTCGGTCGGTTATCATGACCGGCTCCCGCATGCCGAGCCACACGGTTTCGACTGGGCCACCGCGATTCTCGGCACGCTCGCCGGCGGTCTCGGCATTGGGCTGGCCTATGTCATGTACGGGCAACCTTCGGCGTTGCCTGAGAAGCTGGCCGGTACGTTCAAGCCGCTCTATTCGGCATCTCTCAACAAGCTCTGGGTCGACGAAGTCTACAAGACGCTCTTCGTCTCGCCGCTCCTGGTGTTGGCCCAGTTTTGCCGGTATTTCGACATCTACGGCGTGGACGGTGCCGTGCGGACCGTCGCGAAGTTCCCGTCCGAACTTGCCCGTGCCCAGCTACAGCGGTTCCAGAACGGTGCCGTACAGGCATATGCGTCTCTGGCGGCTCTTGTGATCGTGGGCATCCTGACGCTCCTGGTGTTCACCTGATTTCGGCGAATTCTCCGGCGATCGCCGCGGGATGAGCCGCCCAGGCGGACCCGACGATCGCGAAATGGTTCACTTCATCGAACGGATCCAACTCCTCATGGCAGCACTTCTGATTCTGACGATACTTCTGCCTCTGGCCGGGGGCGTCGCTCTCCTGGCCGGTCAAAAGGCACTCGATCGGAATACGGCCCGCAAGCTGGCTCTGGGAACGGTTCTCGCGACGCTCTTCGTCGGGTTGCCGCTGCACCTCGCTTTCGATCCTTCGATCTCCGGCCCCCAATTCGCTTTCGGCAAGGCCGGAGCCTGGGGCCTGCCCTGGATCGGTTCGCCCGACATTCGCCTCTCCTTCGGGCTGGACGGTCTGAGCCTGGGCCTGTTCTCCCTGACGAACGTCCTGATGATTTCAGCCGTCTGTGCCTCCTGGGAATCGATCAAGGAACGAGCCCCCCTGCACTACGCTCTGCTCCTGTTGCTGCACAGCGGCCTGCTCGGGCTGTTCGCGGCTCTGGACGTGGTGCTGTTCTACATCTTCTTCGAATTCACTTTGATCCCGCTGTTTTTCCTGGTCGGGATATACGGCGGCCCGGATCGGCGCAAGGCATCCGTCACACTGTTCGTTTACACGATCGTCGGCGGCATGCTGACGCTCATGGGCGTACTTCTGATCGTCGCCCTGCATGCCCAGTATGGCCCCGGACAAAAGCTGACCTTCTCGATACCCGAGATCACGGAAGGCTTGCGGGCGATGAAGTGGGATCCCTGGATTTCGGAATCGATCTGGGGCTGGCAGACGCTCATCTTCCTGCTGCTTTTCGCGGGGTTCGCCATCAAGGTTCCCCTGTTTCCGTTCCATTCGTGGCTGCCTCTGGCGCACGTGGAAGCACCGACGGCCGGTTCGATCCTTCTGGCCGGCGTACTTCTGAAAGTCGGCGGATATGGTCTGATCCGGTTCAATCTGGGAATGACTCCGATCGGGGCGAAGGTCCTGTTCCCACTCCTGGCGACGCTGGCCGTCGCTGGTGCGATCTACGGAGCCCTGGCGGCACTGGCCCAGAAAGACATCAAGCGGCTCGTGGCCTACAGCTCGGTGAGCCACATGGGCATCATCTGCCTGGGGCTTTTCGCCCTGAATTCGACGGGCATCTCCGGCGCGGCGATTCAGATGATCAATCACGGCCTCACTACGGGTGCCCTTTTCGCCTGCGTGGGCGTGGTTTACGAACGCTACCACACGCGTGACATGTCCGCCCTGGGCGGGTTGTGGAACCGCATGCCCAAGCTGGCGTTCTTCCTGCTGATCGCATCGCTGGGCTCGGTGGCTCTGCCGGGTCTCAACGGCTTCATCGGCGAATTCCCGATCCTGGTGGGGATGTACAAGACCTCGCCGATCGCCGGTTCGCTCGCGGCCACAAGCATGGTACTCGGTGCCTTTTACACCTTCTGGATGATTCAGCGGGTGATCTTCGGCCCCTTGCGCGAGCCGGGCCATGGCCATGGTACGCATCTGGAACCAGGTCATTCCGAACATCATCATGACCATGCCGCGGATCATTCCGCCGATCATGGCGACGGGCACCACCACGACCACAAACCGGTTCGGATCGATCCTCTCACCTGGTACGAAATCCTGGGCCTGACTCCCCTGATCGTGTTCATCGTGTTGATCGGTATCCGGCCTGGCTATTTCACCCGGCCAATCAACGAACCGATCGAAAAGATGGCGGGCGGGTTTACTGGTGCCAAGGTGGCCGCCCAACCCGCGAAGTCGACGGATATTCTTCTGGGATCGGCATCGGACTGACGGGTACCGCTCACGGCCTGTCACGTTCCTCCTGATCCATTCAAGCCTGCGGAAGCTCATACTCGAGATCGATCGAAACATGTTGAACGTCGAGACCTACAACGCCACGGCCGCATCGCTCAAAGCGCTTGCTCCGGAAATCGTTCTGATGGCTGCCGCAGTCGCGGTCATGACTGCCGGGGCATTCGTCTCGAGGTCATGCCGTTTCTGGGCCCGCTGCTGCGCGGGGGCTTTCGCCGCATCGCTGGTCGCATGGTCGCTCACGTACGGTGTCGTTCCCGACGAAATCTCCGCAGTGTTCGTCAACGACGCGTTTTCGGTCAATGTCCGATTCGGTCTGCTCGTCATGGGGCTGATCGTTCTTGGCCTGCTGCATGATCAGGTCGACGCGGCACGGGCACCTGAATTCTTCGGTTCGCTGCTTTTCGTACAGGCCGGTGCGATGATCGTCGCCGGCGCGAACGACCTCGTGATCCTGTTCCTCGGGCTTGAGCTGGTCAGTCTTCCCACCTACCTGATGCTGTATCTGGCACGCCGCAATGCCACGACGCTCGAAGCCGCCACCAAGTACTTTTTCCTGAGCATCTTCGCCTCTGCCCTGTTTCTCTATGGGCTGGCATTCCTCTATGGCCAGCTGGGCATCACGCAGATCAAGGGCATCGCAACGATCTTTCATTCCGACGTCGTCAACGTGCCGGACAACAAGTATGCCCTGATCGCCGGCTTCCTGATCTTCGCGGGCCTGGCGTATCGGATCGCCGCCGTGCCGATGCACTTCTATGCTCCGGACGTTTACGAAGGCAGCCCTTACACGATGACGGCTCTGCTTTCCTGGTATCCGAAGTCCGTCGGTTTCATCGCCCTGGCCCGGGTTCTCGCGCCGATTTACGGCCGGCGTCCGGATGCCGTGAATGACTTCGTCGTCGACCGCTTCCTCGTCGGTTTTGCGATCGTTGCGGCTGCAACGCTGCTTCTGGGTAACGCCATGGCTCTGTTGCAGACCAACCTGCGACGCCTTCTGGCCTATTCTTCGATTTCCCACAGCGGTTTCCTGATGCTTGGATTCATCGCTTCTCTGCGTCAGGATGGTCCGGTCGGTTCGGCGGCCGCAGATCCGCTTCTCGGAGTTTTCGGGATCCTGTACTATCTCGCCGCTTACGGCCTGATGACTCTGGGTGCCGTCGGCGTTCTGATCTCCTTGAATCGTGGCGGCACGCCAGTCGAATCGCTTGACGATCTGACGGGTCTGGGGCGTCGCCAGCCAGCGAAAGCCCTTTTCCTTGCCATCTTCTTCTTCAGCATGGCGGGTATCCCCCCTCTGGTCGGGTTCTGGGGCAAGTTTTACGTCTTCTCAGCCCTGTTCAGCGTCGCCAGCCGCGAGTCGGACCGAATGCTGACCTGGCTTGCGATTTTCGCGGCTGTATGTGCCGCGATCGGTGTGGTTTACTACCTCCGCGTGGTCGTAACGATGTATTTGAAGGAGAGCGATCTGGGGGCTCTCGAGGGCGAACCTTCCACGGCGAACGACCCCTGGCCGCTCAAGGCCGCCGTCACCGGTTGCCTGGTCGGTACGCTTCTCATCGGTCTGTTCCCGGCGATCGTTTCTCAGCCTGCTCACCGCTCCGCGGTGTCGGCGGTGCGGTTGCCTCTCATCAAGCCGACTTTACAGGGCGGCGGCACTACGGCGACAGCCGCTGCGGGTTCGCCCGCGAACCCGCGCTGAGACTGGCACGTTCGCTTCGAAGACGTTCATTGCCTTTTATGTCGGCGTGAATGACCGAAGCCTCCCCCACCGCAATCTCGACATCGTCGATTCGCATTCCCGCGATTCGCGGAGTTGCTATATTGAACGCCAGGTGGGCGGTGGGTTGCCGCATGGAACCGGTCGAAGTTTTCTCGGATAATGTGCACGATGTGTGAGAGTTTGCTGCGAGCCGAAGTGATTCACAGTTCGCGCACGTGGGTCGTCAAGGTCGGTTCGAACGTCCTGGCAAGCCCTGACGGCACGCTGGACCACGGTCGAATCGAAAGCCTCGCCCAGGAAATCGTCGAGATCAAACGTACGGGCCGCCGAGTCGTCCTCGTCAGTTCCGGAGCGGTCGGAGCGGGCATGGGCCAGATGGGGCTGAAGAAACGCCCGCAGGATTTACCCGGAATTCAGGCCGCGGCCGCTATCGGTCAGACGTATCTCATGCGAGCTTATGAAGATGCGTTCAAGCCGAAAGGTTATCACGCCGCACAGATTCTGCTGACTCACTCGGACTTCGACAGTCGTGCCCGGTATCTGAACGTCCGCAATACGATCTCGACCCTGTTCGAATATCAGGCCGTGCCGATCATCAACGAGAACGACACCGTCAGCGTTGACGAGATCAAATTCGGCGACAACGATCGCCTCGCCGCGATGGTCGCGAACCTGGTCCAGGCCGAGCTGCTGGTCATCCTGTCGAGTGTCGATGGCCTCTGCAAGCCGCTTCCCGACGGCGGCGGTTTCGGCGACCCTGTGCCTATGCTAACGAGCCTCGACGAAGACGCTCTGTCGCTCGTAACGGACAGTCGCAGCAGTCTCGGCACCGGTGGCATGGGCAGCAAACTGGCTTCAGCCCGTCTCGTCACCCATTCCGGCGGTTCGGTCATCATCGCCAGCGGCAAGCGCGAACGCCCCCTGACTTCCATTCTCGACTGCCAGCCTGTCGGCACCTTGATCCTGGCCGAAGGGCAGACGCGGGGTGCGCGTCAGCGCTGGATCGGCCTGACGGCTCGCCCGAAGGGTCGCATTCGTGTCGATACCGGCGCGGTTTCGGCGCTCGTGAACAAAGGTGGCAGCCTGCTGGCGATCGGCATCGTCGAGATCGAAGGTGAATTCGAAAAGGGCGACGTCGTCGCCATTTCCGACTTCGCGGGCGAAGACTTCGCACGCGGTCTGGCGAATTACGGTTCCGCCGATGCCCGCCGCGTCAAAGGTCTGAAAAAGGAACAGCTTCGCAAAGCTCTCGAATCGGCCGTCGTTTACGACGAAGTCGTGCACCGCGACAATCTCGTCATTCTGCCGAAGTGATCGATTTCTCCGCGATCCAGCCAGCAAGGTCCTCGGCATATCGGCTCGAAATGCCGTTCCCTTCGAATTCCAGCGTATGATGCGCTCCGGGGTATTCGATGATCTTCGCCTGGGTACCGTGCAGGGCATTCACGTAAGCTCTTGTTTTCAAGTTGTTTACGATGCGGTCTGCTTCAGCGAGCTGCAGCAGGACGGGGCAGCTGATACGACGTGCGTAGCGTCGTAACCGCAAGTCGAAGATGCGGCTCGTGACGAAGAACCGGGCACTCGCTTCATGCAGCGTCGTTTCGTCGGTGGCGATGAAACGCTGCCATTGCGGGTCCGTCGTAAATAGTGCCGGATCGGCCAGAGGGATCGGGAATTTCTTTTGGGGTCGAACGATCGAAGCGGCTGCGATGCGAATCTGCGTGGCGAACGGGGGCCGCACTTTCGCGAACAGGCCAGGCGCGATCAGAGCCAGCCCGGACCATTGATCAGGACGTGTCGCGAGAGACGCGACTGCCAGTTTCCCGCCCCAACTGATTCCCCCCAGAACGGGTCCGAAACTGGAATCGCCGCTCGATTCTCGCCAGGAGCGATAGACAGCATCGATATCGTCAAGCAATTGTCCCGGCGAACGGGCATGCCCGCGATCGCTCTCGTTCGCGCCTGAACCCCGCCGGTCGGGCATGGCGGTTTCGATGCCGCATCGCGCCAGAGTGCGGGCGAGCGATTCGTACCAGCCAGCGTGCGACTGAATCCCGTGCAGCAACAGAATTCGGCCCACGACGTTCGTCGATTTCGGGCGCCAGAACCGGCAACAAAGCGGATAGCCGTCCGACGCCGTGATCGTCCTGGCTTCTTCGACAGGATCAGGCATAATCGATATCCTTGCGGCGGACGGTCACGGAATCGAGTTTCGCCATGTCGATATCGATGCCCAGGCCCGCACCGCTGAGCGGTTTTGCCCTGCCACCGTAACCGAACGTAATGTCCTGCCTCGCGAATGGTTCAGTCAGGACATGCCGGTCGTACGAACCTTCGAGAAAAGCAAGATCACGAACGCGTGACGCCACGGCTCGCCCGGCGGCGGAAAGGATCGGCGATTCGCCTGGATGACATCCGAGCCCATATTGGCGGCCATTGCGAATGGCCGTTGCGATCAGCCTGAGGCTGGGCAGGATCCCGCCGCATTTCGACAGGCGAATGTTGAAGATCTCGCCGAAACCGCCATGAATCGCGGCTTCGGCGTCGACGGGTCCGCACAGAGATTCGTCGAGTATCACCGGAAAGGGTTGCCGAAATTCCGGCGTGCCGAGATCGGTGATCGCCTCATGCGGTACCGGCTGTTCGTAGGCCGATGGGTGCGAGAAGGCGAGGCGCTGGGACCATTCACGGAATTCCGCGGGTGTCCAGGCTTCGTTGGCATCCAGGCGGATTTCGCACGAACTGCCGAGCCTTCGGCGAATCCGCCGCAGGCGGGCGACTTCGTCGGCGCCGGGGATGCCGACTTTCACTTTCACTTGCCGGAATCCCCAGATCCGCATCTTCGTGGCCGAGATCCGTTCTTTCCACGGGTTCTCGGCCGTGATCGCGCCGGAATAGCGAACGGGCACCGGCTCGCCGATCGGCACGTCGGCCGCCACCTGGCTGGATTTCAGGGCGTCGCCGATCGGCACACCGAAGTGCTTCGAAAAAGCGTCGAGAATGGCGATTTCCGCGGTGCAGCGGGCAGCGTTCGAGCCCATGGCACGCGAATCATCGGATTTCGTCGGGGGAGTCCAGTCGTCGAGCGAACGGACCAGGTCGGGGAAATTCGCCGGATTGCCGATGATCGAGGCGAGTGGCCAGCTCTGCAGGTCTTCGAGCGCCGAATCGACCGATTCGCCGGTCACGTAGGGCCGCGGGACGCCTTCACCGAAGCCGATCGAGCCGTCATCGAGATGGACGACGGCCACGACATTTTCGCTGGCGTCCCGCTCGTGTGAGGCATGCTTGATTTTCTTTTTGAGAGCCAGCCGGATATGCCGGATCTCGAGTTTGACGATTCGGGCCACGGTGGAATCTCAGGATCGCAACGGCTGCCACAACGCGCTCGCCAGAAGCAGGTTCGCGCCTGTGGCGAGTACGACGATATCCAAGCCTATCATGAGAAATTGCCCAGACCGGCGATTCGCGTCGAGAATCGGCGAAATCAAGCGGATGGCCCGCATCGAAATGGCCACGACGACCATGCTGCCTGCCATGAATGACGCGACCAGGCCCAGGCCCGTGACGACGTGCCCGGCGGAAATTCCCAGAAGTAGCAGACCGATCGCTTCCCAGCAGGGAATCAGCCCGGCAGTGATACCCGCGAGCAATCCGCTGGACGTTTCACCATGCGAATGCGAGACTTCCGTATCGGTTGCGGACATGCTTCGGTTCGATCTCGTCGAGATTGCCTGGAGGCGCTGGCCGAGCCGGTAAGCCGCCGGGCATGCGATAAGAAAGCCGGCAGATTTTTTCAGCGTTGCCGAAATCGCCACGAGTGATGCGTTCGAAAGAACGAGCGAAAGAGCGGCCAGAACGAAGATCACGGCGAAGTGACTGCCGACCCAGCCCGCGGCGATCGCGAAGCCCCGCCGGTCACGCGGATTTGCCGTAACCGCCGCGGCCGCGAGCAGCGTTTTCCCATGACCAGGCTGAAGCGTATGCAGAATGCCGAGAAAGAGGGCACTTATCAAGCCGAGACGCATCGACCAGAATGGCTGTCGCGGCGGGGGGGCCGCGGAGGATGGCGGGTTTGCGCCGGCCTGCCGCTCGTTCTCCTTCGAAGCTGTCGGTGTCCAATCGACCGTCCCGCTCCACTGCATAGTTCTGCGAAGCGCTGATTCATCGAGCATCCATACCGGCCGGTAGGGTTCGGAAGCGGCCGAGACGGGATATTCGCCATCGCTCTTCAGCATCGTGCCTGGTTCGGCGTCGACACCGAGCCGGCTGACGCCTTCACTCGTGGCGAAATTCGTGTCCCGGAATCGAAACTTGCCGGGTTGACCGGGATCGATCCGGAACCGGAACGAGTAAATGGTATGGATTTCGCGACGGCGTTCGATCGCATCGATTGTCCAGTCAGGCGCAGGTTGACCTTCGGGCAAGTCGACTTTCAGAGAGGAAGCGATCAGCGGGGCGACCAGCCGGCCATACTCTTCCAGCCATTCTTCAGGGTCGGGCGGAAGATCTTGAGCGTTACGCAGCCGTTTCAGGTCGCGGGCGATCGTCGTGTCGTCGAGTTCGAGCATGTAGTCGACGACAAGACGCCCCTGACCGAATCGCAACTGAACGGTTCTGTCGACGCGTTGTTTCGGCAAGTCGTGAGAAAAAGAATCGACCGGCGAGAAAGCCAGGATGATGAGCGATGCGATGCCGCGAAAGAGCGGCCAAGGCTTCATCGGTAAAATTTTTCGAGGATTCGGTTCACGGTGCGGATGGCCAGCGGTTTGTCGACCGGTTTGCTGAGCACGCACTGAACGCGCGCTTTCAGGGCCAGACTCAGCAGGCGGTCGCTTTGCTGCGACGTGACGAGAATCGTCGGAATCCACAGCCCGCGGGTTTTGCGGGCCAGTTCGACCGTTTCCAGCCCGCTGAGGCGGGGCAGATACATGTCGAAAACCGCGACATGAACTTCATGCTGGCTGCTCAAATGCAGGGCTTCTTCGCCGCTGCCTGCGAGCAACGTCCGAAACCCGGCCGGCTCGAACACTTCCCGCAACTGTTCGCGGGAGCGTTCGTCCACGTCGGTAATCAGAATCGTCTTGTGTACGGATCTGGCCATGACGAGTCAGTCGCGTTTCGGGGCAAGCGTCGTATCCGTGGTGATGTCGAAACCGGTCAGGCGGAATGTCGCGCGTACCGATATTCTGAAATATAGCAACAATTGCGCCAATATCGAAATCGAATCGATTCGTCGCATTCGATGATTTTTCGCGCGGAGGCTCATGCCAGAATCGCGGCCAGGGCATCATCGGCGGCTTCGATGGTCGCGTCGATGTCCGCTTCAGTGTGTGCCGCGGAAACGAACGCGGCCTCGAACTGCGAGCACGGCAGATAGACGCCGCGTGCCAGCATTTCCCAGAAAAACCGGGCGAACAAGACGAGGTCGGATCGTTTCGCGTCTTCGTAGTTCCAAACCGGCGCGTCGTTGAAGAACAGAGTGATCATGCTGCCGACCCGCTGAACCTGGGCCGATACGCGGCGATCGGAACAAACGCGGCGCAGGCCGTCTTCCAGCCGCGCGGTGATCGATTCCAGATATTCGTAGGGCGAATCGTCACGCAGTACACGGATGGTTTCCATCCCTGCCGCCATCGCCATCGGGTTGCCGGAAAGCGTGCCGGCCTGAAAGATCTTGCCGGCGGGGCTGACATGCTCCATCGCTGGGCGGGATCCGCCATACGCCGCCGCAGGGAGGCCGCCGCCGATGATTTTTCCGAAGGCCGAAAGATCGGGCGTGATACCGAAAAGCTCCTGGGCACCACCAAGCGCAAGGCGAAAGCCGGTCATGACTTCGTCGAACAGCAAGATGGTGTCCGATTTTTCCGTCAGTTCGCGGACGGCTTCGAGATATCCCTCACGTGGCGGAACGAGGCCCATATTGCCCGCGACGGGTTCGAGAAGCACGGCCGCGATCTGGCCGGGGTGTCGCTGGAAAAGAGTGCGCAGGGCTTCGATGTCGTTGAAAGGGCATAGAAGCGTATCAGCCACGGCGCCGGGAGTGACGCCTGGGCTGTTGGGCGTGCCGAGCGTCGTCGCCGCTGAGCCGGCCTGAACGAGCAGCGCGTCGACGTGGCCGTGATAGTGGCCCGTCATCTTCACGATTTTGTCGCGGCCCGTGATGCCTCGGGCCAGCCGCACAGCCGACATGGCGGCTTCGGTTCCGCTGGAGACGAACCGGCACATTTCGACGGAAGGCACGACTTCGGCGACCAGTGCGGCGATCTCGGCTTCGCGCTCCGTCGGTGCGCCGAACGAGGTTCCGTCGTTCATGGCATCGGTCACCGCGGCAATCACGCGCGGGTGACGATGGCCGAGAATCATCGGGCCCCAGGAGCCGATGTAGTCGATGTACTGGTGACCGTCGATGTCCCAGAGATAGGCTCCGTCGGCACGTTTCATGAACGGCGGTTTGCCGCCGACGGCTCCGAAAGCCCGAGCCGGGCTGTTGACTCCGCCCGGGATGACTTTGCGGGCCTTTTCGAAGGCGGCTTCGCTGGCGTCGAGCCGGTAATCGGGACGGCTCTTCGCCGGTGTCGGTGCGGAATGATCGTTCATTGGATTTCTTGAAGAGCGTGAACCAGACATGAGGCCGTTAAGACATTGGCCCTGGGGCATTCGCACCAGGGCAGGTGATCGATCGAGCCGAAGTCTCAGGTCAAATCCTGATCGCGGCCTCGTGATTATCGATTGACGTTCAGGATTCGGCTCGGAATCTGCAGCAAGTCGCCCGGCACGACGGCGTTGTTCGAGCCTGAACGGAACCCTTCCAGATCGAGCGTGACGTACTTGAAGCCGAGCTGGCGGAACATGCCGACGAGTTCGTCGCGAACTCCTGGTGCCGCGAAACGAGGCAGTTCATCCAGCGGCACTTCCACGCGGGCGAGGTCGCCCTTGTGATAACGCACGCGGCAGATTTTCAGGCCTTTTTCACGCAGCCACTGCTCGGCCTCGTCGATCATGCGGACCCGTTCCGGGGTCACTTCCTCGCCATAGGCGATTCGGCTCGAAAGGCATGGGGTCGCGGGTTTGTCCCAGGTCGGCAAATCCCAGGCTTTGGCCAGTTCGCGGACGTCGTTTTTGCTCAGCCCGCATTCCTGGAGCGGATGCCGAACGCCATTTTCGGCCGCGGCCTTCATGCCCGGGCGATGATCGCCAGCGTCGTCCATGTTCGCGCCGGAAAGGATCACATCGACGGCAAGATGCGGCAGCATATCGGAAAGTCGGCCGTAAAGTTCGCTTTTGCAGAAATAGCAGCGGTCCGGGTTGTTCCGCAGATAGTTCGGGTCCGCGAATTCCTCGGTCCGGATGATGCGATGCGGGATGCCGATCTTGCTGGCCAGATCGCGGCATTCTTCCAGCTCACCCGAGGCGAGACTGTCCGAAACCGCGGTCACGGCGATCGCGCCATTCCCCAGAGCTTCGAAAGCCGCCTGAGCGACGACGGTGCTGTCCACTCCGCCTGAGAAAGCGACGGCGACTTGTCCGAATGACCGGATCTTTTCGACGAGTTCCTCACGCCGCCTTTGCAGCGAGGCATCAGCCCAAATTCGTTCGTGCATCGTTCGGTTCCTGAATTCGGCTGGCGATGTTCTGACTTCGGACCGGTTCGAATAGCTCGGGAACTCTATTATTCCAGATTCGCCCTCAATTGGCAAAACGGCTCCTCGTGTCGTTTTCTCGCCACATTTTGTCCGGCTGCCTGAAATATGGTCTAATCGGTTCTAAATTCGGCCACCAGAGAGAGAGAATCAACGTCTTTTTTGGTGGAGCGCCGATGAGGGGTATACCGATGTCTCGCGTGAAGTGCCGTTGCGGCAACTACGTGCTTTTCGAACCGGCCCCGGGGTCGGAATCCGTCAAGGTTTTATGCCACCGTTGCGGGTCGAAAATTCGCGTCAAAGTGCGACAGCCTGACTCCCGAAAAGACGATGCCGAGCGGCGTCAGGACGGCTTCATCCGGTTCTTCTGCCCCTGCGGCCGCCGGCTGAAAGTCATCTCCCAAATTCCGCTCCCTTCGCACGGTCGGTGCCCCGATTGCGGCCGCACTGTGCCCGTGCCGCCGCAGCGTTCGCTCAAAGTCACCAATCCGATGGAATTCCCCACCACGGAACTTTCGGATGAAGAAGCCAGGACATTCGCGGCCTGGATCAGCAAGTTCAACGAATGATACGGAGCCTGCGCGAAGCATCGCCAGGATTGCTGTTGCGGCGACTCAGCGATCGTACGTCGCTCGAAAGTCAATCGCCGTATTTGTTTCGCAGGCGGGCCGAGAGTCTCAAGATCAGTTGAGCCCGTTCGAACTGATCCGCCCACTCCGAGATCACGGCTTCACGGTATTCCAGGTCGTCGGCTCCGGCGATGCCCAGGCTGCAACTCACGCCCTGCAGAGACGCTGCCTCTCGGCGGTACTGGGCCAATGTCTTTTCGCCGTAACGAGCTGCCTCGAAGCCGTCTTCGCTGAGAAAGATCACGGCGGGTACTCGTTGGCCGCCGTTGATCCGAAGTGCCTCACGCACGTCCGGCGGTGCGTCGTCACGGTCCAGGAAGCGAAGATCGATCAAGCCTGGCGGAGCGGCCTGCGCGAATTTGCGTAACATCGGGCACTGAAACGCACAGTCGCCGCACCAGGTTCCGGCCAGGCACAGGACGTTCATCTTGCGTGAGTATTGACCGAAAGCCGCAATCTGTGCGGCACTTAATTCGATTCGTTTTTCATTTTCGGCCCATCGTTCACGATGCACTTGAGATGCGTAATGGGTGAGAAAGTTATCATATTCGAAGGCCCGGTCGAAGCGGGCAAGCCAGTCAATGCTCATGTCGTCCAGTACGTGTTCGGAAAGCGATTGCCAGAGACAGACCACCCGGAGCGGTCAATCGATGACCCAGTCGTCGGCAGGTTTGGTCAGTTTGAGCCGATCGCCCGGGCGTGAGTGGGAGACGCTCGCCATCGAGGCCGACAGCCAGCGGAAGAACTCCTGAAAACGGGCTCCCCGCATGGTCAGGGGCTGTCGCGGGAAGACACGCGTCATCGTCACCTTGTCGAACGTGTCCGTCCCGAAACAGAACGCGACGAGGCTCTTGCCGGCCTCTTCCTGGTGAAGCAGCCGCGCGGCCTGGCCGATGTCATCGGTCGGCGTTCCATCGGTCAGCACGACGAGCCAGGGCCGGAAATAGGAAACTCCGCCGAGTCGGTAGTTTCTCTTGCGGCGGTCGATCAGCTCGATGGCCTTTTCGATCGCAGCACCCAGAGGCGTATCCCCGCCTGCCATCAGAATCGGCGGAACGAAATGGCTCACTGTGGCGAAGTCGTGAGCGACTCGCACATCGCCACCGCAAGTGACGACGGCCAGTTCCAGACGCTTCGAAGCGAGGCTGTCCAGCGAGACTTCCTGCACGAAATGCTTTAGGGCCAGATTGAGCTGGTCGATCGAAGCACCTGCCATCGATCCGGAAATGTCCAGCACGAGCACGCAAGGACAACGGGGTTCAGGATTGTCCGCGAATTCGACCGCGGCGAAGAGATCGTCCTCGGAAGCTGAGACGTCGAACGGAATCTGTGTGATTCCCGCACTTTGGGCCGGCTTGCCCGCCGATGAGCGAGCCGGCGTCGAATCGCTGAGAAATTCGACATCGATCGGCTCTTCGTCGCCAGCTTGGCCGTGATTTCCTGAGTGCGTCATGGATTTCGCCGTCGCGTGGTGGTTTCCGCGGATTCGATCGGGAAGACGATCGATTCATGCTAACGGAGGGCGGTCCGGGAATACAGGCGCGACAAACGGACATGGCGGATTTCGCTCAATCTTCCGAAGTTTCGGAGGGTTCTTCGGCCGTCTCGTCGTCGATGTCGACAATGTCGTCGGCATCGTCAGGAATGTCGATATCGGTGTCGGCGCGGTTCGGGTTTTCGGCATCTTCCGCGGCGGCCTTGGCTTCCGCCTCCTCGAGCGCTTCTTCCGGCACCAGGGCCAGCGAACCGACCGAGTCGCCTTCGTCCAGCCGGATGATGCGGACACCCAGTGTGTTTCGCCCAGTTTCGCGGATCTCCTCGACACGGGTCCGGATCATGATTCCGCCGGAGGTGGTGACCATGATTTCGTCGTCGCCGATCACTTTGGCGACGGCGACGACATTGCCGTTCCTGCCGCCGGTCTTGATGTCGATGACGCCCTTGCCGCCACGGGACTGGCTGCGGTATTCGGTCAGCTTCGTGCGTTTGCCCTGCCCCAATGCGCAGATGGTAAGCAGTTGGGCGTCGTCTTCAGGACCGTCGGCGATGATCATGCCCACGACTTCGTCGCCTTCGTCCAGGCGAATCCCGCGGACGCCGTAGGCGCCCCGGCCCATCGTACGCACGTCGGATTCGTCGAAGCGTATCGACATGCCCTCACGCGTGGCCAGGATCACCTGCTGACCCGTGCGGACACGTGCGACGCCGATCAGTTCGTCGCCTTCATCGAGCCCCAGAGCGATGATGCCCCTGCCCAGTGGCCGCTTGAACGCCGCCAGGCGAGTTTTCTTGACAGTGCCGCGCCGGGTCACCATGAACAGGCTTTCGTCGTCGCGGAAATGCCGCACCGGCACCATACCCGTGACACGTTCGCCTTCACCCAGCTGGAGCAAATTCACGAGTGCCCGGCCGCCGCTTGTGCGGGACCCTTCGGGGATGTCATAAACCTTGAGCCAATAGACTTTTCCGGCTGTGGTGAAGAAAAGCATGTAGTCGTGCGTGAGCGCGACGAACATATGCGCCAGGAAGTCGTCTTCCTTAGTGGAAGTCGCCGAGACTCCGCGGCCGCCGCGGCCCTGTGCCCGGTACACGGCAGGCGCGATCCGCTTGATGTAGCCGGCGTTGGTCACCGTCACGACCATATACTCTTCGCGAATCAGGGCTTCCTTGTCGTAGTCGCCCACTTCGATGTCTGAGATCGTGCTGCGACGGGAGTCGGCGTATTTATCCTTGAGGTCTTCGAGATCCTTGCGGATCAGGGCGAGAATTTCGGACTCGTCAGCCAGGATGGCTTCGAGCTTTCCGATGTCTTCACGCAGCGACTTGTACTCGGCCGAAAGCTTGTCGGCTTCCAGGCCTGTGAGCCGCTGAAGCTGCATGACCAGGATCGCGTCAGCCTGCTGACGGGTCAGCGGGCCCGTCGGGCGGGCTTCGGGATCGTCCAGAGCACGCTGGAGAATGTCGGCCGAAACCTGCACTTCCATCAAGCGCCTGCGTGCCGTGTCAGGATCACGGCTGGAGCGAATAATGGCGATGATTTCGTCGATGTAATTCAGCGCGATGAGCAGCCCTTCGACGATATGGGCCCGTTGCCGCGCCTGCTTGAGCAGGAAGCTCGTCCGCCGGCGTATTACGACCTGGCGGTGCTCGATGAACAGCCGCAGCATCTCTTTGATCGGCAACAGCTTCGGCCTGCCGTCGACGAGCGCCAGATTGATGATCGAAAAACTGTCCTGGAGCGGCGAAAATTTGAAGAGCTGGTTGAGAATGACCTGAGTGTTCTCGCCCTTCTTGATCTTCACGACGATCCGCACGGGCTGCTTGCGGTCCGATTCGTCGACGATGTCCGACACGCCCGTGATCCGGCCTGTATTGACCAGCTCAGCCAGTTTTTTGAGCAGCGGCTCTTTCGTCTGCTGATACGGAATTTCGGTGAAGACGAGGTGCTCGCGTCCGTCCCTCTGCACTTCGATGGCGTGCCGGGCCTGAATCACGACGCGCCCGCGGCCTGTCATGTAAGCCTGTTTGATCCCCAGCCGACCGCAAAGGATGCCGCCGGTCGGAAAGTCCGGAGCCGGAAGCTTCTCCATGATTTCGTCGAGCGTGATGCGGGGGTTATCGATCATCCCGATCAGGGCATCGCACACTTCGCCCAGATTGTGCGGCGGAATGTTCGTGGCCATGCCCACGGCGATACCGCCCGAGCCGTTGACGAGCAGATTCGGGAACTTCGCCGGCAGAACGCGGGGCTCCTGATACTTTTCGTCGTAATTCGGCTGAAAGTCGACGGTGTCTTCCTTGATGTCCTGCAGCATTTCCGCGGCGACCGGCGAGAGCTTGGCCTCGGTATAACGCATGGCCGCCGGCGGCAGGCCGTGGATCGAGCCGAAGTTCCCCTGCCCCGTGATCAGCGGCGCCCGCATGTTCCACCACTGAGCCATCCGGGCCAATGTCGGATAGATCGAGTTATCGCCGTGCGGGTGGTACCGCTTCATCGTCTCGCCGACGATCCCGGCGCATTTGCTGGTCGACGAGCCTGGTGTCAGGCCGAGGTCGAGCATCGCCGTAAGGATCCGCCGTTGCGAGGGCTTCAGGCCATCACGCACGTCGGGCAGCGCCCGGCTGACGATGACGGACATCGCATACGTGAGATAACTTTCCTTCAGCTCGTCTTCGATGTTCAGAGGCGTGGCCTGCAGAATCGGGGCCGCGGGCAGGCCTCGATCGTCGCTCCTGGCTTTCGTTTTCGGAGCCGGCTTTTCCTGATCCTGCTTTTCGTTTTCGGGGCCGTTCGCGTTCGGATCTTTCCCGTCGTTACGTTCCAATTCGTCGTCGCTCACGGTGGAAAATTCCCTGAAGTTCGGAAAGCGTCAGAATCATCGGCATGGACGAGCGCCCGATGGCCGGAATCCCGCTTTTCGTCGGATGGCGTATTTTATCGAATATCGGTCGTGCGCACAATGTTCGGAACACGTCCGAACCCTGCGTCATCACGGATTTATCGAACTTCGCCCGGTCTCTGTTCGGAATCCGGCGAATTTCATACGGTTCGGACGTTCGAAGAACCGCGATCACGTGCCCAGAATCGCCTCCAGCAGCGAATCGGGCGCGGCCGAATACTGCAGCGGCTCCATCGAATAGCTCGCCCGCCCCTGGCTCAGGGACCGGACGGCCGTCGAATAGCCGAACATCTTCTCCAGCGGTGCCTCGGCCTCGATCACCTGCAGCCGACCACGCTGATTCGTGCCTGTGATGATCGCACGCCGGGCCGTCAGGTCGGCCGTGATGTTGCCCAGGCTTTCGTCCGGCGTGACCACTTCCAGCTTCATGATCGGTTCCAGCAGAACCGGCCCGGCCTCTTCGAGGGCTTTGGTCATGGCGTCCGCGGCGGCGAAGCGGAAGGCGACGTCGTTCGATGCGTCGTCATCGTACGAACCGTCCACCAGCGTGATCTTCAGGTCGACCAGCGGATAGCCCGTTTTGCCTCCCGACTTGGCCTCTTCCCGCAGGGTCTGCTCGATGACGGGAACGAACTCGGCCGGAATGTCACCCGCCTTGCACTTGTTGACGAACTTGACGACCGGTGCCCCCTTGGGCTGAGCCTCCGGCTCGAGGTCGATCGTCACCTTGGCGAACAGCTCCTGATTGCCCGTCACGCGCTGGCACACGCCGGTGACACGTTTGACGGCTTTCTTGATCGTCTCGCGATAGCTCACACGCGGCCGGCCGACGTGCACCTTCATGTTGAAGTCGCGTGTCATCCTGTGCTTGAGAATCTCCAGGTGCAGCTCACCCATGCCCGATATGATCGTCTGGCCAGTCTCTTCGTTCACTTTATAAGTGAAAGTCGGGTCTTCACGCGCCAGGGCCGCCAGCGTATCGGCCAGCTTGCCCTTATCGGCCGAACTGACCGGCTCGATCGACATGCTCATGACCGTCTCTGGGAATTCGATCTGCTCCAGCAGAATCGGGTGCGGCGCATCGCAGAGCGTGTCACCGGTTCGTGCCTCTTTCAGGCCGACGACTCCGACGATATCGCCGGCCGAGGCCTCGTCGATCTTGATGCGCTCGTCTGCCGCGATGTGGTAAAGCCTTGAACAGACTTCCTTTTTGTCGCGCGCCGGGTTCATGGGCCGATCACCGGCCTTGAGCACGCCTGAATAGATCCGGACGAACGACAAATCGCCGTGCTGGTCGCTCGTGATCTTGAAGACCAGGCCGCAGAACGGCTCATCGGCCTTCGGCTTGCGCGTCAGCTCGGTTCCCTTTTTCGGATGCAGGCCGACGACGGGCGGCTTGTCGAGTGGGCTGGGCAGATACTGCAGAACGGCATCGAGCAGTCGCTGCACACCGACGTACTTGAAGCTCGATCCGCACAAGACAGGCTGGATGCGTGCTGCCAGAGTCGCACGCCTGAGCGCCGCGTGGATCATCTCTTCCGTCAGCTCGGCCCCTTCCAGATGGGCCATATAATTATCGGTGAATTCCTCATCGGCTTCGGAGAGCGAATTGAGCAGCCGCTCACGCCACAGGTCCGCTTCGGCGACCATCTCTTCGGGTATCGGCGTCTCGGTCACCTTGTCGCCCATGTCGTCGGCATGCGAATAAAAGGCCCGCATGCGGATCAGGTCGATCAGGCCGCGAAATTCGCCGATGCTGCCTTCGGGGCCAGCCCCGATCGGCATGACGATAGGCACGGGGTTCGATTCGAGCCGCTCGCGGATTTCTTCGAAGACGCGGTCATACTCGGCCCCGATTCGGTCCATCTTGTTGATGAAGCAGATACGGGGCACGCCGTACTTCGTCGCCTGCCGCCAGACCGTTTCGCTCTGTGCCTCGACACCTTCGACGGCTGAAAAGACGACGACGGCGCCGTCCAGAACCCGAAGGCTCCGCTCGACTTCCGCCGTGAAATCGACGTGCCCGGGCGTGTCGATGATATTGACGGTGTAATCTTTCCACTTGCACGTGATCGCCGCCGCGATGATCGTGATGCCACGCTCGCGCTCTTCCGGCAGATAGTCGGTCGTCGTGCTGCCACGGTCCACGTCGCCCATTTTATGGATGGTGCGGGTGTAGTAAAGGATCCGTTCGGTCGTCGTCGTTTTACCCGCGTCGATGTGGGCGATGATGCCGATGTTGCGAATCGCGGAAAGACCGGCCGGAGCAGGTGCGACGATCGAGTGATAAGTACCGGTGCTGTCGTCGGATTCCATGGCAGAAAGTCGCTCGGCTCAAGGGCGGAACCGGCGGTCGAAACCGCGGATTCCCGTGTTCGCATCCTGAATTCTGTGGCTCATGATATCCGCAAGCGGCTGGCTCAGGCAATCGGCAGCGGAATGTGCTGACCCTGAGTGCGACCGCAGGCCGGATCAGGCGATCCAGTCATGCACGACTCGGCCGTGAATGTCTGTCAGGCGGAAGTCGCGGCCAGCATAGCGATACGTCAACTTTTCGTGATCGATCCCAAGCAGATGCAGCATCGTCGCATGCAGGTCGTGCACGTGCACCGGCTTCTCCTGGGCGGCGAAACCGAATTCGTCGGTCGCGCCGTAAGCCTGTCCGCCTTTCACGCCACCACCAGCCAGCCAGACCGAAAAACCGTAATGATTGTGATCACGACCGTTGAGAGCTGGCAGTTCGGCCACGGGCGTCCGCCCGAACTCACCACCCCAGAGCACCAGCGTTTCCGAAAGCAAACCTCGCTGATCGAGGTCGAGCAGAAACGCCGCGATCGGCCCATCCCATTGATTCGAGAGGTCGCGATGCTGCTTTTCCAAATTGTCGTGATTGTCCCAGGGCTGGCCCGCCCCTGACCATACCTGGACGAAACGGACGCCCCGTTCGATCATCCGGCGCGTCATCAACAACTGCCGTCCGATCGTCGTGTCGCCGTAAAGTTCACGCAGCCAGGCAGGTTCATGTGATAGATCGAAAACCTCCGCCGCTTCCGACTGCATTCGATAAGCCAGCTCGAATGACTGAATTCGGGCTTCCAACAGGGCGTCATCCCCCAGCCCCTCGCGATGCCGGCGATTCCACTTCTGCAGCAGGTCGAGCTGCTTGCGCTGCTCCTCGGGCCCAAGCTTCCCGTTGCGGAGATTCTCCACAAGCTTTTCAGGGTCCTTGAGTTCCGTATTCAAATACGTGCCCTGGTATGCCCCTGGGAGGAACGCCGATCGCCAGTTCTGGGCGGCGACGATCGGATACCCGCCAGGGCACATTGCCACGAAACCCGGAAGATTCTGATTCTCGGTGCCCAGTCCATACGTCGCCCAGGAACCGAAGCTCGGTCGCGGCAGGCGGGAATCGCCGCAATTCATCAGCATCAGCGAAGGTTCGTGGTTGGGAACGTCCGCATGGATCGACCGGATCACGCAAAGTTTGTCGGCATGCCACGATGCCGTTCTCTTGAACAGATCGCTGACCTCCAGGCCCGATTCCCCGTACTTCGCGAACGAAAACGGCGAACGCATCGCCGCACCGGTTTTGCGCTCCGTACGCAAGTTGCTGGTGGGCAGTGGCTTGCCGTGATATTTGTCGAGCAGCGGTTTCGGGTCGAAGGTGTCGACGTGCGACGGCCCGCCATTCATGAACAGGTGGACGACGTGCTTCGCCCGGGCCGGAAAATGGGGCGGCTTCGGCGCCAGCGGGTTTACGGCCCTGGAGCCAGACGGCGATTCGGCCGCCTCCAGCGCCGCCATCGCCAGCATGGGCATACCCATGCCGGTGCGCCTCAGCAGGTCTCTTCGTGAGAGGTTAGGCACGTTCATGATCGATTTCAGTCGGTGAAGTGGAATTCGTTGGACATCAGGAACAGTTGCGCCAGCGCGATCAGACGTTCCCGTCCGTCGCCCGGCATCGTGTTCAGGAAGTTTCCGATATCGGAACGTTCCGATTCGGAAGGAGATCTCTGCCATACGAACCTGGCCATTCGGGCCGCGATTGCGGTGTCGTCGCCCGGCCCCTGACTCGTGGCCCGATTCACGAGCCCCTCGGCACACACTCGCAAAAGCGGGTGATTCATCAGGAAAAGCGCTTGCCCGGGCGTCGTCGTCGAGGCCCTCTCAACCGCCAGGGCATTCGCTTCCGGAAAATCGAACGTACGAAGCTGTTCCGGCAAGTTCAGACGGTCGATGCGGCCAAAAATGGCGCGCCGTCGAAACGACGCATCGGTCGCTGAGCCTGCCGATGGCCCGCCGGAGGTGAGGTCGATCAACCCCGAGACGTACAAGGCCGAGTCACGCATCGTCTCATAATCGTTACGCCGGACCGGATACCAGGCCAGATATTGGGCTCGCGGGTCTTTCGCCAGCGATTCGGCGGCTTCGGGTGGCAACGTCGAGCGGCGAAAAGCCTGACTGCGCATGATACGCCGGATCAGCCGCTTGGTCGACCAGCCGGAGTTCATGAAATCCATCGCCAGGGCATCGAGCAGCTCCGGATGGCTCGGCGGTTCGCCACGGACGCCAAAATCGCCGGGCGTGGCCACGAGGCCCCGACCGAACAGAATGTGCCAGACACGATTGACGTAAACTCTTGCCGTCAATGGGTTCGCGGGATTCGATACGGCTTCCGCGATTTGCAGGCGGCCGCTCTGCCCCGGCGGCACCTCGATTTTCGGCAACGTGCCGTCGAACATCGCCAGAAACCGCCGCTGAACTTCCTTGCCCTCATTTTGCGGATTGCCACGTACGAACACCCGCGTTTCCACGGGCGTCGCCCGGTCGGTCAGGATCTGGGCCCTCACCGGCGCCCCTTTCGCTCGCCTGGCTTTTTCGAATGCGTCGATGCGTTTTTTTAGCTCAGCCTGAGACGCCCGATCCGGCAGCAGAGTCAAATCTCCCATCGGATTGCGAACGACACGAACCGGCGAATCCGGACCTTCGAGAACCTGTCGCAATTCCTCGACGAAAGGGTCGTCGTGACGAAGGGGTTCGCCGACGCCTGTTGCCGAAGCGCGGTCCCGGAATTCCCTCCAGACGAAGAAGGCCTTGCGCATGGCCTCGCCATAGGCCTGGGCCAGTTCGGCCAGGTTCGCCGGACTGCGGTCGCCGATCGCGGCTTTGAGGATGGGATTGGTCTCTTTGCCCAGGAACTTCGCCAGCGTTTGAGTGAATTCCGTCTCGGCGGCATCGGAACAAGCGTTCCAGAGTCGCATGACCCGTATCGATTTTTTGCGGGATTGATCGAGGTATGCCCGCCACTGCGTGATCAGTGCCGGATTCAGGTCGTCGCCGTCGGCGATCAGCATGAAGTCGTCGGTCTTCGGTGCTCGGCGCGAATTCTCGGCCGCGATCAGGTAATCGCCGGCTCGCCGACGGGCTTTCTCAACCAGTTCGTCATATTTCGATGCCACGAAATTCCGCAGGTTCGCCTGAGAATCTGCGATCTCTCTGGCGATCTTGAGGGAGGCTTCATCCGTTCCGGCTGGCTCGAGTTCCGGGGGCAGAAGCGGCTCGATCGAATTCGCGAAAATGCCGTAAAGTGCGTAATAGTCCTCGCTCGAAATGGGGTCGAATTTGTGATCGTGGCATCGCGCACATGTGACGCTCAGCCCCAGCAGCGGTCGGGTGACGACATCGATCCGGTCGTCGATGATGTCGTGCGTGTTGTTGATGTAGCGGTTACCCAGCGTCAGAAAGCCAAGCGCCGCCAGATTCTCACGGGCATCGGTCTCGCCCGCAAGCCGGTCCGCCGCGATCTGCTCCCTGACGAACCGGTCATAGGGCTTGTCCTCGGAAAACGACCGAATCACGTAATCGCGATAGGTGTATGACCACGGAAAGTCGTTCTCTTCGAAGAACACATAACCCTTTGTGTCGGAATAGCGTGCCAGGTCAAGCCAGTGCCGTGCCAGGCGCTCGCCGAATCGTGGCGAAGTCAGCAGGCGCGAGATCAGCCGATCGAAGGCAGCATCGTCCGATTCGGTGTCCGCGACGAACTGATCCGCCTCTTCCGGAGTCGGCGGCAGACCATGCAGTGTCAGAGTCGCCCTTCGAACGATACTCAAGCGATTCGCGGCAGGAGCTGGATTGAGCCCCTGTCTGAGCATTTCCCGGTCGATCCAGTGGTCGATCATCGCCGGGTCATCCATGGCGAAATTTTCTACAGGCTTTCGCAAAGGCCGAAATGCCCAGTGATCGGTCAGAACCGCTTTCGCACCGGTTCCGGCCGGTGGACGAGCCGCGCCCGGGAAGGCGAGGCCCGAGGCGATCCATTGGCGGAAGTCGTCGATCGTGCGCTGATCAAGCCGCTTTCCCTTCGGCGGCATTTTCATGCCTTCGCGATGTTCGATCGCGGCCAGTATCAGGCTGTTTTCAGGTTCACCAGGCACGGCCGCCGGGCCCTGTTCGCCGCCCTTCAGAAGCGATTCGCGCGTCAGCAGGCTCAGGCCCGATTCAGGATCTTCCGACCCATGGCAGCCCTGACATTCCTTGACGAGAACAGGGCGAATGCGACCTTCGAAAAAGTCGGCGGCTTCGTCAGCCCCGGCGATCGAATCGCCGCCGGTAACGACAGTCGTAATCACGAGGACGAAGGCGATCAGGTGGGAGAGACGAGCGAATCGCATGACGGGATCCGGAGGTTATACAGGAGTGCCGCTGAGCCCTCTCGGCGGCAGGCCGAACCGGTAGCCGGCCCGCCGCTCGAGGTATCGGATCGAGAACCGTCAGGCTTTCGTGTAGCTCAGAGCGATCAGCGAATAGGCTGTGACGAGGTTCGGGTCACCTTCCATGAACCGGTCCGCGGGATTCACCCATGAACCGTCCTTCGCCTGGCGCTTCGCCAGGGCAGCGACCAGATCCTGACGCCAGTCATGAGCTGTGCCCTTGCCGTCGACCACCGAATCGACCTTGAGAACGCTCAGCGTCTTGGCGAATGTCTGGTAGTAGTAAAACAGCCCCTGTTGGCCCAGCCCCGGGTTTTCGTCGAGCGTGTAATGCTCGCGAATGTACTTCAGGGCCGATTCCACGCGAGGGTCGTCTTTCGTCAGCCCGGCGTAGATCATGCTCTTCAGGCCAGCGTAGGTCATGCCCGCATAGCTGCGTAGCCCGCTCTGGACGTCGCCCCCCGCCATGCTCGATCCGCCCTTGGCCGCGGTGTAGACGAATCCGCCGTCGTTAACGAGCCCCGCCCAGGGCTGATCGTTGAACTCGCTTTTGAGATTCTGGCAGCGCGAGACGAACACGAGCGCTTTCTGCAGGGCCGGGTCGTCGGCCGGCAGGCCGGTTTCGCGCAAGGCCTCGACGAAGAAAGCCGTGTTGGAGAGGTCGGGGCGATCGTTGCTGCCGCCATAGCCTGCCCCGCCGAAATAGGCGTCCGTCCTCGGCCGGTTTTCCGACTCGTCCCATTGACGGGATTTGAGAAATCCCTGTGCCTTGCGGATGCGGTCGTCGAAACGGCCGTCCTTGTTGGCTTCACGATAAGCCAGCAACGCGATGCATGTCGTGTAATTGGCATGGGCCGCGGATGGGAAGCCGCCGGCCGCCTCATCGACGAACTTGTCGAGATACTTGAAGGCCGATTCGGTCACTGGCTCGCCCGGCGAAACCAGACGCGACCTGAGCAGAGCCGCCACCACCAGGGCCGTGATGCCCGGTTCGCGCTGAGTGGACCATCCGCCGTCGGCACCCTGGCGGGATTTTAGGAAATCGACACCGGCGCGGACGAGATCGTTCGCGGTTCTGGTGTTCGAAGTCGAATCCTGAGCGCGTGCGAAATCCACCATGCAGGCGGACGCCGTGACGCCCATCAGCCAGGTTCTGCGGTCGAGCTGCCGAAAGTTCATGTCTGAAGTCTCCATCGTCGACGATCTTTGCTTCGGAACGTTCGCGTGGCCGATGCGACGCGACGAGCCTTTCCAACTCAAGGCGGCGGGCCCTTTATGCTGGCCACCCGAAGCGGTCGATCGAAAGCTCTGTTTCGATGATAACCGAAATCGCAAGCCATGTCGAAACGTCCGGCGCTTGAGCCGGTTCCGTTTTCGGGTTCGTACCTGGTCATGCCGAGACAGGTGGGAAGTTCTAGCAAAGGGTCGCTCTATGATCCTAATTCGATCGAAAATCTCGACATTTACATTTCCTTCGGTAATACCAATATGCAAGTTAATATATAATTATTTAGATGATTTATAATATAAGCATATTATAACGTATAATACGGAGTCCTCGAATTCCTGGCTGTTCAGATGAGAGTTCAGGAGATCTCCAGACTAAGTTCCGTATCCGGAACTTGGTCTGACTGATTCCGGCATACGGGAATTTCGTGTATGCGATCGAATCCTGCGAGTCGAATTCATATCTGTACCGGCTTATATAGGATCCGCAGTCGCAACGGCCGATCACGATGCCGTACTCGGGATGCCTGAAAAACAGGCACGGTGTCACGAAATACATATTAGCGTTTACTTATATTAGTTTGAAGAACGTGATCCGACGGGTCCGATTTTGACGAATACGGGCATCCGCAAAAGATGATCTTTGCGATTTTCCGATTTTTTTCGAAACGGTTTCGAGCCGGTAAATCAAGGCGAATGACCATTCCTAAGGTAACGGTCGAACCGAAAATGACAAAATTGGGGGTTGTAATCCTCGTTATGGCTGATTAGATTTTTCGACTTAGTCGTGCGACATTCGTCGTGACGGCTCGAATCGATCGGCAATTCCGCCGATAGATACCCGCAACCATGGCTCTGGAAGAGGAGACTTGACCCCCTCGATTACTTGACGTGATGGATTTGTAGCTAGGATTGCTCATCCAGGCATACGAACGGTCCGAAACGTTTCGTATCGTCTTATTTCAAGGAAGACTCGTCCCGGATCACGTGTTTCCAGTGGGAGTCTCGAAACATGATCGATTCAAGCCTCTGAGGCTGAAGATCCGGTACGCCGGCCTTCGTCAGCTTCGTCAGGGATTCTTTCCGCGTCGTTACCGAACCGCGGCCGGAATTCATGTTCGCTCTGCCGCCCGCTTCACACACGGTTGGCATGCAAGGACACTGCGCGAATCGGTGAGCCAATGTGCATTCGCATGAATGCATGCACTTATGTGAATGTGCTGGCCCGTGGGCGTTGCGTAGACGCCTGCGCTTATGGGTCTCTTCTTGCCTCAGTTCAGGAGTAGTTTCAACATGTCAGATTCGATGCCTCGTCGTGCCTTGATCGGTCAACTGGCTCTGCTGCCGCTCTTCGCCAGGCGTTTGCTTGGACAGGACGTCGTCACCGCCGCCCCGACCTACACGTACACGCAGGCTCCGGCCGGCTACGTCTATGCTGCTCAACCTGTCCCGGTTGCGCCGCAGTACGTTCCGGTCGACACCCAGGTGCAGCCGGTCTACTATCAACAGCCGGTGCAACAACTCTCTTATGACTATGGCGACGGTGGAGTCCTCGCCGCCATGAACGCTGCTCGCGCTTCCGCGGGCCTGCATGCTCTGGCCTACGACGGCAATCTTTCAGCCTCCGCTCAAGGTGTCGCTGCCAATTGCGCGGCCCGCGGAGCCCTGGTCCATTCCAACCTCGGGATGGAAAACCTGGCCATGGGCGGAAGCCCGGCCCAAGCCGTCCCCATGTGGATCAACTCGCCCGGCCACCGAGCCAACATGTTCTCTGGCGCAAGCCGTGTCGGCATTGGCGTCTCCGCCCGCGGATCGATGTACTACGTCGCCGCCATCTTCGCCTGACGATCCTGGTCGGATCCATGCAAGATCCGACGATCCTTTTCGAATTCGCCGCCTGATGTGCCAATTCGGAATGACGCGTCAAGGATGACGCGGACCTATGTCATCGGAGGCCGGCCAGATGTGGCCAGTCGTGGCCGGCTCCGTTCGATGTTCCAGTCAGGAATCCGTCAGACTTTCACGGATTTCGGACTTTACCGGAGTTTTCGTTCATCGAGTCGCGTACGATTCCGTCGCCTCGCGACTGTGCCCTTCGGGATGGGTATCTTTCTCGTGTCCTGAATCCGCCCGAACCATCATGGTCCGGACACGCGTCGTCGTCTGAAGGTCGATACCGGCATCTTCGAAACGATTCAGCAACCGCCTGAGCATCTCGCGCTTCACGGGCCATTGCTTCAGCGGCTTCGTTTTGATGAAGAATTTGATCGTCACCGAGTTTTCGCTCAGGTTATCGACCCCCAGCATAGTAAGATCGTCGAGGCAAAGCGGCCCGAATTCCTTGTCCTGGCGTAAGCCCTTGCCTACACCATGGATGTGTTGAATCACTTCGTCCACGGGCGTATGGTATGACACAGGGATTTCGAAAACCGCACGAGACCAGTCATACGAGAAATTCGATACGGTCGTCATCGATCCGTTGGGAACGAAGTGTACCGTGCCGGCCCCGTCTCGGATGACGGTCATTCGAAGCGTGATGCGTTCCACGAGTCCCGTGATCGTCCCGACCTGAATCACGTCATTCACCGAGAACTGATTCTCGAGCAGCACGACGAAGCCGTAAAAATAGTCCTTGATGAGATTCTGGGCTCCGAAGGCGATCGCGAGGCCGAAGATCGCGACGCCGCCCAGGAGCGGGCCGACCGGAATCCCTGCCTCTTGCGCCATGATCACCAGGCCGCCGCCGATCACACTGACCGAAACGGCATTCGAATAGACGCTGACGAGCGTTTCCGCGCGATCGTTTCGATCTTCCTTGTCCATTTTCTCGCGTGAGTGGACCATCATGCGAATGGCCCTCGAACCCAGCGATCGGAGAACCGACCTCGACCCGAGCATGATCAGGAGCACGAAGAAGATCCGTACGCCACGCGTGGCGAACCAGTCGATGAGGTTCAAAAGCGATGTCGGATCTTTCAGACCCGAGATCTGCTTTTCCGCTTCGTCGATATTCTTCTGCAGCGCAGCCCTTTTGACCTGTGCAAGTCTTAGCAGCTCCTGCTTTGCCGCACGTTCGTTCTGAATATCTTCGAGGCGGTTGGAATGGAGCCGCGATTCGTCGCGTGCCGACTGAAAGTCCTTATCCATTTCCAGAAGTTTGTCCGCCATCTCCTGAAGAATTTCCTGGGGCGCATCGGCGATCGACTTTACCCGGAATTCTTCCTGAGCCTTCGAGAGCTTCCCGTTCGCGAGATCCGCCTTCTTGCGAGCGTTGTCCCTGAGTTTCGACTCAAGTTGGACCTGACGCTCCAGATTGGCCACCATCGCCGTCAGGATTTCTTCGTCCTTCTCGGCTTCGATGAGCTTCGCCTGGGAATCCTCGATGATCTTCCGCTGTTCGCGGATCTGCTCACGAATGCGCCGCGCGATCACGGAATCCGACTCGCTGTCTCTTGCCCCTTCCGCCGCTTTCGGTTCCGCATGCATGCCGCTGATCACGGCGGGATTGCCTGTGGCCAACCCGCTGACGGTCTTTACGTCGATGCCAGCGGCTTTTGCCTGCTTCGGTTCCGAAACCGAATTGTTTTCCCCGGGTTTTGCGGAATCCTGCCCTGATGCGGGAGGTGGCGTCGTCGTTTTCGGGGCATCATTATTCTTCGTCTGCTTCTTTTCTGTGACACCAGTGTTCATCAGCCGTTCGAGCGCTGTCTTGCCTGAATCGATTTTCAGCTCGATCGTGACGATCTTTTCCTGCAGCACCTTGTTCTGATCGATCTCCAGCTCGAAGTCGGAAAGCGCTTCCTTCCGCTTCACTTCGAGTTCCTCGACTTCGTGTTCGCCGGCGGAAACCGCTTCGGTATCGAGCGTATCCTGCGATCGCAAGTCGGTCAGTTTCTTACGAGCTTCCTTGAGCGAGTTCTCGATCGACTTGAATCTGGCTTCGGCCTTGGAGAACGCACTTTCCGGATTAGCGGAGGAAGCCGCGAGATCCTTCTTCAACTGTTCCAGCTGGGCCTGATCCGAATCGATTTGACTCCGCAGTTCCGCGATCATCTGCGACTTGCTGGGGCCACTCTGCGAGACATCCGTGGGCCGGTCGTGGGCTTTTTTGGCTTCCGACTGAGCATGCGTTCGCGTCCTGGCGAACGGCTCGCAGGCGGACAAGGCAAGAATCATGCATAACAGAGAGCGAAACCTGGTGCGAACTCTTTTCGACATCGATCCGAACCCCTTCCCTGAGGCTTTGAATCCGCGTGACGATCTCCGGTGATTCACCTTCCGAAATCTTCCGGCCGGTGGTGTCCGAATCGTCTTTGTCGGCATTCTAATCAATTCGCGGATCTTGCCAACTCCGGTCCGATCCGGTTCCTGATCCGGTGCGTCTGGTTTTTCGCCAACTCTTTACGAACCCTTATCTCGCGCCGACGGCGATCAGGAGATGTTCTGGTTCGTCGATTTTGTGGTCTAAGAAAAAGATCTGGTTCGGCGGCGTGCGAATCGTGGATTTGAGATGCACCGTCGCGCCGGTTTCCAGGCGGACTTCGATCTGCACCTTACCCTCGGAGTCTTCCGGATCGACCAGCCGGATCGTCAGCTTCATCCTGTTTTTGAGATCCATGACGATCGATTCGTTTTCTTCGACGCGCCGGCTCTTGCCTTCCCAGAGCGAGAACGCGTGATTCGGCAGTAGCTTCGAAAGCCGTGATTCGACGGCTGCCAGTTTCGGGTCGATCGGCGCCTCGCCCTTTTGGGCATGGATGGCCATCACCGTAAGCTGGCGCGATTGCGGCTCGTCGCTCAGGACCTGTTGGGGGGATTCGCCAGCAGAACATGAGTCAGGCACTGAAAAAGCCCGGGAGATCAGGGCGATCGATGCGAACCGGACAAATTCGGAGCGAGTCATCACGGTCGAACCCCCGGAATCGATCAGGATCATTCGGACGCGATCGACTCGAACTCGTTGAGGAGCTGAAAGTTCGAAGCTAAAGCGCTGCTGTCGGGACCGGTCGAAGCATACGACTCGACCGACTCCACACATGGGTTAGGAATCGGGCACTCTTCGTAACCGACACGAATGACCGCGAGAGAATCGTTTTCGCCCAGGTCGATCGATACGACCGAGTCGCGCTGAGAATCGCCGGCGTCTGACGGTTTCTGCCCGTGCGTGGCGACCGATACGGGGCGTACATCCAGTTCGTCCGTCCGCGGGAATGTTCGGAAGCCGAAGATGGTCAGGCCGATCAGCAAGCTGGCCGCGAGTGCGAGCCCCAACCGGCTGCCGCCGGAAACCTGGCCAGGATGCAGGTTTCGACGCGCGGCTTCGGAACGAGCGTTCGTCCAGAACTGATTCCAGTCGGATTCGGCCGCGACCGGGCGGGTTTCGTTCCAGGAGCGGAGAAGCTCCGTATCCGCCGGATCCTGACCGAATTTCGTATTGTCGCGATCGAGCCCCATCATCGTTAATCCTCACCAGGTAAAGTTGTGCGAAAGAGGCCCGCTGCCCGTGTTCGGGCGAATGCGGTGGCTCGGGTCAGTCGTTCGCTGCGATTCGTGCACCATCGGCAAAGGACTCCGGCCTCCGGCAGGGGTTTCGTCATCGATGGTCTCGATGATGGAACGCAGCTTCTTGCGAGCACTGTGAATGCGGCTCATCACCGTTCCGATGGGGATTTCGAGCGCTTCGGAGACTTCCTGATAGGTCATCCCGGCTTCGGCATACAGGACGAAAGCGCCTCGTGTCGTCTGGCTGAGTTCGCCGAGCGCCAAGTCGAGCCGGGCTCTCAATTCGGCGTTCTGCATCGGCAGCGAAGGATCTTCCGTCTTCGATGGTTCGTGGTTGTCAGAAGATCCGCCCGGGAACCACGACGAAAAGTCGAGGAGCATCGTCCTGCGCCGGCGCCTGCGAATGTGGTCGGTCGCCGCATTGGTGACGATCCGGAGGAGCCAGGTCCGGAAAGCGCATCGATGGTCGAATCGCTGGAGATTCATGATCGCCTTCACGTACGCTTCCTGAACCACGTCTTCGGCATCGGTATCCGAGCCTGTCATCCGCCGTGCCACTCTCAGGCAGATTCCCCAATGCTCGGCGAAGATCGATTCGGACGCGGTCGCATCGCCACCCTGGGCAAGTCGCACGAGATCGTCCACCGGCGCGCCGGTTTCGGATGACTCGGTCCGGACGTTCGTGTGATCATCGCTCATGAACACTTCCGCTTGTCGGAGAGCCGCCGGAATGACCGACCGTGCGTGATCGATTCGATCGTCCTCAGAATTGGACGAAATCGCCCGGGGTTTTATTCTATCTCATGACGAAAACCCGAGTGATTTCGGAATGCCGGCCGACCGCGTCCGAACAGTTCGATTTTAAGGATAAAGTACGACTCAAGCTTATGAAAAGAAGGAAGATAGGTGTTCGAAGCGATCGATGGGCAATCCCGGATGTCGTGAGATTTCGTTTTGATCTTGACGAAAAATGGCGAACTGTCAGAATTCGCAACGCGTACCGGGAGTCTCGCACCGACTCCCTGCCTCGTTCGTGCATGTCGAACCCCGAAATGAGTTCGGGGCCTGGTCGAAGTCGAGTTCGACAAGTCCTTCGGTATGTGCGAACACGCTTGAGGCATGAACGCTCAGGCTGGATCGATTCGATGGTTCACGACACAGTGACGGACATGGGGAATCCCGGGCCTATCAGGTCCTGCCGGTTCCCAGGTTGTCCGCAAGAGCGCGGATACCAGGATTTCAAGGAGGAGCCCACATAATGTTCCGTCGCATCGGATATCTTGGAAACCTGTTTCGGCAAGTCGCGTGTTTGCTGGTCCTGACCTGCGTGTCGCAGGTCGAAGCTGGCCAGGTCGCGACCTTCGAACTGACGCCGAAACCTGGCATGGGTGGACTCACGATTTTTCAGGCCGACGTTCAGCCGGCGTTTTCCGTGGTCCCGTCCGACCCCAGTTCGAGCCCGTTGAAAGTGCTCGACGGTTCGACTGGATTCAACAAGCAGAATATGACGGTGCTTCTGGGTGACGGCGACGGCATGCAGCAACTCGTCATGCTTTTCGGCGTCGAGCCGAGCCGCGATTCGGAAGGCAAGCTTTCCGGCTTCGTCCCGATTCTGGATGCCAACGGCAATCCCGACCCGGGGCTGGCCGCCGACGGCAAGGTCCGGTTCTCACTCGATCTGGATCCGAACTTCACGGGGACGCTCAATCTTCTGCCGACCCAGACATCCGCGAATTCGTTCGACCTGACGGCGCTGACGCTTCCTCCGACAAGCCCGAGCTCTCCCGAAACGCCGAGCACACCTGAAACGCCGCCGGTCAACGTTCCGACGACGCAAGTCCCCGAGCCTTATTCGATCGCGATCTGGCTCGTCGGCATCAGTTTCGGCACGGCTCGCGCCATTCGATATCGCAATCGCCGGCCGGGTGCGATCTCCAGCTGACTCCGGGATCGATCGATTCGGATTATCGGCATCATCGAAGAAAATGAAGCGATCGCAATCCGCAGTGCTTCGATCCGACGCTCGCCGGATGTGACGAACCCCGTCGCATCCGGCATTTTTTTCGGAAACGGTGGGCAGATCCGGGGTTCGTCCGATCGCAACCGCGGGCGTGGTTCTGGTAAGATTTATGAAACGTCGGTTCGATTCGCGGATGGGCAATGGTGGCACGTCCGTTTCGTTCTCAGGCCGGGAGCACGATGGAAGTGGAAGTTCTGATCGACAGCGAAACGATCCAGTCCCGCGTGGCCGAACTCGCTCAGACGATCGAGCGGGATTACGAAAACCGACCGCTCACGCTGATCGGAGTCATGACCGGCAGTATGATGCTGCTGGCGGATCTGGCTCGGTCGATCCGCATCCCGGCCCGCATCGCGGTCATTCAGGCCGGTAGTTACAAAGGCGCGGTCACCGAGGCCGGCGCACTCGTCATCAATGACACATTCCTGCCGGAAGTCGCGGGCCGCGACGTGATCATTCTCGACGATATCCTCGATACCGGGCACACGCTTTCGGCGCTCGTGGACCTGATCGCCCAGCGTGGCCCCGCGTCGGTCAAGACTCTTGTCCTGCTACGGAAAATCGGCCGGCAGGTCGTACCCTTCGATCCGGATTACGTCGGTTTCGAAATTCCGAACCGGTTCGTCATTGGGTACGGGCTCGATTATGACGACGATTATCGTCATTTGCCCCACGTCGCCGTTCTGCCGGATAGCTCACACGACTGACCCGTGGGGAACGGCCCCGCGAACCGCATCGCCACTCATGGTAATGCGGTTCGTCGATCGAACTTCACTGCGTAATCCATATTTTTATAATCACACATGTTAATAGTATGATATGAATCATTGATTCCGGCTGACTGACTTCTGCCGCTCGAGGTGCTTCGACGTATGAGGATCACGGATTCGTGATTCCCGATGAGATCCGGCATGATGGCCGTCAAGCGAGCCGGAATGTAATCTCTTCAATTCAATTTCGAATGTCGACGACGGCGATCATCGAATCTGGCCGCACTTTCCTTCCAGAAAGCTCAAAACCAGGTTCGTTGCGACTCGCATTCGGTATCCGGCCGTTGCGCGATGATCCGTAACGGGCCGAAGCGTCGAAATGAGCATGGCCGTCGTTGCCTCGCGCCGGGCGTCGTCCATAAGCCGGCCTTCCACGGCTTCCTCGACGGCTTTGGCCCGCATCGGCGTCGGGCCCATGCAGCCCAGCGCCAGCCTGACGCCATGCCAATTGTCTGACGTATCCTTCGTACCGACGGCGGCGAAATTCAACACGGCGATCGAATTGCTCGTCCTTGGCGCGATTTTTCGGAACATCGTGGCGTTCGCGGCCCGGTCTCGCAACGGGATACGAACCGAAACGATCAGTTCGTCTGGTGCGAGCCGGTTGGTCTTATATCCTGTCCAGAACGCGTCTAGCGGCATGATCCGCAGCCGGTCGTGATTCGCCAGTTCGATTTCGGCCTCGAGTGCCAGCAGGACAGGTGCGATATCCGAAGCCGGCGAAGCGTTGGCGAGATTGCCCGCGATCGTCGCGCGACGTCGAATGGCCGGGCTGGCGAATTGAAGGCAGCTCTCTCGAACGATCGGATAGATCCCGGTCAATGCATCGCACGCGAGCAGGTCGGCGACTGTCGCCAGCGCGCCGATTTCGAATCCGTGTCCTGTCTGATGCACGAATCGCAGTTCCTGCCGCAGTTTCTGCAGGTTCAGCCAGGGAGTCGTCGGTTCGACTCCGTCCCTGTAGATCGGTACGAGAGCGTCCGTGCCGCCGGCAAGCGGCTTCCAGCCTTCGTTCGAATTGGCCGCCAGAAATTCGAGAGCTGCCGCGAGATTCGCTGGCGAATGGACCCTGGCATCTGCGTAAGTTCGGCTCATGGTTCGGGCTTCTCCTTCAGCCAGGCGAGCGTCGCGCGTACGATCGCTTCATATCCCGTGCACCGGCAGAGATGACCGGCCAACAGGCCGCGAACTTCTTCCTCTGAAGGAAACCGGGTTCGAGAATCGTCGAAAAGGCTTCGAACAGTCATGACGATGCCCGGGATACAAGCGCCGCATTGCGATGCGTCGTGATCGACAAAGGCATCGTGGAGTGCCTTCAGGGCGTCGTCGTTCGAATCGGCCAGCCCTTCGAGCGTGACGATCCGGCTGCCGTCGACCTGGACGGCCGGGATGAGGCAGGCACTGACCGCTTCGCCGTCGACCCAGACGTTGCATGCGCCACACTCCCCTTCGCCGCAGCCGATTTTGGCGGCGACGAGCCCCAAGTCGTCACGAAGAATATCGATCAGCCTCCTCAAAGGAGAAACATCGAGGCTTCGGACCTGGTCGTTGACGTCGAACTGAATCTTCATGACTCGTCCAGGCCTTGACCGCCAAGTATCCAATCCGGGCCGATCGGCAATCGGTGCGGCCGACGCCCCATCGCCATCGCGACGGCATTTGCGATCGCGGGCCCGGGCCCTTCGATCGGCATTTCGCCCAATCCTTTCGGGTATCGGTAATGCTCAGACTCTTGATCATCGATAAAGTGCACGTGAATTTCCGGAACGTCCGCGGCGGACGGAATCGCATAATCCGAGAGACGTGCATTATGCATGCCACCCGATTCGTTCCAGGCCAGTCTTTCCGTCAGCGCCCAGCCGATTCCCTGAACGGCGCCGCCGATGACTTGATTCGTCGCCGGACGGTGACACACCACGGCACCGACATCGCAAATCATATGCACATCGACGACGCCGATTTCACCGGTCAGAGTGTCCACTTTGACCTCAGCCACACAGCAGCCAAGGGCATAAGCCGGATAGGCATTCGGCGGAGCCCATCGGTTCCCGTCCTCCATAGCGATCGCTTGAGTATGATCCGCTTCGAAGACCATCGATTCGCCGCTCGAAACGCAGCCGGCAATGGCGGCCTTGAGCGTCCGCGGGTCATAGATCGCATGCATTCCGGCTCGTTCCTCGACATGCATAAGCAGACGGCTGGCGGCTTCGCGGATCAACGAACCGACGATCGACGCCGTGCGGGAAGCCACCGTCGGCCCCGAGTCGGGTACGACCGAAGTGTCCGGGTGATCGATCAGGATATCCGAATCCGCGAGGCCGATGGCCTCGGCCGCGATCATCCCGAGTGCCGTCAAAGTGCCCTGGCCGAATTCCGCCTGAGCCGTCAGAACACGTACCTGGCCTTCGGGCGTCGCTGCCAGCCGCACACGGCTGCGGACGGATCGCTCCCAGTAGGCATTCAGCCCCGTCCCGTGCATGAACATCGCCAGGCCGATACCACATTTTTCGAAGTCGCCGGGATCGGTCTGTCGTGCGATCGTTCGGCTTCTCGCTTCGATCTCGGCCCGGCGCTGTTCGAATCGGGATCGCCTCAATGCCTCGTGCAGGACAACCCCCGAATCCATTCCGTGCCCCAGAATCTGCCCGAACGGCATCGAATCGCCTGGCTTGAGAAAGTTTAATCGGCGCAGTTCGACCGGATCGAGGCCAAGCCTCTCAGCGCAGGCTTCGACGTGCGTTTCCGTCGCGAAATGGACTTGCGGGCACCCGAATCCGCGAAAGCCGCCGTTCGGCGGATGATTCGTGGCCACGGCTCTGGCGAGAATCGAAACGTGATCGCACCGGTATGGGCCGACGGCATGAAGTGCAGCCCTCGAGAGAACGAATGGGCTTAATGTGGCATACGCGCCGCCGTCGAGAATGATGTCCAGCTCCATCGCCACGAACTGCCCGGCCCTGTTGAGGCCGGTTTTGCGGCGAACCCAGGCAGGGTGGCGCTTGGTCGTCACGGCCATGTCTTCGCGTCGATCATAAATCATCCGCACGGGCCGGCCGCATTTGCGGGCCAGCAAAGCCACATGGCCGGCGAGCATCGTGGGGAAGTCTTCCTTGCCTCCGAAGCCGCCGCCTGTCTGCATGGCGATCACACGCACATCGGCTTCGGGAATTCTCAGCACGCGAGCGACACCGGCCACGAGATAATAGGGGCATTGCATGGATCCTTCGATCCGAACGCCGTTACCCACAGGGGTGGCACGCATGCCCTGGGTTTCGAGATAGGAGTGCTCCTGGGCCGGGGTGAAGTGGTTCGTCTCGACGACGACATCGCAACTTGCGAACTGCTCGGCCGCCTGGCCCCTGTGGATCGGAATCTCAAGAAACAGGTTGTCTTTGCCATAAATGAGAGTTTCGCGTTTGAGACTTTCGAAAGGGTCGAGCACGGCCGGCAGCGGCTCGACGACCGGTTCGACGGCACGCAGCGCTTTGTGCAGCATTTCACCGTTCGGGGCGGCGATCAGGGCCAGGGGCTCGCCCCAGTGGCGGATCGTTCCGTCGCAAAGGCTTGGCTGATCTTCTTCATGGCAGACGACGACGTTTTTGCCCGGAATATCCGCGGCGGTGACGACGACCACCTGGGACCAGTCGAATTCGGGATCGAATCGGAGACTTTTCAGACGTCCGTGCGCGATCCTCGAACGGACGGTTCCGCCGTACCAGTCGCCCTGGGCCGGCAAGTCGTCGATGAACGGCTCGGTGCCGAAGAACAACTTCGAAGCATTGCGCCGGGGCGGTTCGTTTCGATCGGCTTGCGTCACGGAAAGTTCTCCGCATCGGTGGCGGATTCGCCAGCCGGCAACGGTCCGAGCATCTCCATGAGAAATCGGCGCAGAGCCTCGACCCCCGTGCCGGGATTCTCGACTTCCAGTTTCAGTCGATCCATGTCGCCGGCCGCGGAAAGCGCTTGCTTACGAACTTCGGTCGAGAGTGAATTGTCCGAGAGGATCCGGTGCCTCCATCGCGCTGCTTCCTGTGCGATGCGGTCTGCCGCTGGCAGCCAGGCCTGGGCGATATGGTCGGCGGCGGCTGCCGCGAGCGCTGGGGCGACATTGCCTGAGTGCACCGCGACTTGCAGGTAATCGCCAGTGCGGATGGCACCCAGATGTGCGTTCGGGCCTTCGTTTCGGTCAGGTTCGGACGTCGCCGAAGCGGCCCAGAGGCCGCGGGCGAGGGCTTCCGCGACGACTCGTGCGTTCACGGCCCGGGTCGCGCAGGCGAGGACAAGGTCAGGCCGGCCGTGGGACAGTTCCAGTTCGTCGAAGATGTCCGGAGAATAAGGCTCAGCCTTGAGATCCAGGCCTTCGCGGATCAGCTCGCCCCATTCCGAACCCTGAATGGCTGGCACAGGATCGATGCCGATGACCGTCGCGCCGGCTCGCTGAAACGTCAGTGCCCTGCGCTGCCCGACCGCACCCATCCCCACGACGAGAACGTGACGTCCATGCCAGTTCAGCCAAAGGGGCACCAGGTTCGAAGGCATTCGATTCGTCTCGAAATTGCGGAATTCGCGACAGGGGGTCTACGAAGTGTCCCTGGAAGTTGCGTTTTGAATCAGGTGCGAGTGTGAAGATGGGAGGTTTGTTCGGATTCTCCGAATTTTGTAGAAAATGACTCCAGATTCGGAAATCCGGTTGCCGATTTTAATGATGAAGGAAGAAGAATTCCAGCCGCAAGGCGGATGTGCCGGGGGGCCAGCCGCTTATAAAACTGGGGCGGGATTTCTGAAAAGGGGGAAGGATTCGTCATGAAAAGCCCGAATCGCGAGACTTCGCTGAATCGTAACCGTTCGATTTCTCATCGCCAGCCGCGCAAGGCCGCTGTTTCGATCGAGACGTTCGAACGCAGGGAATTGATGGCCGCTCCGGCGATGGACGCGCTTTCGCAACTGAGCGTCCCTGGCGGCAAGAGCCTGATCGTGCCTCTGACCAGCACGACGAGCGACGCGACCGCCGTCAGCTATTCGGTGACCAGCGACAATGACGCCGTCAAGACGTCGGTGATCAGCGGCGGCACGTTCGTGAAGATGACCGTCGCCGGCTATGGTCAGCTCACTTTCAAGCTTTTCGACGATCTCGCTCCGGAAACCGTCAGCAAGATCAGCACTTTGGTTCAACAGGGCTTCTATAACGGCCTGACGTTCCATCGCGTCATCAAGAATTTCATGGTTCAGGGTGGCGACCCGAACGGCAACGGCACGGGCGGCCCCGGGTTCACTTTCTCTGACGAGTTCGACCCGAAAGCCATGTTCACGGGTGTCGGCCAGTTGGCGATGGCCAACACGGGCAAGGACTCGAACGGATCTCAGTTCTTCATCACGAGCACGCCGCAGCGGGGCCTGGATTTCAATCACACGATCTTCGGCCAACTGGTTCGCGGGTTCGACGTTCTGGACAAGATCCAGTCCGTAGCCACGACGAATGCCGACCTCCCGCTGACGCCGGTCGTGATCACGAAGGCCGAAGTCGTCACGGACAATTCGGACGCCGTTCTGGTGATCCAGCCGCCGGCCGGAAACTATACGTCCCAGGTCGTTATTACGGCGACCGCCTCTGATGGCTCGAAGACTCAGCAGGCCGTGCCGATCGTCGTCACTCCGGATGCGACCAACAGCCCGCCGATCCTCGGCCCTGTGAAGGATCTGGCCACTCGCGTCGGCACGCCGATCAGCTTCAACATGACTGCGACCGACCTGGAGAACGACCCGCTGGATTCGACCGTCGTCGCGGTGACGAACGCCGACAAAGTCGATATCAAGGTGGAAGGTGCTGTCGTCACCATCACGCCGAAGGCTGATTTTACAGGTGTCGTGCAACTGGCAGCTGGTGTCCGGCAAGTGGGTGCGACGGCTCGCGGATCGACGGCCGATGCCTGGGACAAGCAGAACTTCCGCCTGATCGTGAATCCGCCGCCGATCGCCATGACGAGCGTGACGCAGACGGTCATGGAAGGTCAGGCCACGGGCGACCGTGTCGTGGGATCGTTCACCGACGCCGAAAATACGGCGAATTCGCCGGACGTCTACGTCGCGACGATCGACTGGGGCGACGGTACGACTTCCGCGGGTAAAGTCCGTGCCCGGCTGGGCGGCGGTTTCGAAATCGTCGGCAGCCACACCTTCCTGAACGAAGGGACATATTCGACGAAGGCGTTCGTGGGTGATTACGCCACCGAACTGACCCCCGAAAACGTCAAGGGTCAGGTGACGTCTCAATACAACGTGGCAGACGCTCCTCTGGCGGCTCGCGGAACGACTCCTGCGGGTGTCGTCGCCGGCCAGTCCTGGACCGGTATCGTCGCGACTTTCACCGACACGAATCCGAATTCTCCTGTCGGCGACTACACCGCCCTGATCCGCTGGGGCGACGGCGCGATCGAACACGCGACGCAGATCGTCAAGAACGCCTCAGGCACGATCGAAGTCTATGGCCAGCATACCTATGCCAAGGCCGGCCGACGTAATGCGATGGTCCTGATCCGCGACAAGGGCACTTCCGCCACGACCGCGACGACCCCGATTCAAATCAGTGCTCCTGGCGGGATTACGCCTCAGCCCTCGCCCGTCGATCCGGTCACTCCGGCACCCACGGAGCCGGCACCGACTTTGCCGCCGGAACCGACGGCACCCCCGACGACGGATGGTGACCTCGCCGCTCAGTCGGCCGGGCGACTGGCCGCCGTGGCGGATACGGGTGTCTCGAGCAAAGACAGCATCACCCGAAACGTCAAGCCGCTTTTCGAGGGTCAGACCGCTCCCGGTGCGAGCGTCAAGCTCATCGCTCAAAGGATCGACCAGGCCGGAAGTGCGGCGATCGAGCTGGGCACCGCGACGGCTGGCGAAGACGGCCGCTGGTTCGTCACGGTCAGTAATGCACTTGCGGACGGCCGCTACAGCGTATCGATGGCTGTGACTCGCGGCTCGGAAACCATCACGAAACAGCTGATGGGCACGGAAACCGGCAGCGGCTCGCCACTGGTGATCGACACCGTCGGCCCGATCGTGACGCAAATCGGCTACAACCAGTTCAGTGGTCAGGTACGGATCAACGCCGCGGATTCTGGCTCGGGTCTTGCCGAGTCGTACTGGACGAGCCCGCTGAACTATCGCATCGTGAGCATGTCCGGCCGCCAGATGGGACAAAGCATCAGTGCCGGCAAGTTACGGAACGTCGCTTCGACCGGTACTGCGGAGGGCACTTACAACATGGTGCTCGACCGCAAGGCCGGCCCGAGATCCCGCAAGGTTCGTGTTACGATCGACAGGGAAAGCCTGACGGATGTGGCCGGGAACCCGACCCAGACTCAGGCGGTGCACGACCTGACATCGTCGCGGATCGTCGGCCAGTTGCCCAAGGGGCTGGCTTATACGGTCCAGACGAGCCGAAACGACACATCGCTCGCGAACCGGATCGTCAACATGATCCTGCCGACCGGGCTGAGGCTGCCCCGATTCTGATCGGCCAGCCGGCAACGAAGCAATCGAATCGGACGTGTGCCGGCGAATCTTCGGCGTCACGCGTCTCTCCCCCCTCCGCACGGAGCATCCCCCCATGCTTCGTGCGTTTTCGTATCCAGAATCCGCCGGACTTGGCCTGTTCGAAGCCCCCGGGTTCACGGAAGATGAGTTTCCCCAGACGGTCTCGCGGTTCGATCCTCTCGCAACTTCACTCGTGAGCGTCGGCAACGAAGCGATCATCGCAAGGGACCGGATTTCAGATGCGAACCGCATTCGGTCGAAACCAAGTGTATTCTGACAAGAAGGAGCTTCGGATCATGGCGGACATCGTCCTCATCAACCCCAGGTTCGAAGTCTCGTATTGGGGCATGGAACACGCCCTCGAAATGCTCGGGAAAAAGGCGAATCTGCCGGTCGCCTGCCTTCCCCTTCTGGCTGCGCTGGCGCCTGAGGGGCATACCGTCACCCTGATGGACGAAAACGTCGAACCGATCGACTGGGAACGTTGCCGCCGGGCCGATATCGTCGGTGTCACGGGCATGTCCGTTCAACGGTTCCGAATGACCGAGATCCTTACCGAGTTGAAAAACCGCGGATGTTTCACGGTCGTCGGCGGGCCCTGGGTGACCGTTCAGGAAGATTATTTCGATAACCTCGTGGATGTCATTTTCGTGGGCGAGGCCGAAGAAACATGGCCCGCTTTCCTGAGTGAATGGGCCAAGGGCAATCATGCCGCCCGTTACGAGCAGGTCGAAAAATCGGATATGACGAAAGTCCCGGTGCCCCGGTTCGACTTGTTGAAAATGAACCAGTACGCCTTCGGCAGCCTGCAGTTCTCGCGGGGTTGTCCATTTCAGTGCGAATTCTGCGACATCATCGTGACGTTCGGCCGGCGGCCGCGACTGAAAACCTCGGCTCAGGTGATCCGCGAACTCGACGCCATGCGTAAAGCCGGCATGCGCTCGGTGTTCGTGGTGGACGACAACCTCATCGGCAACAAAAAAGCCATCAAGGAAGTCCTCCGCGAAGTCGTCGCCTGGCAGCGCCGGCACGGTTTCCCGATGTCGATGTTCACGGAAGCCTCTCTCGACCTCGCCGACGACCCGGAACTGCTGTCGCTCATGACGCAGGCCAATTTCGTCGCAGTATTCGTCGGCATCGAAAGCCCCAACGAAGACGCCCTACGCGAAACCAAGAAATTCCAGAACGTGCGTGCCGGCGATTCGATCCTCGGCCGCGTACACACCATTCAACGTGCAGGCATCGACGTCTGGTGCGGCATGATCGTCGGCTTCGATTCGGATGATCGCACGATCTTCGAACGGCAGAAGCGATTCCTCAAGGAAAGCCGGATCACGAGCTCGATGATCGGCATGCTCCACGCCATTCCCAAAACCCCGCTCCATAAACGCCTGGCTGACGAAGGGCGCCTGGATTATTCCGACGAGCCGGAATTCGGCACCAATGTCATACCGCTGCAGATGACCCGCGAGGAGCTGCGTGACGGTTACCTGGAAGTGCTCCGCGAAGTCCACGACGTGCACGCCTTCTTCGACCGCCTCGACGAACTCTTCATTCATGAGCGTATCTACATCGGAAACAGGCAGCCGCAATATTCCGATTATTGGAGGCGGCACCCGCTTCACTGGCTCAAATGCCAGGTCTACGATCAAGCCGCGGCCTATTACGCCTATCGCCGACTCAAAAAGAAGGTGACCGACCCAGCCCTTCTGGCCGTTTACGAGGAACGGATCGATAACCTGTTCCGGCTTCGTAAGGAAGGCGGCGTGCGGTTCTATTACGTGGTCAAGGCCATGATCCACTGGCACGTACATCGCATGGTCAAATCGTTCGTCACCGGCGAACGCAAGCTCGTCAATTCTTTCTGAAATACGCGAGCGTACCGGCGATTCGAATCGCACCGGAAGAATTCGGAACGAACAAAGTCGGACGTTGCGCCTCACTGGCACGACGTCCGGCTTTCTTGACATGAAACCTGCCTTCCGCATAACCTCAAAGCACGCGAAATTGTTGGACGTTCTCACGCGTGTACGCCTTTACGCACCATGACGTTTCCTTGATGCTGCCCTTCAGGCCTGAAAGGCGACGATCAATTTTCGCGCTCTCTTTATCGAAGGAGCTGTCCTCTCATGAATCCAGATCTTACGGAAATCGCGTTCGTCATGGACCGGTCCGGCTCAATGGGCACCATGAAGAGCGAAGCGATCGGCGGTTTCAATCACTTTCTCGAGGTTCAGAAGAATGAGCCCGGCGATGCCCGGTTCACGCTCGTCCTCTTTGACGATGAATATCTCAAACCCTTTGACCACATGCCACTTGCGGAAGTGCCGCAATTGAACTCCGAGACTTATGAGCCGAGGGGCAGCACGGCTCTGCTGGACGCCATGGGCCGGACGATCGATGAGATCGGCCAGCGGCTCGCAGCGACCCCCGAGCACGAACGCCCTTCGAAAGTCATCATCGCCTGCATGACCGACGGCTACGAAAACGCCTCCAGAGTCTATTCGAACGCGAAAATCGCCCAGATGATCGAGCATCAAAGCACCGTCTACTCTTGGGAATTCATCTTCCTCGGCGCCACGCTCGAATCCCGGGAAATGGCCAGAAGCTGGACCATGAAAGACGAGGACATCACGGCTTTCGCCCCAACGAGTGCCGGAGTCCTTCAGGCTCTAAGAATGGACATGAGTGATCAGGTCGTGCAAAAACGCCGCAAGAGATCGACATAGTCAGAAGCTTCGGTCCAGATGCTCCAGGCCGACGTTCGACATTTCCGATCGCCGGCCTGGAGCGTTTTTCTGCGCCATTGAGCCTGAATCCCGGCTCGGTTAATCTGAAAAGCGACGGCGGACGTGCTTGGTCCGACGCAACTCCAATCCGGGCAAAGGGAACGATTCGAACGCCATGATTTCCGCATCCGCATTTCGACGACTCACCACGGTATTCACCGTGATCCTTGGCCTGACCTCTTCGGCCCGTGCCGAACTCAAAGTCGGCGACAAAGCGCCCGACTTCACGCTGAAAGCCTCAGACGGCAAGACTTACAAACTGTCTGATTTCGCAGGTAAAAAAGCCGTCGTGGTCGCCTGGTTCCCCAAGGCGTTCACCGGCGGCTGCACGGCCGAATGCAAAAGCCTGAGGGCTTCCAGCGAAAAGCTGAAGCCGACCGGCGTCGCCTACTTCACGGCCTCGTGCGATACGCCCGAAGAAAATGCGAAATTCGCCAAGTCGCTCGACCTGGATTTTCCGATCCTGTGCGATCCCGAAAAAACGACGGCCAAGACCTACGGAGTCGTCCACGAAGGCCGGGCCAATCCGGAACGCTGGACTTTCTACATCGACAAGTCAGGCACCATCAAGGAAATCGACAAAAAAATCCGGACGACCGAAGCCGGTGCCGATCTCGCCACCAAAATCCGAAGCCTCGGCCTATCCGATTGACCGTCGAGAGACTGCCTATCTCCGTACTTTATGTGGATCCACGCCGAACCCCTTCGAGTAATCGTCCCGGGGTTCGGTGATCCTTTTCCGTAACGTCAGTCACCTGAGTCGATTGCGAAGCCCTCTGAGAGCTGGCGCAGGGTTTCCACGGCAGCTTCGGGCGTCGGCACGTCGACGCCCGATTTGCGGCCTTCCCGGTCCGCCTCCGCCAGCAGCGCCAGCGCTTCGGCTTCTTCGTCCCGGTCGAGGGCCCGGCGTGCTCGATATCCGAGTGAGCCGGCAAGTTGGGCCTTTGCCGCCGGAAGGCGCTCGATCAGCCTCGCCGTTCGTGGCGTGATTCGCCCATGCAGGGCCTTGACGCTGGCGGCATACGATTCGGCGAACGGTTCCGTCGCCTTTCCGACATCGTGCAGAAGCGCGGCGGTCAGTAATTCTTCGTCGTAGGGGTTTCTCTGCAGGACGAAATCGAAAACCTGAAGACTGTGATAAAGCGCATCCCCTTCCGGATGCGCTCTGGGGTCCTGCTTTACCCGCTCCAGCATCTTCAGGAGCGAAAGGAAGTGATCGAATCGGTCGGCATATGTCGACCCCGCCTGAAGTTCGGCGGTCGCGGGATCGGTATGCTCCAATTCCACGGCGTCCATTTTGGCGGCCTCGTTCGTCTCCAGCTCGAAAAGCTCGCGGACGAGCGAGTCCGGAGGCAATTCGCCCGGTCGCACGGCAAGACCTAAAACCGCTACGGCCTGCATCTTCGCGGCATGAAAGTCGGCCGCCTCCGGCTCGCGCGAGCCGTGGCCCGATTCGAGAATCACCGCCAGCCTGCGCGCGGCTTCGGTGGCGATCTGCCGGTGAAGCCTGCCCGTGTCACGAGCCTGTTCGGCTTTCGATTTGTCGAACGCTTTGCGGTATTTGTCGAGTCTGCTCATTCGAACGCTTTCCGTAGTTCCCGGGTTTCGCATGGCTATTCTAGCGGACTCGTCCAGTGCATCGTCAGAACGTGTCTCGATGCAGGGCCGAACTTATGAACGTCAGACGGGCTTCCTTGAGACATAAACTTCGCAAACGCAAGCTTTTCCGAAAACGGCCAAATCGTCCGATCCGGTACGGTCGATGCGGACTTGCCAACCCATAGCCTGTAATTTCGAGTCGAAATCGGCACCGAATTCCGTATGCACTTCCCAACCCCAGCTTCCGCCCGGATGATGAAGTCTCGGCAGGATCCGGTCCGTCAATTCCCCTGATGCATCCCGCGTGATTCGCGATTCGGTCCGTTCGGTTCCAGGCTTCATCGGCACCGTGAAGACATGCAGTCCGCCGGGCTTGAGCACGCGGGCAATCTCCCTCAGGGCCTGTTCCAGATCGGGCACGTGTTCGAGCGTTTCCGAATCGATGACGACCGAGAACATGCCGTCATCGAATGTCATCCGCTGCGCATCTTCATGCCGGACGCCACAGACGATTTCACCAGGCTCGGCACCTTCGGCATAGTCCGTCTGGACGATCCGGGCGATCGTGGCAGGCATTCGCATCTTGTCCAGGCCATCGATTCGGTTGAGGATCAGGAGCGTTTCCGAATTCGCATGTTCGCCATGAGTGCCGATCGGATCTGCACTTTCTGCATCATGATCGTTTCTGGTTCGCAACTCCTGGGCGATCACGGTCGCCAGCCTTCGTGCCCGGTGTTTCGAGCCGCACCATGGGCAGATCAGCGACTCCTTGAGGCGCAAATCGAACGCTTCCGAATCCGTGAGGCCCCACATTGCGACAAGTTCGTCACCCACGGCCTCCGGCACGAAGAGTTTCGGACCTCTTCTGCCGCAAACGGAGCACGACGTCCAGGGTGAAACGGCGAACGCCATAGCCCAGCGCGAGGACTTCCTGAGGGTCAGGACGACCGGATTGTAGAAGGCCAGAAGCAGGCGTTTGACGAAACTTTTCAACCGTGGAGGCACCAGAGACAGAGGAAAGAAGGCTGGCCGTGAGCACCGAACCGTGTTTTATCGCCTTGACCCGTCTCTCGGCAAGGTTCTAAAATGATGCGTGCTCCGAAGGATTACGGAATGGCACTTGATCTCGATGAATTTCGGCCTTCCGCTCGCCGATATTCGAGATGACGGCAATATCGCACGAAGGACCCGAAACGCACATGGCTTATTCGACGACCGTTCAGCGTCACAAGACTCGTGAGGTGGGCGTCGGCGACCACGTGGTCGGTGGCGATAACCCGATCTGGGTTCAGTCGATGACCACGACGGACACGTTCGATGCGGCGGCTACGCTCGCCCAGATCCATCGGCTGGAAGAGGCCGGATGCGAAATCGTACGAGTGACGGTTCCGAAGAAGGAAGACGTGGAAGCCGTCGGTCTGATTCGTCATAAGATGCGGATACCCCTGATCGCCGACATCCATTTCGATTACCGCATGGCGCTTGCGTGCATGGATGCGAAAACGCCCGACGGGAAGCGTGCTGTCGACAAGGTGCGGATCAATCCCGGTAACATCGGTGGCCGGAAGCGTTACGAAGAAGTGATTCGGAAAGCCCGCGACACGGGAACGCCGGTTCGCGTCGGCGTGAATTCCGGGTCTCTAGAAGAAGACCTGATCGAAAAATACGGCTTCCCCTGCCCTGAGGCGATGGTGGAATCGGCGCTTCGGCACATTGAAATCGCCGAGGGGCTCGGCTTTCATGACATGATCATCAGCCTGAAGGCCAGCCACGTGCCGACGGCGCTGGAGTGTTACACCCTGTTCGCACAGAAGAGCGACTATCCGACGCATGTGGGCATCACCGAAGCTGGCAGTCGCGAATACGGCACTCTGAAATCGGCCGCCGGCATCGGAGCGATTCTTTTGCGTGGCATCGGCGACACGATCCGCGTGAGCCTGCTGGGCGACCCCGTACCGGAGATCGCGGCCGGTTTCGACATTTTGCGGGCCTGCGACCGGCGGGTGACGCGGCCCGAGGTCGTCGCCTGCCCGACTTGCGGCAGGCTGGACATCGATCTCGAGCGAATCGTGGCCGAAGTCGAAGAGCGCATGAAGGGTCTGTCGAACCCGCTGAGAATCAGCATTCTGGGCTGTCTGGTGAACGGTTTCGGCGAAGCGAAGGAAGCCGACCTGGGGATCGCCGCGGGCAGCGGCAAAGGCGTGATCTTCAAGCGGGGGGTCCCGATCCGCAACGTGCTCGAGGCGGACATGGTCGACGCCCTCTGGGAAGAAGTCATGCGGTTCGAAGAAGACACACCGCCCCTGGAGAGCTATGTGACGAAGCAGCAGCAGAAAGAAGCCAGGAAATCGGCCCTGCCCGTCATCGGGTGACGATGTGGCGATGCTTCGTCGCACTTGAACGAGTCGGAACTTGACGAACCTGGCGCCGGAATCTTGCCGGATTTGCGCGACGACACCTTGACTCGTGGTCAAGGATACGTCAAGATGTCTGTCTTATCGCGGATTGGTTCAAGACCAGGAACACGTCGAATTGACGTGTTCATGCTTTTCCGCTTGGATCGTCGTCCCTTGCGAAGTGCGGCTCGGGCAGATGATCGGGTCTTACCGGACGAACGCATTTTCGCCCGGAGTCGATGCTATCAGGTCTCTTGAGGAACTCCAGTTTCCATGCCTACCATCAATCAGTTGATCCGAAGTCCGCGAACCAAGAAAGTGTACCGCAGCAAGTCCCCGGTGCTCGACTCTTGCCCGTTCAAGCGTGGTGTGTGTCTTCAGGTCAAGACGATGACCCCCAAGAAGCCGAACTCCGCCTTGCGGAAGGTCGCCCGGGTCCGTCTGTCGAACCAGAAGGAAATCACGGCCTATATCGGTGGCGAAGGGCACAACCTGCAGGAGCACTCGATCGTGCTGGTTCGTGGTGGCCGGGTCCGCGATTTGCCGGGCGTGCGTTACCACATCGTTCGTGGCGTTCTGGACAGCTCCGGTGTCGCCGATCGTAAGCAGGCCCGTTCGAAGTACGGTGCCTCCGCGAAGAAGGCCGCCGCGGCCAAGGGCAAGAAGAAGTAAAGTCGCCAGTACGTACCGAAACGTTTGACTGCCGAACCGGGTCGATTCGCAGAGTCACGTTTCGTTCAACATCGCATGGGATCGAATCAGGAATATGGCTCGAAAATTCACGGCTAGCAAATCGCAACTCCGGCCGGATTCGCGTTTCAACTCGCTCCTGGCCTCCAAGTTCATCAACAATCTCATGTTCGACGGCAAGAAATCGGCCGCTCGCAAGGTCTTCTACGATGCCATGGAATTGATCCAGAAGCGCGTACAGGCCGATAACGTCATCGACGTTTTCCACCGAGCCGTCGACAACGTCAAGCCGGTCGTCGAAGTCCGCTCGAAGCGCGTCGGTGGTGCCACCTATCAGGTTCCGATGCAAGTGAAGCCGGCTCGTCAACAGACGCTGGCCATCCGCTGGATCCTGGCTGCCGCTCGCGACAAAAAAGGCCGCCCGATGCACATGCGTCTGGCTGACGAACTCGTCGCCGCCTACAACCGTGAAGGCGCCGCAGTCACAAAACGCGAAAACGTGCACAAGATGGCCGATGCCAACAAGGCCTTCGCTCACTTCGCCTGGTGATGCCCGTTCATCGGCTCACGATATGAAATTCGAAAAGCCTCGCCCTAGCGGCGAGGCTTTTTCGTTTTGTCGCTTTCATCGAATCTGACCTGACAGTGACCGGCGTCGAGTCCGTCCACGCGTGATCGATTCAATTCCTTTCCCAATCGCCTGAAAAGACCTCTGTCGCAGGCCCGGTCATGAAAACGCTTCCCGCGTCTGTCGGCCAGGACAGCTTCAGAGGACCGCCAGGCAGGTGCGCCGTGATGGCTCGATCCGTCCGCCCGGTCAGGACGCCGGCGACACAGACGGAACAAGCGCCCGTCCCGCAAGCCAACGTGATTCCTGATCCCCTTTCCCACGTGACCATCTTGACTGTCGACCGATCGACAACTTCCGCGAAGTGCACGTTCACGCGCTTCGGGAATGCCGGATGCCGTTCCAGAAGCGGGCCGAAGTGCGGAAGATCGACTTGAGAAAGATCTTCGACGAAAATCACGAAGTGGGGGTTTCCCATGCTCACAGCCGTCCCCTTCCACGTCTTTCCGCCAGCCTCGATCGGCTGATCGACGACCGGATCGCCAGGGAGTGTCGTCGGTATCCTGGCGGCTTCCAGAATCGGCTCGCCCATATCCACCGTGATCCATTCCGCCTTGCCCGCGGCGTCTCTGGTCACATCCAGCGTGAGGACGCCGCGGCCCGTTTCGATGGCGATTCTCGGCTTCGCCGCGATGCCGTGATCGTGTACGTATTTCGCGACGCAGCGTACACCGTTGCCGCACATTTCGCCTTCGGAACCGTCGGCATTGAACATGCGCATGCGGGCATCGGCTTTTTCGCTCGGCAGGATCAAAATCAACCCGTCGCCTCCGATGCCGAAGTGACGGTCGCTCACCGCGACGGCAAGCGCCGGAATGTCTACCGGCAGCTCCTGCCCGAACCCGCTGACGTAAACGTAATCGTTGCCGAGGCCATGCATTTTCGTGAATCGCATCTTGGGCGTGCTTTCCTGTCGTACGTTTCGTTCAAGCGGTTCGAAAATTCGAATCCGAGACCGCGAATTGCGTAAAAGCATCATACACCAACGTCCGACGATTTTTCCTGGCGTCGCCATGAGTCGGGATCGTTCTGTCCACCCGCGACAAAATTCGTGCCGAATGCATATGATAATCGAACTGGCCGTAGGAGAATCCCGGTCCGGAAAGTGATTCCGGTATCGTTCTCCGCTCGGACCAATTGCGATCGATCTGGATATCATCTCGAACGGAACGGACGGCAAATGCTCGGAGTGCCTCAATCCAGCCCCTGGGATCTGAACTTCCGAATTTTCGGCATACCCGTCCGCATCACGCCCTGGTTTTGGGTCATCTCCGCGGCTCTCGGTTGGGGAGATGGCGATTATCAGCGAGTCGCCATCTGGATCGGCTGCGTGCTCGTGTCCATCATCGTGCACGAGATGGGGCACGCCCTGACGAATCGTATGTTCGGCCGTCAACCGGCGATCCTGCTGCACGGCATGGGCGGTCTATGCCTGTCGGAAGGTCCGACGATCGCGCGCTGGAAGCGAATCCTCGTCATTTTCAATGGCCCGCTCGCAGGTTTTCTACTTTATGGTGCCGTCATCCTCCTGATCCGAAACGTGCATCTGGAGGATCCTTTACTTCTGGAGGCTCTGGCAGAACTCGCTTTCATCAATCGCATCTGGAGCATACTGAACCTGATACCGATCTGGCCGCTGGATGGCGGTCAGATCGCGGGCGTCGTGCTGCAGGGGATCTCCAAACGCCGCGGGCAGGAACTGACCCACGGCATTTCCCTGGTGCTTTCCGCCCTGCTCGCGTTCTGGCTCTATCGACAGAACGGTTCACTCTATAACATCCTGCTGCTGAGCATGTTCGCGATGAACAATTTCCAGATGCTCCAGCTGATTCACCATCGTCAATGGCAAGACCCCGAAGAGTCCGAAGCCTGGTGGCGGAAATAGTTCGCGGGAATTCAGGAAATCGGAATGCCCGCGATGTTCATGTGAGGAACCGTATTGCGGTATCGGTATTCGCAAGCAGATCATCCGGTTTTATGAATTTTGCGGATTGGGCTGAATTCGTGGTTTTGGCGATTGCGGAAGACTTGTGGACGAGTTCCGCTGATTCCCTTGTCGATGGGGTTTTGGCACAATAGATCCAAATTCGACGAGCGCTGGTTCGAATCCCGCGCTTCACCATGCCTGCTTCGCCCGACGGACAACATGACCAAGCGTCGATCCAACAAGAGAGTTACGCCGCAAACGATCGAAGAGTTGAGCAAGGAGATCGAATCCTCTCCCGCTTTTCGAGACATGATGGCCGGCAGCACGCGAAGTTCCGCGAAAAAGTCGCAGGATCTGCCGTTGCTGCCGCTTCGTGGGGAAGTGGTCTTTCCGAATACGATCGTGCCGATCGTGATCAACCGAACCGCTGGCATCGCGCTGGTCGACGCCGTTTCGTCGTCCACTGACCGCACGATCGTTCTGGCGACCCAGATCGAAGTCGAAACCGACGTCCCGACACGCAGCGACCTCTCCGATTACGGTTGCGTCGGGCAGATCCTCCAGATGCTCAAGTTCCCCGACGGAACGACCCGTATCGTATTTCAGGGTGTGAGTCGCGCCAGGATCGGCAAGATCCTGAGGCAGGAGCCTTTCCCGCTCGTGACGGTGCATTCCGTCAACGACAAGGATCATAAAGGGCTCGAAGTCGAAGCCCTGGTCCATCAGGCGCGAAAGCTCCTGGCCCGCATGGTCAAACAGACCCAGCAGGTGCCGGAAGAGCTGCAGGTCGCGGCGATGAACACGCATGATCCGGCCCGGCTCGTCGATCTTTTCTCATCCAGCCTGCCGTTTCTGGTGGAAGAAAAGTTGTCGATGCTGTCCGAGCCGGACGTCAAGAAGCGGCTGAAGATCCTGCTCAGATACTGGACGAGACATCTGGAAGTGATCGAATTGGCTGGCCGGATCCAGGCTCAGGTCGGTTCCGAGATCACCAAAGCGCAGCGTGAGCATTTCATTCGCCAGCAAATCAAGGCGATGCAGGAAGAGCTTGGTGAGTCGGGCGACGAATCGTCCGAAATTACCCAGATGACGGCCAAACTCGAAGCGGCGAATCCGCCGGTCGGGGTCATGACCGAAGCCAGGCGTGAACTCGAACGGCTTTCGAACATGCATCCGAGTTCGGCGGAGTATTCGATCGTCCGAACGTACCTGGACTGGATCATCCACCTGCCCTGGAGCGAATCGACCCGCGATCGACTCGATCTGCGCCAGGCGCGCCGGGTTCTCGACAAAGACCATTACGATCTGGAAAAGATCAAAGAACGGATTATCGAATATCTGGCCGTCCGCAAGCTCAAGAACGACCTCAAGGGGCCGATTTTGTGCCTTGTCGGTCCGCCCGGTACGGGCAAGACAAGCCTCGGCCGCTCGATCGCCGATGCACTCGGCAGAAAATTCGTCCGCATGAGCCTCGGCGGAGTACATGACGAAGCCGAAATTCGTGGTCACAGAAGAACTTACATTGCCGCATTGCCCGGCCGTGTAATTCAGGGTCTGCGCAAAGCCGGATCCAATAACCCGGTCTTCGTGCTCGACGAGGTCGACAAGCTCGGTAACGACTTTCGTGGAGATCCGGCGTCTGCACTTCTCGAAGTGCTTGACCCGGAACAGAATACGACATTTCACGACCATTATCTCGATGTCGAGTTCGACTTGTCCAAGGTACTTTTCCTGGCGACGGCGAACACGTCGGAAACGATCCCACACGCGCTTCTGGACCGTATGGAGATCCTTGAACTGCCAGGCTACAGTGAAGAGCAAAAGCTCGCGATCGCTCGTAAGCATCTCATTCCGAAGCAGTTGGAGGCTCATGGGCTGAAAGCGGATACGGTGACGCTTCCTGACGATGCCGTTCGCCGGATCGTGTCCGACTACACGCGAGAGGCTGGCCTGCGCAACCTTGAGCGGGAAATCGGCACCATCTGCCGCAAAATCGCACGCAAACGCGCTGAAGGCAACCAGCGTAAAATCACCGTCACCGATAAGGACGTCACGGTGTATCTCGGTCCGCCCAAGTTCTTCAAGGAATCGGCGATGCGCAAGCCCGGTCCGGGCGTTTCGACCGGTCTCGCGTGGACGCCGACCGGTGGCGAGATCTTGTTCATCGAGTCCACACTGCTACCGGGCGGCAAGGGCGGCATGACTTTGACCGGATTGCTCGGCGAATCGATGCGCGAAAGCGTACAGGCTGCTGCTGGATATATTCGTAGCCGGGCCGATAAGCTGGGAATCGATACGAAGCCTTTGACCGATAGTGACCTGCACGTGCACGTACCCGCCGGAGCTGTGCCGAAGGACGGTCCGTCTGCGGGGGTCGCGATCGCGGCGAGTCTCGTCAGCCTACTGAACAAGAAACCCCTGCGCGGCGACGTTGCCATGACCGGAGAAGTGACCCTTACAGGCCGTGTTCTTCCGGTCGGGGGAATACGCGAGAAAGTGCTGGCGGCACGGCGAGCGGGCATCCATCACGTGCTGCTGCCTGTGCATAACCGGAACGATCTCGTTGACCTTCCGAAAGAAGTGAAAGCGGATATGTCGTTCGAATTCGTCGAGACGATCGACGAAGTGATTTCGAACCTGTTTCCCGTCGAAAAGGTCACGAAAGCCCGATCGCGATCGACCTCAGCTTCGAGCAAGCGTACCTGACCCATCATTCAAGTTCGGTTCCGGCAAGGCCTCTTCCGTCATACGCCTCTGGCGAAACGGCGCAAGTCCTCGTCTTTGGCCACGACAGTCAGACCCTCGGGCGAAATCGTCAGCCCGTGGCTACGATCCAGATCCTGGTCATGTCCGATCGTAAATCCGTCGGGAACGAATACGTTCTTGTCCAGGATGGCACGGCGAACGCGTGCGTTTCGGCCGATCACGACTTCGTCGAACAGGATCGAGTCTTCGACGAGCGAATAGGACCTGATGCGCGAATGCGTGCCGATGATCGAACGATGGACTTCTCCACCTGAAACAATCACTCCCGGGCAAATGATCGAATTCGTCGCGAGTCCGCGTCTTCCAGGCATGTCGAGAACGAACTTGGGTGGCGGAATCGGTGGCGAGAACGTCTGAATCGGCCAGTTTCGATCGTAGATGTTCAGAAGCGGATCGGGGGCGATCAGATCCATGCTCGCGTCGTAATAAGCGTCCAGAGTCCCCACGTCACGCCAGTAGGACTGTTCCTTACGGTTTTCGTCCTGGAACGGATGTGCTTTGACATGGTACCCCTGCCGAATCATTTCAGGGATGATGTCACGTCCGAAATCGCGGGTCGTCTGGTCACGCCTCATGGCTACGTCCTGCATCAGAACGTCGAACATCAGTCGGGTCGAAAATACGTAAATTCCCATGCTGACTAGAGATATGCCTGGCGAATCGGGCACTTCCGGAGGGTTCTCCGGTTTCTCGGCGAAATCGACGATCCGGTGGTTTCGATCGACGGCCATGACGCCGAACTGACTGGCCTGGCTAACCGGGACGGTGAGGCAAGCGATGGTGAGATCCGCCTTGCTGTCCATGTGGTCCTGAATCATCAGGGCGTAGTTCATCTTGTAGATGTGGTCGCCTGCCAGGATCAGGGCGACTTCCGCTTTCGTGCGTTCGATGGCGAAGACGTTCTGATAGACGGCGTCGGCCGTGCCAGCGTACCAGTGTTCGCCGTACATCTGCTGGGGCGGGATCACGTCGACGAATTCGTCAAGCTCGCGGCACAGGAAGCTCCAGCCCTGATCGATATGACGGGACAGCGAAAGAGCCTTGTACTGGGTCAGGACCAAAATGCGCCTGAGGCCCGAATTGATGCAGTTCGAAAGAGCGAAATCGATGATCCGGTACGGTCCGCCGAACGGAACGGCGGGTTTGGCGCGGTCGCGAGTGAGGGGATCGAGCCGAGTTCCACGCCCACCGGCCAGGATGATGGACAGTGCGTTTCTACCCATCCAGGTGGAAATCAAGGCGAGCCTCCTGTTCGGTCCGATCCTGCCGGGTCAGCTCAAGGCAATCTCGTAACATCATCCCTTGGCGGAAATAATCGTACAAGATGGTTCGAGTTCGATCCCGGCGCACTTTCAGCGCTCTTGTGCCCTGCTCCGGTACATGATTTCGAACGAATCGACGAAAAAGCCCCTGCACTTTTGTGCAGGGGCATGGCGATTCGAACCGCAGTTCGCGAGACAGAATGGCTCAGTAAACTTCACCGGGGCGAACGACGTGGCCGCCGCCAGCCGATTCACCGACACCGGCGAGGTAGCGGGCGTGCCAACCTTCGGCGGCGCGGATGTCGGACATCGATTCGCGATTCAGTCCGATCTTGTCCCACCACGGGGTCGCGGCGGAGCGGACGATCTGATCGATTTCGGCGACACGGCCGCGTGCTTCGCCAGCGGCGAATTTCGTGCGGGCCTTGGCGTCAGCCTGCTGGAAGTATTCCTTCCAGAAGGCACGGCCACCGAGAACGCCCGAAGCGCCACATTCGACAGCCAGTTCGACCTGACGCTTGTAAGCCGGATAATCGACACCGGCCGAGAGCAGAACCCAGGGCGTGACGGAGGCTTCGGTCAGAGCCTGGAGATTGTCACGAAGCTTGGATTCGTCGTCGAATTCCATATCGCCGGGGAATTCGGCCTTATAAACGTCGCACCAGCGCGAAAGCAGCCGGGCGGATTCGAGGACGGTATTGGCCTTGCGCCGACGATAAGCTTCGTCGGTCTTCTTTTCGCTACCGAATGGGAAGGCGACGGGTTCGAGCAGCATGAGGATGTCGTATTTACGGCATTCTTCGTAGATGTGCTTGACGAGCTGGAGCTGATGCTCGGCCGAATCAGGTTCGGCGGGCTCGAACGGGGCGAGCAGCTTGACGGCATCCGCGCCCATGTACTTGATTTTTTGAACCGACCAGCCGGACTCGATTTCGCCGAGAGGAGCGCCGACGGAGTTTTTCGGGCTTCCCGACTTCTCGACGCGAATCAGCAAGCCTTTTTCCGGAGCGATCGCGCCGCTGGCCACGACCGAAAATGCGCCGTAGTAGCCGTCGATCAGAAGAGCAGAAGCCGCGCCGGACATTTCACGAGCCATGTCGACTTTGGCTTCGACGATTTCGGCGAAGCTCGGTTCGCGATTCTGGCCGGCGGTCTTCAGCGCCTTGTGGGCCATTTCGATCATCGAACTGTTTTGATCAAGGGCCAGCATCGTCAGCGTGCCGTTGGCGTTGCTGATCCGCTGAAGACCACGCAGCTTGCCGGGGGTCAAACCATAGGAGGTCAGAAGTGTTGCGCTTTTCGTACTGGTTTCGCCGGCAGCCATGGATACGTTGGACTCCGAATATCAGGGAAAATCGGCCGAACTCAATGCGACATCGGTCAGGTTCAGGCATCGACACGACAGGCACGTTCGATTGAACGAAAACTTGCCGAACGTACGATTCCTGACTCGTAAAGTTAACGTATTTCAGGCTGCGATTTCAAGATACAGGAACTGCATGCGTTTTCGGCCCGAAACCGATCCGAACTGTTTCGATCAAAAAAAGACCTGGAAAATGCCGCCTGTCGCGATCCGGTCCGAAGCCGCTCGATCCGACCGGTTCCGATTCGCGTGCGGCGGCAGAGATTCGATGCTTGCCATACGTGGGAATCTCCGTAAAATCTTGAGAACAATGCAGACATCGTCCAGGACGCCCCGGCTTGAACGTCACAGTCGAACCCGAGGCGTCGATTCGATGAACTGCTCCATTTCGATCCGAAGCCAGGGACAGGACCGCGACTCGACCATGTCTGCATCGAAAACCGAAATCATCGCCAGCCACCTCCGAAACTCAGGGTACGATCCCTCGATCGACGAGGAGGGCGATATCATGTTCGAGTTCGAAGGATATCCCCTTTTCATCCACCCTGACGAAGACGACCCCCAGGTTCTCAAACTGTTCGGTTTCGCCTGGCGATCCGACCATGAAGAAGAAGACGACTCGGAACTGATCCTGGCGCTTCAGGTCGCCAATGACTGCATGGCGAAGCACAGCGGGGTGAAGGTCATCACCTTGCCGAGCCGTCACATCGTCGTCGCCGTCGAGCAGTTCTTCGAACCCTTCGACACATTCCGCGGTGCCCTGGAACGCATTCTCAAGGCATTGAAGAGTTGCGCGGAGGAAGTCCACGAGATGATGGAGTCGGACTACGACGAAGACGACGACGAGGACGAAGATTACGAATTCGACCCGGAATCGAACTGAATCCGGTCTCGCGTTGCCTTTTCACGGTTGGTCCTGGCTTCCGGCGGGAAGCCAGGACTTACGACGCCCAACCATAACGAAGCGATGAATCCCGTACTCAAGACGATCGTCTTGCTGACGATCTCCAACATGTTCATGACCTATGCCTGGTACGGGCATCTCAAGGCATTCAAGGAGACTCGCTGGTGGATCGCGGCTCTGGCGAGCTGGGGCGTGGCTCTGTTCGAATACCTGATTCAGGTCCCGGCGAACAGGATCGGCCATAAATCCCTGTCTGTCGGTCAGTTGAAGATCCTTCAGGAGGTCATCAGCCTTTCGGTTTTCGTTCCTTTCGCCGTATTTTATCTGAGAGAGAATTTGAGCTGGAATTATCTGTACGCCGGATTTTGTATGATGGGAGCCGTCTGGTTCATCTTCCGGGCTTGAGGCGCTCGTCAGGCGCACGACCGGTGAACGAAAGGCAGATCCCCCATGACGATCTCGCGACGCAAGTTCGCCGGTACAGTTTCGTCGCTCGCTTTTGCCAGTTCCGTCCCGCGAGTCACGAAGGCCGCCGGCGACCCGACCCTCACGGCTTATGTGGCGCTCGATCGCGAGTTCTCCGAGCCGGTTCTGGTCGATTTCGATCGAACATCGGGGGTCAGAGTCCGATCGAAGTTCGACGTGGAAAGTACCAAGACGATCGGCCTGACGAATCTGATCCGCTCTGAGGCGTCCAGGCCTCGGGCCGATATTTTCTGGAACAACGAAATCGTCAATACGATTCGCCTCAAGCGGGCCGGGCTTCTGGCGAGTCACCGGCCCGCGAACGCCGGTGACTTTCCCCCGGAATATCGTGACCCCGAAGGTTTCTGGTTCGGGTTCGCGGCACGGGCTCGCGTGCTGATACTCGATCGACGTGCATTCGCGAACGGCCGGAAGCCTGCCTCAATCATGGATCTGGCTGAGCCTCGGTGGCGAGGAAAGTGCGGAATCGCGAAGCCGTTCTTCGGCACGACGGCCACTCATGCCGCTTGCTTGTACTCGACATGGGGCACGGAAAGGGCGGACCGTTTTTTCGACAGCCTCGTCGCGAACGAAGTGCAGATTCTGGCTGGCAACAAGCCCGTCGCCGAGGCCGTCGCGAACGGACGACTGGCGTTCGGACTGACCGACACCGACGATGCCCTCGTCATGGCTGCCCAGGGGCATCCGGTCGAAATCGTTTATCCCGACTCGACCGGCGACGGTTTTGGGACTCTGTTTCTGCCGAACACGCTGGCGATCGTAAAGAACTCGCCGAATCCGGAATCCGCCCGGCGAGCGATCGACTGGCTCTATCGACCGGAAACGGAAACGCGACTTTCCGAAGGCCCAAGCGGCCAGATCCCGATATCCGCCAAAGCCCGGAAATCGCCCAAAGTCGAAAGCCCCGCAACAGTGAAATCGATGAAGGTCGATTTCGAGTCGGCCACGGATCAGTTCGAAATGGCGATGAAGCGGCTCGCGGCCCGATTCGCCTGAGAAATTCCCTTCAGACATTCCTGACCGGCGAATCCATCGTTATTCAGCCATCTCACGTGTCTCTGACCAGGGCGTGATGTTGCCCTCTATTCGGTGAACGGCGATAATTCGGATCCGCATCGCCGACTTGCCGGGTCTTCGGAAAACCAGGAAACTGCCATGTGTCGCATCACGCCGATCTTGATTTGCTCAATTCTCGGAGTTTTCGGCCTTTTCCCTACCGATGCCCGGGCAGCGGAGCCGGGCACGATGCACTCGGTTCGATACGAGCCTTCGAAGAAGCCGGGCGAACTGGTTTATGGCGTCACGTATCGCGTCTGGATCCCCGCCGGAGTCGAAAACCTCCGGGGCGTTATCGTGCACCAGCACGGCTGCGGCAAAGGCGCTTGCGAGGGTGGCCGCACGGCAGCCGATGACCTGCATTGGCAGGCACTTGCGAAGAAATGGAATTGTGCCCTGCTGGGCCCGTCGTTCGAACAGGCGGACGGCGAGGATTGCCGCCTCTGGTGCGATCCGCGGAACGGTTCGCGTGACCGATTTCTGCAGGCTCTCAATGACCTTGCAGAGAAATCGGGGCATCCGGAACTGGCCAGCGTTCCATGGTGCCTGTGGGGCCATTCCGGCGGCGCGTTCTGGTCGAGCCTGATGATGGCGTCCGATCCCCAGAGGATCGTGGCCGTCTGGCTGCGCAGCGGTACGGCTTTCGCGGCTTGGGAAAAGGGCGAAATTCCGAAGCCCGAGATTCCTCAAGTCGCCTTCGGCATACCGACGATGTGTAACCCTGGTCTCAAGGAACGTGACGACAAACGCTTCGCTGGAGCCTGGACCGGTTCCGAAGCCATGTTTCAGGCATATCGGGCGAAAAGTGCGCCGATAGGCTTCGCGCCCGACCCGAAAACGAGCCATGAATGCGGCGATTCACGCTATATGGCGATCCCGTTCTTCGATGCGTGCCTGAAGATGCGGCTGGGGGATTCCGGAAACGTGCTGAAGCCGGTCGATTTGACTGAAGCCCGCTACGCTGAAACCTGGGAATCGCCCCCCCTGCCGGCTGGCGAATCGAAAGATCAGGGCAAAAACGGGATCTGGCTGCCGAATGGCCGATTCGCGGCGATTTGGGCATCGTACGTGAAAACAGCCAGCGTTGCGGACGATACACCACCGCCCGCGCCATCGAATTTGACCGTCGTCAAAGATACGGACGGTCGATGGAAGCTGAAATGGTCAGTGGATGCGGACCTGGAGAGCGGTCTGGCCGGGTTCGAAATTCTGAACGGTGATGAAGTGATTGCCCGGTTGCCCGAAAAACCGGTGAATCCTTTCGGAAAGCCGCTTTTTCAGGGCATGAGTTATCATGATACGCCACGTGAACCTCTCGCCGAAATGACATTCGTCGACACGACCGGGAAAGCGGAGAAGCCGAAATTCGCGGTTCGATCGATCAACACAGCCGGATTGCGTTCGGCTCTGACCGAAGCGAAATGAAACGCGGAGATGAACACGACGGCCGGACGAACTGACGATTCAGGACATGATCAGGCCGGAAATGCCACTTTTGAGATGAGTGAGAACGATGCCGAATCAGCCTGGTTTTCCGACGATGCGCATGCGGCGCTTGCGGACGAGCGAAACGCTGCGATCCATGGTGCGGGAAACGCATCTGCGGATCGACGATCTGATCTATCCCATATTCGTGCGGCATGGCTCGAACGTGAAAAACGAAATCGGCTCCATGCCAGGCCAATATCAGTGGTCCGTGGATCGGCTCGATGAGATCGTCGGCACTATCGAATCGCTGGCGATCCCGGCCGTCATCCTGTTCGGAATCCCGGCCTCGAAAGACGACACGGGCAAAGTTGCCTGCAACGCCGACGGCATCGTTCAGGAGGCCGTGCGCAAGATCAAGCGGCTAAGCCCGAAGACGCTGGTGATCACGGACCTGTGCTTCTGCGAATATACGAGCCACGGCCACTGCGGGCCTTTGAAAGAGACGCCGCGAGGCCCGGAGGTGGACAACGACGCGACAGTGGAACTCCTTGCCGCACAAGCCGTGAGCCACGCCCGGGCCGGGGCGGACGTCATCGCCCCTTCCGGCATGATGGACGGCATGATCGGCGCGATCCGCCGGGGGCTCGACAAGGCCGCGTTCGAGTTGGTGCCGATCATGTCCTACGCGATCAAGTTCGCCAGCGGCTATTACGGGCCGTTTCGCGAAGCGGCCGAGAGCACGCCTTCGTTCGGAGACCGGAGGACCTATCAGATGGACCCGGCGAACGTACGGGAAGCAATGAGGGAAGCCGAGCTGGATGTGGCGGAAGGCGCGGACATGCTGATGGTGAAGCCGGGGCTGCCTTATCTGGATGTTCTGGCCCGGGCTAAGGACCGGTTCGGCCTGCCGATGGCGGTTTACAACGTCTCCGGCGAATATGCGATGGTGAAAGCGGCGGCGGCGAATGGCTGGATCGACGAGCGGCGGATCGTCATGGAAACGCTGCTGGCGTTCAAGCGGGCCGGGGCCGATATGATCATCACATATCATGCGCTCGATGCCGCTCGATGGCTGAGCGAGGACGGGCTTCCCGGGATCTGACGGAAAACCGATGAAGATTGCCCAAATCATACCGACGCTGGACCGGTCGGGTGCCGAGAAACAGCTTCTCCTCCTCTCCAGGGAACTCAAAGATCGAGGCCACGACGTTCAGGTCGCGGTACTGACGCGTTCAGGGCCGCTCGAGCCTGAATTTCACGCGAGCGGCATCCCCGTGACCACGATCGGCAAGCCACTCAAGGTCGACCCGTTCGCTCTGAATCGACTGAAACGCTGGCTTGCCGCCAATCGCTTCGACGTCGTTCAGAGCTGGCTTTTCGCGGGCAACGCATATGCCAGGGCCGCGTCCCGCCTTGCGTTCGGACGGCAAAGCCCCGGTCGACCTGTCGTTCTGGCGACGGAAATGGCCGTGGACCAGTGGAAGAGCCCCTGGCATTTCAGGATCGATCGTGCCCTTCAGGACTGGTGCGATTCCGTGGTCGGTAACAGTCAGGCGGTCGTCGATTTTTATCGAGACATCGCCGGGATCGCACCCGCCCGTCTCAGTATGATCCATTCGGGCATTGACCCCGAAGAAGCTGGACCGATCGACGAATCGACGCGCAGGCAGGCTCGAAGCTCACTCGGAATCGCGACGGAAGAAGGCCCTGTACTGGTGTTCGCTGGTCGGCTGGCCGATCAGAAGCGGGTGATCGATCTGCTGAAAGCCGTCGATATCCTGCAGCACCTTTATCCGAAGATTCGGGTGCTGATCGCTGGCGAGGGGCCGCTTCGCAAGGAGCTGGAAGACTTCGCCAAGGGTGTCGACCTTGGCGATAATGCGAAGTTTCTCGGCCTCCGGGAAGACATGGCCACGCTCTACGCCGCGGCGGATGTCGTGGTACTGGCTTCAAGTTACGAAGGTTTGCCGAATCTGGTGCTCGAAGCGCAAATTCGCGCGATCCCCGTCGTCGCATCTGCCGCGCCAGGTACGGTCGAGCTGGTCGAAAACGAAGCGACGGGATTGACGTTCTCCGTCGGCGACTCGACCGAATTCGCCCGTCAGCTCGAACGGGTCCTCTCTGATCCGGAACTGGGCCGAAAGCTGGGATCCGCCGGGCGATCGATGATTCTGGAGAAATTCACGGTCAGCCAAATGGCGGACCGGTTCGAAACACTTTATTCCGATGCGAAGCGGCGCAGGTGATTCGAGATCAACCGGCCGAGTCGATCGCCTGTCTGACACGCTCACGAGTCTGGGTGGATCGAATGGACGACTTGCCGAAGCCGGGCAGAGCCCCTTCGGCGATCGCTCGCTGCTGGGCGGACTCAAGGTCAGAAACGAGCATCAGGGGAATGTTCCCGAAGCGGTCGGCACTCTCCCTGATCGTCCGAATCAGGTCGATGCCGCTGGAGCCGTCGGTGTCGAGGATTCGGTTCACGAGTATGAGCCGTATGCTGCCCTGAGCGTTCGAAAGCAGTGTGGCCGTTTCAGCTGAATCGTCGGCGGCCCGGATCTGGATCGCCGGGTCGACCGATCGGATCAAGTCGCGAATCTGTCCGTGATCGAACCCGCACTGACCGACAGAAAGAACGATGGACGTTGTCGTCGAACTTGATTCGTCGGTCATTTCGCACCAGCTTCGGCTTGAGGCTGTTTCACAGTCAATTCCGCCGGTCGGTCCGGGCTTTTGAGGTGTTTGTCGAGAAACTTCCAGGCGATTCCCAGGGCCTGGTCGTCGAGCGCCGCGGTGATATGACCTGCCCCGGGAACCATGTGGAGCGCGGAATCGATGCCGAGAGCGACGAGCTTGTCCGAGAAAATGCGGGCCGAATTCGGGCGGACCATCAGATCCAGCGAGCCGTTGAAGAAGAAAATCGGCGAGGTCGACGCTGAGACCAGCTGTAACGGAGAAGCCTGAACATAGACCTCCGGTTTCTCCTTACGCGTGGCACCAAGCCAGTATGCCAGAAAGTTGTTGTCCGGAGGCATCTGTGTGAAATCGCAAGGAGCGCCGCCAGCCGCCACGCAGCGCACTGCAGCCGTAAGAAGAGGCTGTTCCGGATCGGCGGCCTCGTGCCCCTTCGTCGCCAGCATCGTCGCCAGATGGCCGCCGGCCGAATAACCGACCGCACCGATCCGATTCGGGTCGATTCCCTGTTTGTCCGCCTGTTTCTTGATCCACAGCACGGCATCACGAACGTCTTCCCACTGCGCCGGCCAGGGGTATTTCGGAGCCAGGCGGTATTCGACGGCATATGTTACGTAACCTCTTCTGGCGAGTGAGGCAGCGTAGAGGCCGAGCTGTTTGCGGTCGCCACTTTTCCAGGAGCCGCCGTGAATCACGAGGATTGCGGGCCTGGGTTTTGCCGTCACTTGCGAAGCCGCGGAATTGCGAACGCGGTAAATGTCGAGTTTCAGGGGACCGGATTTGCGCTGTGCGAAGGCGACGTCCGTTTCGACGACGACTTCGTCGAGCCCCTGCTTGAGCAGTGGCGGGATTTGTTCACGAATCGACGGGTCGACCTTATCGAACAGATCCTTGCCCGTGACCTTGGCTTTTTCCTCACCGACGGCCGAGGCTGTCGCCAGGAGTACTACCCACAAGTATCGAAATCGCTTCGGCATATCGCCTGCCCTGAAAACTGGATGCGGAAGGATCGAGCGGCGCACTGATCAAGTTATGATACCCCGGTACCGATTCTCTCGACAGTCTCCGAAGTACGAATCCGCCTCGAAATCGGACGTCCTCACGATTCACGGACGGCTCGTCGCCCTCGTCGCTCGGGACTCAGACTTGACCGATTCGTCCGGAACGATCAGAATCGAAATCGTCCACAAGGGTACGAGGTGATCCCGGATCGCACGTCGCGAAGCGTCGTACGAAATCGGGATTCAGGGAAACCGGTGCGATTCCGGTGCGGCCCCGCCGCTGTAACTCGATGATGACAGGCAGCCCGGCTCGCCAAGAGCCGCATGACGCCATTGGACTTGCGATTCCGCGAGTTCGAGAAGGCACGCTGCCCGAGTCGAGGAGTCAGAAGACCGACCCGTGCCTTTTGTCGAACCCCACTCGCGAGGGCGAGAGGTTCGGCGTGGTTCGTCAACGGCAACGACCGGTTTGACGGTGGACTTTTCAGAATTCGATGCAGGTGTGTTCTTCCCGCGGGAAGTCTCGCCGCCATATTCAAGAAGTCCGCCGCAGGTTCCATCGCTTCCGGAACCGACAGGGCCGGTCCGTCTGAGGCACGATCGTTTTCGACCGATCGACGAACCGGCGGTTCCGGGAAAGGAACTTCGTGAAGATGATATTTCGTATACGATGGCCAGGCGCGAGCCGAGGCCTGACCGAATCGCCACGGCTTGACCGGGCGCGAGGCTTTACGCTGATCGAGCTTCTCGTCGCCATCGCCATCATCGGCGTGCTCGTCGCGCTGGCGTTGCCGGCGCTCTCCTCAGCCCGGGAGAGCGCCCGGAGATCTCTGTGCCTGAGCAACTTGCGCCAAATCGGCATCGCGATGCACGCGTATCACGATCAGTGGCATTTCTTTCCTCCAGGCTGTGTGGAATTCAGGCTGAAGGCGAAACCCCAGAACCGGCAGCTCGCCTGGTCGGTTTTCATCCTGCCGCATCTGGAGCAGCAGAATCTGTATCAGTCGCTGAATCTGTTCGCGGAGTTCGATTCGCCCCGGAACACCAGTGCCGCGTCGACGGTCCTGACGACTTACGTCTGCCCGACCGCGATCCGTCCGACACCGCGGAGCGATGGACGAGGCCGAAGCGACTATGGCGGAATGAATGGCGAACGGATCACGTCGCCGAACAACCCGGCCAAGGGAATCATGCTCACCGACAAGTGCGTGAGCATCGCCATGGTGCCTGACGGGTCGAGCCGGACGATCATGATCGCCGAAGACTCGATCAACCCGGACGGCCAATGGATCAACGGGCTGAACGTGTTCGATCAGGCCTTCCCGATCAACAAGGGCCCGAAGCTCGAAAACGACATGCGAAGCGCCCATAAAGGTGGTGCCCAGTGCGCCATGGCCGACGGTTCCGCACGGTTCGTCAAGGAAACAGTCGACGTGCGTATACTGGCCGCTCTCTGCACCCGGGCCGGACGCGAGGCCATCGGTGACGATGCCTATTGATCCGCCGGCGAACCGGTTTTCGATCGCATGATGTCCGATCGATTCTTCCGTCCAACGAATTCGACGATACTCTCAGACCTTCATTCGAACACGACCGGGCTTACGGCGGAACCGTACCCGGCCGCAAGGAACATTCACGATGCTTCGACCGTACGCGACACTTTGCTCGATTCTCTCGACTGTCCTGTTTTCGCTGGGCGGACTCGCCTCGAACGGGGCCGAAATCGACTTTTCAGGCTTGCCGTTGACTCCGGGTTCCTACTGGAACGGGTCGGACGGCGCAGGTGGATTTTCGACCTCCGGCGTCTTCTTCAATAACTCCTATACCTACTATCCGGATTGGGAAATGGAATCCTGGGCGGGGTGGTCGTATTCGAACGTGACCGATACCGCCGGCGGTTTCGGGAACCAGTACGCCGCGGCGACAGGCGGCGGTGTCGGGGGGGCTGGATCCGCGTATTCGATCGGCTTCGTCGAAGCACCGAACGAAACGTATCTCGACCTTGGCGTCCACCGGGCGCTCGCGCTGAAGGTCTCGAACACGGCTTATACGTATCGTTCCATGCTCGATGGCGACGCATTCGCGAAGAAGTTCGCGGCCGGCGACTGGTTCCGATTGCGAATCACGGGCTTTTCGGGCTTCGGTGCGAGCGGTTCGGAGACCGGTTCGATCGATTTTCTGCTGGCTTCGGGAACGACGATTCTGAGCGAATGGGCCTCAATTGACCTGACTTCTCTTCCTGCCGGCACACGGAGCCTGGGTTTCGACCTGACCAGCTCCGACAATGGCGATTACGGCATGAACACACCGGCGTATTTCGCTCTCGGCAGCCTGACCGTAGCACCCGAGCCGGGGACGGCCGTTCTGGTGACGATCGCGGGTTTGACGTTCACGGTGATCAGCTTTCGCCGCCGCTGCTGACCCTGAACGATGCTGAGTCAGGCGATCCGCTGGCGGTCAAGACGAGCCGAAGTCTTGCCCGCCATGGCGGATCTGCCTTATGCTTGGACCGATAAACCGAACCTTCGCATCGTTATCGACAGGCCCAGGTCGCGAGACGATCGATATCCGTCCGAAAGGATGTTTCATGACGATCCGTAAGATCCGATCGACCAATCGCAGCCGGAAAGTCTTCCTTGGCATGACCTTGCCACATGCACGCGTGGTCGTTTCATGCCTGGCGACAGCCGCGGCGGTTTTCGCCGGGCATCTGGCCGTGGCTCAGGAAGGGCGTGAACTCGCCGATCTTTACGGCTTTCAGCCCGTCGAAATCTACAAGCTCGAGAATCGGATCTCGAATTTGATTCTGGCGGATCTTGATGGCGATGGTTCGAAGGACGTGATCGTTTCGAACAACGGCAGGTCCCGGTTCGACATCCTTTTCAGCGATCCGAAGATCGAGCCTGACAAGGAAGAGACGGAAAAAGGCGTCAACACGCCCGTTTACGACAAACGCATGCGTGCACGACGCTATCCCGTGAGCAAGGAGATCGTGAGTATCGTCGCCGCCGATTTCAACGGCGACGGCAAAACGGACCTTGCCTACTACGGCCGCCCCGCTGGTGTCGTCATTCTGACGAACGAAGGCCGGGGCAAATTTTCGACGCCCCAGATCCGCGACCTCGGCGAAGCGGTTTCCGCTCAGACAAGCCTTACGGCAGGCGACCTGGATCGCGACGGCCGTGCGGATCTGGTTCTGTTGCGCGATACCGAAATCGTCGTGTTGAAGCAGACGAAAGAAGGGAAGCTGGGCGACCCGGTGCGACTTGGGCATTCCGCGCAGCGTCCGCGCCTGCTCAAGATCGTCGATATCGACGGCGACGGCGGTGACGACTTGATCGTGCTCGGCTCATCGGACGATCAGCCGGCACACGTGCGGCTTTCGCGTGGCAAGGAAGACGGCGCGGCGACGAAAGAATTCCTGGCGCTCGGGCCCGAGCGCCGGCTCAAGATGGACCAGATCCGGGCGATCGGTTTCGCGGATCTCGACGGCAAACCAGGCCAGGAATGGATGGTGGTGGACAATTCCACGGGCCGTGGCAATCTGCTGCGTCTGACCGCTTCGGCCTCATCGCGTGAAGCGGGGGCCGACGAATCGGACGTGGTCGCCAGAATCGGAGCGATTTTCGATTATCCGCTTCCTTCGACCGAGGGGCGTGGCCGCTCGATCGATACAGGAGACCTGGATGGCGACGGGATGGCCGAAGTGGTCGTTTCCGACCCGGAAGCCGCTCAGGTGATTACGTTTCGGCGACCGCAGACAGGATCCGAGAGCTTCGAGACAGTGCGTCTCTCGCCCAGCCTGATCGGTGTCCGCACCATTCGCGTGGGCGACTTGGACGGCGACGGTCGGGCCGAAGTCTACATGCTTTCCGAAAAAGAGAAACAAATCGGCCGCGGCGTTTGGAAAGACGGCCGTATCTCGTTCCCCAGCCCCCTGCCCATCGCGGGCGGTGAGCCGATCGCGTTCGAACTGGCGGACTTCGACGGCGACGGCAAGCAGGAATTAGTCTATGGCGTGAAGTCGAAAGTCGACGGCAAGGACAGAATTCAGCTTCATGCCCTCAAGTGTGATGCGAAAGGACAGTTTTCGGCGAGTGCCTGGCCCGGCGGTGTCGCGGAAGTGACTCTGCGCGATGCGGCCAGTGCGCCCGAACGGATTCAGGCGATCGACGTCAATTCCGACGGTGCCGAAGATCTCCTGCTGACGGGTTCTTACGGCAACCCGAGCGTCATTCTGAGCCGGAAGGCCGCGGCCCCGCTGGAGCTTTCGAATCTGGGTCCGCTGGCGACCGCCGATCGAACTTCCGCAAGAATGGTCATGCTGGATGGTCGTAAGGTGCTCATGGTGACACAGAACAACTTCGCCCGTGTCATTTCGCTGGACGGCGAAAATCGCTGGCAGATTCAGGATCAGTTCAACGCCTCCGGAGCGTCGGCCTCGATTCGCGGCGTCGCGACATTGAATCTGGATGGAAATCGTCGTTCGGATCTCGTTCTCTACGACCAGAATGCGAAGGAGCTGGAGATTCTGGTTCGAGACGAGACCGGGGCCAAATCGCTGGGTGTCGTCCCGATGGGCAATCTGGATTTTCAAGGGCTCCGTTCAGGCGATTTCGGTGGCGATGGCCGCCCTGACTTGCTCGTGGAAGGTGCTGGCCGGTTCAGCGTCCTGGTGACGGGTGCCCGCAATTATTCGATCGACAAATTGGGCTCTTTCGAAACCACCGAACGCCGCAGCCGGCTCGGGGACGTGATCGCCGCGGATTTCGGCGGTCCGGCCGGGCCCGACGTCGCCTGGATCGACATCGGCGAACATTCCGTGCATATCACACTGCCGACGGTCGTCTCGGGCAAAGAGATCGACTTGAAGCCGGCCGCGAATTTCAAGGTGTTCGAAGAAAAATCGTTTCGCGATGTGAGGAGCCTGGGCGAGCCGCGTGACGTGTCCGCCGGCGATGTCGATCGGGACGGGCTCGATGACCTCATTCTGATCGCCCATGACAGGATTCTGGTTTACCGCCAGGATCCCGGCCCGGGATCGAAGCCTGAAGGCAGCACTCCGGCGGCATCCGGAGCGAACGGGAACGGCGAACGCAAATCCGTCGGCGCCTCACGCTGAGCGTTCCGCGCGGTTGCGGAGACGTCGAAATATCGGCAATTTCGGGAGTTGCGTTCCACCGTGCACGTTCTTTTCGTCCATCAGAATTTCCCTGCGCAGTTCGGTCACCTGGCGGCCGAACTCGTACGGAATGAAGGTTGGCAGGCCACTTTCGTGAGCCAGACGCCCCCTCCGGCCGGAAATGTCCGGACAGGTGGCGTCGATCGAGTCACCTATGCGATCAAGGGCGGAGCGAAAGAAGCCAATCACTATTGCTCACGCACATTCGAAAATGCGATCTGGCATACCCATGCGGTTTACGAGGCACTTGCCGCAAAGCCCGAAATCCGACCGGACCTGATCGTCGGCCACTCCGGCTTCGGTTCGACTCTGTTTTTACGGGAGCTCTATCCCGAAACGCCGATCGTCAACTATTTCGAATATTTTTATCGCACGCGAGATTCGGACATGGATTTCCGTAAGGATTTCCCGAATTTGCCGATCGACCGATTGCGTGCCCGGGCACGCAACGCCACGCTGCTTCTGGATCTGGACAATTGCGCCGCCGGCTATTCGCCGACTCGCTGGCAGCGCGACCGGCTGCCCCAGGTTTACCGAAACAAGGTCGATGTGTTCTTTGACGGAGTCGATACGCGAATCTGGAAACCCCGGCGAGACGAGCCGCGTGTCATTGCGGGCAGGACGATTCCGGAGAACCTTAAGATCGTCAGTTACGCGACGCGCGGGATGGAGTCGATGCGGGGCTTCGACATTTTCATGAAAGCCGCGAATGTCGTGGCGAAACGCCGGACGGACGTGCTTTTCGTCGTCGCCGGTCAGGACAGGGTCTGTTACGGCGGCGATTCTCGCCATACCAAGGGCAAATCGTTCAAGGAATGGGTATTGGCGCAGGATCGTTACGATCTGTCCCGGTTCTTTTTCTGCGGTCTGCTGCCGCCCGCCGAATTGGCACGATTGTTCGGCATCGCCGATGTGCATGTTTATCTGACAGTGCCGTTCGTTCTGAGCTGGTCGCTGGTCAACGCGATGGCTTGCGAAGCGACGATCCTGGCTTCCGATACGGGTCCGGTGCGTGAAATGATCGGTCACGGGCAAACAGGGCTGCTGACCGATTTCTTCGACGTCGATGCCATGGCGGCCGCGATCGAAAGGATCCTCGACTCCCCCGGCGAATTTCGTGCGCTCGGGCAGCGGGCGCGTGAAGTGGTCGAAGAGAATTACTCGCTGGATGTGTGCCTTCCCCGGTTGAGGGACTTTTATGTCCGTGTCGCAAACGGTTAAACTAGCTTGCGTTACCCCTTCACATGATTCAGGCGCACCGACGGAAGATTCTCTCGCATCTCGAAAAGGTCCATTCAGACCCCCGGAGCCTTGCCCCCAGTGATCGAACTGCTGACGTCGCCGGAAACCTACGTATCGCTCGCGACTCTGACACTCCTTGAAGTGGTACTGGGGATCGACAACATCCTCCTCATTTCGATACTCGCGGGACGACTGCCGGAAGATCAACGAGAGAAAGCCCGCAAACTCGGCCTGATGGGGGCCCTTGTCACGCGTCTCGGTCTGCTTTCCGTCGTCAGTTATCTGGCCAAACTCACGAAGCCGCTGTTTCACGTCGGTCCCTGGCACGTGACGGGCAAATCGCTGCTGCTGCTCGTCGGCGGGATGTTCCTGATCTGGAAAGCGACGAAGGAAATCCACGAGAAAATTGACCTGAAGCATGATCACGAGCACGCAGCGGGTTTGATTCGCTATTCGTCCCTCACTCGCGTCGTCTGGCAGATCATGCTCCTGGACATCATTTTCTCACTCGATTCGGTCGTGACGGCGGTGGGCATGGCCAGAGCCGTCCCTGTGATGGTCGCAGCGAACATCTTCGCTCTGGGCGTCATGCTGTGGGCTTCACGCCCGATCGCCGAATTCGTGGAAAGGTATCCTTCGGTCAAGGTGCTGGCACTCGCGTTTCTGATGACGATCGGCGTCGTTCTCGTGGCCGAGTCGTTCGAAATCGAAATCCCCAAGGGCTATGTCTATTTCGGGATGGGGTTCAGCCTCTTCGTGGAACTGCTCAACATCAAGATCGATCAGGTTTCGTCACGCCGCAAGGAAGAGACGTTGGCGACCGAATCGACGAACCAGGCGGCCGCGGTCTGATCCGCCAGCCATCCGCCGTATCACGAATCCGAACGAATCCGATGCCTGGTCCAGAAAAGAAACCATCCGATCGAAACGGGCAATTCCGTAACGGGTTTCATGCTAAATCCGGGCCGAAGCGAGTCTTCGGCGAATACCCGATCGTCTCGCCGCCGGGCGGATTTTCCCTGCCGCCGACCACGAACGAAACCGACGAAAACAGCACCACGCGCTGGATCGAGAGCGAATCACGCTTTCTGATGCAGGACGATCGGGTCGTGACACGCGCAAATCGCGGGTTTTGCCTTCGTCTTGTCGACGTGCTGATCCGAACAGGCAAAGCACGTTCGGCCCAGCTGGATTTTCGGCAACATCAGTTATCGATCGCATTCGCGGATCGCTCGACGAGCCGCTCCGAAGCGGCACGCATCCTCGGCGATTCGATCCGCCTGGCTACGATGCCGGTCTGTACGTCCGGCAGTTTCGATGCGATTCCGACCGCACATGGCTGGGATGCCTTCGCTTTTTTCGATGACGAACGAACCGGCGCCACAAGCTGGTGGTGGACGGAATCCGCTGGCGGACGCATCCGTCTCGACGGCACAGGCCTGCGCGTCGCCGGTGTCGATCCGCGAATCTGGTCCGACCTGATTCCCGGGATTCGAGCTTCCAGGGCATTGCGTCTCACACGCGGCGTTTCGTTAAGGATCGACCCGGAACGGGTGAGCCTCGATCGAATCGTCGATTCGATCGACGAATTGTGCCGGATTCTAGCCGTGCGAGACATCACCGAAACCGGCTGCTCACAGACTGCCTCCTCATCTGTTTCACGTGCACTGCACCTGGGCCTGGCGACCGTTTCGATGTCGTGCGCGATCGTGGGCATCGTGATTCCGGGTGTGCCGACCGTGCCGTTCGTGTTGCTGACCAGTTATCACCTTTCGAAATCGTCCGACACCGTGCACAGGGCCTTTCGCCGGACGCCACTCTTCGGATCGCTCGGCGAAGACTGGACGAACGGCCGCTTCATCCGTTCGAAGAACAAGATCTGGCTGATCTCGATTTCGACGGGCATCCTCGTGCTGACTCTATCCGTCAGTCAAGTCAGCGGTGCGGCACTCGTCATGATCGCCACGATTTATGCGCTGACGATGGCATCCGTGCTCGCGACGCCCGGCAGCCCCCGGTCGAACGAGATCCCCCATATCTCACCCAGCCGAAAGCTGCTTATGCTGCCCGGCTGATCGACCTGGCCGCCTGTGAAACGGCCAGGATTGCGATATGTGATGCTTCGATCGATCCGTCATTCTCAGGCCAATGAGCGATATGGCCGCTGAGGTCGCGATTTCAGGCTGTTGGCTTCGTCGTCGTTGACGAAAGTCTCGGTTTTCGGGTCGATCGTGAGCTTGCGCTGCAAGATCCAGGCCAGCGCTGCGGCGTGGCACGCGATGTGGCTGGAGCGCATGACCGTGGGATTGGCGGCCGTGGGCTTGCGCGACTTGACGCAATCGAAAAAGTCGCGGGCATGCGTGCCGACATCCAGGCCGTTGGCCGTCTTGCCCTGCTCCAGGGCGATCGATGCCTTGAGCGACTCCGGCTTGATATCCATGCCTCCGTTGTCGCCGGTTTCGACGGAACCTTCCTCGCCCACGAACCGCACCGGGCATGTGCCCAGCGACGTGTTCCAGCCCGTGCGTTCGCCGAACGGGGTTTTGAGGAAGTCGATGACCAGCTTCACGCCGTTGGCGTACATGGCTGTGACGTTCGTCGGGTTCGGCTCGTAAGTCAGCGGCATCGTACCGTCGGAGCCATTGGCCCACTGGCAGATGTCCACCGTGTGTGCGCCCCAGTCGAGCAGCCGGGCGCCAGAGTCGAAGTCGTAATAACCCCGCCACTGCCCTGCGACATATTTGGCGTTGTAAGGCCGCCAGGGCGCGGGGCCGAGCCAGAGATCCCAGTCGACGACGTCGCGCGGGGGTGTCGGCTCGCCGGGTAGCCAATCGGTCTTGATCTCGGGCACATAGACGGACGCGTACATCGTGTGCACCTTGCCGAGCTTGCCGGAGCGGGCGATCTCGACCGCCTGGCGAAAGTTGGTGACGCTGCGGCGCTGAGTGCCGGCCTGGAAGATCCGGCCGGTTTCCGTGAAAGTGTCGGCCAGGCGCTGGCAATCACGAATGGTGATGCCGCAGGGCTTTTCGCAATAAACGTCCTTGCCGGCTTGGGCCGAAAGGATGGCGGCTTCGGCGTGCCAGCGGTCGCCGGTGGCGACGATCACGGTGTCGATCTCGTCGCGGCTGAGAAGTTCGCGGAAGTCGGGATAGAGCTTGCAGTCGGCATTGCCGTTATGGCCGTCGACCAGGGCCTTGCCGGCCTCGCGGCGGCTTTTTTGAACGTCGCTGATGGCGATGCACTGAATATCGCCCAGGGCCATCATGCCTTTGAGGTCATACGTGCAGCGCGGGCCAATGCCAATGACACCCAGCGTGATGCGTTCGCTGGCCGCGGCGATGCCGGGATCTCTGCCGAGTACACGGGCCGGTACGAATGCCGGCATAGCGAAGGCCGAACCTGCGGCGGCGAGGGATTTCAAAGCCGAGCGGCGGGAGAAGTTGATTTCGGAATGCATGGAATATCTCGACACAGGGCCACCTGACGATAGCAGGTAAGCAGGGGGTGACACAGATTTTCGAAGGAGGTGCTCTTACCCGATTTTGTCAGTTCAGCGGATTCGAGTCATTCGAAAAACGACAAAAATCGGTGATAGCGAATTGAGGCAATCTATAAATCGAATTCCGAAAATGCAAAATCGGCCGGGAGAATCATCTACCCGGCCGATCGATGTGATCTTCGAATTAAAGCGAGACCCCTGTCACTTCCAGCTCATGCCCAAATTCTTCATCACGAAGGCCCAGCGGTCGGCGGCTTCTTCGATCATCTTCGAAGTCGGCTTGCCGGCGCCGTGGCCGGCGCGGGTTTCGATGCGAATCAGCGTGGGCGTTTCGCCCTTGTGGGCGGCCTGAAGAGCGGCGGCGAACTTGAACGAGTGGGCCGGGACGACGCGGTCGTCGTGGTCGGCCGTCGTCACCATCGTGGCCGGATACTTCGTGCCCGGCTTCAGGTTATGAAGCGGCGAATAGGCATAGATGGCCTTGAACTGGGTGGGATCGTCGGAGCTGCCGTAGTCGTCGATCCAGGCCCAGCCGATCGTGAACTTATGGAACCGCAGCATGTCCATCACGCCCACGGCCGGCAGGGCCGCTCCGTAAAGCTCAGGCCGCTGCGTGATGCAGGCACCGACGAGCAGGCCGCCGTTCGATCCGCCACCGATGGCCAGTTTGGCCGGCTTGGTGTAGCCTTCCTTGATCAGCCATTCGGCCGCGCCGATGAAGTCATCGAACACGTTCTGCTTGTTGAGCTTCGTGCCGCCCTGGTGCCAGGCTTCGCCATATTCGCCACCGCCACGCAGGTTGGGCTGGGCGTACAGGCCGCCGGCTTCCATCCAGGCCAGATTCGCCGGGCTGAAGGCGGGCGTGAGCGAGATGTTGAACCCGCCGTAGCCGTAAAGATAAGTCGGAACGGCGCCGTCCTTCTTCAGGCCCTTCTTGTACGACAGGAACATGGGCACCTTCGTGCCGTCCTTCGAGGTATAGAAGACCTGTTCGGTGACGAAGTCATCCGGGTCGAAGGCCAGCTTGGGCGACTTGTAAAGCGAGCTTTTGCCCGTGGCGACGTCGTAGCGGAAGATCCGGGCCGGTGAGGTGAATGACGTGAAGGAATAGAACGTTTCCTTGTCCTCACGGCGGCCGCCGAAGCCCGAAGCCGTTCCCAGGCCGGGGAATTCGACTTCGCCGAGGGGCTTGCCGTCGACGGCGAAGAGCTTCACCTGGCTGTGGGCGTCCTTGAGATATTGGGCGATGAATTTGTCGCCGACGAGGCTGACGCCGTCGAGCGTTTCGGCGGCTTCAGGGATGATGACCTTCCACTTTTCGGGGGCGGGGTCGAAGACGTCGATGGCGATGAGGCGGCCCTTGGGGGCGCCCTTGTTTGTCTTGAAGAAGAAGACAGGGCCGTCGTTGTCGATGAATGTGTATTCGGCCTCGAATTCGCCGACGAGGTGCTGCGGCGGGCGGGCGTCGCGCTTGAACAGGTCCTTGAACAGCACGCGATATTTGTCGTCGGTGCCCTTGCCGATGGTCACGACAAGAAACCGGCCGTCATCGGTCTGGGCGGCGCTGGCGCGCCAGTCCTTGTTCTCGGTGTCTTCCCACACGAGTGTATCTTCGCTCTGCGGTGTACCGAGGCGATGGAAATAGACCTTCTGGTAGAAGTTCGACTCGGTCAGGCTCTGACCCGGCTTGGGCTCAGGGTAACGGCCGTAGTAGAAGCCCTTGCCCTGCTTGTCCCAGGCGGCTGATGAGAACTTGATCCACTTCAGCTCGTCGTCCAGGTCCTTGCCGGTCTCGACTTCGCGGATCTTCCAGCGGTTCCAGTCGCTGCCGGCGTCGGCGATGCCATAGGCGGCGTATTTGCCGTCCTTGCTGACGGAAATCCCGGCCAGGGCGACGGTTCCGTCCTTGGACATCGTGTTCGGGTCGATCAGGACTTTCGGCTCGGCTTCGAGCGAATCAGACCAATAAAGCACGGACTGGTTCTGGAGGCCGTCATTGCGGCTGAAAAAGTAGCGGCCGCCCTCTTCGGATGGGACGCCGAAGCGTTCGTAGTTCCACAATTGGGTGAGCCGGGCCTTGATTTTTTCGCGTTCCGGGATCGATTCCAGGTAACCGAAGGTGACCTTGTTCTGGGCTTCGACCCAGGCCTTGGTCTCGGCCGAGTTGTCGTCTTCGAGCCAGGAATAGGGGTCGGGCACCTTCGAGCCGTGATATTCGTGAACGACTTCCGATTTGCGAGTTTCAGGGTATGTCATTTTCTGTCCGTCTTCGGCCGACAGTGGCTGGGCTGAGGCGATCGCCAAGCTTGCTGCGGCCATCACGGCGGCGGCGAGCGAACGACTCGAATCGTACCGTCCAGAACGCGATTGCATGGTATCGAAACCTCCTGTGGATAGATCGTTACGAGGTCGATGGGCGAAAGGGGAGAGACCCCGGCACGGGATTTCTCTTGAGGATTCGCTCAGTTTATCCGCACATTCGATCGTTTGCCCAGACAGTGGTCGATTCCGGTGGACGGATCCGAATGATTGCGGAAAACGAACCGGGTTGTCCGGAACCGGATTGGCGTACATAATGAATAGAAGTCAGGACGAAAGGCCGCGATGATTGGGCGTCGGGCGGCGGAATCGAAACTCGTTCCCTGACACCCGCCTCCAAACGACGCCGCTCCCGCCTCAGGTTCGAACCGATCAGGCCCCAGACATGACGAACCGACGACAGATTTCCGATCTTCGATCCATCTTTCGCCGCTCGATTCGAATCGCAGCGACTGCGACTTTGCTTGCGAATCAGCCTGGTATGCTCAATGCAAGCGACGACTCTTTCTTCGAAACGAAAATCCGGCCGGTGCTCGCGGCGAAGTGTTTAGGCTGCCACGGATCAGCGAAGCAGACTTCCGGCCTTCGGCTCGACAGCCGTGAGGCGATGATCGCCGGCGGCGACGCCGGACCCGTATTGGAACCGGGCAAGAAGGCTGAGAGCCTGCTCTATCAGGCGGCATCGCACTCGGGCGACGCATCGAAAATGCCTCCCAAAAACTCCAAAACCGAGCCGATGACGGCCGACGAAGTGGCGGCACTCGGGCAATGGATCGACCAAGGCGCGCACTGGCCAGCGACGAAGCCAGCCAGCGTGGCGGATCGGGCTGGCGAAGATTCTGCGAAAAAGCACTGGGCGTTCCGGAAAATCGAGAAGCCGGCCGTGCCGGTCGTATCGGACGCGGCATGGCAGGCGAACCCGATCGACGCATTCATCGCTGACCGGCTTGCGAAATCCGGCGTGATGCCTTCGGCGCTTGCGGATCGCCAGACGCTGATCCGGCGGCTGACGTTCGACCTGACGGGCCTGCCGCCGACGGCCGATGAGATTCGCAACTTCGTGAACGACCCGGCGACGGACGAAATCGCGACGGAAACGGTTGTCGACCGCCTGCTGACCAGCCCACACTTCGGCGAGCGCATCGGCCGCCACTGGCTGGATCTGGCCCGCTATTCCGACACGAAGGGCTATGTGTTTCAGGAAGATCGGCGCTATCCTTTCGCTTACACTTACCGGGATTACGTCATCCGGTCGTTTAATGGCGATCTTCCCTACGACCGGTTCGTGACGGATCAGCTCGCTGCCGACAAACTGCCCCCGGGCCCCGACAATTCGAACCTGGCCGCGATGGGGTATCTGACGGTCGGTCGGCGGTTCCTCAACAACCAGCACGATATCATCGATGACCGGATTGACCTGGTCGGGCGTAGTCTCATGGGCCTGACGATCGCCTGTGCCCGCTGCCATGACCACAAATACGACCCGATTCCATCTGCTGATTATTACTCGCTTTACGGCGTATTCGCGTCGAGTTCCGAGCCGAAGGAAGGGCCGATTCTGGAATCGCCCGGACAATCGGCGAAGCGGGCCGAATTCGAAAAGGCGATCGGCAAGGCCAAGGCGGATGTCGACGGTTTTCTGGCCAAGAAAGTCGAAGAATACGCAAAAGAATCCCGTGCGAACGGTGCCCGCTATCTTGCAGCCGCGGCGGACTTGAACTTCGAGATCATGGGCCGGGGCGGAAAGGTGGACGAAACGGCCCAGAAGCTGAAACTGAAACCGACTCTGATCCGCTTCATCGGCGGCCGCTGGGCTGCGGCGCTGAAGGACAACAAGCCTGATGTGGCTGCCGCACTCATTCCCTGGCGCGATCTGGCGAATCTCAAGCCGGAAGAATTCGCGAAAGTCGCAGTAGAGAAGATCACGGCTTATGCGTCGGGGAATGTGCCCCCTGCCCTGGCGAAGACGCTTGCGGAGAAGAATCCGAAATCTCGTGACGAACTCGCGGCAGCCTATTTCGCGGCATTCGCCGCAGCCAAACCGTCTCAAGGCGAGCCAGCGGAGAAAGACAAACCGCTGGTGGGGCTCTTCGAGGGCGAAAACGGTCTGTTCCGGTTCGAGCCGGCGAACGTCGAGCGGATCGTCGACCGGGCCGAACGTAATTCGCTCAGGGAACTTCAGAAAAAGGTCGACTCGATCAACGCGACCCATCCTGGCGCACCGGTACGGGCGATGGTTCTCAACGACAATCCGACGCCAGCCGAGCCGGTCGTGTTCCTGAGGGGCAACCCTGGTCGGCCAGGCAAAAAAGTGCCGAGGCAGTTTCTGGAAGTCGTGGCCGGACCGAATCGTAAGCCATTCATCGACGGTAGCGGGCGTCTCGAAATGGCCCGGTCGATCGCTTCGACGGACAACCCGCTGACGGCCCGGGTCTGGGTCAACCGGCTCTGGATGTACATGATCGGCAAGCCGCTGGTGGAATCGCCCTCGGATTTCGGCACCCGCAGCGACCCGCCGAGCCATCCGGAGCTTCTGGACTGGCTGGCGTACTCATTCATGCACGACGACGGCTGGCGCACCAAAGCGGCGATCAAACGTCTCGTGATGTCCCGCACATATCGGCAAAGTTCGGCTGCGCGCGCCGATGCCGAATCGAAAGACCCGGAAAATCGCCTGGTGCACCGGGCGAACCGGAAACGGCTGGAACTTGAGCCGATGCGTGACGCGATCCTGGCTGTCTCCGGCCGGCTTGACGGCTCCGTCTACGGCCCGAGCGTGGACGTGACCGTGCCCCCGTTTTCGCCGAAGCGGTCGATCTATGCCATGATCGAACGGCAAAATCTGGACTCGTTCTTCCGCACGTTCGATTTCGCTGGCCCGGACGCGACCAGCCCGCGCCGGTTCGTGACGACCGTGCCGCAACAGGCCCTCTTTCTGATGAACCATCCTTTCGTTCAGGAAGAAGCCCGGCGGTTCGCCGAACGTTTCGAGAGCGATTTGGCCAAATCTCCGGCTCAGGGGATCGAAGCCATGGCCATCGCGGCCTGGGGCCGGGGAATGACCCCGGCGGAGAAGACCGCGGCCATTGCGTTTCTTCAGTCAGGGGCTGCTGAGATCGCCGCGACGGGATCTCGTCCATGGACGTACGGCTTCGGCGAAGTCGACGCCAAATCGGGCAAGGTCTTGAACTTTCTCAAATATCCCAAGTTCACAGGCACGGCATGGCAATTCGGGGATTCGATCCCTCACCCGATCGGATCTTTCAATCATCTGACGGCAGATGGCGGCCATGTCGGGCCGACTCCGAAAACGGCGGCGATTCGGCGGTGGACGGCACCGGAGACGATGGCTATCGATATCTCGGGCGAACTGCGACACGCTTCGGATCAGGGCGACGGAGTCCGTGGCTTCGTCGTGAGCAGCCGCCAGGGCATTCTGGCGACGGCTTCAGCGAAGAACAGCGGATCGAAGATCGAACTTCAGGGTATCAAGGTCGAGCCGGGTGAAACGATCGACTTCGTCGTCGACTGCGGGCCCGCGGGCGATCAGTCGTTCGACAGTTTCGGCTGGAGCCCGGCGATCCAGCGGCAGGACGCTCCAGGAATCGCCTGGAACGCCGCCAGCGATTTCGGTGACCTGGCCAGCTTCGTTCCGATGAACGCCCGCGCGCGACTGGCGCAGGCGATGCTCTTGTCCAATGCGTTTCTGTACGTCGATTGAATCAGGGGAACATCCTTCCATGTCCATTTACGAACACGCAATCGACCCGACTCGCATTCCTTCGACCCGCCGCGAATGGCTGAACCGAACAGGCACGGGGCTCGGTTCCCTCGCCCTGGGCATGATGTTTCAGGAGCAGGGCCTGCTCGCAGCCGATTCGACTGGCGGTGCGGCGGCGAAAAAGGGACTGGATATCGGTGCCGGAGACGTACTCTCGTCGGGCATCAATCCGCTTTCTCCGAAAGCGCCGCAATTCGCTCCCCGGGCGAAGCGCATGATCCACATCTTCGCCAACGGCGGCCCGAGCCACGTCGATACGTTCGACCGCAAACAGAAGCTGCAGGAATACTCGGGCAAAACGCTGCCGAACCCGAACCTGCCGACGGAGCGGCGCACCGGCGCCGCGCTGGGTTCGCCCTTCAAGTGGTCTCGCTATGGCGAAAGCGGGATGGAAATCAGCGATCTCTTCGAAAATCTCGGCAAAAAATGTGCCGATGAGCTGTGCGTCATCCGATCCATGCGGGCCGACGTACCGAATCATGAGCCGTCGCTGTTGCTGATGAACTGCGGCGATGCCCGTCTGCCCCGCCCCAGCATGGGTTCCTGGCTGCTTTACGGTCTGGGGACGGAAAACCAGAACTTGCCTGGTTTCGTGGTCATGTGCCCTGGTGGATATCCGATTCAGGAAAGCCAGAACTGGCAGTCGGCATTCCTGCCCGGGATCTATCAGGGCACGTACATCGACACGAAAAACACAGCGATCGAAAAGCTCATCGCGAATATCCGCAACAAAAGCGTTTCGCAGACTCAACAGGCGGAACAGCTGGATCTTTTGCGTGCCTTCAACGCCGATCATGCCGAAAAGCGGGCCCATGAAGCCGCCCTGGAAGCTCGAATCCAGTCGTTCGAACTGGCCTTCCGGATGCAAACGGAAGCCGCCGAGGCGTTCGACACGACGCGTGAACCGAAGCACATTCAGGAAATGTACGGACCTGGCACCCAGGCGCGGCAATATCTGACAGCCCGGCGGCTGCTGGAACGGGGCGTAAGATACGTGCAGGTCTGGCATGGCGAAGGTCAGCCGTGGGACAACCACGACGACCTGGAATCAGGCCACCGGCGGTTGGCGAAAGAGTCGGATCAGGGGCTGGCGGCACTGATCGTCGACCTGAAACAGCGGGGCATGCTGGAAGACACGCTGGTCGTCTGGGGCGGCGAGTTCGGCCGGACACCGACCGTCGAAATGCCCACGCCGGGTGCCAATGCCGGCAAGATGAACGGCCGCGACCATAATCACCACGGCTTCACCATGTGGGTGGCCGGTGGCGGAATCCGCAAGGGATACGTGCATGGCGCGACCGATGAATTCGGATTCCAGGCCGTGGACAAGCCCGTCCACGTGCATGATCTGCACGCCACGCTTCTGAAGCTTCTCGGATTCGATCACGAGAAGTTCACGTATCGCTATGCCGGCCGCGACTTCCGTCTAACGGACGTTCACGGCAATGTCGTTCAGGAATTGATCGGCTAATCGGCTGAGCCTGAAACGCCCGAGGTAGTTCGAATCCTTTTCGATGCCCGCGCCCAGGCGACGAGCAACACCGAACCCGCGACGATCAGGCCTGTCGAAAGACCGATCCAGATTCCGCGCACTTCCATATCGGCCGAAAACGCCAGCCAGATACCGATAGGCAAACCGATCAGCCAGTGCGCGACCAGGTTGCAGATAGCCGGAGTGCGCGTATCGCCCAGGCCCCTCAGTGCGCCAGTGGTGACGGCCTGGAGTCCGTCACAGATCTGAAAGATGGCAGCGAGTGCCAGTAAGGAAACGCCCGCTGCGATAATCCGGGCATCGTCGGTGAAGAAATCCATGAGATTCTCGGGGATGGTCACGAACGTGAACGCCAGGGCGATCATGATCCCCACAGCCAGCATGATCGCCGACCAGCCGGCGCGGGTGGCCGCCAGCCGCTCCCGAGCGCCGACGGCATGCCCGACCCGCACGGCCGCGGCCGTGGCGATGCCCAGCGGAATCATGAACGTCAGGCTCGAAATGTTGAGAACGATCTGGTGGGCCGCGAGAGAAATGGGCGACATTCTGCCGACGAGAGCACCCGAAAGGCTGAAAATGCCGACTTCGAGCGTGATCTGTGCCGCGGCCGGGAAACCCAGGCGAAACAGGTTCGAAAGATCCTTTCGACTGACCGATTTCCACCAGCCTGCTTCGAACGTAGACTCGTGTGATATGCGTACGACGAGAAAAAGCCCTGCGGCCAGAAACGCACGGGAAATCACCGTCGACCAGGCCGAACCGACGACGCCGAGGGCCGGCATGCCCAGTTTGCCGTTGATGAGAACCCAGTTCCCGAAGATGTTGATGAGATTGGCGGCGAGAATCACGGCCATCACGGGCCGGACGGACCCAACCGACTGGAGGAAGCGGCGAAAAGCCGCGAAAACCAGCAGCGGGCCGGTGCCCCAGGTGACGACCTTCATGTACGCGCTGGCCTGCCTGCCGACTTCAGGGTTCAGTCCCCAGCGATCGGCCGTCAGCAAAAAAAACGCGAAAACCAGCATCAGAACGGGCGTGAGTACGATCGACATCACGAGCCCCGTACGCAGCCACTGTCTGGCGGCCGGGATATCTCCAGAGCCGAACGCGTGCGATACGAGCGTGTCCAGCCCAAGCATCAGGCCCATGCCGAAAATGGCGAACGTAAAATAGACATTGCCGCCGATGCCGGTGGCGCCGATCGCTTCGGGGCCGAGATGCGATACGAGGAGCGTGTCGGCCACGCCCATCGCCATCCAGCCGATTTCCGCGACGATGACCGGCAGGGCCAGCTTGAGGGTGTGACGGACTTCCGTGCCCCAGCCGGCAGCGACTGGCGATTTTTCGATGTCCTGTGCCTGCGGTGATGTCATGCGTTAGCTGCTCGTTCGCCCGATTCGTTCCAGGCGTCCTGGGACATGCGTCCCTCGCAAATGACGATCGCCTTGCCGCCGAGTTCGACTCGATTTCCCTTGCGTTCGACGTGTACAAGACCGCCGCGGCGAGAAGCCTGAAAGCCCGTGAGCCGGTCCCGGCCGAATCGGTCCGACCAGAATGGAGCCAGAGCACAATGCGCCGAACCAGTCACGGGATCTTCGTCGATTCCGGATGCCGGCGCGAAAAAGCGGGATACGAAGTCGTAAGCCACGGTCGTATCGAGTCCTTGTGTCATCGAGGCGGTCACGATCACGCCCCGGGCATGGATTTTTCCCAGTCGCACAAAATCGGGCGACAGGGACCGCACGAGTGACTCGTCCGCCAGTTCCACAAGATAATCGAACTTGTTACGGCCGACGAACCGGACCGCTTCGGACGTGAGACCGAGCGATTCGATCAGGCCATCCGGCGGCGAAACGGCTTCGACAAGAGTCTGCGGAAAGTCGAGGACGATCCGGTCGTCGGCCTTCGACCATTTGGCCGTCAATTCGCCGCTTCGGGTGTGAAACGTCAGCGTTCGATCCGGATGTGCGGCACCGGTGTACCAGAGAGCTTTCGCAGTCGCCAGCGTGGCGTGACCGCACAGGTCGACTTCGACCATGGGCGTGAACCAGCGAAGGTCGAAATCGTCGCCCCTGGGGCAGACGAAAGCCGTCTCGGAGAGATTCATTTCCGCCGCGACGGCCTGCATCCAGACGGCGTCGCGGAGCGTGTCCATGAGGCACACGGCCGCGGGATTACCGGAAAACGGGCGATGGCAGAAAGCGTCGACAAAAATCAGCTTTGGCTCAGCCATTCGAAGCCTCGGGGGCCTGGTCCACGAATTTTCTCCTCAAGGCGTCGAAAATGGGGTCGAGATCGACGTTGCCGCCGGTGATGACGATGCCGACCCGCTTGCCGGCGACGTCGATTTTTCGGTGGTGAATCGGTGCGACGGGCACGGCGCAGGAAGGCTCGATGATGATCTTGAACCGCTCCCAGACAAGCCTCATCGAAGCCAGCGTTTCCGCCTCGGTCGCCGAAACGACTTGATCGACGAACCGGCTGAGCACTGCGAACGTTTTCGGTGCCAGGCTGGTTCGCAGTCCATCGGCCATGGTCTTCGGATCGCCGGAAGGGAGGATCCTGCCGGCTTCGAGCGACCGGGCGGCATCGTCGGCGGCAGCCGGTTCCACGCCGATGACTTTCGTGGACGGCGAAACGGCTTTGACGGCGATCGCCGTGCCGCTGGCCAGCCCGCCGCCCCCGATGGGCACGACGACATAATCGAGCGGCCCGGCCTGTTCGAGCAATTCGAGGGCGGCAGTGCCCTGCCCGGCGATCACGCGCCAGTCGTCGAACGGATGCACCAGTTCATAACCGTGCTTTGCGATCTCGGCGGCCACGGCGGCTTCTCGCGCCGCCAGAGTCGGTTCGCAGAGCACGACCCTGGCACCGAACGCCTCGGTGGCTCGCAGTTTCACCAGGGGTGCGGTGCGGGGCATGATGACGCAAACGGGCACACCGGCCAGTTGCCCTGCTCTGGCCAGGGCCTGGCCATGATTGCCCGAACTGTGCGTGACTACGCCGGCTTCGCGGGCGGCATCGTCCAGCGAAAGCACGGCGTTCATCGCGCCGCGGAACTTGAAGGCACCGACTTTCTGGAAGTTTTCGCACTTGAGGAAAACTTCGGCCCCGGCTGGCTCATTGAGCGATCGGCTCGAAAGCACCGGTGTGCGCTCGATGAAGGGCCCGATCCGTTCGGCCGCGGCCTGGATCGTCTCGAGCGTCACCGGGATTTCAGGGGAGATGTCTTTCGATCCTGCCGTCATTTGATCGGACTGTAGTCGAGGCTGTTGAGGAAGACGCTTTCGACCTTGGTGACGATCTTGCCGTTCTTTTCGCTGGCTTCGCGGGCTTTCTTCCACTCAGGATCAGCGCCAAAGGCCTTCCAGGATTCGGCGGCAGCCTCGCGGCTCGGATATGCCAGGATATAGACCATCTTCTCACCCTTGCCCGATTTTTCGTCGACCGGCTCCCAGAAACCGACGAGCTCAATACCGTGTTTCTGGAACAGGGCGCACGTATGCTCGCGGAACCGCTTGTGCAGATCGTCCATTTTTCCAGGCGCGGTGTAATACGTCCGCATTTCGAAGACTTTGCCGGGTGCATCCGCGGCGGATGCCGCGATGGAAGTCATGGCGAACAGCGCAATCAGTCGAACGTAAATTCCACGCATTTTCGATCATCTCCCCCTGGTACGGATCCACGAGAACGTCGGAGTCTTCCGTGCATCGAGCAAGGCACATCGCCGAATCGAGCTCGAACGTGTCATTCTCTCGATTCACTTATAACGGCTCAGTCGGAGCACGTTCAACCCGCAGATGCCGCCTTTCTTGCCCGAGCTTGCGCTGAGGATCGAATATCGTGTCGACAGAGCCTTTTTTTCGGTCAATCGATTACGGCCATAGCTGGTGAGTAATTCTCTGAACTTGCACGAAGGCATGTGTATAATTCCGTTTCGTTCATCGTACTGTCGATGTTCGGAATCGAGGCTGTACCGCATTCCACGGACGGCCGGACTTTTTGGAGTGTCGAGAAACATGCCTAAGGTTACGATCGAAAATGGCCCTTCCGTAGAAGTCGGGGAAGGAACGAAGCTGGTTCTGGCGATCGAGGACGCCGGGTGCGACATTCTGCACCGGTGCGGCGGCAATTCCCGCTGCACGACCTGCCGAGTCGAGGTGATCGAAGGAGACGCCGGACCGATCGAATCACTTGAGGCCGAAAGGATCGGCCGCGAGGCCGACTGGCCCGCGAATCGCCGGCTGAGCTGCCAGGTGCGCGTCCAAGGCGATTTGACCGTGAAAGTGCTTTCCACTGCGACATCTTCAGGGATGCCAGCCGGGCCGCGGCCGATCGACTGACGCAAACTTCACGACGCGCGTATGAGAGCCTTGCGATTCATCCCGTTCCGGAATCCCGGACCGGGATGTCGTTCGCGGCAGAACAGTCAGAACGGGAGAACGACGACCATGAAAAGGCACTGGATTCGACTGCTGCCGGCGATCGCCTGCAGCCTGGGAACCGCGTGGGCGCAAGAAGGCTGGAAGCCGGCGCCCGTACCGATCGCGACGAAATGGTCCGCCGACGTTCGGCCGGAGACCGTTCTGCCGGAATACCCCAGGCCGCAGCTCGTGCGATTTTCGCGCCCGTGGATGAACTTGAACGGCTTATGGGATTATTCCATCGCGCCGAAATCGCAGGAAAATCCTCCCGAAACGTGGGCCGGCAAAATTCTTGTGCCGTTCCCGGCGGAAAGTTCACTTTCCGGCGTCGGCAAAACGGTTTCCTCCGAAGAGCGGCTCTGGTATCGCCGAACGCTCGAATTGAACCTGGACCGCAAGCCGGGCGATCGGGTGATCCTCAACTTCGGGGCCGTCGACTGGCAGTGCGACGTTTTTTTCAACGGTGTAAAAGCCGGTTCGCACTCCGGCGGATACGACCCGTTTTCGATCGACGTGACCTCAGCCGTGAAACCGGTCGGCCCGCAGGAGCTGACTGTCGCCGTGTGGGACCCCTCCGACGCTCACTGGCAGCCGCGCGGCAAGCAGGTGCGCAAGCCCGAGGGGATCTGGTACACGCCCGTGACGGGCATCTGGCAGTCCGTCTGGCTGGAACTTCGCCCTGAACAGGCGGTCGATTCGCTCAAGATTACGCCGGATCTCGCGGCCGGCAAGCTGACGGTTCGGCCCGTGTCGGACACGGCCGGTCGTGCCGGTGTGAAGCCGATCGCCGAAGTTTCGGTGTTCGCGGGACAACAGCCCGTGGCGGCCTCTACGGCCGAAGTCGGCCAGGATGTCGTCCTGGACATTCCGAACGTGCGGCCCTGGTCGCCGGAAGACCCGTTTTTGTACGACATCCGAGTTCGTCTCCTGCTGAACGGGACGGTCGTGGACGACGTCACGAGCTACGCCGGCATGCGTTCCGTGGCCGTCGGCAAGGACGAAAACGGATTCGAACGGATTCTCCTCAACGGCAAGCCCTACTTCATGTTCGGGCCGCTCGACCAGGGCTGGTGGCCCGATGGCCTCTATACGGCACCAACGGACGATGCCTTGAGGTTCGACGTGGAAATGACGCGGCGGCTGGGCTTCAACATGGCCCGCAAGCATGTGAAAGTCGAGCCTGCACGCTGGTATTTCCACGCGGACCGGCTTGGCCTGATCGTCTGGCAGGACATGCCCAGCGGCGACAAATACATTGGCCCGAAGGAAGGCGATATCGTCCGTTCGCCCGAATCGGCCGCCAATTTCCGCAAGGAATGGCGTGCGATCATGGACAGCCTTCACAACCACCCGAGCATCACTGTCTGGGTGCCCTTCAACGAAGGCTGGGGTCAGTTCGAAACGGACGCCATTCTGGCCGAAACGAAAGCCCATGACCCGACGAGGCTCGTCGACGGCCCCAGCGGCTGGACAGACCGCGGCACCGGCGACCTGAACGACATGCACCGATATCCGGGGCCCGGGATGCCGCCGCTGGAAGAAAAACGGGCCGTCGTCCTTGGCGAATTCGGCGGTCTGGGGCTGCCGATCAAGGGGCATACCTGGCAATCCGAGAAAAACTGGGGCTATCGCAGCTTCACCGAAACGCCGGCGCTGCGTGCGGCATATCTCGACCTCATCCGCAAGCTCCGCCCGCTGGTCGCCCAGGGGCTCGCAGCCGCGGTTTACACGCAAACGACCGATGTCGAGATCGAAGTCAACGGGCTGATGTCATACGATCGGTCGATCGTGAAGTTCGACGAAGCCGAGCTGCGCAGCGCCCACAGCGTCCTGCGGCTGCCGATGGCCCCCATCCGCTCGAAATCGCTGGTCGAGACCAGCGAAAAGGCAGCTCAGGAGTGGCTGTACATCACGAAAAAGAGCTGGTCCGACCTTTGGTACACCAACGGGTTCGACGCCGAAGGCAATGGCTGGGTCAGCGGCCCTGGCGGATTCGGAACGCAGTCCACGCCGGGAACGACCGTCCGCACCGAATGGAATACGCCTGAGATATGGATCCGCAAGTCTTTCGAGTTGTCGTCGAAACCGACATCCGGCCAGCTCGTTCTGCGAATTCATCATGACGAAGACGCGGAAGTTTACCTGAACGGCGTACAGGTCGCGAATCTTAAAGGCTTTACGTCAGGCTATGAAGATGTCGAACTGCCCGAAAAGGCAGTCAAGGCACTTCATGCAGGACGAAACGTGATCGCGATCCACGTCAAGCAGACCACCGGCGGCCAGTATGTCGATGCTGGGCTTTCGTTGAGGGAAGGCCAGTAAGCGTCGTTCGACGCTCGCGATCGGTCATATCAGGGCGATTCTTTCATCGACGGGGAAGCGGGCACGACCCTCTTCCCCGTTCGCATGTTCGCCACAAGGACACCCAGGAGCATCAAAGCTCCCCCGATGACAGTCTCCCGGTGCGGACTTTCGCCATGGCCGATCCAGACCCAGATCGGGTTCAGGATCGGTTCGGCAAGGGCGACGAGCGTCGCCTGAGGCGGCGAGACGGTCCTCAAACCCCGTGCGAAAAATGCGTAAGGCAAAGCCATCTGGAGCGTTCCGAAGGCTGCCAGACTGAGCACGCTGGAACGGGTCGGACGAATGTCGATGCCGGCGAGCGAAAGCACGAGGCCGAGCAGAATCGCCCCTGCCAGATTGTTCCAGCAGGAAAGCCAGATCGAATCGTCGTTACGAGACGCGCGCAGACCGATCACGACACCTGCGTAGGCGATTCCGCTGGCAAGGCCGAGGATGATGCCCAGCCTGTGCCCCGAAACCGCTGATCCGAGAACCTCGGGAGCGACGATCCAGACGATTCCGACGACAGCCAGCCCGACGCCCAGAAGCGTGCGGCGGTCGGCACGTTCGCCGAGAAACAACCAGCCGAACGGCACGACCCAGGCCGTGGCGGAACATTGCAGGAAGATCGCGTTGGCGGCGGTCGTGTTCTTGATCGCGCCGATGTAAAGGCCGATCATGGAGGCGAATGCCACGGCCACCAGGAAATGGCGGGGCGTGAGGCGAGCCGGGCACCGCTTTCTGACCATGGGCAGAAGGACGAGCCCGGCGAAAATGCTGCGCCACACGGCGATCGTCATCGCATCGTCAGGCAGCGACTTCGTCCAGATTCCGGACAGGCTCCAGAGCACGGCCGCCAGAAAGATCCAGAATCTGCCGTCGCTGGCGATACTTCGCGAACCCATGCCTCACCTTATGATTCGATACGTCAGTCCGGCCAAAGAAAATGGGAGTTCCCGAGCGGTTCGGGCGGACTCGACCCGATACGTCCCGGCCGAGCGTTCGTTATATACGGATGAAGCACGATTTCGTAAGTCGTCATGATGGCGGAAAAAAGAAATTTCGTCAGCGGTTCCTGCCCGAATCGGCGTGAAATCGTAAATACGAGGATCGCTATGCCCGGGCTTCGATCGATCGTTCAGATGCGAAGGTTGCCACATATGCCTGATCGGCGAAACCGGCTTCGAAACGCCGAACGATTCTGGCAAGATCCGTTCTGATCGACTCAGTTCCGGTCCACGCCGCAGGATGGGTGGAGGACGAGCCCTTTCCACCGACGAATCAGGGATGTGCGATCGCATGAAAGACACGGATATCGTAAACCGCATTCCCCTGTTCATCAGATCGGCGATCATAACGGGAATGATCATGTTCGCACCGACTTCAGTCACTGCCGGCGATTACCCAGCCTCGGAAGTCGTCGCGATCCCCGAACCTTCGCCTGAGGCCCTTCAGTTCCATCGCACGGGCCACTGGATCTGGGCCGGTTCGGTGATGCTGTCTCTGGCGATCCCTTTTATGATCATCTGGACATCGATCGGTGCTCGCGTACAGTCATTCGTCGTACGCCATGCGTATGGCCGCATCGGCATGATCGTCTCTTTCGTGGTCATCGTTTCGGTGATCGCTTTCGCGATGCGCCTGCCATGGAGCTTCGCCGCAGGGCACATGCGGCTCAAGGCTTACGGCCTTTCCGAACAGAGCGGGTTGGACTGGTTCGTCGATGCTCTTAAGGCCTTGTGCGTGAACTTGGTGATCCAGTGCCTGCTCGCTTCGATCGTCTGGGGCTTCCTCGTCGTGAAGTTCCCGAAGACCTGGTGGCTGTGGACGGCCGCGGGGACGCTGCCTTTTCTGGTCGCGGGCGTCTACCTGACGCCGCTTGTAATCGATCCGCTTTTCAATCGCTTCGAGGCCTTGAAGGACGAAAACCTGGAGTCGGACATTTTGCGGCTCGTCGAGCAGGCGAACGTGGCGGATGCCGAAGTGTTCGAAGTGGACAAGAGCCGGCAGACCAAGGCCGTGAACGCTTATGTGACCGGGCTTTTCGGGTCGAAGCGGGTCGTGCTGTGGGATACGCTGATACGCAAGCTGCCCCCGCGAGAAGTGCGCGCCGTCGTCGCACATGAGCTGGGCCATTATGTTCTCGGGCACGTGCGCTGGGGCGTGTTGATCGGTGGCGTTTCCGCGTTCGGCGGCATGTTTCTGCTGGACAGGGCTTTACGGTGGGCGATCATGCGCTGGGGCGAAACGCTTCACGTGACGGATCTGGCCGATCCGACAGCCCTTGTGCTGCTGACGTTTCTGGCAACCTTCGGCGAGATCGCCATGGCGCCGGTTTCGAACGCGATCAGTCGAACGATGGAACATCAGGCGGACGTCTTCGCGATCGAACTGACGCGTGATCCCGCTGCCGTTGCGCGTGCCTTCGCGACATTACAGCACGAAAATCTTTCCGTCCCTTACCCGAACTGGTTCTACAGGACATGGCGAGCGACCCATCCGAGCATCGGCGAACGGATCGAATTCGCCAACGGATATCGCCCCTGGGAAAGTGGCGATAAAGGTCGATACGGCTTCGATCGTTTCGATTGAAACGAAGAACACCAGTCCCGGTCGGGCGGTTCGCATGGCGATCGGGGTTGAGCGGAATCGCCGTTCCGAAGATAATGCCGATCGAAGCCGATTCTGAGCATAGGATTTTACGACGATGCCGTTCCCGGCAGCTGTGGGGAATCGTTCCCGTCGATCGAGGACCCGAACCTGATGACACTCCGGCGTCTCCGCTGGTTCGTATCGCGGCATCCGCTGCCGGTCGTAATCTTCTGGGCTGTTCTGACTGCCTGGCTCGTGATCGTTTCGCCGGACCTGACGAGGCTGGCGGCCGAAGGCCAGGCGAATCTCCTTCCGAAGTTTTCGGAGAGCGCGGTCGCCTCCGCATTGGTGCGTGAGACGTGGCCTGACCAGTCCTATCAGTGCACGATGGTTCTTGGGCTGAAGCGGGACGAAGGGCTGACCGAAGAAGACAAGGCCTTCGCCGGCCGCGTTGCCGCGGCGATTCAGGATCACGCCGAACGGCCGAAGGAAATTTTGCGGGTCATGGGCCCGCAGTCGCGTCCCGAAATCTCATCGCGACTTCTGTCCGTCGACGGCACCATGCAGCTTGTCGTCATTCCGCTGGATACTTCATTCGTCTCGCCCAGGACCACTGAGCTGATCGCCTGGATTCAGGGGACGGTCAGTACCGTCGTGGGCCGGCCGCCGGAGGAACTTCAGACACTTTGGACGGGCGACGCCCTGATCGGCCGCGAATACATGAACGACGTTCAGCGATCGCTCGACCGGGCGGCCGTCCTGACGGTGTTCTTGCTGCTCGGCGTCCTCATGGCCGTCTACCGGTCATTTCTTCTGGCCATGATTCCTCTGATTTCGATCACGATCGGCCTGCTCGTTTCGCGCAGCGTTCTCGCCTGGATGACCGTATCGGGCTGGGAAATCTCGCCGCTGGTCGAACTCTTCCTGGTCGTGATTCTGTTCGGCGCCGGAACGGATTTCTGCCTGCTGCTATCCTGGCGTTACGGCGAACACTTCAATCCCGATTATCCGGAACGCTCGATGCGCGTGGCGTTGCGACGGTCGATCGAACCGCTCGTCACCAGCGCGGGCACGGTGATCATCGGCCTGATGCTGATGGGAACGACGCAATTCAAGCTGTTTTCGAGTACCGGCCCGAGCGTCGGCTTGGGCCTGGGCATTACGCTCATCGCGGCGATGACGCTGACCCCTGCTCTACTCGTGATGCTGGCCCGCTGGAGGCCCGGCTGCTTCGACGGAATCTCCCAGGAATCTGGCTCTTTCTGGCTGATCGTCGCGAGAAAAGTGCTGGCCAGGCCCAAAACCACGCTGGCCGCCACGCTTCTCTTCATGGCGCTGCCGATTCTCATCGGCCTCCGGATGGATTTCGTCATGGACATCCTGTCCGAAATGCCGGCGAGCAACCTGCCGGGCCGGAATCTGCGAACGATCGCCAAGGCATATGGCGAGGGGGTCGTGGCGCCGATCACGATGGTCATCCAGTCCGACAAGGATTTGCGAGATCCGGACGGACTGGAGTTGATCGACGACCTGAGCCGGTTCGTCACCCACCAGAGGAAAATCGGGGCCGTGCGATCGGCGACTCAGCCGCTGGGCAGCACGGGGCCTCTCAATCAGGCGCGCCTTTCGAGCCGGTTGAGCACGATCCATGACGGACTCGTCAAGCTCAACGACGGAGCCGCGGAGCTCGAAAAGGGGTTGATCGACGGCGGGGCGAAGATGCGTGCCGCGAAGTTCGTCGAATCCCAAACAGGGCTGAATCTGCTGAATCTCGGTGTCGGAAAGGCACGCGCCACCCCTAAGGCGAAGGGCGAGGCCGAGAAAAAAGCCGATCCACCGAAGCCTGATCCGACCGACGCGATGCTCAAGGATATCACGCGAGCTGCGGAAGGAGCCTCACGCATCAATCAGGGCACTGCCCTGGCAGGCAAGGAACTCAAGACGATCATCGACAGCCCCGTCGGCAGGCGGGCCCTCGACCGTCTCCTGATCACGCCCGAGAACATTCGTGACGAACCTCGATTGAAAGAGGCTCTCGATGTCTACATTTCGTCGGACGGTCGCCTGACCCGCCTCGATATCGAACCGGAAGACCCGATGTTTTCGGTCACCGCGATGACGCGGGTGGCTGGATTGCGGAAACGGGTCGGCGATTTTCTGGCAGAGCTGGAATGGATTCAGGCCAAAGCCCATTTCACGGGCTCGGCCGCCGCCAACGCGGACATCTGGGCCGTGACGCAGCAGGATCAGGCGAAGACCTGGGTCGTCGTGCCGCTGGGGGTTCTGATCGTACTGATCCTGGCCCTGAGGCAACCGCTCACGTGCATCGCACTGGTGCTTTCGATGATCCTGACCTACACCTTCGCCCTGGCGATCACGCACATCGTGTTCGTCAATTTCCTGGGCTCGGAAGGGCTGGACTGGAAAGTGCCATATTTCCTGTTCGTGCTGATCGTGGCCGTCGGGGTCGATTACAACATCTTCCTGATGAGCCGCGTGAAGGAAGAAACACGAATACATGGCCTTCGTAACGGCATCGCGAGAGCTGTCGGGTCGACGGGCGGACTGATTTCGTCCGCCGCGGCCATTACGGTCTGCAGCTTTTCGTCGTTTCTTTCGAGCCCACTGTCGTCGCTCAGGCAACTTGGCCTGGCACTGGTGATCGGCATCACGATCGACGCGATCCTGGTTCGGCCCGTGCTCGTACCGTGCGGTTACTGGCTGCTGAACCGCTGGAGCGGACCGCTGCCGAATCCCGGATTCCTCAGGCCGAAGATGTCCTCGCGCTAAGAGTGATCCCGAGAATCCGGCAAATTCGAGAACCGCGGGCGTGACGGGTCAGCTCGTGACGCGTCCGAGATATTCGCCCGTCCTGGTATCGATTTTGACGAGCGTTTCGTTTTCGAGATGCTCGGGTACCTGGATCGTGTGACCAGTCGAAAGCGTGGCGGGCTTTGTACGGCCAGTCGCGGAATTGCCGCGAACACCGGGGGCCGTTTCGACGATCTTCAGATCGACGGTGTCCGGGATCGCGATCGCGATCGGCTGTTCGTCGACCAGCAAAGCTTCGAGATCTGCCATGTTTTCGGTCATGAACGGCAATTGTTCGGACAGGTCGGCGGCTGGCAGGGTGAACTGGTCGTAAGTTGTCTCGTCCATGAAGACGATCTGGTCACCGTCGCGATAGAGATATTGAATCGGTCGTTTTTCGAAGCGGCTCTCAGGCAGGGAGTCGGTGCCCCGGAAGGACTTTTCGACTCGGGATCTCGTCTTGAGATTCCGGGCGGCGATTTTGTAGAGCGTCGCGGCCCCCCGCGCAGAGGGAGTCTGCACGGTAATGTGTTCGATGATATGAGGGTGACCGTCGATCTCGACGACCATGCGCTTGACGAAATCTTTTGCTGGGACCACGTGTGCTGATCTCTCGAAGTGCGATGCTTCTTCGGCCGGCTGTGTCAGTATACGGAACGCCCGGTTCGCTCAGGATTCCGTTTGCGGCGAATCCGCTTGATTCATGCCGCGCCGATAACGTATCATCTGGCCAGTCTAAGTGATAGCCGGACCTGATTGTCAAGCGATTTTCGAGACATTGCCGGATATGGTCGTCCCCGCCGAGGAATCATCGAGCAGACAGAGCGAATCGGAAGCGGACCCGCTTCTGGACGAGTGTCAACGGTCTTTCGGGCATCGATTCCGTGATGTGGCGATTTTGCGGGCCGCGCTGATTCATGCTTCGGGCGCGGACAGCCGACTGGCTTCGAACGAGCGGCTCGAGTTCCTGGGCGACGCCATTCTCGGTGCCGTGATTTGCTCGCTGCTCTTCGATCGATATCCGGAATATCTGGAAGGCGACCTGACGCGCGTCAAATCCGCCGTCGTTTCACGCCGGACCTGTGCCCGGATTTCGCGCAAACTCGGGCTGGATCGATTTCTTGTGCTCGGCAAGGGGATGGGGCCGGCGGACAGCGCACCTGAGTCGGTCCTCGCGGACATGTTCGAAAGTCTCGTCGCCGCGGTATTCCTTGACGCGGGCTTCGACGCAGCCCGCGAAGTCGTCGTCCACCACATGGAAAAAGAGGTCGAAGCCACGGTTTCCGGCCACGTAGGCGCGAACTACAAGAGTCTGCTGCAGCAGCTTTCCCAGAAGCAGTTCGGCCGAACTCCGACATATGTCCTGGTCGAAGAGAAAGGCCCGGATCATCTCAAGTCTTTTCTCGTCGCGGCTCGCATCGGCGCTCGGCAATATGAGCCGGCCTGGGGGGCCAACAAGAAAGACGCTGAGCAACTGGCCGCGAAAAACGCACTCGACGCGATTTCGCTGGAAACCGCCATGTCCTGAAGGGTTTCAGGCGGATCGATTCGGTCCGTAGTCATGGCCAGATCGGCGGATTCCGTATCCGCGATAGAAAGGTCGGGTTCGTGACAGGCTCTCTGGTCGGCGATCTCGGACTCAGCGGTGAGATCTGGATGATCCTGTCGCTGCTGTCGTTGATGACTCTGTTCTTCAAGTTCAGTCGTGTTTTCAGCCTGCGCAACCTTGACCTTTTCCTGCTGTTCGCCCTGGCCCCTGGAATCATGATTCTGGTGGCCAATTCCGACCAGTCTTCGAACTCGTTCGTCCCCTATTGCCTCCTGATGGGCGGTTCACTGCTCTGGCTGATCAGGTGCCTGGCCGATATCGGTCTTGGCCGTCGGCCGCTGCTTGAGCCGAATCTCAATCCGGCGGGGCTTTCGTGTCTGGGGATCGGAGTCCTGTTCCTGCTTACGGTCGAAACCGTCAGCCTGCCTGTCGGTGCGGGTGTCGACCGTAATCCGGCCGAAAGCGGCCTGAAACCTTCCGAAAAGCAGACTCAGGAAGCTTCCAGGAACTTGGCCGTCAAGCCTCTGGACGACGTCGGCAAAGCCGTGATCGAAGCGACCCCCCTGCCTTCTCAGCTCAAATCCAATTCCACGACCGTGATCTTGTCCAGGATCCTCGCGACGGTCAGCCATATCTCGATCGTGACGTGTCTGATCCTGATCGGATGGCGTCATTTCCTCAGGCCCGTGACCGGCATTTCGGCCGCGGTCGCTTACGTGATTCTGCCCTATACGCGCATCGCTCTTGTCGACAGTGGACAAGCATTCCCGGCCGCATTGATCACCGCGGCGATCGCATTGCACAAAATGCCCTGGATCACGGGCCTGCTGATCGGTCTGGCTGCGGGATGGATGCCCGCGTGTCTGGGAATCCTTCCGGTTTGGGTCGGATATTACAAGGGCAGAAAACGCTGGCGCTTCGTGCTCGCTTCTTTGACTCTCGTGCTTGTCTCGGCTCTGATCGGCATGGACATACCCGACTTCGCGACGTGGGCACGCTCGCTGGGGGCGCGCAGTCTCACGGAGACCGGGCTCCTTTTCGACAGGGAAACGCCAGTGAGTTCGAGTCTCTGGAACGGCGTCGATCCCAGTTATCGTCTACCGATCGTCGTCGCCTACGTACTGCTGGCTTTCGGGGCCATGATCTGGCCGCTCGAAAAACATCTCGGCGAATTGATCTCGATCACTTCGGCCATGTTGATCGCCAGTCAGTTCTGGTATCTCGAAAAAGGCGGCACACTGATCCTGCTCTATCAGCCGTTGCTTCTGATGATGATGTTCCGCCCTAACCTGCAGCCGAAGCAATTGGCCTGGCGTGCCCAGTTCATGAGAAAGAAGTCGGCTTCGAAAGAACGTACCTCATGAAAACATGACATCGTGGGGCTCGGCGGAAGTGACTTTCCTTTCGATACGGGGCCTCGGCGAAGGATGGACGACGGAAATCGAGTTGGCCTTCGGGCCGATCGTATCCGCGATCATTGACACGCTTCCTCTACGTTTCCTAGGATGATTCACAACAGGCACCTATTCCGCAAGGGTTTCGCGGTTCCGCAAGCGGACTCGCATCGACCATCGAGAGCAACTCCATCATGAGAATCGCGCTGGACGCCATGGGTGGCGATTTCGCACCCGGACCGATTGTGTCGGGAGCGGTTCAGGCCGTCGCTGACATGCCGGAACTGGTCGTCTTTCTCGTCGGGCAGGAAGACCGCATTCAGGAAGAACTCAACGCTCTGGCGGATTCCGGAATGTCCATGCACCGGGACCGACTGACCATCGTTCATGCCGCCGACGTCGTCGGCATGGACGACAAGCCGGTCGAAGCGCTCAGGTCAAAGCGTGACAATTCGATCTCAAAGTGCTGGGGACTTCTCGCCGCAGGTCAGGTCGAAGCCGTCGTTTCCGCAGGGAATACCGGCGCGATGGTCGCTTCCGGCCTGTTCAATGCCAAGATGTTCATTCCGGGTGTGCGTCGGCCAGGTATCGCCGCGATTTTTCCGTCCAACGCCGGCCCCGTCGTGCTGGTCGACGTCGGCGCGAATATGGCGCCCAAGCCCGAAGACCTCTACCAATACGGGCTGATGGGTTCGGTTTACGCCCGCAAGATTCTGGGCGTGACCGATCCCAGGATCGGCCTTCTGAACGTCGGATCCGAGGACGACAAAGGCAACGACCTGGTTCGAGCGACACGCGAATTGTTCCTGAACGGGCCGCACGCCGGCATGTTCTACGGCAATGTCGAAGGCCGGGATGTCTACGAAGGCCATGCCAGGGTAATCGTCTGTGAAGGCTTCACAGGCAACATTCTGCTCAAAGGTGGCGAAGGCGCGGTCGAGTTTCTGTTTTCGGCACTCAAAGAATCTATGGCCCGGCTGATGGTCGAACTGCCGCCGGAATCTGCCGCCAAGGTGGCACAGGGGCTGGGCGAACTCAAACGGCGCTACGAGTACCGCGAATTCGGCGGTGCCCCGCTGCTCGGCATCAGGGGCGCCTGTATCATCTGTCACGGCAGCTCGGACGATCGAGCCATCAGGAACGCGCTGCGGGTCGCCGTGAATTTCGGGCAATCCGGCCTGAACGATGAAATTCTCCAGATCTTGTCCCACTCGACCCCCCGCACCGAAAAACCGTGATTCGTGGCGCTCCTGATCTCCCATGAAATCGGGGCCGAAACTGCGACGAATCAAGATGTGACCGTACGCATGTGGGAATCGTCCTTTCGAAACGCTGAATCGCCGCAACACGAACGAGGCTCATCGATCCGATGTCCGGACCTTCCGAAACGAAAAAAGTGGCCTTTCTCTTTCCTGGCCAGGGCGCTCAGTTCGTCGGCATGTGCAAGGAGCTTCATGCGGAATTCCCGGCCGTGCGCGACCTATTCGAGCGGGCCGAAGCCGTGCTGGGTTTCGACCTGAAGTCGATCTGCTTCGACGGACCGGCCGAGACGCTCGAAGCGACGGATATCAGCCAACCGGCGATTTTCGTGGCGAGTCTCGCCGCACTGGAAAGTTTGAAAGCGACACGGCCTGAGCTGGTCGAATCGGCCGCAGGTGCGGCAGGTTTGAGTCTGGGCGAATATACGGCTCTGGTTTTCGCAGGCGCGATCGATTTCGAGACGGCCCTGAGAGTCGTTCGTAAGCGTGGCCAGGTGATGCAGGCTGCCGCCCTGGCGACGCCCAGTGGGATGTCGAGCGTTCTGGGGCTAGACGCAACGAAGGTGGATTCCGTTCTGGCCGGCCTGGCTCCAATCGGCCGGCTCTGGAAAGCGAACATGCTGGGCCCCGGGAATATCGTTGTTTCAGGTGAGAAGCCGGCTCTGGCGGTCCTGGAAGCCCCTGCCCTCGAGGCCGGCGCGATGAAGGTGATTCCTCTCGCTGTGGCGGGTGCGTTCCATAGTCCGCTGATGAAGCCCGCGGACGACCGGCTTGCGGAAGTTCTTGCTGTTGCCACGATCTGTTCGCCGCGGATTCCGGTCTATGCCAATGTCGACGCGACCGTGCATTCCTCGCCCGATGGAATCCGCCAGCGACTCGTCGATCAGGTGACCGGCAGCGTTCTGTGGGAAGGCTGCGTGCGGAAAATGCTGGCCGACGGGTTCGACAGCTACTACGAAATCGGCCCTGGGCGGGTACTCACCGGGTTGATGAAGCGAATCGACAGGAAAACGCCTTGCGAAGCCATCCCGGCCCGATAAGGCCGATTGGCGGACAGTCGGGTTCGATAAACGACCAGAGAAAACGAAGGAAAGACGATGGCGAAGGAAACGATCGGCTATAAACCTACGAAAGTGGACCTTTCCGGCCAGGTGGCTGTGGTCACGGGTGCTTCGCGAGGCATCGGCAGAGCGATCGCGATGCATCTGGCTTCGTGTGGCGCTTCGGTCGGCTGCGTGGCGACGAACAAGGAAAAGCTCGAAGCCGGAACGGTGGCTGAAATTCGGGCGGCTGGCGGCACTGCGGAGGCTTTCGGGGGCGATCTTTCGAAGGTTGAGGAGGTCAATCGCATCATCGGCGAAGCGGAGCAGGCTTTCGGCAAGATTCATATTCTGGTGAACAATGCGGGAATCACGCGCGACGACATCGGATTCGCGATGGAAGACGACAAGTGGCATGACGTGATTCAGACGAATCTCAACGGCGTATTCTATTGCTGCCGTGCGGCGGCCCGGATCATGATGCGGCAGCGTTACGGCCGTATCGTGAACATCGCGAGCGTGTCCGGCATCATGGGCAATTTCGGCCAGGCGAATTATTCGGCGGCGAAGGCCGGCGTGATCGCGCTGACGCGTGTTTTCGCGAAGGAACTGGCTGGGCGTAACGTGACGACCAACGCTGTCGCGCCGGGCTTCATCGAAACGGACATGACGGCCGTTCTGAAGGACGACATCAAGGAAAAGGCCATGATGCTGATTCCATTGAAGCGATTCGGAAAGCCGGAAGAGATTGCGGACGCGGTCGCCTGGGTGGCTTCGCCCGGATCGAGCTATTTGAACGGTCAGGTGATCGCCGTGGACGGCGGCATGTCTTACTGACCGAACGCAAGACGCACCGGAACGTGTTTTCGGCGCGTCTTGTAGTATGGACATTTTGCCTGAAGACTGATATTTTGTCCGAACCCTGGTGGCCAGCGAGCCCGTGAAAACCGTCATCGCTCTCGCGAATTGCCGTCTCGATCGAACAGGAAATCGCGGCGAGGCCTGAAGCTGCCATCGCAGAAATCACGACCGGATCCGACTCAAGAGGAGTTTCACAGTGGCGAACGTCGAACAAATCACGGCTCGAGTGAAAGAGATCGTGAGCGAGCAGATGAACGTGGCGAAGGATCAGATCACGCTCGAGGCTTCTTTCACCACCGATCTTGGTGCGGATTCCCTCGACCAGGTTGAGTTGGTCATGGAACTCGAGGAAGAGTTCGGCATCACGATCCCCGATGACGCGGCCGAAAAGATCACGACCGTCGGCCAGGCGATCGACTACATCGTCGAACATCAAAGTGCCTGAAAAATGAGCCGAAGAGTCGTCATTACGGGTGTCGGCGTCATCACGGGCCTGGGGCACGACGTCGACTCCTTCTGGTCGGGTCTGAACGAAGGCAGAAGTGGCGTCGGTCCGGTCGATCTGATCGACGTCACCGAATTCAAGGTGCGATTCGCCGGACAGGTCCGGGATTTCCACCCCGATCAATTGTTCGGGCCCAAAGAATCCAGGCACCTGGACCGGTTCGTCCAGTTCGCGCTGGCGGCAGGTGATCAGGCCGTGAAGGATTCAGGCATCGATTTCTCCTCCCTGCCCTCGCATCGCTGCGGGGTCATTCTGGGATCGGGTATCGGTGGTCTGAACGAATTCGAGGCCCAGCACAAAACCTTCATCGAGCGTGGTCCGTCGCGCATCAGTCCGTTCACCATACCGAAATTGATGGTCAATGCCGGCAGCGGCCACTTGTCCATCCGTTATGGCCTGACTGGTCCGGTTTCGGCGATCGCGACCGCCTGTGCGTCTGCTGCGAACGCGATCGGCGACGCCTATCGGTTGATCAAATCCGGCCTGACGGACGTCATGATCACTGGCGGAAGCGAAGCCGCGCTGACGAACATGGGCATGGGCGGGTTCGCCGCGATGCGGGCGTTGTCCACACGGAACGACGCCCCGGAAAAGGCCAGCCGGCCTTTCGACCGCGACCGGGACGGTTTCGTTCTGTCCGAAGGCGCTGGCGTTCTGGTCCTTGAGGACGCCGAACTGGCCCTTAAGCGAAACGCACCGATCTATGCCGAAATTCTCGGATACGGCATGTCGGCCGACGGCACGCATATCACCGCGCCTGACGAACATGGCCGCGGCGCGGCCCGTGCCATGAGCTGTGCCTTGACGGATGCCCAATTGGCGCCTGAGGTCATCGATTACGTCAATGCCCACGGCACGAGCACGAGCCTGGGCGATCTCGCCGAAACACGGGCGATGAAGACGGTCTTTGGCGAACATGCCCGCAAGCTGCAAATTTCGTCGACCAAGAGCCAGCTGGGCCACCTGCTGGGCGCTTCCGGCGGAGTCGAAGCGATCGTCTGTGCACTGGCGATGCGTCATGACATGCTCCCGCCGACGATCAATCTCGAGAACCCTGATCCCGAGTGCGATCTTGATTTCATTCCCAACGTCGCCCGAAAGTCTCGAATCGGATTCGCCATGTCGAACAGTTTCGGCTTCGGCGGACATAACGCCAGCCTGATTTTCGGCCGATTTCAAGCCTGATACCGGAGCAGGACGCTCGGATGCCGCGTCAAACCGGCTTGCCGATCGTCCTGCCATACTTTCCGGTTTTTCGGAATCACACCCATGACGACACCCGCAATCGATATCCTCGGCTCAAGGGCCGATTCGACCGTTCTGACGCCACATGAGATCAAGCGATATTCGCGCCATTTGATCATGCCTGAGGTCGGAGTCGAAGGTCAGAAGCGTCTCAAAGCTTCAAAAGTCTTGTGCGTCGGTACTGGAGGACTGGGTAGTCCCCTTGCCTTCTATCTGGCGGCAGCCGGAATCGGCACCCTCGGCCTCGTCGATTTCGACACCGTAGACGAATCGAACCTGCAGCGGCAGATTCTGCATAGCACCAAAGACATTGGCCGGCCCAAGGTCGTCAGTGCGACGGAAAAGCTGACGGCCCTCAACCCGGATCTGAACGTCATTCAGATTACCGATCGGATCACTTCGGACAACGCCCTGCAGCTTTTCGCGGATTATGACGTCATCGTTGACGGTACGGACAATTTCGCGACTCGCTACCTTGTGAACGATGCCTGCGTTCTGCTGGGCAAGCCGAATGTCTATGGGTCGATCTTCCGTTTCGATGGTCAGGCGACCGTTTTCTTCCCGCCTCATGGGCCGTGCTACCGGTGTCTCTATCCGGAGCCTCCGCCTGCCGAACTTGTCCCGAATTGTGCCGAGGGCGGCGTTCTGGGAATTCTCCCGGGGATCATCGGCGTGATTCAGGCGACCGAGACCGTGAAGATCATCCTCGGACGCGGCCGTACGCTCCAGGGCCGTCTGATGCTTTACGACGCTCTGGATATGTCGTTCCGGGAAATGAAGGTTCGGAAGAATCCGAAGTGCCCGATTTGCGGGCCGAACAAGACGATCACAGGTCTGATCGACTACGAAGCGTTCTGCTCCGGCGGGAACCTCGGAACGTCGTCTCATGCTTCAGCGGCCGAGGTTCCTCCAGTGCGTGAATTGGCTCCCAAAGAGCTGTCCGCCCGGCTTGGCCGGGGCGACTCGCTCGTCGTTCTTGACGTCCGTAATCCGGAAGAGATCGAAATCTGTCGACTCGAAGGTTCGACCGTTATCCCGCTGCCTGAATTGCCGCGTCGTCTCGGCGAACTCGACAAGAGCCGCGAGATCGTCGTCCATTGCAAAAGCGGCAGGCGAAGTCTCAAAGCGATCGAGATTCTTCAGGAAGCCGGGTTCCGCGACCTGCATAACCTGACGGGCGGAATACTCGCCTGGATTTCTGACGTCGATCCCTCTCTGCCCACTTACTGAATGCGGGCGTTTCACGTGAAACGCCGGGATTCGTGCGGAATCTTACCGATCCTGATCAGCCGGTGCTTGACATTCCGCGGTTCGAAATGTAGGATTGACTCATCGACGGCCCCATCGTCTAGCGGTTCAGGACACCGCCCTTTCACGGCGGCAGCACGGGTTCGAATCCCGTTGGGGTCATTGAATGAACGCTCACCTGAAGGTGAGCGTTTTTTGTTTGCATTTCCGCTTTCGAATCGGACAGAGATTTCGAATCATGGGTTCTCGGTCGATTGACCTTCCTGATCGGTTTCCGGCTCGAATGCATCGATGACCACGGCGAGCGTCATATCGCTCAGTACGTTCGTCATGGCGCGGCAGCGAGACAGGATCCAGTCCACCGAAAGCAGTAGCGGAACGATCTCCTGTGGCAGACCGACGGTCGCCAGCACGATCGTCAGGCTGATCAGTCCGGCATCCGGAACGCCGCCGATGCCGATTCCGGCGATCACGCAGCTCAAAGCCGCCACGCCCTGTTGGCCGAGGCTCAGCGTGATCCCTTCGTACTGAGCGACGAACAGCACGGCCATCGCTTCGTAGAGCAATATCCCGTCGTTGTTCAGGTTCGTGCCGACACAGGTCGCGAGTCGCGCTGATGCCGCGGAGACGCCCAGTTTTCTCTCCAGAGCGATCAGCGTATCGCGCATCGTCGCGAGACTGCTGGACGTTCCGGCGGCCACGCTCAAAGGATGTCGAGCCGCTGCCCAGAACTGACTGAGCGAGTAGCCCGATACGAAATGGATCCACGACTGGTAAACGATCAGAATCTGCAGTGCAAGGCCCAGGATGATGATGGTCAGATACGGGCCGAGGATCGCCAGTCTGGCGATTCCTCCTTCACCGACGGCTTTCGCTACGACACTGAAAACAGCGATCGGAACCAGTTTCACGACCCAGGACATGATCTGCTGGACGACTTCGAAGCCAGTGGCGACGGCGTTTTCGATCCCACGAAACTGATCGCGGCCCTGTTCGATCTGCAGATGGCGAACTTTTCTGAGAGCCGCGCCGGTCACGACGGCCAGAATGACGATGGAGATGACCTGGTTTTCCAGGAACGGTTGAATGAAGTTTTGAGGGACGAAATGCAGCATGTCGCGAATGGGGTCGATCGTGCGGGCCGTGGCGGTTTCGGGGGCGTTCGCCAGAGCGTGAGCTTCCGGAGATTTCCAGCCTTCGCCGGGTCGAAAGGCGTTCGCAAGGAAAAGGCCGATCGCGATGGCAATCGTGGCATTGCACATTGCGATGGCCAGCATCCTGCGGCCCTGCTTCCACGACATCGGCGACATGAGGAACGCGTCGAGGATTGCGAACAGGATCAACGGCCCGGCGAGAGCCTTGATCATGCCGATCACGGTCGTGCCGATCAGGCCAAGTACTTTCGCACCCGGACCGATGATCGAACCTGCCAGGACTCCACAGATCATCGCGGCGATGATCAGGCCGATCGACCTCAATTCCGGCGAAAGCGAGCGAGCGGTCCGACTTTCCTGGTGCATGGATCAGTCCTGAATCGAATCCGCGTTTTTCGTTTTCGTCGGCATTCGCAGCCGGCATGTCGGTGGCGATCGGCAGTCGATCGACTTTCACGTTATTGCAGTGCGTCGATGTGAACCGTCGCCGATTCGACGAGCCGGTCGACGTGATACCCGCCTTCGAGCATGCTGACGATCCGACCTTCGGAATAAGTGTCGGCCACCTGCCGAACTGACCGGGTGATCCGCCGAAAGTCATCCGACTCTAGCCCCAGGCCTCCGACCGGGTCTTCGCGGTGGGCGTCGAACCCAGCCGAAATGAGAACGATCTGCGGCTTCGTCTTCGCCGCTGCTTTTTCGAGCGTGGCCTCGAAGGCAGCGTGGAAATTCTTCGGCGAAGTCTCCGCGGGCAGGGGCACGTTCCACGTGAAACCCAGGCCCCGACCCGAGCCGGTTTCCTCCGCCCTGCCCGTTCCCGGATAGAACGGGAACCTGTGGATGGACAGAAATCCGACACGATCGTCTTCGTAAAACATTTCCTGAGTACCGTTACCATGATGGACGTCGAAATCGACGATCAGGATGCGATCGAGCCGAAGTACGTCGCGTGCATGTGCCGCGGCGGCCGCGATCGTACCGTATAGACAGAAGCCCATGGCGGTATGGGGCCGGGCGTGATGGCCCGGCGGCCGAACGGCACAGAAGGCGATCCGCTGCCTGTCGCTGGCTTCCGCCACCGAGCGGGTTGCGGCCACGGCGGCCCCGGCGGCCAGCTTCGCGGCTCGAAGAGAGGATCGGCCCATATAGGTGTCAGGGTCGAGCATCTGCAGGTGCTCATCAGTCGCTTCGGCCGACTTTTCTTCCAGGTTTTTCAGATACGCTTCGGAATGGATCCTGGCGAGATCTGATCTCTCGGCCTCCGTGACGGTTTTGGCGTTCGCGTCGGTCAGCCGACCGTTTTTTCGCCAATGGTCAAGAAGTGCGGACAACCGCTCCGGCCGTTCCGGGTGACCGGCAGGCGTTCGATGATCGATCATCCGGGGATCCGTGTAGATCGGGATCATTTGCGATTCCCTGAATCGAAGTGTTCCGGGGGGGCGTCTATCGATCGGCATGGTCAGGCGGTGCGACGTGTCTGGTATCATACTGCACTGCACACGTTTCGCCGAATCTCAATTTCGGGAGTCTTCTGAGGTTGAACGCGTCCATTCCCGAGTCGAAAACGTGGCAGCTCTCCGCGATTCTCCTGTGTGCCTTCTCATTGAGACTGGGGGCGCCCGGCTCGCTGGGCATCGACCATTTCGATGAAGGTGTCTATGCGGCTGCCGGCGAAGCGATGTTCTCGAACCTGCCCGAGTTCTCGATCGATCCGGGCATCGTTCCCTACGGACCGCCTTTGACCGTCTTCGGCATCGCTTTCAGCAATTTACTCTTTGGCGGGCCTTCGGACTTGGCGGCGATCTTGCCCGGCATATTGGCCGGTACTCTGGCGGTCTATCTGGCGTTTCGACTGACGCGATCGATCGCCGGACAACAGCCTGCTCATGCGGTGGCGACTATGGTGGCGGTTTCGGGCCTAACGATCGCTTTCAGCCGGTCCGCGATGACTGAGCCCATTTTCGTCTTGACCTGGCTGCTTGCGATGCTGGCCGGCGCGATGTTTCTGGGAAGGCCAGGTTTCGGTACCGCCGTTCCGCTTGGTTTGGCCGTTGGCCTGGCACAACTCGCGAAATACAACGGAGCGCTCACAGGCGTAATCGTCGCATTGACGGCGCTGCTCGACGTCCTGGTCGTTCCACGTGAAACGCCACCCGATTTCCGGCTCCTTCGGCGCAGGATCATCTGGGGTATGTTCGCAGCGGGATTAGCCGCCGCCGTCTACGCCCCCTGGTTTCTTTTCGTGGAGGAGCATGGCGGATATCGCGCCCTGATGCGCCATCACGGCAGCTACGTGAATGGTTCCGGTCGATGGCTTTCCAACCTGAGGCTTCAGCTCGCACAGGGCTGGGTCTTTCAGGCTCAGCCGATATCGATCGCCGTCGGTGCGATTTTCCTGATCATCCTGGGGCGATCCGCCGGCATGGGGAATTCGCCATGGCGAGTCTCGAAACTCATTGCCCTCGTCGTTCTCCCGAACGCGCCGGTTTATGCGGCGGCGTGTTCGATTCGTCGCACATGGGCAAAGGGTGAAGTCGCTCTGAGGATGGTCGTCGTCTGGTGGGTGGCGATGTTCCTGATCACGCCTTTCTATCATCCGTACGCCAGGCTCTGGCTACCGGCTTACCTGGCTAGTCTGGTCCTTTCCGTGAATTGGGTTTTCGACTGCGGGCATCCGAGCAGGTTGAGGCAAGTCGGTCGCTGGTCGTTCAAAAAGTCGTGGATGGAATATAGCGTGGTGATTTTGGCATTCGCCGGTTTGTCGGCCTGGAGCGTCGACTTTCGCGCGTTGTGGCGGCCTGGCGGATTGCCGACGGTGTGGTCGGATCGAACCAGTCTGCGGGACGAAATCTCAGCCCAGGCGGACAAAATTCGTCAGGCGACCGGTCGAGGGCAGACCGTATTTCTGCTCCTCAATCCGGCGGGACGCCGGGCTCTGGCGCTGGAACTGGGGAACAGGCAAACCGGGCCTGGCCGTCTGGCCGTCGTCGAGAATTTATCGAGCTGGCAAGGCCGAAATGGGCCGATACTGATCGATCTCAGTCTGATCGGTCCGGAAGAGATCCGAACGATGACTGGCGTTCCACGTGAAACTCTTGAAAAGGCGGTGTCCAGCGGCCAACGCCCTCGATCACGCCGTGGATTGATCACGCTGCTGGACATGACTCCGGGAGTCGCTCTGGGTGAGAAGACGCCAGCGACGGGGCTTGTCTGGGTGGATCCCTGATTCCGACCGACACGTCAATCCGCCTTCGAAACCGAATCGGTGAAAGAGGCGAATGCGTCAATTCCTGACGGAGCGACTCCAGGCTTCGAGCAATTGTGGAGTGAGTCGGTCGATCTTCTGCCGCAGCGGTTCGATCTCGATGTCGGCCGAATTTGCCGGAGCCCCGGATTTGCGCCAGATTTCATGCAGAGCGTGTTGTCGCTGGCGGGCAATCGACATCAACGATTCGAAGAATTTTTTGGCCTCAACCGGATCGAGCCCTTGATCGGCGGCGAGCTTCGCAACCGAGTCCAGGACCTTGGCTTCGCGTGCCGGGTCTTCGATCGGTTTGGAGTGCACCCATTTCCAGAGTGCGACTTGATCGACGACCTCCAGACGTTCCGCACATAACTGAGCCATTCGAGTTTCCTCGTCAGGCTCGGCGGCCGGCGAAGCACTGAGCTCAGTTGAGCGAATGACGGTCGTCGCCTCAGGCGGCGGCGGAGGCGCGTCGGAATCGCAAGCGACGGACATCGCCGCGAGAATGGAAAGCAGCGTGACGAAATCGAGCCGGGGCGAAATCCGCATCGCGTGTCGTCCTTTTCGAATCGGGTTGCCCGCAAATGTCAGACACGATACTGTCGGGATGCGTCGCGGCCTCATTCGTCATCCGGTCGGTTTTGCACAACTCATGATCTCCAGACGAGCCAGCCGGGTCAATCTCATCGCATGCGGCGGGTGTCGGGTCATCGCATTCGCGATTCTCGCGATCGCCGTGGCATGCAGCGTTTCGACCAGTGCGAACGAAAAGCCATGGTTCGACGAGATTCCGGCTGATCGTTCCGGGCTCGACTTCCATTTCGAAAGCGGTTCTCGCGGCCAGTTCGAACTGCCTGAGATCATGGGCGGGGGATTCGCCGTCGCCGATTTCGATTCCGATGGTATGCCCGATTTGTTCTTCTGCCAGGGGGGGCCGATCGAAAAGCCGTCGAGGGGAGAACATGAGAGATCGAATCCTGTCGATCCGCCATGCGTGTGGTACCGAAATCTTGGCGGCATGCAGTTTCGGAAGATCGAGACAGGCCAGCCCGGGCCTTCGTATGCGATGGGGGCCTGGCCGGCGGATTTCGACGCCGACGGCCGTGTCGACTTGTTCGTCACCGGCTGGCGAGGATGGGCCTTGTTGCGGAACCTGGGCGGCTGGAAGTTCGAAGACCGGACTGAGGTCCTCGGACGAGATATCGCTACATGGTCAACGGCCGCGGTCTGGCGGGATTTCGACGGCGACGGCCACCTGGATCTTTTCGTCGGCGGTTACCTGGATTTCGATTCGGCCCGGGCCCCATACTGTTCCGCTCCGGACGGCCGCCGTGACTTTTGCGGCCCTGAGGATTTTCCTCCGGTCGCGAATCGGCTTTTTGCCGGAGACGGGAAGGGGGCATTCCTGGACGTTTCACGACGCCTCGGGCCGACGCGCGGAACAGGGCGTACGCTCGGCGCGATCGCGGCCGACTTCGACGCTGACGGCGATGAGGACCTGTTCGTCGCCAATGACGGCACGGCCTGTGAGCTTTTGCTTGGTCAGAAGGACGGGACTTTTCTCGACGAGGCGCCGCAGCGAGGCCTTGCGTTCGACAACGCCGGTAACGCGCTCGCGGCGATGGGAGTCGCCGGATCGTTCGGGAACGGTCGGGCTGACCTGTTCGTCACGAACTTCTTCGGTCGCGGCACGGTTCAGTTCCGCGGGGGGACCGGCAATGTATACCGTGAAGTCTCCGCCGAGACCGGACTCCGTCAGGCGACGCTCCGCAGTAACGGATTCGGAATCGCAGTCACCGATTTCGACGGCGACGGCACCGAGGAAGTCGTTCAGGCGAACGGGCACGTACTGAGCCGGGAGCGGCTGGGCATTCCGTTTTCGATGCCGCCGATCCTGCTGCGGCGCGGACTCGACACGAAATTTCAGACGGCTGGTCCCGAGGTTTTTCCGGTCGCCGGGCGAGCCATGCTTGGACGGGGCCTCGTCGTCGCGGATTTTGACCTCGACAGCAAACCAGACATTCTGATCTCAAGGCTGGACGGCCCGCCCGTACTGCTTCGTAACATCACTACGGCTCTGAGGCAGTCCGCCCGCGGTTCGACAGTCTCAGGGGCAGGGGGCTCGTATCTTTCCGGCGTCGTGCCCTGAACGAAAACGGCCGAAAGCCGTAAATGAATCAGCCGCCTATCGCACGTGCGTTCCGAATCGAATAGACTCATGGCGGAATTCACTCGCTGACGACGCATGCATCAAGGCTCCCGGTTCATGACGGATCCCAAGGAAAACCCTGTCTCCCGACGCGAACGTAGTGCCCGATATCCTTCCGTGCCGCTTCAGGAAGCGATCGCGTTCTGCAGGCAGATCGACGAGCTGGGAATCGACGGCCTGGGCGCCGCCCAGATCGCGACGGCCATGGGGTATCGGAACGTCAAGACGAACACGTTCTCCGGCCGGTTGAGTTCGGCCAGGCAATTTCAGTTGATCGTCCTGAATGATCAGAACTATTCGCTCACGGAACTGGCCCTGCGGATCATCCATCCGATCGATCCGGGTGAAGTCTCGCAGTTATTGCGGCAGGCGTGTCTCGCCCCGCATCTTTACGCGGAACTGATCCGGCACTATGCCGGCAAGAGGCTGCCCGAGGCCGAAATCCTCGGCAACCTGATGATGCACAAGTATCAAATCACGGCTTCGGCGAAATCGTCAGCGGCCGACGCGTTCCTGGACTCGCTTCGGTTCGTCGGGATGATGAACGATCAGCGCCTCGTCGAATCGACTTCCGGGGCTGAATCCGGGTTCTCACTTGCGGAATCCCGAGCCGCCGGATCGGTGGCGACTGCCGCAGCCGCCCCGACCGCTTCCGGAAACGAACCTGTCGCGAAATCTGCAATTGCTCAGGTGCCGTCAGCCCGCCGTTCAGAAATCGCCAGGCCGAAACCGGAAAACGAAGTTCGGCTGGACCTGACCTTGTGGGATTCGGATCAGGGCAAGCGGATTCGCCTGCGCGCTCCATCGACGGTCACCCGGTCGAGCATGGCCCGATTTCTCGAGGCACTGCGCCTGGCGGTTCGGGTCGTCGACGACCCCGCCACACCCGCTACGGAAGAACGATCCGCAGCGGGTGCATGGGCTGAAGATACGGACTGAAGTCCTCGGCCGATCGATCAGTAGGTGTGATCTTCGGTCGAGTGATCGTCGCCGAGGGCGATCGGTTTCATCGATTCCACGGAACCGCGAATCGAGCGGCATGCGCTTTCGACCGTGATCCGGGCGATGGCGTCGGCCAGGGGCAGGGCACCCTGATCGCCATCGATGCGATCGCGAAAACTGACCGTCCCTTCTTCCGCTTCCTTGGCGCCGACGACCAGCATGACCGGTACTTTCTCGAGTTGAGCCACGCGAATTTTCGCTCCGATCTTTTCGGCCCGAACGTCGGCTTCGGCCCGTAGCCCGGCTTGCGAGAGCTTGCTGAGGACCTGTGACGCGTACTCATTGAACCGTTCCGAAATCGGCAGAACACGTACTTGAACGGGTGCGAGCCAGAGCGGGAACGCCCCGGCGAAGTGTTCGATCAAAATGCCCATGAAGCGTTCCATGCTTCCGAACGGAGCACGGTGGATCATCACAGGGCGGTGCGGGGCGTTGTCGGCACCCGTGTAGCTCAGGCCAAAACGTTCAGGCAGAACGTAATCGAGCTGAACCGTGCCCAGCTGCCATTGACGGCCCAGGCAGTCGCGCACGATGAAGTCGGCCTTGGGGCCATAAAAGGCCGCCTCGCCAGGGGCTTCTTCGAACGGCAGGTTCATGTCGATGAGCACGGTGCGGATATCTTCTTCAGCCCGTCGCCATTGATCCCCCGCGGCACCTGCGTATTTCGGATCTTCGGGATCGTGCTTCGAAAGACGAAGTCTGTAGTCATCCAGGCCCAGGCTTTTCAGGACGAACTGGGTCAGTTCCATCGTGGCCCGGAATTCGTCGCGGACTTGTTCGACGGTGCAGAACAGGTGGGCGTCGTCCTGGGTGAAGCCGCGCACGCGCGTCATCCCCGAAAGTTCGCCGGATTGTTCGTAGCGATAAACCGTGCCGAATTCAGCCAGCCGAACGGGCAGATCCCGATAGCTTCTAGGCTGGGCGCCGAAAATCTGGATGTGGTGCGGGCAGTTCATCGGCTTGAGGAGATACTCCTCGGAAACGGCATGTTCTTCGACATACCCGATTCGTGCCGGTACGTCGAGATCCCAATAGGGGCCAATCTCGATGTGGCTCTCTTCGAGCAGCTTCTTTTGTTCGGCGTCGTCGAGCGTGCCTTTTTCCAGGCCGTTGACGAGCGTCATCGCGGAGTCGTTGAGCATCTTGATCGTCGGGAACTGGCTTTCCTTGTAGTAAGGATAGTGCCCTGAGGTGCGATAAAGATCGACTTTGCCGATATGGGGCGTATAAACCGGCTGATATCCCCGCTTGATGAGTTCTTCCTTGAGGAAGTTCTCGAGGATGCCGCGAACCGTCGCGCCCTTGGGCATCCACAGAATCAGGCCCGAGCCGACGAGGGGGCTGATCGTGAACAGGCCGAGTTCTTTGCCAAGCTTGCGGTGGTCGCGTTTTTTGGCTTCTTCCACCTGAGCGAGGTGGGCATCCAGATCTTTCTTGTCGAAGAACGCGGTGCCGTACACGCGCTGGAGCATCGGCCGGTCGGTACGGCCCTTCCAGTACGAACCGGCGATCGACACCAGTTTGAATGCCCCGAGCTTGCCTGCATGGGGAATGTGCGGGCCGCGGCAGAGGTCGACGAACTCGCCCTGCCGGTAGAAAGATAGAATGCCGTATTTGGCGAGTTCTTCGTTGATGTGCTCGACCTTGTACTCCTGACCGAGCCCCTCGCAGAACTTCACGGCCTCTTCCGCAGGCAGGGCGAAGCGTTCGAACGGTTCGCCGGCGGCGACGATCTTCGCCATTTCGGCCTCGATCGCCGGGAAGTCTTCGTCGGAGAGTTGGCGGCCGGGGATCTCGACGTCGTAATAGAACCCGTTCGTCGTCGTGGGGCCGAAGGCCAGCCTCACGCCGGGATAGAGCCTCATGATCGCCCGTGCCATGATGTGGGCCGTGCTGTGCCTGAGCACGTCGAGGGCTTCGCGGTCTTTCGGCGTCAGCAGTCGAAGTTCGATCGGCCCAGCCTTCGGCTCGACGGATTCACCCAGGTTCCTGTCCAGGTCCACGACGCGGCCATCGGCGACAGCCGCGACTGCGGCCTGAGCCAGCCTGGCGCCGATCGACTCGGCGATTTTACGAGGAGAAATGTCCGAGTCGTACGACTTTTCCGAACCGTCGGGCAAACGAACGCTGATCATCTTGATTCCTGAATTCTTTCCGTGAGAGCAGGGGGCCGGTGCGTCTGACGCGTAATCGACCGGATGAATCCGTTCGATCGTGAACAGGCTCGATTCGTGCACAACGCTCTCGCCATGACGAACGATGGCAAGCCCGAAGCCGCCCGGCACACGAAGCCGCACGTCGGCGAAACCGGACCAGCCTGAGCCGATCCGGTCGCGATCGTTCGCTCGAAACATCTTAACCCAATGCCATTCGATCGCCAACGCCGAGTCCCGTGACCGGGAGCCTTACTCTCCCCGGATCGAATCTCTTGAACTTCGAACGGTTTCGCCCCTCTTGACGCACGAACGATCGCGAATTGTGACTTTGGCCGGATGCCGCTGTTCTCGATTCGGATTCGAATGTCCTAAGTTCCGGAGCGAAGCGTGAGCTTGCCCGCGGGCTCACGGCCTGTCCCGTTTTTTTCATTTCTGTCCGAACGGAGGAGCACGATGTCCGAAGCAGATCGATACAGAACGCCACAGCTTCGTATTTCGAAACCCTTGCGACGAAAATCTTGCCTGGCACGTTCATTTCCGGTCGCATTCGTGCTTTTCAGGATGTTCGTCGCACCAGTACAGGCTCTGGAAATTGCGGATATCCGCCCGACCGTCGTTCGTGGCACGTTCGTGAGTTCCGATGCCGCGACTCAACTGGCCGCTTCTTCTTCGTTCGATTCGGTCGGGTTGCTTACGATCGGCGGGAACACAGCATCAGGAACCTTGATCCGCTCCGAATGGGTATTGACGGCAGCCCATGTCATTTCGAACTCGGCAGGGCATTTCGACCTTGCCTCCGCCACTTTCGACATCGGCGGGCAGCCGATGGTCGCGTCGTATGCCGAAGTGCATCCGAACTGGAATGGCGATCTCGCATCCGGTTTCGATCTTGCACTCGTCAAGCTGGCCGCACCATCGACCTCGATCGTGCCCGCCGCCTATCAGAACGCGCCGGCTCAATTGACGGGCCAATCGATCACGTTTCTTGGATATGGTCAGGGAGGGACTGGAGATTTCGGTACCATTCCCGACTCGGCTGGCGTCAAACGTGCCGGCACGAACTTGCTGGACGTCGATGGTTCGATCCTGGGTATGAGCCCCTATATCTACATGGCCGACTTCGATAGCGGCAGCGCGACATACAATTCGCTCGGCGCGTCGACACCAACGGAATTCGAATCGGTACTCGCCCCTGGCGATTCCGGTGGAGGTGTTTTCATGACAGTGGGCGGTGCCACGATTCTCGTCGGCGTCAATTCGTTCGTGGCTTCATTCTCAGGTCAGGCGAATTCGACATACGGAAATGTCTCCGGATTCGTATCCATTCAGCCCCAAATCCCCTGGATCGACAGCATCACACATGCTCCCGAGCCGGCGAGTATCGTGCTCGGCGTCATTGCGGGATTCGTCATCTGGCGTTCGATCGAACGAAAATCGGCCAGTTCACGGAAGAGGAACATCAAATAGACGTGAGTCGGTCGATTTCGAGAGGCCGTGTCGACCCGTGACGAAACTTGCCGGTTCCTTTTCTTTTTCTGCGAATACGAACTTCAGGTTAATATGAATCGAATCGGCCAATGCTACAGGCGCGAACCGAACCTGAACCGACAGACTCGAACAGTCACGGGAACCACACATGCGACGACGCCATTTTCTCTTCGCCGCAAGCTTCAGTCTGAATACGTCATGCCTGGCTTCGAAAGATGCGGCCGGGCAATCGGAGCAGCCGAAAGCCAAAGCCAATGCCAATGCAAATGCAAAAGTGCTTCCGGTGCCGGGACGAGTTTTCGAAGCGGCATCGCGAGAGGCCTTCCTCATCGAACCTGCAAAGGCGACCGATCGAAAGAGTAAACCCTGGGTCTGGTACGCGCCGACGCTCAAACCGTATCCGGGACCGGAAGAGAAACGGATGATCGAGCGATTTCTCGATGCCGGTATCTCGATCGCGGGCATCGATGTCGGTGAATCGTACGGCAGTCCCGCGGGGGTCGCCGTGTTCGAAAAATTCCATCGATTCATGGTGACGAATCTGGGATTTGACCCGCGCCCGGCACTACTCGCTCGCAGTCGTGGCGGATTGATGCTCTACAACTGGGCTTCGAAGCACCCGGATCAGGTCTCCTGCATCGCGGGCATTTATCCGGTGTGCGATCCTTCGAGCTGGCCGGGGCTCGACAAAGCCGCACCCGCTTATGACATGACGGCTGACCAGCTTCAGACCGATCTGGCGAAATACAACCCTGTCGAGAATCTGGAGCCTTTAGCCAAATCACGAGTTCCGATTCTGCACATTCACGGCGACGCCGATACGGTCGTTCCTTTGGTTGCGAATTCCGGGGAAGTCGCCAGAAGGTATCTCGCCCTCGGAGGCTCGATGAAGCTGATCGTCCCGCCAGGGCAGGGCCACAATATGTGGAAGGGGTTCTTCGAGTGCGAAGAACTGATCGATTTCGTGATCGCCAAAGTCACGGACCGTAAGCCGAACTGACCGCTTCGGAGTTCGGCGGCATCACACGAACAGGCCCGGGATCGGCTCGCCTCGAACGACACGGATCGGCCTGTCCAGCTTGTCGCGAAGCTCCAGATCCGGATCGATGCCAAGAGCCCGATAGACGGTCGCCCCGAAGTCATTCGGCGTGATCGGCCGGGTCGCGGGATAGGCCCCGTTTTTGTCGGAAGCACCGAGATACTGGCCGCCACGCACACCGCCACCGGTGAAAACGCTGGTGAAGCAGGGGCTCCAGTGATCTCGCCCCGGTTTGACGCCGCCCTCGGTTCCGATTTTGGGATTTCGCCCGAATTCGCCTGTGACGATGACCAGAGTTTCGTCCAGAAGCCCGCGAGCGTCGAGATCTTCCAGAAGGGCCGAGACGCCCTGATCCAGAGGCGGAAGCAAATCATTCGACAGCCTGCGGAAGATGTCCTGGTGACTGTCCCAGTTCTGGACTCTGCCCATGTTCGCCTGAACGATCGGCACGCCGGACTCGATGAGCCTCCTTGCGAGCAGCAGGCTTTGCCCGAACATGTGCCGGCCGTAACGGTCGCGCATGGCGTCCGGCTCCGAGCCGATATCGAAGGCCTTCGCGACTTTTCGCGACAGAAGCATCGAGTAAGCCTGGCGCAGCTTCTCGTCGAAGCCTTCCATGCCTTCGAACGGCGAGCGGTCGATCGTCGAGGAGATCGTATCCATGGCACGCGAGAGACTGCGGCGATCGGTCAGACGTTCGACGGCCAACCCCTGTGGCAGCTCGACTTCTTCGACACGAAAATCCCGCCCGTTGGGGTCGGACTTGATCAGCCAGGGGTCGTATTTCGGTCCGAGGAATCCGGCATGCTGCCCGGGCCAGACGAGCGGCCCTTGCATTAGGAACGTAGGCAATGTTACGCCGCTGGGCACGCCTTCAGCACTGGGCCGGACAGACTCAAGCGTGCCGGCGTAGCAGGGGAAGTCGTCGCGCGATGCGATCTTGTCGAAAAACGCACCTGGCTGGCTGTGGCCGGTGAGCATTTCGTGGGTTGCGTTGAGGTGGTTGTTGTAACGATGCTGCATGCTCCTGACGACGGCCAGCTTATGGAAATGACGGCTGAGCCGCGGGAGGTGTTCCGTGACGAGCATTCCGGGAACGTCGGTCGGAATCGGCCGAAAGGATCCGCGAATCCCTTCCGGCGCTTCCGGCTTCATGTCAAAAGTGTCGACGTGGCTCGGAGCGCCGGTGAGGAAAACCAGGATCAGATGCTTAACAGGCGCTTTGCGGATCCCGTCGAAAGTTCCGATGTCGACGCCCTTGCGAATGTCGGCACCCGTGGCCGATGCGGCGAGTTCGGACGCGGAAAGCCCCAGAAGACCTGAAAAGCCGACCTGGAGGAACTCACGGCGAAGTACGCCGTAGGCATGTCGATGTGGGAAGGGCATCCGATTCGCTCCGAATCGATGGGGGGAGTGCGTGCGTTCGATCGGCGCTGGCAGCGAAGCCGAAAGGAAAGGGGGGGCGTCGCTCCCGGTAGGTTGTGCGGAGGGCAGACCGCGACCAGGTCAGGTGATCGTTGGAAGAGGGCGGGCACATGACCGGACCACCTCCATATTACCTGCCGAACGCCGGGTTGTCTGCCGGAATCGGAAAGAAACGTTTCGTCCAAAAAGTCGACTGGGGGCGAACACGTAACGTGCGACACGACGATCGAAATCAGCTGGACGTCATTGGCCAGGTTATGGTGAACTTGCTGGAGTCGATCTCTCGGGTCTATATCGAGCGAAAGAAAAGCACGGTCACGGAATGCGGCAAGAGGTACGGTTCGGCGAGTGGACAGTGTGAAATTCAAGCTCGAGGAACCACGTTTCGGGAGTTCGCGGGGAATTTCCATCGTCGTAAAGAACTGCCGATCAGAGTCATACAAGAATCCATCTGACCGCTGCTTGCCGTCGCCCAAGAGCCGGGATTATACTTCAGAAGCAATCGGTCAAAGGCGTCGTCCACGGTTTGCCAAGCCTGGTTCGCAGCGAATCACTTCGGTTCGAGTTCGACACCGTCGAACATGCCGCGTCATTCATGCGCCCATTTTCTGAAGGAGATTCCTTCGTCCGATGGCTGAACTTCATCATGAATGCGGTATTGCCGCAGCCTATCTGAGATCGCCGGAAGATTCCGTTTCTCCCGCTCCTCTCGGGCTCAAATCCCCCGATGATGTCGCCCGTCTGATTCCCCGGATGCTGCTGGATATGCAGAACCGTGGACAGTTGGCCGCCGGTATGTCGAGCTTCAATGCCGACCGATCTTCGATCCTTTCGACACATAAGGATCTTGGCACTGTCGCCGAGGCGTTCCGGCTGAACGCGAAGCCGGAATTCGAATCACTGATGCGCCACCTCGGCGGGCCGGGCGCGATCGGGCACGTGAGATACGCGACCTGCGGAACCGATGACCGCGAAGCTGCACAGCCGTTCGAACGGGACCATGGCCGCAAGTTCAAATGGTTCTCATTCGCATTCAATGGTCAGTTGACGAATTACCCGCAACTGAAAAAGGCGATGCTGGCGGACGGCGATTACCACCTGAAACGGGATCTCGATACGGAAATCATTCTGCATTCCATCAGCCATGAATTGCAGCATTCCGAGCCTCCGATCGACTGGGTTCAAGTTTTTCGGAATCTGGCCAAGAAATTCGATGGCGCGTACAACGTCGTTCTTTTGACGGCATCAGGCGAGATGATCGTCGCTCGAGACCCGCTCGGCATTCGTCCCCTCTGCGTCGCTGAAGAAGGGCCTCTTTTCGCTGCCGCCAGCGAAAGCGTTCCGCTCGCGAACCTCGGTTTTCACCGGATCCGGTCGCTTGAGCCAGGGCAGATGGTGATCGTCACTCCGAATTCGATTCGCTACGAACGCTTCGCCGAATCGAACAAGCACGCTCATTGCTTCTTCGAATGGATTTATTTCGCGAACGTCGCCAGTACGCTCGACGAACGATCGGTTTACATGAGCAGGGCCATGCTGGGTCGCGAACTGGCCAGGCTCGAAGATGTCACGCTCGATGCGGACACGATCGTGGTTCCGGTACCGGATACGGCCAAGGCCGCAGCCGACGCAATGGCCTATTCTCTGGGTGTGCCATCGGTCGAGGGGCTGATGCGGAACCGGTATCTTGGCCGAACGTTCATCGAAGGAACGGCGGACCGGGCTTCCAAGGCCCGTCTGAAATACACGCCACTGCCGGACGTCCTTTCCGGCAAGCGGGTCCTGCTCGTCGAAGACTCGATCGTCCGTTCGACGACCATGCGTGCCCTGGTGCATGAAATTCGTAACCGCGGAGGGGCGAGGGAGATCCATCTGCGCATCGCCTGCCCGCCGATCATCGCTCCGTGTTATTACGGTATCGATATGTCGCGAAGGTCGGAACTTTTCGCGACCAGATTTCTGGAAACTTCATACGAAGACATCACGGCCGAAGCTCAGGCCGAAATGGCGGCCGATCTTGGCGCGGATTCATTGCGATATCTCCCGGTCGACGCGCTGGCCAGGTCGGTCGGCCTCCCCCCCGAGCGTCTCTGCCAAGCGTGCGTCACAGGCGAATACCCGACGAGTGCCGGACAGGAACTCTATCAACTCGATCTCTCCGAATCTCCCCCTCGCCGCGAAGCCGTGGTCGGAAGCGTGGCAGGCACTTTCGGCGAATCGTCGCTCGGTAAACGCGCGTACGAGTCGTAATTCTCGGCTCCTTCGCGAACTCGCGTCGTCGTTCGATTCACCAACGGCGATATGGGCGAAAATGACATCGTGCTTTTGTCTCACGACCAGCTCGGCGTCATTTTCTCTCCCAGATGCCGGTGGAGATCTCGCCAACGCACACCTGAGCGACGTCATCGTTTTTATGTTCGAGCCCGTCAGCTTCTGAACTTTCGCCGCAAGTTCTGCGGCCTTCGATCGCTCCTGTGCTCGTTCGCTAGATTCACCGTCGATATCCGACAGGTTTTCCATCGTGTCGTCGGCAGCATGGACTTTCGAGCTCTTTTCCTTCCTGCAGACGTCATCACTGGTTCTCGCGCCGCGCTCAGGTGTCGATCGTATCCATGACGAAAGCCGAAGGCTCGATCATTAGAGCGGTTCACTCGTGCTTGTAGTGGTATCCGCAACTTCGGAACCAGCCAAAG
>CAZSQA010000009.1:0-185465 GCA_964608915.1 uncultured Isosphaeraceae bacterium
ACGTTCAGCCAGGTGTGCACGTGCGGGTGGCCGTGGAAGTACCAGGAGAAGGCCGGGCCTTCGAGCTTCCAGACGTCCCAGACGCCGTCGCCGCCGATGTCGCCTTCCTTGTAGAAGGTCAGCCGCATGGCGTCGACACCGCCGGAGCCTTCCACATAGGTCATCAGCTCGTCGACGTCCGACTTGCGGAACGGCCGCGTGCCGGCTTCGATCAATTGCTTGACCATGGCCTTCTGCTGGCCATCCAGCGTCTTGATCGCCAGGCCCGAGGCGGGCAGAGCGTCGCCGGCCAGCTTGATCGACCGGGCGTCGTCGGCGATCTTCTTGTCGATCAGGGCCGCAGCCTGCTGCTTGTCGTCGAGCGTCTTGAAGATCTTGTTGGCCATCTCGCCCTGATACCACCAGACGTTGGCCGTGTGGGTCGGATTTTCGTCGAAATTTCCCGCGGCGGCGTGGCCGTAGAAGATCGGGCCGCCGAAGGCGACGCCGTCGGCCGAGTTGCCGTCGGCCCGGAGCGTGTCGTGCCTGCCGGAAAGGACCCACTCGAACGGCTTGTCGGAATCAGGCTCGCCGAAGATGGCGATGTGGTAGCCTTCGAAGCCGCCGTAGTCGTCGTCCATCTGCTTCATGTAGCGGTCATAACCTTCTTCGCTCGTGAGATTCTTGAAGATCTCGCGGCAAAGCTCCTGTTGATCAGGCTTCAGGTCTTCGATCTTGGGTTTTGTGATGGCCCAGTTGTTGCCGATGCGGGTGCGCAGCGGGTGGTCGAACGGGAAGCACAGAATCTTCCGCTGCTCGTCGTTCATGGACTTGAACAGCCGGCCGACGGCCGACTCGGCCGAATCGGTGCGCTTCGGGCCGACAGCCTGATCCGCCAGCACTTGCGGCAGACCAGCTCCGGCCAGCGAGGCCGCGCCGATCGCCTGGACGAAACTTCGACGATTCAAATGAGCCAGATCCCGGCCGGTTTGCGAGTTGTGCGATGCCATGCGCTGAGTCCTCATTCTGGTTCTGGGTCGATACGGTAGCCGCGAAAGCGTCGGGGGTCGAAGGACGTGCGGATCCCGAAAGGCAGGTTCCGTCCACGTTACGTCATCGGTCAGGTCGAGTCAATGCTAGGCGGCAGGTTGCATGACGGACGCCTCGGATACCGATTCGCCAGGAGCTAATCGCCGAATCTGTGGACTGGGCGAAGAGCCAAGTTCGGCACCAATTCGTGGTGTTGGCTCAATATCGTCCATTCTCGCGGACGATTCGATACGGCTTGCATCGGTTAAGGATGAATCGAAAGCGATTGCACGCTTTTATTGCGCATTTTCCCCGAAAAGGCTCCTGACTCGAACGGCAATCGCAAAAAGTTGCCTTAACCACCAATTCGGCTCCTTGGCCTTTTTCTCCTTCTGCTGCCATACACCAGGCTGTATTTCAACAAAAGGAGGCAGATCGTCTGCGTCCCAGCCAAACTCTAGAAGTGCACGATTCGCAACGCTGCGTACATTCGCCCAAACAGGCTCATTGAGCGCTTTCGGATTGAAGCAATCATCGTCCGAAGGCTGCCTGGCCTGCAGCAGGTCATTGATGCGATTGAGCAGCGCGACTTGCTGCACGGATAAGTTGCCTGTCTGAAGAGCGAATTCGCGGCCGGAATAGAAGTCCTCACTCATGTCGCACGTAGGGCAGCCCGGACCGTTCGCGCGAGCCTGGGCGTCAGACGCTAGTGCAAGCATCTGAAGAGTTGGCCGCAGATAATTTTTCCAATCCTCGTCAATTTCCATGGTTGATCTGGGGTCCTAATGACAAAACTCAGCAGAGACGTTGCACCGCCGGGCGATTCTATCGAACTTCCCGGCCAAGCCGCCGAAGCGGGCTGGGTCCGCTGAAGCGCCGGGTAAGGCACGCTCATGCGGACGAATTGCATCATGTACTCAATTTGACCGGCAAACCCCGATGAAACAAGCGGTTTCTGCCGCGTTCTTTCGAATCGCAGCCCGAAAAAATGAACTGACACCAATTATCGAATCGCAGCCCGAAAAAATGAACTGACACCAATTATCCTGCCGACTTCGAGCCCGGTGATTTCCGTGCCAGATGAGACAGAAGTTCATTTCCCCGAAATGGCTGTTGACTCAAACGGCAACCTTTCCAGATTTCCCAGTCTACGAATTAGGCTCCTGACCCCTTTTCTGCTTGACCCCTTTTCTGCTCCCGGATCCGCGTATCGAACCGCAGAGCGAACCCTTTCCGAACCTGACGGCCGGGCCACCGCGGCGGGCCGGGCCGCTGAATTGCGAGGTCAGGCTGGGTCTTCGGACCGGGCATCATCACGTCGCGTGTCGTGAGACGCCAGCGCCTTTCCCACCGCAGCGGCGTAGGTTGCCATCGCACCGACACATGTCAGCAAGGACCAGAAGGAGAACAGGAACGAAGCGCCGAGGACGCAGGTGAATTTGACCTGGGTGTCCGGTGATTTCAAGCCCAGCCAGCCCAGGGCGAAGCCGAGGATCAGCGCCGCCATTCCCAGTGCGTAGGCTCGTTGTGGGTTCCTCCAGAGCATCTCCCAGAATGCAATTCCCATCGTATTCTCCCCAAACCGGCTGGCGAAGAAGCTCAGCGATCCGGACCATAGTGCGTGAAGCTTGTGAGATAGCTGGACAGGCGGCCGAAGCGAGCCTGCCAAGCTGAAGCGCCGGGTAAGGCTCGTTCTTGCAGATGATCTGCGTGTTTCGTTGAATTTGACCGGAAAGCTCGGCCGAAGCAAGGGGTTCGTGCCGGGTTCCTGCCGTCTTATGCCGCATTCGCCGGTTTTCGAATTCCGGCTTTGATCGAGGAGTCGAACGTTGAAGCTGAGAGGCCCACACCAGGAAAGCAGAGGTGCCACCCTTGAGAGACTTGTGGAATCACTGCAAGCGCAGATAGATGTTGGTCTCGAGCCTGGTGACATCGTCTGTCGAGTCGCCATAGATCTCCCACGACTGACCGCTCACCGACAGATGCTGCTGACGCCGCCATCGCTCCAGGATTTCATAAGTGCGGTGAAGCTCCCGGTATGGTCCGACATGGGTTGCGTGTGCGGCACGACCCGCGGCAAGCTCGTAGCAGGAGACCGTCGAAGAGGCGTCGAACCTGGCAGAGACCGGGAAACCAACGCGAACGAGCAGACTTTCACCGGAACCTTTCTCGTAGATTGCGTAGTTGTGGCCGATCTGCTTGACCGAAGACGTTCGCAACCATGCGTACGCGACGTCGAACATGCCAAGGATCCGAGTAGCGATCTGGCTTCTGGCCAGATCGCCTCGACAACGGCGAGAACGGCAGCTTCGACCGGTACGACCAGGCAGGGCGTGAGCATCGGCGACCCCTCAGATCTGATTTTGCCGAACGCTTGCGCAAAGCTGTCTTACCCGCAGTTATTCGTGAAAACAGAAAAGGGTCGGAAAGCAGAAAAGGGTCGGGAGCCGAATTGGTAGTTTGGGCAATTTAGCTGGGCCGGTTGCGGTTTCTTCGGTTTGACTCAATATCGTCTTATCCAAGCATGCCTTCCCGTCAAACCCACCAACGCCGAAATCACCGCGTCGTTGCAGTCGCCGGTGTCGCTTCGTCATACGTCCGCAAAAAGCGGTAATAGACCTCCAGCGTCATCGTCGCCAGGGCGGTGCAATAAATGCGGCCGCCGTAGTTGCCCCACTGGCTGTCGTCGGGGTCCCAGCTGCCGGCCATGTGGCCTGAGGTTTTTTGACGCTTCACGATGCGGTCACGCACCAGGGCGTTCCAGCGGTCCCAGTCCTTGCCACCCTGCTGGAACATGCCGAGCGTGCCGTAATACCAGTAATAAAGGTTGTACGGATCGCGATCCGGGCCATGTTCGAAGAGATGATCGGCGGCTTCGCGGTTGCGATTGGCGTTCGGGTCGAGTTTCAGGAACCAGCGGCACACCCAGGCTTCGGCCGTCATCGTGGGCGTGACTTCCTTCCACGGCTGATACTTGCCCAGGCCGCCGCTTTTGCCTGAACTGACGCCGTCCAGCCACGCCTGAATGCCGCCGATGCAGTCATCAGGCACCGGGAAGCCGCTCGCCCGGCCTGATTTCAGTGCCAGAACAGCCCAGCCCAGGATGCTCGTATCGCCCACCGGGGCTTTCGGTTCGTAACGCCAGGCCGCGCCGCCTTCGGCCTGTGCGGCTACGAGAAACGCCACGGCCCGGGCCGTCGGCTGCTTGAGCCGTTCGTCGCCGGTGAGGGCATAGGCCTCACACAGGGCGAGCGTCGCCATGCTGTGGCAGTACATGCCCACGGCGACGCTACGGCCGCGAAGGTCGCCGTCGGCCTTTTGCGACAGGATGAGGAAATCGAGCCCCCGGGCGACCGTGTCGGCGTATTTGCCCTGGGTGTGCGTGTAACCGGCGCCGAGATAGGCAAGCAAGGAAAGGCCGGTGAGGGCCGTGTCAGCTTCCCAGTAGAAGCATTCGCCGAAGCAGACTTCGCCGGGCGGGCAGTGCATGGTGAAGCTGTCTTCGTCCGGGGCGATGGTGCCGTCGCGGTATTTGGCCACGCCGCCGTCCCAGCGGCCATCGGCGTCCTGGTGCTTGCGCAGCCATTCCAGGGCAGCTTCGACCGATTTTTCGCTTTGAGTGGACGCTCCGGCCTGAAGGGCGAGCTTGGCTTTGTCGGGGTCGAGTCGCGACCGATAGGGGGCCGGCACTTCGTCCAGCGGCCGGTTTCCGATCGGGGCGGAACGGCCGGTCGTGAGCGAAACGGGCGGAGCCCCTGAAAGATCAGGCTTCGGCAATTCCATGGCCGAGCGGTTCGAAGGCCGTTCCGGAGCCGCCGGATTCGCGGATTTGCCAGCGTCCCGGTTACGGATCCGGTCTCGGAGCGAAGTATCCGGCAGAGCCGATTCGGCCTTCACGGTTGAGTTCGAGGCGAGCATGCCAGCGGATTTCGGCGTTCCTTCAATCGTTGAAGCTGATGATTTCGAAGGTTCTGGGCTGATAAAGGGCACCGGTGGCGCAAGACCATCAGCCGGTTTGAGGCCCGCCGGACCTCCGGCCAGGGCATTGCCGGGCTGGTCGTTCGAAGTCGGAAGATCGTTCCGTTTCGGCAGTTCGCGGCGCATGCCGGTACCGATCGCAGGAGCGGCGATCGCGACGGGTGGCAGCGGGACGGCCGTTCGTGCGGCAGGTTTGGTCGTCTCTGTGGGAGCTGTGGCCGCGGTTTCACGCATCGGGCCGGGGCGAACTGTGCGGGCGACCGAATCCGGAACGGGCAGGGGTACTGTGGCGTTCGCTGCGGGGCGGCCCGTGGCGTTCACGACGGCGGGGACGATCTTGCGTTCCTGTTCGCCGATCGCGGTCGGAGCGGCCAGATCCGGCAAGTTCGCGAGAGCCGGGGCGGCGGCTTCGGTGATCTCGCTTCTGGGGCGTTCAGGTTTTGCCGACTCGACAGGCAGTGATTCGGCGACATCGGCGGCCGGAAGGGCGACATTTTCGCGAGCGACGCGTTCGGGCATTTCCGGCTGGGCGAGCGGTGCGGTCAGTCTTGCGGCCAGTTCGGGGGCGGAATCGAATCCGGGCAGGGTTTCGGGCAAATCTGACGGCAGGATGCCGCTGCCTGATCCGCGCGAACCACCACGCCCGCCATTTTCTCGTGCGGCCTGAGCTACGCCGCCGGGGAGCTGAACATCGACGATTTCGAGCGACTGGATGCCAGGCGGGAGCGGTGCGGCTTCACCCCGCGCGGCGTTGGTGGAATCGCCGAGCCCGTTGCCGAGACTGGCACGAACCCATTGCGTCGGCTGGCCGTATCGTACGATCAGCACGTGTGATACGACGGACAGAATCAGGCACTTGCGGAGCAGCTTGCGCGAACCGAAGCCGGCCCAGATGCCCGCGCCGAGGGCCGTCAAGACCACGGCCGCGAGGACGAGTGTCGAGCGGTCGAACTGCAGCATCCGAAGATAAAGGTCCAGATCCAGACCGTTCATGGGCGAATTATCCGGTTCGACGCGTTCGGAGCCGTAATCGGCCCACATCCTTGCCCCGTGACGAGCGGAAAGCGATCATACCAGATTCAGCCGATCCGGCGAGTCTTGTTGTGGACTATCCGACGCGGGCGATCGCGTGTGTCGAGGAACCAGCGTCAAAACCGGCTCACTTCGCGTAAACGATCGGGTCGGTCAGGCCGACTTCCCGAAATGCCGCGAGCCGCAGGTGGCAGGCGTCGCAGTGGCCGCACGATTCGCCCGCGGGAGTCGGGTCGTAACAGGTGTGCGTGAGCGAAAAGTCCACGCCTAACTCAAGGCCCCGCTGGATGATCTGGGCTTTCGTCAGGCGCAGTAGCGGCGAATGGATCGTGAATTTGCCCCGGCCCTCGACACCGGCGGCCGTCGCGAGATCGGCCATGCGTTCGAAGGCGCTGATGAACTCCGGGCGGCAATCGGGGTAGCCTGAGTAATCCAGGCAATTTACGCCGATGAAGATGTCGAAGGCGCCGAGGGTTTCGGCCCAGGCGAGGGCGAGGCTGAGGAAGATAGTGTTCCGGGCGGGCACGTAGGTGACGGGGATGCCGTGGCCGATCTCGTTGTCCGACCTGTCTTTAGGGACAGGCTCTTCGGCGGTCAGGGCACTGCCGCCGAAGAGACGCAGGTCGAGTTTCAGGGTTTTATGGTCGGCGACGTGAAACGCTTTCGCGACATTCTCGGCGGCTTTGAGTTCGCAAGTATGTCTCTGGCCGTAGTTTATGGTCAGGGCATGGCAGCGGAAGCCGGCCGCGGCCGCTTCAGCGAGGGCAGTCGCGGAATCCATGCCGCCGGAAACCAGGATGACCGCATTACGTCGTTCGCCGCCTTGCATGGATGAGGACCTCGAGATCAGCCGGAATTCGTTCGAAGACCGAGTCCGGGCGTGGAACCTGCATCGCTTCGCTCCGGCCGGTTCGTGACGGGCATGGAAAACAGGTTAGCTTGTGACGGCATGGTGCGGCAAGGCATCACGGTTGACACAACTGTGTCATAATATTTAACATAGAATAGTACTAGACCCGCTCAATTCGAAGGCGTTCGCCGTACGACTGCCGACTCCGGCATTGAATTCTCGACAAGCTGGTCCCTTGGGTCATCGTGTCGGAGTTCAGATACAGGGAGACGGATTGCCTATGAATTCTCTGGACCCGGAAGACTCGGGAAGTCGAACGCCGCCTCGACGTGGCAGCGCATCGTTGCGCCCATCGTCGATGATCACGGACCCGCCTACGGTGGTGACTTCGAATCCCTCCGGCGCTTCGACCCACATCAGCGATCCGTCGCCCATGAGCGATGGCGTCGATCGTGGCGATTCCGGGTCTTATCAGGACTGGATGCCGAAAGCGGGGACGCGGGTCGGCAATTACGAACTCGGTCCGCCGATCGGAGTGGGCGGCATGGCGACGGTTTACGTCGCCCAGGATCTCTCGCTGGAACGTACGGTGGCCTTGAAGATCCTGCCGCCGAAATCGGCGCAGGATACGGAGGTGCTTCAGCGATTTCTGCTCGAGGGCAAGGCGGCGGCCAGGCTCGATCATCCGAACATCGCGCGCATCTTCGCTTTGGGGCATGACGGCTCATTTTATTTTCTGGCGTTCGAATTCGTCGAGGGGCGGACGGTTCGCCAGTGGATCGACGATGTGCGCCGCATCGAAGTCAGCCAGGCGCTGGACTGGTCCATTCAGACGGCCATGGCGCTGGCCCATGCGGACCGGCGAGGTGTGGTTCACCGGGACATCAAGCCCTCGAACCTGATCGTCACGCCGGGCGGGCAGGTGAAGCTGGTCGACCTCGGCCTCGCCCGCCGGTATGAGACTCAGGGGCAAGTCGACCTGACCCAGTCCGGGACGACACTGGGAACGTTCGATTACATCAGCCCGGAGCAAGCCCGCGACCCACGGAACGTGGACATTCGCAGCGACCTGTATTCGCTCGGTTGCACGATGTATCACATGCTTACGGGTACGCCGCCGTTTCCTGGCCAGAACGTCGTGCAGAAGCTGCTGCAGCACCAGGAAAAATCGGCCCCTGACATTCGGGAAATCAACCCCGACGTGCCGGATTCTCTGGCCGATCTGATCGCCCGGCTGATGTCCAAGTCGCCGGCCGACAGGCCCGCCTCGGCCGAATCGTGCGTACGGGAATTCGAGACGATTCGCACCGAACTGGCCGAGCGTGCGGCCGCTTCGAACCAGAATGTGGAACCGAACACCCTGCGGGGCCTGCTGAGCTGGCTGGTGCCCGCCACTGTGCTGACCGGAGTGATCACGGTCGGCGCCTGGCTCGCGAGTGATCCGGGCCGGAACGATGCGGCCCGGAACGATGCGGACAACCAGGCGACCGGCCCGGAAGTTCCGGTTCGGTCCGCGCCAGAAGTGCCGGAATCACCGCCGAAACCTGAGCCGATCGTCCCGCGGGCGATCGTCGCAGAGACCGGTTTTCGCAAGCCCCCCACGACCTACCGGGTGAAAGACGGCGCCAGTCTGGCACAGGCTTTGAAGGAAAGTTCGCCGGGGTCGGTGATCGTCCTGACCGAGCCAGGCCGTTACGAATTGAGGATCAGCGAGCTGCCGATTTTGGAGAAGACCGATCTGACCCTGCGAGGCGAGACCGGAATTCGACCGACGATCGTGGCCGCCATTCCCGGGCCGGACGAACCCGTGGCGAACCCGCCTGTGACAGGCCTGGTTCGGACGCGAGAGAGCCGGATCACGATTCAGAACGTCACCTTCGACCTGAGCGCGTCGACCGGTTCCTGGCTCGATTCCGCGATCTATGCCGAGAATTCCGATTTGACGCTTCGAGATGTCCTGTTTCTGGGAGACGTTTCGACGAACAAGACGGCCGGCCGTTTCGTGCGTTTCGGGAAGAGCGACTTTCGCGACGATTCCGCCTGGCGCCCGCTGCGGGTCGAAAACTGCCGGTTCCTGGGTAACCGGGCCGCGATTTCAGGCCGGGGCTCGCTCGACATTTCGATTTTCGACTCCGCCATGCTCGGGTCTGAGCCGCTCGTCGATATCGACGAGACCGAGCGGGAAACGCCGTGGCCCTGCGTCATCCGTATCGATCACGTGAACTTTCAGGCTACGGCGTGGACACCGGTTCTGGAGCTGGGCAACGTCGCCGCCGCGTTACGTGTGCGGAACAGCGTATTCGCACCCAAGCCGGGCGTGCAGATGATCCTGGTGAGCAGCCGCAAGCCGAGCCGTGTCGACTGGTTCGGCCGCGAGAACCTCTACGGCGATATGGCTTCGTTCATGGAATCGCCGCGAGTCGAGGAAGAGATCGTCGATTTCGCCGCCTGGAGCCGGTCCGAAAACTCCATTCGAGAACAGTCGAGTCTGTCGACGAAACGTTTCGTCTATTGGCCTGTCGAATCGGTCACGCTGGCGATGGAAGGCCGTTGGGCGGACGCGTTCGCCATGAATCCCGGACCCTGGTCGGAAACGCCCGTCGGTGTCCGCGCATGGTCTCTTGCGGCAGGTAAAACCCGGGAAGTTCCGAGCCAGACCGGCGCGAACGTGGCCGCGATCGAGACCAAAACCGACACGGGCCAGGAACGTCCCGCGAGAAACGGCGAAGTCCCTGAAAATTCTGAACTTCCGCTTCGGACCGAACCTCCGGTCGCGGCGATCGCTTCGAGGGAGCCGGTCGAGGGATCACCGATCGAACCGGCACCCATGCCCATGCCGATGCAGATCGAACCCGATGAGAGGGCGGAGTCGAAAGCCGCCCCGGCCGGCGGACGCGCACAAAACGTGGCGAACGCCGACACCGTAAAACCCCCGCCGTTCCGGAAGTCCGCGGAATCCGAACTTCCCCGAACGGTCGAAGCGAATCCGAAGGCCGCCGACAATCGCCAGCGTACGGGCACGGTGCCCGACAGGCCGGCCGAGAATCCGGCGGTTGAGGCTGCCGATGGCGTTTCGAACCATGCGATCCGGACCGCTGAGGAGTTCGTGAAAGCGCTTACCGAGCAAGGCAAGCCACAGGGGTCGACCCTGACGCTGGCGGCCGGCGTCGTGATCAAGCTCGATAGTCTCTTGACTCTCGGCGAAGGTCGATGGCTCATCAGTGCGGAGCAGGGGCCCGTGCGGCCACGCATCGTGTTCGTCGGGCAGAATCGGGCACTCGTGGAAAATCGTGCCCGCTGGACACTCGAGAAAGCGGCGAATCTGAGACTTCGCGGCATCGACATCGACTGGGACGCGAACGAATCCAACGGCGAGCGGCTTTTCGACGTCGCGACCGGCACGCAAGTCGTCCTCGAATCGTGCAGCCTGACTTCGAAGCTCGCGCGACCGGACTTGTTCCTCTTCGCCGCGACCCATTCGCAGGCCGACGACTTCGACGCCAACTCGACCGCTCGCGCCAGCGTTCGTCTGATCGATACCTTCGTTCGTTCTTCGGGAGGCGTGTTGAAATGCCCGGCCGAATTGCGCGGCGATCTGGAACTTTCCGGCTCGCTGTGCGTCATCGGCCGGCCCCTGGTGACGACGATGGCCCCGGAGCGGCTCGAGCCTTCGCAGAGCACCCGGGTGCAATTGAACCAGTCCACGCTCGTACTCGGAGCGAGTCTGGCCACGGTGCACCTTGGCCGAACCCCGCTTGACCGGCCACAGCTGGAATTCCAGGTTCGCCGAAGTATCCTCGCCGGGAACGATCGTGCCGAGAGCCCCCTGATCGAAGTGCAGGGCGGAGATCCGGAGGACGAAGTCTTAGACTGCGTTTCCTGGGACGGAGAAGAAGTGGCCTATCATCAGTGGTCCACCTACCGCATGGACCGCAACAGCATTTCCGGAATGCTGGCACGCCGGCAAAGCCGCGAGGAATGGCAGCTTTCGCATATCCTCCAGGATCATGAACCGATTCACGGAGATGTCGACTTCTCCGGCGGCAGCTTTTGGGCCGGCGGCAGCAAGGTCTGGAACGCTATGCCGGCGGACTTCGTCATCCGCGAAGGTAGTCCAGCGAGTGGCCTGGGCGCGAAAATCGATCGGCTGCCACGCGTCAATTCACAACAGGTTTCCCGAATCTCGTCGTCCGATCCGGATCGAACGAGGCCCTGACGCCGCGATGCCTATCGTGTGAGCATGAAAGGACTTCGCGAATCAGCGGGGCTGATGTCGCAGCAAAGTCATGGCATGGGCCACGACGATCAGGCTGACGCCTACGTCGGCGGCCATGGCCATCCAGAAACCCGCCAGGCCGAGAATCGCCAGGATCACGACGATCACCTTCGTCGCTAGGGCGAACGCCACGTTCGTCCGGATCACGCCGACAGTCGCCCGGCTGAGAGAGACCAGCCTCGGCAGCGACATCAAGCTGTCGTTCACGAGCACGACGTCGGCCGCCTGGCTCGTCACCGCTCCCGCGACGGTGCCCATGCACACACCGACACTTGCCGCGGCCAGAGCCGGGGCGTCGTTCACTCCGTCGCCCACCATGCCGACCAGCCCGGACCGTGCGACGACGTCCCGCACGATGTCCGCTTTCTCCTCCGGCATCAGCCCGGCGGAGATGTCATCGATCCCCAGCGAGCCTCCGATGGCCGTCGCCGTCGCCTGATTGTCGCCCGTGATCATCATCGTACTGAGCCCGAGCTGCTTGAGCCCGGCGATCGCCAGTGCCGCTTCCGGCCTCGGACGATCGGCAAGGCGGATCCAGCCCAGCGGTCCATGTTCGTTGGCGATCGCCACGGCAGTGCCGACTTCCGTCTCGAGTGCGGCCAGCCGGTCATGGAAGCGGGAATCGCACAACCCCGACTGATCGAGATAACGGTGGCTGCCGACGAGAATCCGCTCGTTGCGAACCGTTCCCGCCGCGCCCAGCCCGGGATGCTCGGAAACCTGCGTCGCTTCCGGGATTTCCAGATCGCGTGAGTGCGCGTGCCGCACGATGGCTTTCGAAACCAGGTGCGAGCCGCCGCGCCCGACAGCCGCGGCCTTGACCAGCAGTTCGTCGGCACTCGATTCCGCGTGAAGATGTTCCGTCTGAACGACATCCGGGCGGCCGAGCGTCAAAGTGCCGGTTTTGTCGAACGCGATCACGGAAAGTTTGCCGAATCGCTCGATGACCCCGCCATCTCGAACCAGAATCCCGTTCTTCGCCGCATTCGCCAGGGCACTGACGATCGCGACCGGCGTGGCGATCACCAGGGCACAGGGGCAGGAAATCACGAGCAGCACCAACCCGCGCAGAACCCACTCACTCCACGCGGCCGGATGACCCGAGGAAATCGCCAGAAGCGGCGGAACCATGGCCACCAAGCTCGCCAGGATCACGACCGCGGGTGTGTAAATTCGTGCGAAACGGTCTACAAGCCGCTCGATCGGCGCCCGGACGGCTCGCGCTTCCTGAACCCGGCGCGCGATTCTCTGCACGGCGCATTCGCCCCAGGGCTTTCGCACTTCGACGGTCAGCAGGCCTTCGGCATTGATCGTGCCGGCGTACACCTCGGTCCCCGGGCCGACGAGCACGGGCATCGACTCGCCCGTGATGATCGATTGATCGATATGGCCCGAACCATCGGTCACGCTGCCGTCCACAGGGACTTTCTGCCCGGGGCGTACCCTGACATGATCGCCGGGGACTAATACCAACGGGTCGACTTCGACGACCGTGCCATTGCGTTCGAGCCTTTCGGCCCTTTCGGGCGTCAGGTCGATCAGGGCCTGAATCGAGACTTTCGCGCGACGCGAAGCGTAAGCCTCCAGAAGCTCGGAGACTCCGAACAGCACGCCGACCGTCGCGGCTTCGTCCCATTGCCCCAGCGATGCCGCCCCGGCCATCGCCAGCGTCACGAGCGTGAAGATATCGAGCCGGCCCCGTTTCGTGGCGTCCGCGGCCTTCGGAGCGATCCACATCGCCGAGAACGCGAGGCTCACGGCATAACAGACCTTCGCGGCACTTTCCGAGCCGATCAGCCCGGCCGCGAACCCGGCCGCTCCGGCCGCCGCGGCCGCCAGGACCCATTTGCCACGATCCCAGATCCAGCGCCGGGAGTCGCCATCCGCAGCCGCCCGGGCTTCTGTACGAACGGGGTCCGCGACTTTCGAACAGCCGTATCCGCAGCGGTTTTCGATCGCTTCCGCAAGCGCGTTCAGATCGGTGCGGGCATCGTCGTATTCGAGCCTGACGACGCCTTTCCCGAGATCGAACTCAAGGGCCGCCAGCCCCGGCCAGGCTTCCAGAGCCTCACGGATCCTGGCTTCCTCGGTCGGGCAATCGAGCCCGCGCACTTTCAACCATCCCGACGATCGTGCCATGGTGCGTTTCCGTGTCGATGCTGATGCGGTCCTTCGCTTCGATTGGCCGCTGGCAAGGTCTGTCTATCTTACCCCAAACAGGCGAAACGCAGTACCGTCAGGAAAGAAAGGGTCAAACCCTGAATTTTGCTGTCACGGGACGCATCCTGCACATACGGGATGAATATTAATGATGTCACGAGAACGCGACGGTGAATGCCGAAGCGGAGGAGTGACGAAACTTGGTTGAGTTCGAAAAGGTCCGCACGTCGAAACACACCTCGAAAGTCCGCAGCAGAAGAAAGAGACACTCCCATGAGCAGCCGCAAAGCGCGCCGCAACCCCCTGTTCGCAGATGCATTTCTGGAATCGCGCCTTTCCCCGTCCGATATTTTCTACCCGCTTGCCCCGTCGATCGTGGAATTCGATCCGGTGGGGAATCGGGAAGACGATCCGATTTTGCCAGAAGATCTCGATGATCTTGATATTGTAGTCGAGCCGGAAATCGATCTGATTCAAACGGGTGATCCTGTCGATACTTCAAAAATTGCATAATTTGCATTCAACTACCATTTTGATTTGACATTCAAGGCGAAGAGGGTTCACCTCGCCTTGAATGTCCTGTCATTCGAGTCTCGTAGATCTTTTGAAAGTGAACGGCTAGTTTCTTGTCGATTTGAGTCCTGAATTCATCAAAGTCATGTTCTTTGAAATACCACTTGTCAATATAAGATTCGTGTTCTTTGCCTGCTGATATTAGATGGTCGATGATTCTTGGTAAAACATCATCGTTAGAAATCGAAAGCAGAATCCTCGCAATTTGATAATGCCAAATACCACTGCCTTTTGTATATGAATTCTGATGGCCGATCATTAAATGGCATAGGTTCAGAGCCAGCTTGGGGTCATGCTTTTCGACATCGAGAATTGTCAGGAGGCACAATATTCGAGTCGATTTCCTGTTCATCCAGATGTTTAAATCTTCGCGCTCGATCAACTCTATTCCAATCTTTATCGCTTTTTCAGACCCAAACTCATTTCGATTCAGAATCGCCAGATTGATCAAATCCTGCGTCGTTCTTTCTCCCGATTTCGCATTCTGTTCCATCAGTTCGATCGCTTCGCCGAAGCGTTTTTCCCGGTAGTATTTCTTGACCAGCAAGGTGCGCACATCACGGTCTTTCGGGAACAGTTCGTGGATGCGCTCCACGGTGCGCGTATCGAGCACTTCCTTCGATACGACGCGATCCGCCAGTTTCGCGGCCGGTTCCGCTTCGTTTTGACGTGCTTCGGCGGCTTCAGGCTCTTCGTCCATGTTCAGAATTTCGCCCATGCGCTCGATTTCGCTCAGAAGCTCTTCCCTGTGACCCACGTAGAGCCTGAGAATCGAACGAATCCGCAATGCCGAAATATCGTCGTGCCGAAATCGAAGTGCCGTGTCGATCTGTTTCAGCGCCGATTCGAAATCGCGATTCCGAAACATCTGCTGAGCCAGCAGGCGCCTCGCTTCGAAATGGCCGGGGTCGAGTTCCAGCGCGGCTTGCGTTTCGCGAATCGCTTCGGCGGTTCGTCCCGATTTCGCCAGGACCCGCGCGAAGCCCCAGCGCAGCGCAAAACTGGCGGGTTCGTCCTGAATCAAATTCTGCCAGCGCTGGAATTCGACCTTCCGGTCTTCTGTCCCCGATGCGATCAAGTCCACATAATTCGAAATCGTCCGGTCCGCGGGTTTCGCTGACGATTCCGCCGCGGGCGCGTTGCCGAACTTGCGGGCGAGTTCCTGTTCCCTGGTGATCCAGGCGGAAGCCGGCCCGATCCGCTTTCCGAGCGCGATCAGGTTCCGGGCCGTGGCGGCATCCTGAGTATTGCCGGTGCGAATGGCCCGTTGTGCGAGCAGGCGGGAGATATGTTCGATGCGGTCCGCATACCAGAGATCGCCGTCCAGCCTGGCGTTGCGGATCGCCGGGCTGAGCCGCGCGAGAGGCGTTCGGCGGGGCGAGGAGACCAGCCCTGACATTCTTTCGAAGTCGGCCCGGCTGGAAGCGATGCGGCTCGAAAGAGTTCGATCCTGTGTCGAAGAAGGATCGTCCCAGAATTCATAAGGCGTTTGCCAGACCAGACGGGCGATTTCGGTCTGCCGGCGGCTTTCCGCTCTCACGAGCCAGGTGGCGGTCAGGGAACCGATCGCCAGCGACACGAAAATGCCTGCTCGCAAGGACTTCGACCGCCCCGCTTTCGTCAGCAGGCCCGCTCGGCCTTTTTCTCGCGCCAGACTTTCGAGTTCCGCGGCGAACTCGATCCCGTCGGCATGCCTTTGCGCAGGGTCGGCCTGCAGAGCCTTTTCGAGAAACTTTCGCCAGCCGTAGGGTAATGCATGAAAGCCGGGGTGGCGTTTCAGCCACTCGGGGTATCGGCGAATGTCGGCCAGCGACCGGGCCGCCTCGCCGAGCTGGGCTGGATCGAACGGTTCGATTGCAGCCGGATTATTGCCTGTCAGCAGTTCCAGTAGCACCAGTGCCAGGCTATAAAGGTCGCCACGATGTGCGTGGCGGGCCTGCTCCTGCTTCGACCACGGGGTCGCGGATTTGACGGCGGCCAGTCGCTCGGCCAGATTGTCGAGCCGCTCGGGCGGCATGAAGGGTAGGGTGCCGCCCGGGTCGTCGTGTTCGAAGACGGCTTTGTGCCGATCGAACTTCCAGCGTCTGGAAAGGTGAAAATCGAGCAGGTAGGGCTGAAAATCGGTCGCGACGTAAATGTTGCCGGGCTTGATGTCGCCATGGACGATCCCGCGCTGGAATGCCGCATGCAATGCCCGGGCGAGCCGACCGCCCCAGACGGCGACTTGCCGGTTCCAGTGAATCGAAGCCCTTCGACCCGAGCGAAGTCGCTCGATACGATCGATAAAGTCGTCAAGATTCGCTTGATCTTGCCCGGTGTTCCCCGGCTCAAGCGAATCGAATGGTTCCCGGAACGTCGTTCGGCGCTGCCGCGCGCGATCCGGCGGTTTTCGGATGTGGTTGAGGAGCTTGTCCACGCTATGGCCGGGTACGTGGGGCATCACGATGACGAGAAACAGTCCGTCATCGGTTCGGAAATGGCGATACACCGGCATGACGTTCGGGTGATCGACGCGGGCCTGATGTTCCGGCTCGATCGAGGACCCGATGCGCACGACCTTGATGACGACCGGCCGGTCGGCCAGGTCGGTCTGTTCGGCTCGGAAGACGCGGCCCATGCCGCCTTGACCGATGATCGCGGTCAATCGGTAAGGACCGATGCGGTCGCCCGGGAGGGGCAGATCCGGAAGTGTCGCGGGTTCGATCCGGGTGAGTTCAGGGCTGGCGGAGCCGGTTTCGAGTCCGAAATGCACGGCGAAGAGCCGTTCGAGTTCGCTCCGGAACTCGGCGTAGTGGCTCAGGAATTCGTCCGGGTCCGGGGCCAGGCCGTCGGATTCGGCGCGGCAGAATTCCTGATAGACCAGCTCGACGAAATCGGCTCGGCATGCGGAGTCGAACCTTGCCCGGAACTGGTCGGCACGGGGTTTCTGGCCACGATCCCAGAGATCGTCGAATTCGTCGAGGCACTTGTCGATGACGGACGGACTGGCGCCCGTTGCGGCGGGATTCACGACGTGGCCTCCCGGGCACGGTCCTTCAGCTCGCCGATGAGCCTCCGCACCGAACGTTCGCTGAGTCCGACGCGCTCACTGATTTCCTCGTAGGTCAGCTCCTGCTGCCTCAGTTCGAGAATTCGTGCCACGACGGCCGGTTTGCCTTTCGTGAGGCTGTCCATCAGGTCCCGGGCCTGGGCGTACTGGCTGGGGCTCGGGTCATGGCCGCTCGGTTCGAATGCGTCAGGGTCGTGCCGATTGCCGGAAGTGACCGTGGCGACTTCCTTCTGGATGTCGTATTTCTTCGTGCGCGTCTCTTTCCGGTAGATCTCCAGCACCTTGTAACGCGCGGTCGAACTGAGATAAGCCAGGACTTGCTCAGGTGTTTCGAAGGGGGCCGAAGGGTCGTCCCGCCAGTCGATCATGATGCTTTGATAAACCGATTGCACGAAGTCCATCGAGTCATAACGAACCCGCAGCCGCTTCGGCAATTTTTGCCGGACGACGATGCGCACTTCATGTTCGAAGTGCCGCAGCAGTTCGCCGATCGCTTCGCTTTCGCCTGCCCGCACCCGTTTCATCAGATTTCGAAATTGTTCGGCCTGCATCGGTTGCCTCCCAATTCTGAGATCGTCACGAGGAACGGGTCGCACTCCAGGAACGCTTATTAAGTCGTCGATTCTACCCAATTTACAACATTGCGGAAAAAAAAGGCGACCTTTTTCAGAAATGTTCGCCGGTTTTCGCCAGAAAAATCAACTTGCTCCAAAGGATACCGAACGAAACGCTCCCGAAGCTGACTCGGATATGCGTTTAAGTTCTTATTCCTGCTCGATTTGCGATATTCCGACCAGAGCGTCGGCGATATGCTCGGGCACCTCCTCCGAAGCCAGCCGAGGTTATGAGACGCATCTAGGAAGGTAGGGTTGCAAATGGGGTACGCTTCGAACAGGCACACGGGTTCAGGCGGTTCGCTCGACGAATACTTGAGGATTCTCGATACCGACGCATCCGAACTGTTGACGGTCGAGGAAGAGAAGCTGCTGGCACAGGCCGTCGCTCAGGGCGACGCGGAGGCGAGAAATCGTCTCGTCAGGTGCAATGCCCGCCTTGTGGTGCGTATCGCCAGTCAATATGCGGGCAGGGGCCTTTCGCTGGAAGACCTTGTGGGCGAAGGCAATCTGGGGCTGATTCGGGCCGCAGAAGAATTCGACCCCGCGTTCGGGACCCGCTTCAGCACGTATTCGGCGTATTGGATCAAGCAGTCGATCCGACTGGCTCTGACGAACACGTCGGCCATGATCCGCCTGCCCAGCCATATGGTGACACTGCTGCGAAAATGGGCGAAAGCCCGCCGGCTGCTGGAGCGTGAACTCGGCCGCGAAGCGCTGTTCGAAGAAATCGCCGACCGGATGGATTTGAACGAATCCCAGCGGAATTATGTCCGCAACGCGTTTCAGGCCAAATATTTGTGTGTCGAAGCCGGACGGGCGGACGAAGAGTCTTCCTGGCAGATCGACGAATTCGTGTTCGATGCTCCATCGGTCGAAGCCCGCATGGAGGAAGAGGAACGCTATCTCTGGCTGATGCGACGAATGACGCGGCTGACCGACCTCGAACGGGCCGTGATCACGCTCAGGTATGGTCTGCACGGGTCGGAATCGCTGACCTGGTGCGAAATCGGCCGTCGGCTGGGCGTCACTCGCGAATGGGCGAGAAAGCTGGAACTCAAGGCTCTCGAGAAGCTTCGGAAGGAACACTTCGAGACGAAGCCGAAATCACGGGCGACGAAATCGTCCGACCGGAGTTCGAACGAAGCGGTTTCGGCACATCGGCCAGCCGGTTCCGGAATTCCACGAAATCCGATGGTGACGGCGATGCTGGCCATCTGAAATCGCGGGTTCGACCAATTCGGCGATCGCGTGAAGGAGCGTACGGAAACGCTCCACGCCTGCTTCGAAACGTAACTTACGCCTATCCTGGTTTCGGTTTCTTCCGTAATGCCGATCGACCTCACCGGTTTTCGACACCTCCGAACGATTATGATAGCCTGACGGCACTCGTGAATGGGCCGCTCACACATCCGGAACCGCTCTCGGACTCTTCGACATGAAGCCGACGATCGATCGAGATTCGATCGAACGGACCGACGATCGCGATTCTCCCGTAAATACGGAGACCGCGAATCGTCTCTCCATGGCGTTTCGGCTCGGGCTTTTCGCCGCCATGGTGTCGTTCGTCCTGGGTTCGATTCATTTTTCCGCGCCGCCTCGATTCGACGAAACCGGATATCTGATCCTGGCCAGGTCGCTTGCGGATGGCCGCGGCTACAGGGAAATCGATCGACCTTTGGCCCCGATGCATTCGCACTTTCCTCCCGGATGGCCGGCGACGCTCGCGGCATTCTGGACTTTCTCAGCCGAGTCGCCCGGCGCCCGGACGATCGCGGGCCATGCCGTCGTCGCGGTTTTGTGGTTTTCGGGTGTTCTTCTCTGGAGTCTATGGTTCGCGCGAAGTTGCCCTTTTCGGGTCGCGGTTTCGCTTTCGATCGCTGTGGTGGCCAACTGGCTCTGGATTCGCCTGGCTGGCGAACTTCGCAGCGAAATGCTGTTCATCGTTTTGTCAGCGATCGTTTTGTTGGCTGTTCCCGCCCTTCCGGAGCGAATCTCGAGCCGCCGCGCGATCGTGCTCGGCTGCATCGTCGGTGTGGCGATTCTGACGCGCCACATCGGCGTGGCTCTGGGCAGTGCGGTAATGATCGAATTCGGGCTGAGACGGAATTGGCGCGGCGGGATCCGTTCCGGCCTGACCACGATTGCCTTCGTCCTGCCCTGGGCCGTGACGCAAATCGTCGTCGGTCATGGAACCCAGGCCGAACTTTTGATGACGAAGACCGCACGTTCCGGAACGTATGCGAACCTGATCGGATCGCAAATCCTGTTTTACGTTCGCCGTCTGCCGGACAGCCTTTTCGGCCCGTTCGTGGAGACCGCGACCGTTTTTCGCAGCGATTACACGGTCTCGGCCCTGGCCACGGCACTGGCGATGGTATTCGCGAGTGTCTGGTTCATTGGGCTCATCCGCATGATTCGGAACGAAAGTACACGGCCTGCCGGGCTTTATCTGGCATGTTCGCTGGCGATTCTTGTCGTCTGGCCATTCACGGAGGCTGGCCGGTTTCTGATCCCGGTGGTGCCGCTGAATCTGGCGGCACTGGTGCTGGGTCTCGATCGACTCGGGATGTCGATCTCGCGATCGAGAGCCAGGATGCGCGGCGTCGTTCGATACGTGCCTTTGTCGATCGCTCTGGCGGCCATGCCTTTCGGCGTGTATACCGGTTCGAAGGGCTGGCGTTCGGATCCGGTTCAGGCGGATGCGAATTTCGAGACCGCTTGCCGCTGGATCGCGGGCAACTTGCCTGCGGATGCCGTCGTCGCGTCGCGACATCCGGGCGACGTTTTCTGGCGCTCGAGTCGTGTGGGAGTGCCATGGCCAGAAGCGCGATCGGCCGAAGCGGCAGCCAGGCTCTTAAGCGATGCAGGGGTGGGGTTTCTGTTCGTCGATGAGGGCCGGTACGTCGGTGAGACTGCCCCGGCCTGGCTTGCGGAAGATGGAACGGGCGAGGACGCCGCGAGATTCAGGCCCCTGGCCGAACCGGCCCCGGGCATGCACATTTATGAGGTCGTCGGCGCGGGTGGATGATGCCGCTGACGGCGCCTTGCCCGAACGGTTTGCCCCTTCGATGCAACTTGACAGTCTCCGGATCCACGTATCTAATTGAATTGGAGAAGGAGAAGGCGCAGACGAATTTCCGCACGTGTCCGGTTCGCGGCCGTAAGCACCAAGTTTCACGAGATATCCGAAACATGGAGCGATCGGTGCGAATCGAGCCCCGGCCCGAGTCGATGCGCCTGAAGAACCCAAGCCTGACGGAAGGGAGACCCCAAAGATGACGAGCCCCGGACGCGAGCTTCTCGACCGTTTGGCCCGCGAGAATCCTCTGACCGATTTCGCGAAGAACCATTGGTCAGGCACGTTCTCGGAGTACCTGGACATCGTCCGGGCCAATCCCCGCGTGACCCGCAATGCGCACGAACGCATTTACGACATGATCCTGTCTCACGGGACCGACGAGATCGTCATCCATAAGGAGAAGATCACGCGGTACCGGTTCTTCGACGACCCGATCGGCGAGGGGCAGGATGCCGTATTCGGGCTCGAGAAGACACTGTCGAATCTCGTTCAGATCCTCGAATCGGCCGCGCGGGGTTATGGCACCGAGCGCCGCGTGCTGCTTTTGCACGGGCCGGTCGGATCATCGAAAAGCACGATCGTCCGGCTTCTCAAGCGGGGCCTGGAACACTACAGCCGCACCGACGACGGGGCACTTTATTCGTTCTCCTGGAAGGAGACTCTGCCGGACGGCTCGGATTCGCTTGTGCCTTGCCCCATGCATGAAGAGCCGCTGCGGCTCATACCGATCGAAGTTCGCGGTGCTTTCCTGAACGCTCTCAATGCCGAATCGGCTGATCCTGCTTATCGGATCAACGTCCTGGGCGATCTCGACCCCTTCTGCCGCTATCACTTCCAGCAGCGGCTGGCGAAATATGGCGGCGACTGGTCGCGCGTGCTCGAGGATGTCGTCGTGCGCCGGCTGATTCTGTCCGAAGCCGACCGCATCGGCATCGGCACTTTCCAGCCCAAGGACGAAAAGAATCAGGATGCGACGGAACTGACCGGCGATATCAATTATCGCAAGATCGCGGAGTTCGGCAGCGAGTCGGACCCGCGGGCCTTCAATTTCGACGGCGAATTCAACATCGCCAACCGGGGCATGATCGAATTCGTCGAAGTGCTCAAGCTCGACGTCGCCTTCCTTTACGACCTTCTGGGAGCCAGCCAGGAACACAAGATCAAGCCGAAGAAGTTCGCCCAGACGGACATCGACGAAGTCATCATCGGCCACACCAACGAGCCGGAATACAAGAAGCTTCAGAACAACGAGTTCATGGAGGCCCTGCGGGACAGGACCGTCAAGATTGACGTGCCCTACGTCACCCGCCTGACCGACGAGGTCAAGATCTACGAAAAGGATTACAACGGCCGGCGCGTGAAGAAATTCATCGCACCGCACACGCTCGAAATGGCCGCCATGTGGGCCGTGATGAGCCGGCTCGAATCGCCCAAGAATGCCGGCCTTTCGACGCTGCAGAAGCTCAAGCTCTATAACGGCAAGAGCCTGCCCGGCTTCACCGAGGACAACATCAAGGAACTTCAGGAAGAAGCTCAAAAGGAAGGCATGGTGGGCATCAGCCCGCGCTACGTTCAGGACAAGATTTCGAACGCCCTGGTGGCGTTCTCCGACGAGCCGAACGTGAACCCGTTCATGGTGCTCAACGAGCTGGAATCGGGCCTGAAGCATCACTCGCTGATCACGAGCGACGATCTGAAGACCCACTATCGCCAGCTTCTGAGCACGGTGAAAGAGGAATACGACGAGATCGTCAAAAACGAAGTGCAGCGTGCCATCGCGGCCGACGAAGAGGCCCTTTCGCGGCTGTGTGCCAATTACATCGACAACGTGAAGGCCTACACTCAGCGGGAGAAGGTGCGCAACAAGTTCACGGGCCAGCCGGAAGATCCGGACGAACGCCTGATGAGGTCGATCGAGGAGAAGATCGAAATCCCCGATAGCCGCAAGGACGACTTCCGCCGCGAGATTATGAACTACATCGGCGCCCTCTCGCTGGACGGCAAGAAGTTCGACTATCGCACGAACGAGCGTCTTCAGAAGGCTCTTGAGCTGAAGCTGTTTCAGGACCAGAAGGACACGATCAAGCTCACGAGCCTCGTTTCGAACGTGCTCGACAAGGAAACGCAGGAGAAGATCGACATCGTCAAGGGGCGGCTGATCCGCTACTTCGGCTATGACGACGCATCGGCCACCGACGTGCTCAATTACGTCGCTTCCATCTTCGCCCGCGGAGATGTCAAGCAGCCCCGCACCGGCTGATCTCCCGGCCCGGAATCGCTCATGAAGGATCATGGCCTCTGACTTAAAGGTTCACGCATGGCGCGACAGATCGATCGAGACCTGAATCGCTTCCGGGAAATCGTGCGTGGCCGGGTCAAGCACGACCTTCGCAAGTACATCTCTCAGGGCGAGATGATCGGCCGCACGGGCGGCGAGTACGTCTCGATCCCGATTCCCCGCATCGACATCCCCGAGTTTCGCTATGGCTCGAAGAACTCGGGCGGTGTCGGTTCCGGCCCGGGCGAAAATGGCCAGGCGATCGGCCCCGGGCCGAACGACGGCGGCGTCGGTCAGGCGGGCGATGCCCCCGGCGAACATATCATGGAAGTGGAAATCGGCCTGATGGAACTGGCCGAGATGATGGGCGAACAGCTTCGTCTGCCGCGTATCCAGCCGAAGGGGCAGTCGAACATCGTCGACATGAAGGACCGCTACACCAACGTGCGTCAGACCGGCCCGGAAAGCCTGCGGCATTTCAAACGCACGTTCAAGCAGGCCATCAAGCGGCAGGTGGCTTCCGGCATTTACGATCCGGACGATCCGCTGATCGTGCCGATTCGGGAGGATCGCCGTTACAAGTCATGGACGAGCCTGCCCACGCCCCGATCGGCCGCCGTGCTGATTTACGTCATGGATGTCTCCGGCTCCGTGACCGACGAGCAGAAGGCGATCGTCCGCAACGAAGCCTTCTGGATCGACACATGGATGAAAAGCCAGTTCAAGGATCTGGAGAAGCGTTACGTCATTCACGACACCGTCGCACGTGAAGTGGACGAGCATACGTTCTATCATACGCGGGAATCGGGCGGAACGCGGATCAGCTCGGCGTATAAGCTGGCCGACGAGATCGTCCGCAAGAATTATCCGCTGGAGGACTGGAATATTTACGTCATGCAGTTTTCCGACGGCGACAACTGGGGCGAGGACAACGTCCAGTGCGTCTCGCTCCTCAGGGAAAGAATCCTGCCGGCGGCCAATCAACTTGCCTACGTGCAGGTGCACAGCCCTTACGGAACGGGCGAATTCCTGCGGCTTCTGAAGTCTGAATTCGGCGGCGACGAAAGGCTGGCACTTTCGGAAGTGCGCGACCGCGAAGGCATCATGGATTCGATCCGCGAAGTCCTCGGCCGAGGCCGCTGAAAAAACCGGAGAGGCTGCGACCATGCCCTGGGACACCCACCTGCTGCCCCCCGAACTGCGTGACCTTCAGGTCGTCATCGAAGGCCATGCGCGCAGCTATGGACTCGACTTTTATCCCACGATCTTCGAAGTGCTCGACTATGACGAGCTTTCCGAAATCGCCTCGCTCGGCGGCTTCCCCGTGCGCTATCCCCACTGGCGCTTCGGAATGGAATACGACCAGCTCGCCAAGGGCTATCGTTACGGCCTGCAGAAGATCTACGAAATGGTCATCAACAATGACCCCTGCTATGCCTATCTGCTGAGATGCAATCCGCTGGTCGACCAGAAGCTCGTGATGGCCCACGTTTACGGCCATAACGACTTCTTCAAAAACAACCAGTTCTTCGCCCACACCAATCGCAAGATGATGGACGAAATGGCCAATCACGGCTCGCGCGTGCGGGCCATCATTGACCGAGAGGGCGAATCGGCCGTCGAAAAATTCATCGACTGCTGCCTGTCGCTGGAAAACCTGATCGACATCCATTCGCCCTACATCAAGCGCCGCAAGCCGCCTCAGCGCTTCGGCGTCGACGCTGAGGAACAGGGGGGCGACACTTCGCTCACGCCCGGCAGGCTGCCTTCGAAGCAGTATATGGACGGCTTCATCAACCCGCCGGAAACCCTGCGAGCCGAGGCCGAGAAATCCCGGGCCGAGCGTGACCGCCCGCGCCGGTTCCCGGAAGAGCCAGAGCGTGACGTGCTGCTGTTCCTGCTGGAAAACGCCCCGCTGAAGCCCTGGCAGCACGACATTCTGGCCATCATTCGCGATGAAGCCTATTATTTCGCCCCCCAGGGCCAGACCAAGATCATGAACGAAGGCTGGGCCAGCTACTGGCATTCGACCATCATGACCCGCCACTGCCTGGAGCCTTCCGAACTGATCGACTATGCCGACCACCACTCAGGCACGATGGCCATGACCGGCGGCCGGCTGAATCCCTACAAAATCGGTATCGAACTGCTGCGCGACATCGAACAGCGGTGGGATCGCGGCCAGTTCGGCCCCGAATGGCAGGCGTGCGACGACATTCAGGAACGTGCCCGCTGGGACAAGGCCCTGGGCCTGGGCCGGCAGAAGATTTTCGAAGTGCGGCGGGTGCATAATGACATCACGTTCATCGACGAATTCCTGACGCCCGAATTCTGCCGCCGGCACAAGCTTTTCTCCTTCGGCTACAACGACGACGCCGAAACGTACGAAATCGAGAGCCGCGAGTTCCCGAAAATCAAGGAACGGCTGCTGTTCAGCCTGACGAACTTCGGCCAGCCGATCATCCGCGTGCGCGACGCCAATTACGCCAACCGGGGCGAGTTGTATCTGGAGCATATCGCGGCGAACGAAGTTGGCCTGCGGTTCGATTTCGCGCAGAGGACGCTGGAAAACCTGCACCGGATCTGGATGCGGCCGGTGCACATCGAGACCCTCGACGACGAAACGCCGACGCTCCTGAGCTACGACGGCACGGACCACGCCGTGATGCCGATGGCCGCACCGCGCCGGGCGAGGCTGGTGCGATCAGGCCGGCGGGAGGGGTAAGCAACGAAGTCGACAATCAATCTAGGGTTCTTCGCAATCCAGCTCTCGCGAAAGCCTCGTTGAGTTGAATTCCAAGATCTGCTGGAAGTTCTGGAAGCCGCGATTCGACCTTTAGCATGTAAGAAGCATGAGCACCGAAATCGCACTTCGACAAATAGATTAGTAAGTCAGCAGTTTCATTTGGGTACTGAGTGACCAGTTCGCTATTTTGCAGTTCATAAAGCATGTGGCAATGTTCGAGTCGGCTCAATTGACGTCGAATGGCTAGTCTTACCGCTTGCGGATAGGCATCTCCAAGATGTGGAAGCCAATTCAGCATCATTTGAATCTCTGAATCAACCAGTATATCGGGCACGCCATCTAGTCGATCCTCCCAATACCGTTTCAGCCAATCATTCCAGAGTTGTATTCTGCTTTCTGGTTGCATATGCCTCAATCTGAATCCGATCCTTGCAGCGAATGCCAACCGATCTTCCTTCAAGCCATTCTTAATGAGATCAGGCAGCAATTCTATTGTCGGATCTTTTACAAGAAACATGGCGAGCTCAGTAAAATACTCGATAAATACTCGACGGCGTTCTTTCTTATTCAGTCTGAGTCTGGGTATCGCATGAACGAAAGCCGCAATCATGACATCGGCCAACGCCGGATTCAATCGCCCCCACACGAGGAAGCCGTCCCAAGCCTGTGCGAACCTTGCATCATCCGGATCTGTGAATAGCGGAATGATGTGTTGGCGAGTCCATGCTTCATCAACGCTAAATAGAAATGCAGTTTGACTTGCAAGAACACAGCGACCCATCCCACCATTGGTAGTTTCGTCGCGAACAACCATTGTGAACCAATCGCGGTAACTCTGTGGCATCATCCTCTCGGATCCTGATTTCTTATGCAGAAGGAGTGAAAGGCTGTTGATCCAGAACTCGACGATGACACCGGCAGGGCGATTGATTGCGCGGGTCAGCCAGTCATTTATTTCTTGGTCTTGTGCTTCATCTTTCAGATCTTGCCATAAAGTCAGTGCGACAGGGTTCGCTTGTTCAATCAGTTCGAGAGAATATGGCTTACCGCCATCCTTCACAAGGCCATAAAGAAGATTCGCTATTTCGTGTGCGAATTCGGACTGAAGATTAGGATTTGAAACCACGTCGAGTAAGTCACTCCAGTCTTCCAAAGTTTGCTCGGATTCCTGCAGCCCCCGGATCACAGCAGGCCAGAGATCCGATGACCAGAGTGCCCTTTCTGAAAGAGTCTTACTAAGCGAGAATGCCCAAATGGAGTTCTGTTTACATGCATCGCGAATCGTTTCAAGCAATCCTTCTCGACTTGGACCTTCGAATCTGTCGCCTTTGAAACTCAAAAGATCTTCAAATTGCTCCTCTGGTTTGCGTCCTAGGAGTTGCGAGACCGTCCAAGGACTCTCTGCGACCACCCAACATACTTTTCCCATCCAGCGGGTGTGGTCCGAATTATCAGTCTGTTTCCAGTCTGGATACTTCGCCGTGATGGTCGCCAAAGCTGCGCTTGCCAGTTCGCAATCGGGACTTGCTCTTAAAAGCCAACTGAGCCACTCGTGCTGCGAGCGAGCGGTTCTCATCTCAGTAGAATCAGCCGCATGTGATGGCAGCTTATGAGCCAATATCGAATCAACAACAGCCTTGCGAGTCCATTCAGGCGCTTTGGGATAATTCTCTGCGACAGAACGATAGATTTCGTAATGTTCAGAAGGTGCATACAAGCCTACGCGATCCAGAACCCACTGAAGACGCGCCTCAGGCAATCGCTCGGAATTTACCGTCATTGCATGAATAGCCAGCCGACGCAGCAACGCAACCTCTGAGCTTACTAGCCTTTCGATCCATGATTCGAGCAGCTTTGGCGAGTTAGCCGCAAGCCATTCAAGTGCATCACGTGCAGCGTCAATAAGCACGTCAATGGGTTCCGGGTGCGAGCCTTCCACATCCGACTCAACGGCCAAAGGCTTGCTTCTCAACGGATCCCACTCAGGCGATACCCTGTCCCAAGCTGATAGATCGTTGAACATTTCCTCGAGTCGCCGAGTAACGCCCGTCAATATCGGCTGGGCAATGTTTGCGATTTGTGGCTTCAGGAGTTTTTTCCAAACCTCGTTCATTGACCAGTGATCGGTGTGTATCGAGCAATCCGCAACCAATGGAAGACTTTCGTTATCCCCGACATCTGGTGGAGCGTAGCCGGATCGAACGTTGAGTCGGTGCTGGCTCATGACCATGAAAACTCTCAGAGCTAGTTCTACTAAACCTTGCTTCGCACAGCGTTCCGCCAGACACATCAAGACATGTTCATCGGCTTGGGCTGGTGCGCACGCGATCATTACGCCTGCCAAGCGTTTGAGGCCGGATTCGTCCATCGACTTTTCGTTCGCAGATCCGATCTCGCGACCAATGGCCCACCATAGTTGAGGGTTCATTGTGAGACCGTGTGCTGCGACAACTTTGAGAACCTCATGCGGATGATCGATCGTAAAATGCTGCGCGAGCCACGCAACAAACAATTTGTCTCGTTCGTTGAGTTCGATATTGGTGAAGAGTGCACCGAATAGCTTTCGAACGTCGAGCCAACGAATCCATTCGGGATCGCGTGCGACATCCAGTAGAAAGCGTGTCGTGTAGACCTCCCGTAAAGCTTGCTCGATTTCACTGATCGATTCAGGATCGGTTGGCGGTTTCCTGCTGGCCAATTCAGCAAGACGAGACTGCCAGTCAAGCGCTCCACGAGAAGTACGCTCTGCAAGGAGATGAATTCCTTCGTAAAGAGCCTTGAACCCGTCAGGTCCATCACTCTTGATAAAGCGTATGGGCTTGATCCCCAATAGATCCCATTCGCCATCCAAATCCGTCAAAACAAAGCGCCCAGGGGAATCGTTAGGTGGAAGAGCGCGGGCCAAATAAGTCATAACAACATCGCCGTGACTGTATCCGACGAACATCACTGTGAATTTCTGGAACAAATCGACGAGGAAACGACGTGCCCACCCTTCGGTAAGGTAAGCTCGGCCAAAATCTGAATCCGTGAGTACGAAATCCTTTGCCTTAGGAATTGCGCCATGCACATGCACGATGCCGGTGAAGTTGTGACCAAGCGGCAAAGCAGGCGCACAATAAACTTCGGGATCTCTGTTGAATATGTTTTTGTAGGCCGCTTCGAAGTGCAGGTCGAAGTTTGTCGTGACCAGTCTAACGCGTTCTTCATTCTGGAATAGCCGCAGAAGGTCGTGATGCATTGCGTTCGGAATGCTACCTTCTGGTGTGATCAGCCGAGCCGCTCGCTTATGAACGTCGACGTTGCGGTGCTGTAATTGTCCAAGGAACCGATCCAAAGGCTCGCCTTTTATAGGGTCAGGGCCATAGCCTTTTGCGATTTTGCATGCAAGCCTCTCGAAACCATCCAAATTTGAAGGTGGACCTTGAGAAACGCCAGCTCCTGCGAACACGACGAGCCGTTCGTCGCGTATTGCGTCAAGGATCCTATCGTCGAACTCAATATTTCCGAACTTCGACATTATTGCGTTATCCTCCACACGGCCGCATATTCAAATCCATAGAAGATTATACCAGAGTTTCATGCAGCGTGCTTGGGACCTGTGGAATAGGCCACTCGACTTCATGACAAAGCAAGATCGGTTCATCCCCACTGACTGCCCAATTCGTTCTGACCAGAATTCTCCGACCACCAAATTAGATCCTGATACTACCCAAAAATCGATTGCGTCACGCATCCGGCTAACGGCACTAGAAGCGATATCTCCAAGCCTCGTTCATTCCGACAGCCAATAACACGCCAGCGGAACGGGCACTTTGGGAACGTTCGCCGCAAGCGGTTCCTGCTCACGGCCAGGATGGGCTGAGGAGACGTCCATCAGGCCGCATTCATCCCAATGCCGTGTGATCACGTAAACTTGATCCACATTCCGTTCTTGCGGGAAAATCTGCAGGCTTTTCAGCCTGGAAAGATCGAAGCGGGTGTCCCGGTACATCCGATTTAAGCATAGTATGGTGAGCTTATTTCGCAGATATTGACAAACAGGCTTCGAAAATCGGTTGACCACCACGGTGACTCGGATCGCGGAATCTCTACGAGTGGGATCGACTGAACCTTCGCATCCATCCTTCGTTTTCTTTGCGGTGATGCTGGCCGTGTGATGTCAGCGATTCCCTTTGCCGATAATGATTAAGCCCGATTCTGGCCCATTCGCGACCCGGTCTCGCCAATCGGCCCTCTGGCTCGAAACGGTCCTTGTCTTCCGGAAGCGGTTCGTCATGCGTCATCGCCGCGTCTTTCTGTCCTTCTGCCTGATCGGTACGGCTTTCGGGGCTGATGGAGTCGCGCAGACTCTCGGCCGGCCGCCCGCGCCGGCCGCGCGAAGGCATGACATGTCGTACGGTTCCTGGACCGATCTGCCCGATGGCTGGGGTTATTTTCCCCCTTCGAGTATCGGCGAGCGGCAGAAGTTGCTGGCCTGGGCCGAGCGGATCCGGGCCGATGCCGTCGTGCTCGAACGAAGGCTTGTCGCCCGGGAGCGTGCCGGGCAGCCTTCAGCCGAAATCGATGCGGTTCGCGTCGTGCGGTTCGAGGCCGAGACGCTGCGGCAGGATTTGCTGTTCGGATCGCACATGGCGGATTTCCGGCCGTCGCTGGAATCGCTCTCAAGCGCGCTCCATGCCGCGGATCTGCGTGAATCGACAGACCTGACACTGGAGCGCTGGGTCGAGACTCGCGACGAGGAATTCACGAAAATCGTGAAGGCCTCTGGCCCTTGGCCTCGCTCGCCGCTGGTTTCACGACGGCCCGGATTCGTCGCCGCTTCGGCGGACGAAGGTGGGAAACGGGAAACGCAAGGGGAATCCCGTTCGGCATCGCGGCCATAGGATTTCGGACGTCGTTTCGCTAAACTGGGTGCTCAGGGCCGAGAGAAGTGCGGCCCGCGTCACCTGAGTCGAGACACGGACCGAGCCGCCGAGATGATTCACCCCTGGCATGATGTGACACCGGGCGAAGGACTACCCTCCGAGTTCAATGCCGTCATCGAGATTCCGATGGGATCGTCGGTGAAATATGAACTGGACAAGCAGACCGGTCTGATCAAGCTGGATCGCATTCTTTACTCCGCGGTCTATTACCCGGCCAACTACGGTTTCATTCCGCAAACCTATGCCGAAGATGACGACCCGCTGGATGTCATGGTGCTGTGTCAGGAGCCTGTCGCACCCTTGACGCTCGTTCAGGCCCGCGTGATCGGGCTGATGACCATGATCGACATGGGCAAGAAGGACCATAAAGTCCTGGCCGTGGCTGTGCACGATCCGGAATTCAACACGTTCAAGGACGCCCGCGAACTGCCCCCGCACCGGCTGCAGATGCTCCGCCGGTTTTTCGAGGACTACAAGGTCCTGGAAGGCAAGTCGGTGGCGGTCGAGGAGATCCAGTCGGCGTCTCTGGCGATTCCGATCATTCAGGATTCGCTGGAGCAATATACGATTCTGCGACGCCGGGGAGGTTTTCACTGATTCCCATGAAAGCGGCTGTCATCGGGGCATCCGGGCAAATCGGCGGCTGGCTCGTGCACTTCCTCAAAGGGAAGGGCATCGAGGCTCTCGGCACCTATGCGGGGGTTTCATATCCGGGCCTCTACCGGCTGGATGCCTCTGAACATCAGTCCGCCCGGGAATGGATTCTCCAGCATCGACCGTCGCTCATTTTCTACCCCGCTGGCTGGACGTGGGTGGACGGCTGCGAAAAAGACCCTGCCCGTGCCGAAGCCGCGAACGTGGCCGACCCGCTCAATATTGCTCTGGCGGGGCACGAAATCGGCGCGACGTTCGTCTATTATTCGACGGATTACGTCTTCGACGGCACTTCGGGGCCGAACACCGAAACCGATGCGGCGAAGCCTCTTTCCGTCTATGGCAGGGTGAAGCTCGAGGCCGAAGGTCGCCTGGCGGAAAAGCTGGGCGACCGTTGCCTTTGCCTGCGCACGGCATGGGTGCAGGGGCCTGAACGGCAGGGCAAGAATTTCGCTTATCAGGTGTGGAAGAACCTTTCTCAGGGCAAGTCGATGATCTGCCCTTCGGACCAGGCCTCGAATCCGACGTATGGCCCTGATCTCGCGAAAGTTTCCGTCGAAATGGCGCTGGATGGCCGCTCGGGCCTCTGGAACGTGGCAGGGCCTGATCTTCTGACACGCGATGATCTCGGCCGCAGGATCGCTCAGGCATTCGAACTCGATCCGGCGCTGATCGTCGGCAAGACCACGGCCGAACTTGCTCAGCCCGCTGCCCGGCCGCTCAAGGGCGGCCTCAATTCGGCACGGCTCAGGCAGCATTATCCCGGGGCGATGCGATCGCTGGACCAGTGGCTGGCCGACTTCCGGGCCATGTGTCAGGACCCGGGCAAACATCCGGAATGGCCTTTCGTGCCGCCCCGGGCGACGTGATCGGCTGCGGGCGTGCGAACGGCTTCGAACTGTAGAGGAACGCGGACCGATGGCTGTCTTTATCTATCCGTCCGGCGAACCGAACCAGGGCCGGGACACGATGACGAACGCGTCGCTGGATACCCAGATCCGCAATCTGCAGATCATCCGGGCCGTGTTGATCGCCGGTGTCGTGGCGTTTTCCGTGGTCGTGCTCGGGTTCATCGCGGGAATGCCCCAAAAGCTCGAATTTGGCATGTTCGAAATCCTGCTCCTGTTCGTCTGTCTGCAGTCCATCCTGCTCTATATCTTCGCGCCGAATTTCTTGAAAATCGATGAAGCCCGGCAGGCCGAGATCAAACAGTTGAAGGGCGAAGAGAAAGAGAAGGCCCTGATGATGATCGTCCAGCCGGTTGAGATCATCCGCGGAGCCGCGATCGAGGGGGCCAGCTTTTTCGCCTTGATCCTCGTTCTGATCACCGACAGCCAGGTGGGCCTGATCGTCGCCGGTGTGCTCACCGTTTTCGCGATCGCCGTATTTCCGAGTTCCAGCCGAATCCGGTCCGCGATCGAATCGATCCGGTTCCGTTACGGGCTCTGAAACCACCCTTACACAACGGAGCGGTTGCGAAACATGACGGAAGTCACCATACGCCCGGGCCCGATCACGCTACTTCAGGTGCTCAAGCTGGCGGGCATCGCGACGCACGGCGCCGATGCCCAGAACTTCGTCACGGAGGGCTTCGTCAAGGTCAACGGCGAGCCGGAGTCGCGTAAAAGGCGGCAGCTCGTCGCAGGTGACCGGATTGCGATCAAGGCACCGGGTTTGAAAGTCGAGCTGAAGCTGGTCGAGGCTTCCTGAAGAGACATCGGCAATTTCGAATCGAATTCGAATGCCTGCAGGGTGGAACGACGCGCGGTGGATGTCGACGGAACGAACGGAAAGATCGTAAAGGACACGCTACGCATGAAACGCATCGCGGTTCTGACTGCAGGCGGCGACACGCCCGCCCTGAACGCCACGATTTCGGGCGTCGTTTCCCGGGCCAGCCAGCTTCGCATCGAGGTCATCGGCATCGTCAAGGGGTTCAACGGTCTTTTGAACCCGCAGGTGCCGCATGTGCATCTGAACCCGCTGTATACGTCGATTCCGGAACTCGACCCGACGATGGGCGGCACGATTCTGGGGGCCTCGCGCGATTACGTCAGCGCGCACGACGAGAAGGCGATCCGTCAGGTGGTCGATCGGCTCGGCCGGCTGAAAGTCGACGGTCTGGTCTGCGTCGGCGGCGACGGCACGCTCAACGGCATGCAGGCCCTGGCCGACCATATTCCGGTGGTCCTCGCCCCCAAGACGATCGACAACGACCTGGGACTCAATTACATCGACGAGCAGGACGAATGGTATCGCGAGCCGGAGCCGGACGATCCCGGTTCGTTCCGATACCGGATGCGCGAAGGGCGTGACTTCGGCCTCGACGAAATGATCAACTTCGCCACGCCCGGCTACGCCACGGCCGTGTATGTTTCGGCCATTCACGTGCAGCGGATTCGGACGACGGCCGAAAGCCATCGGCGGATCGCGATCATCGAAGTCATGGGCCGAGACTGCGGCATGATCGCCCTGGGGGCCGCCTATGGCCGCCCGGATCTGATTCTAGTGCCTGAAGTGCCCGTCGAGCCGGAAAAGCTCCTCCATAAGGTCGTCGGGTTCCTCGATTATCAGAAGCATGCCGTGATCGTCGTCTCCGAGGGGATCGTCGACAAGGACGGTTCCCCCTACGGCTCGGTTTCGGCAAGTAAGGACCCGGCCGGCAATTTGCTTTACTCCGGCGCGTCCGAAGCGATCAAACGCATGCTGGCCAAAGAACTCGGCGACGACCTGTTCGTCAGCAAGCGTCGCAACGATTCCGCCGATGCGGCCATTTTCACACGAAAGATCGGGCACACCCAGCGCGGGGGACGGCCGATCAAGTTCGACCGCTACCACGCCAGCCAGCTCGGCGGCCAGGCGGTCGACCTGATCCTTCAGGGCAAGCATAACTGCATCGCCACACTGCAGTACCGGGACAGGGAGTTCTTCATGGACAGCTGCCCGGCCAACGCGCTGCGCGACCGCTGGGGCGTGATCCATGCCCGGCCGCTGTCGAAAAAGTTCTACGATGCCGACCGCTTCCGCCCCTCGGCACTGGGAATCGAATACCTCCATTCGATCTTCCACAACGCCCTTTCCGAAGGCGACGTGGAGAGCTCTCGCAGCCTCTTCGACACCTCCCACCTGAACCGGCCGTATCACTCGGTGAATGTGGATATCAACAAACGCATTCGCAAGCTGACATGACCGGGACTGACGGTAGTCAGATTTTCGAAACACCCGATTTTCCGGACGGATGCCTCATTCGCCCGGAACGGGAAGGCGGTTCCGCAGCGATCGGCGATGTCATCACGCGTGCCTTCGCCGTGGCTGAGCATGCCTCTGGGACCGAAGCCGCGATCGTCGATCGCTTACGGAAGAACGGCAAACTCGCCGTGTCACTGGTCGCCGAAATCGAAGGTCGAATCGTCGGCCATGCGGCGGCTTCGTCCGTAACGATTTCCGACGGATCCGTCGGCTGGTTCGGTATCGGCCCGGTAGCTGTCGATCCGGCCTTGCATCGTCAGGGCATCGGCAGCAGGCTCATGTGGGAAATGCTCGCAAGGCTGGCCGTACTGAATGCCAGCGGTGCCGTCGTTCTGGGTGATCCGGCATTTTACGGCCGGTTCGGGTTTCGAGCGTCCGGCAGGCTCGTCTATCCAGGAGTGCCCGAGGAGTATTTTCAGGCGATCGCCTGGAAACCGCCGTTGCCCAGCGGGGTTGTCGGCTATGACGCTGCGTTCGAATGACTCGAAGTCGAGCCGTGGACGTGAGTCCACGGGTGCGATTGAAAGACGAACCCGGAAGATCGCAAAGTCGAGCCGTGGACGTGAGTCCACGGGTGCGATTGAGAGACGAACCCGTATGAACGCATGTTCGCGGCTATGATTGTCCTTCGAATTACGTCAGCCCCTTGAGGATTCGAAACCGAATGGAAATCGACGACGGCTTCGACCCCGATGACCATATCGACACCAACGACCCTGCAAATGGTTTCCGATTTGGAACGCACGCTGTCGAGACATCCGATGGATGAGACATACATATGCTACCTGGGCGATCTTGGCTACCTGATTCGGGAGATGGCCGAGGAGGCGAAGCGGGACTCGGTCACGGAGCCTTCCGAATATGCGGTCGGTTACTTGATGGCGATCCACGCGATCGTCTCGCTCATGCAGCAGCAAGCGATTACGTTCGAAATCCCTCTCGATGAGCTGAATCTCCAGAATCTCCCGGAGAGCTTCTTCTTTTCGGAGCCTCGTTCCGACAATTCGCAAAACCATGACGATCCGTCGAGTCAAGCTGTCTGAGCCCGCTCTGTCCAGTCAAGCGACGAAGCGAATCGTGCGTGAATCGAATCCCAAACTGCTTTTCGGCAAGGCATTTCTCGTAGGGCTCGCATGAAACTCGAAGTCACCTCAAAACTGCTGGCACGCAATGTGGTGGGGGCCGATCCAGTGGATCTCCTCGCGAATGTCCTAGAGGCGGCTATCGAACTGCTTTCGATCGAGGGCAATGACTTCACGTGGTCTTCCTGGTCCGAAGCGGGTGTAGCATTGGCCGAAATCAGATCGATCCTGGCAAAAGTGAAGAAAGGTGATTTGCCGGAGCGAACCGAGGTCGCGGTTTTGTTCGCTCCGACGGGCCCGATTCAGGAAGTCGGCCTGTGCAGCGGATGGTCAGATGTTTTCGAAGAAGTCGCCGAAAGGTTTGACTATGCCGAGCGGAAACTCTGGGGGAAGAGATGACTTCAGGCTCCCTTTTCCTTGGCCGGAATCGAAGATCGGAGTGGATGATTCGAAAGAAAAATCGACGGAAGTGGCTCTGATCGCTTTCGATCGTTTACCATAAGTTGACAGGATATTTCCGGAAAGCGCGAAAATGACATCCGAAAATCCCGTTCGCCGCCGTTTCCAGGTGATCGACGCGATGCTGCTGGTCGCGGCCACCGCGCCGGGGCTGGTTCTTTTGCGGGTCGCGGACAATCTGAAGTTGTTCGCGTTCGATCCGCGATCCGACCGGGGCATGCAGTTTCTTGAGTTTATGGCCGTGGCGGGCGGGTGCGTGCTCGTGCCCATGGCGTACGCTATGCTGGTGGCAGGTCTTTGCGACAGGCGGACACCGCGGAGCGAAGTCGTTCAGGGCACCGGCTTCATCTGCTGCATGGCGGTGATCATCGCCGCGAACTACGCTTTCGCCTGGTTCCTCGTGAAGCTCGCGTCGGTCAGTGAGCTGGATCTGGCCCTGGAAAAGGCGATCCAGTTCAATAACTTCTTCGGTCGGGTGAAGTTTCTGGCCGGGCCTATGATCCTCGGAGCATGGCTGGCTCTGGCCCTGACGGGTCGGCTGCGATCCCCGACGTGGATCGACCGTCTGGGCGTCGTCGTCGGGATCGGGTTCGTGCTTCTGTATCTCACGCACGAACTATTCCATTTTGTGCAACCGCTCCTTTCGCTGGTTCGATAGTTCGAAAAGCGGGTGGCGGATTTCGGCGATGGAGAAGGTTGTCCGAAGGAGCCGGAAGAGGGCTCTTGCGTCAGCGGGGCTTGTGAGGCACGCTGGTCGCTGGGTCTGCCGGAGAGTCTGCGGACCCTCATGATATTGCTACGTCGGCGGACTCGGTCGAAGGCGTCGTTGTTCGGCAGGTTCAAGTTCCAAGATGGCGGTCCTGTCGGGGGCACCTGATCGATATGTCCATCGGTGCGAGATCGCTTCGGAAATCGAAGAATGCGAGTGTCGAACGGTGTCAGACGAGACCGGGAGAAGCCTCGAGTCGATCATGTCTGGTCCGGTGTGCGGGTTGGCGTGAGTCAGAATGAAGCGTTCAGGTTTGGAGGCAGGAACCAAAGTGGATAACTTTATCGTCGGTCTTTTTCGGCTCGTCCGAATCATCTACGCCATGAGCCGTATGAGCCGTGACACACATGAATTCATAAAGGGGGCTGGCCAAGCGACTGTGCATGAGGATCCCGAAGTCGCGGAATCGCTTCGCCTTACTTACCTTCGAATCATCCGAACGGTCATCGCGACGGTGATTTTCGGAGTTCTGGTCGTCCCGATCCTGACACTTGCCATCGGCGTGATTTCCTATGGCATCAGCCAGGAGGACGCAGCAACTCGATTGTTTGTGGGAATTGTCTTATCGCTTTGCCTTTCGATCCTTTACCTGTTCGTCGGGGTTTCGTTGGGATGCCTCCTCGCACCGCCCGAGTTTTTTCGGACACAGGCGGGGGAGAAATGGATCGAGTTGATCGGTACGAGCAACATGATCGCAGCGCGCATCATTTGCGGACTCGTTGTCGTCATCGGGGGGGTCGTCATGTTCGGTATGGCCGTCTTTTTGATAGCGATGGCCCCCACAAAATGAAACCTTGAAGCGAGAGCCGCACATGGTCAGCCATCGAAACCTGGTGCTTGTGCGAACGGGACGGCAAGATTCGATTCGCCGTAACTGCGCTTATGGACTGGCGAGGTGGGCATAATGCAAGCAGGTGTGGAGTGGCGTTCACTCTTCGGCGCGTTGCAATGAGCTTATGGATTCGTATTCGGTTCCGCCATTGACTCAAGGGCTGGCGCGGCCGCGAACGGTTCTGCCATTTCGACCAGACAGCTTAAGTACCAGAGCCCAATGGCCAGGCTGGCAAGGTGAGAATAGAAGTCGGCGGCCATGAGGACCCAGGGCTCGGACGGGTGCGAGAGCATCAGGGCTGTGAGGGCCGAGGTGGACAAGAACGCGAACGTGCCCATGACGAGCGTGACGAGGAAATAGAGCGAGCCCCGCTCACGCATCGTCCGCCAGGCGACACCGACCGTGCCGCGCACGGATCCTGAGGAGTAGGCCACCGCTCCGGCCAGGATCGCCAGCGGGGCGGCGAAAACCTGGAGATCGATCAGGCCCCAGCTGAGCCCCCAGACGACGTACTGAACGACCTGGGCCGGAAGCTGGGCCGAATCGCCCATGTTCTCCAGCGCCGAGTTCCAGCTCAGCCAGACGACGTGCGAAAACACGCGTGCGGGGGCAAGAAGAAGCGAGACGGCAATGATCGCGGGGAAAAGGTCGAAAAGCCCTTCGGCGTTCGGCGCGAGCCGTTCGGAACTGGCCGTGAGGCTGTCACGCAATTCCACGATGACCCAGGCCAGAAGGACGCTGTCGATCAGCAGCATCGTCAGCGGCTCCAGCACGACTTCGAACCAGGCCCCGGAGTGCAGCGGCAGGCCGCCGTCGCCGGAGACACCGAGAACGAGCCGATAGACGAGCCACACCGAAGCGACGATCCAGAAGCACTGGGCCAGAAAATGGGCACGAACTTGCGACCGGCTCTTGAGGGAGTGCGGAATCCACTGCGCCTGGCTGGCATAGCGGAAGCCGCAAAACAGCCCCGCCGCGACCATCGGCCAGATGTCGGCGAGGCCGAACAGGTCCCGCAGGGGCGTAATGGCCGTCAGCGAGCCTTGCTCCAGCGCGAAGGCCGTGATCGTCTTGCCGCGCAGGGAAAGCTGCAGGGCGTCGAGATTCGAAGTCTTGCCGTATTGCAGCAACTGGCTGGTCGACCACGAGCACAGCACCAGCCCGAGCATCGCCATGGGCACGAGCAGTCGGGCCCTCAAGCGCCGCAGGCCTGATCGCAACGTATGGTCGAATTCGGACTTACGAAATAGCCCGGCGAAGAATCGCTTCGGCCCCTGAACGGCCAGCGCCGCCAGAAAGATGGCCGCCAGTGCGATCAGCCAATACCGGGCAAGGTAGTCGGCCGTGGAGGTCGTCTGCGGGTTCGTGAGCGTGATCTGGCCGACCCAGCGTTTGAGGGCAAGAATCACGGCGTCCGTCGAGTCCGTGTCGATCGATTGCGCGAGGATCAAATCAACGGCCTCGTATTTCGGAGATCCTGGATGCCCCGGGGCAAGAACATGCGCAGGGCGAAGTGCCGGCGATTCGGCAGACGTTATCCTAACGAATCGGCGAAGGTCGATTCCAGCGATTGGCGATGCGAATTTTTCGGCGTGCCCTTCTAAACCGGCCGGCTCTCCACTCGCGACCACCGGTGTTTGAACTTCAGAACGGGCCGTTCCAGAAAGCGATACGAGGCCCAGGCCGTCAGAATGACGCCGAGAAGCGTCGCGACGCCCCCGCCGAAGAGCGAGAGCGCCACCTCGTGCCACATGTAAAGCCCATAGCTGATCTTGCCAAGCTCCACGAACCCCGGCCAGCGCATGAAGCGTGACCAGCGGGGCGTCGCGACGGCGGCCGTCAGAACCCACATGACGGCGACCACCCAGACAGCCACCGGGTCCCAGACCCGTTTGTGTGTGATGTCATGGCCCAGGTGAGAAGTCGTCAGCAAGAGCACCGTCAGCGGCAACACTGCCCATGCCAGCACCTGTTTCGTCAGCCATTCCAGCTTCGGCCGCACATACGGATGATTCGCCGCGATCGCCAAAGTCACCCCCACCAGAATGGCATCCATCTGGGCCAGCGAATCGTAAGTGATCATATATTGCCGCACACCCGCCGATGCCAGTGCCCAGCGGCGCCAGATGGCCACGCACGTGCCGGCCAGGCAGAAAGCCAGCCGCCCGCGCAATCCCAGGGCGGCGATGACGATCGGGATGATCACGTAAAACTGCTCTTCGACGCACACGGACCAGAGCACGCTCAGGATGTCGCTTTCGATCGGCCCCCGGTAGACCATCGACCAGTTGCCCAGAAAAAGGGCGAACCAGGGTGCATGCGGCGACCCGAGGCCGACTCCGGGCACGCTGGCCCGGGCCCCGGGAATACCCAGAAAGCCGATCAGGAAAATGACGAAATAGAGCGGCCAGATGCGCAGGATCCGTCGAATCCAGAACGCTTTCCAGTCGATGCGGCCGGTTTTCGTCTCTTCCTGCAGCAGCAGTCGTGTAATGATGAACCCGCTGAGCACGAAGAACACGTTCACGCCGGTCCAGCCGTTGTGCCCAAGTGCGTAATCGACCGAACGGCCAAGAGTTCCGCCGATTCCGCCCGACCCGAAGATGAGCAGCCACGGCAGGTCGATCGTCACGGCGAGGGTGTCGCGAATCGTCGCCCCCAGGGCCGGCAGGCCGTTGTGGAAGCCGAAAACGAGCAGGAACGCGAAAAACCGCAGGCTGTCGAGTTCCGGCAGATAGGCCCGCTCGAGCCCTTCGCCTCGCTGCTCGAATCGTTTCGGCTTCAGGAATTCGACGATCCGGGCCGTCCACGCGGCGTTCATGCTTTTTCTCGCAGTGCGGCCAGCCGGCGGACAACGCGTTCGCCCAGATCGTCGCCCGGTTCGAACCATTCGGCGGGGCCTTCAGGCCACACCATTGCGACCCGGTGCTTTCCGGCCAGCACGCTCGACTGGTCGTTGGCGATCGTCACGTCCGCCCGATTCGTCCGGCCCGCCTGGCGGGCGATCGATTCCAGAGCGGCGTCATCGGCCCCGCTCGTCAATTTGAAGCCGATCAGGTGGGCATTTTCTCCGATCCAGTCTCGAACCTGGCGAATAACTTTGGGAGTGCGTTTCAGGGTGATCACGATTTCGTCCGATTCCGAATCGATCTTGCCGGCGAAAGGCACCGGTTCGTAGTCGGAAACGGCGGCGGCGAGCATGACGACATCCCACGTACGAGACCGGCAGAGCCGCTCAAGTTGATCGGCGTAATCCAGCACTGTCCCTTTCTGCAAATCGACGCGCTGGAGCTTGCCGTCGAAGTGCCAGGAGTCCGTGAGGGCCTTCATCGTGCGCCGCCTCAATTCGTGCGGGTCGACTGGCCCTTCCAGCCGCAGCGCGGGTATTTCGAGCGGGCCGAACGTGCGGGGTGTCGTCGCCAGATAGGTGACCGACGCACCCTGACGCAGCCAGGCTTCGGCCAGCGATGCCGCGAATCGTCCCGTCGATCGGTTCGAAATGACACGGACATCGTCGATCGGCGCCACGGTGCCGCCCGCCGTGATCAGCACTTTCATGAGCCAGCCTCGCAGTTCGCGATTTCACCATGACCAGGCAGGTTCGGATCAAGCTTCAAGTTTCGGTATCTCCCCCTTGCATGCCGACTGCCGCTCCCGCTAGCTTTCATGGAATCGCATCCAGCGCCCAACAGGTGCTGGCCAACTTTCGGCACGTGCCAGCTCTTGCGGCCCTGGCCGGAATCGCTGCCCAACAATGTCCAGGAAATTCGCCGATGCATGCCTCCGCAAGCTCAGATATCGCTCGGGACCTGTTTCAGGCCATGCGTCAGTGGCCGATTTATGACCCTCATTCGCACATCGATCCCCATCGGCCCGCGGCACGCCACTTCGACGAAATTCTGGGCTACCACTACTTTACCGAACTGGCCCATTCGGCAGGAATGCCCGCCGGCCTGGTCGACACCGAGCTGCATCCGGACACCCGCTGCAAAAACCTGGCCAAGTGGCTGCCCGCGATCGACAACACCGTGCAGTATTCCTGGCTCGTCGAAATCGCCCGCGAATTCCATGGCTTTCAGGGCGATGCCGTCGACGGCTCGACCATCGACCAGTTGATCGACACCGCTGACAAAGAATCTGCCGGCACCGCTTGGGACGAACAGGTACGCAAGCTTTCGAACATTGAGGCCGTTTTTCTCACCAACGACTTCGATGACCCGCTGACCGGCTGGGATACGTCCGTCTACATCCCCTGCCTGCGCACGGACGATCTCGTGCTGAAGCTCCAAGAGCCCCGCGTGCGGCAACGGCTTGCGGCCTTCACGGGGCTTGAGATCGGCGATCTCGAAAGCCTTCGAACGGCCATCGGCAAGCTGTTCGATCACTTCATGGCTCATGGCGTGCGGGCCTGTGCCATCAGCCTGCCGCCTGACTTCGTGCCCGAGCCGCCGCCTATGATCTCGGCCGCCACTCCGATTCGCCGCATTCTGAACGGTATGGACGTTCGCCCCGACGAAATCGCCCTGATCCGCCGCACCGTGTTCTGGATCATCGCCGAATTCTGCAACGAACATCGGCTGCCGTTCGACCTGATGATCGGCCCGATCCGCAATATTTACCCCAACGGCGTCGCCGGCGGCCGCGATCTGTTCGATCGCCGCGTGAGCCTGGCTGATTATGCCCCGGTGTTCAACGCATTTCCGAAGGTGAAGTTCCCGGTTTCCACGCTCTCGCCCGACGCCGGCGCGGAACTTGTCGCCTATTCGTGGATCTTCCCGAACGTCTACCCCAACGGCCACTGGTGGTACTCGAACGTGCCGACGTTCATCGCGGCTGACCTGAAGGCCCGCGTCGAAGCCGTGCCGAAAACGAAAATCATCGGCTACTACTCCGACGCCTACAAGCTCGAATTCGTGCTGCCCAAGTTCGACACCTTCCGCCGCACCCTGGCTCGGGTTCTTGCCGAAAGCTGCGTGATCGAACGGGGCTGGAGCATCGAACGCTGCCTGAAACTGGCCGAAGATGTGCTGGTGAATAACCCGAAACAGATCTTCGCGAGAGGTTGACGGACAGAAAACGACGCTCACGTTAAGTCCGTTCGCATGGATGCGGAGAATATGGCAGCTAATCTCCGCATTCCGTGCGGAGATTAGCGTGGCAACTCATGAGAGAAGCAAGGGGCCAGGAGCCTTTTTCGTTGAATAGGGAGGAAAAGGGGCGGGAACTTCGAATAAGGCTCCTGACCATTTATCCCCCCCCACGTAGAATGTTCCCATTTCCTTGTGCTGCCCATTTGTCCTGAAGAATGCCCCCCGTTTGTTCCCATACCTCTTTTCAATAATCGTCGACGGGCTCTCCACCATTTCGGCTGCTCAAGGCTCGCCAGACAGCGAGTTGGACAGTATCCCGAACGAATTGAACATGGCCATCGGCGAACGTGCTGAGGCCACCGCCGCCGTGAAGGCTTCCGGCCGACCAGGATCCAAATTGGATGAGTCCGCCGTTCGTGCACGATCTCTCGTTGATCATCATATTATGATTGTAGATGGTATGTCCCAGGTCGCCGAACATCCATGCGCTGCCTTTCAGGATAGGCGTGCGCTCTGCCCTGGCGATGTTCAGGCCACGGCATGCGGCCACGAACCGCTCTAACGGACCGATCGCGTCAGGCGGCTTCGGCGCGACGAACACCGACCGAAATTCATCCACGGCGCGAACCTGATCCGGACCGACCCGCCATTCCGAAAACGCAATGGTCGAACTCGCTCCGTCCGTGACGGACGAAACCGGCACGATACCACTGCGAACTGGCTGAGTGAACAGCCCGTTGTTCGCCGCGGCCTCCGTCGCGCTGTATCCGTATCCCCGGTTTCCCGCGTAGTTCGTCATGCCATAGGGCAAATGCAAGCCGTAGTCCGAAGGGCACAGAAAGATCGACGATGTCGTTCGCGCGACCGTACGATTCGCCCGACTGGAAATTTCGCCCGATTTGTCGCTGAAATTGATCGCGCTGTATATGGCTGTCTGTTCAAGGAAGGGCAAAATGACGACATGGGGCGAATATCCCTTCCCATTATGCGTTTGAGGATAGACACCATTCGAATTCGCATATCCGTTGAGAGCGAGTGCCATTTGCCGGAGATTGTTCGCGCACCGCGTCCTGCTCGCGGCTTCGCGAGCCGACGATACCGCAATGAGAATCAGGCCAGACAGGATGACGAATACCATGATCGCCACGAGAAGATCGATCAGAGTCAGCCCACGTCGATTCGATCCGATCTTCATATTCATCGCTCTTTTACTGCGAAACCCGCATTTCGTATCCATGAATGCCGCAATCCATGGGCCATCCCGTGGTTTGGAATCGCCCGTTCTGAAACGACGGCAAAACAGTTCATCGCACAGCCGGTTTCTCTTTCGCCGCATTCGAATCGACCACGAACGATATCGTCTCTGTCTCACTGTTCCATGTCTTGAGCGACCGTCTTGCGCCGTTCCGCTTACTGGCCGAGAGGATTGTCGAAATGGCCTTGAACGAATACTTCCCTTGGGGTTTCATATCGAACGAGGTTTCGAATCGGTAAGTATTCGGGGCATCGTCAGGCTTTATATCCGCGGCTTTCTGCTGAAGAACCGAACCATTCTGGATCAGGCTCACAAATACGTATTCTGGCTGGTTCGCACCAGGCACCACCCGGAGAGTCCCCTTGCATACGATCGACCCGAAATCGTTTCTTATTCGTTCTCCCTTTTTCGGCTCGGTGATCATGAAGCTGGCGAACGAGTTCTGAATCTCAGAAACTGGTGCGATCGCCGAAGTTTCGGAAGTGGCATCACGCCCGCAACCGGACTGCATCGCAGCACATATGCCGATGATCGACAAGCCTAGAACTGCCGCGAATCCGTCGCATTGTCGTAACATTTCCGGTCGCTTTCTGAATTTCATTCCCCAGGAAATGCAATGCGCGCGACATGCGAATTGGCCGCGTAACGGATTCGATTCGATACGCCCCACATGTTTCGTCGAACGTTAGCCTTTAAGGCATCGCCGGGCCTTTGACCTTCAAAGTCTTAATATCTATGTTGCTCATCGGAAACATCGACCCGTCCGTCGCGCAGGCTTCAATTTCGAAGTCTTCGATGAGATCGAGTGGAGTTCCATTTGGAGCACGCAAAGATTCGCCGGTATATGCCCAGCCAACATCGACTGTCTCCCAGTCTCCATCGACGCCATCCCAATCAGCGATCACGGAAGAAACGAGTGAAATATAGTCGGTATCGAATGTCTGGACCTTGATGAACCAGGGCTTCACTTCCCGCATGTTATCATCAATGTCGTAGTCCAGAAACGTTCCCGCCGCAGGGAAGTTCGCAGCCGACGAAAATTGACTATCCGATACCGAATTGGAGATATTCACCCGCAGGTCGTGATCCGCGATAACGACCGGGTTCGTCAACATGCAAGCAATGACAGTCAACGAAGCGGATTGTGGATATCGATACATGATTTCTCCTTTATAGCCATATTCAGGCCACAGAGATAGGATCCTAACCCGACACTCTACTTATTCAATAATTTAGCATAAGGAGAAGAAAAGCGAAGTCAAACCAAATCATAGAGAGTATTCCGAAGGAGAAAAAGAAGAATACAAAGGGTCAAGAGGCTTTTCGGTAGTTTAGAGAGGAAAGGGGCAGGAGCTTTGTAACCCCTTCATGCCCACAAATGTGGTTCGCGGCTATTCGACCCGCAGAATCAGACCATAAAGATACCGGCTCTCCGGACAAGCCAGGTTCACCGGATGGTCCGGCGGCTGGCTGAGGCGTTCGAGTACACGAAACGTTCGCCCGCATCGTTCGGCGGAGCCAGCCAGGGCTCGGTCGAAATCCTCGGGGGCCACGATGCCTGAGCAGGTGAACGTCGCCAGAATGCCGCCCGGTACGACGACCGAAGCCGCGTTTTCGTTGAGTCGCTGATAGGCTGTCAGGGCTTCGGAGATTCCCGAACGATCCCGGGCGTATTTCGGCGGATCGCACACGACCAGGCCGAAATGGCGGCTCTCTTTCTGAAACCGTTTCAGTGCCTTGGCCACGTCCTGGGCTTCGAAAGCGACCGTGTCGGGGCCGAGCCCGTTGAGGTCGCGGTTTTTCTCGGCCAGCGCGATCGCGGCTTTCGAACTGTCCACACCCAGAACGGATTTCGCCTGGCCGAATTTCGCCGCGGCAAGCCCGAAACCGCCGGAATAGCAGAACAGGTCAAGCACGTCGGCGTTCGGGGCATAAGCGGCCACGCGATGCCGATTCACGCCCTGGTCCAGGAAGAAGCCGGTCTTCTGCCCGCCGAAGGGCTGCACCTGGAACTTCAGGCCGCCGTGGCGGATGATCACCGGTTCGTCCGGCTTCAGCTCGCCGGAACGCAGGACGGGCAACACCTGATCTTCGCCGAAGCCTTCTTTTTCGGCAGTCGATGCGTCGCCGAGGCTGATGACGGCACAGCCGGGAAAGCGGCCGGTCAGGATCCGCTCGATCGCATCGCGTCGCTCGAAGAGTTTCGCGCTTGTCCACTGGCAGGCCAAAACAGGCCCGAGCTTGTCCACGATCAGGCCCGAGATGCCGTCGGCCTCGCCGAACACGAGACGGTACGAATCGTCGTCAGCCGCGAATTTCGGCAGTCGCTGCCGCAAGGCGATCGCCTGGTCGATCCGCTCAGCCCAGAAGGAGTCGTCAAGCGGGGTGTCGTCCCAGCGATAAAGCCGTAACCGAAGTTTGGAATTGGTGTTAAAGAGCCCACGCGCGATGAAGGCACCCTCGTGGCTATAGAGGGCGGCTTCATCCTGCCTGGTGGGGTCGCCTTCGACTTTCGCGATCGAATCGGCGAAGACCCACGGATGACGCGCGAAGAACGGCCGACTGCGTCGCGGCTTGAGCGTAACCTTAAGCGGTTCCTGGGCTTCGGTCATCTCTTGGCCGAGGCTTCCAGGTCGGCCAGATAGGCGAGCGTGCGCTCGAGCTGGCTTTCCAGGTGGCGCACGCGCAGGAGGCTGCGGATGCGGCAGAGCAGTTCGACCTTGTTGACCGGCTTGGTGAGGAAGTCGTCGGTGCCCGAGGCGACGCCCCGTTCGAAGTCGCTGGCTTCATTCAGCGCCGTAACCATCAGCACCAGAACGTCTTTCGTCGCTGGATCCGCACGCAGCTTGGAACAGACTTCGAAGCCCGAGAGCTTCGGCATCATGATGTCGAGCAGGATCAGGTCGGGCTTGAAGCTCTGGACCGCCTTGAGCGTCTGTTCGCCGTCGTAGGCCGTGGCGGTCTCACAGTCGAGCGAGGCCAAGTAGGCCTCCATCAGCTCCACGTTCTGCAGATTGTCGTCAGCGATCAGAATGCGGGGTTTCTTTTCAGTGGCGGACATTTTCGGGATCGGCTCCTCGGAGGTCGGCATACCCCCTGTCGCATTCCTGCGAGTTTCCGGCGGATTCTCGGACTTCCGTTATCTTACCCGGTGAGCGGGGTTTCACCAAGCCGAAGCCGCTGCCGGATCCGGAAACGTGTTACCCCCTCCCAGCTCACGCGAATGATCCGAACCGATACATGCTGAACGACCGCATCGATCGTTCGTCTTCGCTTGTTCGCTCGAATTGGCGAAGGCCTCAAAGCTTCTCACCCGCTTCGGCGAAATTGCATCTTCAGGGTACCGATCTTGGGGATTTGGGCGTAATGCTTGAGAATGCAATCACTTAAGATACTTCTGCGAAACGGATTCGGCTTCGTTCCGGGCGATCCCTGATCTTCAGTCAAAATCGTCGTAAGTGCCTGCCAGGCAAACGAGTGAATCCGTATTGCGAAACGGAATTTCAGGGGCCGGCATTCCTCTTTGTGCCTTTCGTCTCCTTCGTGGTGATCCTGATGATCGATCCGGTCCGATCGAATGACCACGAAGAGTACGAAGGCCACGATCGAGACGTCCGGAATCGGCGCAAGTGTCTGTCGGGCAGATAGGTAAATCCGTTTTGCGAAACGGAATTTCGAGGATCTCTTTCCTCCCTTCGTGCCTTTCGTGTCCATCGTTGTGCACCTGATGATCGATCCGGTCGGATCGCATCACCATGAACGGAACGAAGGCCACGATCGAGCTGCCCGGAATCGGCGCAAATGGATGCCCAGTCATTACGTAAGGGCGAATTGCGAAACGGGAACGGCTTAGTCTTCGGCATGAATTTCGATTGACGGCGTGCCGATCGACCAGTTCCGAACGATAGTAACTCAGACTGATGTCGGGTGCCCGATTTCGATCTTTGGCAATTCGGCAGGCTGGTTTCGCGGACGATCGGCGTTCCACAGAAACGGGAAAAGGCACGCACGAAACGCGCGTACCTATTCCAAAGGATTCGGATCGGAAAAGGTTCGATCAGTTCCAGCCGTGGGCGTCGCGGACGGCGATCATTGCCTTCAGGATCGTGTTCCAGGTGTCCTGCTTCAGGAGCACTTCATTGGGGAACATGCAGCCGTCCCAGCAGATGTGCTTCATGCCGCGATCGGCCGCGTCTTTTAGCCAGTAACCGGAAGCTTCGGTGATGTCGAGCTTTCCGTTCGGGTCGTCGGCGCGACAATGGCGGCCGGTCTTGTCGTGCGAGCCGGAACCGTGCACGGTTCCGTCGTTCTGGGCGACGTGGAAATCGAGCGTCCACGGCCGCAGGGCATCGGTCATTTTCGTATAGGCCGTTACGAATTCGGCGTGGGAATGGCCGGCTTTGAGCAGGGCGTGCTCTGGCGCGTTATAGCCGAGCAGGTAAAGGTAGGTGTGGGCCAGATCGGCCTGGAAGCCTACGACACCCGGCATGTTCGTGGCTTCGAGCGTATCGAGCATGTACTGCCAGGAGTGCATCCCGCCCCAGCAGATTTCGCCCTCGGCGGCCAGCCGTTCGCCATGATCCGCCGCCACTTTGCCGGCTTCGCGGAAGGTTTCGGCGATTTTGGCCGTGTTGCCCTTCGGGTCGGCCGCCCAGTGTTCGGGATTGTCGGCCGAATCGATACGGATGACGCCATATTTGCGGACGCCGTGATCGTTCAGAATCTTCGCCAGTCGACAGGCCTTTTTCACGGCCAGGACGAATTTCTCACGATCTTCAGGGCCGCCCTGAGCCGAGCTGCCGACCGTGCCAGGCCACACGGGGGCGACCAGCGAACCGACGGCGAGACCACGCGCGGCGATGGCGTCGGCCACCTTCTTCAAATCGTCTTCGGAGATGTCGATATTGATGTGCGGATCGAACAGGAAAAGGTCGACGCCATCGAACTTCACACCACCGACATCGGCGGCGGCCGTCAGGTCGAGCATCTTTTCCAGGGCGATAAAGTCCTCGGCGCCGGGCGATCCCTTGCCGACGAGGCCTGGCCACATGGCGTTATGAAGTTTGGGCAGCGGATGACTCATGATCTTTACGGCTCCAGGTCGTGCGTTACGTGCGTTCGAAATTCGGAGGACTTACGAAAATGGGCCCGCCTGTGAGACGGGCCCATCGCGGGCTGGTTCAGTTGCGGGCGTAGCTGCCGATCTTCGGCGAGTTCGGATTGGTGTCCGGCCCGAAGTAACGCAGCAGGACGAGCGGCTCGGAGCCGGTGTTTTCCACTTCGTAGCCTTCGCGGGCACGTTTGTGGGTGACGAAGACTTCGTCGGCCGTCATCTGGCCGTAGCGGATGAACACGGGCGTGTCGATCGCCGTTTTCCCGATGCGGCCCGAGCCCTGAACGGCGATGATACCGGTGGCCCCGTTGTCCTTGATCGTCGCCTTATGGCCCGGCTGAACGGTCAATTCCTTGGCAGAGAAGAGTTCCTTGCCGTCCACCTTGCCGTAGACGATCCACTTATCGACATGGCCGTCCTTTTCGCCGCCGGTGTCGACGATCGGCTCCAGATAGTTCGATTCCTTGAAGTTCGGGTCGACGTTCTTGTCCCAGTCGAGCTGCTCGACGAGGTAATCCAGGTCGTTGTGGTACTCGGGCGGAACGTCCTTCACCAGCAGTTCCCAGGGCACGCGGCGGCCTTCCACCATCGACTGGTACATGCCGAAGACATCCGAGCCCCACTGGGGTTCGTAAGTCACCAGCGAGCCGGGGGCGTGCAGCACGGCGGGCGGGATCAGCCAGCCGGTGCCGGGCTTCAGACGATAGGCCTTGGAAAGGTCGAGGATGCCGTTATCGCCTTCGTTCCAGCGTTCCAGGCAGCGGCGGACCTGTTCCTTCGTGGTGCCCGGTTCGAAGCCCATGAAGGTGTAAGGGAAGTTATTGCCCGTCCAGTTGAGCTGGGGCGGGAAGTAGTAGCTCTCGGGCTTGCCTTCGCGGCCGAGCTTCTGGGCCTGTTCCTGCGTCTGGTGCATGTGGTGCGGAATCGGGCCGAGGTTATCGAAGAACTTCGAATAGACCGGCCACTTCTTGTATTTGTTCCACATGTCGGCACCGATCATCTCGGAGCCGAAGGTGTCGATAGCGTCCTTGAGAAGAAACCGCTGGCCTTCGTGCACGACGTAGCTCAGGCCTTCGTCGGGCGGAGCGCCTTCGTTCGCGGCGGGGGTGGTGGAGGCGAACCAGCGTTCGTCGATGCCGCCACGATGGGTGCCCAGGGCATAAAGATCCTGTTTGGCCAGCTTGAGGCGTGCCCCTGGCATCAGGAACGAGCGGGGAACCCATGTCGGAGCAAGACGGACGATTCCCTCACCGGCATCGAGAGCGGCTCGGGCGAGATTCTCCAGGTTTTTGACGCTCATGGAAGAAGGCTTTCCTCGGCTTTGACGTTCGTCGAATGCATGCCGGCGGAACGATGTCCGCGACTCGATGCGATTCGGTTTTTCGGGATTCCTGGTATGTCGATCGCCCTTCGAACGTACCGGTTTGCGGTAGGAGGCGGCACGACCGAAACACCGTGCCGGTTCGGATCCCGGACGGCTTTCGCGGCGATGACGACACCAGTGTATCGACTGAGATTGCCCGGTGCCATGATCGCCAGGGCAGAATTCTCGACACCCGCGGAACGATCGGTGATGACCACGTCGAAAACCTTCGAAACTTTCCCGAAAAGTCGGTTCCGTCCGGCTCGGAACGACGCCAAAATAAGTGAAGTCCGAACCGAAGGTCGTGCTTTCGACGATCTTTCGACACGAACCCGGGCTTGATCCGAACGCTCCCGAATTCACTGAAGGAAACGCGCACCATGAAACGACGACGATTCTCCGGCCTGATGGCCCTTTCCCTGCTCGTTCTCGGCTCGTCCGTGGCTTCGGCCAAGGATTTCACCGGCAAATGGCTCTACTCCTGGAGCCGCCAGGACGGCACCAAGGTCGAAACGACTTTCGACCTCAAGCAGGACGGTGACAAAGTCACCGGTACCGTCAGCGGCATGGGTGGCCAGAAGACCGAAATCTCCGATGGCGCCATCAAGGACGGCCTGCTGAGCTTCAAAGTCGTCCGCGAACGTGAAGGCAACAAGTTCACGGTCGAATATTCCGGCAAGCTCGACGGCGACGTCCTCAAGGGCAAGTCGGCCATGGAGTTCAACGGCAACAAGCGTGAACGCGAATTCGAAGCGAAGCGGGCCGACTGACCGGCTGCCGTTCGAAGCACCTTCGATCGATCGAAAGGGCGGACCGATCTCGCGATCGGTCCGCCCTTCGTGATTTTCGCTTTTCAGGCTCTGCCGAAGTTCGACGGTGTCAGCTCGTCGACGTGGCGAATTTGCCCTTGCCGGAAGAACGGCGGCGGGCCTCTTCGGTCAGGTGCTTCTTCCTGAGCCGGATCGAAGACGGCGTGACTTCCACCATCTCGTCGTCTTCGATGTACTCGAGAGCCAGCTCCAGCGACAGCAGACGCGGCGGCTTCAGCAGGATGTTCTTGTCCGAACCGCTGGCCCGCATGTTCGTCAGCTTCTTTTCCTTGATCGGATTCACCGACATGTCCTCGTCGCGGGCGTTTTCGGCCACGATCATGCCTTCGTAAACCGGATCGCCCGGCTTCACGAACATCGTGCCCCGCTGCTGAAGGTTGTCCAGCGCGAACGAATTCACCTGCCCTGAAGCCATGCTGACCATCACGCCGTTGAGCCGCCGCGGAATATCGCCCTTGAAAGGCTGATATTCCTGGAAGACGTGGTGCATCATCGCTTCGCCCTGGGTGGCGGAGAGAAGTCGCGTCCGCAAACCCAGCAGACCACGCGCGGGAATCACGAACTCAAGGTGGGCATACTCGCCCTTGACTTCCATCTTGCCCAGTTCGCCACGCCGCTGTCCGACCAGCTCCATCACAGGGCCCATCAGGTTTTGGGGCACGTCCACGACCAGTTCTTCGAAAGGTTCGTAGACCTGACCGTCGATCCGTTTCAGAATCACCTGCGGCTTGCCCACCGACAATTCGAATCCTTCGCGTCGCATCGTTTCGATCAGCACGGAAAGGTGCAACAGACCGCGGCCTGAGACTTCGTAGGCCTCGCCGTCTTCGGTCGGCTCGATCCTCAAGGCCACGTTCGAACGCAATTCGCGAATGAGTCGATCATAAATGTGACGGCTCGTCAGATATTTGCCTTCGCCCACCAGCGGCGAGTTGTTGACGCCGAAGATCATCGAGATCGTCGGTTCGTCGACGGCGATCCGAGGCAGCGGGTTGGGATGCTCGGGGTCCGCGATCGTATCTCCGATGGAGATCTCTTCGAGACCGACCAGCGCGACGATATCGCCAGCCGAAGCTTCCTCGACTTCGATCCGACCCAGCTTGTCGAAGGTCATCACCTTCTCGACGGTGTCATTGATGACCTTGTTCTCGTCCAGAAGGAGCGCGACCTTCTGGGCGCGCCGAACCGAACCTGAAGCGATCCGGCCGATCGCGATCCGGCCGACGTATTCGGAAAAGTCGAGCGTCGTGCACAACATCCGGAACGGAGCGTCCAGTTCGACCAGCGGCCCCGGCACCTTTTCGAGGATCAAGTCGAGCAGGGGACGGATATTGCCCTCACGCGCTTGTGAGTCGTGAGAGGCGAAGCCCGCCCGGCCCGAAGCGAAAATGTAAGGGAAATCCAGAGCGAATTCGTCGGCGCCGAGCTCTACGAAGGTGTCGAAGATCTCGTTGAGCACTTCCTGCGGGCGAGCGTCAGGCCTGTCGATCTTGTTGATCACGACGATCGGCCGAATATGATTCGCGAACGCCTTGCGCAAGACGAACTTCGTCTGAGGCATCGGCCCTTCGAAGGCGTCCACGAGCACAAGGGCGCTGTCGGCCATCTGGAGCGTGCGTTCGACTTCGCCACCGAAATCGGCGTGGCCTGGCGTGTCGATCAGGTTGATTTTGACGCCTTCATAAGGAATCGCGATGTTCTTGGCCAGAATCGTGATGCCACGTTCCCGCTCAAGATCGTTCGAATCCAGAATCCGTTCGCCCTGCAACTGCGATTCTCGAAATTGTCCGCTCTGCCTGAGCATCGCATCCACAAGAGTCGTCTTGCCGTGGTCAACGTGCGCGATAATGGCCACGTTGCGTATATCCGACCGCCTGTTCTCTGTCCGACTCATATTCGCTTTCGATCGACTCTCGCAAGAAAGAGGCGGCAGGATCGATGACACACGCCGATCGATCGGTCCGGCTCGTCGTGAACTGTGCCCGAATTTCCTTAAGGCATCCCAGCCTTCTTCCTATGGAAGAATACCGCCGAACGAGGGGTTTCGGCAACCCCGACGATGCAATTTTCGAAGCGATGCCGTCCAAAAAATGGGCTCAGTGCCAGAATAATCGGCAATTCGTCACGGCAGTCTTCGCGAAATCGAGTCGAGTCGAATTCAGGAAACGATGCAGCCCGCAAAACTTCCCACCAACTTGCACAAGATTCGAACTGCACAGCGATTTCTAAGTTCGAAACCTGAATTCCTGAATCGGTCTCAGGATCCGGAACCCGAACTCTGCGTCACGATACCGATGATCGACTTGCTGTCCGAGTCGTCGTCCAGAGATCGCTCCGACCCCGAATCCTCTGAGGAAGCACTCGAAGTTCCATGGCCAGGAACGGCGAGCAATCGATCGATCGATTCCTCATATCCCAAACGATCGACAATGTTCAGGATCGTTAACTGGGCTTCGTTGAGGGGGACCGTCCTGGCGGAAGGAGCCACGGGAAGGTCTTCGTTCATCAGGGAATCGAGCGTGACCCCCAGCACTTTCGCTAACTCATACGCCAAACGAAGCTTCGGTTCCTGAGTGCCGCTCAGGATTCGCGACATGGACGATTTCGAAATGCCCACGCGTCGGGCCAGGGTAACCTGGTCCATTCCACGCATAACGCACAGCTTGTGCAGTTTATCGACATATCCCATGACGGATACATTACGAAGCTTGCCATAAGTGTTCAAGGAAAAATCGGAAACTTTCGGAAATGCCTTAATAGGCAAACATTCCTCTTGAAACTCTCTAAAAAGGAATTTACACTGCATCCCGTATCCAGAAATCCCGAATTCAACAATAGGGTTTCATAAACGGAACCCCAGTGATGAATTCCGAGACCCGGAGTTTCTGGAAACTCACTCCTATCCGACTCGATCGCATGTTCGCTCAATTACCAGCAGGAGGAATGCGATGCTCCCAGCTCCTGACAAGCCATTGCTGAAGCGTCGTCCCGCACTCCGTATCCTACGTGCGCCGGAGGATTGCGGGCACGTTCGATACTGGCGTATCAACGGCTATACCGCTGCCATCCGATGCTGGACCGACGAGGAATTTCGACGCCTGCCCCAGCCACCGGGGGATGCCGTTCATTATCCGGAGGGCGTCTGGATTCATCTCGACTGGCACTGATTCCCGACGCTCCCTGCTCAAGTTCCCCGGCATACGGTCGTTTCGTCCGAATCTGCCGAACGCCGAATTTCGATGCATGATCCGCAGTTCGTCCTGATCCTTTCATCCCATATACCAAGCGCAATTTCACCAGGATGTCCCTTTGGGCAAGGATGCCCACATCCTGGTTTTTTTGTCGAAGTCGCGAATCATAACGACCACGCCGCCAACTCGCCAGGAGTTGCGAAAAGGGAACCGAATGTCGCCGTAGCCATCACTCAGGCATCCCGGTTACGGAGAGTTTTTCGTTGGATTTTGAAGTAGGCAGACATGCAAGCTTATTTAAGCGTTAAAGTTGACTATTCGTATCGGATTATCATTTGCTCCTTCGAGCATCGATTTCGCGATGACGGACTTTTCGTTTCCGCCTTCGACCGCTGGGAGCTGATTGACGCACTTGGCACGTAACGTCCGAGGGTCAAACGAAACGAGGAGGCCGGTCAGGCCTCCTCAAGTCGATGGGGGCGAATTCCCTTTAGGGAATCGCCGGTTTCGTGTCGGTGCCCAGGCTTATTTGCCGGTCGCGGGCTTCATGCTCTCGGCGTGAAGGTCGAGGTCTCGCCAGCTCACCCCATCGAACATTTCCTGAGCGGCTTTCGAGAGAGCGGATGCCGATTCTTCGGCAGAGACGTTGGGTGCCGTCAGGTTCACGTCCTTGACGGGCACGTTGGCCAGAATCGGCGTCAGCTGAGTGTAGATTTCCCGCTGACGGTCGTTGGTGGGAGCGGCGAATCGCAGGTTGAACGAGGACATGAATGCGACCAGGTCGCCGACGGTCGTGCCTTCATAGGTTTCGAGCTTCGAAAGGAGCTTCTGGTATTCCGGCTCTCGCAGCAGACGCGTCAGAGAAGTCGCCGCTCTGAGCTGACGGTCCGCCGTGCTATAATCCAGGCTGAATTTGGGCGCTTCTTTTTCGAACTTCGCTCGCAGGGCTTTCAGCGAAGTTTCGAGCTGGTCCAGATTTTTCGCGGAAATCTTGCCGTCGAGGTCTTCCTTAAGAATCGTCTCGACCGCCTTGCGAACGGCTCCCCGGGCTTCGGCGTAATTGTCGCCCTTGAGAATGTTGGGAACGTTGTCCGGAGAAGTCATGTTGTGAAGGCAGAGCGAAAGGGCTTCCGAAGAGGTCTCGAACGGGATTTCCTTGATGATCTTCGGGTTCAGGGCCGTTTTGTTGAGGAACGAGATAACCTCTTCGGTGTTGCCTTCGAGGATCTGATCCAGGATGCGATTCGCCGCCACACCCGTGACGACGTCACGTTCGCGGTTCGTGACTTCCTTCACGTCGGCGGCGACGGCCGCCTTACGCTTCTTGTCAGCCTCGGCGATCAGCTTGAGCCGACGCATCTCCTTATTCCACTTGATCTTGGTGTCCAGGTTCATGGACGTGGCCTTGGCTTCCGACTCCAGGTATTTGCCCTGGCCGATGGAAAGCATTCCGAGCCCGGCGGCATAACCGGACGCCGGATCCTGAACGCCCATGCCGTACCCGCCGTTACCCCACCCGCCCCAACCCCAGCGGCCGTAACCGCCTGGATACATGAATTGGGCTTCCGAAACTGGCGATGCCAAAGAGACGATGCCGCACAAAATCAGGGAACCCACACCCTGACGAATGAGACGGAAGGACATGGTGACGCTCCCAATCGATTGAAATCCAAGACCCTGAACGACCAGTACGCATCGTTCAGTTGAGGTAGAGAAGTGACATTCATCTTACTGAATGCGCGGAAGGCGATTCCAGTATGCGATGTCGTGGTTTCCGCAAAATGGGCATCATAGTTCTTACGACCCGGACAATGGTTCGAAATTCGCCAATCGAGCAGCTTGAGATTCGATTCGGAATTCGTGTCGATCCGTAACGATTTCGCCGGTTTCGAACATTCCCGGCATCTTTTCGGCGTGTGCTTTTGGCTTCCGACGATTTCGAGAGTGAAATCCGCCGGTGCCGCGAGAATCGAAGCTTGCGATCACAATGGAACGAGTCGCGTGGGGTTTGCTCTTCTCTTCACTCGCTCGATGCTCGAAAGGCTCCAGTCGAGATCGTCGAAGCTCGACTGTGGATCGAATTCAGCAATCGACAGGGATTATCGGAACCTGGGAAATGATCCGAGAAACTTAGGAAAACGAATGACGCGGAGCCTCTCAGCGAGAAAGAAGCGTTTCCTCTGACATTGCCGCATCGTCTCTCAAGACTATGTTGAAGGTGTCGATGATGACGACGGTGCGGAAGAGCTGTCTGGGGACGGGCCGAATCAGCGGCCCGCACCCATCATGTTGTCTTCGAAAACCAGAGAGTCGACGCCTTCGGGAAGGTCGATGACCAGTTCCTGGCGCAGGATCGGCACGTTCAGAGGAGCTTCGATACCCAGGCGAACCTGATTGCGGTCGATCTTCACGACCGTCAGAACGATGTCCTTGCCGATACGAATGCTCGATCCGGTTTTACGACTCAAGACCAACATGATCAGACCTCCTTGATTCCTTGATCGTGTTTCCACCTATAATACGGGGGATCAGGTCACTCGTGACATCCTTCCGTATCATCACAGTCGGAATCGCCGATGAGATCGCGACAAAAATTCCCAAAAAATCCGATATTTTTTGGAGTTTCTTGTCGAACTATCCGAAACGAGGCTTGCGGCTGATGGAATCGATTATCGTAACGCACGCTCTCACAAAGAAATACGGCGATTTTTATGCTCTCCGGAATCTCTCGCTCGAGGTTCATCGAGGCGAAGTGTTCGGTTTGCTCGGCCCGAACGGGTCCGGGAAAACCACCACGATCCGGACGATCCTGGGCATGATCCGGGCGACGGAAGGATATGCCTCCGTCGCGGGGCTCGACTGCTGGCACGACAGCCTGATGGTTCGCGAGCGGGTGAGTTATCTGCCGGGCGAGCTGCGGATGTTCGGGTATTTGTCGGGCTATCAGCATCTCAAGTTTCTCTGCGAGCTGCGTGGGGGCACGGGTCTGGACCGGGCCGTTCACATTGCCGAGAAGATCATGGAACTCGACCTGAACCGCAAAGTCCGCCGTTACTCGACCGGGATGAAGCAGAAGCTGGCACTGGCTCAGGCGTTCGCCGATCCGGTCGAAATCCTGATCCTTGACGAACCGACATCGGCCCTTGACCCATCGGCCCGCGGCCTGGTGCTCGATCTGGTGCTTACCGCCAAAGCCCAGGGGCAGACGGTGATCTTTTCCGGGCACGTGCTCAGCGAAGTCGAGAAGATCAGCGACCGGGTGGCGATCATGCGCAGGGGACAGCTGATGCATGTGGAAGACATGCATTCCCGCCGCTGTGCCCGCATGGTTCTGGCCCGGTTCGACGAAGAGCCGCCGGACGAGTTCCCTGACGATCTCGGGCTCATCGTCAGGAGGCGTGACGGCCGCGAGATCCTGTTCGAACATCAGGGCGAGATTCGCAGCCTGCTGGACTGGTTCTCACGCCGGAGCATCAGCGAAATCGCCATCGGAACCGAAGACTTGAGAGGCCTTTACGACAAGTTCCACGGCCCTGATGTGCGCGACGAAGAGCTTGCCCCCGTGCTCGAATACGCCAAACCCTGAGGCCAGTCCACGCCGGGGCCAGCGGGCCGAAATTCCGATGCTGAACCGATCTTCGAAGAGCGACCCGACATGTCCATGGCCTTTCTCACGCTGATCAAAAGAATCATGGTGGAAACCCGCTTCTTTCTGGGTTTCTCACTGCTGGCCCTGTTCGCACTGAGCTGGTTCAGCATCTATCGAACGAGTCTTTCCGAAGGGCGGGCCGAGACAGTCGCCGTGCGGGAAATGGCTCAGAGGGGCGAACTGGCGAAACCAGCGCAGAAAAAGTCAGCCGAGGCGAACAAAGACGAGCCGGAATCCAAGTCGGAAGCGAAGAAAGAGACCTCACCCGAAGCCGCGCCGCCGGGCGAGCCAGCCGCCAAAACGGAACTTGCGAAGGACGAGCCTAAAAAAGCGGAAGGTGCCGAAACAGCGAACGCAGAGGCCAAAACCGAGGGCGAAGCCGCACCACCGCCGCAGCCGGCCCTGACGGAAGAACAGCGTCGGCAACGCCGGGCTCGGGGCTTCTATCAGTTCCTCGGTGGGCCGGATATGGACATGTCTTCAGGCGCGATCGCCACGATGCTCCTGTATTTCCTGACCGTCGGCATCCCGATCATGCTGCCGCTGTTCTGGGGAATTTCGCGTGGCTCGGCTGCGGTGGCGGCCGAAATCGAGCGGGGCACGATGGACATGATTCTCTCTCGCCCGGTGTCGCGTTCGGCATATCTGCTGGCTCATGTGATCACGGCCGTATTCGGCTATCTGCTCATGGTCGTCGTGATCGTCGCGGGGGCGAAAATCGGCGAGAGCTTCCATTCGGTCGACACCTCGCCGCGAATGATCGCACTTGCCAGGCCCGCGATGAATGTCGTCGGCCTGGGGCTTGCGACCTATGGGCTCACGATCATGTTCTCGGCGTTCGATATCGTGCGATGGCGGCCGAACATGATCGCCTCGATCCTCACGATCGCCCAGCTCGTCGGTTACGCCGTGGCCAATCAGCCTGAGACGGCCGATGACAGTTGGTACAAGCTGCCCGGGAAGCTCAGCGTGTTTTCGACGTTCTACCCCATCGAGGCGTTCGTCAAAGGCGAATACCTGCCCCGGCACTTGGGTGCTCTGCTCGGCGTGTTCGCCGCCGGAGTGATCGTGGCCCTGTGGCGATTCAACAGACGTGATCTGCCCGCGAACAGCTGATTCAGGCAGGGGCACGCATACGAACGGCCGGACATGAATGTCCGGCCGGTTCGATGGTTCATCCGTTTCGATCCGTCAGGCTCAATCGTTTTCCTTGCGGATTTCGATGGTGCGCCGAACCACGCGCCGGGCCATGCGGACCTTGTCGTCGCGTTCCAGGCCGTTCAGGTATTTCTTGCGCAGGGCCGAGAGCCAGCGGATGTCGCGTCCGTCGTAGCTGACGCAAATTTTCGTCAGCACCGGCCCCGGGGTGCACAAGGCACGCAGGATGCCGGCTCCGATGTCGGCATTGTGCGTGATTTCGTTATAGGCCAGACCCATGGCGGCGGCGAAAGCGCCGTGGTTGATGCTGGCGATCTCGGTCGCCGTGGTGCGCCTGTAGACCGGCTCTTGAAGCATTTGCATATAGTGATAGGCGCCGTCGTCGAGGATGAAGAACTTCACGGGCAGGCCGGTTCTGGCTGCGGTGCTGAGCTCCATGCCGCTCATGAGGAAGCAACCGTCGCCGGTGACGCAGGCCGTCAGGCGGCCGGGCTGGACGAACTGGGCACCGATCGAAGCCGGCACGGCCCAGCCCATACTCTGATTGTTCGCCGGTGCGAAGTAACGTCGCGGGCCCGCGACGACGAAGCTCTCGGCGGCCCAGTGCGTGGCGGCCGTCACGTCGATGAAGGCCATCGCATCGGGGCCGATCGCGGCATTGAGTTCCGTCAGGAACAGCATCGGGTCGACGGCTTCCCGAACCTGCGCGGAATGGTATTCGGCATGATCTGACTGACGCTCTTTCGCGATGGTCCGTAAGAGCTTGTCGTCCTTCTGGCGGGTGACCGTGGCACCGTCGGCCAGCAACCGCTGCAGAAACACGCGGGCGTCCGCGTTCACACCCACGGCGGTTTTGACGTTTCGGCCGATATTCTTCGGGTTCGCGTCCACATGGATCAGGCAGGGGTGATCCGGAACGGCGTAATTCGCCGTCGAGACTTCGCTGTACTTCACGCCGACAGCCAGCACGACGTCGACTTCACGGAACCGGCGTTCCGCCGTTTTCGTGCCGTAAGCACCATAACCCCAGCCGACGGAAAGGGGATGCGATTCCGGGATCGAGCCTTTGCCGCTCACGGATGTCGCGACCGGGGCCTGCAGCATTTCGGCCACGGCGGTCAGTTCGCCCGATGCATCCTGGCAGCCGATGCCGGCATAGATGCCGATACGGTGCTTGCGGTTCGCCAGCAGCGACATGGCCTGAGCGTATGCTCCTTCGTCCCAGGGCACGGCGGGCAGGGGGGGCGGTGTGTCGTCGAAGTCGAAGGCGTCCGTCATCATATAATAGGGAACGACCACGGCGACCGGCCCCGGTTCGCCTGAGATCGCCGTATGGAATGCCTGGTAAACCAGCCCCGGCAACTGGCTGACGTGCTCCGCGACGAAGACGGCTTTGTTGACCGTCTGGAGAATGTGGACATTGGGCAGCGAATGCACCTGGCCGATCGGTGAATCCGGGCGAGTGTCGACATCGGTCACGATGCCGACGATCGGCACGCTGTCCAGAAGTGCCTCGCCCATGCCGCTCATGGCGTTGGTGATTCCCGGGCCGGGAATGACGGAGTAAACGCCCGGCCAGCCTGTGACACGGGCCGCGGCGTCGGCCATCACGCTGCACGAAAATTCATGGCTTACGAGAAGATAAGAGAGATTCGCAGCCTTGAATGCATCCCAGAGTTCGTTGTTCTGGGCACCCGGGATGCCGAAGACGGCATTCGTTCCCATGCATTCCAGGGCCCCGACGATCGCCTGGGCGCCGGTCATTCGGCCCTGCACGCCGTGGCGGCGTAACGTGCCTCGCACATCGACGAGGAAATCGCCCGCCTGGGCTTTGGGCGCTTGTGCCAGAATGCCCGAGGCAGCAGCACTGACAGCCGAGAATGCGGAAATCCAGTGACGACGATTGACGGCTTCCATGCGTGAACCTCTCGGCCATCCTGGCCTGAACGCGATACGAAATGGCCCGTGACGAGACGTAGTTCGCCTGGACTCTTTCTCTTTTCGGAATTCTGCAATTTGCCGATTGAGCCTATCTTGCCGAAATGGTTTTTTGGTTTCTCGATGAACGATGGGCAATGCAGCGATCGCGTCAGAACGGAAGCGATTCCTGACCCATCCCAAGGGCTGCCCCGGCCAGGACAAGCCAGATCGAATTCGTGCGATACTTCACGAATATGAACAGACTCAGCACGGCGAGGGCCATCGTGAACGGATCGACGAGAGCCGAATGGCCGAGTTCGAGCGTGACGGCTGCCATCAGCACCCAGGAAGCGACGTTGACGCCATTGAGGAACGCGGCCGCGGACTTCGACGCCCGCATCCGGCTCACCATCGGGGCCAGCAACGCCACGAACACGAAGGAAGGCAGAAAGATGCCGGCGGTGGCGACCAGGCCGCCGATCGGTCCGGCGACGAGATAACCCACGAAGGTCGCTGACGTGAAAAGGGGGCCGGGGGTGATCTGGCCGATCGTGATGGCGTCCAGCAGCGTTTCTTTCGAAAGCCAGCCGAGTCGCACGACGAAGTCCGTGTCGAGATAGGCCAGCAGTACGTAACCTGATCCGTAAAGTACGGATCCGATCTTCAGGAACGTCAGGAAAAGGACACGTAGGGAGACAGGCACGGCCGAAACGTCAGGCAACGCCGATGGGATCGAGCGGCCTAGAGTCCATAGCGGCAGCAGCACCGCGCTTGCCAACGGCGGCGAGCGTCGTGCCGTTTCGATCGCCATGGCGGCAACTCCTGTACCGAAAAGCACGGCAAGTTCATGAACGCCCATGAGGATCAAACCAGCGTCGATGAGGCAGAACGAGACGAGCAGGGGCGTTCCCAGGCAGGTTCGGCCCAGAGACCAGAGCGCCTGGGCGACGATGGCCATCATGACTGGCTTGATCCCGTAAAGGGCACTACTGAAGACCGGTAAAGCTCCGTAAGTCACATAGACCCAGCTCAATGCCATGACGATGACCATCGCCGGGGCGATGAAAGCGACGCCTGCGACGATCGAACCTTTCCAGCCGCGTAGCCTGTGACCGATATGAATGGTCATCTCGGTGGAATTCGGGCCGGGGATGAGATTGGTGGCGCCAAGAAGGTCCATGAATGTATCGGAATCGATCCATTGCCTGCGCCGGACGACTTCGTTTTCGAGCAGGGCGATATGTGCGGCGGGGCCACCGAAAGAGGTGGTTCCGAGAGTCAGAAAGAGCCTGGCCATGGTGCCAAGGGATGGACGCGGCGGTTCCGAAATCGGATTCTCTTTCATGGAAGCTTCCATTTTCATGCGGTCACGAGTTCGTGCCACCATCGCGCCCATTCCGGCGCAAATGGCGGATTCCTTTCACGCAGAGCCCGGATGCACTCGAGCATAATCGGCCCGGAGTAATCGATGCGGTCGAGCGCGGCGAACCACTCGGGCCAGTCGATCGTCCCTTCGCCCGGCGGCTTGTGCGAGTCGGCCCGGCCTTCATTGTCGTGCACGTGCGTGCTGATTATAAGATCTTTGGATGCAAGGGTTTCGGTGACGACATCCGCCGAGATGCGGGCATGGCCCGTATCCAGGACGAGGCCCAGGCCGGGGTGGTCGATCTCACGAACGATCTTCGCCAGGTCCGCCATCCGGCTGCCCGGGTACACGCCTTTGGGCATGTTTTCGACACCGATCTTTACGCCCATGGGCCACGCGGCCGAGGCAAGTCGCGCCAGGCTTTCGCGCAGGTGATCGCACCGGGCTGGAAAGTCCACCGCATCCGAAAGCCCGCCGGGATGTACGACCAGCACTTTCGCCCCCAATGCGGCTGCCCAGTCGGTCGCACGCAGAAGATCTTCCAGCGATTCCTGCCGAAGCCGAGGATTCGTGTCGGCCAGGTCGACCCGTTCCGCACAAATCGACCTTCTTCCCCATGGGCCGTGGGCGCTCCAGATTTTCAGTCCGGAACTTTCGATTTTCGAACGCAGTTCGTCGGCTGGCGGCAGGGCGTCCCAGCGTGGGAGAACTTCGACGCAGGAAGCTCCAAGTTCGCGAACCAGTTTCAGATCCGTATCGATGACTGCCGCGGCGGGGCTATGGACGACCATGCATCCGAGCACCCGTTTCGTTGCGGACGATGATTCCGATGGGGCGGGCTGCAACGGTCGATCCTCATAACGGCGAACGGCCCCGGCACTTGCCAATTGCCGAAGAGGCGGTCATGATTGTGTGCACAAGAGAGGCCTGGAGAGAATCCCTGGTCCGTCCGCTTTTTCCGGGATTGGCGAACGCAAGATCCCATGGGCACTGCGTTCGAGGATCCTGTTGCGGTGTCCTCCGCTCGCTCAACGAACCTTCGTCCTTAAGGTGTACGTCCAAGCATGCCGCCGGTGCCACTCATCGATCCTCTCAAGGTGAATTTTTCGCACGTCGTCGCGGACCAGGCGTCCATTCGCCTCAGAAACGGGCAGCGGTTCGAGATGGAGCAGATCACGGCGATCGTCTCAGTCGACCCCGACAATCACCTGATCGTCGGCTACAAAGACGTCACGGACAACGAGTTCTGGTGTCGTGGCCACATGCCCGATTATCCGATCATGCCTGGTGTGATGATCTGCGAAGTCGCGGCCCAGATGGCGAGTTATTACAGTCATAATCTGGCTGGACCGGGCAAGTTCATCGGATTCGGCGGCATGGAGGAAGTCCGATTCCGTGGCCAGGTCAGGCCCGGCGACCGGTTGATCATGGTGGCCAAAGCGACACGCCTGCATCCGCGCCAGACGATTTTCGAGGCGCAGGGTTTCGTCGGCGACCAGATGGTTTTTCATGGCAGAATCATCGGTCTTTCGTTACCCCGGATCACTCCGATTGAGGTCGGCGAGAGCTCCTGAAATCGATTCCGTCGCACACGATTCCGAAAACGCACGAAAGTTCCATGTCTGAAGACATTTCCGACGATTCGTTCCGAATGGACGATAGCCCTGTTCCGACGACCGGGCCGGTGCCTGCGGAGCCCGTCGTCCGCCGACGGAAGGTACATCCTCTCTGCATCGAATTCGAATCGATCCCTCCATCCGTGAATTTCACGGAGTTTTTCGGGAACGATCGCCCCGTCGAGCTGGAAGTCGGCTGCGGCAAAGGGCTTTATCTCCGCAATGCGGCAAGAGAAAACCCGGACCACAATTTTGTCGGTATCGAAATCGCCCGCAAGTATGCGTTCTATGGAGCGGAACGCATCGGGAAGCTCGGCCTGACCAACGTTCGGATCATCCCGGGCGACGCGCTGCCTTTGCTCAAGCGAATTCCCGACGCCGCCGTGCATACGGTGCACCTCTACTTCCCGGACCCCTGGTGGAAGAAGCGGCACCACAAGCGGCGCGTGTTCACGACCGATTTCGTCAAGGATGTCGAACGCATCCTGATGGACAACGGCCAGTTCCTGATCGTCACGGACGTCGCGGACTATTTTGCCCTCGTGCAGGAGGTCATGCAGGAGTTCGTTGCGTTCGTGCCTGGCCGAGCGCCGGAAACTCATGAACCCCAGCACGATATGGATTATTTGACGAACTTCGAACGAAAGTTCCGTCGCGAGGGCCGCCCGATTTATCGCATCGGCTACGATCGTCGCCCTCGTTCGTCGTAAGTCCTGGTATTTCTTGCCGAAGTTCGAAGCAGCCGCTCGATGCCACCGTTTTCTTCGGCTGGCTGGTTCTGACGATGTCCTAACTCAAGTGCCTGGCCGACTGATCCTTCAGGCGGCATTCGGCATGTTCCAGGGCCTTCGTCAATTCGGCGCCACGGCCCGCGGCCAGGTTCTTGCGACAAACGATGTCGACCCAGGCCACCCCGCCCAGGACGGCCGCCGAAGTGATCGAAGGATCGATCGTGGCCAATTCGGCAGGTTCGAGCGGCCGGATCGTTTCGTACGTTCGAAAGGCAAGTTCTCGTTTTCGAAGCTCGAGACCGTACCACTCTCCAGAAATCCGGGCCAGGTCGAGAGCGACTGCGTCAAATCCGATCGCGCCGAAATCGACCAGCCCGACGACGTTTTCTCCCTTCGTGACGAAGTGATTGGGGCGCACGTCGCGCAGAACGATCTGGATCGGCAGGCGAAGACGTTCGAGCGGATCGAGCGACCTGATGGCGATGGGCAGGATTCTTTCGGCGAAGTCGAGGATCGACAGCAATTTTCCGCGAATCGTCGCATCGATCGATCGGTCGCGCCTGACCACGTTCGCCGCGGTTTCGAGACCACCCGATCTCAAGTCCCGTAACTGGAGGATTCTCCGGCGAACGGCGTCGGAATGGTACTGACGCTGGCCGAAGCGCGCCGACCAAAGCTGATGCAATCGCGCGAGCATCGTCATCGCTTGCCGGATCGTTTCATCCGGCGGATCCGGTCCGGCCGGCTCGCCCTCCAGCCATCGGAAAAGTTCCGCACAACGGCCATCCGGGAGAATTCGGAGCGTATGTCCGTTCGAGTCGGGAACAGGCAGGGCCAGTTCAGGCGTGAAGTCGACTAATGGCTTAAGGGCAAGATGCCGGCGATGTTGCGTCGCGACGTCCGGTCCGTCCGGCGGCCAGATTTTCAGAACCATCGGTCCGGCATCCGCACGCCAGCGGACGAATCGGGCCCCGCTCCAGCTGTTTCTCGGTTCATGGATCACGGGCGAATCGCGAGGCACGAACCTGTGACTGTCGTTCGCGAGGATTCGCTTCAGAATGGCCTGAATTTCGGAAGAGCCATGCATTTCGGATGCGTCGCACGGTTCGGGTCGTCAGGGGCCAGGTTCACCGAGCGGAACTGTGGTTCGATTTCCATGGTCGAAGCCCGTGAATCTCGATTCTCTCGCCAGGGCGGATTTCGATCGGTCACGATCAGGCGGCTTGTTTGCGACGATTGCGGTGATGGCGGACCAGGAGCCCGGCACCGGCAATCCACAGGGCGATCGTCGCAGGTTCTGGCACAGGTTGAGCTTCGAGCATTTGAGAGGCGAGTTTCTGAGCCGCGATGCAGTGGGCACAAGTTGGGGAACCTTCGATATGCTGGGCGAAGTTCCCGATGCCCATGACGGGCGAATCGGCGACGCCGCCAGCGATCTGGGTCCGCAGGTCCGCGACGGCGGCTTCGCTGAACTTCGTATCTTTGGCGATCATCATGTCCCAGTTCGCCACGGCGGCATCCAGGTAATTTCCAGAAGTGTCGTGGTGGCCGACGTTAAAGGCGTGGAGCATTTCGTGGGCCACGTTGCGGGCGACGGCCCATTCGAGGTCGTCGACATTCGCGGCCTTGCCGAGCTTGTCGATGAACGAGAAGCCGTCACCGTTCATGACCGTGATGCCGGCGACGTTCGCGTCGCCACCATAGCTGGCACCGGAGACCACGCTGATCGTACGTGCCGCGGCGGCCGAAGGGTCGTTCGTCAGGTTCAGGTTGATGCCGCTGGCCGAATAGGTTTCACGCACTTTCTGGAGCACGTCGTTTTCGAACGTGCGTTTCTGATCTTCCGTCGGCGTTCCGCCGTAAATGTTCTGCACCACGGGGCTTGCGTACCAGGCTGTCGGTTGGCCGGTCACGAGCTTGTCCGCATACGGATAGGGGCCGGCGTCCATTCGGATGAGGGCATCGAACCGATCCTTCGAAACGACGGCCGGAGTCGATCCGTAATTCGCGGCAGGCGGCATCGAAACAGGAAAAGTGTTTCCCGTATTCGCGGCAGGCGGCATCGAAACGGGATAAACGTTCGGAACCGACACAGGCGTGCTCGGTACGCTGACAGGGGTCGGCGGAATCGAAATCGTCGGCGGTACGGAGTAGGATGGGGCCGGAACGGATGAGACGGGGATGTAGCTCGATGGTGCGGAATAGCCTGAGTTGTAGGGGTTTGCGATCGTCGAAGACGGAATGGACGTCACGGGCGTAGCAGGAGTCGACGTCGATCCGGAATCCTGTCCCTGCGGACGAGAAGCAGGAGTGGTGTCGTCGCGAAGCAGCGAATTCGAGTCATAGCCATTCGAAGGGTTCGGCACGGCGATCGCGTTCGGTACGTCTTCACGCTCGAACTTCTGGACCTTCCCGCGATTCGGCAACCACTGGGTCCACCGCAGTCCAAAGTCAAAGAACGTGTCCCCCCGAACTGCCGTTGCGGGCGACATCATCGATGCCAAAATCAAGATGCGAATCGTTCTGGCGGACTTCATCGGCCGACCTCCCTGTCGTCGAATCGGTTTTGTCCGAATCTACCTGCGGTCTTCGACCGTCATCCGAATTCTCGATCCTGAGGATTCGGCGACGACAAACACCATGCAAGCTGTGTGCCAAACGATTCGTAATTTTCGACCTCGTTCACGCGGTTTCGATCCCTCGTGCCGAAACACACACGCCCTTGGACTTTGCGACGGCAATCATCCCCAGGTAGACTATCGTTTCAAATTCGCCATCCTTCCTGATCGTTATGACCGGAAAAGTGGAATGTAGTGGTCCATCGGAAGAAATGACAAACGACCGGCGTGTCGATTGTAAGAATCTCTCGGATGATGGCGAATTTGACACCGGTGTCGTCGAAAGTCGAAGAATACGGCAAGTCCTGTGTATCGCCCCATCGAGCTGCCAGGTCAGTGTCTCACGGAGCTGGACATTACGATCAGGCTGCGATCGTAAGTCTCGGTCAGTTCGGGGGCACCGGATTTCCGCTGACTGGTTTCGTGGTGGGGCCGACGGAATTATCGACGGCTGAGGAGGTCCGCGATCGGTCGGCGATGCCTTTGGATTTGAGATCCTCAGCCGCCTGGACAAGATTCGCCAGAAGCCTTCGCATCGTCGCGGACGCTGGAGATAGCTCTTTTTTTCCTGTCTCGGTGGCGTTTCGGATTTCCGATGCGAACAGGGCGAACTTCTTTTCGATCTCGTCAAATCGCTCAGGCCCGAGATGGGTCCTGATCGAGGATGCAAGATCCGACGAAGCGAATGCGTTTTGCGATGCTTCGTCCGCGAGCTTGAGGGCGCGGGCGACCTGATCGGGCCGTTTCGAGGCTTCCAGTGACGATGACAGCCGGACCGAGATCCGGTCGATGACTTCCTGCCAGGACTGTGAAGGAGCCGCGGCCAGCATCGATGATCGGCTGGGCGGGGCCGTGGCGTCAGTCAGCAGGACCGGTTCGAGCGTCAGCCCTTCCTCAGGGACTTCGATCGAACGGACGGTTGGCCTGCTGCCCATTTCGTGCCAGAACGTGATCCGATAACGTCCCGCGGGGACATTCACGAACCGATATTTCCCCTTTGCCGAGCAGGCCATGATCCAGGGCGTCTCCTGAATGATCACGAAGGCCTTCATATGCTGGTGAATGTCGCAATTGACTCGCAGGATTCCCGTCGAAACCGGCACGAAATCGGCAGGCTGACCGGGAGGCATCGTCTGATTGAACGAATCGCCCCGGGCTTGCACGTGCACGTTGTGGAATTCGCTGTCCTCGTTCGTAAACCGAAGGGTTTGCCCTTTTTTCGCCACGACGACACGAGGCACGAACTGAAGTGCCGCCTGGCGAACCAGAACCGGATCGCCAGACGGCACCGGTTTGCCTTCAGCCACTGCCGATGCGGGCCGAGGCTGCTCCGCTTCGAGCCAGACGACGGCAGGGCTCGTCTCAGGGGAACAATAAGGGGGCATGTTCACGGTCCCGCCGACATCGCCAGCCATGGCGAGCGACGGGGCGAAAACGGAAAGGAGCAGATGGCGAAAGTGATCGGTGGGCCTGGACATCGGGTCGTCACGGGCTGGAACGGGATCGGAACGGAATCGAAAACGCGGGCGAACCGGGGTCGGTTGTCGGACCTCAGGATACCTGATGACGAGCAGCCCTGCTGCGCATCCGTCGAATGCATCGTATCGTGCGAGGGGCAGAGGAGTCAAAATGCGACTCCGAAATCCGTTTAAAGGCTGCGAATTCGGCCGTTTTCCCGAATTCGGCGAAAGTTGCGTGGATTGTCTTGTCTCGCGTTTTCCGAACGTCTATTCTCGAAATCGTTGACCGAAGCTGGTCTTTTCCTCACAGCATCTGGATACGACACGATTTCCGGGAGGCGATTCACGTCATGACGCACTTTATCGATCACAGCCGGGCTGCGAAGTGGCTGATCGGGCTTTCGCTCGGTCTGGCCGGGACGGTGACCGCCGGCGAATTGACCGATTCGCTCAAAGTCGGCAAAGCGGATCTGAAATCGGCCGGGGCACTCGCTTTTGGGCCTGAAGGCGTACTGTTCGTCGGCGACACGAGGGCGGGAGCGATCTGGGCGATCGGAACGAAAGATACGGCTCCGGCTGGAGCCATGAATGCCGTGGATGTCGAAAATCTTGGCAAAAAAGCTGCCGATCATCTCGGCATTCCGGCCGGGGACGTGATGATCAACGACCTGGCCGTGAATCCTGCAAGCGGTGTGGTTTACCTCTCCGTCGGGCGTGGCAAGGGCCCGGGTGCCCAGCCCGTGATTTTCCGGATCGAGAAAGACAAGCTCGAAGAAGTCAATCTCGACTCGGTCGCCCATGCCAAAGTCGAATTGCCCGCGCTGCCGGACAGCTCGAAAGTCGAACGTGGCCAGTCGCTGCGGAACGACGCGATCACGGATCTTGCCTATCTGGACGGCAAGCTCTATGTCGCCGGCCTTTCGAACGAGGAGTTCTCGTCCCGGATGGTCACGCTGGATGTTCCGTTCAAGCCTTCCGGCCAGGGTGCCTCGGTCGAAATCTATCACGGGGCCCATGGCCGATACGAAACGAAGTCGCCCATCCGGACCTTCGTCACCTACAAGATTCAGGGGCAGCCTCACCTTCTCGCCGCCTACACCTGCACCCCGCTCGTCAAATTGCCCGTGAAGGACGTGACGAAGGGCGGCCATGTCAAAGGCACGACGGTCGCCGAACTCGGCAATCGCAACCGGCCTCTCGACATGATCGTTTATACACGTGACGGCCGCGACTATATCCTGATGGCCAACAGTGCCCGCGGCGTGATGAAAATCCCGACCGAAGGCCTTGCCGATCGAGGCGCGATCACCGAACCGGTTCGTGGAGGCGGCGTGGCCGGCCAGCCTTTCGAAACGGTCGAATCGCTCAAGGGGGTCGATCATCTCGACAAACTTGACGACACGCATGCCGTCATCCTGACCCGAAACGAAGCGGGGCAAGTTGACCTGAAGACGATCCCGACTCCCTGACCGAAGGACGTCATCGGTTCCGGGCAGGCGATCTCATGATCATCCGGCTGGAACCGTATCACGAATCGGATTCGGAATATCGTCGTGTCAATGCCTGCGGCCGATGCCGGAAATACCTTTCGGCATCGGCTCAAGGGATTGTCATGACACACTGGGATGACCTCAGTGTGACGGCCGGGCGGGAAAGTGCGCAAGTTCCCGGAACGGTCGTCCAGTCCGCTTCGAATATGCCCTGGGCGGAAAGAAGGGGCCTCGAATGAAGGTCAAACTTTTCTGGAAGAACGGCCCGATCGGCAACGGCGACGCGAACGCTCATGCCTTCGAGGGCGAGATCAACACGTGGCTGAGCGAGCACCCTCGGATCAAGGTCGTTGACATCAAACAATCCAGCAGCGGCGGGAGCTTCGGACCGTCCCTCTGGTTCGTATCGATTTGGTACGAAGAAGATGCTGCCTGAGAAAACGCCATTGCGGGCCGTATCCTCATCTTCTCACCCTGGGCGGAATTCGCCGCGGGACGAAACCACCGGGCTTGCTTTTCGCCGCTTCGAAGCACCGGATGCGTATCGGTTCCAGCGCGGCGGATGAACTTCGAAACGGAAACGGGAGCGATGTCCGTCATTCGTCAATGCGTCATGTCCCCCATGCCACTACGGCTTCTTGTCCCGGTACTCTGGTCGGCAGTTTTTCTCACTGCCAGCTCGATGGCGGACGACGTGACCGAGTTTCACCTGCACCAGGAGAATTCCGGGCAGTGGGTCGTCGAAGCGCCGCATGCCACGGATGCCAGGCTCAAATCCAAAGCCTCGACAGAAACAGCGATGGCGTTTCCCTGGGGCGTGTTTCGCGTTCCGGGGCAGGACGAGCCTGACAAAACTCTCGTACCGGTTTCGGGCCGCTGGGTGGTCGAGCACGACCGCCTGCTGTTCAGGCCCCGATATCCATTCCGCCAAGGATTGCGTTTCCAGGTCACGGAAATGAGGGATGGTGCAGCCGGTCGATCGCTGTGGGATTTTCGGATCCCGCGTGGCGGCGGGCCAGAGCCGAAGCTGGTGGAATTGCATCCCTCCGGCGGCCATTGGCCGGCCAATCTACTGCGTGTCTACCTGCATTTCAATCGTTCGATGGCTCAGGGCGAAGCGGCGAGACGCATCGTGATCCGCGACGAATCGGGCCGAAAGCTCATCCAGCCTTTCCTTGAGCTGGATCAGGAGTTATGGGATCCGGACGGTCGCAGGCTGACGCTCTTGTTCGATCCCGGCCGTGTGAAACAAGGGCTCAAGCCGCGTGAGGAAGACGGGGCGATTCTTGAGCCCGGGCATCGTTACACGATCGAGGTCTTGCCCGGGTGGCCCGATTCGCGCGGGGTTCCGACGGAAGACCGGTTCGAGAAGACGATCGAAGTCGGCCCGGCTGATGAAGTTCCGATCGCGCCGAGGAAATGGCGCATCGAACCGCCGAAAGCCCGGACGAATGACCCGCTCGTGGTCAAGTTCGACCAGACGGTCGATACCGGCATCGCACTGCGGCTGATCGGCATTCTTGAGTCGGGAGAGTGCCCGCTGGACGGCAAGACCGAAATCTCGGCTGACGGGCTCGTCTGGAAGTTCACTCCGAAAGTCGCCTGGTCGCCTGGGCTTCACTTCATCGAAGTCGACCCGGCGCTGGAGGATCCGTCAGGCAATCAGGTCGGCCGGCCGTTCGAAAGCGACGTGAAAGCCGGCGGCGAAACGCTCATGAAAACCGCCAGACCGACTCGGCTGACGTTCGTCGTTCAGGCAGCGGAGTGATCGATTCGCCGATTTCGATGATGGGCGAATCCGCCAAAAAAGTGAAGAAGCGATCCGTAGATCGCTTCTTCATCGAACATTCCGAAATTCGTGTCCGCCGAAGACGTCGTCAGACTTTGCCTTCTTTCGCCGCTTCGATCGCGCGGCCGGGGCTGCCCATGACGTTGTAGCCGGCATCCACGTGCAGCACTTCGCCCGTGATGCCGCTGGCGAGGTCCGAAAGTAGAAACATGCCGGCCGAGCCGACTTCTTCCCGCGTGATGTTCCGGCCCAGCGGGGCGACGGCTTCATAAAGCCCGGCGAGCTTGTCGGCTTCGCCCACGGCCGAGGCGGCCAGAGTCTTGACCGGGCCTGCCGAAAGGGCATTCACGCGGATGCCTTTTTCGCCCAGATCGTAGGCCAGGTAGCGGACGGTCATGTCAAGAGCCGCCTTGCACACGCCCATGACGTTATAACCTGCGACCACCCTTTCGCCGCCGAAGTAGGTCAGGGTCAGAATCGAACCGCCCGGGTTCAGCACTTCACTGGCATATTTCGACACGGCCGCCAGCGAATACGCGCTGATTTCCATGGCGGTTTTGAAGCCTTCCCGGCTGCATTTGAGCACGGGGTTCTTGATGTCTTCCAGCGGGGCGAAGGCGATCGAGTGGAGCACGAAGTCGATCGATCCGTAGACTTCCCTGGCCTTCGCGAACGTGGCGGCGATGTCTTCGTCCTTCTGGACATCGCACGAAACCAGCATTTTCGAGCCGATCGGGTCGGTCAGCTTGCGGACACGGCGTTCCATCTTGTCGCCCGGCAGGTGGGTGAATCCCAGCTCGGCACCTTGTTCCAGCATCTTCTGGCTGATGGCCCATGCGATGCTGAAATCGTTGGCGACACCCAGAACCACGCCCTTTTTGCCTTCGAACAGACCCATCGTCTCTCTCCTTCGATCCTGCGGAACATCACTTCGGCGAGCCGGTCGCACAGGATCGGCCCAGCATCCTGCCGTTCGACCGTGCGTTTTCGGCTGCAAGGCCTTAGAATAGCGATGGCAGCCATTTGCGGCAAGCTCGACCTTGACGGTCAGGAAAGCCGCACCGTGCGGACTCGACGTGCCATGGGCAAGATTCAAGAAGTACTTTCGACAGACTCGAGCCCGACCCTTGAGCCCCTCGGCCAATGGGGCTGGCTGACACGCTGGCACGACGAAATCACCGCCGCGGCGTGGGCCGAAATCGCACGGTCCGAATCCTGGCCGTGCCCGCTCGAAGTGGTGGCGGCTTACCGGAGCGTCGCCACGATCCCGATCGGCGAAACCACTTCCGCAATTCAGTCTGAAATCCGTGCCGCAATTCAGGTTTCGATCGATCGATTTACGCACGTTGACTCAAGCGCTATTCCACCCGCCCAGGAACGGCCCGAGATCGAAGTGCCTGTCATATATGATGGCCCTGACCTTCCTGATGTCGCGGAATCTCTGGGGCTGACGGTGGAAGAGGTCATCGCGCTTCATACGTCGGTCGTCTATCGGGTCTTCGCTGTGGGATTCCTGCCCGGGTTTCCTTATGCGGGATACCTGCCTGATGCCATGTCCGGATTGCCGCGCCGGAAATCGCCCCGGGCGCGAGTGGCGGCCGGTTCGGTCGCGATCGCGGGGCGTCAAACGGGAATTTATCCTTGCGAATCGCCCGGGGGATGGCACATTCTGGGGCACACCCCCGCGATCGTTTGCGACCTGGAACGCGGTTTCTTCAGGTTCCGTCCGGCGGACCTCATCCGCTTCGTTCCAATTTCTCCCGAAAGCAGGCTGAATCGCGATTGAGTCGCTCGCAGTCGCAGCTTTCACGTCGAAGGAATCAAGAATGGAATTCGCCGATCGTGCTTTTGACCTGAACGCCGATCTTGGCGAAGGTTGCGGCTTCGACGAACGATTGATGCCGCTGGTGACTTCGGCGAGCGTCGCCACCGGCGCCCACGCAGGGGACGAATCGATCGCCATCGCCACGATGATGCTGGCCCGCCGTCATGGCGTCGTCGTCGGCGCGCACCCTGGTTACCCGGACCGCGAACATTTCGGCCGCAAGGCCCAGCGGCTGAGTCCCGATCAGGTCGAAAGACTCGTTTTCGATCAGTGTTCTCATCTCATCCGGCTGGCCCGGTCGATCGGTGTCGTGTTGCCTTACGTCAAGCCCCATGGGGCTTTGTACAATCAGTCCGTGGTCGAGCCGCCGATCGCGCTGGGGCTGGTCCGGGCCGTTTCCCGGTTAGGGCTGGGCCTTTTGACCTTGCCGATCGGAGAGGCTGCACGGCTCGCTGCCAGGCACGGCGTGCCGGTCGTACGTGAAGGTTTCGTCGATCGTGCCTATGCCGGCGACGGTACGCTTCTGCCAAGGTCCGCCGCCGGTTCGGTCCTGACGGATCGTGAAGAGATACGCCGTCAATTCGTGGATCTCATCGAGACAGGATCCGTCGACTCGGTCTGCATTCATGGCGATCACGCTCGCTCCGTCGAACTCGCCCGGAACGTCAATCTCTGGGCCGAAGAGCTGGGCTGGACGATCCGGAGCGTGTGGCAGCGTGTCGATCATCGCTGAATCCCAGGGCATTTTCGACACGATTCAAGACACCGGCCGCCCCGGCTACCGGTCGTTCGGCGTGCCTGTCGGCGGCTGGTTCGATGCCGATTCCGCAGCACGGGCAAACGCTCTTGCCGGTAACGAACCGGACGCGCCCTGCCTCGAAATCACGCTTCAGAGTGGCCTGTTTCGTGCGGAGGCCCCGATGCGAATCGCGATCGCGGGGCCAGGGGCCGTGATCGAACTGGCTCGCGGCGATCGTGGCACCGAAACCTGGCGAGAATCGATCGCAACGATGATCTTGCCAGGTGATTCGTTTCGTATTCGCCACACTGCACAAGGGTTACGCAGCTATGTCGCCGTCCCGGGGGGCGGTTGGGCGGGGCGACCGATTCTCGGAAGTGTGTCATCCGAGAATCGCCTGATTCAGGGAATGCGCCTTAGTCCCCGCAGTGACACCAGTCAAAACCCGGCCTGGAATTCGAACAGAACTCTGGCGAACTGGCCAGATTACGCACGGCCGAACAGGGGCGAGCTGGCGTTCGTCTCGAGCGGCGAATTTGAGCGGCATTCGCGCGCGGCCGATGTGTTTGGATCGATGAGATGGATCATGTCCGATCGCAGCGACCGGGTCGGAGTTCGTTTCATGCCTGATCCGAACTCTTCGTTCAGCTTCGACTTGCCACGAGACCCCGCTCGACTATCCGAACCGGTCGTCCCCGGAACGATTCAGTGGACGGGTTCGGAACTCATCATTCTGGGTGTCGCCGGTGGCACGATGGGCGGGTATCCGGTGCTCGGTTATCTCGCGCGCAGCGAAATGCCCAAACTTGCCCAGGTTCGCCCTGGAGAGATTGTCCTGTTACGGCCGGTCGCGCTGGAAACGGCCTGGACCATGACCGAGACGCATGAGACGGATCTTCGTAAGTCGTTGACTCGCATTCGTCTGGCGAACGCTGGCCCGTGAAGCTCGGGACCAAGAATCCTGATCGATTGACGTTGCCCGAAAAGCCGGTTCATGTTATCCGAATGGTGAAGCAGGTCATTGAAGGCCAGCGGCACTCGCGAAAGGAATCGCATCGATGTACGGACCGGCGAATCGATTGTTGCGATCGACAGGGATCGTCCTGGGTCTGTCATGCGCTGCGGCGGGTTGTCAAAGCGTCACGCAGCAGAAGATCGCATGGTCATTCCCCCCACTTCGTGAAGATGCCGAAGTCGAAGATCAACCAGCCGTTACGGTTCAGAATCAGTCGCTGCCACCTTTGCCGACCGAATACGATCGATGGCTTCAGGCTCAGAACACCCGGGTCGGTGCACAGGCGAACGAAAATGAGCCTGGACCGAAATACCCTGTGAAGTCGGACGCTTCTCCGGCACCGCTCGATACCGCCCTCGTCCGAACCTCGGCCGTGGCTAATCTGACCGGCGCTCAAGAACTTCCGAAGTTCCCTTCGACTCTGCCTTTGCCGACGGCTGCAACGACTTCAAGTATCGCTTTCGATAAGCAGAAATCGCCGGCTTCTCAGCCGAATTTGCAGGAAACGAACCTGTCAGGCGGTTCTTCGACCGGGTTCGCGTCGAACGTTTCGAGGATGGCTGGCGCGATGCCTGTCGTATCGAATCCGCCAATTCCTGAAAAAGTACCGGCCGCGACGGGCGTCGTCGCGCTCGATCCCAAAGCGACTCAGCAGATCGTCAAGAAAATCGTCGGAGCGACGGACGACATTCTTCGCACCGGGCTCCAGGAAGACGTCGTCGAAGAGGACTCGCTTCCGTCGGCGACCACGAACGCCTTCGGGATTCGCCAATTGGGGCCGAAAACCAAAGCCGGGCAATCCGTTGCGTCCCGTGCATCTTCGAAAGTGCCGGGCGGTACGAAGCTGCCGACGGAGCGCCCGCCACTGGAAACTCTTTCCGCGGACCCCAACGAATCGACGGGGACATTTCCCGCCGCCTCGCTTGCACCACCGCTCGTCATCCCCAAAGCCGCAATCTGCAAAGCTGTCGAAGGGCGCGGCCGATTCCGAGCCCTTCCTGCTCATCTGAGGGCCCCGGGGTCGCCTGTCATCGTTTATTGGGAACTGGACGGACTTTCCCGAGACTCCACGTCACGAACTGCCGAGTTCACGGCCGTCGTCGAATTGCTCGCTTCGGATCGCGACGAAATCCTGGCCTCGGTGCGGGAAACGGTGCGAGAAACCAGTGCCGCGCCGGCTGAGGGCGATTTTGCAGCGCTGCGTTGGACGATCCCGTCCGAAATTGCCACGGGCGAATACCGAATCCGGATCTCCGTGACCGAAACCGCTTCGAAGCGAAGCGCGACCGCGCAGATCGACCTGCCCGTCGGCCGAGGCCCGGTCGCCAGCCGGTTCGTACTTCCTTGACCGGCTGGCTGGTCAGGACCATGCGACCCCCTGTCGCGAATTCTCAGGCGAGAAATTTCTCGAGAGCGTCGAAGCCGCGGTCAATCGTGGCCATGTCCGTCGCGAAGCTCATCCGGGCATAACCTTCGGAGCCGAAGGCCGAGCCCATCACCAGCGCCACGTGAGCCGCTTCCAGTGCCGTCATGCAGAAATCGGTCGAATCCTTGATCGGCTTGCCGCCGAGCGTTCGCCCGAAGTGCTTCGAGACGTTCATGTAAGCGTAAAATGCGCCGTCCGGTGGAACGCAAGTGACGTCCGGCAGCTTCGCGATACGCTCCAGGACGCGAGCCCGACGCGCGACGAAAGCCTTTTTCATCGTCGCGACTTCGTCCTGCGGGCCGACGACCGCTTCGAGAGCCGCCCACTGGCTGATCGAGCAGGGGTTGGATGTCTCCTGGCTCTGAATGTCGCCCATGAACTTCGAAACCGGTTCCGGCGCGATAGCCCAGCCGATCCGCCAGCCGGTCATGGCATAGGACTTCGAAACGCCCGAGATCGTGACCGTGCGTTCGGCAAGGCCGGGGCGCAGAGTGGCGAAGATATGGGCCGTGACGTCGCCGTAAGTCAAGGCTTCATAGATCTCGTCAGAAAGCACGCCGACATTCGTTTCGAGAACCGCATCCGCCAGAGCTTCCATCTCGGCTTTGGAATAGACGGCACCCGTCGGGTTCGAAGGGCTGTTGATCATGAGCAGTTTCGAGCGTGGCGTCACCGCGGCCCGGAACTGGTCGGGCGTCATTTTGAAGCCCTGGCCTTCCGGGCATTCGACGATTACGGGCGTCGCGCCGGTGAGTCGCACAAGGTCGGCATAGCTGACCCAGTACGGCGCGGGGATGATCACTTCATCGCCGGGGCCGGTCACAGCCATCAGCGCGTTATGGATCGACTGCTTCGCTCCGTTCGAAACGACGACCTGAGCCGCTTTCGTCGGCAAGCCCCGCTTCGTGTAATGGTCGGCTAGAGCTTCCCGAAGTTCAGGAATGCCGGCGGGCGGCGTGTAGTGTGTCTGGCCGCCGCGCATGGCCTTGAGGGCGGCTTCCTGAATGTTCGCCGGCGTATCGAAATCGGGCTCGCCCAGGGCGAAGTCCATGACGGCGATCCCCTGGCTTTTGAGCTTTTTCGCAGCGGCTCCCATCGCCAGCGTAGCCGAAGGTGCGATCAGTCGGGAACGTTCCGCCAAACTCAGAAAGGCCATGGGTCTGCGCTCTGGATGATTGTCTGAATCGTGATCGAGTCTGACCGGGGTCGTCCTCCAGGTCACATGACCCGGCGAAACCCGGTCCGAAAGAAACCTCTATCAATGATAACAGCAGAATGCCCGGTCCCGTCAAATTGAGGCGGTCGAAAACCCGAGGTCCGGATCGCTTCCGGTCAATGGGGCCGAATCACAGGCGGCCTGAAATTCCGGAATCGGGAAACCGGAAAAAGTGGTCCGGTTTTGCCGGTCGTAAGGTTCGAGCCGGATCGCACCGATCTCCTGATTCGGCAAGCGGAAGGAACCGGCGAAAAATTTCTCCATAGTGTTTGAAATGCCCCCAATTTGGGATAAGATCGAGGAAGATCGGCAGTCTGGGATAGATGCACACGATTAAGTGGTGTGAGGCCGCTGGGCGAAATGCATCGGACTTGGGGCGAGCGATCGAGGAACGGCGAGAAGAATCGATCCGCGATCGGTTCGGTTCTCGTGGGATCTCGGCGTTTTCCCTGCAACTGAGGTGAATCATTTCCATGCGTCGCGTGGTGATCACAGGACTGGGTGTCGTAGCGCCGAACGGAGTCGGCAAACAGGCATTCACCGAGTCGATCCTCGAAGGTCGATCGGGGGTTTCCCGTATCGAATCATTCGATACGAGCGGCCACCGCATCAAAATCGCGGGAGAGATCAAGGATTTCGATGTCGTTCCCTACCTGGGCGAGCATCGCAAGAGCGAAAAGGTGATGAGCCGCGCAGTGAAGTTCGCCGTGGGCGCATCTTCATTGGCCGTTCAGGATTCCGGGCTGGATCCGGAGCGGCTCAATCCGGAAAGATTCGGCATCTGTATGGGCACGGGAATTACGCCCATGGAGATTCGCGAACTGGTCGGGCCGATCGCCGACGGCTTCGGTGAGGACGGCAGTTTCGATCTTTCGAAATATGCCGCGGCTCAGGCCGAATCGATCTTCCCGTTGTGGCTGCTGCGTCATCTTCCGAACATGGCCGCGGCTCACATCTCGATCCTTCACAAGGCGATGGGGCCGAACAACACGATCGTGACGGCGTGTGCCGCGGGCACCCAGGCCGTGGGTGAGGCATTCCGGCTCATCCAGCGTGGCGATGCCGATTACATGCTGGCCGGCGGATGCGACAGCCGTCTCGACCCGCTGATGCTCGTGGCCTACGACGCCATGAAGACCGTGAGCGCCAGCGACCGCCCGCCTGGCGAGGTTTCGCGACCGTTCGACGCCGAGCGAGACGGGTTCGTGATGGGCGAAGGTGCGGCCGTGCTGGTGCTCGAAAGCCTCCAATCGGCCCGCCGCCGCAAGGCCAAGATCTATGCGGAAGTGACCGGATATGGCTCTTCGTTCGACGCTTACGGCATCACTCGGCCCGAGCCGGAAGGCAAGGGTGCGGCTCTCGCGATGAATTCCGCCCTGCGTGAAGCGAAGCTGGACGCGGCCGACATCAACTACATCAACGCCCACGGCACTTCGACGCGTCTGAACGACATCATGGAGACTAACGCCGTGAAACGCGTCTTCGGTCACCGTGCATCGTCGATCCCGATGAGTTCGCAGAAGTCGATGGTGGGCCACCTGATCGGAGCGTCCGGGGCTCTGGAGGCAGCCGCCACAGCCATCACGCTCGATATGGGCGTCATTCCTCCGACGATCAACCAGACGACGCGAGACCCTTCCTGCGATCTCGATTACGTTCCCAACATCGCCCGCGAACGACGCGTGGACACGGCCATGACGAACAGCTTCGGCTTCGGCGGTCAGAATGCCTCATTGATTCTTCGCCGCCTGATTCGGGCCTGAGTCAGGCGTATTCCCGGGTTTTCGGCACATTTGGCGGTATTCGTGGAGAATCGAAATCGGCGGGGGGCTTCTCCCGCCGATTTCGTCCGTTATACTGAAACCGTCCGTGAGCAGGAGTTGGAGATACGGACTTCCGGACTCAAGCCAGCCCGGAACCGACTGGTTTCATTGCCGTCAACCCGAGGACCGCGCTTCCGATGCGAACGAACGATCAATTCCCCCATGCGCGTCTGATTTTGCTTTCGCTCGTCGCATTGACGATTGGCGCAGTCTCCGTGACCACTTTCGCCGCGTTCCGGGCTTCGGCTCAGGACGATCTCCTCCAGCGCAGAGCGAAACGTGCCACATTCATGCGGATGAAGCTCGAATATTCGAAGAACCTGCTTGAATCCCTGACCACCGAAGATTTCGACAAAATCAAGGCGAACGCCAAAGCGCTCAAGGCCATGTCACTGGCCGCCGAGTGGGAAGTGCCGGAAATCCCCAACGTTCAGGAATATCTGACCTATTCCGCGGACTTTCAAAGGCTCTGCGACGATCTGGCGAAAGCCGCCGACAAGAAGAGCATCGATGGGGCAACGCTCGGCTTCACCCAGCTTACCGTCAATTGCGTGAAGTGCCATCAGTACGTCCGGTTCAAGAAAAACTGACCTGCCGCGACGCGTACGCCGCCCGGGGCTCATGACCCGGGCGTCCACCGGCACTCCTGATCGGATTTTCCCGTCGATCATGCCTCATGAGGGTTTCGCGCGATCGACTTATCTCTCGCCTGCCACTGACCGTGTACGCTCGGCCTCGAGCGCGGCGGCCTGGGCTTCATCCAGCCGGTAAACGAAAATGGACCAGCCGATCTTCGCGACCGGTTCGGCTTTCAGAAAAAAATCGAATGCCGACAATTCCGCTGAATATGGCTCCCAGCGGGCAGGATCGTACACACGCCAGGGCAGGCCATGGGCCAGTGAGGCGCTCACGGCATAAATTCCGGGCATTAAGGCACCCGCTGCTCGACCTGGCGGCAGCGGCTTGACGGTGCCTGGTCGTGAAGGCGGCAGGAACCAGTTCAGGGCTGAACCTCGCAACCGGAAGATGTCCGGATTGATTTGCCCGAAATAGGCGATACCGATCGGCTGACCAGGCGCGTTTTCGTCCGCCCAGGCCTTGAGGTTCACCAGATCCTGACCCCAATCGAGATTCGAATCGATCAGGTGCTCCGACCCCCGATCCGGCCCACCGCCGATGAAGTTGAAATAGGCGAGGAAATGGGGCGAGACCGATGCTGTCGACCAGATCGATCCGGCGAGACACGCGATCGTCAGCCCGCCGAGCGATCTGCGCAGCCCGGCGGAACTCAGCCCGGCGACGAATGGCACGATTCGGCCTGCTCCGACATACAGATACGGCAAAGCCGGGAGCACATAGCGAAGACCGATATTGATGTCCGTCAGAAACGTCATCATCAGGATGGTCGCGACGGGCACGATGAGCATGGCTGTGGCTTCGAAGCGATCCTCGGAACTCCGTTTCCGCTGGATCAGGACGAACATGGAAGCGGCGATGAGCACCATGAAGCCGGGCGGCGTTTTGATCAGAAATGCGTAAAGGTAGTAATACCACCAGCCTGAGCCGCGTATTTCGCCGTTGAGATAAACCGGATAGCCTTCGACGGCAGACTCGTCCTCGACGAGGTCCGGACGAACGGTGTAGCGTTTCGGAATGCCTTCGGCATCGATTTTCTGATCGTCGAACCCCAACATGAAATCGGCCGGTAAGGGGCAGGGGATCGAGCCCAGCCAGGTGTCCCGGAACCGGTTGATCCGCCGGCTTCCCAAAAGGTCCAGCAGTGCGTTGCCTGTGGCGTGCAGCCGGGGGCGATTGGCGGGCAATTCTCTTGTCAGCGTGCTGCTATAGAATTCGAAAGTTCCCAGACGCTTGCCCGTGCCTTCGAATCCATAGCCCAGATTGACGACGAGGGTGCTGAGGACCGTGACCACGGCGATGTGCGGTAACGCGTTTCTGAAAGTCGACTTGCGATCCTGTTTCGGCACGACGGTCAGCCAATGGATCGCCCAGATCGTCGGCCAGAACAGCACGAGCGTCAGCAGGCTGAATTTCGTCAACAGGCAGATCCCGAGCATCGACCCGGCAGTGCAAGCACGCTTGATATCTGGCTTGCGCACATATCGGACGAACAGAAACGTCGCACCTGTGCCGATAGCCGCGCTTGCGGCGTCGGTCGTGATCAGCCTGCCATGAGCCAGAAGGTTCGGGCAGATGGACCAGAGCCCGAGGCTCAGCAGCCCGCCCGCCTCGCCATGCACGGATCTCGACCAGAGAAAGACGAAAAGACCGCCGACGGCCAGAAACAGAGGAATGACCGAACGGGCCGCAGTAAAGAGTTCGAAATAATCGACTGCATGAATCCGTGCGAACTCGTGCCCGAACCCAGCCTTGTTCGGCAGCTCGTCGGTCCAGTAGCGAGTGCCGTAGAGCCGTGTGCGTTCTTCGTCCGAAAGCCGATTCCGCACAGGCCAGGCTGCCAGAAGTTTGACCAGCGGCGGGTTATGGTGATAGAGCCGGAAGCTCTTCGTATCCCAATAGCTGATGCCTGCGGGCAGGTGAAGCACCTCGTCGATCGTCGGATTTTCGTGACGCAGGCTCCACTGGGCAACGAGGAACTGCCCAGCGATCATGCCGATGGCGGCCAGGAGGAACATGCCCCGTTTCGACGATTCGCTCACGCGGAGATTCGCTTTCTTTCGCGTATTCGAGTCCGATTCGGCTGAATTTCGCCGGTTCGGAATCGCATTTGGCACTGAATTTTCTAAGTATAACGTTTGTCGAAAAAACAGGCATCGTTTCGCCGTATCGCTTGAGGTTTCGGCACTTCGTGTAGCGGATCGCAATCTCGCAGGTTCGGAACCGTCGAGCATGGCCCAGCACTCCGGGGCTTTTGCGGTCTCTCACTCGGATCCCTCCCCATCCTGTCTGTTTTCACGGAATCACGTAACCGACAGCAGCCGATTCGTGCGTTTCCAGTCTCTGCCAAATTCGAGCGTGCAAGATATGGAAAATCAATGTATGGAATTTCTGAGGATTCTGGTCGATTCCCACCTGGTCGAATCGGTCCTCAAGTGTCTTGAGGGCGTCGAGATCGAATCGCTGACGCTCCGCAACGTGCAGGAGTCCAGGTGCGATTCGTTCCGCGGGATCCACGGCAGGTTCGTGACGAACGTGGTCGCCCAGATGGACATCTTTGCCTGCTCACGCTGCCGCGAGACGATCTTGCGGCGAATCGACTATCTGCGCAAGCCGCTCGAAATCGAAGTGACGTGCCAGGTCGTCCGTTCTTCATCCGGGAATGCTTACGAGCCGGGGGGCAGTCCGCTTGCGGGCGTGCACCTCCAGATCCGTCATGATCAGAGCGAATCGGTGAACTGATCCGGTCGAAGTCATGGACCCGGCATGACGAATTTCAGGCATTTGGGCGGTCCGAGCCGAGTTCCGAAGTGTGCGTGGCGTCTTAATGTCTTGTTCTTGAAGAGATTGTGACGAATTCGCTGAATTCGTGCAGGAAAGTTCTTGAAATCACCCGTCGTGAACGATATAAAAGTTGTGAGAAATGACACGTCATTTCCGACCCCTCGCGGGAGTAGCTCAGGGGTAGAGCACCACGTTGCCAACGTGGTTGTCGTGGGTTCAAATCCCATCTCCCGCTCTTTCGTATTGTACTACCCTGAAGGGTTGCGTGATCTTCGCTGGTCATGCAACTTTTTCGTTTCAGGATTGCTGATCGATGACCACCAGTGATGAATCTGTGGCGACCCTGCAGGGTCAGGACGAGTCTTCGGATCTCTTGGCGCCTCGTAAGGTGAAATACTCGGCCACGATCACCGAATCGGGGCCGTGCCGAAAGCGAATCGACGTGTCGATCCCCGAAGAGGAGATCGCCGTTCAGATGCAGGAATCGGTCGGCGATATCCGCAAGGAAGCGCAAGTTCCCGGATTTCGGCCGGGCCGCGTTCCGAAGGTTCTTCTCGAACGCCGATTCAAGAAGGAAGTTGCCGATCGCGTCAAAACGGGTCTTATGGTGACCGTTCTCGGGCAGATCGAGAAGGATCATTCGCTGAGCCTGATTTCGCAGCCCAAGCTGGACTTCGAATCCGTCGAGCTGCCCGAGAAGGGCGCGATGGCGTTTCATATGGAAGTGGAAGTCCGCCCGGACTTCGCGGTTCCCGGCTACGAGTCCCTAACGGTGAAGCGTCCGACGCGTGACCTGACGGACTCCGATGCCGACGAGCATTTCCGCTCGTTCCTCGAACGCTATGCCGACGTGGTTCCGAAGACCGAAGGCGGCGCTGAGCCTGGCGATATACTGATCGCTGATCTGACTTTCAAGAAGGGTTCGGAGACGGTCAATACCGCTCCGGATATTCAGTTCCGGCTTCAGCCCGAGCTTCGCTTTCAGGACGGCCGCGTGCCGGATTGCGGCAAGGCTCTCAAGGGGGTCAAGGCGGGCGAATCCCGTACGACCAAAGCCATCGTGGGTTCCTCATCGGCCGACGAGTCGCTCCGTGGCCAGGAAATCGACGTGAACTTCGAAGTCAAGGACATCAAGTTCCTGCGGACACCGAAGGTCGACGCCGAGTTCCTCTACAACATCGGATTCGACTCCGAAGTCGAACTGCGTGACGCACTCAAGCGGGTTCTGCACAGCCGCTACGAATCGAATCGCAAGCTCGCGGTCCGCAAGGATTTGATGGATCAGCTGATCGCAGCCGTGCCGTTCGAACTTCCGAAGGACCTGGTTGGCCGCCAGACACGCGACACGCTTCGCAAGCGGCTGATGGACCTTCGTGAATCGGGCCTTTCGGACGCTCAGATCCGGGCGAAGGAAGCCGAACTTCGCGCTAATGCGTATGAGTCGACGATTCGCGGGCTGAAGGAATACTTCATTCTCGACAAGATCGCCGATGCCGTCGGAATCAAGGTCGAGGAGTCCGACGTCGAAGAAGAAATCGCCCGCATGGCCGAGCGGGAAGACGTCAGCCCCCGCCGCATCCGTGCCCGTCTCGAGAAAGAGAATGCCCTCGATTTTCTGGCGATTCAGATCATCGAGAACAAGACGATCGAGCATATCCTCTCGAAGGTCACGATCGAAGACGTGGTGATGGAAGACGAGAAGGAAATCGAAACCGTCGAGGAGTCTGCCACTCCGGGCGGTCTGGCGGATCCCGAGGCTGAGTCCTCCGAATCCACCTCTTGATTCTCGACTTTTCAGGGCGACAATTCGTATGATACGAGAGCCATCCACACGGATGGCTTTCGTGACAAATGGTCGAGCGGGGGTTATGAGGATCCCCGTCCCGGTCAATGTCCGTTTTGCGATGGAACGTCCGCACCATCGCAATCCTCAACCGCTTCGGAAGGATCGCGACTGAAATGATTGATCCGTTCGCCATGGTCGATCCGCAACTTCAACGCTACAGGGATTATTCCCGTCAGCGTCAGATGGGTCTGGGCGACCTGCTCCTGGAGAATCGTATCGTGTTCCTCGAAGGCGTGATCAATGACGCCGTCGCGAACATGCTCGTGATGAAGTTTCTGTATCTCCAGTACGAAAATCGCAATCAGGGCATCAATTTCTACATCAACAGTCCGGGCGGCAGCGTTTCCAGCACTCTCGCCATTTATGACACCATGCAGTTCATCGACTGCCCGATTTCGACGTACTGCATCGGCATGGCTGCCAGCGGTGCGGCCGTTCTTCTGAGTGGCGGCACGAAGGGCAAGCGTTATGCTCTGCCCAACTCGAAGGTGATGATTCACCAGCCTTACGGCCAGGTCGGCGGGCAGGTGTCGGACATCGAGATTCAAGCTGAGGAAATCCTCAAAAGCAAGAAGGTCATCAACGAGATCCTCGCTCGCCATACCGGCCAGCCTTACGACCGTGTCGCAAAGGACACGGAACGCGACCGCTATCTGAGCGCGGCCGAGGCCAAGGAATACGGTATCGTCGATCAGGTGGTCGGCAAGATCGCTCCGGGATCCACGGGGCTGGTCGCCAAGCCTGGCGACGGCGGCCCGGAACGTGGCGGCGACTCGGCCGGCATGTCGCCCTCGGGCGCGACTCGATAACCGACCTGCTTCGCTTTCATCCTGTCAGATCCTGACGCACGGACAGATCCGCTCGGACTGAGAGTCCGTACAATCCGCTGAGGTTTCTCGAAAATGCCCCTGGTACCGATCGTCATCGAACGTAGCGGCCGCGAAGAGCGGGCGATGGATATTTATTCCCGCCTCCTTCAGGACCGGATCATCATTCTCGGAACGGCTATCGACGACACCGTGGCCAATCTTGTCGTCGCTCAGTTGCTCGTCCTATCTCACCAGGACGATAAGGCTGATATCCACTTGTATATCAACAGCCCTGGCGGCAGCGTGACTGCCGGCATGGCCATATACGACACCATGCAGTACATTCCGAACGACGTCGCGACCTACTGCATGGGGCAATGTGCCAGCATGGGTTCGCTGCTTCTGGCGGCCGGTGCTGCTGGCAAACGTTCCAGCCTTCCGCATGGTCGGATCATGATCCACCAACCTCTGGCGGGCATGGAAGGCACGGCGACCGAAATTCTGATCCACGCCGAAGAATTCCTGCGAATGAAAAAGCAGCTCAACGGCATCTATCAGAAGCACACGGGGCAATCGCTCGAACGACTGGAATCCGACACGGACCGTGACCGGTTCATGTCGGCGGAAGAAGCCCGGGATTATGGTCTCATAGACCGTGTTCTCGAGCACCAGCCGAAAATTCCGCTGAATCCTGACGCGATCCGGTAATCGCTGGAACCTGCATCGCGGCTTCGAATGCTCGATTGATCGAATTGACCCCGGGGACGTTTCGCCCCCGGGGTCGTTTCTTGTGCCTGCATGTTTTCGTTTCGAGAAACCGGGTGGCTTGGTCGATCAAGGCCACCGCTGGCGGCGTTCCCACCAGGCTCGTGAGCGGGGGATCCAGGTGATTCGGCCCAGGACGACGTGTTCGATGGTCATCCAGAGGATGCGAATATCCAGCCAGAATGACCAGCGCTGAATGTAGTCCAGGTCATATTGCAACCGCTTCCTGATGCTGGTTCGGCCGCGCCATCCGTGCACCTGGGCCCATCCTGTCATGCCGACGGGCATGGCATGTCGAAGGTCATAGTCCGGAAGGACCTGGCGGAATTCATCGATAAATACGGGCCGTTCCGGGCGCGGGCCTACGAGGCTCATGTCACCGCGGAGGACATTCCAGAGCTGGGGAAGCTCGTCCAGATTGGTCTTTCGAAGGAATTGTCCGAACCGGGTGCATCGGGTGTCGGCCGAGCTTGCCCAGATCGGCCCTGTTTCCTTCTCGGCATCCCGGCGCATACTGCGGAATTTCAGAATCCGGAACGGCTTGCCGCCCCGACCGATACGGATCTGGCTGTAAAGGACCGGTCTTCCGGAGCTGATCAGCACGCCGAACGCGACGACGGCCAGGATCGGTGTCAGCAGTGCGATCGCGAGCGACGCGACGACGACATCCATGCATCGTTTCAAGGCCGGGCCGCTGATCCTGCGTGTTTTGAACAGCATGATCTGGTCCGGTATCGCGGGCGTCGCTTTCTCCGGAGCGGGCGGTGCGGCAATGGCAGGGTCCGGCATCCAGATGACCGTAACGCCAGCCGCGCGCAGCATGGTGATCTGCCGGCGCAGGCGAGTCATGGACCCTTCGGCCTGTGTGATGACGACGTGAGTCGGCCTGTTCGATTCGATCAGGCGTGGCAAGTCGTGGATTCTTCCCAGCACGGGTATCGGTTCGCATCCGGGGTCGATCACAAGCTGGCGGGTGCGTGAAAGTGGGCCACGTGGCCGTTCGTGGCCGGCATCGACGTAACCCAGAACCATGGGCGAAGCGATGACGCTGTCGGATAGCCGGACCCGGCGCGAAGCGTAACGCGAATCCGCCCTGGACCCGATGATCAGCACACGAGCCTGCGGAGTGGTGGGCAAACTCGTGAAGACGGCGGGTTCGTTCGCGAAAGGAGCTGGCTGGCCTGTTGGGGTCAAGGTGTCCATCCGATGCGTCTCTTTCTCGACGTGGCGTAAGCGTTCGCGGGATGCGTCAGGACGATTTCCGTGTTCTGGCCTCGACATGGGGCGTCTCATCCGAAAGGGCGTTGACTGACGCGACTCCCGGGGTTTAGTGTCTTGATCTCGGCCGATCGGTTCGCCCGGGAACTTCGGTCGTCGTTCGGAGTCGAATTTCCCGTGGATGATCGATGACACCGCCCGACACGAAGCGACTGAGTATCGTCGTCGTCAATTACGAGACATGGTCGGACGTTCTGGCACAGATGCAGGTTTTGTCTCGAACGGCCGAAATTCGTGACGGTCGTGCGGAAATGATCATCGTGGACAACGCTTCGCCGACAAAGCCGGAGCCGTCTTTCGTTCCGGATCCGGGGGTAGTCCGGATCGATCGGGAAGAGAACGGCGGCTTCGGGGCAGGCGTGAACACGGGCTGGCGGCAGTCGCAGGGCGAGTGGATCCTGCTGCTCAATCCGGATGTCGTCGTAACCGATGATCTTCTCAGCCACGTTCTCGCCCTCCTTGACGAGATCGATCGGAAGCACCGTGCCGAACGCTCGTTGCGCGTCGGCATCGTCGGAGTCGCGTTGAACAATCCGGACGGTTCGCGCCAGCCATCCGTGGGGGCGTTTCCATCGGTCGGCCGTGGAATCCTGGAGCTGTTCTTACCACGAAGTCGAAGACGTTACCAGATCGTTTCTCCCCAAAAATTCGGCCCCGTCGACTGGGTAACCGGCGCATTTTTTCTCGTGCGTTCGAAGGTCATGGCCGAACTCGACGGCTTCGACGAAGATTATTTCCTGTATTTCGAGGAGACGGACTTCTGCCTTCGTGCGAGGCGAGCCGGCTGGGCGACCTGCTTCGATCCGTCGATCTCGGTATGCCATCAAAAGCCCTTGCAGAATCGCACCGTTTCACCTAAGATTCGCCTCCTGACCAGACACAGCCGGCTGCTCTATTTCCGCAAAAACAGATCGTCTGCGGAATTTCGGGCCATGATGACTCTTGTGCGTGTCGAAGCCTGGGGCCGTCGCCTGTTCGCCAGACTCGGTCTCCGTGAGTCGGAGTACGGGACATGGAAGTCTGTGAGTGAGCTGGTTCGTGCGTTTCGGATGCACAAGGAACCACGCGGCATCGCGGCGATAGAATGGGCGGAGCACACACTCGGGTCGATGACACCGGCCATAGCGGCGAAGAGAAAATCGTCCCGCTCAGAGGCTTGAATTCAGGCGGATTCTGAATCTCGCACTCGCGGCAGCAGGCCGGTCCCTACGGTACGCAGTTCATGGAGGAACCGCCTTGGAATTGACGTATTCCGATCACTTGCGTCGCATCGCGTATCTTGCGATCGCCGTTCTGGCACTCCTTGCCTGGCGCGTGGGCCGGGCGGAAGTCCTTTCCGCCGACGGTTTGCGTTATACGGCTCAGGCCAGAAAAATCGCCGCGGGCGACTGGCGTGGCGGGCTCGTCGGTTCCGTCGATCATCCGATGTATCCGATACAGATCGCCGCTATGCGTACGCTCGTGGGTCTGCCGGATACGGCACTCGGGCTTCAGGATGCCGCCTGGGCAGCGGCCATGCTTCATGGCGTCCTGCTCGTCATTCCGACATATTGGGTCGCGCGCAGTCTTTTCGGCGATTCTTCCGCCTGGCTCGGCACGGTTGCCTTCTACGCGGTGCCGCATACCAGCGAAATCCTTGCCGATTCGCTCAGCGAAAGTACGTTCCTCCACTTTTGGTGCTGGGCCCTCGGCTTTGCACTGGCGTTTCTCAAACGCGGGAACCCGGCCTGGCTCATCGGTATGGCCTTGGCCGGAGCCGGAGCCTACTGGACACGTCCGGAGGGGCTTCTCATCTGCATCGCTCTCGGGCTCACGATCCTGGTGACGCCGTTGCTTCGTTCGACCCGGGTGGACTGGCCACGCCTGGGCCGGGTGCTGGCGATTCTGGCGATTTCGACCGGTGCTCTGAGCTTGCCCGTGATCCTGTCTCGCGGCACGATCGGCACGAAGCCCGCCATCGCCAAAGTGCTCGGCCTCAAGAACCGCTCGGCTCCGCATGCCGTCGAACGGGAACGGCCGCTGGATCCGAAGCAATCCGAACTGGCGATCTGGGGAGATGCCGCAGCGGCTTTTTACAAAGCCTTACGCACTTCGACGACCTCGCCGGGACTTGTCCTGGCGATCGCGGGCCTGATTTTCGTGCCCCGCGCTTCGGCCGCCACAGCGCGGCAATTCCTTCTCGTCGGCGTGATCCTCACTTTGTGCGTCCTCGCGCTCGTTCGGCTGCACGCCACGCAGGGATACTGCGCGCCGCGACATACCATGGTACCGGCACAGATCCTTCTGCTCGCGGCCGGACATGGCATCATGGTGCTCAGCTCCCGAATCGGGTCGAGTCTTATGCATTTCCCGATCCTCAAAGATCGAACGCCGTTGCGGCTGGTTCCCGCCATCTATTTCGTTCTGGGATGTGCCTGGGTTTCGACCCACGCGAGCGAATTCGCAAGGCCGATCGGGCATTCGGCTCTCGGCTACAAGCTGGCCGGAGCCTGGCTCTCTGAGCGCATGACGCCTGGGGAATCGCTGATCGACCTCAGCGGATGGGCCGCGTTTTATGCCGAAAGGCCAGGTTACGGCTTCACCAAACTGCACGAAATCACGCCCGGGAACCCCAGCCGGTATCTCGTGGTTCGCAAGGCGCATCTCGTCGGTCCCTGGGACTATTGCGAACGCATGCGGGAACTCGCCAGGGACGCCGACCTGATCGCGACGTTTCCTCCAGGGGAATCCGACCGGACGTCCGAAGTTCGTGTGTACGAACGACGGACCCCCCGGATCGCGGCATCGGATCCGCCCCGATCCGCCGCTGAATCGCAGACTGACGGCCGTTCCGCCGCTCCCGCCGCCGTCAGGCACTGACGCGTCAGGATACTTCCGCCGAGCCGCTTTCGGCGGTTTCCGGAAGAATCGTTCGCGAAAGCACAGCCAGGCCGATCGGTTCGTCGATCGCCTGGTGAGGCAAGCTGGCCAGACGCTCCAGCCTTCGGGCTTCGGCTTCGGACGGCTGGCGCACGTCGTCAAGCAAGGCGGACCGTTCCAGCCAGGCCAGGCTCGTTTCCACGAAACTTTCGACAAGGGCTGCTTCCTCCGCGCTGGTTTCCCGGTCCAGCTTTTGCGCGAACCGAATCGCGGCGGCGGGAATTCGATCGATGGCCGCACCGAGGCGTTCCATTGCTTCCGGCCGGATCGAGGCAGGCTGTTTTCGGGCGATTTCGATAATCGCGGCGCAGGCGTTCGCGTCCGACTGCTCGATGGCCGTTTCCAGCAGTGCTTCCACGAATCCGCTTTCCTGCAGCCGGGGGATGATCGCTTCGTGGTATTTCCTGATGAGCCGCCGATTGAGTACACCCGGACGGTCGCATGCGATGTCGATTCGATCCCGAACGGATTCGTCGGGAACGTAATCACGCAAGCGTTCGAGGTGTCTTCGGCACCATTCGACAGCCGGGGCATCGCCTGCTTCGGAGGCTTCTTCGAGCAAGGCGAAGAGCTTTTCGAAGGAAGGTGCCGGGCTCGTGGTAGCCGCGGATTTCACGAAGGTTTTCGCTTCGAATTCCTCTTTGCGGTTGGCGATCTGCAATTCCGTCAAATTGTGCATCAGCAGCTCCAGAGTTTTTTTCTGTGCTTCTTCCGGAGACACGGGTCTGGATCGCGATCTCTGCGCTTCCGCGAGTTTTCTGGAAACGAGCGAGATTTTCGACTTTTCTTTCTGGGTCATGTGATCGACGGAGCGCATCAGATCGTTCGCAAGTTCCGCGGCCCGTTGCCGAGCGGCCTTGAGCGTCATTTCGCCTTCGCGGACAAGCTGGACGAGGTCTTCTCGCCGTTTCCGGAAATCGGTCGATCGCGTTTCCCATGCCGATTTTAATTCGACGGACAGTTTGTGCGGGATCGTCGATTCCCAGTCGATCGGTAACTTCGAGCGTGGATTGAGCATTTTCGGGGGTCTCCTTGAAATCAAAATCGTCCGGACACGGCATTACATTCCGGGGCCGGCTTCGTGCAAAATCGATTCACTCGTAGTCGTTGGCGGCGTTTTCCGCGGCTTGCCGGTGCAGCAGATCGAGCAGATGCCGCGTGGCCGAATCGATGGCCAGGCAACGCGACTGCCCGAGAGCCTCGACCGTTTCTTCCAGCTTCGGGCAGCTGAGCCTGGCCAGCCAGAAGCCGTCTTCCTGGGCGTACCAGCTGAGCAGCCAGCGAACGCGCCCATATTCGTTGCGGAGCCGGACCGCGCGAGCGAGATCGACGTTGTCCATGACCTGGGCGAATGCGCGTTTCCGTTCTGCAGCCTTGTCGGCGGAATTTTCGGGATTGCTGGGGTTTTGCGTATTCATGCTGCGAATTCCGGAGGTAGTCATGGGGCGTGTCTCTTCGTTTTGAGGAATTCCGGCACCGGGCTCGGGGACCAGGCGAGGGTACTATCAGAACCCCGCGCATGTTCCTGAGCGATGATCGCGGCACTTCGTCCGTAATTTGTGCATGCGGTGACTCTTCGACCGGTTGCGGAGAGTTTTTCGCGGAATCGCGGGCGAATCCGCATTCCGGAAGCCGCTCGAGGCGACCCCTGAACCGGGGTCGATCTTCGAACGTGAGGCACCGATCTGTTAGAATCTTCGAGATAACTGTGTGAAGCTCCGTGACACGAATCACGGCCTGGCATTCAGTGAAACCTGACCCTGTCTCGATTAACGAATCTTCAGCGACAGCCGACGAGCGAACGAAACATCATGTCCGAAGAAATAGAGGCGACAGATTCGGGGGCAGTCGAGCCCACCATCGATCGCCCCAGTCCCAAGTCTACCAAAAGTCGAGGAATCGGCGCGCTTCAGGACACCGTTCCTTCTTCCGCAGTCGATCGTACCTTCCCCGGACGGCTCGATCAGGCCTACGCGTTGGCGCGGCGGGCGGCGGAAATCGCCGAAGACAGCAAAGCCGAGTCGATCGTCGTGCTCGATATGCGGCCTGTCACCAGTCTTGTCGACTTCTTCGTCGTAGCGACCGTGCCGAGCCGTCGTCAGGCGACCGCGATCACGGCCCAGATCGACTCTGAGATGAAGAAACTCAAGGAATCGAAGATCGGGATGGAACTTTCCGAAACGGGTCGGTGGACACTTCTCGATTACGGGGATGTGGTCGTTCACATCTTTTCGCCGGAAGGGCGAGAGTTCTACGACCTCGACGATCTCTGGGGCGATGCGCCCCGGATCGACTGGAAATCGACGACTTCGATCGCCGCTGGTTGAGACGACCGACCGAACGCGCATCGGCAGACGCCGGGCCGCGGTCGCGTCGAATCCCGATCGCCATGCAAATGCCTCTGATTCACCGATACGGAGCAGTTGACTCAGGCCTATGAACGTTCTGGAATTCTTCCGTCGCCGGTTCGCAGCCGCCATCGCCGACGAGTCGCAGCGATCCGAGTTCGCCGATGCCGTCCGGCCTGCAACCGATCCCAAGTTCGGCGATTACCAGGCCAATGGTGCCATGGCTCTCGCCAAGGCCGCCAAGCGGAATCCACGCGAGATCGCCCGGCAGGTCGCGGCTTCCGTCGACCTTGAGCCGCTGGCCGGACCACCGGAACTCGCCGGGCCAGGATTCCTGAACGTTCGTGTCCATCAGGCCGCGATCGAATCCGAGCTTCAGAAACTTCTCAACAACGACCGCCTCGGGCTCGAACCGCCATCCGAGCCCCGTACCGTCATCGTCGACTACTCCTCGCCGAACGTCGCGAAGCCGATGCACGTTGGCCACATCCGGTCGACGATCATCGGCGAATCGCTGGCCCGCACGCTGACGGCCCTCGGTCATAAGGTCATTCGCGACAATCACCTGGGCGACTGGGGCGCCCAGTTCGGGATGATTCTCTGGGGATACAAGAACCTGCTCGACAAGGCTGCCTACGAGCGTGACCCTGTCCATGAACTGGCGCGGCTCTATAAAGAGGTTCAGTCGCGAATCAAGCCTGCCGAGGCCCACGAAGAACGCTTCGACAAGGCCTTACGCCTGAGGAAAGAGGGCAAGTCCGAGGAGGCCTCGGCCGTCGCGGCCAAAATCGCGGGGAACGAAGGCCCGGACTGGGAGACCGTCGTGCGGGAATTCGAAGCGGCTTCGGCCGTACGCGAAGCGGCCCGCCAGGAAACGGCCAGATTGCACAGCGGCGATGACGAAAATCGCCGTCTCTGGGCCGAGTTCATGCCCCACTGCCTGAAGATGCTCGAGGTGATCTATGACAGGCTCGGCGTCCGCTTCGACGTTCAGCTGGGCGAGAGCTTTTACGACCCGATGCTGGCTGATGTCGTCACCGATCTCGAGGCGAAAGGCCTGGCCACAGGCAGCGAGGGTGCGACCGTCTGCTTCTGCGAAGCGACCAAGGCCCCGATGATGGTCCGTAAGCGTGACAGGGCTTATACTTACGCCACGACCGATCTCGCGACGATTCGCTATCGCGCGCATCGCTGGAACCCGAGTCAAATTCTCTATGTCGTGGACCATCGCCAGGGCGACCACTTCCAGCAGCTTTTCGAAATCTCGCGCCGATGGGGGTTCGATCAGGTCGATTTTCGCCACGTGGCGTTCGGCACGATTCTCGACGGGCAGGGGCGTCCGCTCAAGACACGCGAAGGCGATGCCGTGGGCCTGGCCGGTATTCTGGACGAAGCCGTGGCCGTGGCCCGAGGCGTCGTCGACGAAAACAGCCCGCACCTGCCGCCGGAAGAGCGGTCGAAAGTGGCGGAGATCGTCGGCATCGGAGCGGTCAAATATGCCGATCTTTCGCAGAACCGGGCGAGCGATTACAAATTCGACCTGGCCAAGATGATGGCCATGAACGGCAATACGGCGACGTATATTCAGTACGCTTACGCTCGCGTACGCAGCGTATTGCGAAAATCCGAAGCGGATGAGGCTGCCTTGCGCTCCGCTCCGCCCGAAATCATACTTGGTACGCCGGAAGAACGAGCCCTGGGGATGAAGCTCCTGCGGCTGCCGGAAACGCTGGAACAGAGCACGGTGGAAATGAAGCCGAACGTGATCGCCGACTATCTCTTCACCCTGGCGAACGATTTCTCCGCCTTCTACACCGCCTGCCCGGTGATGCGCGAGGAAAACGCCGACGTGAAGCGTAGCCGCGAAGCGCTTTGCCTGCTCACGGGCGAGGTGCTCAAGTTCGGGCTTTCGCTTCTGGGGATCGACGTCGCCGAACGGATGTGATTTTCGGGGCGATGCTTGCGATTCGCCGATCGCTCCTTCGCAGATCCAGCGGGCGATTCGGCGATACCCGTTTCGCGACTGTCGAATTCCGGATAGAATACGTCCATCTTCCGGGCCAAGCGCATTCCGCCTGAGCTGAGCCCGCCGACCTGCCGCTGACGAGGATCCTGCCATGCCGACCCGTGCGTTCGTTGCTCTGACGATCGTCCTCTGGCCGATGGTTTCCGTATTCGCTGAAACTCCGGCCGGGCAGAAGCCTGGCGATCGAAACGTACCGGCCGAACTCGACCGATCGCCGGTCGCTCTGGCAGTTTTCGCCAAAGGCACACGTGCCCTAACGGCCAACCAGACCAGCGGAACGGTCAGCCTGATCGACATCACCGCACGCAAGGTTCTCGACGAAATCGTGACGGGCGAGAAGCCCGCCGGAGTCGCCGTTTCCCCCGACGGCACAGAGGCCGTCGTGACCCACTGGTGGGGCTACGACGCTGCGATCCTCAAGATCGAACACGACCGGCTCGCCATTGCCGGACGAATCGATGTCGGCGCCGAACCGAGGGGCGTCGTTTACGACTCCTCCGGAAAATCGGCCTATATCGCGGTCGGCGTTTTCGACGAGGTCGTGAAGATCGACACCAGCGGCAAAAAGGTCGCGAAGCGAGCCAAAGTGAGCCGCGAGCCGCGGTCTCTGGCTCTCACGCCGGACGGAAAAACGCTGGTCGTGGCGAACGCCCGTTCGCAGAACGTTTCGATGGTGGATCTCGACTCATTCGCGAGGATCCGGGACATCGACATCTCAGGCGACAATTTGAGGCAGATCGCTGTCTCGCCCGACGGCAAGTACGCGGTTCTGGCGAATATGAAGGATCGTCGCTTCGCAACGACGAAGGGCAATATCGATATCGGCTGGGTCATTGGCCAGCGTGTGACGCGAGTGCCCCTGAGCGGCGACGACTATTACGAAACCCTTTCGCTCGATCCGCAAGGACTTGCCGTTGGCGATGTGCACGGCGTGGCGATTTCGAACGACGGCCGGCATCTGGCCGTTTCCGCGGGCGGCACGCATGAAATTCTGCTTTTTCGGCAGGATCTTTCGCCTTTGCCTTGGCGGAGAAATGGAAGCCGGGACCTGCTGGCCCCGGAGCTGACTCGGGATACCGAGCGACTTCGTCGCGTCAAAGTCGGTGGCAGACCACTCGAGGTGGCATTTTTGCCGGACGGCAAAACGCTTGTGGCCGCGAATTATTTCGCGAATTCGCTGCAGGTGGTCGATGTCGATTCCGGAGTCCTCGCAGCCGAAATTCCCCTGGGCGGCAACCCGCAACCTGACCTGGTGCGGCGTGGTGAAATGTATTTTCATGACGCCGAACGCTCATTCAACCAGTGGTACAGCTGCGCGACTTGCCATACGGACAGCCACACCAACGGCCTCGATTTCGACACCATGAACGACGGCTGGCACGACCTTTCGACGCGTCGGGAACGCAGCCGGAAGAAGGTGCCGACGATGCGAAGGGTCGTCCAAACCGGCCCGTGGACATGGCACGGCTGGCAGAAAAGCCTGGACGAAGCGATGGTCGAATCGTTCACCAAGAGCATGCAGGGCACACAACCGACGGATGACGATGTGAAAGCCATCCTGGCCTACATCGCGACGCTCGATTACCCGAAGAATCCGTATCGCAAAGCCGACGGTTCGCTGACCGAAGCCGCCCAGCGCGGCAAGGCCGTTTTCGAATCCGCCAAAGCCGCCTGCAACACCTGCCACGGCGGGCCGGAATTTACGGACGGCAAAGTGCACGATGTCGGCCTGGACGAACCAGGAAGCCGCTACAAGGGGCACAATCCACCTTCGCTGCGTGGGGCTTACGATAAGGACCCCTATCTTCACGACAGGCGATCGAAAACGCTGCACGAAGTGCTCAAAGGGCCTCATTCCCCCGAAAACGTGACTGGGCTGGGCGAATTGACGGACAAGGAACTCGATGATCTCGTCGAGTACGTCAAGTCCTTGTGAATTTGAGCGTTCGTTCGTTGTCCCGCATCAGGCGAGATACCTGCCATGAACCGGAAACGGGCGATCCGATCGATGATCCTGATTCCGGTGGCGCTGGCGGTCTTCGATCGTTCGGCGCTCTCGCAACCCACGTCTCAAAAGCCTGGTGAGACCAAGCCGGTTTTCGGACGCGACGTCGCGCCCGTGCTTGTGGCGAACTGCCTCGGCTGCCACAACGCCGAAACGAAAAGCAGCGGATTGTCGATGGCTTCGTTCGCGTCGCTGGCCGCTGGCGGCGATTCGGGTGCTGCCTGGGTTCCGGCGAATTCGCAGGCGAGCATGATCGTCCGCAAGATTCGGGGGCTGGATCCGCCGCGGATGCCCCGGAATCGGCCGCCCCTGGGCAATGACACGATCGCGCGGATCTCAGCCTGGATCGACTCCGGCGCCAATCTGGACGAAGGCCTCTCAGCCGGCGCCACGCTCGAAACGATCGCCTGGCCCGAGAGTCGAATCGCGGCCGATCAGCTGGCCCGCATGGATCCGGCACAGCGTCTGGACTCCGCGAAAGCCGAGGCGGCCCGCATCTTCGCCGGTGTCCGTCCCGGTTCCGCCGCAGCAGATGCCGGTACGATCCGATCTACGGACAGGTTCGTCCTGATCGGCATCACTGATCGAAACGTCGCCGATTCGACACTGAAAACGCTGGAAAAATCCGCCGACGAATTGAAATCGATATTTGGCGATAAGGCCGCGATTCTGGCGGGAACGGGCCCGAGATCTCTAGTCTTCGTCTTCGAAAAACCGGCGGAATTCGCTGAATTCTGTCGACAGAACGGGTTCGAAATTCCGACGACCGGTCGATCCGCGGTGGGCAGATCCGATTCGGCCTGGCCTTTGCTGGCTTTTCAGGTCTCTCGTGAACGGCTTGCCGTCGCACCTGGCGAGACCGACAAGGTGGCCGAGCGCAAATCATCCAGATCGCCGCGACGCAAACCGGCGGCCGAACCGTCGCCAAGCAAGTCGCCCGGGGTTCATGCTCTGGCCGTCGAAGCCCTGGTCGCGGCCACTTTCGACACTTTCCCCAAAGCCCCTGCTTGGCTCGAAACGGGGCTCGCGTCGAAGATGGCACAATCGGTCGAGCCGGATCCGGTCCGATACGATCGCATGCTGGCCGAAGCTCAAACCGCCGGACCTGGAAGGGTCACGGGAGACTGGTCCCGCCGTGCCGAGGAATTTCTCAAGGATCGTGTGCCGGCCGATGTTTCGAAACCGCTGGCCTTTTCGCTGATCGGCTGGTTGCAGAGAACCTGGCCGGCCGAATTTCCCGAATTCGTCAGGTCCCTGACCGGCGGAGAAGCCGATCTGGACAAAACGCTGGCGAAACTCTGGAAAACCGACCGGGCGGGTTTCGTCGCCGGCTGGACCGAATCTCTTATGCGCGGGCCCGCCCGCAAAGGACGCTGAATCGTCATGGCCCAGACGGATCGACCAGTATTCGTTCGTGCGGGAGAGGGCGCCTCGCGTGGCCTGTTTCCGGGCGTGACCATTACGACGAACGCTTGCGAGAGGCTCATGCTCTCCGTCGTCCGGTTCGAGCCGGACGCTTCCGTGCCTGTGCATTCGCATCCGCACGAGCAGGTGGGCCTGCTCGTCAGCGGTCGGCTGAAATTCACGATCGGCGACGAGACGCGAGTTCTCGAACCCGGCGACCAGTGGCTGATACCAGGCGGTATTCCGCATACGGTCGTCGCAGTGGACGGTCCCGCGGTCGCCCTCGACGTGTTCAATCCTATTCGGGAAGACTATCTTTGATTCGCAAGGGGCCCCGAGCATGACGCCTGACGATGTCGTCGACACGATTTTCCGAATTTATGCCGAACGTGGCCACCGGCATTACGGCGAAGATGTCACCGAAACGCAGCACGCGCTGCAGTGTGCCACGTTCGCCAGGGACAACTCCGAAGAACCGGCGCTGGTCGCGGCCTGTCTGCTGCATGATTTCGGACATCTGGCACACGATCTCGGCGAAGACATCGCCGATCGTGGCGTCGATGCGTGTCATGAAGATCTGGGTGCCGCCGCGCTTTCGAAATGGTTCGTTCCGGACATCGTGGAGCCCGTTCGGCTTCATGTCGCTGCCAAGCGGTATCTGTGCGCCAGGCAGGCCGGTTATTTCGAAGGTCTTTCCGAAGCTTCTCGCAAGAGCCTCGAGCTTCAGGGCGGACCGATGAACGAAGAAGAGATGAACGTTTTCGAATCGTTGCCTCATTATGCGGCTGCTTTGCGGTTGCGGCTCTACGACGATATGGGCAAAGTGTCGGAAATGACGACACCTGAAATCGAAGCGTTTCGGCCGTTCCTGAAACCGTTCGTGCAGGTTCGGGCATGAGTGCCGCCCCGAATACGAAGCCGCCGGTCGTCGCATTTCAGGTTCCGGCCCGCTGGCTGCCGATCTGGTCGGTCGTCGCCGCTTTCGGCACATATTTCTGTATGTACGCATTTCGAAAGCCATTTACGGCGGCCGCGTTCGCGGAAAATTCGTTCGGCGGTGTCGGTTTCAAAACGATTCTCGTCACTTCTCAGGTTTTCGGCTATATGGTGGCCAAGTTCGTCGGGATCAAGGTGATCTCCGAACTCGAGCCGCACCGCAGGCCGGTCGGGATTCTCGCGATGATCCTCGGCGCGGAACTTTCGCTCCTGCTGTTCGCCCTGATGCCGATTCCCTATAACGCCGTCATGCTGTTTTTCAATGGCCTGAATCTCGGCATGATTTTCGGGCTCGTGCTCGGGTTCCTCGAAGGACGCAAACAGACTGAGGCCCTGACGGCAGGCCTTTGCGCCAGTTTCATTCTGGCTGACGGCATGACCAAGTCCGTCGGCGGCTATCTGTTGTCGGCCGGCGTATCGGAAACCACGATGCCCGTGATCGCCGGGCTGGCGTTCCTGCCGTTCTCAACGATCTTCGTGTGGATGCTTTCGAAAATCCCGGCCCCGGATCAGGCGGACCGCGTGGCACGCAGCGAACGGACCCGAATGGACCGTTCGGACCGGATCCGGTTCTTCCGTCGCTATGCCAGCGGCCTGGTGCCGCTTATGTTCTGTTATCTCTTCGTGACGGTCTTGCGGAGCATCAGGGCCGATTTCGCGCCGGAATTGTGGCGTGATCTCGGCACGAGCGGTCAGCCGGCCGTGTTCACCCGCTCTGAGTTCATCGTGACGCTGAGCGTCATGCTCGCAAGCGGTCTGTCGATCTACATCCGCGACAATCGCACCGCTTTTTTCCTGTCGATGTTCAACTCCGTGCTTGGCCTCGGGCTGATTCTGGCCGCAGTCGCTCTCTGGCGTTTCGGTCGAGTGAGCGGCTTTCCGCTGATGGTCCTGCTCGGCGTCGGTCTCTATTTGCCATACGTTTCGGTGCATACGACGATTTTCGAAAGGTTTCTGGCGATGACTCGCGATAAGGGAAACATCGGTTTCCTGATGTATCTGGCCGATTCGTTCGGATATCTCGGCTACGTGGCGGTGATGCTCTCGCGCAATTATTTCGGCACGCCGGATCATTTTCTCGAATTCTATCTCGATACCTGTGTCGTGCTCGGCATCTGCTCCATCGTGTGCATGTTCATCAGCATCGGCGCCTTTCGGAAGATCGGCCCGGTTCAGGATCCGGCGGTTTCGGGTTAATCGCCCTATCGGATCGATCACCATAGTTCATGGCCGGCGGGCCTGTCGATTCTTCAACGACGAAGCTGGTCGCTGCCCCGTTCGATCCGTGCAAATGGCCGAAATCGCCGAATCTGTTGGGGATTTCGTTTTCAGACCCTTGACAACGCATATCCCCGCGCATGAATCTAGGGAATTCCCTCACTGGGCCCTGCCGCCCGAACTTCTGCTCATGACTCGTCTGGGAGCGTCCGGCCGTGATTTCATTCCCAAAACTCGAAACTCGTGCCCTCGGCGCTAACCGGTTTCGATCGTTCGCTGCCGTCTTGTGCGTCGGAATGAGCGTCATGGCCGTCCAGGCGCAGGAAAAACGCCGTGGCGTCGCTGGCCGCGGCGATTTCGACGATGCTCCTGCTCCGCCGCCCAACGTTGGCGCCCAGCCCGGTGCCGCCGGACCTGCGACGGTGCCGAAATTCGAATTGACGCCACGCACCTTGCCCGGGGCGGTCGTGACGCCTGACGCCAAACTGACGGCCGGAGCACCGTTCGACACGAAGAATTACTTCTACATGCCGCCGGCGGAAGAAAACGCCGGGCCTCTGGTTCTGGATGCCCTTGCGGATTTTCCGGAGGTTTACGCCACGATCGCCCCGAACGACAAATCGGGAATCGAACTGAGGGGCAAAAATCTCAAGACCGCTCAGGACTGGCTGCAGGCGAATCCGAATCCCCGGACATGGGACGCCAGCGCGATCGAACAGGCTTTCGGGACTTACAGGACGACGTTCGCCAAGTTGCACGAAGCTCACAAGAAGCCTGATTGCGTCATTCCGACAGGCATCGGAATCGATACGCTCCTGCCGCACGTTCAGGCGGCTCGTGGGGTCGCCGAAATCGCCGCACCGCTGATTTTCGCGGATCTCGCCCGAGGAGATGAGGCTGGTGCGATCGCAAAATTCGCGGATGCCCTCAGGCTCGGACAGGATCTTCAGCCTCGTTCGGCGGTCATCACGACGCTTGTGGTCTCGGCGATGCACAGGAGAATGTCGGAATCGGTCCTGCCGATTCTGCTCAATGCCAAAGGCCTGAAAGCTACGGATTACGATGCGATTCTCGCGGCACTCAAGGGCTATCGAAGCGGCTCCGTCAATCTGTTGCCGGAAGCCCTGAAAACGGAATATCTCACCCAGGCGAAAATGCTCGAGGGCATGGCCGCTCCTGGCGGAGTCGACAAGTTCGTCGAATTGACCAACCTCATGAAGGGGGCGGCAGGGGCCGCCGGAACTGACGAAGCGACCAAAAAACTGCTGACGGCACTCTTCACGCCCGAGAACGTAAAGAAGCTGAAATCAGGTGTGGCCCGCACGATCAAGGCGCAACTCGCCGCGATCGGTGAGATCGGCTCGGTGGACGACATCAGGAAGATCGGTTCGGAGCTTGACTCGATCGGTCAGTCCACAGCTTCCGAGGCCCTCGCCGAAGTTCTCGATAAGGAAACGATCGCGAAACTCGCCGAAATCGCTGGCGGTTCGAATCCCACACTCGCCGAGGCCTTGAAGAAGGCCGCCGCGGCGGACCCGAAGACCGTCGCGTCTCTGGTCGGACCGCAGCTCGGTCTCAATATCGCTTCCGGCATGAGTAATGTCGTCACTCCGCTGCTTTATTTTCAGAATGACCAGGGAGTCATGGAGGCCCTCACGGCAATTCGCCGCTGGTACGTGACGAAGAAGAGTATCCCGAAAGACAAGACCCTTGAAGAAATCTGCAAGGAAGCGGGTCTCGAATCCACACCCCTGGATATTTTCACGGGTAAGCCGATGCGGATGGTCTGGACCGAGTCCGGTCCCGCCGTGTTGACCGCCGGCAGCGACTTCAAGGACGACGACGGCAAAATTCTGATTTCGCGTGCCGAGCGCGGCAAGCCTGACGCCAAGGGCGACCTGGTCGATACGTTGTCACTGGGCGGTAATCCCGCTCTCACCAGCCAGCCCGGCGGATCCCCCGGGCAAGCGCCTGGCACACCTGCTGGCTTCGGCCCGGCAGGTCCGCAGGGTGGCCAGAGCGGGGCCATTCGACCCCCGGGCGTGGGAGCCAGCGGCGGCGGATCCGGTGGCAGAAGGGGCCGAGCCGATGGCGGCACCGCGATCGAGCCCTGATCGGGACGCCGATCGCATTCCCTCCGTGGGACGCATCCTGAAGCGATCGTGGGGCGGCTCTCTCGCCGTCCACGCGATCGCGCCGCAGAGTGAAGTTCTCTCATTTCGTCGCAAGAGAGGTACCGTAACTTGACCCGCAATCGCCCACACACCCTACTTCTTTCGCTTGCTTTCGCGGCATTCGCCATGTGCCGCGTCACTGGGGCGAATGTCGTATTTTCTCAGGACAAGCCCGCGGCTACGCCTGCGGAACCCGAGATCGTCGGCCAGTTGCGCAAGGTCATGGAGGCCAACTGCAAGGCGAACGAAGCGGAAAAAATCGAGGAAGCGCTTGGGACGATCCACCCGGAAAGCCCGAACTTCGCCGCGACACGCCAATTGACGGAAAAGCTGTTCGAGGCTCTTGACCTCAAATACGAACTCAAGTCTTTCGGATACATCGGATCTGATCAGACCTACGCTGTCGGCCGCGCCACAGTGCGTGCATCTTCGGCCTATCCGCTCAAATTCAAGAATAACGAGTCGGACCTGATGCTCGTGTTCCGAAAGGACAAGGACGACTGGAAAATCTGGTCCCAGAGTATCCTTGAAATCAAATTCGATTGACCTTGCCCGCTTGTTTTGAATTCTGATCAGATCTCTTCGAGTGATCCGATCGATTCGATCCGTCCATTTCGAAAGGTTCGAATCGATGCCCGAGAAGATGACGAAAACTGCCTGGGACCCAGGTTCACGAAATGGGCTCTTGACCAGCGGCATTTTTTTCGTCATGTGGCTCTCCACGGCGGGGCTGATCGCTGCAGTCAAAGACTCGTCCTTCAAGGAAGCTCTCAATGCGGCATTCGCACTCCTGTGGATGCTCGTTCTGGGCTGGTTCTTCGTCACATGGGTTCGTGACAGGATGACCGGCGGCTACGTACTGCTCGATTGCGGACCTCATCCAGGTCGTATTCTGTTGAGGGTTCTCGCCTTGATCTTTCTTTTCGTCAGCTTGGACTACGGACAGGATTTGGGCGAAGGTGTCATCCTGTTCGGAGTGATCACCGCCATTTATTTTATGATGGTATCCCTGGGGAGGCTGCAATTCCGTGAAAATGGGATTTTTCGATACCAGGATCTCCTGTCATGGTCGAGGATCGAGCAATACGAGTGGACCGATGACAGCACTCTATGGATCACGAGCAGGGGTATGCTCGGCATTGTCGACTTCGGTGCATTGCCCGTGCCGCCCGAATTGAAGAATGCGATCGATCGGCTTCTGCAGGAAAAGCGAGGATCCATTCCGGCGATTCGCGAACCTTGAATCCTGATTGTGGCGCATTCACGGGAAAGTGTTTCATCGATTCATGGATTTCCTTCGAGAAAACACTTTTCCGTCCAGCGCCGTCTTTGATCCTCATCCTCTTGGTGCCATAATGTAGACCGGCTTCTTCTCCACGATCTGCATGCCCTCGACGCACTCTCGCTGAACGCTCATGAACCAACCCATACACGCCTTCTGGGTCATGCTCGGCGCTCTGGCCGTTCTGGCCATCGCCTATCGCTTTTACGGCAAGTTCCTCGCATTCCGCGTCGCCGGGCTCGATCCCTCTCGCGTCACACCCGCACATGAATATTATGACGGTCAGAACTATCACCCCACGAACAAATGGGTGCTCTTCGGCCATCACTTCGCCGCCATTTCCGGAGCAGGGCCACTCATCGGCCCCGTGCTTGCCATTCAGTTCGGCTACCTGCCGGGCCTGATCTGGCTTCTGATCGGCGTGTGCCTGGCCGGAGCCGTGCAGGACATGATGGTCCTGTTCGTTTCCACGCGCCGTCGCGGCCGCAGCCTGGCCGGTATCGCGGCCGACGAACTCGGACCCACCGCAGGGCTGGCCACCGCTCTGGCCATTCTTTACATCATCGTCATCGCCCTGGCGGGGCTGGGCATCGTCGTCGTCAAGGCTCTCGGCGGCGAAGAAGTCAAAATGAAAGCGGGGACGAAAATCGTCCTGCCTGCCGAGTCTAATCAAATCATCAAAACCACCGTGCCCGGCCAGGCCCGCATATACGACATTCCGCCCGGCAGCCAGTACGAATATGCGCCCGGCGAACGCATGGTCTTCAATGAAGGCTACAAATTGGCGGTGCCGGTGAATGCCGCACTCGATCAGGCCAAAGAGGGCGAAGGGCTCGTTTTGCCTGACAACGCCCGCCGGCTCGTGCCCGGGTCGAGTTGGGGCACTTTTACCATCGCGTGTACTGTGCCGATCGCGCTTTTCGTCGGCCTTTACATGTATCGCATCCGCAAGGGCAAGGTGGTCGAGGCTTCGTTCTTCGGGGCCCTGGCCGTGCTGGGCGTGACCGTCGCCGGGGCGTGGATACCCGGCAGCTCGCTCGAAAAGGTCTTTTCGCTCTCGCGTGATCAAACCATCGCTGCCATCGCTGCTTATGGCTTCATTGCCAGCGTTCTGCCGGTCTGGATGCTCCTGTGTCCGCGAGACTATCTCTCCAGCTTCCTCAAAATCGGCACCATCGGCCTGCTCGTCATCGGCGTTCTGGCCGCCAATCCGACACTCGAAGCCCCGCCCGTGAATTCCCAATTCGCAGGTGGCGGCGGCCCCTATTTCGACGGCCCGATCTTCCCTTACGTTTTCATTTGCATTATGTGTGGCGCTATTTCGGGCTTCCATGCCCTGGTCAGCTCCGGCACTACGCCCAAGATGGTCAATAACGAGGGCGATATCCGGCTGATCGGCTACGGCTCGATGCTGATCGAAGGCCTCGTCGGCATCGTGGCCCTGATCGCGGCCGCCAGCCTGCCGAATTCCATGTATTACGACATCAATATCGACCTCTCGCGCCGGCCCCAGTTCACCAATGCCCTGGCGGCCCTGGGCGTCGACCCGCACGGCGATCACGGCAGCGAGCTTGTGACGATGGAAAAGGAAGTGCAGGAATCGCTGCACGGCCGCACCGGCGGGGCGGTCACGCTGGCCGTCGGCATGGCCCGGATCTTCACCAATGCCATCCCCGGCTTCGACTGGCTGCTGAAATACTGGTATCACTTCGCCATCATGTTCGAAGCGTTGTTCATCCTTACCACGATCGACACCGGCACGCGCATCGGCCGGTTTCTGCTTCAGGAACTTCTTGGCCGCATTTACAAGCCCCTGGGCGACCTGGACTGGCTGCCGGCTTCCATTTTGGCTACGGGTCTGATCGTCGTCGCCTGGGCCGGTTTCATTTGGTCGGGCTCGGTGGAAACCATTTGGCCCATGTTCGGCATGGCCAATCAGCTCCTGGCCGTGATCGCCCTGTGCGTGGTCACCACGTACCTGATCAACCACGGCAAGGCGAAATTCGCCCCGGTGACGCTTCTGCCGATGCTCTTCGTAATGACGACGACCGGCACGGCCGGCTACTTCGAAATTACCGGCAAATTCTGGAGCATGGTGAAATCAGGCGCCGTCGTCCGCGGCTACCTCAACATCGGCCTGACGATCTTCGTGATGACGTGCGTGGCCATTATCCTGGTGACAGCCATCAAACGCTGGCTGGCGGTGATCTCGGGGCGGTTGGAAGTGAAGGTGGAGTGATTCGTCGGTCATGCCGTTCGAAGTGGCTCCGCATACCATTGCCGTACGAACCTTTCCAGCTTTTCATGAGCCTGACTCATGACGCTGCCTGAACATTCGCTCGTCGTGCTGAATAGCGAAATCCCCGAACATCGCCTTCACGCGGGCGACGTCGGTGTGATCGTTTTTGTTTACGAAAGCGGCATCGCTTATGAGGTCGAATTCGTCGCCGGTGACGGCTCGACCCTTGCACTTTTGACACTCGAACCGGACCAGATCCACCCAATCGGTCCATTACGAATTGCTCCGGTATCCGTTTTGCCGAAGTTCAAGGGTGACAAATTTCCATCAGGTGACTCTTGCTGACGTCAAGGCACCAGTGCCCCTGCTGCGACTACTTCACGCTCGATGCGCGAGCCGAGTATGAAATCTGCCCTGTCTGTTACTGGGAGAACGACGGGATCGACCTGGACCGTCCCGACTTGCATTCCGGTCCCAAACACATGACCCTTCGAAAAGGCCGGAGAGAACTTCCGACGCCTCGGAGCCTGCGACCCCTTGATGTTGCCGCACGTCATCCCGGCGGCCAAGCGGGTGCGTTACGATCACAGCGATCGCTCGTTCGAAGACGGAAATTGAATGGCATCCTGCCCATTCCACAGGAACGTTCACGGTCGAGTCAGTCGTTGTCCCTGCGGGCTGGCCCATTGAACACGATTTTCAGGAGTTCTCGATTCCGATGACCAAAGAGCCACTTTTATCATGGAGCATCCAGTCGATTCGCCGGGGGGGCATTCCCGCGATGGCGCTTTTCTGTTTCCACGTGATCGTGTCACGCGGCTTCGACGCATACGATCGATTCCCGCCGCTCGACATCCCGATGCACTTCCTTGGCGGTGTCGCCATCGCTTACTTTTTCTACCGCACATCCCTGGCGGCTTCAGCTCACGGCGTCATCGGCCCGTTCCATCGCGTTACACATACCGTGCTCGTCTTTGCCCTCACATGTATGGCGACTGTGTTCTGGGAGTTCGCCGAGTTCTTGTCCGACCGGTTCTTCGGCACGCACGCCCAGCTCGGCCTTGAAGATACGCTCTTCGACATGTTTCTCGGCATCTTCGGTGGCGTTCTCTTACTCATCGTTACGACATCGATTGACTCACGAAATCAATCCCATTCGACGTAAGCCTGACCATGTGCTGCAGCGAACGGCTTCACGACTTTCAGCTTATGTTCCCGAATTCATGACAGCCTCCGCCGCATTTTCGCACAGCCTTTCTCTCTCGAAAAATCGCTGTGCCTGGTGCAGTAAGGCCCATAAGATCGAAGCCAGGAATGTCATTCGGCATCGGTGGCAGCGATTCGAAAGAACTCGGCACAAGCCGCTTGCGTCCTCCCGCCTTGCTGGTCAAATTGAATGAAAACACGCAGTTCGTCCGCGAAACGCGCCTGACCCGGCGCTTCCGCGGAAGAAGGCCCGCCGCGGTGGTTGGGCTGAAAGACTCGCAAGTGTCACGCCCGGCGGTCCGGTCCGCTGCGCTTGGGTGTTCGTCGTGAGTGCACTAAGTCAAAGAGTCAATGAGAACGAGCAATGCGAGAGACAACTGTTTACGGACTACAGTGCGCTAAGGAAGATGAACGGACCATCGTTGACGCCATCAACGCATCGCTCAGCAAGATCAAACGTTCAACATCCAAGGCGACTGCAAAGGGCTTGCTCGACGCTCGAAAGCCTTTCGTTCTCTCTCATTACGTGTGGTGCTTGAACAAAGATTGTAGCGTCTACTTTGAAATCTATCGTAACGAGGATCTAACTGGTAAGCTGCACTTCCCCATGGATGGTTCAATCGGGCTCCTGCTGATGTTCGTTATCCAGGAGAATGGATTTCGAGGCGGTAAACCACTGAAGAAAACAGCGGAATTTGTCGAACGAGTCATTGAATCGCTCGGGGTACCCTGCGAATTGCTGGCTGAGGGTGATGAACGCGAAGAGGTCGAGGCTGCACTTTTCGAAAGCAAGACACGACCAACCAATCGTAGCATGGCAAAACGCAAGCCAAAGAAAGAGGTACTGCCCCTGAAAGATGAAGAGGAGCAGCAACCAGTCCCAACAGCTTGGCGTCCTACATTTAGCGAGATCGTAAACGCCTTCGTAGAACACGATTATCGTCTTACGAATGGTGTCGAGGGCGTTTTGCCCGTTTCGGCAAAAACCGCTAAGCAAATCAAGGAATACATTGACGACTACGGCGAAACGCTCGTAGCACTTCCCGAGAAGACATGGACTTCTTCGATATGCATGTGGATGGGCAAACGATGGGAGGTACTCATAGACCTATGGACGAAGGGAGAAGGGAGAAGCGACCTAGTTTTGAGTGCACTGGTCTCGGAAACGAAGGGCGGTTTTCAAATCAAAATTGAAATGGTGTATGTTCCATAACAGCTAAATCGCTTATGCGAGAAATCAGTGTCAGTTCATTTTTCGGCCTGACTATCGGTTGCAGCGAACCCGTTGCGGGGAGAAATCGGTGTCAGTTCATTTTTCGGTCTGACTATCGGTTGCAGCGAACCCGCTGCGAGGGCCTCTGAACCTGTTTTTTAGGCCTGCGATCGCAGCAGGAAACCTGAATCCGGCATCGGATGAAGCGGTTCGAAGAAACTGGTACAAGCCCATTGCTTCATCCGCGCCTGCCGGTCAAATTGAACGAACAACGCATATCGTCCGTGAATCGTGCCTAACCCGGCGCGTTAGCGGACTTGGTCCGCCTTGGTGGCTGGCCGGAATCATCGCGAGGCTCACGTCCGGCGGTCCTGGTCACTGAGCTTTTGTGCTATGCGGCTCGATCACATGCAACATGTTTGACATCGCGAAATCACACGACGAGGTAGTTGCCGTACTCGCATCGGGCGCCACTGTCGCAGATGGCATGGCACGACTCATCGACTTCTGCGCCGATCAAGAAACCTGGCGTGGCTGGTCGGCGTTGCGCAAACTGGTTTTCGCCGCAGACGAAAATCGGCTCGAACGATGGCTCCAAGGCGTGCTCACGAAAGATCCGCCACAGAAAAGCATCAATGCGTTCTGGTTTGGCCTATTCAATCCAATTGTCGAAGACAAAGCTACATGCGGTATGTATGTGGCTGGCTCCAAAGATTTCGATGCTGCGGACGAAACATTCGATTGGGCATGCGGCCCGGACTATTTTCCGAACGGCCGGTACGCCGATTCGAAAGTTCTTGACGAAATCTACCGAAAGGTCGACAAGGCGGAGGGATCCGTTTCTGAGTACGGCGAATACGTCCTTTGTCTTGGCTTCGGCGGACTGATCATCAACACATTAGCCGATAGGATCGGTCCTGAGATATGGCTTGGCAATTCCAAGGCGCGGGCTGTTGCAATAGGCTTTGATTCTGGCGATGGCATTCTTCTTGGTTCGATCACGAAGACCGGGTGGCATCCAAACGCCGCATAACAAGGCGGTCAACCCGAGCGGCGGATCGGGCGGATTCCGAAATCAAAGGTTCTTGGCCGCCGCCGGGTAGCCTTGGTCGTTCGGTCCCGCGATCGAAGCCGGAAGTTTCGATCCGTCATCGGCGGCAGTGATTCGATAGAATCCGTCACGAAGCCCTTGAATCACCCGGTCCTGCCGGTCAGATTGAAAGGATCTTGCAGTTCATCCGCAAAACGCGTCGAACCCGGCGCTGCAGCGAAAGAAAACCCGCTGCGGTGGCTTGCAGGAATGTTCGCAAGTGTCACGCACAGGCTTTCGATGTACAATTGCTCCAGGCTGGCGTCGGTCGTCCGGCTGGTACCCGGTCCCGGCCGATCCGCTTGCTTGCGAGCGTTTCGAGGGCACGCAACACAGTTCATGGAGCACGCACGGATGGCTTGGGTTTATCTTCTCATCGCCGGGTTGATGGAAATAGGCTGGCCCCTCGGACTGAAGTACGGCTGGAACGCCAGCGGGGTCAGGTTCTGGCCACTCGTCGTGGCTGGCCTTTCCATGGCGGCGAGCGGGGCTTTCTTGTTCCTGGCTCAGAGGTCCATCCCGATGGGCACGGCCTACGCGGTCTGGACGGGCATTGGCTCAGTCGGGGCGTTCGTCACTGGCATCGTCCTGTTCAAGGAACCGGCGGCGGCCGCCCGCATCGTCTGCGTGCTTTTGATCGTCGCGGGTATCGTCGGGCTGAAGGCGTTCTCGCCCGCCGAGCCAAAGCCGACGGCCGCGGTTGCCAGCCCGCAGTCGGACACCGAATCAGTCGATTCGGCGAGCTCCGTGTCATAGGTTTCCCAGGATTCAGATCCGTTGGGCAGGGGGGCTGAGTTGGGCCGCCTGGACCCGCGACCGAAGCCGGAAAACTCGATTCGGCAACTGCGGCAGCGACACGAAAGAAACCGGCATGAGCCCATTGCGTCATCTAGGCCTGCAGGTCGATTCGAAAGAATCACGTAGTTCGCCGTCAGAATTCGCCTGGACTTGTACTTCATCGGAGCCGCCCCGCCTTGGTGGCTGCATCTGATAGCATGCAAGTGACACGTCTTGCGGTCCGGTCCGAAAAGCTTGTGCGTCCAGCGTTGGAGGTCACGTCGTTTGAGCAGCCCTGGCTTTCGTCTCAGACTCAGCACGCTCCTCCTGGTCGTGGCTGTTTCCGCAGCTTGCTTCGGGTGGTATGTCAATCATTTCGTTCGGCAGCCTGACTACAAGGTCATGCATGTCGGAGGCTCACGATCGATGGCACCGACGATCACCCGCGAGATTTTGGCAGTCGACGTGAATGCCTACCGGCTTGCCGAACCGGAGCGGTGGCACGCGGTCGTCTTGCGTCCGCGGGAGCAACCGGGCGGAGCCTATGTCGTGGAGGTTTTGCGAGTCATCGGTTTGCCCCAAGAAACTGTGTCTTTCACGGACGGGAGGATCGTCATCGACGGCCAAACTGTAACCCCGCCGGAACACCTCCGGGGCATCAGGTTTCATGCCGACGTCCCGGGCGTCGAACTCGTCGGGCACCCGTTCACCGTTCCGGAGGGGCATTATTATCTGCTCGGCGACAATCCGGAAGAAGCTCGCGATAGTCGAATGCTGGGCGCCTTTCCTGAAGCGGATATCCGTGGTAGAGTTTCCGGAAGATGAGGCCACCACCCAGCGCCTTTTCAGGGTCGTCGGTGCCATATTGATTGCGATTCTGTCCGGGGAGCCCCGACTGTACTCTCGCTGCTGCATTCCCTGTCCGCATTCGCTGTTGGCCGGGAATTTCGAAAGTGACACACGTGGTGGTCCAAAAAGCGGATCAATTCATCGATTCCAATCATCCATCGCAATGTCCAATCCTTCAGCTCAACACAACGATCGAGACCCGGCGTCAGCCCCGTTGAAGGGCCGTCACGAGCACCTGTTCTTTGCGGGCATGGCTTTGCTTCTGCTCTCCACGGTGTTCGTGGGCTTCGCGCCTTCCTATTACCTCGCCGGGATGGTCAATGCACCCCTGCCGAGTGCGGTCGTTCACGTCCACGCACTGGTGGCCACTTGTTGGATGCTCTTGTTCGCTGCCCAGGTGTCGCTCATCTCGGCCCACCGGGTCGACCTTCATCGCCGCCTCGGGGTTATCGCTGTTCCGCTGGCCTGCGCAATGGTCGTAACCGGTCTGCTGGCTGGAGCGGACATTCTCCGGCGCGGCATTCCGCCGGGCCAGGAACATCTGCTCTTTCTCATCAACATCGACATGGTGCTCGTCTTCGCGGTTCTCATCGCGCTGGCCTACCGAATGAGGGGCGTTCCGCCGGCTCACAAGCGGTCGATCGTGATCGCCCACGTCGCGCTCATGTTCGCGTCTTTCATTCGTTGGCCGGTCGGGTTCCTGTATCACAACATTCCCGCCGCCGCACGGGCCCCTTACGTTTTCCTGCTTCTGATAGTTCTTTACGATCTCTGGAGCTTGCGCAGGATCCATCCCGTGACGCTGTGGGCCAGTACATTCCTCGTCTTCGTTTTCGAAGTTCAGTTCCTGGTCGCCGAAACGATGGCCTGCCTTGCTTTCGCAGATTGGGTCAAAACCGTCGGTTCATAGTCGAACGGGTGGTTTTGAGCGAACTCAAGGCGGGCGGGCACCGAATCGGTCTTCTGCCACAGCCTTCCGACTCCTCGCACTACGAATCGGGAAAAGTGCCCACTGTCTGCTCGGACGTCTCAAAACCATGGATCCGACATGTGCATGCTCAAAGCCTGACGACCGGTTGCAATGGTCTGCACTTTTGCACAGTCGCTGATGCGGAGCGTCAGGCCCCTCGAACGAAGCCGGAAAACTCAATTCGGCATCGGCGGAAGCGAAAGAAAACCGGCGCTAAGCCCTTGCTTCAGAGATGCTTACCAGTCAAATTGAATGAGTCGTGCAGTTCGTCCGCAAGAACACGTCTTCCTCGGCGGTTCCGCGGAGCGAAGCCCGCTTCGGTCGCTGGCCGGATCAATCGCAAGTAATACGCCCAGCGGGCCGGTTCGCTGTTCCTGGTCGTTCGGAAAGAACAGAGCTCATGAATCAGCATTTGCAGGAACTGATATCGAGGGTTGGCGATTTCGTGCCCGCAGTCGGCGATGCGCTCAACCCGTTGTCGAAAGCCGACGTGCTGGCAATTGAAAATCGCATCGGATGCCCCCTCGACTCCGTCCATCGCGAGCTGCTCATGCTCTACGGCGCTTCCCGATTCGAGGAAGACGTTTTCTTCACTCCCGAAATGCCATTGCCTAAGTCCTACTCCAAGAGCAATATCGGAATTCTCGGTACGTTCTTAGGCAAGTTCGACGAAAATTACCCGAGAGCGAAGGGAATCAGCATTCTTCACAAGCTGGACATTCTCGATGAAGAGCTTCCGCCCGACTTTTTGCCTGTGGCTGATGTCGGATCCGGAGACCTCTACGGCATTCGCCGTGATGGTTCGGTCTGGCTGTGGATTCACGATGCGCGCAAGGGAAAGGAGTTGAATCAAATCTGTAGTTCGTTTCCTGCGTGGCTTGATCAGCTGCATCATCATGAATGATGACGCGTTTCTTACTCGATTCCAACTTTCGAACAATTCGAAGAACCCGGGCGAAGCTTCGAGCGTGTCCTGAAATCCATTAATTGTCCTCCGCTTTGTTCTCGGTGTCGTCTGGCCGCGGAAGCGAAGACGGGAATGAAATCTCGGCATCGGCGGAAGCGATCGGAAAGAAACCGCCAAAAACTCCTTGCGTTGTCATGTCCTGCCGGTCAGATTGAATGTGTCTCGCAGATGGTCCGCAAATCGTGCCTTCCGCTGAGTTTCGGTGGAAGAAATTCCGCTGTGGTCGTTGGGCCCGAAGACCCGCGAATGTCACGCCCGGGGGGCCGTTTCACTGATCTTGTGAGATCGGCAAGCGAAAGCAAAGGCAATTCGTATCGCTCCAAGGAGTAAACGATGGGATCCGGTAAGAAAAAGGTCCTTGTCGTGAATGTGCTTTTCTGGGTGGTGGCCGCCTTGCTTCATCCGCTGGCTGGTCTCATCCCCACAGCAAGCGGGGAACCACCGAAGATTTACTCCTTGCTGATTCTTCTCATCTTCCTCGGGTTGGCGTATGGATCGACCATGCTCATGTGCCGTGCCATGGCCGCAAGCGGGACAACCAGGCAGGCCGAACCAGGCGCTGCAGCAGAAAGCGGGGCATGATTCGTTTCTGGGTCTTCAAGGTTCAGTAGCCCCGCCGATGCTGAGCTGGGTCGTCGGGCGGCGCGACGAGCGTAGAAAAGCCGGCAACCGCTCCACATTCACATGCAAGAAACACTCATCTACGTCAGCCATGGCATCGTCCTTCTCGCAGGTCTGTACCTTGTCACGCTGGCGTCACTCATCTGGATAGCGCCATCACGCGCACAAGCGTTCCTCCTGGCCTTTGCGGCGACCTCGCGGATTCACTACTTCGAGATGGCTGTTAGAGTCCTTGTCGGAGTAGCTCTCATCTGGGCCTCGCCACGAATGGCCTTCTCTGCGGGCTTTCTGGCATTCGGCTGGCTGCTGATTCTCACCTCTCTTGTTCTATGCCTTCTTCCCTGGCGCATTCACCACCGCTTCGCATCGCTTGTCATGCCTAAAGTCATCTTGCATATGCCGTGGTTCGGCCTTGCCGCGTTCGGTGGCGGAGCACTCATCATCGGCGCGGCAATCCGTGGCGGCACCGCCTAATCACTCTCTCAGCCTGACCCGCTACGGCAGCCAAAGCCTGGCCGCTCCAGTCGGCCGTGGCGACATGCCTTCCGAGGCCAGTCGTCGGATACCTCCGCGCATAGGTTAGCTCGAACGTTAGCCCGCACGAACGAAGCTGGAAATCTCAATTCGTCAACGCCGGAAGCGGTTCGAAGAAAACCGGCATAGAGCCCTTGCTTCGAACATGCTTACCGGTCAAATTGAATCGATCTTGCCGTTCATCTGCAAGATCGCGCCTTGCCCGACGCCTCAGCGAAAGTATGCCCACCGCTCTGGCTGGCCGAAATAATCGCAAGCGTCACGCCCGGCGGGCCGGTCCGCTGAGCTTGTGCGTTATGCCGAAGAGTCGATCTCCACGAATTCAGGCTTGTTCATGACAGTCGCAACAAAGAAGGTCGAGGGTCGCCGAACGGTGCGGTACGAATCTCTTCGTGATCTGCTCAACGATGCCGAGAATCTCTCCGCAACGGATGTCCGCACGCTCGGCAATTGGTCCTTCGGGCAAATTCTCAAACACGTCGCAATGTCGTTGGACTCATCAATTGACGGCTCAGGATTCCTGTTGCCAGCACCAGTACGATGGTTGATGACGCTGTCAATGAAGCACAGATTCCTATCGAAACCGATACCCGTGGGATTTAAGAGCCCCCGTCAATTCATTCCCGATGCAACCTCCGTCGAGGACGGACTAGCTGCCTTGCGTACCGCAATTGACCGCCAGAATCGTGAGACGAAACGTGCTCTTCATCCAGGATTCGGACGAATCTCTAATCAGGAGTGGAATGACTTCAACCTGCGTCACTCCGAGATGCACATGAGCTTCGTCGTCCCGAATCGGATTGCATAATGAAGCAATCTGCGAAAAGGTCGTTTACAAGAACTGCATAACAAGGCGGTCAACCGGAGCGGCAGGCGTCGCGTTATCGCAAATCGAAGGTTTCTGGCCGCCGCCCGGTTTCCTTTGTCGTTCAGCGGCTCTGAGGCTCACAGTGGCAAAATTCTCCGCGATTCCAAGCGAGTGCCCGGCGTGCCATAGCACACGTATCGCGTCAATCTTATATGGGCTGCCCGATATCACCCCTGAATTGGAGGCGGATCTGGACTCTGGTCGGGTCGTCCTGGGTGGATGTTGCAATTTAGGGGGCGATTCGGATTGGCAGTGCATGCAATGCGGCCACCTCTGGGGTCGACTCGGATCGGCAGACCTTCCGTCGACCCCGCCAGTGTAAACTGGAGTTGCAGCGGATCACGCGGTAAACAGGGTGTTATCTCGCGGAACCCGATGGTTCGGGTACTCTGTTCTCGGGCGTTCGGCGGCGGGGAGGCCGCTGCCATGGCATATCCCGTTATGCTCGAATGGCTGGAACAGCGAAAGCCCGTTGCCGTGGCGGGCCCTGCCGAATTGATTCGACATCTCGACCGCATCGCCTGGCAGTCCGAACCGGATCATCCCAACCTGGCCATGATCCACAACGAGGGGGGCACGCTCACGATCGGGCTCGGAGCGTCAGTAAGCACGCTCAATCACATCCCGCTTACAGAAGATTCGCCCTACTTGATCTGCCTCGGCGACGCCGGAGCAGAGGGTGTCATCGACTTCTATCTTACCGGTCATCACACTCAGTTCCTCATGCGTAACACCATCCCGAACGAATTGGCGCGCCGGGCTGTGCTCGAATACGCGGAAACGGGAAGGCTGCCGGCGAGCGTCGCCTGGGAGGAAGTCTGACCGCCTAACCTCCTGTCGAACTTGGGTATCAGGCCTCTCGAAGGAACCCGGCGAGATCGATTCAGCATCGATGGATGTGATTCGAAAGTAACCGGCTCAATGCTCTTGCAAGAACCCTGCTTACCTGTCAATTTGAATCGATCGCTCAGTTCGCCCGCAAATTGTGCCTGAACCCGCGCTTCAGTCGACCAGGCCCGCTGCGGTGGCCGGCCGGTAAACTCGCAAGTATCATGCCCGGAGGTCCGATTCGTCGAGTTTGAGCGTTTGGGCTCAGGGTGTCACATGAATCTGCTAGATCGACTTCTTGGTCACGACGCATGGACAACTCGCCAATTGCTTGCCATCTGCGGAGAGCTTCCCGACGATGTACTCGATCGTGAATATGACATTGGCCACCGTACTTTGCGGATGACGCTCGATCATATCATCTACAATATGGAGGTCTGGAGTTCGCTCATGGCGAAGGACGATGTGAATGAAACGAATCGGGACCGGACGGTCTCTGGCATGTTGAGCCGTTTGACGGTGGCGGAATCGCGGCTGAAGAAATTGGCCCAGCGCGCGGAGCTTCGTCATGCCTGGGACGAATTGTGGACCGATACGTTGGACAATCCGCAGCGAAAGAAGTCTTTCGGCACTGCGATCGCCCATGTCATCACTCACAGCATGCACCACCGGGCACAGGTTCTGTACATGCTTCGTCGCTCAGGTGTCGAATCGTTGCCGGAAGGGGACGTTTTCAGTTGGGAGGCCGCAGTCGAGCCCTGACAAAACACGCTGCCGGCTCGCTGCTTCGCGACGAAGTCCGAAACTAACATCGCTGGCCGCCACCGGATTATCTCAGTCGTCAGGCCCCTCGAACGAAGCCGGAATTCTCAATTCGGCATCGGCGGCTGGGATTCGAAAGAAAACCGGCACAGAGCCCTTGCTGCGAACGTGCCTACCGGTCAAATTGAATCGATCGCGCGGTTCGTCCGTAAGATCACGCCATACCAGCGCTTCGATGGATATGGCCTGCCACGTTGGCCTGGCCGGAAGAATCGCAAGTGTGATGCCTGGCGGTCCGGTCCGCAACTTTCCGCCGGGGCATACCGGCCAGAGCATTATCAATGCAACTTGCTCCACTGATCTGCGTGAGCGACGTTCGTACGAGCAGTCGTTGGTATGAGGAACTGCTCGGCCTTTCCAGCGGACATGGCGGGGACGAGTACGAACGCCTCAACTCTGGCGATCGACTCGTGCTGCAGTTGCACAAGTGGGACGTCGAACATCTCCATGGCCCACTTGGCGACCCGTCGCTCAAGCCATGCGGAAACGGTGTCGTGCTGTGGTTCGAACTTGAGGACTTTCAAGCAGCCGTCGAGCGAGCTCAGGCAATGAAGGCAGAATTCATCAGGCCTAGCCAGGTGAGCGAGAACGGGAACCAGGAATGTTGGCTTCGAGATCTCGAAGGCTACACCGTGGTGCTGACGAGCCCTCCCCCTTGAGCATGATATGGGTACAACCTGGCCCACGACTGCGAGTTCGAACGTCAGTACTCGAAAAACCCGCGCATCGGAAGTGTCACCACACATGAACACACTCAAGCAGATCGATGATTACATCACTGCTCAGCCCGAACCAAAACGCGGCGATATGGTAGAGCTGCATCGCATCATTCTGACGCTGATGCCGAATTGCAAGTTGTGGTTCCTGGATGGCCGGGATCGTGCGGGAAAGGTCATTTCCAACCCAAACATCGGATACGGCGCGCAGGCCATCAAATACGCCGACGGGAAAACCAAAGACTTCTACCAGATTGGCATGAGTGCGAATACGACAGGAATTTCGATCTATATCCTTGGCATCGAAGACAAGAAATACTTGGCGCAGAAGTTCGGGAAGGAACTCGGCAAGGCAACTATCACTGGCTATTGCATCAAGTTCAGAAGGCTGGAAGACGTAAGAACAGAGGTGCTCGAGGCCGCGATTCGGTATGGAGTCGAGCGATCGAGAATCTAACGAGGTGGTCGAGGTGCCGGTACGGCTCAACGCTCGCTCACTCGGAGCGCCGACGGCAAAGCTCGAGGTCCGCGAGGCACCTTAATCGATCTTGCGACTCGCTGTCCGGGCGTGCCAACGCCATGTTCCGCACCGCTTGAACGGCGGGCCCCGCGATCGAAGCTGGTATGCAACTTCGGCATCGCCTATAGCGATTCGGTAAATACCGGCATAATACTCTTGCAACAGCTTGGTCCGCCAATCAAATTGAATCGATCTCGCAGTTCGTCCTCAAGACGTCTTTAAACCGGCGATCCAGCGGAAGAAATCACTGCTCCGGGGCTGGTCTGAAGAAACGCAGGTGTCACGCCCCGCGGGCGGGCCGCTGAGCTTCGTCATAATCGATCCAAGTGCATTTGGACTCGCAATCGCTATGAATCAAGAATTGAAGTTCGATGATCTTCGACGAGCATCCAGCGACGGCGACACTGAAATGGTAGTCGCCTGTTTGAACTCCGGCGTCAATCAAAACGAGCACCCAGGTATGCCAAGGGAGGCGTCGCCACTTATGCTGGCATCCTGGAAGGGGCATCTCCAAATCGTTCGACTTCTTCTGGAGGATGGATCGAACATCAATTTCAGTGACGGTGACGGATTCACCGCTTTGACGCTGGCTTGCGAGTACAGACGCTGGGCTGTAGTTCAGCTGCTGGCGGAGTACGGTGCTGACTTTACGATACATAATGCGACCGGGCGGAATGGGCACTCATACCTGCAGCCATCGTATTGCCGCAGCGAACGGCTAAGAAACGCCATATCGGAAATCGTTGCACATCACGAAAGCACGCGAAGAGACCCATAACCACGCGCTGAAGACCGAGCCGGCGATCGGGTGATTTCGCGAAAGGTCGATGAAACACGGCGCAAGCGATTCGGGAAAAACTGCACAAGGCTCTTGAAGCAGTCGAGCTTGCCGGTCAAATTGAAACGATCACGCAGTTCATCCGCGAGAACTTGGCTACTTCGCCGCTTCGTTGAAAGAAATCCCGCTGCGTTGGTTGGTCCGGAAGGCTCGCGAGTGTCACGCCCTGCGGGTCTGTCCGCTGAGATTGTGGTTCTGGAGTCAAAAACGTCATCCATGTCGATCATCGTTCGCCCTGACGACCTCTCCTCACCGCAGGTTCAAGCCCTCATCGCCGAGCACCTCGCGGGCATGCACGGCAACACTCCCGCCGGCCATGTTCACGCTCTGGCGATCGACGGTCTGCGCGCGCCTGAGATCACTTTCTGGTCGGCGTGGCTCGATGGTCAGCTCTGCGGCTGTGGTGCGATGAAATCGCTTGGGGCCAGTGCCGGTGAGGTCAAGTCGATGCGCACACGCTCTACCTTCCTTCGCAAAGGGGTCGGTCAGGCTGTCCTCGATGAGATCTACCACACCGCTCGTGGTCGCGGCTATACGCACCTGTACCTCGAAACCGGAACTGGTGAACCGTTCGCCGCTGCTCACGCACTTTATCTTCGAAATGGCTTCACATGGTGTGCTCCGTTCGGCGATTACGTTGCCACAGATTTCAATGTCTTCATGGTCAAGCCGCTCGCTGGGGAAGAATGTGCTGGCTAACCCCTCACTCAGCCGGACCAGCAACGGCAATCGCTTTAAGCCTGGCTTGAGGCATTTGGTGCATCGACTCAACCTGAGCTTACATCGATTGATTTCGATGGCAGGTAAGCTCGTTCGGGCCGAAAGGGGACGTGGGTCATTTTCGAAAGATTGGGTGCTCAAGCGAGTTGCCGACTTCCCCATTGCCTGGCCAGAAAGCCTGTCGCAGGGCGGGACGGACTTCATAGACCAGGCGCGCGTAATCGGAGGCGACAGGAAATCATGCCGTGGTGGGCCCTGGCGATCGAAGTATTCGCCGTATGGATCTTGTGGTGTTTCGCAGCAGTGGCAGGCCACGTTGTTGACGATACCCGCAATGGTATCCCAGACGGCTCCGGCAAAGGAGTCAGCATCGTTCCGATCATGCCGGTCTTCCCGCTCGTCTTTCTGGAGCTGGCACTTATGGTCGATCAAGCGTTCGCACCATGGGGCACTCGTTTCGTTAGCTGGCTGCATGTACTTTTGGGCCTGGGGTTCATGGGTTTCATTTTGCGAGCAGCGTGGCGTAATCGATCGATCCAAAGCCAGGACGGATTTCGATGATCGTTGGACATGCTTCGATGAAAAGCGATACGATTGCAGATCCGAACGATTCCGATAATCCGTGAAACGATTCGCAAAATGGGTTTTCCGGTACTCATCATGTCGCACCCGCTTTACGATCTGCTGAATCGGCTGGAAGACGCGAAGATTCACTTCACGATCGGGCGATATCGCCCCGACACCGTGCTGGTGACCATGACCCTCGTCGGCGAGCGGGTCGAAGTCGATGTCTTCGATGACGGTCATTTGGAAGTCTCTCGCTTCACAGGCAACGAAGCGATCGTCGGTGGCGAGGTCCTTGTGGCCTCGCTGATCGAAATTCATCGCGAATGATGGCGGAACTGTTTTCCGTGGATGCCGCAGGATCCGCCGCTTCGATTCGAAAACCTGCGGCGAATCATCGAGACGATCATGCGAAAGGAGACTCGAATTGCATCCTGGCATCGTGAGGTTACTGCTCGTCGCAGTCGTCATCGCTTCGCTCGACGGCATCCTGCTCATCGGCGCAGCTGGTCCGGATCTCGATTCCATCCGCTGGATTTTCGAAGGCCTGGTGCTCGTGATGGATGTCTCGGTCGTCATTTCCAGCATCCTGCTGGGCATTCTGTTCGCTCGTCGTAAACAGAGATGGCTTGCCACGCTTTTTTTCGCGAACCTGGCGATTTCGTTCGTGGCTGCGATTCTCAGGGAATCAGGATTCGCCTTCCGACCTGCGGTGCTGTTCGCGGTGGATTTGTACTGGCTTCACCTTTATCTCGTCGTCCTCGTTTGTCATGGGCGGGCGATCTTGCGGAATGCTGACTGACTTCGCGAGACTTCGGTCCCAGTCCAACTCGAGATGGTATATTGACATTGTGGCTCGAACACCGCTCCAGATCTCTGAGCCACGGCGTCAGCTCGATACGATGGCGGCCCGACTCGTCGATCTCATGACCCGACGCCGGTTAAGCCCCCTGAATCACAAGCCCTGGATCCCCATGAACATCGCACCTGACGCCACGCAGCCTTCCCGCTTCTGGTCGCACCGTCGGCTTTACCGGATCGTTTTCATCCTCGTCCTCGTTATGCTCCTTCCGGCCATTCTCTTCGAAGATCAGGTGGACGCCTATTTCGGCGGCGAAGCGGGGCTCAACCGGCTCCGGCAGTTCGGTGGCTGGGCCTGGCTGGCCGGCATCGGGCTGATCGTCTCCGACCTGGTCGCACCAGTACCGGCAACGGCCGTAATCGCCGGTCTGGGGATGATTTATGGGCCATTTCTCGGCGGCCTGATCGGCGGTATCGGGTCGACGCTGGCCGGGCTGGTGGCGTTCGGCGGCTGCCGTGCGCTTGGGCCCAGGGTGGCCAGTCGACTGGTCGGTGAGGGCGATCTCGAGATGCTCCGCCGGTTCTTCGAGCGTTACGGGCTCTGGGCGGTCGCCTTTTCCCGTTGGATGCCGCTTCTGCCTGAGGCCCTGTGCTGCCTGGCCGGGCTGGCCGGCATGCGGGCCGCGCCGTTCGTCGCTTCGCTGGCCTGCGGCAGCTTCGCCATGGGCTTCGCGTTCGGGGCACTCGGCCAGGCTTATCTGGACCGCCCGGTCGCCGGGCTTCTAGTGAGCGCTGCGGTGCCGCTCGCAGTATGGCCGCCGGTGCATTATCTGATGCGGCGGAAGTCTACGGGGCAATGATTTATGACATTGAGGAATGAAATCGGATTTGCGATTCGCGTGAAAATCGTCTTACGCTTTCCCATGATAAGTTCCTTTACGAATCTCTGAATTGGCAAGTATACTCGTTTATTCACGGCCTGTAAAACGAACGTCTTTCCAGAATGGAATCGTCAGGTCCAAATGCACGGAAATCCGCCGAATCCATTTCCCGTCGATCCCGAAGGCCCCTGGTTCCTGCCGTTTTTCGCTTTCGTGTGGCTCGCGATGAACGTCGTTCTGGCATTCAGTTCCGGATGGATCAGCCTTGCGAAGTCGTTCCGGGCACAGACTTCCTTGCCCCCGGAACGATTTCGATTCGCGTCGGCATCGATCGGCAGACACTGGTTTCCCGTGGGTTACGGCAACTGCCTCACGATTTCGGTCTCATCGCACGGGATCGGTTTTGCCGCGGCTTTACCATTCCGTTTCCTGAGTCCGCCGTTGCTCATTCCCTGGTCTCAGATTTCGCAAGTTTCCCGAGGCGAATACTTCTTCGTTCCGACGGTGCGGATTCGTCTGAAGGAACATTGGGTGATGATCCAGGTTCGTGGCCAGGTCGGTGAAAAGGTCGTCGAAATCGCACGAAAGCAAGGCAAATTCGTCGGATGAAGATGCCGGCATTGAGGATTCTCGAAGTCAGTTCGGGAAATCGAGCATTTCGAAATGCTTCGAAGGAATACCGGTTCGAAGTCGAGGGGTGGAAAGCGATCTATGAAGAGTGCGTTTCCAACTGATATCACATGGAACTTCGAAAGGCATGGACGGCTTGTCCGCCCGAAGTGACGCGGCAGATTCTTTCGAAAACCATAGCACTGTCGCGAGTTCTTGCGAAATGGAATCGGGAGTGATGTCCGTTTTCGTTTTCGTTCGCACGAATACTCCTGATTCGCTTCGGTTCGTGGATATCGCAGCGTAGAATGGATCATGCCCTTGAATCGATAGGACCGTTCGGTCAGTATGATTCGAGTCGAATCGATACGAGGGAATCCGCTTCCTGAAATGGTTCGCCAATCGTATTCGATCGCATTCCCGGATCCGCACTTGCATCATGCTCTCGGCTTTGTGCGTCCGGCAACTCGATCAACCGTTACAGGAACTCTCCCCGTGGCACGCAAGATCACTCCGTTCCTCATGTTCCAGGGCTCTGCCGAAGAGGCGATGCGGTTTTACGTCGGGTTGTTCGCCGGCTCCGAAGTTCTCGCCATCGAACGCTATGGGCCAGGTCAGCCGGGGGCGGAGGGCACCGTGAAACGAGCCGATTTTACCCTGGCAGGGCAGCAGGTCATCTGCATCGACAGCCCCGTCAAGCATGCTTTCACGTTCACCCCGGCAATGTCGATGTTCGTCGAATGCGATAATGAAACCGAGCTGCGACATGCGTTCGAAGCACTCTCAGCGGGCGGCGCGGTTTTGATGCCGCTCAACGATTATGGCTTCAGCCGGAAGTTCGGTTGGGTCAACGACCGATTCGGCGTATCATGGCAGCTCAACCTGGCGTGACGATCGCAATTCCGATCGAAATATCGCCTGGAACCTGGTCCACGTCATGCGATCGATTCGGAAATGAATCAGTTTCGAAACCGGTGTGTTCGCTTTCGTCAGTTGATGCGAAGGTCTTCGTGAAATGAAGCGAACCTGTCCGGACGGAGCGTAAATCAGAATTCGGAGGGGAGATGACCGACGACTTTCCGGCCCCTGCGGATGACTACGACAAATGCCGATTGGCCGAAATTCGAAGCCGTGGCTGGGCCGTCATCGCCATCGAAGAGAGCATCCATTCACCTGCCTACGCATTTTCGGCCGGTTTCCATCACTCTTTCGATCATGCCGAAGTTCTCGTACTCGGCCTTCCGCTCGCGAATTCGGCCGCGATGATCGACAGCATAGGCGAGTTCGTCAGGAACGGCGGTCGATTCGAAGCGGGCCAGCTTTCGGATCAGGTTCTCGAAGGTTTCGAAGTCTCTTTAGTGGAAATCGATCCGACGAACTACCGGACTTTTCTCGGTTTCGATCTCTGGCTCTACCGTTTCCGGAGGTTCCCGGCTCTTCAGTGTGTCTGGCCTGACTCGACCGGTCTTTTCCTCTGGGAAAGCGGCGCCGATGAGGCGATGCGTGAATGGCAATGGCTGCCCAATCGTCCTGAATGAAGCTGTCCTGCGAATTCGACCGTTCGGCTCGAACGTGTCGACTGGTGTCGAAGATGCAACCGGGCTATCGTCAGTGTGCGACTCGCTAACCATCCGGATCCGTCGCATTCAGCGGCAAATGTCGGAGATCCCGAACGGATGAATCGATCGATCGTATTATCGCCTGTGGTTTCGCTTGAGCCATTCATCGGCGATGGCGAAATTGTCGCTTTCGATGCCGGACCGGATCATCTCGTTTACTTCGTCGTCGCGCTCGAACCTTTGGACTATCGGTCCGAAGGACCTGGTGGAGCGAGTTTCGTGAAAACGGTCCCCGGCCGGCCGCAAAACTATCGTGTCGTCGGACTGGCTGGCTCAGAGGTTGTCCTCGATCTTCGCATTGAAGGCGAGAAATACAACATTCATGCAATTCAGCCGCTTCCGGACGCGCTGCTGCTCGTCTGTGCCCGATCCTTTCGAAAGGGGCCTGACGACTTCGACAGGAACGGCCGGATCTATTCGCTCGACGGCAGATTCTTACGAGAAATTCTGCTTGGAGACGGCATTCAGTCTGTGCAGACGACTCCGCAAGGCGTCATCTGGACCAGCTACTTCGACGAAGGCATTTTCGGCAATTATAGCTGGGGTAACCCCGTCGGTGACGCGGGACTGGTCGCCTGGGATGAGTTCGGAGAGAAACGATATGAATTCGCGCCGCGCGATGGCCTGAATGCGATCTGCGACTGCTACGCTCTGAATGTCGAATCCGAAAACGACACCTGGTTTTATTATTATACCGACGACTTTCCGCTCGTTCATCTTCGCCGGCGAATAGTCACATCTTACTGGAATATGCCACTGGGAGGTTGCGAAGCGTTTGCCGTGTTCGCTGGGCATGCGCTGTTCCGCGGTGAATATGGCGACCGTGACACGTATCACGTGTTTCGCCTCGGTCGCGACGGGGATCCTCATTCGATCGCTCAATTCGAGCTTCGAAACCACGAAGGCGATAGAATCCTGGCTGAGCGAGTCGTCGGGCGCGCCGGATCGATTCACTTGATGAGCGAAAATTCGCTTTATCTTCTGGATCTTCGTGAGGTACTCGACGCTTGTGGTTCGACATGATCGAACAGTCGGCGATCTCCGCAGATGAGAAAAATCGAAAATGACCGAAGATTTCGTGGCATATGTCGATGCGATTTCGGAAAATCCTGGAATCGGCGAATGCGTTTCCGCCGGATGGCTTCGGTCGTCATCACGTCGGTTCTTACGCCGATCGTGACTGTAATCCGCGATGCCAGATTCGGAAAGGGTGGGCGAGGTATGTCAGGGAACGCGGAATTGACGGCGATCTATCGACAGTTGACGAGTGCCCTGATCGAAGCGACTCCGGAATGGTGGTCGCATGCGACTCTTGAACTGGTCGCTACTCAGGAAGGGCTCGGCAACGGCCTGTCGCACGCGATCAGCAACGCGGATTATCCGCAGGATGTCGTGGTCGCGACCGACGAAATCCTGGAAGCGACGCGCATGCTGGAACTGGATTCGATCAAGCGTGGGGACTCCTGGAACCGCTGCGTTTTCCGGATTCGTCAGGAAGGCGAAAACTGGAAGTTCACGGCCGATTACGAACGTTGAAGTTCAGTCCAGGGCATTCTGCCATCCAGCGGATCGGTGTAACATTTCGAGGGTTTTGGATTTTCAATTGTGGGGTGAGACCGTGGGAAGTATAGTCGACTCGATCGGGAACGAAGTTCGGAAGTCACAACGAGGGCGATCGAATCCGATTTCGTCCACTCATCAAAATGCAAGTCTGAACGAGGTTAGAGCTTATGTTCCGTCGAATCCCTAGCGCAGACGCCGATCTGGACGACATCACGATCATGGGTGAGGTCCTCGTCGCTCCCGCGGCCGTCGTTCGACGCTTCGGCAAGCCTTCTCCCGGTGAAGGCTACAAGATCAGCGGCGAGATCGCCTTTACGAACGATGCTGGCGAAGCGTTCGTTCTGCACGACTGGCGTGCTACGAATTTGTATCACCCCGAAGGACCGACGCCTGAGACATTCTGGCTGAGCGAAGAACCAACCAGGCTTTCCGTCAGCAGTCTCGATCTCGACATATCCGAATTTTCGGAGTGGCTTGCAAAACAGCTCGATTCGAATGAGGCCGAGAAGACGGAGAAGGTTTCAGCACGAATCGGCGATGAGCGAATGAAGACGATCGAGATAACGCCTTTCATTCACTGCCGGGTTCCCGAAGCCTGGCGATCAGAAAAAAGAGCGAAGGGAATTGTTCTTCGTACGCCGGATGGCGGCTGTGTCTCCATTACCGCTCAGGAATTCCGTAAGCCGGCCATCCCTGAAATGGGGCCTGGAATCACTTCCGCACAATTGGTTTCAGCGCAAGTTTCCGAATTCGGCCAGGTGCCACGAAACCTCACGCCCCATCGGGCCACGGCGAGTCATGCGGTTCATGCCGGTACGCAAGGAAATCTTGTGGAATGCAAGGTCTGGCATCTTGTAAATCAGATAGGGCCCTGGCATCACGAAACGGTCATGATTACGTATGAGCCTCCTCAAGGTCAATCGATCGACGGCTCGGTCGTTACGTTGCTCGATGCGGAAGTCCCGCGATGTACATTCGCAAGAGAGTATTCGGAATCCGGCGATTCAACCGGTTCGAAAAACGAACCGTCCAAACCCTGGTGGCGGTTCTGGTGACCAAAACGACATTTCTTGGGCTCTGGCATACGGCTATGAGAGTCGATATGATCGAATCCAATGGGTCGCAAGATGTTTCGGCAGGAGATGAGAGTCAAGATCCGTGTCGGTAGCGAACCCGGTTCGTTTCGATTCCAATCGCGATCAGGTCACGTCTCATGAAAACTCGGATTCCCGACAAATTCGTTGCGATTTCGAAACCCCGGTTCGAGCGGCACATGCAACGACATGAAGGCATCGCCTGGGCAACCGTTCTTGCCCGGCTCGAAGCCAGGCCCTCGGCTTTCGCATCGCTCGAAAAAATGGAAGAAACCGGCGGCGAGCCGGACGTGATCGGCCAGGATCCGGCCACCGGCGAGATCCTCTTCGGCGACTGTTCGGCCGAGAGCCCGGCGGGCCGCCGCAGCCTGTGCTACGACCCGGAAGCTCTCGACGCTCGCAAGGAAAACAAGCCGAACGGCAGCGCCGTCGGAATGGCCGGTGAGATCGGGATCGATCTTATGACGGAAGAGCAGTATCGGCATTTGCAATCACTCGGTGCGTTCGACCTCAAAACGTCGAGCTGGATCCTCACGCCTGCCGACGTGCGATCCCTGGGCGGGGCTTTGTTCTGCGATCGCCGCTACGGCAAGGTGTTCGTGTATCACAACGGTGTCCAGTCTTACTATGCGGCCAGAGGGTTCCGGGGCATTCTGAGGGTTTGATCTTCGTTTCCGCGTGAAGAGCCGAAGATGGCGTGGAATCCGTTCGCCGAAAAGACAATCCGAACATGTTTCGAGTCCATCAATCATGATGCGTGTTCTTCAGATCCTGCTGATCGCAGGGGTCGGGTATGCCGTTTGTGCCGTCGCGGGATATTTTCTCGTTATGGCGATTTCGACCAACAGGCACGACAAATCGGTCGAAGCGGTGATGACCGCGGCATTCGTCGTCGGCCCGGTCGGGGCGATCGCTTCTGGGCTTCTCGCGGCCTTTCGTGCAGGTCCATGATGATTTCGCGTGAACGAAGTCCGGAAAGAACGGCGGAATGACGCAAATTCGTCGATGGCTGTCGAATTCGCTTGCCGGTCGTATAAATTATCTACTGCTTCGTGATTCCGAACCGAACGGTTGCCTGCGAAGGGTTGCGCTGATGAAGCTCCTGACCATTCTGACTTCTGAAGAGACGGGCAGACCGATGAGTTCCCGTGAAACGGTCGAACTGATCGCGGGGCAGGGGATCGCGGGCGACCGCTACGCGACTGGCCGGGGTTATTACTCGGGTGTGACCGAATGGGACGCCCAGATTACCCTGATCGAGCAGGAACCGTTCGATACGCAGGATTTGACGAAGGGGCAGAAAGTCGATCCGGAAGACATGCGGCGAAATCTGGTGACTCGTGGCGTCGATTTGACGCAGCTTATCGGGGTCAGGTTCAGGATCGGCGATACGGCTGTGCTGCGTGGAACGAAGCTCTGGCCGCCCTGTTCCTACATCGTTCGAAGTACGGGCAAGCCGGAGATTTTCACCAAAATCGGACGCAAGTCCGGCATCGGGGCCGAAGTGCTCGTCAGCGGTCCGATCCGCGCAGGCGATCCGATAATCATCATTTCCGGCGATGAGAACGTCTGATGAACCACAGCTCGATTCCCATTCGCAATTCGTTCGGATCAGTCACGATGCAAACGGCAGGCAAGATTCTCGGGCTTTTCTGTTGGCTGGTGCTGGCTTTCGCGACGGCCGGGATAGGTGCCGCGGCTTCGGTCACGGCAGGTTCGTTCTATGCGGAGCTCGCTCGACCTGCCTGGGCCCCGCCTGCATGGCTTTTCGGACCGGTTTGGACGTTGTTGTATGCCATGATGGGAGTCGCCGTCTGGCTTGTCTGGATGCGAAGCGGGCTTGCTGGCGGTAGGACCGCAATCGTTCTCTTTATCGTTCAGCTCATCGCCAACGCATTATGGAGCTGGCTCTTCTTCGCCTGGCGACTCGGTGGAGCAGCATTCGTCGAAATTCTCATCCTCTGGTGCCTGATCGCGGCAACGATCGCGGCCTTCGGGCGAATCCGCAAACTTGCGGCAATTCTGTTGCTTCCCTACCTGGCCTGGGTGACGTTCGCTTCGGTGCTGAATTTCGCCATCTGGCGGATGAATCCGAACCTGCTTTGAAATTGCGTTTCGAACCAACGAAACAGCAGTTTCAGCTGGCTCAGCCTGGTTCCCGAAATCCCCAGAGGACGACGTCGACTCCGCGTGTATAGAGCAGATGGGGCGGGTCGTTGACTTTCAACCCGTGCGATTTCAGGAGCGGTACCGCGTCGATCTCGGCCTCGGCCCGGTGTACGGACCATGGGGCATGATGCACTTCGCCTCGTAACAGCTGGCCTCGTCGGCCCCTGGTGTAGAGGCAATAACGTTCGACCAGGAATTTCTCGAGCGTACCGGCTTCAGGTACGAAGGGTTCGCTTGACGGGCGATACTTGGCATGAAATTCGGCTTTGTCCGAGCCGAAGTATCGACGCGATTCGTAATCGAATCCCGCCTCCGAGCTGCCGCTCATTTGCATTCGTGACCAGAAATAGGGCAAGTGGAAAAACGTACGGGCTGCCCACACGGCGACCGGGTTCCCGGCATCGAGGCTGAGGAAGAATACGCCGGGACGGCCGCCGTAGCGGACATAAAGACGGACGTTGAGTTCCGGAAATGCCGAAAGCCATGGCATGGCCGGGAATGGCCGGCGTGTCACGCCGGCCATGCGAAACGGGACGACGCCGACAAACGTACGGCCTTCGAACGTGTCGATTTCAAGTTCTGGCGGAACGAGCGCTCGGACGGTCGCGACCGGCAGTTCCCAGTGTGCGAAGAGCAGGTCGATCCAGCTTTGCCGCCATGTCCAGGGCGTGGCCGGAATCGGCCAGGGGCGATGGTCCTGTCGCTTGAGTGCCGGGTGCATCGGACGGTCTCCGGATGGTCGTACGGTTGACGAACCCAATTCGCAATCATCGGAATTCTATGTCTGCGGAAACGGAATCACGCGGATCCGTTCGATTTTCGAGCGATTTCGGCAGAATCGATAGGTTTCGCGAAGTGGATGCAAATTCGGGCAAAGCCTTCGCGGTCGTAAAACCGGTGAGCATCCAGCCGCTGAACACCAGAATCGAGATGCAATCTGGCACATCCATTTTCATCGGCGTACGATTCGAGCCATCGCAGCAAGGCCGAGCCGTGTCCGTGCGATCGGGCCTTCGCGGACGTCACAAGATCGTCCACATACAGAAATCGACCCCAGGCCAGATTTTCGAGAATCCGGAAACCGGCGACCGCGACGACTTCCCCATCGATCGACCGGCATACGATGCGATAACTGCCTGAGCGTTCCTGAGATCGGACCCGGGCGACGAACGTGTCGCAAGCCAGATGCGGGCGCAGTTCGTGCATGACCGGAAAGCAGGCCGCGATTTCGGCATCGGTCCCGGCCAGTCGGATTTCGCAATTCATGAGGCGGCATTCTCCCTTTCCGAAAATCGGATACGCTTGACAGATTGCCGCATTCTTTACGGAGTGGTCAACGCGAACCGGCGAAAGTTCTTCGATTCGGAATCGACACGGAACGAGCTCGCCATTGACATCCTACGGTTCGGGATGGCGCTCCGGTCGCGGCCTACTGCCGTTTTTGCGGATGATTCGCTAGAATCTGGATCGATTCGAGTTGCCGGGTCATGAACCCGTCCGCAGCTCGCGACAGGCTCCGCCCAGAAACCGAAACGATCGACCAACATCGAAACGGCCGCACATGCTCAAGCTGGAAACTTTTCCCAATCAGTTCCCGAACCGCGACTACGAAGTCGAGCACACCTGCCCGGAGTTCACGGCGGTTTGTCCGAAGACCGGTCAGCCCGATTTCGCGACGATCGTCATTTCCTACGTTCCGGGCCAGAAGGTGCTGGAACTGAAGAGCCTGAAATATTATCTCTTCAGTTTTCGTGACAGGGGTATCTTTTACGAGCATTCGATCAACACGATTCTCGATGACCTGGTGGCCGCCTGCGAACCGCGCCGGATGACCGTGACAGGCCATTTCAACGCTCGCGGCGGAATCACTTCGAAGATCGTCGCCACCCATTCGGCCGCAAAGTGATCGAATCGGGTAGAAACGGAAGAACCCGCGAATGAGCAGGAAGCAAGCCCCGAAAGAACGAAGCTGGTATCATTCGCGGCTCATTAAGGCGGATAAGGCCCACTGCTGGCACCCGTTTACGCCAGTGGCTGACTGGGAAGCTTCTGATCCGCTGGTGATCCGTTCCGGCGAAGGCGTTCGCCTGAAGGACATGGAGGGCAAGACCTACTTCGACGGTACGTCGAGCCTCTGGTGCGCGGCTCTCGGGCATCGTCACCCCCGACTGAATCAGGCACTGATCGAACAGGCGGAGACGATCGCTCACACGACGTTTCTGGGGATGACTCACCCGCAGGCGATCCTGCTGGCCGACAAGCTGACGAGTCTTGCACCGGCGGGGCTCACACGCGTGTTCTATTCGGACAGCGGGGCCACGGCCGTCGAAATCGCGCTGAAGATGGCGTTTCAATACCACCTGCAAAAGGCCACGCCCGAGCCGAAGCGCACCCGCTTCATGGCCCTGACGGGGGCGTATCACGGCGATACGCTCGGCGACGTTTCCGTGGGTGGTGTCGATAGATTTCACGCCGTTTTCAGGCCGCTCTTGTTCGAAACGGTGAGAGCGGCGTCGCCGCACTGCTACCGTTGCCCGCTGGGGCTGGAACGTGCCACATGCGGCCTGGCTTGCATGGACGAAGCCCGCAGGCGGATCGACGAACATGCCGAAACCCTGGCGGCGGTCGTCATCGAGCCGTTGATGCAGGGCGCGGCCGGCATGATCTCTCAGCCCCCCGGCTATCTCTCAGGTCTCGCCGAGCACTGCCGCAGCCGGGGCGTGCTGTTGATCGCCGACGAGGTCGCTGTCGGCATCGGCCGCACCGGCACGATGTTCGCCTGCGAGCAGGAAGCGGTCACGCCTGACTTTCTGTGCCTGGCCAAGGGGCTGACAGGCGGCTACATGCCCCTGGCGGCGACTCTCACGACCGAAGCTGTTTACGACGCCTTTCGCGGTGACGCCACGGATCCGAAGACGTTCTATCATGGCCATACATTCACGGGAAATCCTTTGGGATCGGCCGTGGCACTGGCGGTACTGGAGGCTTTCGAAGAAGAACGGATCCTCGAAAACGTCCGCAACCAGGCGAAGCGTGTGGCCGATTGTCTGCATAAGCGGCTGAGCGGCAGTCGCATCGTCGGCGAGATTCGTCAGCGTGGTCTGATGGTCGGTATCGAGCTGGTGGCTGACCGGGCCACGAAAAAGCCGTTCGAGGCTTCGATCCGCGCTGGCGCGAAAGTATGCATCGCCGCACGCGAGGCGGGTCTGCTCATTCGCCCGCTGGGAGATGTCGTCACGTTTTTGCCGCCGCTGATCTCGACGGCAGTCGAAATCGACGCGATGCTCAAGATTCTCGTCGAAGCCGTCGATCGATTCGAAAGCGAAGTCCTTTGATTCCGAGCTTTGATCGTGCATGATTCGCCCGCACTGCCTGGGTTGTTCGTGACGGGTACCGATACCGGCGTCGGCAAGACCTGGGTCACGGCCGGTATCGCACATTGGCTCAGAGAGAAGGGGCATCGCCCGGGCGTGATCAAACCGGTCGCGACCGGTTCGTCCGACCCATGTGCCCCGGATTCCGACGCCGCGATCGCGCTGCGGTCGGCCGGTTGGCCAGTGACTCCGGAATCGATTGCCCTGGCGAATCCGCTGCATTACTTCGCACCAGCCGCGCCGACTGTGGCCTCACGTGCCGAAGGCAAAAAATGCGAATGGACGGATGTCGTCGATTCGGTCAGGCGATCGATGCACGGCTGGGCGAATCTGGGTGCGGACGTGCTGATCGTCGAAGGAGCTGGCGGAGTTTGCTGCCCGCTCGCCGAAGGCGGCATGACGATGCTCGAATTGATTCGGGAACTCGACTTCCCGGCCCTGGTCGTCGCGCGAAAATCGCTCGGAACGCTCAACCACACGATTTCGGCCGTGAGGCTCATCTCGGCGGGTCCGAGCCGAATCGCAGGTGTCGTTTTGAATTGCCTTCCTGAAGAAGATCCGAACGGACTCGCGGAACGGACGGCAGCGGGCGAGCTATCGATGCATATCGCCCCGGTGCCGGTGCTTTATGATGGCCCGGCAGCTTTCGATCTCGTGAACTGGGCGGGCTTGCCCACTCGTGCCCGCTGGTGATCTGAGATCGCCCCGGAGGCGGCACTTGCCCCTCAAGCGACACGGGCCCAGCACTTATCGCAACGGTTCTTCTACGTGAACGTGCAAATGCGCGGTCGCCGATTCGCCGCGGACATTGGTGCGAACGACCGTCACGACATAATCGCCGGGCTTCGTGAATCGGTGCACGGTCGCCGCGAACCCGTCCGGCGCGTGAGTTTGGGCGTTTCCGTCGGATCGGGTGAGGATCTCGGGCGAACCGTCGCCGAAGTTCCATTTTTCTTCGCCCTCGGTCGTCCGAAAGGTGCGCACCAGAAATGTCACAGGGGTCGACGGCTTGATCCCCAGGCTCGGCCAATAAGCCGCCTGAATCGATGGCGGCAACTCGCCAGGACGTTCCGGGTTCACGACCTGCACGACGCAGAAGTCATAAGCTTCACGGCCCTTGGCATCGGTCACTTTGAGGATGGCACTATAATGCCCGGGCCTGTCGAATTTCGAAGTGATCGTCGGCTGGTTCCCTGTATCTCCGTTCGGCAAAGTCCATTCATAAGAGAGTGGCCCATTCCGGCCCTGGCTTTTGCCTGCGTCCAGCGTGAAGGGCTCGCCCACGCGGACGAATCGATGCGGCCGGGCTACGGCCACGAGCGGCGATTTCGCTGCGCCGGCCTCCCAGAGAAATGCGTAACCCTCTTCAGTGCCGTATGCCCCGGACGGCTGCCGGGCCTTGATTTCGAAATGCAGGTGGGCCCAGCCGCCTGAACCGCCTTCTTTGCCGAGAATGCCCAGCGGTTGCCCTTTGTGTACGTTGTCGCCGGTTTTCAGACCCGGGGCGAAGCGTTGCAGGTGGCTGTATCGGTAGTACCAGCCGCGGCTATCCTTCAGATAGATGACGTCGTATCGAGGAGCGACGGGCGTGTCAGATTCGAACCCGTCGATCCTGGCGTTTCCCAGGCTGACGATCTCGCCGTCCGTCGCCGCCACCACTTCCGCGAGACCTTCGGGACCGCCGAGATCCAGGCCGCTGTGATAGTAAACTTTTTTGGAGGAAGGGTCTTCGCCACCGTCGACGAATGTCGGTTCGTTCGCCATTTGCGTACCGCTGGCGAACCAGCCTTGCCGCACCGGGTATGCGAATTCTTCGGGCGAAAGCGGGCCATCGGCGGGCCAGATTCTCAGCCGGACAGAGGCCCCTGCGGACAATCTCCAGTGGTCGACGGTCGTGTCGGTCAGATACCCGCTGGTGACGGGCACGTCGATCCGAACGTTGCCGACTCGGACCGGAAGCGCGTAGGGGGCGGCTGTTACGGATGCTTCCTCGGTGCCGATTTTCAGCTTCACCTCCGCGGTACGCATCGCGTTTCGGACCGCATCGCGCGTTTCTTTGAGTTCGATCAGCTCGACCCGAACCGTGGTGCCGTCCTGCAACGACACCATCCTGGAATCGCCCGGATTCAGGTCCAGTGTGCGATGACGCGGGGGCGACGAATCGGCTGCGAGACAGGCTTGCGAAAACACGAGCCCGGCGGCGAGGATCAGCCTTGGGAATCGACGTAAACGATTATAGGAATTGGACATGGGAATGGTCTTTCTGCACGTCGCAGAGGCAAAGTACCGGCAGATTCGAGTTCGCAAGGTGCGATCCGGGTGATTCGTTTATACGCGGGCCGGTCGGTCGACGCAAAACGATAGTCGGCATAACTCCCGCTCGTCGTCCCGTTCCCGACTTGCTGCGCGATGCGGAAAAAGCGTCGCGAATTGGCTTAAGATTCTGATTTTCAGCAACTTGCATGCATGTCGGTTCGCATCGGTCGGGCAAAGCGGCGTGGACACGTATTTTTTGACCCGGCAAGGACCGGGTGAAAAGGTCGCTGAAAGATCGACCAGGGGACTTCGCGGACGCCCGCCTCGTTCGCAGTTCGATCGAACGAGAACGAAATCGGACATTCGCGATCGTTCCGATCATTCCGGGTCGAAACGCATTTCGACGGTGAGGTCGGCATGATTCGCTCTTGCCGAGTCGGGCGCGGATTTACCATGATAGTATTAAGTACCGGCATACGTAAGGAGAATGATATGCGCTCGAGACCACCATTCCGGGCGTGATGTCGTATCTCCGGAAGCAGCGGGCATTGCTCAATCGTCATCATCCGTATCCTTGCGACATCCGCAAGATCCGCTGCATCGCATTGTGCCGGTAAAGTAACACGGGGCGAATCGACTCGAATCTTCCGCTCGATCGCTGGCGACGCTGACGTGCACCGAGAGGCCACGTCATTCCGCGAGCATTGGGCAGGGTTTGTGATCGATTCGCCGTTCCCAGCGATTTCGGAACTAAGGGACCGTCCTCGATGAGTCAACGCGATATCATCATCGAAACCAAGAACTTGACGAAAGTCTACCGGGACTTTTGGGGCCGACCCAAAGTCCAGGCTCTCAAGGCCCTCGATCTTCAGGTACACCGGGGCGAAATTTTCGGCCTTCTTGGCCCGAACGGCTCCGGCAAGACGACGACGATCAAGCTTCTGCTCGGCCTGCTTTTTCCGACGGAAGGTGAGGCACTCATCTTCAATGAACCGACGACGAACGTCAAAAAGAACGAACGGATCGGTTACCTTCCTGAAGAGTCGTATCTCTACAAGTTCCTGAACGCCGAAGAAACTCTCGACTTTTACGGCCGTCTGTTCAAGATCAAGGCCTCCGAGCGCCGTTCGCGTATCAACAAACTGATCGACATGGTCGGTCTGAATCACGCACGGCACCGGCAGTTGCGCGAATATTCCAAGGGTATGCAGCGCCGGATCGGTCTGGCTCAGGCGATCATCAACGACCCTGAGCTGGTGCTGCTCGACGAGCCGACATCGGGCCTTGACCCGATCGGTACCGCCGAAATCAAGGACCTGATCCTTGAGCTGCGCAACCAGGGCAAGACGATCGTGCTTTCCGGCCACCTTCTTGCTGACATGCAGGACATTTGCGACCGGATCGCGATTCTCCACCGCGGCGAGTTGCGCGAACTCGGCCGCGTTCAGGAACTGTTGACCGTTCAGGATATTACGCAAATCAAGGTGCGTGATCTTCCGGAAGCCGCTGTCGCCGAAATCCGGTCCGTCATCGAGAGGCACCAGGGTAACCTCGTCGCGGTCGACCACCCGACGACGACACTCGAAGAGCTTTTCCTGCGAATCGTTCGCGAGAGCGACCAGTTCCCGGGCCGCCGCAAAATCGTGGATCGCCAGTCTCCTTCCGAGCCTGTCGCCTCATCGTCGAACTGAATCGCATCGCAGCGGGCATTCCGCCGCGACACGTAACGAACCGCCGAAGACCATCGGGTTCGGCAGGTTCCAGGTCGATTCGAATCGACTGATCCGACTCATTCGCCGATCGCGAACGCACATCCGGTACGACTGGAATCTTTGATACAGGTGGGATATTCGACGTGTTGGACACCTTCCTTCTCCTGGCTCAGGCCGATGCTCCGCAGCAAGCCCAGCAAGCGCAGCAGATCAGCCTGGACATGCCAGCCTGGCTTCTCAACTTCATCGGCTGGGTCTATCTCTTCGGTGACCCGGCCTTCACGACGAAGGGCATTCTCGGGTCGCTTCTGACGTGGCTGAAGATCATCGGTCTTTTCAGCCTGGTCGCCTGGATCGGCGCCCGGATTCTCGGTGCCATCAAGGACCGCATCAACCTTCCGGCACTTTCCGGCATCGCCGCGGCGGGGCTGTTGGGCGGCATCGCCAGCGTTCTGTTTCAGGTGCTGCAATCGACGGGCCGGATCGCGTTGCCTTCAGTCGGCGGCGTTTCCGCGGGGGCCGTACTTGGCCTGGTCTCGTTGCTGGCCGTGCTCGTGTGGCTCGAGGCGACACTCTGGGTCTCAATGTCCCAGCGAAAAGCCCAGGGCGACAAATTCCTCTTCGTCGTCATGCACGCGGCATTGGCTCTGGGGCTGTTCTTCGGCTTCCTGGTCTACAGCTTCGCCGTCGTCCCCGAAGGGGTCACGCTGACGATCATGGACGCCATTTCGCAGGGTGTCCGTATCGGTCTGACCTTCATGGGCTACACGGCGCTGGCGATGCTGGTTTACCGGCTGCTCATGGAATTAAGCGGCGTCAATCCGATCCGTACGCTCGCGATCGGCTGGCTGGCCCGCAAGGAAGCCATGCGCCGGATGTGGGCGCCTTATGTGGTTCTGGGCGTATTCCTGGTCGTTCTGGCGTTCACGCACTGGTTCCTCCAGCCGCCTCGCCCGGCCGAAATGAGCCGTTTGTTCGTCGGCACTCTGACGCTACTGTGTTCGCTGCTGATCACGCTGATGATCATCTTCCTGTCGCCGCTTTCGCTGCCGACGGACATTCAGCAGCAAACGATCTACACGATCGTGTCCAAGCCTGTCAGCCGGCTCGAACTGATTTGGGGCAGGATCGTCGGATACATGGGGCTTGTGACGGTGATCATCGCCCTTTTCGGCGGCATCAGTTACGTGTATTTGATCAGGCAGGTCAACAGCACGATCCGAGCGACCGTGAGCGAGGCCGATTCCGTTCGGGTCGACAATCCGCTGCGTGCGGCTCAGCTCGACGATCAGGCCGAGCAGCTCACGGCCCGGATGTCCGCCCGGGTGCCTGTCAAGGGATCGCTCGTGTTCCGGGATTCGCGAGGTGTACCGCAGATCAAGGGCATCGACGTCGGCCAGGAACTCGAATACCGGACGCACGTCGAAGGCGCAACGCCTTCTAAAGGCATCTGGCGATTCGGCGTGGTTTCCCACCCGTTCGACGAAGTCCGCAACATGACTGCCCGGGATGCAGGCCGCACGCCGACTCCACCGGCTTATCCTGTTCAGGACCGCCGCGTACCGGTCGACAATTTTCTTCGTCCTGGCACGATCGAATTCGTCGATAACCAGCTTTTCCTCCTGAAAGGCCGGCAGACCCAGGGCACGAGCGGCCTGGAATCGCGTATCGAGGCCCTCAACGCCGAGAAACGAACGCTGACCGCGAGGGACGCCGAACTTCAGCTGGCCCTCAAGAACTCTCAGACTTCGGGCGATTCGGACGCTGTCCAGAAAGCCGAGGCTGCACTGGCGGAAGTGCACAGCGATCCTTTCCGCGTCGAAATGTCGTTCACGATTTACCGGACGACGAAAGGCCGGATCGGCGAGCCGGTCTTCGCCGCGATCAAGGTCATCAATCCCGTCACGGGCGAACAGTACGAAAATACTTTCCCCGTCAGGGAATACTACACCGACTATCAGCTCGTCCCGCCGTCGGTTCTCGTCGGTTCGGACGGATTCCTGAATATCGAAGTCCAGTGCGTCAGTTCGACACAGTACCTGGGCATGGCCGAAAGCGACCTGTTCATTCTGGCGTCGAACGGCAGCTTTTTCTGGAATTTCGTCCGGGGTCTCATGGGCGTATGGCTTCAGGCCCTGGTGCTGACTTCCATCGGTGTTTTCGCCGGCACGTTCCTGAGCTGGCCAGTCGCCCTGCTCACGACGATCGCCTTTTTCATCGGCGGTCAGGTCGCCTATGGCTACCTTCAGGAGCTCGCCTTCCAGGCTCAGTTCGGGGGCGGGCCGTTCGAGTCCCTGTACCGGCTGATTTCCCACGACAACCAGATGTCGGACCTGACTCCGACCGTAGCGGTCGTCACGGCCAAGACGTTCGATTCGCTCGTCATGCCTGTCATGTCACGACTCGTCTACGTCGTTCCGAATTTCGCATCGCTGGACGTTTCGAACACGGTCGCGGACGGTTTCGCCGTCACCGGCTCGCAGGTCATCGGCAACGCGCTCATGGCTCTGGCCTATGCCTTGCCGTTCTCCATCGCCGGGTTCTTCGTGCTCAAGAATCGTGAGGTGGCCGCATGAACAATTTGCTGACCGATCGCAAGATCCGTTACTGGATCGCAATCATCGTCCTCTTCGCGCTCATGTTCCCGTATCGGGAATGGCTGACCCGGAAGAAGGACAAGCTCGAACTCGGCGAAGCCACCCTGGGCGAAGTCGATACCGGCAGCTTTATGCTCAAGCTCGCCCTTTTGGGCGGTGCCCGGGGCGTCGCGGCCAACGTGCTCTGGACGCGGGCCATCGAGCTGCAGCGGATTCAGGAATGGGACCGCATGAAGACGACGGTGAACCTCATCACCAAGCTTCAGCCCCACTTCCTCGCCGTCTGGACGTATCAGTCCTGGAATCTGGCCTACAACGTCTCCGTCGAGTGGGACGCCCCCGAAGACAAATACGACTGGATCAAGCAGGGCATCAACTTCGTCCGCGACGGCGTGCTCAAGAACCAGAAGTCGCCTGACCTTCAGTGGGACACGGCCTGGTATTACTACCACAAGCTCGGTTTCGCGGATGAGGCGATCATCCTGCGCAAGCTTTTCCGCGACGACAAGGACGAAGCCTTCAAGGAAAACCCTGTCGACAAGCGGATCCAGAACGACAACTTCCAGGTCGGTGCAGGCTGGTTCGAATCGGCCGTAAACCTGGTCGATAACGGCCAGGACCGTCTCAGCACGGCTATGGAGCGGGGCGTCGAATATGTCGACGCGCCGATTCAGCGCAAGGGCCGGGCCGGCGACCTCGCGTTTCGGTCCATGCCCGCACACGCTTCCACTCGGTATGCCGCGAGTCTTGAGAAGGAATCGATCAAGGACGTTCCCGCCACCTTCGGCGAACTGGCTCGCCAGGAATGGGGCAACGCCCTGAAAGCCTGGGAGCGTTTCGGCGACTATTCGTACGAGACACCCAACGACATCCAGGTCGCCGACGGCTCGATGGTTCGCACCAAGGTGCGGATCGCCGACAGCGAAAACTACTCCGTCTTCGAGAAAATGCAGTCGCCCGAATACTGGAAAACCGAGAAGGGCATCGATGTCAGCCCTGAAGACGCAAAGCGTCTCGCAGACAACCGAAAATACTGGACCGACCGGTGGGGCACCCAGATGAATTATCCCTACTGGACCGATCGCTCGAAGGCGGAAGGCACGGCCCAGGGCGTTCTGGCCCGGCAGAAGTTCTACGAAGGCACGAAGGCTTATCGCCGAACGGATTTCGAATCCGCTGTCGCCCTCTATCGTGACGGCCTCAATATCTGGAAAGATCTTCTGAGCCGCCACACGAACTTCAGCGACGACGAACTGAACAAGAAGGACACCGGCCTGATCGTCAAACGCTTCAAGCGTGCGTTCGTCCAGGCTGGCATGGGCGACGACTTGCCGAAAGACACGCCGTTCCTCGATTACCTGAAGCTCGCGGAAATGGACACCTCCGTCGACCCGTTCGACGCACAGGAAATGATCCCTGCCGCACCAGGCGGACCCGGCGAACGGGAAACTGCTCCCAAGCCGGATGCCCGGTCCCCGCAACCGATCGCGCCCGATGCCAGCCCGGTGAAATGAGCCGCCAGGTTCGGATCTCGTGAGTACTCTGAAACCCGGATCGTTCCGATCCGGGTTTTTTCGTGACCGAATGCCGCAGGCTTTACCCCGACATACTCCAGGGACCAACCTTCGGAAGCCCCTTTCGCGGCCGCTCCGCCTTTTGCGGCCCGCCAGATTCGAGTATGATCGAGAGACCTGCCTCAAGCGTCACCCCGGAACGCAATCCGATGCACTCGATCGCACGACATCCGCTCAAAATCTGGACATTGCTGCTTGTCGTCTCCAGCTGGGGGCATCTGCGGGCGGATGACGAGCTTTTCGAAAAATCCGTTCGGCCTCTGCTCGAAAACCGCTGCCTGAAATGCCACGGTGCCGAAACGCAAAAAGGGGGCTTGAGACTCGACTCGCGATCCGGCTGGCAGGTCGGCGGCGACGGCGGCCCGGCCGTCGAACCAGGAAAACCGTCCGAAAGCCGCCTGATCCATGCCGTCAAAGGCGAAGACGGCATGACCCGGATGCCGCCCAAAGAGCCTCTCACCGCAGGCGAAATCGAGACACTTTCGAAATGGATCGCTGCCGGAGCCCCCGACCCGCGAGTGGGCGGGCCCGTCAAACTCGGCGGCACGACGGTCGACGAAGCCCGACACTGGTGGGCGTTTCAGCCTGTCCGACAGTCAGAGGTTCCTCAAAACGGATACAAAAATCCGATCGATGCCTTTCTGGCGGCGAAACTCGCCGAAAAAGGGCTGAAATTCGCTCCTCAGGCCGACAAACGGACTTTGATCCGTCGTGCCACCTACGACCTGACGGGGCTTCCGCCGAAGCCTGTAGAAGTCATGGCGTTTCTGGCCGACGAATCGCCTGACGCCTTCGCCAAAATTGTCGATCGACTTCTGGCATCGCCTCATTACGGCGAGCGATGGGGCCGCCACTGGCTTGACCTGGTGAGATATGCCGACACCGCCGGCGAAAACGCCGACTTCCCGCTGCCGCATGCCTGGCGATACCGCAACTGGGTCATCGATGCCTATAACCGAGATATGCCTTACGATACGTTCCTGAAAGATCAACTCGCGGGTGACATCCTCGCAGCCGAAGGGCCGTCGGACCGTTACGCCGAAAAAGTCGTTGCGACCGGTTATCTTGCGATTTCGCGTCGATTCGAACACGACAGCGATCAGAACATGCACCTGACGTACGAAGACACCATCGACACGCTCGGCAAAACTCTGATGGGCCTGACGATCGGCTGTGCCCGATGCCACGACCATAAATACGACGCCATCACATCGCGTGATTATTACTCGCTTTACGGCATGTTTGCCAGCACGCGGTATGCTTTCCCGGGTTGCGAGGCCAAGCCCCGACCACGCGACATGGTGCCTCTTGCGGCCCCTGCCGAGTGGCAGTCGTCGATCAAGCCGCACCTGGACGAAATCGCCGCCAACGAAGCCAGCACGAAATCCGCCGCCGAGAAACGCAAAGCTCAAGTCCAGGAAGCTCAGTCGCGATTCGAAAAGGCCAGGCATGTCATCTCGACAGGCGAGATCCCCGGCAGTGGCGAAAAGTCGATCACGGACGGCCAGACCACGATCGACGTGAAAGCCGGCGAAATGATCCTGCTTTCGGTCACGCCTCTCAAGAATCACGGAGCCGATTCGACCGCCCTGGATTTCGAAATCGCCGAGATCGCTGGCTCCGGAAGAAAATGGAACGCCACGAAAGACTTGCTTGACGCTCTCCCCGCCGGCAATCCCGCGGGCGATGCCTACGGCCACTCCGACACATGGTGGCTGTTCGATACCCGCGGCGGTCCGGGGCTTATGCCCGAATTCGTCAAGGATCTTTCCGGCAAGGCAGGCCTGAACGTATGGCGTAACGGCGAAACGCCTTCCGTCTTCGTGAATGCATCGGCCACGCCCGTCGAAGTCTGGACCAGCCTGCCGGCGCGAACCCTGTTCGTACACCCTGCACCTGACGGCAACGTGGCTTTCGGCTGGCTGAGCCCTGTCTCCGGAAAGATCACCGTAACCGGAAAAATAAGTGATGCTCACGCCGGTGGGGCCGATGGCGTCGGCTGGGTCCTCGAACATTTCTCGGCGGACGTTCGAGAGCCGCTAATTGCCCAGAAAAGCGTCGCCGCGGAGCTTCGCGACTTGACTGTGCGCAAGGCCGAGCTGGAGAAAAAAGCCCCGCAGCCGGATTACGCGTATGCGGTCGTGGAAGGTCAACCTGCGGATGCCCGATTGCATCTGAGAGGCGACCCGAAAAAGCAGGGCGACCCCGTCCCCCGCCGCTGGCTCGAAGTTTTCGGCGGCAAATCGGTCGCGAATCCGAAAGGCAGCGGCCGAATGGAACTGGCGGACTGGATCGCGTCGCCTGAGAACCCGCTGACGGCTCGTGTCATGGCGAATCGTGTCTGGCTGCATCATTTCGGCAAGGGAATCGTGTCGACGCCCAACGATTTCGGTACGAGGGGAAATCCGCCCACACATCCCGAGCTTCTCGACTGGCTGGCTTCCGAGTTCGTCCGCAACGGCTGGAAGATCAAGCCGCTGCATCGGCAGATGATGCTCTCCGACGCCTATCGGCAAAGCGCCGACCCAACCGACGACTCCGCGTCGGCCGATCCTTCGAATGCACTCTATGGACATTTCGAACGCCGCAGGCTCAGCGCCGAGGAAATTCGTGATACGATCCTGGCCGTCAGCGGCAGGCTCGACGAAAAGCCAGCGGGGGCTCATCCGTTCCCGCCTTCGAACGAGTGGCGGTTCACTCAGCATACGCCCTTCGCCACGTTTTACGAAACTTCGAAACGAAGTGTCTATCTCGTCCAAATCCGCAACCGGCGGCATCCGTTTCTCGGTCTCTTCGACGGAGCGGACCCGAACGCGACCACGCCTCAGCGTCAAAGCACGGCCGTTCCCACACAGGCCCTGTTTTTCCTGAACGATCCGTTTTTCCACGATCAGGCCTTCGCCGTGGCGGATCGTGTCCTGTCCGGTCCTCCTGAAACCAGAGAGAACGCTCTGTTCCGCATCGTTCTTCAGCGTCAGCCTGCGGACCGTGATCGAAAATTCGCAGCCGGGTTTCTGGAGCGGTACTCGGCGGGTTCGGGGAACGGACCGGATCCGGCTTCGACGGAACGCCAGGCGTGGGCGGCATTGGCCCGGATTCTGATGGCCAGCAACGAATTCCTGTTCGTGGAGTGATTGCCGATGAAAGCCTTCTCACGCCGCCGCTTCGTCGGTTCATCCCTGGCCGGTTCGATGCTTATGCCCGGGCTTTTGAGCGAGTTGCTGGCCGTGGATTCCACGGATCCCCTGGCTCCGAAGGCGCCTCATTTCCCGGCCAGGGCCAAATCCGTCATTTTTTTGTTCATGAGCGGCGGCGTATCGCATGTGGACAGTTTTGACCCGAAGCCCAGTCTCATCGCCGATCATGGCAAACAGGTCACGCTCGATCATCCTGAGACCCGCAACCGGCCCGGCTACGAAAAGCTGTTCCTGAAACGCCCGGACTGGAAATTCCGGCATCGCGGAGATAGCGGTATCGAAGTCAGCGACCTGTTTCCGCATATCGGTTCGCAGATCGATGACATCACGCTCATCCGGTCCATGCACACCAGCCATTCGAACCACTACAACGCCACTCTGGGCATGCATACCGGTTCGTTCGCGTTCGCACGGCCCAGCATCGGCTCCTGGACAAGCTACGGCCTGGGCACCGAGAATCGCAACCTGCCGTCATTTCTGGTCCTCGCTCCACAGATGCCTTATGCCGGCACGCAGGTCTGGTCGGCCGACTTCCTGCCCGGTTCCCATCAAGGCACGCGGGTCGTGCCCGGGGCCGAACCGATCGCCAATCTCAAGCCCCGTGTGGTCGAAGAGGGCCGGCAGCGTCTGGAGCTGGATGCCCTCAAGGCCTTCGATGAAGAACACCTCTCCACACGGCATCATGACCCGGCACTCGAATCACGCATTCGGTCGTTCGAAACGGCTTTCGGCATGCAGACGGAAATGCCCGAGGCGCTCGACCTGGCCACCGAAAGCGATGACACACTCAAGCTTTACGGCCTCCAGCGTGGGCAATCCGAGGGCTTCGGATGGCAGTGTCTGGTCGCTCGTCGACTGGTCGAACGGGGCGTCCGCTTCGTCGAGGCGATCCACACGGGCTCTTCGAACAATTGGGACAGCCACGGCAACATGGCGGACCATGGCCGCCTCGCACCTCAGGTCGACAGGCCGATCGCCGGTCTGATTCAGGACTTGAAACGCAAGGGGCTGTTCGACGACGTTCTGGTCGTCTGGACGACCGAATTCGGACGGACGCCTTTCAACAACACATCCGAAAATCCCGGGCGAGAGCATCACGACTGGGCCTTTTCGTCATTTCTTGCAGGCGCAGGCGTCAAACGGGGGCACGTTCACGGCGCCACGGACGATCACGGCATGCGTGCGGCCGTCGACCCGGTGCACGTGCATGATTTTCACGCGACGATCCTGCACTTGATGGGGCTGGACCACAAGCGTTTGACTTATCGGCATGCGGGCCGGGATTATCGACTGACCGATGTTCACGGTGAAGTCGTGAAGGGTATTCTGGCCTGATCCGCGATCAGCGGGAAGGTTTCGCTTCCGGACGGTCCGTTCCGACCGCCAGATCGTCGATCAGCAGCGTCTGCTCATGTGGTACGCCGTGGTGAAAGTAGGGTGCCATCAGAAACTGGTCGAATTTCATTTTCGGGAAATCGGTCGTGCGGAAAATGAGATCTGAGCGATCCACGACCAGCTTGCCATCCACCCACCCGCGTGCGATACCGTCGCTTTTCGGCTTGTCCGCGGCTTCGTCCAGAGTGTTCAGCCAAAAGACGGCCTCGACGAGATGCCATTTCCCGTCGTCGAAGCGGATTTCCTCGCTGTCGTAAAACTTGCCGTTGTATCCGCCTTTCAGGGGGCCTTGCGTCAGACCATGAGGGGCGTCCTTGTTCTGAATGTCCTGCGCCGCCAATCGCAGCCGGCCGTTCATGGGTTCCACGTAGACTGTCAAACGACTTGCCGCCGGGCCATGGAATCGACCGTTTTCGTTGGTCATGAAATAAATGAAATGCGGGCCATAAGGCCGACCTGTCCACTTCCAGTTCGGTGACAATTTCATACGGAACCGGACATAGACCGATTCGCCCGGCTCGAACTTGCGGCGAACGCCTTCCGAATCGCCTGGCAGAACCTGCCCGGTTTCGAAACGGTATCGCAGCGACCTTTTCCCTTCGGCAGCGTCGTCATCCAGTGCGAATCGGCCCTGACCGTCATAAAAGCCACGTTCGAGCAGATTCGTGTCTTCGAAACTCTCACGGAAATGCAATCTGATGTGCGCTGACTCAGCCGGGGCTTGAGCCAGCGTCATTGAGATGCAACTCATCAGTGAGAGTACGACGGAATTCATGCGATCAGCTCACGGAAGGGAAAAACTGGCAGAAAGTCTCGAATCCTCCATCGATGTTCGCAGTTTCGAATGCATGCTGCAAGAGAATTCTCGTCGCCAGATATCCGCGCTGACCGACCTGGCAATAACATGCGATCAAGCGGTTTTTCGGCAATTCGCCGATCCGATCGCGCAGCTCGTCGATCGGGATGTGAAGCGCGCCGGGAATTGCCCCTTGCTCGAACTCGACACTCGTACGAACATCCAGAATCAGAGGCCGTTCCGATTCCGGCAGTCGCATGATCGTATCAATCTCGATTTGCGGCTGATCGCCCCGCAGCTTGCCCGCCGCCACGAAGCCTGCCATGTTCACGGCGTCCTTGGCGGAGCCGAATTGCGGTGCGTAACACAGTTCCGATTCTTCGAGGTCATAGACCGTCATGCCGGCCTGAATCGCCATGGCGATGACGTCGATTCGCTTGTCGACGCCCGACTTGCCGACCCCCTGAGCCCCCAGGATTCTCCCCGTACCGGGTTCGAACAGCAGTTTCAGGTGGATGCGTTCCGCACCGGGATAATAGCCGGCATGGTTCGTCGGATGCACATAGACGCGTTCGAAGGGCTTACCGAGCCGCGTGAGCGATTTTTCCGAAGCTCCCGTCATCGCGGCGGTCAGTTCGAACAGACCCAGAACGGCCGTCGCCTGTGTGCCACGATAAACCGAATCACGGCCCAGGGCGTTGTCGGCCGCGATGCGGCCCTGCCGGTTGGCGGGGCCGCCCAACGGAACTTGCGTGGGCGTGACCAGAACGAAGTCCATCGTCTCGACGGCGTCCCCCACGGCGAAGATGTCCGGATCGCTCGTTCGCATCCGGTCATCCACGCGAATGCCGCCACGAGGTCCGACTTCAAGTCCCGCTTGAACCGCCAGTGCGTTTTCGGGCCGAACGCCGACGCCCAGGATGACCATGTCGGTTTCGATCGAGCTTTCGTCGTTCAGGCGAACGGAAATCGCATCTCCGCTGGCTTCGAATGCCTTGGCGCTTCGGCTCAGAAGCACCTCGACACCATGTGCTTTCGCTTCGGCCACGATCGGTGTGGTCATCTCTTTGTCGAACGGCGGCATGACCTGGTCCTGCAGTTCGACGACCGTCGTTTTCAGCCCCCTACGCACGAAGTTCTCGGCCAGTTCCAGGCCGATGAAGCCCGCGCCGACGATCACGGCCCGGCGCACTACGGCGCCCAGTTTCGCATGGATGCGGTCCACGTCGCTCAGGTCACGCAGCGTAAAGATACCGGGCAGATCGATGCCCGGAATCGGCGGTCGAAGCGGCGAAGCTCCTGGCGAGAGGATCAGCTTGTCGTAATTCTCGTCGTATTCTTCGCCGGTGGACAGGTTGCGGACTCTGACCAGGTGGGCGGCCCGATCGATCGAAATCACTTCGCTGCGGGTTCGGACATCAAGCGCGAACCGCTCTCGGAAATGCGCGGGCGTCATCAGCACGAGAGCTTCTCTGTGCTCGATTTTCCCACCCAGATAATAGGGCAGCCCGCAATTGGCGAACGAGATATCCGGCCCGCGTTCGAAAACGACGATTTCGGCCGATTCAGACAACCTGCGAGCCCTTGCCGCGGCCGATGCTCCACCTGCGACTCCGCCGACGATCAACAGTTTCATCCGTTGCGAATCCCCCGGAACGTGCGGATAACTCACGAAATCGACCGATCAGCCCTCTGCGGGATCGATCCCGGTCACCACATGAACGAACAATAGCATAACCGGATAGGAATATCGCAAAAAGCCGAATTTCCGGAACATCATGGAATCGAGCGGCACGGAGATGCCGATCGAACGAAATTCAGGGGCCGGACATCGTGTCCGGCCCCTGGTCAATTTCAGGTTGCTATCGTAGGTATCGTCAGCCTTTCGAACGTTTTCGGAGTATCGAACCGATCAGGGCTTCGGAGTCGGCGGTGCCGGCGGCGTCGGAATATCGACCGATTCGACTCCGCCTGGCGGTGCAGGGGCTTCCGCCTTGTCGTCATCTTTGGCCTTGGCGCGAGTTCCCGGCTCTTCAGGGGCTTCCTGAACTTCCGTGACGCCCGGGGGCAGGGGGGCTCCACCTGGAATCACCGGAGCCGCTGGCGTGAAGACGGGCTCTCCGATGTAACCGCCTGTGTGCCCATACTTCGGATTACCGTACTGCGCCAGACCGCCACCCATGCAGTCAGGGCCGTAACAGGGCTGTGGGAAGTCGTCGGCGGCGTCGAACATGACGCAGCCGACCTGGGCCAGCGATATCGTCAGGAAAAAAGCCATTTGGAGGCAACGTGTTTTCATGGCGGTAGAGATTCCTTTCTCCATGAGTGATCGTTCGTCAGAACCGATCCGCCGGAACATCCTGCCGGCCTCGTTCTGTTCTCTGTTTCGACACGAACGGCACCCGGCTTCCATAGCCGTCAGAAGCCGCTCCGAAATTCCGACTCCTATGATTCCCATTACCTGCATAATCGTTTCGAGCGATACAAGTTGACATCTCAGGAGGAAATTCGCCGGACACGTTCTCAAGTTCCTGTTCGCTGTCATAGATTCCCTTCGCGGACATCTCCCAGCGAACCGGAGCACGAGTGACATGCGAACATCGACAGAAGACATCAGCGCGACAGCCTTTGCCGGTCCGTCACTGGTGAACATGTATTTGCGTGAGATCCGCGACGCGCCGCTTTTGAGTTCATCGGACGAGCGCCGACTCGCTCGGCTCGTGGCCGATGGCGACCCGGAGGCCCGCGACCTGATGATCCGCTCGAATCTTCGACTCGTCGTGAATGTCTCACGCCATTATCTGGGCCGGGGGCTCGGTATCGAGGATCTCATCGAGGAAGGCAATCTTGGCCTGATGCGGGCCGTGGAAAGTTACGATCCTGACGCCGCCACCCGTTTCAGCACTTATGCCGTCTACTGGATCAAGCAATCGATGCGACGGGCGATCATGAACCAGGCCCGGGCCGTGCGGTTGCCGGCTTATCTGGTGAACCTGCTGGCCAAATGGCACCGGGCGTCAGCGTGTCTGACCGAGAGGCTCGAACGAGTCCCGACCGACGACGAAGTCGCCACGGCCCTGAAGCTCACCAAGCGCAAGCACAAACTTGCCCTCTGGGCTCTGGAAGTGGCCCGGGCGATGCCTGGCGGTCAGGAGGCATCGACCGCTTCCGAATTCGCTCTGGAAGAGATGATCTCTGACAATCGGAGCCGTCCGGTCGAAGACCAGGTCCATCATTCCGACTGCCTTCAACGCATTTTTCGGGGCATCGACTTGCTCGAACCGCTTGAAGCGCGTGTGGTTCGGCTTCGGTTCGGTTTGACCGGTGCCCCGGCGATGAGCCTGCAGGAGGTTGCGGATGTGATGGGCATCACGCGAGAGCGGGTTCGGCACGTCGAAAGGCGTGCGCTCACCCGGCTGACGTCGCTGAGTCGCCACATGTGACGAGATCGACGAGCGTTCCGGGTAAGCGATCGCCGCGAGCCGTCTCAGGGCAGCGTCACATCCCACACTTTTGACTTCCTCGCCTTGCCTTTCGGCCCTTCCACATCGAGAATCACGACGAATTCGCCAGGTTTTTCGTATTTGTGAATCGGGTGTCGTTCGGTGGATGTCGTGCCATCGCCGAAATCCCATTTCCAAGATGTGATTTCACCATAGGACAAGTCACGGAACGCGACGACCCGATCTTCCGGCCTCAGAACGACGAACGACCATTCCGCTTCGACTGGTTTGCGGAACGTGGCTTCCAGCGGCATCAGACGAAACGCCACAAGGTCCGACGCATCGCCGTACATCGTCGTTTTGTGCGAGAGATTCCAGAATCCGGCGAAGCGTTCGGCCTTTTCGTCGTCATAATCGAGCACGCACCACGACATGCCGATCACCTTGTTTTCGGTCAGTTTCGAGGGCACGGCACGTTCCGGCTCGGGCGGCGCGTAATCGAAGGGCGTGATGAAGAATTCCAAAGTTAGCTTGCCGCTGCCTTTATGCTTGAAGTTGTACGAGTAAGCCGCGTTCGCCCACGGGAGTTCACGAATCCAGGGCTGGCAGCCCCAGACCATCGTCCAGTCCTTACCGACCGCGGGCGTGAAAATGTGATAGTTCTGGGCATGAATGCCGTGGAACATGCCGTGGGTTTCCAGCTTGTCCTTGAGCTTCGCGTTGGGATGAAACTGACGAATCAGCGGCCCGCCCGAAAGATCGCCGTCCACGACCAGTTCGAAGATGTCGTTGTGAAGATCAGGGGCGGCGAAATCCCAGTAATCGTCATAGGCTTCGTACAGAAAATAAAGCTGGTTGAGCCCTTTGACCCACCCGACTTTTACTGTCACGTCCAGGTTTTTGGGGTCGTGTTTGTCGCCGATTCCGGCGACCGTTTCTCGCAGTTCTTTCGACCCGATCGCGTAGCTCTCGGGCACGATCGACCAGTCCGATGCATCGCCGTCGATTCTCGGGATCTTGTCCGCCGGGAACTGGAAGATCTTGTATTCGACATCGGGCCGTTCGAGACCGGCTCCGAAAGTGAGAGCCGTAAGCCAGATCAGTGCAGCATGCATGGTGTCGTCTCCGATCGATGATTCTTGTGAGGCGTTCCGGCGGATGCGCCTCGAAAGGACCGCCGTATTTTACGAGCGCGGAACGTCGGGATCGACAGAAATGACGAATCAGTGAAGGGCTGCGTTGGGCGATTCGTGTAGGATACTTCGATATCTCGATTCCGTTTCGACTTTTCGTGGCACGATTCGCTCGGCGGATATCGGCAGGGGGGAGAATACGATGGTCAGAGGCGTCCACTTTGAAACGCACCGGACGGACCGGATCGGCTGGCTGCGCGCGGCGGTCCTGGGGGCGAATGACGGCATCGTTTCGACGGCGAGCCTCGTCGTGGGCGTGGCCGCTTCGAACGCAGGCAGCAGCGAAGTCATCATCGCCGGGGTTGCGGGGCTGGTGGCCGGCGCAATGTCCATGGCCGCTGGCGAATATGTTTCAGTGAGTTCTCAGGCCGATACCGAAAAAGCCGATCTGGATCGCGAACGTAAGGAACTCGTCACGGATCCTGAATTCGAGAAGAACGAGCTGGCCGCGATTTACGAAAAACGTGGCCTTGAACCGGATCTTGCCCGAACGGTGGCCGAGCGGCTCATGGCCCATGACGCTCTCGGAACGCATGCGCGGGAAGAGCTTGGCATATTCGGCCTGACTTCCGCTCGACCGGTCGAAGCCGCTCTGGCATCCGCGGCGACATTCGCGGTCGGTGCCGCATTGCCACTCGTGACGGCGATCGTGTCGCCTTCCGCGATCCGCATTCCAGTCGTCATTGGGACTTCGATCCTGTTTTTGAGCTTGCTCGGCACAATGGGTGCTTATGCGGGCGGTGCCCCGATCGGAAAAGCCGCGCTTCGAGTCACGTTCTGGGGTGTCCTGGCGATGGTGCTGACTTTCGCTGTCGGTTCACTTTTCGGAACGAGCGTTTGAGAGATTCCTGGCCAACGATCGTAAAGCTTCGCTCTAAAAGTCCTTACTGCAATCATGCCATTCGAGGTTCCTTGCACGGATGGCTATGGAGTCGAACCGATCCGGAAATAAGTTTGACAAGTCAGAATAAAAAAGGATAATTGGATCTGAATATCCGACAAGGATATTCTGTCGTTAGAATCAAGAATCTCTCCTTCTGGATTCAGGAGTTCGGACGCTATGAAACACATCGACGAAAAGAGCCTGGAGACTGATCTTCAAGCCCGGTTCGCCTATGTCTCGGGGTTCATCGGATTGACGCCGAAAGACGTCGAAGCGATTCATGGAGCTGCGGGGCATCTCGCTCCCCTCGTGCCTCACCTGGTCGATGCCGTCTACGCCAAGCTCTATCAGCAGAGCGCCACTTGGCGTCATTTTGCGACACCTCAGGCCGGATATCAAGGCGATGTCCCGGAAAAGCTGGAAGATCTCACTCCCGATCACCCCATCATCCAATTCCGCAAGGATCACCTGGCGGGTTATCTCGTCGCGCTGGTTTCAAAGCCCTATGACGGCAAAATGGTTCAGTATCTCGACTGGGTCGGCAAGATTCATACGAGCAAAGCCGGTTCGCCTCGCACGATCATTCCGATCGTGCAGATCGATGCCCTGATGGGCTTCGTGGCCGATGCACTGACTGCCACGATCTATGGTCTGAATTTGCCGCGACAGGTCGAAATGGACACGATCCGGGCGTTCCAGAAATTGCTCTGGATCCAGAATGACCTTTTCGTCAGGCATTACGCCTCAGCGACCGCATAATTTCCCCAGGCCGGCACGGAACCCGGAAAATCGTTTTCGGGTTCTTGCCGGTTCGATCCGAAATTCAGCGTTTACGCCAGGCCGAAACGGCCGATTCGTAGACTTTGACGTAATCGACGGCTGACCTGCGCCAGGACCAGTCGTGGCTCATGCCCGCGACGATCATCGCGTCACGAGCCGGTTTGTCGTGCCAAAGCTTGATGCCCCGTTCGATCGCCCATTTCAAACCTGCCTGATCGGCATGATCGAAGACGATTCCCGTCGCCGGCTTTTTGGCCGTGGCGTCGACGGGATCGACCACCGTGTCCGCCAGGCCGCCGGTCCTGCGTACGATCGGGATCGTGCCGTAAATCTGGCTGTAAATCTGGTTCAGACCGCACGGCTCGTAAAGGCTCGGCATGAGAAACAGATCGGCGGCGGCCTCGATCTGATGCGCCATCCCAGGTGAAAACTGCATGACGGCGCGCAGGTTTTTGGGGAATTTCTTTTCGAGATTCGTCAGGGCTTCCTGGTAGTGCCATTGCCCCGTCCCGAGAACGACGAGCTGAAAGGTGTCCCGTGCGAGGGCTTCCGTCGCGACCGGCAGGAGCAGGTCCCAGCCTTTCTGAGGATCGAGCCGGCCAATCTGGGCCAAAAGCGGTACATCCGGACGATCAGGCAGACCGAGTTCCTTCTGCAGGGCCTGTTTGCAGGCCGCTTTGCCTTCCGAAAACGATTTCTTGTCGTAATGGCGCGCGGTATGCGAATCGGTTCGCGGGTTCCAGACGACGGTGTCCACTCCGTTGACGATGCCGTGCAGATCGGCCTCGCGGTGTCGCAACAGCGAGTCCAGGCCGTGTCCATAGTCAGGGGTCTGGATTTCCCTGGCATAGGTTGGGCTGACGGTCGTGATTTTCTGTGCGTAAACGAGCCCCGCCTTGAGGAAATTGATCTGCCCGTAGAACTCGAGGGCACGCCAGTCGAAAAGTCGCCAGGGCAATTCGCCCAGGGGCACGACCCACTGGCCATATCGGCCCTGGTACGCCAAGTTATGAATCGTCATGACCACAGCGGCATCCGCCAGTTCGGGGATGTCGCCGTAGAATTCTCTCAGGTAGACAGGCAATATGCCTGTGTGCCAGTCGTTGACGTGAACGATGTCGGGCCGAATGCCTGCCAGGCGAATCGCTTCGATCGCGGCTCGGCTGAAAAACAGGAATCGTGCGGGGTTGTCCGGGAAGTCGGCTCCGTGGGCGGAATAGATCCCTTCACGGTCGAAAAACTGGGGTTGTTCGATAAAAAGAACTCGAACTGAGCCGTGCGGCGAAACGCCCTGGGAGAAACCGCCTTCGACATGCCCGCCGCCCAGGGGCACCTGATACCGCCAGCGCGTGGCGACGGGGTGGGGCGAGACGCGTGAGGTGACGCGATACCTGGGAAGTACGAGCGTGACGTCGTGACCAAGTTCGGCCAGTGCTTCCGGCAAGGCGCCGGCGACATCGGCAAGACCTCCGGTTTTGGCCCAGGGAACGGCTTCCGATGCCACGATGACGATTCGCATGAGCGAGATCTCTCCCTGCCGGTCGAAGAGTCGGGAAAGAGAACGGAGCGTGACGAAGTCGCACTTCGTCATGCTCCGCAGGATGGTCGGATGCCGGATTCGACCGGAAATCGGTCAGGAAATCGACCTGGTCACGGCGGAACTCAGGGAAGCCGCTCCACCGCTGGCCTTCATGTCGCCGCCGTAGCGGGCGAAGTACACGTAAGCCAGCATTGCGGCACCCAGCAGAATCGCACCGAAGGAGAGTGCCAGGAGCGTGTGATATTCGTCCCAGAGACCCGGCGAGGCGGATCTGGAAGTCGCCGTTCGCGTTTTGGCGGTGGCTTTGGCCGGAGCGGCCTTGGCTGACTTAGCCCCGCGGCTTAATCGAGGTGGAGACAACGTCACCCTCCGTCACTTTTGTGCCAAGATAGGTCTTACCCACAACCGTCGCCACGGCTCGTTCCGGGTCCGCGGCGATGATCCGAATCTTTCCGATGTACTGGGCGTTAGGAGCACGCCGGAAAACGAACAGCTCGTGTCCAGGGACGAGGCCGTCATCCGAACCGATGCTCAGTTCGACGTGAGACGACGTCGCATCGACGCGAGAGATCAGGCCTTCGACGGCGGGCGGGTTCGCAAGCGCTTTGACGTTGCGGACATCCGCCGAGAGACCGGCGGTCGAGAGCGTCGTGCTGAGCGTGGCGACTTCGTCACGCAGCCGTTCGTTGGTATTTCGAGCGGCATCGAGCTGCTTCGTCAGGGCCACGATCTGCTGGTTCAGGTCTTTCTCCTGAAGCTTCAGCGTATTGGCCTGGTCCTGGGCGGACTTCAGGCTGTCACGCAGCGAGGCCGTTTCGTCCACGCGAGTGGTGGATTCCGTCGAGGAGAGCGTCGCATTTTCCTGCGCCACGCTCAGGGCCGTGTTGACCCGCTGATATTCCGATTCCTTGTCCTTGAAACGGCTCTCGAGATCGGCGATCGTCTGATCCTTTTGAGCGATCGCACCTTCGTGGCTTTGCTTCAAAAGGGTCATTTCCTTGCCGATTTCAGCGACTGCGGTCTGGACTTTGCCCAGCTCCGACTTGGTCTCCTCGAGCTTCTTCGTTTCGGTCAGAGCCTTGTCCTTCCAGTTCTCGGCGGTGATCATCACCACCGTGGTCAGGCCAAGGAAAACCATCGCGAGAATCGTGATGGCGACGACCAGTAATTTTCCGAGTTGGGTCATGGCAGGTCACTCGTCCCGACTTGATTGGGTTTCCCGGACTTCCGATTCACGTTTTGGCCCTGTTTCCCGCCGGTCATCGACCGCCCGGGGAATTCTCTTTCAGCAACGCCGCCGAACGCTCCAGTTCCGAGACGTTTCTCTCCATTTCGCCGACCATTTCCGTGAGCTGGTCGTTCTGTTCGTCGAACGCGGCCTTCTGCTTCTGAAGAGCCGCCAGCCGCGCTTGCAGTTCCTTCAGCTTCTTCGTCGTCTCGTCCTGAAGCGAAAGATCTTTCTTGAACGTTTCCTGAGCCTGCAGATATTCGGCGTGAGTCATCTCAAGTGTGCGCCGGGCCTTGGCAAGCTCGGCCTTCGTCGCCGCGATCCGCTCGCCATAGCTACGCTTGTGAAAATCGCTGAGCCCCTTGGCGTCCTCGAGTTCCTTATCTTCCACCGATGCCCGCTGATTCAGAAAATCCAGCCGAGCCGAAAGCTTCGACTTGGCTTCCGCTTGTGTCTTGAGCTTGCTCTTCCAGTCGGTACTGGTCGCGTTGACCGCCATCGAGACGCCCATGAGGGTCAATGACAGGCTCAAAAGCACATATACCAGTCGTTTGGCCAGTTTGGTCATGGACCCTCATCCCTCCCCTTCGATCGAATCACGAATCTCGCGGACCCGATCCGAACATGATCCAGCCGAATACCTTCAATCCTATCCCACCCGAACGCTCCCAGGTCAAGCGACACGTCTCTCTTTTTTGGAGAACACTCGCTCGGCCGGCAATTCGGGGGATCTGGAAAGGCTTCCGTAATCTACATCAAAACGGCAAGGCTGGCAAATAGGGCAGGGAAATGTCGCCTGATTTCTTCGCGTGATCTCGTGAGACTTTATTCATTCTGACGCTTGGGGAAACTGGACGCTTCGGCGATTCTTCAGAATGTAGCCGGTGATCACTCCCAGAAGGCATGTCAGGCCTGTCAGGTCGCCGACCGTCGAGTACACGCTAACTCTTCTGTCAACAGGCACTTGACGGATGACGACCTGCTCCGTGGCCGGAGCGGCCTCGTCCAGAATCGAACCGTTCGAATCGATTATGCAGGAGATGCCGGTATTGACGGCCCGGAGCATGGACCGGCGATTTTCCACACATCGGAACACGCTGGAGGCCAGATGCACTTCATGCTCCTCCGATCCTCGAAACCAGCCGTCGTTCGAAAGATTCAGAAGGATGTCCACGTGTCCTGCCTGGCTCGGTTCGCCAGCCGGTTTTTCCGAATTCAGCCAGGCATCGCGAAAGAACCTCCGGACGACATGGGGCACGGTGTCTTCGAAGCAAATCAGGGGGGCCATCCGCCAGCGGTTCTTCAGCTTGAGAACCCGGGCCGATTCGCCGTGATTCAGATTCGGCCGCTGATCCGGCGGAAATGGAGCCAGTTCGGCGATGACCGGAACGGTCTGAGTCCAGGGTATGTATTCACCGAACGGGACCAGGTGCATTTTGTAGTAATACTGCGGATCGGAGTCCGTGTGGAAGAGTGCCGCCGTGTTGTATTTTCGCAGCCCGAAACCGCTGATGTCCCACGCCGTGGCACCTACGATCATCGGAACGCCTGATTGTGAAGCCCACGCATTCACGAATGCCTGCGATTCGCTTCGGTTCCGGAACCAGTCATCGGCAGCGCCGGGACCGACGTGATCGCCCAGCACGCGTTTGATCGTGGCGTCATCCAGCGCCGCTTCGATGACAATCAGCGGATACGGAAACGAAGTTTCGGGCCAGACGATCAAGTCCAGGGCTTCATTGGATCGAAGCGCCTTTTCGATCAGGTTGCGATAGGCTTCGATCAGCTCGTCGTGGTCCGGATAGAGCCGACGTGATTGCGGAATATCCGACTGCAGCAGCGCAACCTTCGGGCCTTCTTCGAACTTCGCCGAATTCAGGCGGTATTGGCCGTAAACGACGACGATCAAGGCGATTATGCCCAGGATCAAGCCGTTTCGACGCCAGCCGGCCGGGGCTTCCGCCCAGGACCAACGGCCCGCGAAGAACCATTGTGCGGCCCAGGCTTGAAACGCCACGAGCAGAACGCTGAGCAGTGAGGCTCCGCCCAGGTCGGCGATCTGGATCAGCCACGTCTGCCGGAACTGGGAATGCGCCAGGTGGTACCAGGGAAAGCCGGTCATGTAATATTCGCGACCGATTTCCTGAAACCCCCAAACGACGGGCCAGACGATCGTAACGGGCCAGCCGTTGCGCACATGAAGTCGGCGTACGAGCAGAGCCATCACTGGCCACCAGATCGCCAGAGCCAGGCTCATGACCAGCCAGCCCGCCCATGCGGAAGGGTCGGATAGACGCACCCACTGAACCGCCGGCAGCCAGAACGCGATGCCGCCGAACAGTGCCGAAAAGAACGTTCTGCGTCGCGAAAGCGGGGGAGCCTCGACCGAATTCCCGAACCAGGGGATCAGTGCGAACGCAGCGAGCCACCATTGGCCGTTCGGCGGGAACGCGGCCCACAGCAGAAGCCCTGAGATCACGGCCCGGATTTCCGGATTCCAGCCAGCGGCGCGCGTCGGAACCGAGGATTCGTCCTGTCCCTGCGATCGATCGGCAGGATCGTCGGAGAGTCTGGTTTTGGGTTCGTCCGTGATCGTGCGATTCATCCTGAACCTTCCCGGCGCGATTGGAGTTATGGCAGGAGCGGCAGGAACGAGACCTGGCTGCCGGGCGCGAGCCGACTCGGTCCGCCAGGCATGAGAATGAAGCCGTCAGCAAGCGCCGCGCCGCGGAGATCGTTCGAACCTGCCCAACTGACGGGCGCCGCGGCGATGTGGTCGTGATAGCGCGTCAGCCGTGCGGGCAGATAAGCCGGGCGTTCGTCGCGGTTTTCGACGGCTTCGGCCAGCGGAACGGTCTGGTGGGCGACAGGCTGGGTCGAAATGCCCCGAAGAGCCATGATCGCTGGGCGCACGAACAGGAGAAAATTGACGACGACGCTGACCGGATTGCCAGGAAGGCCGAAGACGAGCACCTGGCGAACCGGCTTCTGGCCGAGTTCCTCGGCGGAGTGGCGTACACCGAACCAGAGCGGCTTGCCTGGCTTGAGACGAATTTTGTGAAACACCGGTTCCACACCCAGCGATGCGAGTGTATCCGGCACGAGATCCGCTTCACCCGTGGATACGCCGCCGGTGACGATCAGAATGTCGGCATGCAGGCCGGCGGAGAGGCTCTCGGACAAAGAGTGCGGCTCATCCGCCGCGATCGGCAGAACTTCGGGCAGGCCCCCGGCCTGCTGGATCATCGAACGCAGCACATAGGCATTGGAATTTCGAATTTGTGCCGGCCCGGGGTTCTGGTCGATTTCGACCAACTCATCGCCTGTGGGCACGATGCGCACGCGCGGCTGGGGCACGATCCGCACACGGTTGCGGCCGACCGAACCCAGGACTCCGATCGCCGCTCCGTTGAGGCGCAGACCCCTGGGGAGGACGATCTCGCCACGGGCGATTTCGCGCCCGCGTGCCAGCACATTCTGGCCCGGGCGAACGGTGCGATCTTGAGCGAGGCGAACGATCGCCTGATCGAGCGATTCGACATGCTCCCACATCACGACGGCATCAGCGCCTGGCGGCAGCGGGGCACCGGTCATGATCCTGGCAGCCTGGCCGGTGCCCAGTTCGGACTTCGGGAAGCAGCCGGCTCGAATCGTGTAAGTGACGAGAAAATCACGAAGGCCGAGATCGACATCCGAAGCGCATAGCGCATAGCCGTCGACGAGCGCCTTGTCGAAAGGCGGCAGATCCTGATCTGCCAGCACGTCTTCGGCAAGTATCGCACCGAGACATTCGTCGAGATTCCGTTCGGCCACCGGCAGTGCGCTGCACCAGCCGATCACCTGACGAAACGCTTCTTCGGCACTCAGCATGTCGATGTCGCTCCGGCAGTCTGGGGGGAAACGGCGGGTGTAAGGGTGCCGGGCCAGGGGCGCTCGACGAAATTCGCCAGCAGACGGATGCCTTCCATCGTCAGAAAGCTCTCCGGGTGGAACTGAACGCCTTCCATCGGCCAACTGCGATGCCGCACGCCCATGATTTCGCCTTCGGCGGTTTTCGAGACGACCTGAAGGTCCGCCGGTACATGACCAGGGTCAATGACGAGACTGTGATACCGTGTCGCTTCGAACGGGTTCGAAAGCCCGCGATAGACTCCGGCTCCGTCGTGATAGATCATCGATGTTTTGCCGTGCATGATCCGCGGGGCCCTTACGACGAGCCCGCCGAGGGCCTCGCCCATGCACTGGTGGCCCAGGCACACGCCGAGAATCGGCACGGTCGGGCCGAACGTGCGAATGACGTCGCACGAGATGCCGGCCTCTCGCGGGGTGCAGGGGCCCGGAGAGATCACGATCCGCTCGGGAGCCATCGCCCGAATTTCGTCCAGCGTGATCTGATCGTTACGCACGACGTGAACGTCCAGCGACGGGTCAATCTCGCCGAATCGCTGTACGATGTTGAACGTGAACGAGTCGTAGTTGTCGATCAGAAGAATCATGCGGCGGACCTGTGTCGGACCGATTCGATCGAAAATCGCGACTATTCCGAACGTCGCCCGATTTTCGGGAAGTATTTGCCCGATGATGCACGTCTTACGCATCCTACCGGGCATACCGATTCTTGGGAAGACGATCAGCCCCTGATTTCCTCGCGATCCGACTTTTGCGCGGCTAGATTTGCATGAGATCGTCTCAGGCATTTCCGGTCGATGCGATGCGTCCTCGTGACGAATTTCCCGCATCCCGGAAACTTCGAACGGATTGTCGAAGGAGGGTAGGGAGATGTTGCATACATTGTCGCTCGGGCTGGCTCTCATCATCGTTTCCGCCGGTCATACGCCGCCGGAAGGTGGCGAACTTGGCCCTGGTCCAGGAAACGGGTGGGGATTCCCCAACGGCAATCCGGACGGCTACGGATACTGGTCGCCCGGGTCGCAGCTGCCGATCTGCTCGGGACGCACGTCGGAATACCACCTGCAGCGCTACTTCATGCTGCCGCCGTGCCAGCTCATGTTCCCGCAATATTTCAACCCCTACGTCATGCGGTCTCAGCGGTACATCCCTTACACCGGCTGCGGCGGTTGTCATCCGTTTTCGGGGCCGATCACGCCGACATATCTCTCGATGAAGCCTTACGACAACGAACCCGCCGATCCGACACCTGTCGTCCGGGTTCCCCGATTCGTCGGCACTTCAGAAGCGTCCCCCGTCAATTCCGGCGGCTCGGGACTTTTGCCCTGACGTGAAACCGGAACTGCAAGTGCGCTTCCGTTACGAAAGATCATCACATGGCCTGGGCTGAATTTCGCCAGCCCCGGCCGTGTGCTCAAGCATGGTCCGCAACCGGCACCGCTGTCTTGTCGTCGCGCACCATGATCGCGTAAAGCGCGGGCAGAACGAAAAGCGTCGCCGGTTCGCCGGCGAGCAGGCCGCCGAGAATCGCCCGGCCCAGCGGGGCGTTGGCTTCGCTGCCGTGACCCAGGGCCAGAGCCATCGGGATCATGGCGAAGAACGCCGCCAGGGCCGTCATGGTCACGGGGCGGACACGAATCGCAGCGGCCTTGCGGATCGCCTCGACGGGCGACAGGTTCTCGTGCCTGCGCAGTTCCTGGGCATAATCGGTCATGAGCACCGTGTTGGCCACCTTGATCCCGACGATGAAGATGATGCCCAGCAGCGACTGAATGTTCAGGGCCGTGCTGGTCCAGTAAAGCATCGGCAGAACGCCCACGAGACACAAGGGCACCGTGAGCATGACCGTCAGCGGCACGATATAGGATTTGTCCAGCGCCGCCATCAGGAAGTACATCAGCACGGCAGCCAGCGCCAGGCCGAAGCCGAGGCTCCGGAACGTGTCCTGCATTTTCGCGTATTCGCCGGTCAGCTCGATCGTCGCCCCTTTGATCGTCTCCCGATTCGGCCCTTCGCTCGCCGGATCGTACGGAATCCATGTGCCCTCAGGCTGAACCTTGCCGAGCGAATCGAGAACCGCGGCGACGTCATCGGCCACGTGACCGAGATCCCGGTCCTGAACGCTCAGGGTCAGGTCCATCGTCGCCTGCAGATTGTTGTGAGTGATTTCCGTCGGAACCGTGCCACGGCGGATCGTGGCGATATTCCGCAGCGGGATCGGCTGCTTCTGCACCGAACTCGTGATCGGGATATCCAGAAGCGTCTGAACGGAGTCGATGTCTTCCTCGAAATACTGAATGCCGACGAAATACTGGTTCCGGCTGACCGGGTCGATCCAGAAGTTCCGCTTGTGGAACTGAATGCTCGAATTAAGGGCCGCCACGACGTTCTTCATCACTTCGGCCTGTGTGAGACCCAGGTCGGCCGCCTTGGCGCGATCGACGTCGATCACGAACTGGGGATAATCGAGCCGCTGGATGATCCGGGCGTCCACGACGCCGTCGATGCCCGCGACTTTGGTCTTCGCCTGTTCCGCGATCTTCCGGGCCTTCGCAGGATCCTTGGCCGTGAATCGCACATTGATGGGCGTTGACTTCCCCTGATTCATCGCCGCACGAATCATGCCCCCGGCATCGAAAGCGAATTCCAGGTCTGCGAACCGCTGATCCGTGGCGAATCCAGAACGCAACGTGCGAACCCACTCCTGCGCCGAACGCACCCGGTCATCGGTCAGCTGGACTTTCACGACGGCGTCCATCGGCCCGGCATTGGGCGTGTATGCCGCGGAAAGATCCGCCACTACGCCGATCTCCGAAATGATCAGCTTCATGTCTTCGCCCAGGGTCGCCCGGACATATTCCTCGACGTTCGCGATCTTGCCCTCAGTCACTTCGATCCGCGTGCCGCTCGGAGCCCGGGCGTAAATCTCGAAAGCCCCGGCGTCCACTTCCGGAAAGAACTCCCGCCGCAAATGTGGCCCGAGAAACACGATGCAGCAGACGAACAGCCCGAACGCCGTGCCCACAGCCAGCCATCGGTTGCGAAGGACGACATCCAGCGCCCGCACGTAAACGCCGATGGCCCGTTCGATCGCGGCCTCCCAGCGTACGAACAGGCCACGCTTCGCCGCCTTACTGCCCTGAATAGGCTGGACCGTATGACCATGCGGCTTGAGCCATCTGGCCGAAAGTGACGGAACCAATGTTCTCGAAAGAAGATAGGCCGTGATCATGGCGAACGCGACGGCCATCGCCATGGGCTTGAACAGGAACGAGCCCAGGCCGGGCATGAAAGCCAGGGGCGTCAGGACGAGGAACGTGCAGAGTGTGGATACCAGCTCCGGCAGGGCGACTTCGCTGGCACCCCGATAGGCCGCGTCTTCCGGCAGGAGACCTTCGACGAGATGCCGGTGAGTATTCTCGAGACAGATGATGGCACTGTCGACCAGCGGGCCGATCGCCAGAGCCAGCCCTGCCAGAGTCATGACGTTCACGGTGTTGCCGGTCGCGTAAAGCCCGGCGATGGCCGTGAGCACCGAAATCGGTATCGTCATCACAGCGATCGCCGTCATTCGTAACTGCCCGAGAAACAGCAGGATCACGAGCGAACAGAGCAGGGCACCCAGAACCCCTTCCTCGATCAGGCTCTCGATCGACCGCCGCACGTAGACCGACTGGTCCATGACGACCTGCAGGTCGATACCGTTTCGGGTCAACCGGGAAGTCATGTTCTCCAGTGATGCCTTCAGATTGTCCACGACCGTCAGCGTGCTTTCGCCGAGCTGACGAAACACGGGAACGTAAACCTGCCGTTTGCCGTTGACCCGGACGACGTTCGTCTGAATGTAGTTGGCGTCCTTCGGTGTGCCGACGTCTCTCAGATACGCTGCATTGCCTTGCTCGTTACGCAGCGGGGTGTCGCCCATCGACGTGATTTTGTCGAACATGGAATTCGAATCGATGGCGTAATCCGTGTCGCCGAATTTGGCGCTGCCGGTGGGCAGAAATACGTTCGAATCGTCGATCGCCTTGAGGACGTCCAGCGGCGCCATCTGCCGGGCCTGGAGCTTCTGCCGGTCGAGGTAGACCATCACGGCCCGCACCTTGCCGCCATAAACCAGCGGCGCCAGTGCCCCTTTCTGCGACATGATCATGGGCCGCACTTCGTAACGGCCCGTGTCGTAAAGCGCGCCTTCGTTCCAGCCCTGGCCGTCCGGTCCGCCCGATTCGCTGTCCAGTGCCAGCAGGCACACCGGCGTCGAACTGGTCGGGTCATAGGGCAGAATCACAGGCGGCAAAGTGCCGGGCGGCATCGTCGGATATTCCCAGCCCGCCAGCGACGACGACTCCGTCAAAGCCCCGGAACGGTCGATGCCTGACCCGAAGTAATTGCGCACGATGCTGGCGCCGACGATCGACCTTGATTCGAGCCGTTCGCCACCGGTGACCTGCACCACGCCACGTTCCATCCGCGAAGTGATGTTCTTTTCGATATTGGCCGCGGGCATGCCGCCGTAAAAGGTCAACACCTGAACCGCCGGGCTGCGGAACACAGGCAGGATGTCGACGGGAATCGACACGGCCGCCAATGTGCCCAGCATTGCGAGCGTGAGCGTCATTACCGTCACGGCGATAGGGTTGTCCAGAGCGGCTCGGATGAGTCGGTTCATTCGTGAAAGGTTCTCCGGCAGGCTCTGAAGGACGATTCGTGCGGCGCGTAAAGTCGATCCGAAACGGTTTCGATCGTGTCGAGAGGAACTGGCAGGAAATTTCCGGCGAATTCAGCTTCACGGAATCTTCATAATTTATTAACATTTTCTTTAACACGCCAGATGAGATTTCGGCGATTCGCAAGAACCGATCCGATTTTCCTGTTTTCGCCGTTCTCGTCATCTTCCTCCCGTTCACTCGCTCCGTCACAAGGGAACCGCCATGCCCAGCCCCACAGATCCCTTGGCGTCTATCGGAATGTCGCATGCGCAAAGGTTCGTAGGACGCGCCTTGACTGCCGGGCGATTTCGTTCGACGGGCGTACTCGCCAGCGTGACGACGCTGGGGCTGATCGCATGGCCGGCCGTTCGTGGCGGGCCACCTGAGGCCGCTGCCGTCGACAAAACTACGGAATCCCCTGCGGCCGCGGCCAGACAGGTCGACCGGCCGACAGCACTGCGCGTCGAGGTCGTCAAGCCGCGTAAGGGTGGTCAGCAGCGCATGACGATCCAGCCTGGCACCGTTCATGCCTTCGAGGCAGTGGACCTGTTCGCGAAGTCGTCCGGTTTTCTGAAATCGCAAGCCGTCGATATCGGATCGGTCGTGAAAAAGGGCGGTATCCTGGCCGAAATCGACGCTCCCGAAGTGCACGGCGATGTGGAGGAAGCCGAAGCGGCCGTTCAGGTCGCCGAAGCGAATCTGGGCAAAATCCATGCCCAGATCGGCACGGCCCAGGCCGATTCACGAGCGGCGCAGGCCACCGTGGCCGAGTCGGAGGCCGATCTCGATCGTCTCAAGGCCGTACGTGAACTCGACGCCAAACGGCTGGAGCGGGCCTCGGAATTGTATGCCCGCAAGGCCGTTTCACGACAGGATGTCGACGAACATCAGCACGTGCTCGAGCAATCTCTCGCAGCCGAACGGGCCGGCAAGGCCGCGATCGAGAAGTTCAAGGTTCAGGCCGTAGCCGCGGAAGCACGCGTGAAGCAGACGGAAGCGGAAGCCGCCGTCGTGGCGTCCTCACTGAAACTGGCACAAGCACGGCTCGCTCGTGCCCGGATACTGGCCTCCTATACCCGGATCCCGGCTCCGTTTGACGGAGTCGTCGTTCGGAGGAATTTCTTCCCGGGCGATTTCGTCCGCTCCGCCGTCAATGGCACCGATTCGCCACTTCTCCGCGTCATCCGTACTGATCTGATGCGTGTCGTCGTCAAAGTACCGGACCTGGACGTTCCCCTGCTCAGCGTCGGTGACAAAGCCGTCATCGTGGTCGATGCCCTCAAAGGCCACCAGTTCGAAGGCACCGTCGCCCGGCTGGGACAGACCGAAGACACGGCCACACGGACCATGAGGGCCGAAATCGACCTTAAAAATCCGCAGGGGCTGCTTGTCGACGGCATGTACGGCCGGGTCACGATCGAACTCGTCCCGCCCGGTGAAGAACTGACGATCCCCTCCACAGCCGTCATGGCCCACGCGCCTGAAGGCAAAGGAGTGGTTCAGGTAGTCAAGGACGGTATCGTCCGCCACGCGAACGTCTCGCTCGGTCACGACGACGGTGTCACCGTGCTCGTTCCAGGCGGGCTGAGCGAAAGTGACTCCGTCATGATCCGTCCGAATCGAGGCTTGACGGACGGCGATCCCGTCGTCGTTCTCGAAGGGAAATGATCCTTCCCCCTCAAGGCTCACTCGGTCTTTTCGCCGACGTTGCCATCCAGAGCGGCAGATTCCTTAAGTTCGATATCGGTTCGATCCGTGTGATCAGGCCCGAACAGTTCGGCGTTGATGGTATCCCGCCCCGCAAGATCGGCGTAGGCGACAGTCATGCACACGACTCCGAAAGCTTCCCCGAAGTCGTAAGCCAGTGACAGAAAAGCTTCCGTGATCCAGTTCTCGGTTGTCGAAAAAGCCGAAACGGCAGCCAGGGAAGTGAAAAAAGCGATTGCCCCGAGAAGGACATAAATGACATGAATCGCGATGAAATGCGGCACTTTGCATTGCGTCAGGTCGAACGTTCGCTTCACGTTCTCTCTCGCTGAGCGCTGCTCGTTCATAACGACTTGATCGATCAACGAAAGTTTCACGAAGCAGTACAACCCGGGTACGACAATCAGAATAAACCCGCCCAGAATGATCAAACCGGCCAGTAATCGACCAACGAAAAGCCGGCCCCAGGCACTCAGCGAAATGGAAACCGCCGCGCCTGGCGTCAAACTTTTTCCCAGCAGCGAAGCGAGCACGATCGCGATGACCGCTCCATCTCCGATCACACCGACGAAAGTGGCGAGAGATCGGTAATATCGATCGGCCTTTGCCGTGCCCTCCACGCCGAACTCAAAATAGATCAGATGACTCGCGAACAGTTCGATCGGGAGCCAGACCATCAGCATGACCACCGCGATCACGGGAAATTTTCGCCAGTAGCACTGCCACGCTTCCGAGAGCATGCGACCGAGCCAATTCATGTGAACTATCCTGATTCGAAAAACGTCGTCCGGACATCAGTTACGATCGAAGCGCCCGCGATGAACTTCACTTAGCACGGGCGTCGGGGTCATCCTAACGGAGCCGGCCGGCGTTCGCAAGTTCCTCTTTCGCTTAGGGAAATGAGTGATTTCCGGATTACGGAAGTGTCCTCCATGTTGCCGAACGATTCCCCGCATGCGACGATCATCTTGCGTAAGCGATGATCTCATCGCTCCCGGGAAGGCTCTCATCAGCGAGCGGTACGATCATGATCAAACGCCGTGGATTCCTTCGTGCTCTCCCCGTCTCACTGGCTGCCGCTGGCCACCTGTCGCTCTACGGAAGCCGACATGCCGGAGCTTCGACGATCATGTACGAAGAAATCGGAACGTACGACCTGACGAGGCTGAAGAAAATCCTGACCGACGAGCGTCAGTCGGAAGGGTTCGGCAAATTCCCGGTCGATTATCCGGAATCGAAAAACGCGGTCCGGCTTTACCGGGTCAAGTACGATTCAGTCGTTCCCGAGCACGACAACCGCCCGACCGTCGCCTCCGGCCTGATCGCCGTTCCCGAAACGAAATCCGATTCCTTTCCCCTGCTTTCCTATCAGCACGGCACCACGTTCGGACGCTCGACCTGCCCCAGCCAGCCCGAAAATTCCTACGAAACCCGGCTCATGATCGCCCGGTTCGCAGGCAATGGCTATGTCGTCATCGCCCCGGATTATTTCGGCAAAGGCGTCTCGAACGAGCCGGACAGCTATTCCGTGCGTGACACCACCCGCCAGGCATGCCTGGACATGCTGAACGCCTCGAAGAATGTGCTCGCCGAACTGAAAATCGACACTGGCAAACTGTTTCTCACGGGCTGGTCCCAGGGCGGCTGGGCCACGATGGCGTTTCTGAACAAGCTGGAAAGTTTGGGTGTTCAGGTCACAGCCGCTTCGACCGCCAGCGCATTCAACGACCTGCTCGCCTCAGTACAGCGCTGGGTGCTCGGCCATTCCGATTCCGACGCCGAATACATCGCGGCCTGCTATACCCTGCACCTGTTCTCTTATCAGAACTATCATGACTTCGAAGGCCTGACTGCCTGGGCAATTCGGCCGGAATTCCTCGAATCCGCCGGAAAACTCTACCGGGGCGAGATCGATTACGCCGCCTTCCGCACCGCCACGACCGGCAATGTCATCGACTACTTGACACCGGAGTTCGTTCGGGCGATGGAGCTTTCCGAAGGCCGCTATTTCGATGCCGTCCGCCGCGCCGAGTCCTATCGCTGGCGTCGCAAAACACCATTGCACAGTGTGTTCGGGCAAATCGACGAAGCCTGCCCGCCCTTTATCGCCAAATTGCCCGCCAGTTATCTGCCCCTGACCGGCGGTTCCGAGACGCAGGCGATCGACGCTGGCCCCCAGGCCGATCACCGGGGAACTTTCCTGTATGCCGTGAATCATCAGAAAGACTGGTTCGACAAACTGTTGGGCTGAAGCATCAGGCCCGTCCGATCGTCACGCCCTTTCGAACGACCGAACCTGGAGCGACCGAAACGGCGCCACTTCTTCGTTGACTCACTGGTGAACCGTTCCTCGAGGCTCGCGGTGAAGACTCTCCTGGCGTCGCCGTTCGGAATCAGACAAGGCGTGGCTGTGAGGTTCTTCGCCAGCGAGCCAGAACGGCCATTACGATCGAGCCGAGCGTACCCAGCAAATACGTCGAAGGCTCGGGAACCTGCGTGAACGAACTGCCGCCCAGGTCTCGCTGCCGCAATGCGACAGGAGACGTCACCGCGATGTCGGTCACGTCGCCGGTCGACTTGTCGATCGTGTACCACTTGCCATCGGTATAGTTCTGGCCGTACAGAATCGAATAATCCGGGCTGAACGCGATCTGAAGACTTGGATTTCCCGTCCCCCCGGCTTTGACCTGGGTGTAGGCGGACGGAGTCGCACCTGAAACGTTGAGGCTGAAGAAAAGGCCCTGGGTGGAGGCCCCATAAAGGGTCCCGGAGTTGATGTCGATTGCGATATCTCCATAAGCGGTCGACCCGGAGTATCCGCCGATCGTAAATCGTTGAGTGGACGCGAATGACGGTGTCTGCCCCACGTAGCTCAGGTTGACTTTGACCAGTTCGTCGGTCCCGTTTTCGTCGAAAAACCAGAACGCGTTGGAGTAGTAAACCGCGTTGGCCGGGATGCTGCCCGAGATTCCGAGTTGGGACGAATCAGCAAGCAGCGCGAGAGAAGGGCCTCGATCCCAATGGTAAAGGCTTCGGGCCGAAAAGGAACCGCCGGGAGTCGGTGACGAGATGAAGAACATCTCATCCCGGACGGTGTCGTAAGCGAAGGCGTTGGCCTGCCCGTACATTCCGGTATTGAAGACTTCGAGAAAGGAAGCGTTGAAGGAAGAACCGGTCTGGCTCATCGAGATCTGTACGATTTTCGCCGGAGTATCGCCCGGGTTCGTACCGTTGCCGACCGGATCGGTGATTCCGTACATGACGCTGATCGAATCCGCCGCACGAAGCCTGGTGGTCGTGCAAAACACGACCGAAGCGATGAGCGTTCGGAAAAGGAGGCGACGGCATTTCGAACCGGCAGCGATCTGGATCATCATTCGGTGCACTCGATAAAGGTTTCGTTCGGCCGGAAGCTATCCGCCGGCACTTCGAAGCGCGTTCGCAGGGTCGGTTCGATCAATGTCGAACTCGTCCGAGTACAGTCATGAGGCGATCCGGGACGCATACCTTACATGGACATGGGAAAAAGGTTCGATAAGCCGGATCGTGGAGCTTTCGCGTCGAAAAAGCAGGACATGTCTGGAAGAGCAAGGGGCTTGTGCATGACACATGCCCCGAAACCAGGCTCATGAATTCAAGGGTGTCCGACGACATCGGGTTTCCTCGGGGGAAACCTCACGTATCCAGGAATCGAAATCCGATATCATCGAACGGTGAGACTGCGACGGTCGTATGAGTTCTGTGGGTGCGGCGAATCAAGTCCTTTTCGGAGGGTTGTCCGATCTGGACGCAGGGCAAGAATTTTGGCACAATTCTGACATCGGCCCAGTGCCCGTCACATCGAATTTGAGGAGTGATTCTACAGAACTCCTTGGTATTCGGTGACTTGAATCATTTGGGCTTCCAACGGATCGCCCGGCGTGCAAGCCATCCGTCCGGTTGCGCGACCGAGTCTCGTGGACGAGGAGTCTTGACAGGTCATGTCCCAGGTACAAACCGCTCCGCGAACGATCGTCGATCGACAGACAGCCGTGAAGTGGCTCCGGCAGATGTATCTCATCCGCCGGTTCGAGGAGCGGGCGGCGTTTCTTTACCAGAATCAGAAAATCGGTGGCTTCTGCCATCTTTACAATGGTCAGGAGGCATGCGCGGTCGGTTCGATCGGCATGCTCCGCGACGACGATTATCTGATCACGGCCTATCGGGATCACGGGCACGCACTGGCCCGGGGCATGGATCCCAAGCCGGCGATGGCCGAACTGCTGGGCAAGTCCACGGGCTGTTCTACGGGCAAGGGCGGCTCGATGCACTTCTTCGAGGCCGAAAAGAACTTTCTGGGCGGCCACGCGATCGTCGCCAGCCACATTCCGCTGGCGACCGGCGTCGCCTTCGCAGCGAAGTACAAAAAGACCGATTCGGTCTGCCTTTGCTACTTCGGTGACGGGGCGATCAATCAGGGCAGCTTTCACGAAGCGTTGAATATGGCCGGCATGTGGAAACTGCCGGCCATTTATTATGTCGAGAACAACCTGATCGCGATGGGCACGCAGCTGGAACGGTCCTCGGCCGTTCTTGACTTGACCGTGCGGGGCGGCGATCCCTTCAAGATGCCGGCTTATCGCGTGGACGCCAACGACGTCGAGCAGGTCGCCGAGATCACCCAGCTCGCGATCGCCCGTGCCCGCGCCGGTGAAGGGCCGACGTTCATCGAGGCGATCACTTACCGCTTCCGCGGCCATTCGATGTCCGACCCTCAGAAATATCGCACCAAGGAAGATCTGGAAAAGGCCAAGCAGCGCGACCCGATTCTGCTCTGGGAAAACCGCCTGCTGCAGCGAGGCTGGATCGACGAATCGTCTCTCGAACAGATGCGCGACGAGATCAGGGAAGAGGTCGAAGCCGCGATCGAATTCGCCGAAAACAGCCCGGAACCTGGCCCGGAAGATCTTTACACCAACATCACCGTCGCACCGTACATTCCGCAGGAGTCTGACTGAACATGCCCATTCTTGCCTACCGCGATGCTCTGAACCTGGCGATGGCCGAAGAGATGGAGCGGGACGACAATGTGTATCTGATGGGTGAGGAGGTCGCCGAGTACAACGGTGCCTACAAAGTCAGTCAGGGCTTGTGGGAACGCTTCGGCTCGCGTCGGGTGATCGACACTCCGATCAGCGAAGAAGGCTTCGCCGGCATCGGAATCGGTTCGGCCATGGTCGGCCTGCGGCCGATCATCGAGTTCATGACTTTCTCCTTCAGCCTTGTCGCGATCGACCAGATCCTCAACAACGCCGCCAACATGCGCTACATGTCCGGCGGTCAGTTTTCGGTGCCGATCGTGTTCCGGGGCTCCTCGGGCATGGCCGGCTGCCTTGCCGCGACTCACTCGCACCGGCTCGAAGCGATTTATTCCCACTTCCCCGGGCTGACCGTGGTGATGCCGGCGACCGCCGCGGATGCCAAGGGGCTCCTTAAGTCGGCCATCCGGTCCGATGACCCGGTCGTGTTCATCGAACACGAGAACCTCTACGGCGAAAAGGGCGAAGTGCCGGAAGGCGACGTTCTGACGCCGATCGGCAAGGCCCATGTCGTCCGTGAGGGTTCGGACGTCACCCTGCTGACCTACAGCCGCAGCCTGATCAATACTCTCGCGGCGGCAGAAAAACTCGCCGGCGAAGGTGTGTCGGCCGAAGTCATCGACCTGCGGACATTGCGTCCTCTGGATCTCGACACGATCCTCACCTCGGTCGTCAAAACGCACCGGTGCGTGATCATCGAGGAAAACTGGCCCTATTGCGGCATCGGTGCCGGTGTCGCGGACCGGATCTACCAAAAGGTATTCGACGAACTCGACGCCCCGATCCGCCGCGTGACCGTCAAGGATGCCCCGATTCCCTACAACCGGAATCTGGAAGCTTCGATGCTCCCGACCGTGGATCGCATCGTGGCCAAAATCAACGATGTGCTTTACCGCAAGGCCTGATCCGTCGTCGTCCTTGAAGGGCGACCCGGATCTCTGACCGGGACTGTGGCCCTCGTCGGCTGAATCGTTCGGCCTCGACGAGGGCTTTCGGCTCAATGTCGCAAGTGCGGTACCGCTGAGACTCAAGATCATTTCCTGAACCGGAGCGAACGACCCGTGCCCATCGAAGTGAAACTGGCTAAAGTCAGCCCCACCATGGAAAGCGGCCAGATCGTCAAATGGCTGGTCAAAGTGGGCGACAAGGTCAAGGAAGGCGACACCATCGCCGAAGTACAGACCGACAAGGCCGTCATGCCGGTGGAGACCTTCGACGAAGGTACAGTCGCCCGAATCGACGTCGCTGAAGGTGTGGACATCCCGCTCGGCGCCCGCATTCTGGTTCTCGCCAAAAAAGGTGAAGATCCGAAGCAGGTGGCCGAAGCCGTCGGTGGAGCGGGGGCCGCTCCCGCGGCAGCCTCCACGCCTGCCGCAGTCGCCGTGCCTGCCGCGGCAGCCTCCTCGGCTCCTGTCGCGGTCGCTTCGGCTGCTTCCGGGCGCGTGAAGTCGAGCCCCCTGGCCCGCAAGATCGCCGAATCCGCCGGAATCGATATCGCCACCGTGCCCGGCAGCGGCCCCTCTGGCCGCATCGTCAGGGCTGACGTGGAATCCTTCGTCGCCAACGGAACGAGGTCCGCGCCTGCCGCGGCCGCCAAAACGCCGGTACCGGTCGTGAAGGCGAAAGTCTTCGTCCCGATCGGCGAGGATCAGAACATCCCGCTGGACCGGATGCGCCAGGCGATCGCACGCGGCATGGTCGCCGCGAAGACTCAGGCCCCCGAAATTCACGTGACCGTCGATATCCGGATGGACGAGGTCGTCCGTGTTCGGGAGCGGCTCAACAAGACACTCTCAGCCGAAGGCGTGAAGCTCTCCGTCGGCGATTTCGTCACGAAGGCCGTGGCCATGAGCCTGCGACGGCACCCGGCCGTCAACGCCACATTCAACGGCGAAAATGCCAATCTGGCCCAGGCTTACGTCACCCGCCACGCGGCCGTCAATGTCGGCATCGCCGTCGCTCTCGACGGCGGCCTGATTGTGCCTGTCCTCCGCAATGCCGACATGTACGGCCTGCGTGACATCCGTGTCGAAAGCGAGAAGCTCTACGATGCCGCACGTTCCGGCCGGCTGACTGCCGACCAGATGTCAGGCGGTACGTTCACGATCTCGAACCTCGGCATGTTCGGAGTCAAGCAGTTCGACGCCGTTCTGGCCCTGCCTCAGGTCGCGATTCTGGCGGTGGCTTCTGCCGAGAAGCGTCCGATCGTCGTCGGCGATCAGATCGCGATCGGCACGATGATGAGTGTGACCCTGACGGCTGACCACCGGGCTGTGGACGGAGCCTCCGCCGCCGAGTTCCTCCGCACCCTGAAGGGCTTCCTGGAAGAACCTACGGCCATGCTGCTTTGACCATTGCCCACCACGCGTGGGCGATGCCGGAGCAACGAACTTTCCGCTCATACTAAAGAACTCAGAACGGCTGATCATTCCATGGCTTACGACTACGACCTGATCGTCATTGGTGGCGGCCCGGCCGGTTACGCGGCCGCAATTCGCGCGGCCCAGATGGGCAAGAAAACGCTCTGCATCGAGAAGGACAAACTTGGCGGCATCTGCCTGAACTGGGGCTGCATTCCGACCAAGGCTCTTCTGACCAATGCACACCTGGCCGAAATGGTCGGCCCGCACGGCAAAACCTTCGGCTTCGAAGGCACCGTGAAGTGGAACTTCAGCCAGATCATCGCCCGCAGCCGTAACGTGGCGAGCACCTTGAACAAGGGTATCGAGGGCCTGTTCCGCAAATACAAGGTGGAACACGCGGCCGCTTCGGCTAAAGTCGTCGCCCCTCATAAGGTGGAATTCGGCGGCAAGACGGTCACGGCCGGTGCCATCGTCATCGCGACCGGCGTACGTCCGCGTCCATTGCCAGGCGCGGATTACGACGGCAAGGGCATCATTTCCTACAAAGAGGCGATGTCGCTGGCCACCCAGCCCAAGAGCATGCTGATCATCGGCGCCGGCCCGATCGGCATGGAATTCGGATACTTCTACAATGCCCTCGGCACGAAGGTCACGGTCGTCGAGCTTCAGGACCGTATCGTGCCGGGCGAAGACGAGGAAGTCTCCGCTGCGCTCGCCTCCAGCCTTTCGAAGCGGGGGATCACGATCCTCACCGGCTCGAAAACCGGCAAGGTCGAAAAGACCCGTTCAGGCGTGAAGGTCGAAGTCGAATCGCCGAAGGGCAAGCAGACTGTCGAAGCCGACGTCATGCTCGTCGCCATCGGTGTCGTCGGCAATGTCGAGGAAGTGCTCGACCCGAAGCTCGGCGTGACCATCGAGAAGAACCACATCAAGGTGGACCGCGACAAAGGCTTCAAGACCAACGTCGAAGGCCTTTACGCCGTCGGCGACATCATCGGCCCGCCCTGGCTGGCCCACGTCGCCCACCACGAAGCCATCGCCTGCGTCGAAACCCTGTTCGGCAAGCCCCCCCGCACCGTCGACTACACGATCATCCCGGGCTGCACTTACACGGTGCCGGGCATCGGCTCCGTCGGCCTCACGGAAAAGCAGGCGAAAGAGAAGGGCCATAAGGTCCGCATCGGCAAATTCCCCTTCATCGCCAGCGGCCGCGCCCAGGCTTCGGCCGAGACCGAAGGGTTCGTCAAGCTGGTCTTCGACGCCACGCACGGTGAATTGCTGGGTGCTCATATCATCGGAGCTGCGGCGACCGAAATGATCTCCGAACTCGTAATGGCCAAGAAGCTCGAAGCCACCGAGGAAGAGATCATGCACGCCATGCACCCTCACCCGACCTTTTCCGAAGCCATCATGGAAGCCGCCAGCCAGGGGCTCGGCGAGTCGGTCCATATCTGACGGGTTACGATCCCGAAAATCCGGGCGATGTGCGATGACTTTTCATCGCACATCGCTTTTTTCGTGCGGTTTAAGGGTGTCTTGATGTTTCGTGCGTGATACCTTTCGATCGATTGTCGAACATGAGCCGCCAGAATGTCGGTATCGTTCGACTCCAGGGCATTTCGATGCGGACTCACTTGCAGTCGCATTCCGTCGCGGGATAAGATGAATTTGACGTCGAACTGAACTTCACGAGACGAGGCAGTTCCATTTGGCCAGGTTTCGAAGTCATCGGCTTTTGAAATCCACTTCTGATTTCGTTCGACGTATTCACTGTCAAATTCATCATGTACGAGTCTTCGGAGCGATCGATGTCATTGTTTCGCAACTGGTTGATCGTCGTTTCGGTCATCTGCGGCACGCTACCTGCGCAGGAAATGCCTTCGATCACGAAAACTGTGAAATCGGATGTCATGAAGATGAACGAAGCTCTGTTTACGGGGAATTACGCTCAGCTCGTCGATTTGACATGCCCTGACATCGTCAAAATGATGGGTGGGCGAGACAGGATGATCGCACTGACGAAACGCGAAATGGAATCGATGAAAGAAAAAGGATTCGCCTTTCAGGCGGTCAAGGTCAGCGACCCGGGAGAACAGGTGGTCAACGGCTCGCAAACCTACATCGTCGTACCTTTCGAACTTGAATTGAAACTGCCTGACGGCACCGCGTTTATCCCTTCCTTCGTGATCGGCGTTTCGGAGGACAAGGGGAAGTCCTGGACTTATGTGAATGGCGATCTTGACATCAAACGCGTCAAATCGATCCTGCCGAATCTCCCAGATGCCCTGAAAATCCCGGCGAGAGTGAAGCCAAGGGTCGTCAAAGATTGATAATCTCCGCATAACGGCCCGATTCGCTGGATCGAAATTCGCTGTAATGGGGTCGATGAGTTACGAAGACCTCATCGCAGCCGTCCCGCTGCAGACGAATGTGGATGACGCATCGGTCAGAATGGCATTCGGATTTCCGCCTCAGGTGCGATTGACCGAATCGTCGATTGGCCTTAATTTGCAGATCATTCGATACGAATTTCCGGCGGAGGCCTTTCCATGCGCGCCTGCTTGCTCCGTTTCGCTCGCTCGTTTCCGGTCGTCATCCTCTGTCTCGCGGTCTTGCCTTCGCATTCCGTCGCTTTCCCTCAAGCGGAGCGACGGGCGGTGACGAAATCGCGGCCTGCACCGGCAGCTTCACGCAAGCAGCGTTCGCCAGCGAATCCGCCGATTCTGCCACCAGTGCGTATGCCGGAACGTCCCTCGTTCTGGGACGAACCAGCAGCCCCCGAACTGAGCGAAAACGAAGAACTCGCCGGCGACTTGCTGGCGATACCCTTCCATATTCTGTTTTCCGTGGGCGCTCAAGCGTCGATAGCCGGGTTCGATGCGTGGAAGGATTATCGCGACCCTGGCCGAAATGTCGACGACCGCTACCTGCAGGCCGCCATCCGGCTCAAGGACGCCAAAAATCCTCGCTTGCGGCAGAAATCGATCGTGGCGTTGACTTCGATCCCTGATCCATCCGTCGCGAAAACCGACCTGAAAAAGTCCCTTCGCTATGACCCCTCTTCAGACGTCCGCAAATCGGCCGCCATCGCCCTTGGTAAAATCGGAGAACCCGATTGTCTGGACTATCTGAGCAAGGCCATGCGCTACGACACTTCCGACGAAGTCCGGCAAGTCTGCTCGCTGATCGTCGCCAGGGCGAATGCGAAGACGGACGCGCCCATTTCCGAAGCCGCAGTCTCGGCAACCGGAGATTCGAAATTGTCAGTGCCGATGCCGCAGGCCAAGCACCGCTGACGATTCTTCGAAATCCGAAACTTCGGAACAGGGCCAGCCGAATTCTCGACTGACCCTGAAAGCAGGTTCGATCAGAGAGTCCACTTCGCTACGAAGCTGCCGTTGTCGTCGGCCGTGGTGTATGTCCAGATGCCGAAGTGCCCCTCGGCACCGTTCGGCCCCTGCCAGACCGGAGTATCCGGTCCCGGGTGCTGGTTGCTCTTCCAGGGCTCATCGATGGCTGAGAAGAACGAAATCTCGACTTGATCCTGAATCGCCCATTCTTTCACCTTGTCGAAATAGGCTTTTTCGTTTGCGACTGTGCTGGTGTCTCCCGTGGTATCATTGAAGCTCGGGCCCTGGCTCGGCCAGCCGGTTTCGCCGATGTACACTTTGATTTTCGGATTCACGGCCACGGCGGCAGCCTTGATCGAATTGTACTGTTGTTTTACCTCATTGACGGCGTCCTGTATGTTGTTCTTCGTCGCATCCGAGTGGTAAATGTTGAGCATAATGAAATCGACGTTCTTGACGAGCGCCTGCATTTCCGCAAGATACGGGCTGTTCGGGTCCGTAAGCTGGCCGAACGTCTGCGAACGCACACCCACCTCCAGCCCTTGAGCTTTCGCCGCGGCCTTATTGGCCGTGATCAATTGATTCACTGCGTTCGTCGTCGCCGCGTTCGTGACATATTCGTTCGTGAACACCAGCCGCTTGACCGTACCGGAATAGGTCGCATTGGCATCCTGCGCGATCGAAAAGGCATTCCTGATTTCGATGTTCATTTGGTCCGGAACGATATTGCCGGCGGCGTCCACCTGTTGATAGATACCCTGATTGACCGTCAATTTCAATCCGGCGTTCGCCTTATTGTATTTCGCGGCTTCCGAGGCGACCATCCAGTTCGAATCGACTTTGTTCCATGGCGTGCCGCTGTTGTAATAGCCTGCATAACCGGTCGCGTAGGTGGAAACGAAGCCGAAATGAGGGGCCACCAGTTTCACCTGATTACCGACCGAGGCATTGCCAGTTTCATACGAATTCCAGGGGGGCGGGGTGGGGGCGCCGGCGGCCCACTGCTTCACGTAGGGGCCGAAACCGACACCGAGGTAATTGGAGATCGCGTCCGTCACGATCGTGTGCGAAGTCGAAACGCTCTGGCCGAACCGGTCGCTGCTCGTCACGTGCACGCCGGATTCCCCCGGATCGACGAGAAGGTAAAACGAAGCCAGGCCGTCGTCGCCGATGACGCCGTTTGACGTCGTGCCGTCCGCCTCTCGCACAGTGACGTTCGTACCCGCCACGCCGGACGTGTTGAGCGTCACCAGCCGGCTCGTTTCGTGCAGCCGGTCGAAATCGGCGGCGTTCACGAGCGGCTTCAGGCTCGTCGCGTTGCCCAGATTGCTGCGCAGCAGGGCCAGGTCCGCATGCCCGATGCCGCCACTGCCGTTCGTGTCGGCCGCGGCGAGGTAACGAGCCGTTCCGAAGCGTGCACCATAGCTGGCACGCGTCTGCTCGAAATCGCCTTGATCGACATCGCCATCGCCGTCGACATCGCCAGCGAGCGAGAATTCCACCCGAAAAGTCTTCCCGGAGACGGCGTTCGTGCGAACCTGGAAGCCGTAATCGCCCTCGCCCACCTTCACGACGGTCGAACCGAAACGAGTGTTCTGCTGGCCACCGGTCTGCGCGCCGTCGAGCCCCGCAACCCGGCCGATTTTGAGGATCTGCCCATTTTCGCCGGTCGCCTTGATGACGAAGCCCAGGGCATGCCGTGTCATGTCGAAATCGCCCGGGTCGACATGAAATCGCACCTCTGCCGTTTTCGCACCTTCAGGCACGATACCTTCGACGACGGCGAACACGTTCGATGCCATCAGCGCACGGCTTTCGCAACCCTCTACGAAAAGTCGACGCTGAGACTCACGGTGACGGTCAGATCTGAACTTCATTCGGTTTCGCCCTTCTCTTTTCCCTGGTGTGCAGGCTCACGGTTCGAGTCGCTGACATCATCAATACAAGTCGAGTCGATCATACGATCCGCCTGCCACGGATTTTACGAACTTCGGACCGAATTCGGAATTCGAGAGTGCCTTTCGGTCGGATTTCGATCCTTACGACGGTCGTCTCCGTTTTGTTCGGCACGGTCCTCCACCAGCCTCAGGCGATCGTCATGAAGTTCGGTTCAATCCGGGGCTCGCGGAAACCGGTCAATCACCGACGGATTATCTTCTTGATCGATCGGTTCCATTACTGTATCAATACTTCATCTTGCCTGGTCTTCCCAGCTTCTCGTTTCTCGCAAGTTCGGCCCGAATCGATCGTCGGTTCTGTCGAACTGAAGGACGGACTCACGTGTGCTCGTATCGAATCCTCCGTCTTCCGGTCAAAGCCTCGAACCTTTCGACGAAACCACGCGCGGTGCGATCGAAGAACCGGATCCGGACGTTCGCCTGGCTCCGGCTGGAGGATCGGGCCGTACCGGCTTCGATCTTCATTCCCGCCGCCAGCGACGGACCATTGATTCAGGCACCTGTCATCGAATCCGTCAACGGCGTGCTGTCGGCGAGCGTCGATATGGTCCGGGCAGGCATACCCGGGTCCGGCGAGTCGATCCTTTACGGCAATCGGCCACTCTATTCCAACACCCAACCGGAGCAGCCGTCGTTTCCGGGCGGCCCGCCTTATCTTCCGGCGAATTACGCGGCGGCGTATCAGTTCACTACGGCTGACGGGACGCAGCTACCGGCTCAATTTCCGGGAGCGACCCTCAAGCTCATGCAGGGCGACACGCTCAACCTCAAAATTTCGAACAGCCTGGCGAATCCGAACTCAGCGCCCGAATTTCCGGTCGAACGCTATCTGGCCAATTACCACCTGCACGGTGGTATCGTCAGTCCACTGGCGGATGCCGACAACGTTTATCGAATCATGTATCCCGATGGGACGTACGAGACGTCGATCGACATTCCCGCGGAACACCCGACGGGCGTGAACTGGTACCACGTTCACAAGCACGGCTTTTCCGCCGATCAGGTTTACGCCGGGCTGGCCGGGTTCGTTCAGATCGGTGACCCGCTCGACCCCTGGCCTGAGTATCTCGGCGATTTCGAAGAAAAAGTCATGACCCTGACGGTCGGCCTGAAAACGGAAACCCCGGGCGGGCTGATGCTTTCCGATCCGAAGGTTCAGGCAGGTGTCGGCAACTACGGCACCGACTGGCAGGTGTTCGTCAATGGTCAATACAACCCGACGATGGCGATGCGGCCCGGCGAAACCCAGATCTGGACTCTGGGGGCGACCGTCCGTAACGGTTCCTTCAACCTCGGCATCACCGACGCCGATGGCCAGAACCCCTGGCAGTCGACCATTCTCGCATATGACGGCAATTCCTACGATCTTCTGCCGCAGCCATATGTTCAGGAGTTGCCGACCGACTACGTCAAAAACGGCCGCATGGCGATCGATCCCGGCGCTCGTATCACGATGGCCGTCACCGCTCCGACGACACCCGGCACGTATTATCTCGTCGATAACGTCTCGCTCGGGCTCGTCGCCGTCGACCCCTTCGCAATCATGAAGATCGTCGTGACCGGCGATCCCGTGACGCAACCTGCCCCGGTTTTCGCACAGACCGGCCCGATTCCGGATGTTTACGCCGCTCCGGTCGATCAATCGCGTGAGTTCGTCTGGTCGCAGGACAGTACCGGCCCCGGTGGCACCACGGCCTTCAAGATCAACGGATTCACGTTCGGCAACGGGCCGATCGTTTCGCTCCAGGCCGGTCAGGTCGAGGAGTGGACGCTCATCAATGTCACCGACAACGATCACGCTTTTCATATCCACCAGGTCGATTTCGCCGTGATCGAGGTCAACGGCATACCGATCGACACCAGCGGGCAGGGAACGTATCCCTACATTTCCCTGCGGGACACGATCAACATCCCGGCCAACGGTGTCGTGAAGATCAAATTTCGCGTCACGCCTTTCGAAGGCAAATATGTCTTCCACTGCCACATTCTGCCCCACGAGGACGGCGGCATGATGATGTCGGTCATCTCAGGGCCGAATATGGACGAGCGCCGGGTCTCTTTCGGTGCCGGTGTCGGCGAGGGTGGCGGAGTACTTGTTCAGGACGGCGATGAAATGCAATTGGGGCGGCTCAATCCCTTGCCCGCGACCTGGAAGGGTGGTGTGGCCACAGCCACAGGCAACCTTACGGGTGATTTGACTCAGGAAATCGTCGCCGGCGCGGCTTCGCGCGGGTTTCGAAGCGACGTCGTCGTCTATGACGGCACAACGCTGCAGGAAACGCTGAGGTTCCGGGCATTTCCGGAATATCCGCACGCGGGCGTCAGTCTTGCCGTCGGCGATATCGATCACGATGGCCTGGGCGAAATCATCGTCGGCCGAGTCGGGCCTGGCCCGAGCCTCGTGCGGATCTTCAAGGCGGACGGAACGCTGTTCCGTGAAATTTTCGGCACAGTTCCAGGCAGGTTGCCCAACGGCGTGAACGTCGCTTCGGCCGATTTCGACGGCGATAATTATGATGACCTGGCCATCAGTGCGGGTCGTGGCAGCGAGCCGCGAGTGATCGGCCTGAACGGCTTCGAACTCGGCATGACCGAAAACTGGCGAGTCGTGAAGCTCTTCGACTTCGTCGCGCCCGGCGGCCGAAAAGCCGGCGCACGCATCGCGGCAGGCTATGCGGATCCTTCGACCGTGCCGAGTTATGCGGCGAACCTGGTGACGACCGCGACGGCCGGCAGCCAGATCGGCAAGGTGTTCGTCTGGAATGTCGCGACACCGATGAGCCACGACATGTCGAGCATGAGCGCCTCCGGCACGGCCGAAATGCAATCCGAACCGGATATGAATTTATCCGAACCGATGCTGATGGCGACACTGCGCCCCTTCCGCCGCCGATATCCAGGAGGCCTGCAGATCGCAGTCGGTCGACTCGGGTTCGATGGTATGCCTGTCGTCATTTCATGGGCCTCAGCGCATCGTGAGGCGTATGATACGACGCAAGGCGGGATGTGAAGGAGTCAAGTGTCCGTAACTTCTGGGACTCCGCAATTTCTGAGGTATTCGAACAGTCGATCGAATCTCGCAGGATCACGCGTAGGGTCCTTGTCCGAACCGGGCGGGACCCAAATTACCATGCCGGATCGAGCTCGTGTCAGGAGGACACGATAGCGGTTTCGAATGTAAGAATGTTCGATCGATTGCCTGCAATTCTGCCATTTCGAACCTTTGAACTTTCGATATTCCCATGCAAGATTCATAGCGTCAGGGGTTAGATCACCGCCCCAGCAGACTCCGACCCAATCCAATTCCAACCCTTGACATTCGAATTCGGATGCAGAAACCTCAAGAGAATTGCTTGATCGTACATCCTCAGGTGGCGCAAGGAACCATTTGTCGAATGCGTACCCCATTCGAAAGTCGGTCGAATTTTCAAGCCCATAGGCTCGAAATCTCTGATCTTCTGAAGTAGCGACCAATCCACATCGAATGGCAGGATCCCCTCCATTTCGAACCCGCAGCCAATGTCGCATGGTATCAAGGCTTCGTGTGACGAAAACGGGAAATTCCCTCATGTCCGGAATCATGGAACTTGCTTTTGACGAATCGAATTCGAGTAATTCATTCACCCAACCGGCAAGCCGTTGCGCTCGATGGCTCCGGACACTTACGGAGAGGTGTGCAGAAGGTTCGGTACGGATCACAAGATTCGAAGGGACTTCGCTACGAAACAATCGATGACCTGAAACGCTAGCCCCGCCCGTTATGACATCTGGTGATGCGACGATAGACCATTGCTGACTCGCATCGATCACTGCTTTTCCCCACTCTTCGAGTCCCGCCTCGCCAAGATAGATTTCTTGCCCACCACCTACCAAAGCGACGACGACCGACCAGTCAGAAGTCCTCTCCATCACCTCCAAAAGCTCAGAGGCCTCCGAGCGATCGACTTTCTGTTTGCGGAACATTTGATCCCGATTCCATGCCCGCTGGGCTTCATCGAAAACGACGACATTTTCGTGTGGAATCGCATTCGGATTCTCGCGATGATGCCTCAAAAATTGGTGTACGTTTTGAATGAAAGTCGAGACTTCGTGCTCGACTTCCTTCTTTTTTCGGCCTGCACGATGCTGATTTGAGATTAAGGCTTCTCGAACGATTTTGACCAAAGGGCCATTTCCCGAAAGAAAAATCCCGGAACGACCGAGGTGCGCACGGACTTTGGGATCGTGAACCACGTTCAAGCCGGTCAAAGTTTTACCTGCTCCAGGTACGCCAGTCACGAAACAGATGCAACGTTTCGAATTCGACTTCGCATCGAGAATTACATCTGCGAGCATATCCGTGGTCGTCTCGAGATTATCAGCGTAAGCATGCGAAATTTCTCGAACGCTATGATTGCCGTAAAGTCGTTCGGCTGCTTCAATGATCGTAAGTGTCGGGCGATAAGGTGAATGAAACCATTTCTGCGGCTGTATTCGATTTTGAAGTGCGATTGGCGGCAATTCCCTTTCGATACAACGTTCGATCGTCATCGCCAAATCCGTAGAGTTCGTCATTGATTCCTGAGCGACGATACGGTCGCAAGAACCAAGTACTTTCGCAATGGTCGAGGGAGCTTCGCTTGCACAAAGAACCGGGAAGATGGCGCGGTCGGAGCTTGCCGCATGGAAATCACGCAAGTTCATCGCATAATCGATGACTTGCCACTTCGACGAGGCGTCATAAGTCGATGTCCCGACTTTGAACTCAATCACGATGATTCGGTCATTCGCGAGAATGATCACATCTGGACGTTTCTGCCTACGAGGAATCCGATATTCCAAAATGATGTGATACGTCAGCGCATGGAAATTTCGCTGCGACAACTCTCGAAATGCAGTCTTTAAAATATCGATCTGTCGATTCCAAACACTGAACTGGAGCGATCGCTGCGATTCGATTCCACTTTTTTCGATAGACTGGGCAAGAATGCCTATGATCTGATCTGCATTCGTATTCAGAAATTCATCGACAGACGAATCGAAGCTCATCGATATTCCGGATTTATTGGGAAACGAAAATCAATTCGAAAAGCGAGTTGGGGCAGGCAAAGCCCGCCCCAACGCCTCAATCATATCACCCCTGCTTCAGCAATTGCCGCAGCACGAATTGCAGAATGCCGCCGTTCTGGTAATAGCGGATTTCCTGGGGCGTGTCGATGCGGACTTTGGCCTTGAAGTCGACGGTTGTGCCGTCGGCCCGTTTGGCCTTGATCGCGAGCAGCTTGCCGCCGGAGAACTGGCTGTCCAGCATCGCGGGCAGGCCAGTGGTTTCGAAGATCTCCTCGCCCGTCAGGCCGAGGCTGGCGGCGTTCTGGCCGTCTTCGAATTGAAGCGGCAGAATGCCCATGCCGACAAGGTTCGAACGGTGGATACGCTCGTAGCTTTCGGCGATCACCATGCGGATGCCCAGCAGCATCGGGCCCTTGGCGGCCCAGTCGCGGCTTGAGCCTGAGCCGTATTCCTTACCGGCCAGGACGACCAGCGGTGTGCCACGCTTTTTGTAGGCTTCGGAGGCGTCGAAGATCGACATCACTTCGCCTTCGGGCAGCAGCCGGGTCACGCCACCTTCGGTGCCCGGAGCGAGCTGGTTCCGCAGGCGAATATTGGCGAACGTGCCGCGCACCATCACTTCATGGTTGCCCCGGCGGGCACCGTAGCTGTTGAAATCTTTCGGCTCGACACCGTGTTCCACCAGGTATTTGCCCGCCGGGCCGTTAGCCTTGATGTTGCCGGCCGGCGAGATGTGGTCGGTGGTGATGGAGTCGCCCAGCACGGCCAGAACGCGGGCGCCAGCGATGTCCTTAACGGCAGCCGGTTCCATCGCCATATTTTCGAAATAGGGCGGGTGTTTGACGTAAGTGCTCTGCGTGTCCCAGGCGAAGCGGTCGCCCGTGGGCACGGCAAGGCTGCGCCAGTTGGTGTCGCCCTGGAAGACTTCACCGTATTCCTTCTGGAACATGCCGGTCTGCACGGAGTGGGCGACGGTCGCGGCGATTTCGGCCTGAGTGGGCCAGATGTCTTTCAGGTAAACGTCCTTGCCGTCCTTGCCTTTGCCGATGGGGTCATTGGTCAGGTCGACATCGACCGAGCCGGCCAGGGCGTAGGCGACGACCAGCGGCGGGCTGGCCAGATAGTTGGCGCGGACGTCGGCATGCACGCGGCCTTCGAAGTTGCGGTTGCCCGAAAGCACGGCGGCGACGACCAGGTCATCGCTCTGAATGGTCTTGGAAATCTCTTCCCGCAGAGGGCCGGAATTGCCGATGCAGGTGGTGCAGCCGTAGCCGACGACCTGGAAGCCGAGTTGGTCGAGCGCGGGCTGAAGGCCGGCTTCGGCCAGATAGTCGGTGACGACCTTCGAGCCGGGGGCCAGGCTGGTTTTGACCCAGGGCTTGGACGTCAGACCCTTTTCCACGGCCTTTTTCGCCACGAGGCCAGCGGCCAGCATGACGGACGGGTTCGACGTGTTGGTGCAGCTCGTGATGGCGGCGATGACGACGTCGCCGTTCTTCACGGT
>CAZSQA010000010.1:0-145863 GCA_964608915.1 uncultured Isosphaeraceae bacterium
AAAAGAGACAGAGCGCAATGTGCTCAGACTTACACCAATCGCGTAACTCCTATTCTTGGTGAGTTCGGCGATCTTGGCCATCAGATCGTCGATTGCCGGCTTGACCTTTTCGCTCAGGCTCTTGTCGCCCAGAAGCTTGGAGGCCGATTCCTTGAGATACTCGGCATTCGCGCCGATGTACTTGGCGACCAGTTCCTTGGCGGTGTCCGGGATTTTCGAAAGAGCAGCCTTGATCGGTTCGAGCTTGCCGCTGAGTTCCTTGAGCTTCGCTGCGGCGGCGTCCGCGGTGGCTCCGTCCTTGACCGATTCGAAGGCTTCCGTCGCGGAGCCGACGAGCTTCGTGAACTCACCCTTGAATCCGTCGACTTCCGGCAGTTTCGGCAGTTCGATCTTGTCGATGGCATCCTTCGCCTTGGCCACGCCTTCAGCCACGACGGCCTTGGCTTTCTCGGCTCCTTCAACGACCGCTTCCTTGGCCTTGTCGACGTTCTCGGTCACCTTTTCCTTGGCCTCGCCCAGCTTTTCCTTCACGGAGTCGGGCACGGACGGTACGGAGACGACCGGGCCGGTGCCTTCCTGACCACCGCCGCCACAACCTGCGGCGAGAAAGGAAAGACCCGTGAGACCCGTCGTAAAGATCGTCTTGTTCAAGCGTTTCATCATTTTTCCGTTCGGAAAGACTCTCGATTCCAGCCTGAAGCGATTCGCCAGTCGATACGCTCCGGCCAGCCGGTCCATCGATCGCAAGTCATCGTGCGATGTACTCTTCGATCGATCACGTCTTCCATTTTAGGGGCGGGCGTGCCGCGAAACAATTCCCGCGGCAGGAGTTTTCGGGCCGGAGTTTCTTCGTCCTCACTTGGCCGGCGGTTCGCGAAGGTTAAAGACACGCGCCCGAAAAGTGCCTGAGAATCAGGAAGACACGAGGGAATTCTTGCGTACGGTGACGAAAGGATTCGCCGGATCGCACTTCGCCCGGGCGCGCCCGGTATTCACGATTCCATCGACTTGAATTTGTCCAGAACGAGCTTCAGGGCCGGTTCGATTTTCTCGCCGACTCCCGGAATACCCAGCAGTTTTTCGATGAGTTTCGTGAGTTCGCCGAGCTTGCCGCTGAGCAGCGAAGTCAGTTTGGCCTTGCCTTCGGCGGGGAGTTTGTCAGCGAGTGCCTTGATCGTGTCCAGACCCGTCGCCATCGATTCGATTTTCGGCTTCGCGGTCTCCGCGGAAGCCGCGTCCTTCACCGTGTCGAGAATCTGGGTCAGAGAAGCGAACTGGGCGGTGAGATCGCCCGAGATTTTCTCGAATCCCGCGAGTGCGTTCGCCGGGTCGGCGGCTCCTGGTGAGGCCGGCACTTCAGCGGCCAGGCTTTTCGCGACCTGTTCGGCCGTCGGCAGATTTTCGCCACCCTGATCCTTATTGCCGCCGAGAACGGAATACGCCAGATAGGCAAGAACGGCCAGGGCCGCGACCGGCAACAGCTTCTTCAGCAATGAGGAACCGGCTCCGGCGACGTCGCCGAGGTCCGGGATGTCCGCCAGAGACAGCCCCTTCGGCAGAGCGGCCTCGATATTCGGTTTCTGCTCTTCCAGCAGACGGCTCAGGTCCGCGGGCGACCCGCCGCGCTGCTTCCACTGGTTCGCGAGCAGGCCGAGGATCAGCGGGGCCAGGGTCTTGAGGAGCTTGCCGATCGACTTGGCGTCGATGCCCAGCACCTTGGCCAGAAGCATGGCGATCGCCAGACCCTTGCCGCTCAACAGGGAGCCGAGAACCGAGGCCCCCTTTTCGACTTTGGCATCGTCGAGCCCGCCGATGGTTTCTTCGAGCACTTCGGGTTTGAGCCCCTGGACTTTGTCGAGCATGCCCGTCAACTGGCCAAGCCCCGTCTGGCTGCCCGCGAGTTTCAGAAGGACGCCCAGAATCGCCGGAACGCCGCCCTTGACCGCCTTTTCCAGATCGGCACGCGAGAGGCCCGTCACGGAGGCCAATTTTTCCAGGGCCACTGGGCTACCGAACTGCTGAAGCAGGACATCGATGAGATTCATGGCGCAGGTTCCGTTTTCCAAATGTGATGTGATTCGATCGGATTCATGAAAGCATGCCGGTTTCCCGAGATGTGCGTATTCTTGCCGAACGATCGACAGGAAGCAATGTTACGAGACAAAATCGTGCGGATTTGCCGGGCCGGTCCGGCGGATTTGAAGTGGCGACCGCTTTCGGGTATGCTGTTCGCCTATCCTGCCGGAATACGTACATCCGTCGTCCGTCGAAAATCCGTTCGCATCGCCATGGGCCGCAAGGCCCTCTCTTCGGAGAAATTCCCGAAATGTCCGGAACCGGTTCTATCCAGTCCATGCTCCAGGAAACGCGCGTTTTCGATCCGCCCGCCGAGTTCGCGGCTCAGGCCCATGTTTCCAGCCTGGCTCAGTACCAGAAATTGTGGGATGAATCGAAGGCCGATCCGGAAGCCTTCTGGGGCAAAGTCGCGACCGACATGATCGACTGGTCCGAGCCGTTCCGGCAGACGCTCGACTGGTCCGGAGCACCGTTCGCCAAGTGGTTCGTCGGCGGCAAGCTGAATGCGTCCTACAACTGTATTGATCGCCATGCGGACGGCCCCCGCAAGAACAAGGCCGCGATCATCTGGGAAGGCGAACCCGGCGAACGCCGCGTTCTGCGTTATCAGGACCTTCAGCGAGCCACGGCCAAGTTCGCCAACGTGCTCAAGAAGCTGGGCGTGAAAAAGGGCGACGCCGTCGCCATTTATCTGCCCATGATTCCTGAAGCCGTCTTCGCATGCCTGGCCTGCGCCCGCATCGGTGCCGTGCACACCGTGGTGTTCGGCGGATTTTCGGCCGAAGCGCTCGCCGGCCGGATTCAGGACTGCGGCGCCAAGGTCGTCATCACGGCCGACGGCGGTTATCGCCGGGGCAAAGTCGTTCCCCTCAAGGTCAACGCCGACGAAGCTGTCGCCCAGTGCCCGACCGTCCGCCAGATGCTCGTCGTGAAGCGTACGGGCCATGAAGTCGCCATGTCGCCCGGCCGCGACCACTGGTGGCACGACATGATGGGCGCCGTCAACGCCGATTGCCCGCCCGAACCCGTCGACAGCGAACACCCGCTCTACATCCTTTACACCAGCGGCTCCACCGGCAAGCCGAAAGGCATTCTGCACACCACGGGCGGGTACATGGTCGGTGCCGCCTACACGACGAAAATGGTCTTCGACCTGAAGGAAGAGGACACCTACTGGTGCACGGCCGATGTCGGCTGGGTGACGGGTCATACGTATCTCGTCTACGGGCCGCTGGCCAACGGCGCCACGATCGTGATGTACGAAGGCGCTCCGAACTGGCCGGAAGAAGACCGCTTCTGGAAGATCGTCGAAGACTACCGGGTCACGATCCTCTATACGGCTCCGACGGCCATACGGGCCTTCATGAAGTGGGGCGACAAGCACCCGTTCAAGCATGATCTGACAAGCCTGCGCCTGCTGGGTTCCGTCGGCGAGCCGATCAATCCCGAAGCCTGGATGTGGTATCGCGACGTCATCGGCGGTGGCCGCTGCCCGATCGTCGACACCTGGTGGCAGACCGAAACCGGCTCGATCATGATCAGCCCCCTGCCCGGCGCCACGCCCACCAAGCCCGGCTCGGCCACCCGCCCGCTGCCCGGCATCGTGCCCGAAATTCTCGATAAGGACGGCAACGCCGTGCCTCAGGGCTCCGGCGGCTTCCTCGTCATTTCCAAGCCCTGGCCCAGCATGCTGCGGAACCTTTACGGCGATCCGGAACGCTTCAAGGAAACCTACTGGAACCATATCCAGGGCAAGTACTTCACGGGCGACGGCGCGCGGCAGGACGAACACGGCAATTACTGGATCCTGGGCCGGGTGGACGACGTCCTGAACGTCTCCGGCCACCGTCTTTCGACGATGGAAGTCGAGTCGGCTCTGGTCGGTCATGAGCACGTCGCCGAGGCCGCCGTCGTCGGCCGCCCGGACGACATCAAGGGCGAAGGGATCGTGGCCTTCGTTACTCTCTCGACAGGCACGCCGCCGAGCGACGCCCTCAAGAAGGAACTCATGGCCCACGTCGTCAAGGAAATCGGGGCCCTGGCCCGTCCGGACGAAATCAAGTTCACCGACTCGCTGCCCAAGACCCGGTCCGGCAAGATCATGCGGCGATTGCTGCGCGACATCGCCGCCGGGCGGACATCGACCGGCGATACGTCCACGCTCGAAGACTACACCGTCCTGGCCAAGCTGCGCGAAGACGACGAATCCTAATTCGGCTTGGCGAAACTCGCGAACCGGTTCGAAATGAGCGGACCGGTTCGAACAAAAACGACGCAGGGGCCGATCCGTTCCGGTCAAGACGGATCGAGCCCCTCGTATCTAATCGTACCGATCAAGCGAAGATTTCCCTCACGACGTTGCCTTTCACGTCGGTCAGGCGGAAGTCGCGGCCGGCGTATCGATACGTCAGCTTTTCGTGATCCAGCCCCATCAGGGCGAGCAAAGTCGCATGTAGGTCGGTCGAGTGCATTTTGCCCTCGACCGCCTTCAGGCCATATTCGTCGGTCGCGCCATAGGTGAAGCCTGGCTTCACGCCCGCGCCGGCCATCCACATCGGATATCCGGTGATATTATGGTCGCGGCCGTCCGGGCCTTGAGCGGTCGGCAGCCGACCGAACTCGCTGCCGAAGAGCACGAGGGTTTCGTCCAGCAGGCCCCGGGCTTCCAGATCGGCCAGCAGTGCCGCGGTCGGCTGGTCGGTCGCACGTGAATTACGCGTCAGGCCGGCATGCAGGTTGTTGTGCTGATCCCAGCCAGGGTGGGCGATTTCGACGAACCGGACCCCTGCTTCGCTGAGTCGCCGTGCCATAAGGCACTGGCGAGCGAAGCTGCCTTCCGGGCCGTCTGTCACGCCATAAGCATCTCGCACGTGCTGCGGCTCTTTCGCGATGTCCAGAATCTCCGGCACGCGGCCCTGCATGCGGAAGGCCAGTTCATAAGATTCGATGACGCCGTCCAGCTCCGTCGGCACGCCCGGGCGATTCGCGAGCCCGCGATTGAGATCCTGAATCAGGTCGATCTGGCGTCTCTGCAGGTCCGAGACGGCCTGGGGCTTCACGTTCGGCAGATAACCGGTGTCGCTGATCTTCGTGCCCTGAAAGTGCGCCGGCAGGAAAGCGCTGCCGTAATTCACGGTGCCGCCGAAATTCGGGGCCGGGTTGATCGTGACATACCCGGGCAGGTCCTGATTTTCCGTGCCGAGCCCGTACAAAAGCCATGAGCCGAGCGAAGGGCGTGTCAACTGTGCCAGCGATGCTCCCGTGTGCAGCTGAATCACGGCCTCAGGGTGTGCCGGCGTGTCGGTGTGCAGGCCGCGGATGAAGCAGAGCTTGTCCACATGCTTCGCCACGTTCGGGTACAGGTCCGAAACCCACGTGCCGGTTTCGCCGTAGCGCTTGAAGCCATAGCGCGAAGCCAGCAGAGTTCCCCCGCCCGGGCCGACCTTGCCGCCGTCCTTCTGAAGCTGCGGCTTGTATTCGAATGTGTCGACCTGAGACATCGCCCCGTTCATGAACAGGAAGATGATCCGCTTCGCCTTCGCCGGGAAATGAGGCAGCCTCGGTGCCAGAGGGCCAGGCCTGGCCGTGTCGAAGGCCTGTGTCTTGCGGTCCGCCCCGACACCCAGCATTCCGGCCAGGGCCAGGTAACCGAAGCCCGCACTGGCGGACTTCAACACTTCCCGCCGTGCCAGCGGCTGATTTCGGCGGTCGTTCACGCCGGTTCCGTTCGATCCGTTCATCGTTACGCTCCAGAAAGTCATCGGATATTCAGATATGGTCTTGATTCGAATTCAACGCACATAGCGGAATTCGGCCGATGCGAACAGTGCCTGGACGAAATGCGCCAGGGCGGCCTCTTCGGCCCCCGCATAGCGGATCTTCACCTCTTCGGCGGGAATGTCCTGCGTGATGATCTCGTCAGGGTTCACGGGCGTTTCCGCTTTGGCCGCCGCGGGTTTTTTCGCCGCGATTCTTTCCGCCGAAGGTTCCGATTCCGCGGACTCTTCCTGCGGCAGTGCGTTCCATGCCGTCGAGAACGTCCGCACGAATTCGATCGCTCTTTGCGTTTCGGCCTTCGAAGGCGATCGGCCCAGGGTCAGGGCATAAGCGGCTTCGATCCTCCGCACCTGATCCTGCGGCACTTCCGCACGGACACGATCGGCGACCAGTCTGGCGTTCGTTCGCACGAACGGGTCGTTCAGCATGAACAGAGCCTGTGTCGGAACGGTCGTGACCGACCGGGAGCCTGTGACCATGCCCTGCTCGACGAAGTCGAAAGCTTCGAGCGTTTCCGGCACGACGCCACGCACCATCGGCAGATAAACGCTGCGGGCCGACGAATCGCGAGCGACCTGACGCAGTTCGCGCGCTTTCGGGCCATTGTTCGGCAGTTCGATCACGTCCAATGTTTTCGCGGGCGAACCGTCCGGGCGTTTGCGGTCGAGCTTGCCCGCCGCCGCCAGAATGCCGTCGCGAATCGATTCGGCCTGGAGCCGGCGCGGGCTGTGCCGCCAGATCAGCCGGTTTTCCGGGTCGGCCTGAATGTTGGCCGATTTCTCTTCGGCGCTCAGCCGATAGGTGTGCGACAGAACGATCGACCGCACGAGTCGCTTGGTCGACCACCCCTGAGCCACGAAACGGTGTGCCAGGTAATCGAGGAGCTCAGGATGCGAGGGCCGGTCGCCCGTCACGCCGAAGTTGTCGGCACTTCGCACGATGCCGGCTCCGAAGAGATGCAGCCACGCGCGGTTGACGGCGACCCGGGCCGTAAGCGGGTTGTTCGGGCTCGCGATCCAGTCCGCCAGTTCGAGACGGCCGCTTTGCGCCGGGTTGACGGTCTTCGATCCAGGCACTTCGAAAGCTGTCAGAAGCCCGCGTGGGACCACTGGGCCGTGCTTCTCGGCTTCGCCACGCAAGCGAATGGCCGTGTCCGCAGGCTTGGGCTTGTCGTTCACGCCGAAGGCGATCGTGGCGCCGCTCGCCGCCGGGTCATTCAGGGCCGCCAGTTCCGCCTGCTTCTTGCGGAAGGCCTGACGCGTCGCCATCAGCTTCGTGCGGCCGTCAGCGATCTTCTGGCTGGCTTCTTCGCTGTCGCGCACCCGTTCGAATTCGGCTTTCGCGGCGGCGACTTCCTTTTCCAGTGCTTGTCGCTTCTCCGGCGAATGGTTCACGCCTGCCGGGTTCCGGTCCAGCACGATCAACTTCCCGGTGTCGTAATAATCGAGCCCGCCGCCGCCCATTTTGTTCCTCAGGCCGGCGTTCAAGTCGGTGCTCGTAAAGATGCCGGCCAGGGCATAGTAGTCTTTCGTCGGGATCGGGTCGAATTTGTGATCATGGCACCGGGCGCAACTCACGGTCGTCGCCAGAAACGCACGGCTGAAGGTGTCGATCTGTTCGTCGACGTTGTCCATGTCGAACCGAACCTTGAACCGCTGGTTGACGTCCTTGACCCCGATGGCCAGGAACCCCGTGGCGATGAGGTTTTCCTTCCGGTCGTCGTCCGATTTCGCCGTCAAAAGATCGCCGGCCACCTGCTCACGCACGAACTGGTCGAACGGCTTGTCGGCATTGACGGAGTCGATGACGTAATCGCGATAACGCCAGGCGTGAGGCATCGGCAAGTTGCGCGAAGAACCGGTCGATTCGCCGTAACGGGCGACGTCCAGCCAGTGGCGGCCCCAGTGCTCGCCGAAGGCGGGCGATGCCAGAAGCCTGTCGACCAGCTTCTCATAAGCGTTCGCCGACGTGTCGCCGACGAAGGCCGAGACTTCTTCAGGCGTGGGCGGCAAGCCGGTCAGATCGAACGAAAGGCGCCGGATCAGGTCGGTTTTCTCCGCGTCTCCCACCGGACTGAGCCCGGAGGATTCGAGCTTCGCGAGGACGAACCGGTCGATATCGTCATAGGCCCAACCCTCGTTTCGCACTTTGGGCGGCTCGGGCTTTAGCGGTGCCTGCCATGCCCAGTGTTCCTTGCGAAGACGGGCGTATTTTTCGTCGTAAGCGGATGATTTCGAATCCTCGAACTTTTCGCCCGGCCAGACGGCCCCTGCCTGGATCCACTCGCGAATGTCCGCGATCTCGTCGTCGGTCAGCTTCTTTTTCGGCGGCATTTTCGAAATGCCGTCGGCATGTTCGATCGCTGACAGAAGCAAGCTATCGTCAGGGTTGCCAGGCACGACCGCCGGCCCGCCGGAACCGCCTGAAAGAAGGCCGTTGCGGTCGTCCACCCGCAATCCGCCGGCGGCTTTCGTGTCGGCGGAATGGCAATTATAGCAATTGTTCGCCAGTACCGGGCGGACGTGCTTCTCGAAGAACGCCACGGAGCCGGCTTCCTCACGTGCCGTCTCAGCGGCCGTGAGCGTCGGGGCGATCAGCAGAAGCCACCATTTCGATCGAAATTTCGCTGTGTTCGAAAGAGCCATCGGTCACTCGTTCCTGTCTCGGGTCGAAGATCCGGCGCGGCCTTCAAGGCAGTCGCCAGATGGATATGTCACATAGATCGGCGGATTGGTGCTGATTGATTCGCGAAATCAGGGACAACAACACATGATTCGCGTCGAACACGACGTCGCGGTCTGCCCGCACATCGGAAAATCAGTCATCCTGGAATGTTCATCGATCTTGTGAAATTGCATCTTCGTCACCTTCCGGGAACCTGGGTCATGCTTGTGTTCGTTCAGCGCCGGCTGCGGGGGTTTTTGTCGCTCGAGTTACCTTTGAGCGCGAGATCGAAAGTCTGTCCGGAGCCCGGGGCGACTTCGATTTCGAGCGTCGACTGGGCGTTGTACTGAACGGGTACGGCTTCCTGAACTTCGTCGACCTTGGCCTTCGGGTTGTCCGCATCGCGGACTTTGCGGCCTGTCGGCTGCTTCGACTCGACGAGCACCTTGTATTTGCCGGGCGTGGGGCCCGCTTCGCGGTCAATGACGTATTTGCGGTTTTCGATCACGGCTACGGCTGTTTCGCCAGCGGAGTCGGTAGGGATCAGCGAGACGAGCCCGTTGGGCAATTCCTTGCCGTTGAGAGTCACGCGGCCTTCGAGCGCCACGCGGGGCTTGCCGTCGCCAGCGCCACAACCGGCGAAGAGGAAGACACCGACCGAAAGGGACAGGTGCAGATATGAGGATTCGGCAAAGTGACGGATATCGCGAAGCATGGATTTTCTCCGTTTCGCCCGCGGGAGGCCTGCAACGTCAACGGACGGCGGGCTCGCCTGCAGCGGCGATTCTCAAGCGGACAGGGCGTATTTCAGGACGTAAGACGGTGGGTGCGGATCAGGAAAACCGGTCGTCGGTCCGGTGTGTCAAAATGAGCCGACGACCGGTCGGGAGCTGGATCAATAAGAGTCGGCCGAGATGACCTCGCCACCGGCTCGCGTACCCAGGGCCCACACGGTCGGCAGCGACGTCGAATCCTTGAGGAATCGCACCGAACCGTCCGCCAGCAAAATGTTCGCCCCGCCGGGGTGGTAGCTGCTCATGCCCCAGACGCCGGGTGACTGCAGCGTGCCTGTGGCATTCACCGAGCAGTTCGGCGTTTTCGGATTCGGCGGCAGCAGCAGGTTACCCATCGAGTAACCGACCAGCCCAAGTGACCAGTTCTGCCCCAGAGTCGTGCTCTTGCCGAATCGATTGCCAGGCGTTTTCGCGGCCGCGGCGCACTGGTTTACCCAGGGAATGAGCTTGTCCGCGAGAGCCGGGATCGAGATCGACCCATTATTTCGCTGAGTGCCCTGAGGAAACGTGCCGAGGAAGATGATATCCGTCGGGATCGTCACGGCATTCGGGTTTCCGCTGCCTGTCTTCCACTCCGAAAAGGCCACGGTGTTGCTTGTGCCATCCGTGATTTCGGACACGCCGAAGCTTCGGCCGAGTTCGCCCACATATTGAAAAATGCCGTTCGGCGGGCCGCCAGATTGCTGGCCGGCGAATTCCATCGTGGCACCGACGCTGGCGAAGTAATTGCCGCCGGGGGCACGCCGGTTATTGAACATGGCGCCGGAGCCCTGATGGTTCCAGCCAGGTTCGGGGCTGGAGGGGCACAGCATCAGCGCCAGTCGCGTGGTCGTAGTCGTGGAATTTACCCAGTCTCCGGAAGCGGCATCGTTGAAGCAGGCCAGGTCGAAGTTCGCCGCATTGTAGAGAGCTGTCTGCTCCGAGAATCCGAGAAGTCGGACCTGAGCACTGAAATCGCGATTGTTGCCGAGCGTGCCGTCTGAGCGTCGGCCGAACAGCGCACCAGGCGGAAAAGAGTTGAACGTCGAATGGTAATTATGCAGAGCCAGGCCGATCTGCTTCAGATTGTTCGTGCACTGTGCACGTCGGGCTGCTTCTCGGGCCGATTGCACGGCCGGCAGCAACAGGGAAATGAGCACCGCGATGATCGCGATGACGACCAGAAGCTCGATGAGCGTGAATCCCTTCCGCTTCATGTCCCAGCCCCCTTCATCCGGTGAATCACAACCGCTGTTCACTTCATCCTGAAGCGAATCTGCAAGCTCAAAGCGACTTTCCGAGACAAAGCAACCTCCTGTGAGATCCGGAGCGGACAATCCAGCCGCTCTGATCCCGCCTCAAACCCGACAAAGCCTGAGAAAGCCCGCGATCGTTCGCGACGCGGCTCGCTCCCTGGGTTTCTCCGAAACTCACGTATCGATACGCCATTACCGTCTCCTGTCCTTTGATTTCGTTCGCCAGCAGGCAACTTTTCCGCTGCCGTCTCTCATCAGGACCCCGCGTCGTGAACCGCTCACGCAAGCGATGATCCTGTGCTTGACGATTTCAATACTCATAAAAATCATCGGAATAGTCAAGATTAAAGATCACAAAAATGTGTCGCTTTTAGATGATAAGATTGTAAACCCTTGATATACATGGCTTTGATAGTGGTGCAGATTTGGGTTTTATAGATCAGTGTATTGGTGGTCTTTAAGTCGGAACGGCAAAACATCACTTATCCGATAATGTATCTATCGTGCAAAATGCGCTCGATCTTGAAACGAACGAACGCGTCATGCGACACAGCGCACTCGGGTTTTGCGCATCTCCAGGTCAGATCATGCTGGATTTCGCCGGCGACTCGCTCGCGGCGATTCGCACGAGCCTCAGACCTGGGCTGTGGCGAATTCGGCGAGGCCGAAGGAGAGTGTCATGCCCGCTCCGCCGGGGCCGTTGACGATCGTGACGTTCCGTTCGGGCGAATCGATGAAATACGGCTTGAGCGAGTGTTTGGCGTAGGTGCCGTTCCAGCGGGAGTGAATCCGGACGTCGGACGTTTTCAGGAATGTCGCGAGATACCGCAGGATCAGGTCGTCGATATGGGTCTTGTCGTAAGGCTCGATGGCATCGTCGTATTCGTGCGAATCGCCGATGGTGATCTCGCCCGTGCCCTGCTGGCTGACGAGCACGTGAATTCCGTAAAGCTCGTATTCCGGCATCTCCTGGGCGAAGCGTCGGCGCATGGTGGCCAGGCTCCTGCACTGGGCGAACGATTTGTAATGGCCGAGCGTCAGGCCTGCGGCGAGCATCGGCCCGATCCTTTCGCCGGCCGCGAGCGCCGTGGCTCGCATCATCTGGAGCTTGCAACGGATCAATCCGGACGCGGCGAAGGTTTCCGGATAGAGCGTTTCGAAGTCTTCGCCGGAGCAGACCCAGACGCGGCCGGGGCGGATCGTCTCGCCCGGGCCGACGCGCCATCGGCCGTCGGCCAGAGGGAGTGCCGTCGCGCCGAATCGGAACTCGACGCCATGTGTCCGGTTCAGCCAGGCGGGCAGCTCCCAGATGACCTGGCGCGGGTCCACGCCGACTTCCGTCTCGCTCCACAAGCCGCATTCCAGCCCTCGCGTGTGCACGCGAGGCACCCGCCGCCCGATTTCCGCCGGGGTGAGAATCCTGCGCATGGTGGCGACATCCGGCGAATTCGCGGCCGTTTGTGCCTGATATTCCTCGAGCACGGCGGCTTCGTCCGGGTGATACGCCAGGTGCAGGCTGCCGGTCGTGTCGTGCCACAGGCCGGCTTCGCGAACCACCGCCAGCCAGTGGCCCCGGCTGGCGACGGCCATGTTCTCCATTTCGCCGGTGGGCTGCCCGATCGGCCAGACCATGCCGAAGTTGCGGCACGAAGCCCCCATCGCCTTGCGGCCGCGTTCGACGACCGTTACCTTGCGGCCCTTCCGGGCCAGTTGGTAAGCGTGTGCCAGACCGAGAATACCCGCACCGACGACGAGATCGTCCATTTCCGCTCCGCATGATTCGAACCGTGCCGCAGCGCATGTGAGCCAGCGATCTGGTATTATGATTTCGAAATCGCTTCGCCGCAATCATGCCCGTACTTCGTATCGACTTCGGACGGCTGCGCGATTTCGACCGACGCACCGGGAGTTACGCCTGATCATGACGCCCAGCATCCTTCGCACGTTTTGTGCCTCGTTGGCGACTTTGTGCCTCGCCTTTGCCGTTTCGAACGCCCAGGAGGGCGATTTCGTAGAGATTTTCGACGGTAAGACGACCACCGGCTGGACCAAGCCGTTCGAATGGGGCGAAGTGAAGGTGGAAGGTGGCCAGATCCACCTGACCGGGGCGAAGAAGTTCTTTCTCGTCACCGAAAAGACGTACCGAAATTTCGTTCTGGAAGGCGAAGTTTTCTGCCCCGTCGGCGGCAACAGCGGCTTCCAGTTCCGGTGCCATTACATGCCCAACAAGCTCTGGGGTTATCAGGCGGAAGTGGACACCTCGGACCGCAAATGGGCCGGCGGGCTTTACGACGAAGGCCGCCGTGGCTGGCTGGTCGATCTCAAGAACAAGCCCGAAGCCCAGGCAGCATTCAAGAACGGCGAATGGAACCGGTATCGGATCGAGGCCGTCGGCGACCACCTGAAGATCTTCGTCAATGGCGTGCAGACGGTCGACTTTCATGACTCGACCGACGCCGAAGGCTACATCGCGATCCAGCATCACGGCGAAAAGGGCCTGACATACAAATTCCGCAATCTGCGGGTCAAAGTTCTGGCCGACAGCGCGGCGAAGTGATCGCCGAACCGGCCTGCTACGAAAGAGACGAAAAGTGACCGAACCTGGTCCAGAGCAGCAAGATCCGGAACGACTGGCGGACACGCTCACCACACCAGCCGATGTGCCGCCTGAAGCCGACTCGGAAGCGGGGGAAGGCGCGATCGCCGAACCGACCGAGGCCCGGCTCGACAAACTCGTCGCCGAGCGGTTCACCCTCTCGCGCCGGGCGGCAATGGAGGCTGTCGTCAACGGCCGGGTGGACGTGGATGGCCACGTCTGTCAGGAGCCCGGCCGCATCCTGCCCCTCGAAGTGCCGCTGCATCTGGACATGAACCGCCCCAAGGCGCGGCGGATCGTCGACGCTCCGGTGCAGGTGCTTTTCGAAGACGCGCATCTGTCCGTGATTCTCAAACCCCCCGGTGTGCCTACCACGCCTTCGGCCGATTGGGAGTCCGACACGATCGTCGCACGGGTGGAACGCTACTTTCGACTGCGGCACGGCGGAAAGCCTTACGTGGGTGTCGTGCACCGGCTGGACCGCGACACCTCGGGCGTGATGATCTTCGCCAAGAAGCCGGATGTCACGCGCACGCTGCAGGAAACCTGGAAAAAGCACGAAATGCGCCGGGAATATCTGGCGATCGTGATGGGCGAGCCTGCTCGCGACACCGTCACATGCCGCAGGGCGATCGTCGACACCGGCGTGCGCCGACGTACCCTTGCCCGCGAAGGCGAACAAGGGCAATCGGCCGTCACGCATGTGGAGCTTGTCGAACATCTTTCACGACGCGGGTCGCTGGTGCGCTGCATCCCCGAAACCGGGCGGACGCACCAGATCCGGCTGCACCTCATGTCGCTCGGGTGTCCCGTGTTCGGCGACGACATGTACGGCAAAAAGACGCGGCGAGATCAGGTCAAACCGCCCCGCCTTTGTCTGCACGCCGCTCGGCTCAGCTTCCAACATCCGGTCACGGGCGAGTCGATGGACTTCGACACCCAGTTGCCCGACGATATGGCCCGCTTCGCCGTAGCCCTTTCGAAGCACGAACGGAAGCAGGACAAAGGCCGCGCCCGCCGTGCCGAGCCGGAATCCGATTGATTACTGGCATTGAGGCCAATGAGAGATCCCTGATCATTCCCGTTCGAGCGAGCCGAGCGTCTCTTCGAGCGAAGCTTTCAGCGGCTGAAGTTCGTTACGGACAGCCGACTGGTTGAGCAGGTTGACTCCGTAACAGATCGCCAAGAGTATGCAGAAGCCGAGGACTTTCGATAGCCAGGGGTCGCTCGAGCCGATCTGGATCATGAAGAGCCCGGCGGCGATTGGCCCGACATACCACCATTTCACATTTTTCAACAGCGTGATCTGCCGTTGCGTTCTCGTCAATTCGTGGACGCAATACTCCCGTATCGAGGCGTCGATTGGCGCACGACCGCCGCGGATCCTCGCTACATTGATCACGATGGCGATTTCGATCGCTCCGAGAATGACGACGATCGTACCGAGCCACTCGATCCAGCCGGTACGTTCGGGCAGAGTCGAACCGAAGAATACCCCGACAGCCAATGCGGCGAGCGTTTCGATCACATCGCGCCGAAGGATCGACAGCTCGAATCGTTCCGTCCGGCGGACTTTGTCCACCAGGCCACCGAAAGCGGGCGAATCTCCGTCACGTTGCATCCAGGCAGCTTTCGCTTCGTCGATATTCATGAATCAAGGGGCTCCCATTCGGTCAGTTTTTTCTTGATCCGGTGCACACGTACGCGGATAGCACCCTCTGAAAGGCCCATGACCTGGGCGATTCCGGCATAGTCGAGATCTTCGAGAACCATGAGAAGAATCGCCCGGTCGACATCGCCCAGTGTGGCGAGAAATCGCTCGATCAGATCAGTCCGAGGCGGATCCGGTCGATCCGTGGTCGTGTTTTCTAATACTCCGGCATCGATCGGAACGGCTTTGGCGGCCGATTGACCCCGTTTCCAGGAAATCGCGGTGTTCAAAGCGAGACGATAGCACCAGGTGGCCGCGAATTCCCGCTGTTTCAGCCCGGGCAGCGCTCGCCAGATCTGAAGCAGGATTTCCTGTAGCAGATCTTCGGAATTCACGCCGCCGTAGGCTCTTGCGATGCCCGTCAGCCTGTTGCGGGATTCTGCCGCGATTTCCATGAACAGTGTGTCGAGACTGGAGTCGTGTCCTCTCATGACAGCATTCGTCGAAACGAATCGGCGAAAGTTACGTGTCTCTGTCGAAAGAATTTCTCGACCAGCATTCGATCCAGTCTCTCCGGCCGCTCCGGGAGTCGGAAAGATGCCGAATCAAACGATATTATCCCCAGACGCTGAAGGTCAGCCGGCGATGATGGGGAGCGTGGCGATGTTCGTAAACGAACACCCCCTGCCAGGTGCCCATGTCGACGTCGCCGCCGACGACCGGGATCGTCAGCGAGTTGGTCGTAAGGATCGACCGGATATGGGCCGGCATGTCGTCCGGGCCTTCGTCGGTATGAACGAAGCGTTTGTCGCCGTCGGGGGCGAGCGTGGCGAAGAAGACTTCCAGGTCGCGCCGGACATCCGGCTCATAATTCTCGCACAGGATCAGCGATGCCGACGTGTGATGGAGAAAGACATTGCACAGACCCTCCGAAACGCCGGATTCGCCGACGAACCGGCGGACCTGGTCGGTGATCTCGTAAGTGCCCCGGCCCCGTGTGGAGATGCGGGCCTGAAACCGTTTCATCAGCATGTTCGTGCTCTTGCCATGACGACTCGAAACCGGCCCTGAGACGAATCGCGTTTTCGAGGAAGCTCCGCGCTGCGTCCATCGGGCGCTGGATCGTCGCATGTGCGTTTCAGTCGACCTTGAGAGATTACCGAAAATGATTATAGTGCGGCGAACGTCGCGGGAATATCGGCGACAGCGCCGACACGAAGGAACGTGAGAACGGTCATGAATGCGAATCGAAGGAAATGGCTGAGAGGTGCCCTGGGCGTCGCCGTGGGCGGCGTCGCCGCCGAACAGGCCTGGCGGCACGGTCACGATTACGTCCTGCCCCGCGAGTTCATGGTGATCGAGCCGGGCAAAGTCTATCGAGGCGGCTGGCAGAAGCCCTGGCCGCTGCGGCGGATCATCCGCGATAACAAGATCCGCACGATCGTCGCCCTGGCGCACCCGGATTCGCACCCGCTCGTCGCGATGGAAAAACGGATTTGCGAAGAGACGGGCGTCCGCTGGGTCCACTTGCCCATCCACGACATTCGCGGCGACGACACCCGGACATTCGTCTCAGATCAGCTCGAGAAGGCCGCCAAGATCATCGGCGATCCAGCGAATCAGCCGGTGTTCTTCCACTGCCACCACGGCGTGAACCGCGCCAGCATGGCCCATATCGCTTACCGCACGATGATGTGCGGCTGGTCGCTGGACGACGCCGAGAAAGAAGTCGCCAGCCAGTTCGGGCTCGTGAGGGTGAACCATGGCCCCGATTACCGCCACATGGAGCGGTTCTTCGAGGAGCGGGTCGTTCCCTATCGGCTCGCCGACAAAAAGAAACCTGCGACCGACGCGCCTTCCGCCGAATCGGCCAGCACCGGTAAAGACGCCGTCGTGCGCTAAAGTCGCCGAATTCGCCTGAACGAACGAACCGGCGGCCTGGGATATTCCGGGCCGCCGGTTGATTTCCTGGACGGCAATGTCGGCTGGAGTCACGAACCTCCACGAAGTCTCAACGCCCTTGGATGGCCGAGTTTAAGGGGCCAGCCGGCTTTGCCGGTCCGGAAAAAAGTGGCTGCGGCTTCCCGCCGCGGTTCGCACGTCCCGGAATGCCGTCTTTTTATCCCATTCATTCCGACCGATCGTGTCGAAGATTCGGCTCCAAATTCGACGTTTTCCGCCGAACGCGGACACCGGCTGGAAGCCGGTGCCACGACACAAACACCACAGTGGCTGCGGCTTCCCGCCGCGGTTCGCAGGACCGGAATGACAGTGATCGATCCAATTTCATTCCGAACGAACTTCAAAAAAGACAATCCCAAGCTTGATGGAGCCCGGAGATACCGGAATTTCGATGAAGCCGGCTTTCGCATTCGCTTCGCCCGGCGAATTCGAGGCCTGTGTGCGATCTCCGCTTGGACTCAGCGGCGAATCGCCCCGTTTCGGCCGGTCGAAATGTCGCTCGCGATTCTGGGCGGTAAAGGTCGGGCGAAGCGTTTGCCAGCGGCATCGTCGGCCCAGGAAAATACGGGTCTGCCCGCTTCGTCATGCGCGACGACCTTCCAGCGCATCGGCTCGGACGAATCGGCTGCCAAAGAGACTTCGATCGGTGCCGAGATCAGGCTCTGGCCCGGCAGAATCGTTACGGAACCCAGAGAACTGGCCAGCGTCAGAATGTCGTAAAACCCGCGTCGCTGGCGCAGTTCGCGTGCATCCAGGCCGGGCAGCGGGCTTTCCCACGCCGCGGCCTGAATTTTCAGGCTCCGCGATGTGTCCCGGTTCGTCAGGCGAAGCCTGACTGTCGGCTTCCCGTCGGGCCGAGCTTCGCCCGTCGAGATCACTTCGAAGCCGAGCCCCCGGTGCATGTCTTTCAGAGGCATGGCCGAGACCTGGATTCTGGCCTCGGGCGGCGCGTCGACTTTCAGCTCGATCGCTTCGGGAACAGGCCCGGATTCGGGCGGCAGAATGCGGAAAAGGCGTACGGACGTCCCTTCGGCAGTCCATTCCGCGACGCTCGGGAGGCCGTCGGCTTCGACCGGCAGCTCGCTCGACCTCGGGGCTCCGACGAGCCAGTCGTCACGCAGGGCCTGCGCGCGGGCCGTTTCGAAGGCGTTCTGCCCTGATGCTTGAGTCATCAGATCGACCGCCCATGCCCGGAACAAAGTTTCGAACGAAGTCCCGGTCGCTTCTTCCAGGTTGGCCACACCGGTTTTCGACCCGGCGACAAGCTTCGCCGGCAGGTCGTCGCCGAATCGGGTCCGGCACCAGTCGAGGAAAAGAAACGCCGCCCCCCGATGCCCATGGGCTCGCCCCTGGGCCAGGCCGATCTGGTCATTCACCACCAGCCTGTGCCTGTGCGGCTCAGCCAGAAATTCCGCGATCCGATAATCGAGATTTTGCCAGTTGTCGTCGATCCAGCGTTCGCTCAGGTGCGCCAGACCTTCGTCCAGCCACGAGTCTTCGATCTCGGCGGATTTGCCGTGAGCGGTCCCGGAGGCACGGGCCGAAGCGATCACGGCATGCGTAAATTCATGAGCCAGAAGGCTTTTCAGGAACGGCCCGGCCTGCACCCGGCTGTTTACGTAAATCATGTCGCTTGCATGACTTCGGGGCGACGTGCCGCCATGTTCGAAGTCGGAAGCCCTGACGAAACCGTCCAGCACGGCCGTGCCTTCGGCCATTCGGCCGAGGACTTGACTGACGAGGATCGTCAGGCGTCCGTCGCCGTCAATGTCCGCCACCTCGCCGATGCGAGTGGCCAGCCGGCCAGGGATTTCTTCGTCGATGACGTCGACGATCATGTCGAGTGCGGCCGACGAGACGGTGGCGAGATCACGCTCATCGACATAAACGGCGACTCGCTCACCGCAGCGTGCCAGCCGGCCGTCGATCGTTTCGTAAAAGGCCGGGTCGGCCGGGTCGCCCGTGGTCGTCTGAATCGCGAACGGGCGTCGCTCTCTGGCGGTCGCGGGATGAGCCGGGCTGGTCAGGTTCCTGTGCCTTGCGACGACGTGCTTGAGATCGTCCGGGCGTTGCGGATTTCGCCCCACAGGGCCGATTTCGACTCGGTCACCTTCTGCCAGAGAACCCGCCGAGGCACGTGCATGGATGCGTACGTGATGTCGTGCCTGATCCTGCGAACTGGTGCCCACGGCGATCAGCCAGCCGCTTTTCGCATCTTGCGAAGGCAGTGACCAGCGCCCGCCGGAGCCGCTCACCTTCAGCTCGAACGCTTCCGGCGCGGCGATTCCCGATGCCTTGGCTGGCGTATTCGCGGCGTCGCTCTTTCGTTGGGTGTGACTCGTGACGGTCGCCTGCGAATCCGTTGCGGCTTCATTTTTCGGTGCTGTCGAGCGGTCCAGCGCGAGGCCTGGCGCGAACGGCAATAATCCGGTCGCCAGTACGATCTTCGAACAGAGGCATCGCCGCATCTGGACTGTCCGCACAGCGATGGCCTCCCTGCCGATCGACCGTTCCACTCCCCAGAGTGTTTCGGCTGATCACGGCGTTCGGCTTGAACATCGCGACGGCGGATCACGGCGGTTACAGGCACCTCCGATGTCGAAAATCAGGCCGATGCGGGATTGCGGCCGACCTTCCACCAGCGGCCCGCGGATGTCTCGAACTCACGCACCGCGGCGAACTTGGGCGACTTGGCGACCGGGTCTTCCGGCCACTCCTTCAAGCCCCAGCTCCCCCATTTCGTATATTCGCCCACCGATGCGAAAAGGCAGATCGGCCCGCCGCCCAGGTCACGCCAGCCTGCCAGATATTCCGAGTAAATGCGTTTCATGTCCGGGTGCCGGTTTGCGGCATGAAACAATTCCGTAAGTTTTTCCCGATTTTCGGCTCCAGAGTGTCCGACAAGGTGCTGGCCCGCTTCGTATGCCGCCAGTGGCAGCCCGAATTTTCTGGCGACTTCGAGTGATCCGGCGATCGTCTTGCGGCTTTCCCGCGCGGTTTCGGCCACTTTCGGCATGAATTCCGCCAGAGTCATTTTTTCGATCGCCTCGGCGTTCTTCGGGTCGCCGAAATCGTTACCGAAATACGGCGCGATCGCGAGCGTGTCCGCCTGCCGGAACGCGTCCTGATACGAAAGCACCGTTTCGCTCGTCCACGGATTGACCGACTGGGCCGAGAGCACGCGGACGACCCGGTGTCTCTGGCTGCCGAAAACATGATCGAAAATCCGGAACGCCTGAACCGACCGGACGGAGTAAGCCTCAAGCTGCCCCTGGTATTCGTTCTTCGGCGCGAATCCGCCGCGAATGCCGACTTCCCGGAAATGCCTGGCTTGCTTGAAGATGCCGTTCCATGTTTCGTTCGATACCTCGACCCACACACGCAAGTCGCCGTCGAGCTTCCGCAGGATCAGCTCGGCCATTTTCTCCACGTAATCGTTATCCGCCAGATGGGGCACGCACACCCAGGCGTCCGCGTGCAACCGGTTGGCCAGACGGACGATCGTTTCCAGCGGCGCACCGCGGGTTGTCCAGGTCGCATCTTCAAGCTTCGGGCGGTCTTGCCAGGACACCTGTTCGGAACCGTTCGTCTCCATCCAGTCCATGAACCGAATCAGGCCCACGCCGCGCCAGAGATCGAGAAATTCCTTGCGAAACGGCTCCTCCGGGTCAAGCTTGCGCACTCCAGGCGGCGTGATGCGAATGTCGCGGACCGGGTCGTTCGGATCGGTCGCCTGAATTCTCAGCGATATCCCTTCGCCATGGCGCGCGACATCGAAGGCCGCGACCTGACCCGATTGCCCTGCGAATCGTGCGTTCAGCCCTGTTTCGATCCGCCCCCTGCCCTTGAAGTCGATTCGGTAACGGCCTTCGGGGATGTGGTCTTTCTGGTTCGTGTAGAGCAGTGTTTCGGCCCAGCATCCGGGCTCCAGCCGCTTTACCCAGCCGTTTTCGTCAAGCTCCAGTGGCGGCCCCTGCCCGAATCGTTTGCCTTCGGCCTGGCTGATCCAGACACGAGACAGCCGAAACGGATCGACGAACGGGTGTTCGCGGTTCCAGTCCTTCAGGCCTGTCAGGTTGATGCCGACTCCGCTGGTGGCCGGCTCGGCGATCATGGCACCTGCCCCGATCGCCTGCGAAACGAGGCCAGTGAACCCGGATGCCGTCAAAGCGGCGGCGTTCGATTCGACAAATCGGCGTCGGTTCATCGCTGCATTCGCTCCGTTTCGCAAAGCCAGGGGCGATTGTGATTTCAGGGTGATCAATAGCGCGTGAACGAAGGCCCTGGCGAACGCCTCACGAGCCTTCTCATTTCCATCAGGCTCAGCAGAGCCAGCACGCGCCCGGAAGGCAGCCCTGACCTGGTGATCAATTGATCCGCCCCGATCGGGTCATCGCTGATCAGGTCGTACAGGGCACGTTCTTCCGGCCCGAGACTCGCTAACGCCGGTGAACTGCCTGAACTGCTCGCGGTGGACTTCGACGCGGTCGAGGCCCTTGCCGGCTTTTTCGATGCTTCGGCTTTCGGTTTCGACTCTTCGAGTTCGGAATCGGAGAGTTTCGCCGTCGCTGGGTTCTCTTGCCCCGATGCCTCCCCGGGTTCGTCCGCTTCTTCATCGAACAGCCTCTGCTGCTGGGCTTCACGTACTTCGCCGAGGACGTTACGCACGGCGTTGCGAAGTTCCTCGATGATGTCGTCGACGGTTTCGACGAGCTTGGCCCCGTCGCGAATCAGCCTGTGGCATCCCTGGCTCGTCAGGCTGTCCGCCGGCCCGGGCACGGCGAAGATCTCGCGATTCTGCTCCATCGCATGCCGCGCGGTGGAAAGAGAGCCGCTGCGCAGGGCGGCCTCGACGACCACCACGCCCAGGCTCAGCCCGCTGATGATCCTGTTTCGCCGGATGAACAGCTCGGCCAGCGGCGGGTGGCCCATCGGCATTTCGCTGATCAGGGCCCCGTGCTTGATGATCTCGGCCGCGAGCGATTCCATCTCGGGCGGATAGATTTTCGAAAGCCCGTTGGCCAGAACGGCCAGGGTGCGTCCGCCGCCGGCCAGTGCGCCCCGGTGCGCGGCTTCGTCGATGCCCCGGGCAAGGCCCGATACGACGGTCATGCCTGATCGGGCCAGCGAACTCGACAGCTTTTCGGCCATCCGCCGACCATAAGCCGTCGACCGGCGCGAGCCGACCACGGCGACGGCGAGGCGGTCGATCGGCTCGATCTTGCCCTTCACGAATAACATGGCCGGGCAATCGGGCATTTCCCGCATTACGTCCGGGAAGGCTTCGTCCGACTGCAGCAGGATGCTGACGCCGTGTTCCCGGCACAGGGCCATTTCCCGGTCGATTTCCGGATTTTCGAGCCCGCGGGCGATTTTCTCGGCGAGCCGCGCGCTGACGTTCTCAGCGGTCTGCAGCTGCGATGTCCCCGCACGAAGCGCGGCACCTGCCGTTCCGAACCGGTTCAGTAGCGAGCGAATGACCACCGGGCCCACGCCGGTCACCATCGTCAGGGCCAGCATGTCGCGCACCATGGCATCGCGAGTCGCGTCAGCCGTCATCGTTTCGAACCGGCCTTTCCGTTCGGTGACTCGCTCAACTCATCATGGAAACGAGCACTGCACGCACGTCGTCTTCGGTCGGCGCGTCGGTCAGCTCCACCAGCCCGAGCCGGCGCGGCAGAACGAACCGGATGCGCCCCAGCTTGTTCTTCTTGTCGTGCTTCATGGCGCCGACGAGTCGTTCCAGGTCGCAACCTTCGATCGTCACGGGCAAATCCAGCCGCTGCACCAGCCGTGCGATGCGTTCGGCCAGCGCTTCCTCGATCCAGCCCAGCCGCACCGCCAGGCGGGCCTCCGCCACCATACCCGCCCCGACGGCCTCGCCATGGAGATAAGCCCCATAGCCGGCGACGTTTTCGATGGCATGTGCCACGGTATGGCCGAAGTTCAGAATCGCTCGCAGGCCCGTGTGCTCAAGCTCGTCCTTCTCCACGACATCGGCCTTCAGCCTGCACGAACGCGCCACGAGATGCAGCAGGACGGAATCGTCCCGCGCCAAAGCCTTATCGGCGTTGGTTTCGAGGTAGTCGAAAAACGGGGCGTCCTGAATGACGCCATATTTGAGCACTTCCGCGAGGCCTGATCGGAATTCGCGCGACGGCAGCGTGTCCAGCGATTCGAGGTCGATCCAGACGCCGATCGGCTGATGGAACGCGCCGATCAGGTTCTTGCCTTGCGGGTGGTTGATGCCTGTCTTGCCGCCGACGGAGCTGTCCACCTGGGCCAGCAGCGTCGTCGGCACCATGATCAGCGGCAGTCCCCGGTTGAAGCTGGCCGCCGCGAAACCCGCCAGATCGCCGATCACACCGCCCCCCACGGCAATGACCAGCGTATGGCGGTCGGCCTCAAGGTCGATCAGGCGATCGTAAAGCGAAATCAGGGCATCGGGCGATTTGGACTTTTCGCCCGATGGCACTTCCGCGACCTGGGTCTTCAGGCCAAGGTTCGCCGCATGGCGGGCGTAACGGTCGCCCCAAATGTCACGAATTTGCGAATCGCACACCAGCAGTGCCTTGCGGCAGCCACGGCCTGCCCAGGTGGCTTCGAGACGTTCGCGCACGAAATCCTCGAAACAGGTTTCGTTCGTGCTGTGCCCGCCCCGGACTACGATCGGATAGGACCTCGGCCCGAGATCGACTTCGATTCGCTCCGTGAGTGCCGTTCGCTCGCTGAGACTCATGCGTTTCCTGTCCATTCGTATCGATACGCCGGTTGAGTCTCAAGATTCGGTTCCGTCGTTTTCGGAACGTCGCAGTGCGGCATTTCGGGAACGCGGGAATCCATCGAGACGCTTCCGCCGACAAGATTTTGACAAATCCGGCCGTTCCGGTCCATGATGAAGAAGAAGGCCCGGCGGCGACGATCGCTCGCCGCCGAACCCGTGCGATCCCGAATTCGCGGGAATGCCCGCCCGCTCTCCGACTCCCGAAATTTGCGGATCGAACCGAAAGCCCGTTCGCACTCGCCCCTTCATCGACCGTTCGGAAGTGGAATTTCGCCATGAACCTGACCGGTTTCGAACCTTCGAAATCGCACTCTCCGCAATGGCGGGACTGGTCCTGGCAGGCTCACCCGCTTATGTGGGCCTATCCGGCGGCATTGCTCGTGACAGCCGCTCCGCTCGGAGCCCGCGGGCTTTCGATCCAGACCGCCCGCCTCCTGTGCTGGCTCTCGGCCCTTGGGCTGCAGGTCTTCCTGTGCCCGCGACGGCCTCTCCTGTTCGAGTCCGACGACCCATCCTCGAGCATGCGGGTGTGGCCTCTCGGTCTCTGGCACGACGGCTATCTTTCGAACCTCTGGCGACTTTCCGAAGACGGCTCGCCCCGAATCTTCCGCCCTGTGCTCGGCAACGCCGTCGTCGTTCTCGTCACAGCCGTGATACTCGGCATTTCGAGCGTCCAGATGACCTGGAACCCGTTCGCCTCTGCCGGCCCCTGGAATCTCGACGGCCAGGAAATTCCGCTCTGGTCCGGCCTCTGGTGGCTTGGGCAGATCGGCCAGGCTCACTGGATTCTCGCCCTGGCCGCGATCGTTCCGGCGATGCCTCTTGCCGGCGGCCTCGGGCTGGCGATGCTTCTGGACCGGATTCAGTGGCGCGATCACGACGCCCGAAGGGTGCGGCGCGTCATCGCCTGGGCCTGTATCGCATTCCTGGGCCTGCTTGGGACGATGCTCGTCGCCAACGAACGTGCTGCCGGTTATTGCGTCATTCTCGTCGCGCTGGTTCTCGCCCTCGAAGCCCGCAAGCAGGTCCGACGTGACGCCACCGAAGAATTCATCGAAAACTTCGTTCTCGGAGTCATCGACGAAGAAGATTTCGAAGCAGGCCTGGAACGGCTCGACAAGCCCGGCACATCTCTGCGATCGAAAGCGCGCGTCTGGTTCAGGAATCAACGGCTACGAAGAGCATCGGAAGCTTCGAAAGCCGCCGAACTGCGCCGAATTCACGACGAAGAAAGGCTCGACCGCGTTCTGACCCGCATTCATGAATCGGGCTACGGGTCGATCAACCGCTCCGACCGCTGGTTTCTCAAACGCATCGCCCGAGAATATCGGGAACGACGCGACGACCACGCGTTATGAACCTGCCGTCGATCACGCTGCTCGATGCCGCGCACGGAACGCGCCTGATCGCTCGCGGGCTCGACATCCGTCATGACGACCCGGCCTTGTGGGTCCTCCGGTATCCGGATGCGATCCGCGAAATTCACATCGCCGACCTGCATGCCGGCACCGAAATCCTGACCACCTGCACCTTCGGCGCGAACCGGCACTGGCTCGACCGATTCGGCCAGGCCGACGCCACCGCAATCAATCTCCTGGCCGTCGAAATCGCCCGGGACTGTATCCTCGAAACCGGTGTCCAAGCCGAAATCGCCGGTTGTATCGGCCCCTCATCGCTCGCTTCTCAAACCGCCTTTCGTGAGCAGCTCGACACGCTCTTCGAAGCGGGTGTACAGCGGGTCGTAATCGAAACTCTGGCGGCAGATCAGGCGGAAACCCTCGTTCGGCTTCTGCCCGGCTCGATCGCCCATCGCGTGTCGGTCACCCTCTGGAACTGGGGCAACGATCCCGGTGGCACCGCCCGCCGGTTCGCCGATGCGGGAATTTCCGGCTGGGGCATCAACTGCATGTCCGATCGTGCTGCGATTCGCGGCGTTCTAGCAACACTGCATACCGCGGGTTTGCCCGCGACGATCCTCAAACCGTCGATCGGCCCGATCGGTGAATTTACGGATGCGGCGATCGAAAGTCTGGAATTCGGAACGACTTCCATAGGCGGATGCTGCGGTACGGACCATCGGCACCTAGCCGCGCTCCGGGCGGTCAGCGTCAGCCGCCGGCCATTTCGCACCATGTGACGAACCTAGAGCGCTTCCAGGCACATCAGGGCTTGAAACACCGGGTCGTGGCGAATCGGGTCGAAGTCGGTTTCGGATGGCACCATGAAGATCATCTGGGGCGCGAGCTTGAGCGCTTTCTGCAGATTTTCGACCGCATGGGCCACGTTGCCGGCAAGGCTCCAGTAACATGCAAGATTATAGTGCAGCAAGGGTTCGGACTTGTTGCGGATCACGGCCCGGGTCAAGGCGTCAATCGCCTGGGCCAGGCGGTTCGTTCGTTTGTAACACCATCCCAGAGCCAGTGAAATGTCCATCTCGTCCGGCTTGAGCCGGTTGGCTTTTTCGAGGTGAACGATCGCCGTCCGATAATCTTTCAATTCACGGAAAGCCAAGCCCGCGAGCAGGTTCGATTCGAACGGCATGCTTTGCCAGTTGACGCGTGTTTGCAGAATGGTCAGGCACTTCTCGGCCATGCCCAGCGTCAAATAGCCCTCGGCCTCAGCCAGTCGTCGCCAGTTCCTGTCGGTCGTCACGGCCATTGCGGGAAACTCGCTTCGTCGCATCGGGAGAGGGACGCTTCGGACGAACCTTCGCCATCGTATCTCGCTTGGAACTATCCTATACCGAAAATCCGGTTTGGGCAAATCACGAAAGAGATTCCTTTTTCGCCGGTTCCCGGAGTCGGTTTCCAGGCCCGGTTTCTTCGCATTCGAAAGGGGCCGGAACAAGCCGCAAAACCGCAACGCATGCGTGATTGCATTGAGAAGATTCTCTGGGAATCACGTGAAGGGCGCTATCTGATGAAAATCCGTCTCGAACTCAACCACAATCCGTGACGGTCGGATGTCGACAGAACATCAAAAGGTAGAGGTCGCTGGCGCGATCGAACGCAGCGCGCTGGCCGCGGCAAGCTGAGCGGTGCGAACGACATCCGGTACGCCCACTCCGCCCAGCGCGTTGCTGGCCAGGGCGAGCCCCTCCTGCGAGTCGATGCGTTCGCGAATGCGCCGAACGCGGTCCGCATGGCCGATCGTATATTGCGGCATCGCCCGGGCATGCCGTGCCAGCCGGTAAAGGACCGGCGGCGCTTCCGCGCCCAGAAGTTCGCGGACTTCGTCCAGAACGATCCGCTCGATCGCTTCGTCCGACAGGTCGAACAGTTCCGGCTGTGTCGCCCCGCCCACGAACACCCGCAACAGCACTTTGCCTTTGGGTGCCCGGCTCGGCAGTTTCACGCTCGTGAAGGAAATCGCCAGCGTCTTGCGGTTTTCGATCGCTGGATGCACCACGCCGAATCCATCGAGCGGATGGCGGATGTCGCTGCGATGAAATCCCACCAGAGCGATTGCCGAAGAGGCGTAAGGAATGGATCTCAGAAGTGTCGCCAGTTCCGCGTCCTGCTCGTCCATAAGTCTTGCGGATGCATGTGCTTCAGTTGACAGGACCACAGCGTCAGCCAGGATTTGCTCGCCGCTGAGCAGATCCACGCACCAGCGAGCCTGACCGCTCCGGTCGCGAACCACCCGCCGAACGGGCGTCGAGAGCCGAATCGTCCCGCGCGGCAATGCGTCGGCCAGGGTCTCGGGCAATTTGCCCATGCCTTCACGCAGCGTGGCGAAAAGGCCGTAACGTGCGCCTGAGGAATGCTTTTCGATATCGTTGCCGGAGCGTCTTCGGAACAGGCTCGCGCGCAGAAGGCTGCCGTATTTCTGCTCCATTTCGACGAATTGCGGCATCGTCGCTTTCAGGCTCAGCTCCTTCGGGTCGGCGGTGTAAATCCCGCCGACGAGAGGCTGTACGAGCCGGTCCAGTGCCTCGCCACCCAGCCGCCGCCGCACGAACGATGCCAGCGATTCGTCCGCGTTCGCGTCGCCCCGCGGCATGAAAGGCTCCAGCATCAGCCGTAACTTGCCCTTCCACGAAAGGATCGGGCTCGTGAGGATCGGCCACACGCGATTCGGCGCCATCAGGACGAAACCGTCCGGCACTGGAAGCAGCTCGCCTTTTCGTAAGACGAATGATCGCCTGTGCTTGTCGTCGGTGCCGATGATCGAGTCACCCAGCCCCAGCCGCTTGCAAAGCTCAAGTGCCCAGGGCTTGTTCGTAATGAAACTGTCCGCACCGCCTTCGCACAGGAATCCGTCGATCGATTCCGTCCAGATCGCGCCACCGATCCGCGACCGGCTTTCGAGTACGGTCAGCTGCAGCGGCACGCCCGCGGCTTTCGCCGACTCCTGAAGTTCGTAAGCCGCCGTGAGGCCGCTCAGGCCCGCACCGACGACGACGACTCGCCTGGGCGTGATCGGCCCGGAACCCCCGATCGGGCCTGCCCCGACGGCGGAAAAGGCCGAGTCATTGGGTGTCGATGCGGAACTCTGCGTTTCGATGTCGGACACGGCGGAAGTGGACTCTGTTTCAGCGGTTACGGGGCCTGGCGTCACGCGAGATCCTGGTTTCGACCATGTCGGCGAGGGCTTCGACGAAGATAGGATGATCGTTCACCGTCTCGGCCCGCACCATGTTCAGGCCCGCCTGAGCACACGTGGCCTTCGCCTCAAGATCCAGATCATACATCACTTCGACGTGATCGGAAATGAACCCGATCGGACAAAGTACGACGTCCGTCACGCCTTCGGCTTTCAGAGTCGTGAGATATTCGTTGACGTCGGGCTCGAGCCACGGTGTCTTCGGATCGCCGCTTCGGCTCTGCCAGGCCAGCGACCAGTTCTTCAGTCCCAGTTCCTCAGCCACGGCCTTGCAGGCGTGTTCGATCTGCTGGGCATAGGGGCAGCGGGCCGCCACGGCTGTGGGAATCGAATGGGCCGTGAAAACCACTTTCGTCGTCGCGCGACGTTCGGCCGTAATCTTCTCCAGGGCCGAATTCAGTTGCGCCGCCTGACTTTTCGCGAATTTCGGATGGTCGAACCAGGGCATCAGGAAGTCGACCTCGGGCACCTCGTCGGAATAGCCCAGGTCAAGCACCTCCTGAATCGTTTCCTGATACTTCTCCCAGCTCGGAATGCTCTGATACGGCGATAGGATGATGCCCACGGCACGTCGGCATCCCTGCTCTTTCATCGCCCGTAAAGCCGTGAACATGTAGGGTTTGTAAAACCTCATGCCCACGAATACGGGCAATTTGACGCCCCGGCGGGCGAGTTCGCCTCTCAGGCCGACGGCCTGCCGGTCCGTCAATTCGTTCAGAGGGCTACGGCCGCCGATAACCTCGTAATGATGGACGACGGCTTCGTATCGTTCCTTCGGCACAGGCAGGCCGCGCAGGACGTTGTCCAGGAACGGCCGCACGTCCGCCATCTTTTCCGGTGCTCCGTAAGCCATCAGGAAGACGCAGTCGTAAGGATAATGCCCCTTGCTCCGAACCGTCACGTGATCCGCCGGTTCCGGTGCCGGCGGGGGGCCGCCCGGGCGTCCTCCGAAAGGTGAAGAGCCACCCGCCGGAGCGGGTCTGCCGGATGTCGGTCGTGTCGTCGGAGTGCTCGGTTCGGAACTCATGCTCGGGTCAGATCCTGACGGTCAGTTGGCCTGAATATCGTGCGGCTTCAGGCTTTACGGTTGCGATACAACTCGGGCTGGACGACGGCCGCCATGGCGTCCCTGTCAAGGCCGCCACCCAGCAGGGCGTCGATGGCCTCGATCTGCCGAAGAGGGTCAACCACCATGCCGTTGTAGTCGACATCGAGCATTCGGAAATTGGGCTTCTGGGCGATCCAGGTTTCGAACTTCGTCAGGCCGGTCCGAAAAATCTCGGCCATCTTCGCGTCGGGAATCGTGTCCGTCGGCTTGCCCAGCCGGGCCAGCATTTTCTTCTGGCTGGCCAGAACTTCGTCCATGGCCCGCCGCATCATCAGCACGCGATATTCGAATCCGTCCGGCAGGTCATACAAAAGCTGATAGACCATTTTCACGGCCTTGTGGTTCGCGCCGGTGAGCCACGACGTGTCGTTCTTGACCTTAAGCGCAGGCTGGAACTCGTAATAACCGTTCACGTTATCGATGTCCGCCTGACGCAGGTCATCGGCCAGGACAGGTACGCCCCCCGATTCCAGCATCTTCATCATCATCGACGTGCCCGACCGGGGCAGGCCGCTGACGATCACTACGAACGGTGCCGAGTTCTTGTCGATTCCCATGCTTTCCCTTCCGCTCCTTGCCATCCATGCGTGCTTGCAGCCGTGCGATTTGCGCGATCACGCGCAACGTCCTTCACCTTATGTTACCGCTCCGGCCATTTTCGAGAAAGACGGACTCGAATCGCACGGATGAATCAACGATCGATTCCCTTCCTTCAGGTAGCCCCGCTGCCAGCGATGATTCCCGGCCTTTCTCAAGATTCTTCCCCGATCCCGGCGCTCAGCTTCTTGACAATTCGCCCGCTGGCCTTAGACTAGGGGGGCAGTCGCAAATGCGATTCGCACTCCAGGCCGGAGTGGCGGAACTGGCAGACGCGCCAGCTTGAGGGGCTGGTGGGATTTTTTCTCGTGCAGGTTCAAATCCTGTCTCCGGCATTGATTAACGACTTTCGTAGCGGATCGGAAACCAGCCGTGCGACGCCAATCCGACTGGGCACGGCTGCGTGAAAAACTCAAACCGCCGGGCCGTGTGGCGGACGTTCACGTCCACCCCTATCCCGTCCCGGGCATCGTCGAAGCGACTCCGGAACAGGCCGCACGCTTTCTGATCGCTCAAGCGGATCGAGCGGGGATCACCCGAATGATCCTCATGAACCTTGGCCGAAGCTGGTCGAACACGCCCACGACCGAAGCATGTCGCCAGGCGAATGACCTCGGCATCGAAGTCGCTCGCGTCGCTCCGGATCGTTTCGTGCCTTTCGCTTATGTCAATCCGGCTTTCCCCGATGAAGCGATCGCCGAACTCGATCGCACCGTCGGCCGGGGGCTGGCCTTCGGGGTCAAGCTCTGGGTCGCCGTGCGCGCCAGCGACGATCGAGTCATCAGCGTCGTTCGACATGCCGCCCGGCTCGGCGTACCGGTCCTTCAGCATGCCTGGATCAAGGCGGAAGGCAATCTGCCCGGTGAATCGACACCCGCCGATGTCGCCGTTCTGGCCAGGGCCGTTCCCGAAGCGAAGATCATCATGGGGCATCTCGGCGGCGGGGGCCTCAGGGGCATCGAATTCGTCAGGTCCGCGCCGAACGTTTTCGTGGAAACCGGCGGCAGCGAGCCGGAAGCCGGGATCGTCGAGGCTGCTGTGGCCCGGCTCGGCAGCCGGCGCGTCATCTTCGGCTCCGACGCCAATGGCCGCAACATGGCCGTTCAGCTCGGAAAGGTGCTCGGGGCCGGGATTTCGGACACCGCGAAAAAGCGAATCCTCTGGAACAATCTCGTCGGAATTCTGCCTGCGTCCGCCGGAATCCGAATCCCGCAGGATGATGCAATCGCCCCGGAAGACGAGGCGAAGTCATGATCTATGACTTGACGGCCTTCCTCGGCCCCTATGACCGTCGCCCCGTCGGTATGGAAGCCGAGCCGCTGGCGCGCATGCTCGGTGAATGGGGAGTCGAGCGCGTTTACGCGGGGCGGATCGACACGCTCTTTCAGGAAAACGTCAACTCCGCGGATCGACAAGGCAAGCCGCTCCGTTTCGGTACGACGACGATCGAACCCGTGCCCGTCATCGACCCGACCTTGCCGAACTTGCGGGATGTGCTTTCCGACCTCTTCGATGCGAATGCTCAACAGGTGTCGATGGTGCGCCTGCACCCAGGTCATCACGGGTATGGCTTGGGCGACGATACGATTCTCGGCCCGGTGATCGAATGGACGCATCACCACGGCGCGGCTCTGCAGGTGATCCTGGCCCTCGACGACGCCCGCCGCAGGCACCCTGCGAACACGGTGCACGATGTGCCGCCGGAAACGCTGGCGAAGTTGGCGAATCGCTTTCCTCAGCAGAGGTTTCTGGCGTCGGGGGCGGTCTTCGCCGCCCTGGTTTCGCTGGCGAAATCGAAGCCGGCGAATTTGTGGGCCGATACCGGTCGAGTCGAAGCCGCGGCAGGCATTCAGCGGCTCTTCGATGCCGGCTGGGGCGACAGACTCGTCTTCGCTTCGTTCGCGCCGCTTTTGATCGTCCATTCCGCGGTGGCCCGAATTCTGGCCGACCTGAACGATTCGGACTGCGGCAAAGTCTTTCGCGGCAATGCCCTGGAACTGCTTGCCGGCGACTGACCCTGAACCTGCAGGCGCAGGCGATGCACGATGCGCGATCGCCCTTTACGGTAAAGATTTCATAACCGTCCTGGAGATTTGTGTAATTCCTTCACCGGAATTGGTCGATTCTACAACCGAATGAGCTTCTCCCCACTTCGTTCGTCCAGTCCGCCGGTTCAGGTGGCTTCGGGGGACGGACATTTTCCGATCGCAAAAAACGGATTCGCATCGAAACCGGGGTGAGCGTATGGCGGATCGATTCCTCATGAGCCTTCGAGAGCCCGCGAGCGCTTTGACGCATACCGTCTGGTTCTTCGCGGCCATTCCGCTCATCGTCCGCCTGCTCGCACGAACCGGCGATCGTACCAAGCAGGTTTCCATCGTCATTTACGGGATCACGCTTCTGGCCTGTGCGGGGGCATCCACGGTCTTTCACGCCGTTCAGGGCGACGAAGCGACGATCCTCTGGTACAACCGGCTGGATCACATCGGCATAGGTCTCCTGATCGCCGGCACTTACACGCCGATCGCGTGCCACCTTCTCGAAGCTCGGTCCGGAACGCGCATTCTCGCCATGATCTGGATGGCCGCCGGAGCCGCCGCCATTCTGCGGCTGACGATCCACCCGATTCCCAAGAGCGCTGCCGTGGCCATCTATCTTGTGATGGGATGGGGCGCTGCGCCCGGTTATGCCATGTTGTGGCGCAGGCTTGAGTGGCGTCAGGTTCGGATGATCGCGGAAGGCGGGCTTTGCTATACCCTCGGCGCGCTCGTGCACTGGCAGAACGTGCCGAACTTCTGGCCCGGCGTGTTCGAAGCCCACGATACGTTTCACGTGCTGGTCATGCTCGGGTCGTTTCGCCATTACCAGTTCATGGAATATGTCGTCGTGCCGGTTCATGATGCCGAAAGTCTTGGAGCCCGTACGCGTTATGCCGTGACGGCTCCGATCGCCGAACTGCCAGTCGATGCCCCTTCGCCCATCCCGCGGCCCTATTTGTGGCGTGTGATCCGCCAGCGCCGATCCGTACCCCGCCGTTGAATTCGGTGGCGAGGATTCCGACGACATCGTTTCCGTTCGAATCCTGAGCGGATAGAATCGAAAGATCAGAGACCCGCACCCGCGAATCGTTCGATTCCGCTCGGGTGGCAGTGCCTTCGCCATGCTCACGAATTCGGCTTCGAGGATCGGCCCCATGACGTATCTTTCAGAAGATCGAATCCCCGGCCAACTTATGCTTCGCATACTTCGGAGCGTCTGTGCCGCGGCGATCGCCGTTCTCTTTCTCGTTCCGCCGGCACTGGCTCAGGACACGGCGGAAGAAAAGATCGAAAAGGCCGAAACCCTGCGCAAAACCGGCCGGGCCGCCGAAGCCGTCGAGCTTTTCGACAGCGTGATCGAACAGGCCGAGACCTGGGCCGATCCCGTCCTGCTGCAGAACTCCTGGTATGGCCGGGCATTGGCACGTGCCGAGATCGGGGGTCGAAACGCGGCGAAACCTGGCCTGGAATGGATCGGCGCCCGCTTCCCCGAGAATGCCGACATACCCGCCACACTCGCGGAATGGGCCTTCGAATCAGGCCAGCGGGCCGAGGCGAAGCGGTTGTCCGAACTCGCCCTGAAGATTGACCCGAATCATGTTCGTGGCCGCTGGGTCGATTTGCGGTTGATGGACACGGAAGGCCGCCGGGACGAAGCCACCGCCGCCGCCGAATGGTTCATCAAGCGCCGAAACGATGCCCCGGACGCTTTCTCAGCCGAAGACCTGGTCATCGCCGGTCAGGCCGCCGAACGGTTTTACCGGGCTTCGACCGAAGGCGAGCAACTGGCTGAGTCGCTTTCCGACATCATCACCGAGCTTTACGACGCCGCGGTCGCCAAAGACCCGAACTGCTGGCAGGCTCACTGGTCCGCCGGCAAACTGTTCCTGGCCGGTTACAACGAAAAAAGGGCGATCCCCGAGCTGCAGAAAGCGTTGCGGATCAATCCCCTCGCCGCGCCGGTGATCGTTACCCTCGGCCGATCCGACCTGGAAGGCTATAAACTTGCAGCTGGCCGCCAGCGAGCGCAGAGGGCCGCGGAAATCGATCCGGAATACGCCCCGGCGCAAATCCTTCTGGCCGATCTGAACATTTCCGACGAGCGCTTCGACGATGCCCTCAAAGCCGCTGAAACGGCCGTGAAGCTTGCTCCTTCGGACGAAGACGCCCTGGCTCGCCTGGCCGCGGCGCGGCAGCTCGTCGCCGACGAGCTGGGCGTGCTCGAAGCCGAAAAGCGGGTGCTGAATCTTAACCTGCGCCCGGCGACGTTCTATTACGCCCTGGGCGAACGGCTCGCCGACCGGCGAAAGTATCACGTGGCGGAACGGGCGTTCCTGAAATCGATCGCGGCCGATGACGGCAGGGCCGACGCAAAAGTCGGCCTGGGTATGCTATACATGCAGATCGGCCGAGAGACGGAAGCCCATGCCCTTTTTGACGAGGCCTTTGACGCTGACCCCTTCAACGTTCGTGCGGACAATATGTTGAAGGTCCTCGACCATATGGCCACTTACAAAACGGTCGAATCGGATCACTTCCTGGTCCTGTACGATCCGACCCAGGACGAGGTTCTGGCCCGCGCCATGTCCGCGTATCTCGAAAAGATCTATCCGAAGATGGTGGCCGATCTCGGGTTCGAGCCCGCCGGGAAGACCCGGATCGAAATTCTCAAGAACCACCAGTGGTTCAGCGGCAGAACCACGGGCCTGCCGTTTCTGCCGACGGTCGGTGCATGTACCGGGCGTGTCGTGGCTCTGGCCAGCCCCCGGAACACGAATCAGCCCTACAACTGGGCCCGCGTGCTCACGCACGAACTGGTGCACGTGATCACGCTGCAGCAGACCAATTTCAACATTCCCCACTGGTTCACCGAAGCCCTGGCCGTGCAGAGCGAAGGGTTCCCCCGGCCCCAGCCGTGGAACGTGATGCTCCTGGAACGTGTGCCCAGCCGGACCGGCGTCCTGAACCTGGACACGATCAATCTCGGGTTCATCCGGCCCAAGGAGCCCGAAGACCGCCAGATGGCCTACTGCCAGGCCCAGCTCTACGCCGAATACATGACGAAAACCTTCGGCCCGGATGCGCTTCGCAAGATGCTCGTGTCGTACTCTCAGGGGGTCGCCACGCAAAAGGCCATCGAAACGAACTTCAGCGTTACCCGCGAGAAGTTCGAAGCGGATTATCTCACGTATCTTGACGAAGTCGTCGCCAAAATTCGCGCCAAAAGCGCCGACGACAAATTGCCCTCCCGGTCCGAAATCCAGCGCACTCTGGCCGCTAATCCGAACGATGCGGACGCCTGGGCGACACTTGCTTACGATCACTTCGCCCGCCGTGAGCTGAAAGAAGCCAGAGCCCCGGCCGACAAGGCCCTTCAGCTCAAACCCGGACACCCGCTGGCCAGTTACGTGAAGGCCAGGCTGCTTACGAGCATCGACGACGAACCGGCGGCGCTGGAGCTGCTTCGCAAGGGGCTCGACGAAAAATCGCCGAATCCACGTGTGCTCGACCTGCTCGCGGAACTCGAAATGAACGCCGGTAATCTGGACAAGGCCCTGAAGCTCTACGAACTGGCACGCAAGGACGATCCGTACAATCCGAAGTGGATCGCCGGGCTGACGCGCATCCACTTGCGCCAGAAGGACATACCGAAGATGCTCGATTCCCTGGCGCTGCTGGCAGCAGCCGATTCGGACGATCTCGACGTGCGACTCGCGCTCGCGGAGCGGTATCTTGGCACCGGCGATGCCGAACAGGCACGCCGCTGGGCTGAGGATTGCCTCGTGATCGATACGTACAACGTCAAGGCCTATGAGTTCCTGGCGAAGTCGCTGACGAAGCTGAAGAATTACACCGAGGCCGAGAAAGCTTACGAAACGGCGATCTCGCTCGAGCCGGAAAACGTCGACGACCTGAAAAAGGGGCTGGAGGAAGTCCGGAAGCTCGGGAAACCGAACTGACGGGCCACTCTTCGCTTGCCATGTTCGCAAGGCTGGAGAACGGGTTCGTCGATAAATAGCGGCAGCGGCTTCCAGCCGCGGTTCGTAAGACCGGAATGCTATCGACTTCACCAGTTCGAACGGAAAGCTCGTTTCCTGGATTCGCCTCCAAAATCGACGTATCGCAGCGAGCGCGGACACTGGCTGGAAGCCGATGTCACGACTCAAGCACCGAAGTGGCCGTGGCTACGAGCCGCGGCTCGCATGACCGGAATGCCGTTTTCGATCCGATTCAGTCCGAACGAAAGTCGATCAAGCCATCCGGCAGATGGAACTCGGGACTCCTGGGTGGACGATCCGCCTGGCTTTGCCGTCCTGGAAAAAAGAGCATGGCGACTGACCGGCAGGGTGGGTAATGCCGGTCGAGTCACCATGTTAACGCTAATTACCGAAGATTGCTGCGTCCAACTCACTCGCCAATTTCGCTGTCCACACTGATAGAGGGGGGATCTTCGATTTCGTGCGATGAATTTTCGGAATTTTCTCGAAAATCTTTTGCGCTTGTCTCATAGCGAGGTGGATTCATAAGATCGATAATGACCCGTGAGGGTTTCGCGATCGCAGAGTGGGGTGCTTTCGGAGCAGCGTCACGCGATCCCCGGGCACCTGAACGCATGAGCCAGCAAGATGATCGACTCCGCCGACGAAACGAATTTCGAAGAACTGATCGCTCTGGCACGTCAGGGATGTGCCAGGTCGAAGGAAGCTTTGCTCGTCGCGAGCACGCCGATCATCGAACGATGGAATCAGGACTGGTATAATTTTCTTGTCCGTAACCGCCTTTCCGCGCGCGACCTGACGCAGGAAGTCCTGCTCATCGTGAGCTATTCGTTCGGCCAGTTCCGGGGCGTCAGCAAGGAATCCTGGTTCGCCTGGCTGTTTACGATCCATAGACGGATCGTCAGCGGACTCGCCAGCCGCAAAGACCTTCTGCCGCTCGCGATGCCCGAAACCTCGAAAGACGGATCCCAGCCGTTGCGGGACATCCCTTCGCGTGATCTGACGCCTGGTTCGGCTGTCGGTCTTCAGGAGGAAACCGAACGCGTGAAGGCGATCCTCGACCGGCTCGATCCTCAACTTCGTGATACGCTGCTCTTCTGGATGGAAGGCAAATCGCTGGAAGAGCAGGCCGAGGCGATGAAGCTCACCATCTCCAAGGTTCGTACGTTACGTGTTCACGCCCTGCGGGAGTTCTCTTCGCAATGGAAGAATCTTCGCGAGAGCGCTTGAATCATTCCGTGGATGATCGCCTGGGCTCCGAAGACCTGAATATCGTTCGAGCGAATCTCGAACCCGGGGTACCAATCGATCCGGTAGGAACGCCCGACCTGATCGGCCAGACCGATCCCGTGCATCTCTTCGCGAATCTCGACCGATTTCTCGATATCTGCCGGTCGATCGACGATACGCCCTCCTCGCTGCTGGACGACACCCTCTTCGGTGAGGAATTCCCCGTCGAGGAAGCCGATCTGGCCGACGATCTGCTCGACCTGAGGAAGTCCCTCAGGCTACTGAGCTATTACGCCGCCGTTTCCGATCAGGGGCCCGGCGACGGAAAGCCGGAGGCCTCCGGCGGTGGTGCCCCTGCCCCATTCGATATGCGTTCGGACGGCCCGGTTTTCGTCAATGGCCGATTCGTCATTCGGCACCCGATCGGCCGCGGCAGTTACGGAATCGTTTACCGGGCTTTCGACCTCGTCGCTCAGCGCGAAGTCGCATTGAAAATGCCCAGGCCCGAGCTGCGCGGAATCCGCACCGTCATGAAGCGGTTCTACAGCGAAGGGACATCGATCGGCAAGGTCACGCATCCCGGGCTCGTGCCCTTGCTCGACATGGGCCAGGACGATGGCACTCCGTTCCTGGTCACGCGGCTCGTCAACGGTCCGAACCTCGAGCAATGGCTCGAACAGTCCAACCGCAATCTTCCGGTCCCCGTCGCGGCCCGCTGGGGCGAACAGCTTGCCGAAGCGGTCGATCACCTGCACAAGAAATCGATCGTCCACGGTGACATCAAGCCGTCGAACATCCTGCTCGAACACCCCTACGAGGAAGAGATTCTCGAACTTCAGCCTGAGTTGCTCGCGGTGCGCGTGACCGATTTCGGCAACGCCTCGATCGTGAGAACGGCTTCGCCGGATGCCCTGGAAAAAGTGCAGGGTACGCTCTGCTACATGGCTCCGGAGCAACTCGCCCCGGAATTCCGGACCGACGTCAGGTCGGACATTTATTCGATCTGCGCCGTCATCTACGAAATGATCGCGGGCCGGCCCGTTTTCGAAAATTCGGAAACCCGCAGCCTCGAATCGGCCATTCGCTCCGAACAACCGGTTCCGCTTCGACAGATTCGGCCCGAGACTCACTTCGCGCTTCAGGCGGTCGTGATGAAAGGGCTGTCGAAAAATCCTGAGGACCGTTATCGAAGCGCCGGCGAACTTCAAAGAGATCTCAACGCGATCCGGAACCTTCGAACGCCGGAGGTCCTGCGCAATCATAAGCTGCGCCAGATAGATTTTTGGCTGCGCCGCAACCGGATCGTCGCCACGATTCTGTCGCTTTCGGTCGTCGTCATTTCGGCGATGGCCCTGGCCCGCACTTACGAAAATCGTGTTCAGACCCGCCTGGCCCTGAGGCGCGAGGCCATGGCCTGGTGGTCTCGTTATGTCGACGAGATCGACGTGGCCAAACGCTACATCCGGATGAATTCGACGAAGCAGGTTCGCCAAGTTCTTGACGGGCTCAGCGGCTGGCCCGCCGAACTGAACAGGACCGATGATCCCCGCGAGTTCGGCTGGCATCACCTGAACGACGCGAACCGAGACCGGTCCCGGGTGATCACCGGCATCCCGCAGAAAACGTTTCACCTTTGTTTTGCCGCGAATCCGGCCGAAAGCCTCCTTTTCGCGGGCGGTTCCGACGGCCATTTGCGTGCGATCGACCCCGATACGGAGAAAGTCATCTCCGCCCGCAAGGTTCAGGAGGGGCCGATCCAGACCATGGCCGTCTCCAGCGACGGGCTACGGATCGCGGTCTCCGATCCCGACGGCGTGATCCGCATTCTCGACAGCGAGACCGCCGAGATCGTCGATTTCCTGAATTACCACAAGGACGAAATCACGGCGATGGCTTTTGCGCTGGATTCGAGCCTGCTGGTCTCCACTTCCATGGATGGGTATCTCAGTGCCTACGACGTCAAGAAACGAACGCTCCGGTTTCAGGTCTCGGGTGAAGCGTCGCAAGAGGAGGAGCCTCGATTCATGAAGTTCGGCTTTACGATTCTGCCTGACGGCAATCGCGTGGCTGTCGCGCAATCCAACACGCGGATTCGCATCTTTGACCTGACCACAGGCGAATCGTTGCGCGGTATGCCGGGCCATTTCGGCGAGGTGCATCAGATCGCCACGACGAGTGACGGCAAGTGGATCGTCTCGACCGGCAGCGACCTGACTATGGCTTTCTGGGACACGCGAACCCAGTCCCTGAGAAATCAGGTGACTGTCGGGGCGAAATTCGGCTACGTCAAGCCCCGGATCGGTAAGGTCACCGAGGTCCGAAAAGTCCGGTCTCTGACGCCGATCACCGACGCCGACGGCCAGTCCATGGTCGCCGTCGATACGGCCGAAAGGCACATCAAAATCTACGAAATTCCGACTGGCACCGAATTGGGGCAGCTTTCCGGCGATTATGGGCCGGTATACGCGATGACCTGGCTGCCGAAACGCAGAAAGCTTATTGCCGCCAGCAGCGATTTCGTCGTGCGTGTCTGGGATGCCCCGTTCCTCGAACAATCCATTCACTCCGACTCGTTCGAACTCGGTCTCGCGGCGGACGGTACCGAAACGGCCTATTTCATGGACGTCGATCATCAGGGCGAAGACCACTGGTCAGGCGGCCAGAGAATCCATTGCATCCCGTACGACCCGACCGATTTTCGTATCGAACGAACTGCCGCCGCAGCGAACGGAACGCTCTGGGCCACGACGTCCAAGCAGGTCGATCGCCGGAACGACAAGGTGGAAGTGGAAATCCGGATCGCGAACGCCATCGATGCGACCCGGCAGCCGGGGCGGGAAATCGAGTGGAAGCTTGTCGACAGGCATGAGGTCACGGCGCGGAAAGCGGCTCCGCTGATCGAAGGGCATCCTACACGCCCGTATTTCCTCGTTCTCGACGGCGACGGACGTGTCACGCATATCGACCTGACCGATCCGGTCAAACCGTCGATCCGGTCCGTCACGCGTGCCATCGACTTCGCCACGTTCCGGCCCGATTCGGACGAGATCCTCATGATCCACGAAGATTTTCATAAATTGGGCCTCTGGAATTTCCGTACCGGTCAATGGGTTGAGACCGGCATCGAATCGTCGCCTCCCCAAGCGAAGTTCGTCATGGCGGAATTCGCCGGTTCGAAGGATACGATCGCCCTGGCCCGCGTCGGAGGGCTGATCGAGTTCCGCAGCCTTCGCGACGGATCGATCTACAAAACCCTGTATTTGCCAGAGATCGGATTACGGCGGATTCGCCAGATCGAATTCGCCGACGGGATCGACCGCATGTTCGTGGCCATGGGGTTCGAGGATCTTTTTCTCGTCGACGTCCTGACCGGCAAAATTCTTCTGCACTGGGTGCTTGAGGAACGAGAGATCATCAAGGTCGATCTTTCGAAAGACGGGCAATCGCTCTGGGTTCTCGAAGCGCCGCCAGACGTCGATCGCGGCGAGAAGCTGATCATGCCGCTGCGCCGCGTCCGCAGGTTTTACGCTCCGGGCACCAAACCGGTGGCGGACGAGTCCCGGGCGAATCCCGTCGAGGTGACCGATCCGTTCGGAGCGATCCGTGCATCGAGGTCGCTTCAGAAGTAAAACCGGACTTCGTTGTTCGGCGAAGGGCCGACCTGCTGCCAGACGCCATCCGCGGTTTGCGTGAGCGTGATCGTGCGCCCGTCTTCGTCCACTTCCGGCTCCAGCCCCTCTTCTTCGAGCCGGTTGGCTTCAGCGACTTTCGTTCCGATCACCAGCAGGAACGTCGAAAACCGGCCGACCAGGTAGAGCGCGATCCCGGCCATCGCGATACCGTAAAATCCTTGAACCAGGGACCAGAAAAATACGCCCGCCGCTGCCGCCTGGTTGACGAACCCCGCGATCCGGAAAGATTGTTCCTCCGTATATCGCAATTTCAGGGCCAGCCTCAGGATGCGCGCTCCATCCAGCGGAAATAAGGGCAGCAGGCTCACCGCGCCCATTCCGATCTGGATCCTGGCCCATTGTCCGAACCAGTCGGGCTCACGGCCGAGGGGGCCGTCGTAGACCAGAAGCATCGCCGCCCCCAGCGCGGCATTGGCCAATGGCCCGGCCACGGTCAATTTCAGGTCCGCCGGAATGTTCATCGGAGAGCGAAAAAGCCGGGTCGTCGACCAGAACGGGTAGAGCGTCACCGATTCGGGCAACTCGCCTATCAGATTCGCCGCCACGACATGACCGCCCGCGTGAACCATCGCCGCGGCCCAGATACCGACCCATAACAGGATCGATTCCGCCTGCCCCGTGACGATCACGGCCAGAAGGGCCACCGCGGGCGTGGATGCGTGCAAGTCCAGCCTGCCCAGACGCGGCATTCGCACGATTCGCCATCGACGCAGAAGGAGCGGTGCCATGGGGTTGCGTGTAATCTTGGTTCCTGAGGCGAAGGCCGCGATTCCGGCAGCCGAACGGCGGAACGTGAGAGCCTGGGCCGAGTCATTCGCGTATCGGGCGAAATCGCGATCGGCTCCCTTGTATCGGCTTCCGCGACGACGGGCCGCTGCTGCATTGTACTGATAAGGCCCGTAAAACCGTCAATCTCAAGACCATATTCGGGCTCTCGATCTCGCTGTGCCCGCTCGGGATGTGTTAGGTTTGCGACATCCGGAACGAGTGGAAATCCGCCACAAGTTTCTTCCATGAAGGAATGAGGGTCGGCCGACGATGCCGCATAAAATTGCCCGATACGGCTGGATCCGGGATCTGCCCGACCCCCGTGACACCTTTCTGGCCATGCCTTCGCCCGCCGTGGCCGCCCAGTTCCCGTCTTCGGTCGATCTGAGGGGCCAGTTTCCGGCCGTTTACGATCAGGGCCAGCTCGGAAGCTGCACGGCCAACGCCCTGGCCGGTGCGATCGAATATCAGCTCGGCCGCGAAAAGCTCGACTCGGTCTTCACGCCCTCCCGGCTTTTCATCTATTACTACGAGCGGTCGGAACGTGGCACGATCCCGTTCGACAGCGGCGCTTCCATCCGCGAAGGCATCCAGGCCGTTTCGAACCAGGGTTACCCGCCGGAATCGGTCTGGCCTTACGATCCCGCCCAGTTCGCCGTCACGCCCGACGCCCAGGCGCAGGCAGCCGCCACCGGTCACAAGGTCTTTCAGGCCTTCTGCCTGCAGCAGAATCTCGACCACATTCGCAGCAGCCTGGCCGACCAGGAGCCCGTCGTCTTCGGCATGACGGTCTTCGAATCGTTCGAAAGCCCCGCCGTCGAGGCTTCCGGCATCGTTCCGATTCCGTCGCCGGCCGAAGCTTCCGTCGGAGGCCATGCCATGGTGATCGTCGGCTACGACGACACCGCCGGCTCCTTCTGGGTACGTAACAGCTGGGGTGAGTCCTGGGGCATCGGCGGCTATTGCCGCATCCCCTATGGCTATCTCACGAATTCCCAGCTCGCCGCCGACTTCTGGACGCTCCGCACGCTCGACTGAGCATGTCGTCTGGCCGCGCGGCTTCCTTTCTCCGACTCTCGAACTCAGGGGCTCGTCATGATGCGACACGTGCGACTTTCGCTGACGGCTCTGCTCGTCCTGGCTCTCGCTTCGTTTGCCGGTTCGTCACAAGCAGGCGACCTTTCCGCCCAGGATGCCGCCGCCATCGAACGCTCCGCCCAGCGCATCGGCGAAACCGTCGTCGATCAGGGCCACTCCGCCGCCGATGTCCGCAAGGTCGTCACGTTTTACGTTCAGGGCGAAGTGGCCAAGGCCCTTCACCCCGACATGCCCGAAGCGCCGCTCGCCGGAGCCGAAGCGGACCAGGTGCGCTCGATCGTCGAAAAGGTCATGGCCAGCCTGCATCTGGTCGACCCCGTGAAACCTTCGCCCGCACCCGTCCCTCAACCCAGGCCGGAGTCGCCCGTCAATCCGGTCAAGCCCGCAGCTCAGCCTGGCCAGCAGCCCGGGCCCGGGCCACAACCCGGTCCGGGGTTTCAGCCCGTCATCGTCTGGGTCGTGCAGCCCGCCGTGCAGCCGATTCCGGCGTTCGCTCCGGTGATTTCGCCGGTTTCCATGCCTTATGCCGCCCCCGCCTTCGCTCCCCTGCCCGGCTGGCCCGGCGGCGCGCCCACCATCCACATTAAGCAGGGATGGTTCGGGCACCCCGACAAGGTCTGGTATTCCCGGCATTGATCGGACGAGTCCGCCCCCGGCGGATCGATGTCTTGTGTTACCGAATATGTTTCTGAGCAATATGCTGCGGCGTTTTGTCTCGACGGCAACATCGCCGGCTGGATCGTAAACCCGGGACCCCCGAGCTCCAGCTCGGGTTGTCTTTCACGAAAATCGTAGAGAACCACGAAATTCGACTATGACGAAAATCCCGAGCTGGAGCTCGAGGGGCCCAGGGGTTCAGACATCGCAGAGGTTCCCGACCCCAGCCGAAGTTGCCTTCCTGTTTATTTGCCGTTCACGCTAGTCTGAAACTTCGGAACCGCGCCCGGTCCGGCGCGAATCTCCGGAAGTTCAGGAAAATTGTGTCGAATTTTCCGGGGCCGTGCGTGTAACTCAGAGATAAGGCATTCGGACCTGTCGACGCATGGCCGGCCTCGTTCGCGAGCGCCCCGTCCCGTCGCCAGGTCGTTCGATGCCGGTTCCTGATTCGCCCCGGCGGCTTGCCTGGAGGTTCGGACCGTTGCGATTCCCTGAAACTGATCCTGCACTTCTGATTCGCCTGAAGGATTCGGCGGATCAGCATGCCTGGTCCGAATTCGTCGATCTCTATCGACCGGCTCTCGTGCTATTCGCACGCCGCCGCGGGCTTCAGGAAAGCGACGCCGAGGACCTCGCCCAGAGCGTGCTCATGGCCGTGGCCCAGTCCGTCGAAACCTGGCGTCACGACGAAACCCGGGCCCGATTCAGCACCTGGCTGCACACGGTCGCCAACCGGCTCGCGATCGACGCCTTTCGAAAGAAGGCCCGGGCGTGCGTATCGGGCGGCACTTCACTGCTCGAATTCATCGCCCGGCAGCCAGATCCAGGCGATGATTCGCAGATCCTGGGCGACGAGCTGCGCCGCCAGATTTTCCGCCGGGCCGCCGCCGATGCCCGTCAGGAATTCGCCCCCGACGCCTGGGAGGCATTCCGCCTGACTGCCATCGACGGACTGCCCGCCGCCGAAGCCGCCCTGCGGATCGGCAAAACCGCCGGCGCTGTCTATGCCGCCAAGGCACGCGTGATGCGGCGGATCGCCCAGCGAATTCGCGAACTGGAAGAGTGCACCGGGGAAATCGCCGTCCCCAGCGGCCACTTTTCCGCACCCTGAGCCGGTCTTCCATCTTGTTCTACCCGTACCGGAGTTCGTTCGATGCCGAGCCCGACCTGCGATGACCGCCAGATCGAACGCCTGCTGGCCGACGATCTGACCGTGACCGAACGCCAGAACGCCGAAGATCATCTGGATACTTGCGAATCGTGCCGTTCCCGCCTGCATGCCCTGGTGGCTTCGCCTGAACTCTGGGGCGAAGTTCGTTCGATCCTTTCGGATCCGGGGCTCGCGAGCGATCTCTCGGCCTCCGACGCCGACCCGTTCCCGACCCGGATCGATGCCCGCATGATCCTCAACTGGCTCGCCCCCACGGACGACCCCGAAATGATCGGCCGCATGGGGCCTTACGAAATTCAGGGCATGATCGGTTCCGGCGGGATGGGTGTCGTGCTCAAGGGCTGGGATCGGGCCCTGCGGCGGTTCGTGGCCATCAAGCTGCTCGCCCCGCACCTGGCCTCGAGCGATGCCGCCCGCCAGCGGTTTCTGCGTGAATCCCGCGCCGCGGCCGCCGTCGTCCACGAAAATGTCGTCGCGATCCACGGCGTGGCCGAATCCGGAGGCTTGCCCTACTTCGTCATGCCCTATTCCCGTGGCGAATCGCTCCAGAAACGTCTCGACCGGGTCGGCCCCCTCGCTGTCGAAGAAATCCTTCGTATCGCTTTGCAAACAGCCCGAGGACTCGCTGCCGCGCATGCTCAGGGGCTGGTGCATCGCGACGTGAAACCGGCCAATATTCTGCTGGACGAAGGCGTCGAACGCGTTCTGCTGACCGACTTCGGCCTGGCCCGGGCCGTCGACGACGCCACGCTCACCCGCTCCGGCGTCATCGCCGGCACGCCGCAATACATGTCGCCGGAACAGATTCGGGCCGAAGGGGTCGACACGCGATCGGACCTTTTCTCGCTCGGCGCCACGATCTACGCCATGTGCACGGGCAAGGCTCCGTTCCGGGCAGATTCGACATACGCCATCCTCAGGCAGATCACCGACATCGATCCGCCGCCCGTCGCCGAAGCCAATCCTGATATCCCCGAATGGCTCGGCCAGATCGTGGCCCGGCTCATGGCGAAACATCCGGAAGACCGGTTCGCGAACGCGCGTGAACTCGCCGACTTGCTCGAAGCGTGCCTGGCGAATCTGGAACGATCGCCAGAAATGCCGCTTTCGGAGAGCACTTTCGAAAGCTATGGCATCGTGAACGTCGTCCTCGAGGATTTCGAAGACGACACCGACATTTGGCCGGGAAACCTGCTGGATCATCTGACCGGTGCGTATGCCGGCCGGATTCGTGATTTCGTTCGCTCAAGAGGAGGCATGGCCGTGGGAATGATCACATTGATGACGCTGGCGCTCGCCGGGTTCGTCATCGGCACCGAAGCTCCGGATGTCGCGGGCACCTGGCATGGCGAAGACTGGGGCACCGTGAAGCTGGAATCCAAAGCCCCGGGGACGCTGGAAGGCACTTTCGAAGACACCGTCAACGGCCAGCCGGGCAAATTGAAATTGCAATGGTCACGCGTCGAACGCCGGTTCGTGGGCGACTGGCGTGAAGGCGACGACCGGTTCGGCAAGATTTCCGTCCGGCTCGACGGCGAAACGATCCGCGGCGCCATCACGACCGACCCGGCTTCGAAAGTGAATCCCGGCACCCCGCAACTGGCCGATCTGGCCTGGTTTCGTGGCAAGATGTCGGATGTCGTCGCTGGCGACATGAAGGCCAAGCTGAATCTTGCAATCGCCGATCGTGAATTTGCCGGTCATGCCCAGATTGCCGAAGACGACAGAAATGCCGATCTCGCCAAATTTCAGGGCACGTGGGATGTGGTCGAAGCACGATTCAGCGGCAGTAAACACGATCATCCTGGCAAACCGGATACCGTCGAACTGAAGATGGTTCAATTCGAAGGCGATTCGGTGACTTTCGACGCCCGGATCGTATCCGACGACAAAGTCCGCGAGATCAAAAATCGAAAAGATTTCAATATCATCGTCATCGATCGTCGCCCCGACGAATCCGTCGAAGGCAAAATTATCCTGATCGCACCGAAACTCGATGAGATTCCGGTTGTCGATATCGATTTCCAGATCCTCAACGACGAAATGAAATTGATATTCGAAGCCAAGCCGAACGACAAGCCGGGCGTGACCCAGCAATATCTGCTGAAACGGCTTGATACCGGACCGGTGCGAAAAGCCACTATCGACCCGTTCTCCCGTGCAGAAAGCCAGGCGGAAGATCGATATCGAACGACTCGCGATCGCCTTCTTCGTGAAACTCGTAAACGTGAAAGGACCTATGTCACCGGACGCGACACCGCGGCCACCATCGCAGGCGTGCAAGTCGACAGGAAGTCTGCCGACGTCGCCATCGTCGAAGATGTGACGATCGCCGGCAACAAAGCCGCGGATACCGTCGCCATCGCGAGGGTCGGCAAACCAGCCGCTGCCGATCGTCTGCCGCAAGATGTGATCGCCAGTACGACAACGGCCAGAGTCGAATCGGACGTTCCCGCGACCGCGACGGTGACCGTCGGCTCCGCTGCCGGCGATGACGCCACGGCTCGAATCACGACGGTCTCGCCGGATTCGAAACCGGCTGGCACCGCTCGTCGCTCCGGCCGGCTCATCACCGGAACGGTCGCCGGTTCGGCGCTGAAGGAGGGTAACCCTGTCGTCACTTCGAATCTTTCACGGCCTTCGGATGTTCTGTTCGTGACCAATCCGAGGCAATTCCCCGAGGATTATTCGGTCGTGACTTCGGTCGATATCAAAGTGAACGAACCATCGCTGACCCTCAAAGCTCGCTGGGAAGAAGGCGATACCGAGACGCTCCGAACGATCAAAGTCTCACTCTCCGAAGCCGATTCCACTGCCATCGTCAGGCTGGAACCGATTCGGTCCGTCGAATGGACCGACGGGAAAATGGCCAGCCGTATCGGCGATCCGAAATCGGGCCGGAAGTTCAGCCTGATGCAATTCGAATTGGTCGCCGATAAAGTCATTAAGGTCAAATGCTGGGCAGAGAAACCCGAAAATGCGGAAGCGGCATCTTCGTTGGCTCCTTCTTTCCCCGAAACGGCAAAGATCAGGGCGAAAGCCGTCACCGGCGTGACGATCGAAGCGACCAGTTCGGCCTCCGCCGCAGCCAGTTCCGGAACACCGAAAGCGGGCGACGCCAGCTCGGCGGCCGCTTCCGCCACCGATGCGAAGCCGGCCGAAGCCGTGAAAAAGCCCTGACGAATCGCCAGGACCGGCAGATTTCCGTTTTCTTTCGAAGAAGCGTGCCGCGCGAAAGCCGGCACGCTTTTCGCATGGTCAGTGCGGTCAGCCGTTTCGCGGTTCTTTGATTTCCACGGTACTACGCAATCGGCCGTCGGGCAATTCGGTCCAGATCTGCGAGCCAGGCTCGATTTGCCCTACGCTTCGGATCACGGAACCGTCAGAGTCCTGAATCGTGACGCTGTAGCCGCGGGCCAGCACTTTCAGCGGGCTGAGCGATTCGAGGACGGCGATTTGCCTTTCGAAATCGGCATTGCTTCTCGCCAGCTTTTTCACGACGGCGTTTTTCAGCCGCATTTCTGCGCGGGCGACATCGTTCTTCGCCCGGTCGGCGATCTTCGATCCGGCGGCGATCAATCGCCTGTCGACCTGATCGATCGCCCGTTCGACGCGGTGCAATTGCAGGCTCACGGCCGCTTCCGCACGCGATCTCAGGCTTTCGAGCGTCGCATCGACTTCGTCCCGGTTCGGGAAGATCATCGTCGCGGCGTGCGTCGGCGTGGCAGCCCGCACGTCGGCCACCAGGTCGCTCACGGAAGTGTCCACCTCGTGACCCACGGCACTCACGACCGGCACCGGCGAGGCCGCGATGGCCCGGGCCAGGTGCTCGTCGTTGAAGCACCAGAGATCCTCACGGCTGCCGCCGCCGCGGGTGATCACGATCACGCTGAGACCGGCGATGCCACGCGCCAGCCGCATGGCCTCGGTCAGCTTGCCGCCGGCACTGTCGCCCTGCACGGGCGTGTCGATCACCAGGATGTCGGCCAGCGGCCAGCGATCGCGTGCCACGCGCCAGAAGTCGCGCAGGGCCGCGCCGGAGGCGCTCGAGATCACGGCCACTCGGCCCGGAATTCGCGGCAAAGGTCGTTTGCGGGCTTCTTCGAAGAGCCCCTCGGCGCGCAGGCGGTCGCAGATTTGCCGAAAGGCCAGGTCCAGCGACCCCTGCCCGACCGGCTCGATGCGGTCCACGATCAGGCTGTAGGTGCCGGTCGGGGGGTACAGCTCGATTTTGCCGTAAGCGATGACTTTAAGGCCGTCTTCGAGCTGGAAACGGACGCGGGCGAGGTTCGACTTCCAGATCGTCGCGTTCAGAGAGCATTCGAACTGCTCGTCCTTGAGCTTCGTATACAGGTGGCCGCTTCTGTGGGGCTTGCAGCCGGAAAGTTCGCCCTCGACGGCGACGCGCCCGAAGCCGGCTTCCAGTTGCCGCTTGATGCGCATCGTGACCTGGCCGACCGTCTCGACCGGCACCGTTTCACGAATGGTCGACCCGCGCGTGGCATAGGACATGCTTCGATTCCCGCTCGATTCCGTCATTTCGTTCGTTCAGTCCGGCCGCTTCCAGACGAGTGTCCAGTGCCTGTCGGACGTGATGCCCACACAGCTTGCCGGCAGGCCCAGCGGCTGCACGATTTCCTGCACCTCGGCGACCGTCAACGCCGCCCTCAGGCTATCTTCGAAGAGTTGGCGGGCGATGGGCGGATCGTTGCCGGCGTAGCGTTCGACGATGGCATTGAGCCGACCTTCATCGACCGGCCTGACGAGGTCACGCACGAACAGGGTGCCGCGAGGCGCCACCAGCCGCACCATTTCGCTCAAGACTCTTTGAGCCTTCGGAATGTGGTGCACGATGGAATTCGAGATCACGGCTTCGAACTGGCCGTCGGCGAACGGCATCGCCTTGGCATCGCAGAACAGCAGTTCGATCCGGGGCGTCAGAAGGAATCTTGCGACGTTCGCGCGGCCGACGCCGAGCATATGATTGGCACCGTCCACGCCCACGATATTCGCACGGCGGTCAATGGCGGCAAGCGCGATCGGGATCAGGGCCGTTCCCGTGCCGACGTCCAGATACGTCCCGCCGCGTGAACTGCCATGTTCCGCGAGGAAATCGGCCACGAAGCGGGCATTGACCACATTATGGTCCATGGCGTCGTAGCTGCCGGCCTCCTCGGCCGTGTCCATCATCTCTTCTTCCAGAACGCGGTTCAGATCGCTGTTCGTCATGCCAGTCCTGTCGAGTTCGAGCCGTTCGCCGAGATCCGCCGAAGCCACGAACCACTTGCCTGGCCGTGTTCGGATCACGTTCGGAACGAGACCGGTTGCGTCGCGCGTGTACCTTCGGGATCGAGTTCGCGACTATAATATCAGAGATCCGTTCGTATCGCACGAACGACACCTGGACAGGGAACCGCAATGGCCGACAGATCCCAGTTTCCGCACGACAGCTCGATTCGGGACACGAATCCCGACCTGATCGCGGCGCTTCACAAGCGCGTACATACGCACGACGAAGAACTGCTCAACAGGTCCGTCCCTCCGGTGCCCCGCCCCCTGGCCCCGGAACTGTCCTACTTCACTCGCACCGATTCCTGGCGCATCATGAAGATGCAGAGCGAGCTGATCATGGGCATGGACCGCCTTGCCGACGTCGGCGCCAGCATCGCGATATTCGGCTCCGCACGGCTGAAGGAAGACGACCCGGACTATATCGCCGCGCGCACGCTCGGACGCATGATGGCCGAGTCAGGCTTCGCCGTGATCACCGGTGGCGGCCCCGGCATCATGGAAGCCGCCAACCGTGGCGCGCTGGATGCCAAAGGCGTCTCCATCGGCTGCAATATCGAGCTGCCCTTCGAACAGGCGCCCAATTCGTATCTCACGCGATCGCTGGACTTTCAGTATTTCTTCGTCCGCAAGACGATGTTCATCAAGTACGCCAACGGGTTCGTCATTTTCCCCGGCGGATTCGGCACTCTGGACGAACTCTTCGAAGCCCTCACCCTCGTGCAGACCCTGAAAATTCAGCGGTTTCCGATTATCCTCTACAATCGCGAATTCTGGTCGAAGGCCCTCGACTTCATCCACGAAACGCTGGTCGAACGTGGGCTGATTTCGCCGGAAGATCTGAACCTGCTCGTCGTGTGCGACGATCTCGAAGAGATCCGCAAGACGGTGATCGACTGCTATCAGAACCGTTGCTGGGTCACCTGGAAGCGATCCGAGGGCGCCACCGAGCATTCCGACCCGCCGGGAGCCCCGGCCACGGCCGTCGACCCTGCCAAGGCCGACGCCCAGTGACGTCACTCGCGAAGCCGAACGCCACCGCACCCGAATCTCATTCGATCAAGCCATCGCCGGAGCCCTGAAACTCATGAGACCCAACAAATCCGCGGACGATTCGGTAGCGACCTCCGAACCGCTGCAGGACCCAGCCGCCGAGGCCCGCAAGAGAACTCTGACCGGGATTCTGGATTCCGCCGGCCCGGCCGCCGCCGTCGACGAACTCGTGCGATCGGCGCGGGAAGAATCCCGGCCTCGCGACCTTCTGGACGCCCTGCTCCTCAAGGCCCGGCTCGATCTCGGTCTGCCGGCTTCGGGCATCGTGGCGGACCAGCTCGCCGAAAATCAGAAGACCCGCTACGAGGATCTTTACGTCGAAGCCCTGCGCACCGTCGGCGCGATGCTGCTCGAAAAGGGCGACATCCCTGCCGCCTGGCCCTATTTTCGCGTGATCGGCGAGAAGGAGCCCGTCCGCCAGGCGATCGAGTCGTTCGACCCGGAATCGGTCGACGAACATGCCCTGGGGGCCGTCATCGACGTCGCATTTCAGCAGCAGGTGCACCCACTGAAAGGCTTCGGCTGGATTCTCGACCGCTACGGCATCTGTTCAGCCATCTCTTCGTTCGAAGCCCTGCCGGCCGACGATTCCGTGCGGTCCGCGGCATCCGCCCTGCTGGCGCGGGCATTGCATTCGCAGTTGCATTATGCACTTTCGTCCGAAATCGAACGCCGTGAGGGCGCCCGCCCGGCGGAATCGAACACCGTCACGCAGCTTCTCGAAGGCCGCCCGTGGATCTACGACGACGACGCCTACGCCATCGACGTCTCGCACCTTTCCTCCGTCGTCCGGCTTTCGCCGCTGCTCAAGTCGACCGATGAAATCGCACTCGCCCTCGAACTGGCCCGCTACGGCTCCGGGCTTTCCGACCGGTTCCGATATGACGGCCTGCCCCCGTTCGACGACGTTTACGCCGACCACGCCATCTATCTGAACGCCCTTCTGGGCCATGAGGCCGACGCCGCCGTCGCGCACTTTCGAGCCAAGCTCAAGCCGGTCGAGTCGGACGACGACCAGCCCCGCGACCCGCTGGAGACCCTGCCGGCACAGACGCTCGTGAACCTGCTGGCCGCCCTGGGCCGCGACGAGGAAGCCATCGCCCTGGCCGCGGACCAACTTGCCGACGTCCCGGAATCGTATCTGATGTGTCCGAGTCTCTCGGCCCTCTGCCGCAAGGCCGGCCGCCCCGACCTGCTCGCCGAAGCCGCCGCCCGCAATGGCAACTGGGCCCTGTTCCTCGCCGCACGGATCGAGGACAATCGGAACCGTTGACAGGAGCAATCCCACATGGAAGCTCGCATGCCCCAGGGCCGTGAGGTGTCGATCGTTCGCGGCCTCTTCACGGCGGACGACACCTCCCGGCGCGACGAACTCATCCAGCGCACCGGGCCGGAAAGCCTCTGGCAGGTCGAAATTCGCACGGCACGGGTTCTCGGCCAGATCCTTGCCCGGACCGGCCTGGGCGGCTTTCCGCTCACCGAATGCATGTGCCTGGACTTGAAGCTGGACAGGCCCGTGCCTGTCGAACCGGGGCTGCGTTTCCGTATCTATTCCGAAATCGACGCCACGCTCACGGCCACGGGCGTCATCCGGCCATGGGATGCCTGAACGCTGTCGGAAGCTCGCGGCGACGAAATGTCCTTCGGTTTCGGTCATGCGTATTGCGTCGATCGATTGCCGGCTATGATGAACGGATCCCGCGACTCCGAAATCGCCCGCCCGCCGATCGAGCATCGCTGGCGGGCACCAGCCCAAACCACCCCCTCCGGAAGCCCAGCCCATGCATTTCGCTCTTCGAGGATTCGTCCTTTCTCTGGCTCTGGCGTTCCCCTCTGGCGGCATCGCCCGGGCGGGAGATTTCGTATCGCTCTTCGACGGCAAATCGCTCGAGAACTGGCAGCGCATCGGCCAGAAGAAAGACATCTGGTCCGTGCAGGACGGCCTGCTGGTCATGGGCGGTGAGGGTGGCGGCTGGCTGGCCACTCCGAAGGACTACGCCGATTTCGAAGTGACGCTCGAATTCCTGCTTTCGGCGGATAGCAATTCGGGCGTCTATCTGCGTGCTCCGGCCGACACCTCGCACATCTCTCGCTCGGGGATGGAAATTCAAATTCTCGACGACTTTCATCCGAAGTATGCCAAAGTGCAACCATGGCAGCGCACCGGTTCCATTTACCACGTCGCAGCGGCGAAGACCGGCCACCTGAAACCCGCCGGCGATTGGAACGAAATGAAAATCAAGGCCGTCGGCCCCCATGTGACGATCGCGCTCAATGGCGTCACGATCGTCGACGACATGATCGACAAGCACCCGGAACTCAATGCGGAACACGCGGGCCTGGCCAGGAAATCGGGCCGGATCGGCCTTCAGAGCCATAACGGCATCGTGAAATTCCGAAATGTCCGGGTGCGCGAACTGGGCGACTGAAGCCGCGGATCGAAACGCCTGACGAGATCGCCCGCCTCGATCAATCCGGCAGGCAAATCTGGAATGCCATGATTTTGGGGCCATCTTCGTCGACGAAGCCAAGAAAGCAGTTGTAGCAGGTGTCGAAGCCGGATTCCTCGTCCGGAAGGAAGTCGACTTCGACCCATCCCAGTTCCGGGTCGAGCTCTTCAGGGGCGTCCCATTCGGCGTCTTCGTACACTTCGAAGCGCACGGGCGGGTCAAGTTCCGGAACCCTGTCCTCCGGTTCGCCGCTCATTTCCATGAACATCTCACGAAGGCGGCCGCCGAGCGAGTCCCAGGTGAACTCGCTGGCCAGAGTCTCCGCCGTAACGCGAGTCGCCAGCGATTCGGAAAGCAGCGGCAGAATCTCGGCCCATTTCGAAGCCAGTACGCAATTCGCGAAAGTTTCTGACACGCTCGTAACATCTTCGTCGCTGGACATTTCGATCTCATTTCTCTGGAAGTGAAGGCCGTCAGGCTTCGTTGACGGAATCCTGCCCGAAGGACCGAAAATAACACGACCGTGACGCCAATTCCAGTAACGTTTATCGTGTCGATCCAAAAAATTGGATATCTGGATCCGACTGCATTACGATCGAGCATCGCCCGTTGCCGTATCTAAGTATACTAGCGTACATATATCATGTACAACAGATCCGAAGATCCGGTCGATCCGAAAAAAGATCGAAAGAAACAGGTGATTTCGTAAGGCACATCAGTCGAGAGGCTTACGTGAGGAATGCGGGTCGCCTGCCACCTGATCGACAGCACTGCCGATCGAACGAATTCGTAGTCGGGTTCGTACTGGAATGCGATGCGGCACAACGGCTTGATTTGCTTTCCCCTGGCTGGGGAGGTAGAATCACTCGTTCGGCTCCTGCGACAACTTTTGATTCGTTTTTCTATTGATGCGTCGCGGTGACATAAATCGATACCGTCGGCAGATACAGGAGATTGGGAATGATCGGACAGATTTCGGATGCGGTTTCGGAGCGACGGATTCGACGAACCAGACGCAATGCTCGGCGGATCTCGCTTTTGACGATGGAAGCGCTTGACCCGCGTGTGATGCTCACGGGTGTTCCCAGCGATGTCGTCAGCATCGGCCGGACCCCTTCCGCGTGGTCGGCCGAAGAGATCGGCGTCGGCACGTTCCGAGTCCGCTATGCAGTTTACAACGATCAGGATCAGCGGCTTGACGATGTCCACATCGCCACGACCCTCGCTTCCGGCGTCGAATTCGTCGGAGCTGGCGGTTCGCCTGCCGTGGCCGGTAAAACGGTCAATTGGGTTCTGCCCGCGATCGAGGCCTATGGCCGGGCTGAGATCGAACTGACCCTCCGCCGCACCGATCCGCTGAATTTCTCCGTCGACACCGGCGCAGTCGTCACAGGCGTCGTGGGCGGTACGACCGTCACCGATTCGGCCCTGCCCCTGGCACTCAGGTCGGGCCCGATCGCAGCCGGTTCGCTGACGCCGACTCAGGATGCCGACGCCGCCGACCCGTTCGTGATGGCGCAGGCTGCCGCGCTCGATCAGGACCCTTCCCGCATTTTCGAATTCCTGACCGCCCGGATCGGTTTCGAATCCTATACCGGCTCGCTCCGGGGGGCCCGGGGCACGCTCTGGTCAGGCGCGGGTAATTCGCTCGACGTCGCCAGCCTGGGTGTCGCCCTGTTGCGGGCTTCAGGCGTGCCCGCACTGTACGCTCAGGGAACGATTTCCGACGCTCAGGCGGGAACGCTGATCGCGTCGATGTTCACCGATCCGACCCATGCCGAAGGCTTCATTCCGGCCGGAGCCGCTGTCTCCGACCCGGTGCACGATGCCGCTCTGATCGCCGAAACGCGTGATCATTACTGGCTCCGTTACGACACCGGTTCCGGCATGACGGACATGGATACGCTCATCCCCGGCGCCCTGCCGGGGCAGACGCTCGTTTCGGCTCTGGGCACGTTCGCCGAAGTGCCCGACGCGCTGCGGCATAAGGTCACCATTAGGATCGATCGGGAAACTGCCAATACGGCGGTCTCCGGGCTCTTCGGTATGGACCCTCGCCAGATCGACAAGGCACTCGAGTTCACCTTCTCCGCCGCTCACCTGGTCGGCCGGCCGCTTTCGTTCGGCAATTTCGTGAGCTCTTCGACCATTTCCGCCCTGGTGTTCACGTCGACGACGAACACCTATTCGCCTTACTTGGCGGAAGGCGATCTGGCTTATCCGATGTCGCGTGATCACGTGATCCGCGGCACCGATTTTCAGGAAACGCTCACGAATTTCCCGTTCGGCAGCGTGATTCTTACGGGGCTGTTCCTCAGCATCGAAATGCAATCGCCGGACGGCACGACGGAAACGCTCAGCCGCACGCTTTTCGACAGGATCGGTTACGACGTCCGCATGAACGGCGGCACGCCGAACCTGAATATCCAGCCCGGCACGACGGCCGTCAGTGATCTGGACGTCACCACGATCGACTTTTCGACCGGGATCCAGCCCTATTCCGCGACCTATGCCCTGCGTTCCGAAGTCGAAAGGCTTCAATCCGTCATTCAGGCCATGGCGGCGGCCGACGGCTCGGTTCCCGCCGACGCCTCTGACGAAATGCGGCTGTTCGCGTGGGGCGTCAGTCGCGTGATGGCGGCCGATTATCTGACGATCTCCGGCTTCGACCGGAATTCGATCGCCGATCGATTGTTCGTAAAATCTTATGCCGACAAGCCGATCGTTCAACTTGCGTCGATGCGTCTCGTCCAGGAGAACGGCGTGGGCCGGATCGTGAACTCCCTCGACCTGCGCCGTACCGAGATGCGGGCGATTGCCTATCCAGGCCAGTCACTGGGCGTTCTGCCGGTGTATCAGCTTCTGCGCGGCATGCACGAAAACGGCATCGAGACGGAAGTCGTTCGGCGTAATTCGCCTTCGTCACAATCGGCTGGCGTGGTCAGCACCGTGCGTGTTTTCGAAGCCGCCGGTGAGGCCGGGATCGATACGCTGCTGCTCGATGCGAATCAGGTGGGGCTGCTGGATACGCTCGATTATTCCGGCGAAGCCAAAGCCCGCATGCTTCAGGCGCTGACGTCCGGGCTGGTCGTCCTGGTGCCTTCGCGCAATGTCGTGATCGACGGCCAGCCGACGATCGCCTGGTACGAGATCGACCCTCAATCCGGGCGGACGATCGGCATGACTTCCGACGGCGGACATCAGGCGATCTCGGAATTCGTCGGCCGGATCATGATGTCGATCCTCGAAGATCTGGCGCTGGGTGCGGTCGTGGCGGCGTGGGACGTGATCTTCCACCCCGAAATTCTCAAAGACCCTGCCAAGCTGAAGGAATACGCCAACAACATTCTGAACCCGATGAACGTCGCGTCGGGAGCGAAAGAGGGACTCGTGGCGGGAATGACGCCACGCTGGCGTATGGCCACGGCCGTGGGGCTGATCGCTCTTCTGGTCAGCAACATGCTGCAGGGGCTGGCCGTCGGCGCGCTGCTGCATAAAGCCGATCCGCCCGCGCCCGACTTCCTGATCTCGCTCGACCCGCTGCCGGAACTTTCTGACCTGCCTGAGACCTCGGGCGGAATCGGCGTCGGCATCGCGAAAGATCCCCTGCTCGTTCTGCCCGTCGGCGGTGCGCTGGTGCCCACCGTGTACCGAGTCGGCATCCGCAACTTCAGCGACACGGATCGCAAATTCCGCCTGACCGACCTGGTCGCTCCCGCCGGTTTCGAAATCGTCACGAGCCTCGAAGAAGTGATCGTACCCGCCGGGCAGACGGCCGAAGTCGGTCTGGCCCTGAGGCCCACCGGAGCCGTTCCCGCGCCAGGCACGAACGCCACGCTCTCGTTCCGAGTCGAAGACGTCGCCGACCCCGCTCAGGGCGTGTCGTTCGATCATGGTTTCGTCATGCCGGCTTTCGGCGGTGTCGCCGCGGACCTCGTCTACGATTCGCCCGGCGTCCTGCCCGGTCAGCCGGCGAGTGCCACGATCATCCTCCGCTCCGTCGGCAATATCGGCGTGAATGTCGATCTTTCGCTCATCGCACCCGATGGCCTGAGCGTCGACGGACTCGAAAACGTCGCACTGGCGGCAGGCGAAGTCCGCCAAATTCCCGTCACCCTCACGGCCGCGGCCGGAACGCCCTTGAATTCCACGCTCACCGCGAACGTTCGCGTCGACTTCGGCGGCGAAGAGCCGGTGTGGGTCGTCATTCCCCTGAGCGTCGTCGCTCCGGGGGCTGATGCGGCCGTGAATGCCGCCAGGGCCGCGTCCGACCTCGGCAAACCCGAGCTGGGTGCCCGGCTCGACGATCTTTCGATCGCCCTCACGAAACTGGCGTCGAACACGGACGATCCGATCGCCCGGGATCAAGCCGTCAACGCCATCGACAGCGTGCTCAGCCAGATGCGGGCGGATGCCGTATTGTCCGCCTTCGTTCCCGGGCTCGATGCTGCTCGCAATGCCCTGGCGGCTGCGACGGACTCTGACGCGACGCGGGACGCGATTCTGGCCGTCGGCGGCGCGCTCGACAAATTCGGCGCCGGCGTCGAAGCCCTGAGCCATAGCGATTTTCAGGTCTACATGCTGCCGAATCAGCGTGAGGCACGGCCGAATCAGCCTGAGAGCTTCGAAATCGTCGTGCAGAATGTCGGCACCGAATCGACCGTTTACCGGATCGGCCTGCCGCAGCTTCCTCCCGGCGTCACGGCCAGCCTGAGTGCAGCGACGCTGAGCCTCGCCCCCGGGCAGGTCGGCAGCGTCTTCCTGACGATCACCCAGACATCCCTGACGGAACTCGTCACTTTCGGCTTCACGGTGCCCGTCACACTGGACGAAGTCCCTGAAATCGGCCGGGGCGTCGCTGGCAGTTTCGTGGCTCGACATGAATTCGTTTCCGTCGTCGACGTCACCGCCACGCCGCCGTTCGGTGCGAGCGGCTCGCAGGTCGCCGTCTCCACCCGGATCCTCAACGCGGTCAACACGAAGCGCGACGTTCTGGTCAGCTACGTGCTGAAAAATGCCGGGGGAACCGACGTACGCACCGGGGCCCCCGTGGCCGCGACGCTCGACGTGCTGACGTCGATCGCCACGATCGGCCTCGGCGTGATCGATACGACCGGCCTTCCGGATGGATCTTATCGTGTCGAAATCGTCGTGACCGAGACCGACGGTTCCGCGATCCCCGGCGGTTCGGGGGCGACGTCGCTCCTGATCGGCTCACCGGTCACAGCCACCGTCACGACCGACCGGACGATCGTGCCGACCGGCTCGCAGACGGTCACCTCCACTCTCCAGGTCAACGCCACGATCGGCTTCGACAGCCCGTTCACGCTCAAGTCGCAGACGGCCGATCCCGGTGCTCTGGGGGTCGTGGGCTTCGGCAAATACACCTATGTCGGCGGCAACGATGGCTTGCGGGTCTACGACATGACCGACCCCGCCACGCCACAGCTTCTCGGCACGTTCGGCACGTTCGCCGACATGCTCGAAGTGCATGGCGGTAGGCTCTTTGCCATGAAGCGTTCGGGTTTCGACGGCAATCTCGAGCTGAAGATCTATTCGCTGGCCGATCCTGTCCACCCGCAGCTTCTGGGCACTTCGCCCGGCATTCCCTACGGCAACGCCTGGCACATGGCGGTGACGGATACGCATGTATATGTTAGTATCTGGGGTTTTTCGTTCCTCCTGGGCGGAAACGACATCAAGTATCAGATCGGCGATCTGCTGTCGATCAATGTCTCTGACCCGGCCGCGCCTTTCCTCGAAGGTGTCCTCCGGAACACTTACGGCAACAACAAGGACGGCATCGGTCAGTTCCTCAATGTCGACGTCAACGGCGGCGACGGCAACACGTGGCAACTGGCCGTCGTTTCGCCTGACACGCTGCTCATCGCCGGCAGCACGGCCGCCGGAGACGATACGCAAACCGGCCAGGGGGTGGTTCACGTCGTCGACATCAGCGACCCGGCGCATCTGAAAGTCTTGCGGTCGATCGTCATTCCTGGCACGGTCTCGGCCGTGGGCCTGGCTGTCGAAGGCAATCGGGCACTGGTCACCGGCTCGACGGGTGGCTGGGCCGATCAATCCCCCAGTCTCGACCTGCTCGGCAATCTGGTGGTGGCGACCCTGGATCTGACGGATCCCCGATCGCCGACCCTGATCCACTCCGAAACGTTGTCCCGGCCATCGGCCGGCCCGTGGAGCCAGTTCCTTTCTTCGCTCGGCAATGGTCTTTTCGCCTTCACGACACCTGGGACTCTGGCCTCTGACCCGGCTCTTTTGGTCATCGACATTTCCGACCCCTCCCGGCCCGTAATCGGCAAGTCGGCCGCCCCTTCCGGCCATCTGGGCCTGGGTGAGTCAGGCTCGTTCGTGTTCACCACCAGCGGCGACGGCCTGATGGCCTATCAGGTCGGTGCGCCCGCGGCCGTGCCGGCGACCGTGAGCGTGCCGGTGCCGAAAGGCTCAGCCACGGTCGTGCCAGGCTCGTTCAGTGTGGCTCCGACGCGCATTATCGATGGCCCGGACACGGTCACTTATGAGTGGGATTTCGCTTTCTCTTCGGCTCAGTCGTCACGAACGATCACCTGGCAGACGGTCGTCACCGGCCTTCAGCCAGGCAGTTCCGTCCCCGTCAATGGCGAAGGCTCCGTGTCGTTCGTGTCTCAGGGCACGGGCGGCCAGATCACCCTGCCCCGCACGAACGTCGCCACCGAACAGATCCTCTCGATCGACCCCTCCGAACGGACGATCCGCCGAGGCGAATCGGCCAATTTCGAAGTGACGGTCCGCAACGTCACCGGCATCGACGCCTATTACGACCTCGCCGTTCTGGGCGTGCCGAAGGATTGGGTCGAAATGCCGTCGTTCGTGTTCGTTCCGGCGGGCGGATTCGCTTTCGCCGAATTGAAAGTCACGCCGGGCTTTTTCACGACCGATGCGCTGTATCAGATCGTCGTCAAAACCACCTCCGGCGATATTTCAGGCATGGTCGGCGCGCTGTTGACGGTGCACGATCAGGCTGCCGCGCCTGTGGCTGACACCCAGGCTCGCGGCGTTTTCGCCTCAGTCGATCCCGGCACGTTGACCGTCGGCAGGGGCACATCCAGCCTGTTCACCTTGCGGGTGACCAATACCGGCAGCGAGACCGACACCTTCGCCCTGTCTGCCATCGGCGTGCCTGGCGGCATTCTGCTGGAATGGCTTCAGCCGGAAGTGACCGTCGCGCCCGGGCAATTCGTGGACGTTCCGTTCCGCGTCACAGCCCAGACCGTTGCCCAGACCGGAACGTCGGGGCTGACGATCGATGCACGCTCGACAAGCCATGCCGGCATCTTCGCGGTGGCGCCGGTGACGATCTCCGTCGGGGCTCTGGGCGTGCTCGTCGACTTGAATCCCGATGTCGGCACGGATGGTGCATCCTACTTCGCCACCGTCAGGAACTCCGGCACTCAGGCCGACACGTTTCTGCTTTCGCTCGGCGGCCCGGCCGGCATGTTCGCTACGCTCGGCACGACTTCCGTCACTCTGGCCCCCGGCGAGTCGCGGCAGGTCCGAATCGACGTCGGTTCGCTCGGCCATGCCATTCCAGGCGAGATCGATCTGGCCGTTTACGCGGAATCTCAGGCCGATAGCCGAATTCGCAGCGGCGACTTCGCACGTATCGTCTTGCCCGCCGCCGAGGGCGTGACCGCCGGGTTCGACGTCGATCGCATCTCGCGGACCGACCCCGGAATCGCCCGTTTCATGCTCCATGTCGTGAATTCGGGCAATCGAGAATCGACCTACCGGGCGATCCTCGAAACATCCGCCGGGCCAGTGCTCGTGAATATCATCGGCTTCGACGGCGTCTCCCCGCTCGGCAATGCCACCTTCCGGCTTCCGCCCAAGAGCGAAACCTGGATCCCGGTCGATCTTGACCTCCTCCAGCTCGGCACCGGCACCGCGACGATTCGCGTCGTTTCGTCCGCCGACAATACCGTCGCGGCGACCGCGACGGCCTCGATCGACGCACTGGCCGGCCTGGTTTCGACCTCCACGGCCCTCACCGTGCCGCAAAGCCCCTTGCCCAATGGCGTTCGCGTGCCGGTCAGCGTGGTCGTCGAAGCGACCGACGGAACGTCGCCCCAGGGGCTCGTCCGCTTCTTCGTCGACGGCGTCGAGGCTGTCACCGCGGCTCTCGCCGCTTCGAACGGCCAGATGATCGCCAGCGCCTCGCTCGCGATACCCGCCGGTTCGCACGTGATTCGAGCCGAATTCCTCACGTCGGGCAACTTCGTCGCCAGCCGTTCGGCCGATGCCCAGGTCGTCGTGGCAGCCGACCCGGTCGTGACCCCGCCCGGCCCTCAGGTCACCTCTGTCGTGCGCTACGGCTACCACGCCCAGCCCACGAGCTTCGCCGTCACGTTCGATTCCGACATGGATCCGGCCACCGCCGGCGACCTTTCGAATTACGTTCTGCGAAGCGCGGGCCGCGACGGCCGGTTCGGCACGAGGGACGACAAGCTGATCGGCCTGCGGGCCGTCAGCTACGACGCCGCCACGCACACGGCCACGCTCAGCCCGATCAGCCGGCAATTGCTGCTGCGTGCCCGCTATCAGGTTGTCCTCAAAGGCACCTCAGGAGGCCTGACCGATTCCGCCGGCAAACTGCTCGACGGTGACCGAGACGGCAAAGCCGGCGGCGATTTAATCCGCGTTATCGATCAGCGTGACCTGGCCGGCCCGGCCCCGAACCTCCGCGGCATGGCGGCCAGCAAACTCGTGGCCCGAAAGCGTAAGTGACCGATTCAAGCGGAATGCGCGGGAAGATTCCTGCGCATTCCGCACTTTCATTTCGAATCGACCGCTTTGCCGATCACGAATTCCAGCGCGGCCTTCGAGTCGCCCGCATCGGTCGCGTGACCCCCTTCTGGCCGATGGATCGATAGCACATTCCGATTCGTCCGGCTCAGTTTCTCCACCAGCTCCAGCACGCTGGCTGGAGGCACGATCTCATCCCGTCCGCCTGTCGTGGTGGCCACCGGCATCGTCAATTGATCGAAATGAAATAGAGCCGATCGCTTGCGATATTCCTCAGGAATCTCTCGCTTCGTTCCCCCGAACGACTCGGCGATGGCGTCCTGAAACCGCTCGTATTCCACCAGGTTCGCCGTGCCGTTGAAGGCCACGACTCCGTCGACGAGATCCGGATGAAGTGCCGCGAACGTCAGAGCGGCCGTGCCGCCCATCGAACCGCCGCACACGATCACCTTCCTCACTGCGAACTTCGATTTGATATCCTCGATGATCTGCACAAGGTCCGCCTCGGCCTTCGGGCCCATCCACGATGTCTTCGCCCGATAATCGGGCGAGACGAACGCCATCCCGTGCCGCGCGGCAGCCTCGCGGGCGGCGAGGCATTCGCCACGCCCGTCCCGCACGAATTGCCAGCGGTCCGAACCATGCCCGTGCAGGGCGATCAGCACATTCACCGGCTTGCCGCTTTCGAATCCGTCCGGCTCGATCGTCACGTAACGCTGAATCGTGCCGTCGACCTTCGCCGTGAATTCGATGTCACGCGGTTCCGCAGCCCCGGCGGTCGAAATCGAAGCTATGAACAGGCTGAGATAAAAGCCCGCGATCGAAAGCGGTTTCATTTGCCGCCAGTTTCCGTCTTGAGAGCCTGCAGCAGCGCTTCGATTCCGGCCTTTGCCACTTCGGCATCCTGCTCACCCGAACCGCCGCCCACCCCCAGGGCACCGATGATCTGGCCATCCACCACGATCGGCACGCCACCTTTGAGAGTCGTAATCTTGCCTCCGCTGGCCGCAGCCGCGTTCTGAACGCTGAGGTTCAGCAGCAAATCGGGCGTGCCGCCCGCCGGCAGCGGCCCGGTCTCCTGCCGGAACGTCGCCGCCGTGACCGCTTTGGTCAGCGCCGTGTTCGCCGAAGCGGGCCGGGCGCCGTCCATCCGGGCGAAGGCCAGCAAATGGCCGCCGTCGTCGACGACTGCGATGTTCATCTTGAACCCTTTGCCGGCAGCGTATTCGACAGCCGCTTTCAATGCCATGTGTGCCCCGGCCAGATTCAATTTCACCTGGCCACGGGTCACCAGCGGCGCGGCCGGCCCGGGTTTGGCCTGCTCCTGCGCGACGACGACGTTGCCCGTCGAAATCGCGAATGCTCCAAAAATCGCCGCCAGAAGGAGTCGTTTCGTGTCAATCATGATCTTCGCCCTGGTCGATTCGGACAGGTCGCATTGCCGGCCGCAGGCCCCCCGCGTCATTCGCGAGAAGCCGCTTTCGGCCGCGGTTTATTCTCCGGCCCGACATTTTACCTGAGAATTCCGGCGATTCGTAACGAAATTCGTGTACCGGACTTCGATGCACTTCGCCGAAAACGAAATCGCGGCCGACGACGCAAGCGTCATCGGCCGCTTTCGAAAGGTTCCGCTCCGCCAGGTTCGAAATGGGCGCGATCGAACGCTCAATACGAATCAGCCGAGAGAACTTCCGATCCCGCGACGGTTCCGAGTCCCCGCCAGACGTAACCGTTGATCGTCTCCTTCACGAACCGGACCGAGCCGTCGCCCATCAGGGCATGCACGCCGCCGGGGTGATAACTTCTGGCCGTGACTGCCGCGAATGACGGCCTGCCGAGCTTCTCCCGGCTCGAATTGATATCGATGTCCGCATACATTTTGTTCGGTCCGCCCGGTGTCTTCTTGTTCGGCGGCCACGCGGTCGTGATTCCATTATGATGCACGCCCGACTCGAACCACTGCGTGCGTGCCTCTTCCACGCGCAGCTGACATCCTCCCAGATACTCCGGCACCACGGTCAGCGGATCGGCATCCGGCGGCGGAATCACGTTCGGGTCGTTCACTTTCGAAAGTGTCGGGCAGTCGCGGTAATAGGTCAGAAACGCCTTGCCCTCGCTCATCAGCATCGTGTTGCTGGTGCCGTCGGTAAACTCGCTCCATCGGCGCGACATGTTCGGCCCGAAAGCGGAACGGTTCCTGAGATTCGAATCGACACCGCCCCAGACGAACCAGTCGCCTTCGACGAACCCGTATGTCGCCACGCCATATTGCGATCCGTCCGTCAACTTGCGCACCTGCCCGCGCGGGTCGCTGGGGCAGGCCAGAAAGTCGATCACCACCGATGCCGCCGTGAGATTCGGCGGCGTTTGCATGTCCAGGGTAAAATTGATGCTGTCGAACAGCACCCCCTGCTCCGAAAACGGCAGCACCCGGGCATACGCCCCATAACCGTTCGACCACTGCACCACACCATTTCGCCCCTGAATCACCAGAGCCGGCGGCAGAGACCCGACCACGCCTTCGTAATTATGAATCGCCAGGCCCAGTTGTTTGAGATTGTTGTTGCATTTGATGCGTCTGGCGGCTTCGCGTGCCGATTGCACCGCCGGCAGCAAGAGGGCGATCAGAACGGCGATGATGGCGATCACCACCAGCAGTTCGATGAGAGTGAATGCATCCGTTCGCTCACTTCGAGCTTTCGAAATCATCGATCAGTACCTCGCGCGGGATCCTTTCCCATTCATGCCCGAGCGTCTGTCACCGATGACAGCAGCCGCCTGGCACGAATCGAATCCGCGACTGGCCTTAAGCAATCGGTATGCCGTGCTTCGCGTCTCGTCGTAAGTCGCTGCAATTCAAAATGATGTCGCCGCCGACCTTGGCGCAGAGGCTATTCCTTATGGCCAAATTCTCGCCATGAGCGGTCAAAAAATGTCCACCGCCGAATGCCTGCAGCCGATTCGATTGCGGCTTCGGTGCCCGCTCCGCGGGGGGTTCCTTCTATTTTTAGCTTGCGCTTCGGAATCGCAATTCCTGAGGGTGATATCCGTCGACCGGTCAGCCGGGGAGATAACCTTCGAATCGAATGACGCTCTCCGATTCATCCGCATAGGTCGGCGGCTTCGGAGAAAGCCATTTGACGATCTCGTTCTTGATCGCGAACGCGAAGAAATGCTGCCCTTTCGGATTGTAATGCCCGATGTAATACCGATCGACGTAGGCCTTCGCGTCGATCCGGAACTGTGCGAATTCCTCTACGTGCTTGTCGACCGTATCGATGTAAGGAATCTTCCGATTCTGCAGGAATTCGACGAATTCGCGGGGGTGGAAGTCATGGATCGGCGGCTTCGCGTCCTTCGGCTTGCCTGCGCAGGCATACCAGACGTTCGGGCCCGGATAACTCAACAGCACGAACAGCTTCTTGCCAGCCCTCGTCAGATTCTCCTGCACACGTTCCATGATCCGCATGCCCGCGCGAATCGCATAGGATTCGTAGAGTTTTTGTACGGAGTTTCTTACCCGATCCGGCGTCGACAGGTCGATGTCCTTCGTGCCCGTCACGGCGGCCATTTCGTCGATGCTCTCGCGTTTCACGATGCGGCCCGTGCGGATCGCGATCAGGGCATGCACGATCATGTCATTTCGAAACGTGTCGTAAACCGTGTCGAATTCGCAGAGTTTTCGTAGCTTTTCGGGCGTGTCCGCGTAATTGGGCTTGTCGACGATCGCCCCGCTGTTCGGGTCGACGCGGGCATGCCGCCAGGGATTCGAATGATACATTTTACCGCTGAGGATGTTCGGCGGAAATGTCAATTGCCGCCACGCGTTGACGCTTCGCCAGTGATCATCGCCCCAGATATTGAAAATGACATATTCCGCCCCCAGTTCGGTCGGTTCGTATTTCTCCAGCCGAAGCGCCGCCTGATAGACGCCGAACCCGCCGATACCGAAGTTCCGGATCGGTTCGCCGAAGTGGCCGGCCAGAATTTCCTGCCAGGTCTCGGCATCGTTCGACTGATGACCCTGCGTGAAGCTGTTGCCGTAGGTGTTGATGCGACACGGCCGGTCCCGGAAGTTCACCTGAAACCTCTGGCCGGTCGGTTCGTAGCGGGCGAGTGTGTGGGATCCGTCCACTCCGTCACGCATGAAGCTGTTGCGCAGCAGATAGCCCGTGTCCGGGTCGAATTTCGCCCAGACCCTGGCTTTCGGATCCAGAAAATCGTCGACGCTCTTCCGGTCCATCACGTAGGGCTTCAAAAAGGCGCGAATTTCCTGATCCGCCTGGTCCTGCGCGAGAGCGGATGTGACGAAACCGGCCGGAATGGCGATCGCGGCCTTCTGTATCACGCGTCGATTGACGCCCGGACGGGAATTGTCCTGCATGTGCCGGCCTCGTTCGATGTGGTCTTCCAGTCGTATTCTCGACCTGTTCCTGCACTCGAATTTATCGAGCCCCGCTATCGATCTCAAGCGATTCGTCGATTCGATCGCGTATGATGTTCGTCATCGATTCCGAATTTCGCAAGTTCAGGCCGGTACGCGCCGCGCGTCTTGTCTGTCACTCGCACGCTCCGGAGACTGCCGATGCTTTTCATGATCATCGAACGATTCGAAAACGGCGATATGGTCCCCGTCTATCGTCGCGTGCGCGAAGCCGGCCGAGGCCTGCCCGACGGTCTCGAATATGTCTCGAGCTGGGTCGAGCCGAACTTCTCACGCTGCTTTCAGGTGATGAAGTGCGACGATCTGCGACTTCTGCAGCAGTGGGTTCTGCATTGGCGAGGCACGGGTGTATCATTCGAAATCGTACCCGTCGTCGAAAGTTCCCAGACCCGCGAAATCGTCGAGCCGTTTCTGGATCGCGCCTGAGCCGGATGCGATCGGCCCATGCCAATTTCTTCAGGTGTTGCACGCAATCGAACGGGCCGAACGTGTGTTGGAGACGACTCGACTCGACTTCCATCTCGAATCGAATCGGTTTCGGAAAGGAAAGAACCCGCATCATGAATTCCCGCATCGTAATGACTCCCGACGGTTCGGAATTGCATTCCGAGTCGTTCGGTTCGCCAGGCGATCCCGCGGTTCTTCTCATCATGGGCGCCACGGCTTCGGGCCGCTGGTGGCCTGAGGGCTTCTGCCGATCTCTCGCTGAATCTGGCTGTTACGTCATTCGCTACGATCATCGCGATACCGGCGAATCACGCAAATATCCTCCCGGAGAGCCGGGCTACACCCTCGGCGACCTCGCCGACGACGCACTCGCAGTCCTCGACGCACATGGTATCGGCCAGGCGCATTTCGTCGGCATGTCACTCGGCGGCTGGCTGACGCAGATGCTGGCCCTGACCCATCCCGGACGAGTCCTGTCGGTCACGTTGATCGCGTCCGAGCCGCTGGCATCGCCTGACGCTGAGATCCCGCCGATCGACCCGGCTGTGATCGCGTATCATTCCGCCGTCGGCGAACTGGACTGGACCGACCGCTCCGCCGTCGTCGCTTTTCAGACCGGCCTCTGGCGGCTGCTCACAGGCCCCGGGCGCACGTTCGACTCCGATGCCGTCGCCATCATCGCGGCCGCCGATTTCGAAAGATGCGGCGACCCGCTCGCGATGTTCAATCACGCGACGCTCGGCGGCGATCCCGCGGAAATGCAGCCGCTGCTGGACCGGCTCGACGAAATCCGCGTGCCAACGCTGATCGTGCACGGAACGCACGACCTCGTCCTGCCATTTGCCCACGCCGTGAGAACGGCGAAAATGATACCGCGTGCTCGTCTTTTGACTCTCGAAGGCGCCGGGCACGAGCTGAATCGTCAGGACTGGCCGATCATCATCGACGAAATCCGCAAGTCACTCGGCCAGGCCCATTCGAAACAGGGTTGATTCGATCGGATTCCGGCGAAACGGCGATCGATCGATGGGAATCGGACGTACGGAGCGAAATGCGACCGATCGATCACGATTCGAAACCGCATGGCGAGTGGTTCGGAGCCGAACGTAATCCCGCGTTTTCAGGCAACCCGAGCTTTTCGAAACCCATCGATTCGGCCGCCACGTCTCCGAAAAGGCAAGTCACGAGATTCGCGAGATCGAATTCATTCGCACGGTCCGCGAGAATCTGCTGTGTCCAGGGGATTTCGTCACTCTCGAGCGGGGCGAACGACTGCCCCGATCGACTCATGACAGCCCGCTCCTGTCGGATGAGGTCCGCAACACTCCTTGCGGGGCCATTTTCGAAAACGAAGAGAAGTCGATAAAGGGCACTCTTCATAGCGATTCGGACATGATCAGCGCTGGCAGGTTCGCTTGACCAGAGAACGCCCGTGATCCAGAAACGGGATCGCCGTTTCGCGGTCAGCGAGCGGGGGTCGGGAATGCGCCGCAGATAAATCTCGGTCGCGAATCGATTCGTCCAGCCCCCTTTCTGGTCATCGACGATCACGAGCGAGGCATCGAAACGTTCGTCGAAATGCGAGAATTCTGGAAGGATGGACTCGATCGTCTGAAGTGCGATCGCGTCGGCATCCAAATCTTGGTATCGGTCGACAAGTTCCCGTACATGTTCCCGCGCCATGGGATTGGCGAGAACCAGTGGGGCGAATCCGAGTTCCTCGCCATTATCGTCGATCATCGTTCGAAGATACGCGCGAAATCGATTCGAATCACGCGGCATTGCATACAAGCGTTTCAATTCCGGCAATGCCGGAACGTAATCGATTCTCATGATCGATGCCCTTCGGGCCGATGTGTCCGAAGAATTCGAGCGTGCCGTCGATCCGCGATCGCATCGCCCGGTGCAGTCTACATCACAGTTCTATCGACTTCGAATCAGATCGAACCTTCGGATCGTGGAGGCGGTCATTCGGAATCGCGAAGAAAGGCAATGCACGACCACCGTATTCATTTCGAGAACGCGGAATCTTGCAGACAGAGGGCATCCATCGAACGGGCCGACTCGACCAGAAAGATCGCACGGGACCAGCGATACGCCTTTCGCACTCGGCAGTCAATCCGCTGAATCGACATTCAGCGGATTGACTCCGACAGCATCGAAGTTAAGTTCGGGGCGACTCAGGCAGCCTGGTTTGTCGTCGTAAACTTCCGCCTTTTACGTGAGATCCAACCGAGAATCACTGTCGCCACAGCTCCCATCGCATAGGTCGATGGTTCAGGTACGGGGACCGGGGTCAAGCTAACTCCGTCGAAAAGAACGAAACCCAGCATCTCGTTCGTGCCGGTCGCATCGAAATCCAGGCTTTGTGTGGTCGAGGTCGCCGTGAATGTGCTCGTGTAGAGTGTCCAGGGCAGAAATCCTCTGCTCGGAACGGACTGCAATCCGGACGAATCGGAATTCGAACCGAAAGTCAGATTCCATCCGGCTTGAAATGCGCCGGTGGTGTCCGTTGCTTGTGCGATCGCCCAGTAGAAGCTCAACTGGTACTGTGAGCCGATCTGAAGCCCGGAAACGGATTGCGAAACGCGGGCTCGACTGTACCAATCGCTGATCGCCAGGAAAGCGCCACCGTCCGGGCTGACCGTAAAGCCGTTGTTGGATCCCGTATTCGGGCCCCAGATCGTAATGTTCGGGGGCGACAAGACGGACGGCGTACCCGACGAATCCGCAGTGTTGTTCATGATAAAGGCGAAGCCTTGACCGGGAGGGTCGCTGAGGACCTGCGTGCTCCAACCGGACGCCGTAGTTTTCGTTCCAATCTGTCCAACGCCATCGTTGACCTCGAAACTGCCGTTCGTGATCATGTCAGCGGGCTTGGCTTCGGCCTCGATCCCGGTGAGGATCTGCGACACGACAGCCGCGCCGATCCATAATGACTTTCTCATGTAGGATACTCCTGGATATTTCGTTTCGGAACAATCTGAATTGCGAGCCGCAGCGACGCCGTGGAAGCTCACAACCAATCGATATCACGTCATATGCGAGCATGCAGGTTCCGCTTTTGGGCCGGAATCGCTGAATTACAAGCATCGTCGATAGTTGTTCGAGCAGACAGGTTTCTCGAACATGCGTCAAAATAGTTACTGGTATCAAGAAAAGTCAATAAGCCCGATTCATTTATCAATCGAAAACCCCATACTTCATGCGAATGCGACCGAAATGCATCTTCATGGGGCATTCATGAAAGAATCGCGACGATCCGAGGGCCCGCTCAAATTTCACTATCCCGTCGCTTCTTTCCGCTCCGTCCTCCGGCATCCGGGACCAGGTCGGTCGAAGCGGTACAACGTTATGTGACGTAGGAAATTAGTGTCGTTTGCGATTCCCGCTTGCCCCGACTCGTCCGGTCGGACTCTCTCATTCCCGTCGTGTATCGGTTACAATGACTCGATCCGATCATCGCCTGGCGACCCGAATTGCCCGGCGATCGCACCTTCGTTTTCCGACGCAACCCGGGTTCATTCGACCATGGCACGCTACATCGACCCCCATATCCACATGGTTTCCCGCACGACCGACGACTACAAGCGCATGGCCCTGGCCGGGTGCGCGCTCGTCAGCGAACCTGCCTTCTGGGCCGGGTTCGACCGTTCGGGCGTCGAGGGATTCCGCGATTATTTCCGCCAGCTTACCGACTTCGAAGCCAAGCGGGCCGGCCTTTACGGCATCGCTCACTACACCTGGCTGTGCATCAACGCCAAAGAGGCTGAAAACGTCGAGCTTTCCCGCGAAGTCATCGCCATGATTCCCGAATTTCTCGACTCGCCCCACGTGCTCGGCATCGGCGAAATCGGCCTGAACAAGAACACCCGCAACGAGTCGACGGTGTTTCTGGAGCACCTCGACCTGGCGGTGAAGACGGACGAACTGATCCTCGTCCACACGCCCCACCTGGCCGACAAATACCAGGGCACACGGATGATCCTGGACATGTTCAGGGGTGATGGCCGCATCAAACCCGAGCGGGTGTGCATCGACCACGTCGAGGAACACACCATCGCCCTGGCCCTGGACGCAGGCCACTGGGTGGGCATGACGCTCTACCCAATCACCAAGTGCACCCCGCAGCGCGCGGCCGACATGGTCGAAAAATACGGCACGGAACGGATCATGGTCAACTCGGCCGGTGACTGGGGCCATTCCGACCCGCTGGCCGTGCCCGAATTCATATTCGAAATGAAAAAACGGGGCCATTCGCCAGCCGATATCGACAAGATCGTCTTCCAGAACCCGCTGACGTTCTTCCGCCAGTGCCGCCGGTTCGCGTGGCAGCCGGCCGCAGTTTGATCACTCGAATCGATTCCGCGCTCGACTGCAATTGTCACCACGAATTTCGAAGGACTATCGGCCATGCTGCGTTTCCTGATCGCGTCAGTGGCGTTGTATTTCGGGATCGGATCGACCGCAGCGGCCGCCGAACCTCGCAACGTCGTGCGAGTGCTGGTGTGGGACGAACGTCAGCCGGAGCAGAAAGCCGCATACGGCGGGGGCTTTTTGGGCGATGCCATCGCCAGCCATTTGCGAAAGAATGCCGTTATGGAAGTGAAATCGGTGTCGCTCGATTCGTCCGATCAGGGGCTGGACGACACCACTCTCGACACCACCGATGTGCTGATCTGGTGGGGGCATGTCAAGCATGATTCCGTGAACGATGACCGAGTGAAAGCCGTGGTCGATCGCGTGATGGCCGGCAAGCTCAGCCTGATCGCCCTGCACTCGGCCCACTTCGCAAGGCCATACATGAGCCTGATGCATGAGCGTGCCAAGGCCGATGCCTTGAAAATGATACCGGAGACAGATCGCCGGGCCGGCAAATTCGATTTCTCGCGGCCGCTCAAACGTGAAATGGTCAAGCCCGACTCGCCGCTGACGCCCCGTCTGGAAAAACAGGGCGACACCTGGGTTCTGATCCCTCCTGTGTGCGTATTTCCATCTTGGCGGGCCGACGGCGCACCGGGGCACATGACGACGCTGCTGCCGAATCATCCGATCGCGGCTGGCCTGCCGAAAACATGGGATGTGCGTCAAACGGAAATGTATTCGGAACCCTTTCACGTGCCGCCGCCGGATGCTGTCATTTTCGAAGAGAAATGGGACAAGGGCGAACGCTTCCGCAGCGGCTGTTTGTGGACAGTCGGCAAGGGCCAGGTGTTTTATTTTCGTCCCGGGCACGAGACTTATCCGGTATTCGAGCAGGCGGAGGTGATACGCGTGCTCGAAAATGCCGCGAAGTTTCTGGCCTCGAAGAAGGTCTATTGAATTTCGCGATTCGATTTCGATCGATGCTGGTCGGTTCGATCGATACCCTCTTCACCCAAAACACGATCCAGCTCGAACAGCAGATGCTCACGATTCGAATAGGGCCCGGGCACGTATCCGCCTGATGCGACGCCCTGCTGGGTGAGTTCGCACATGTGCCAGTCCTGCCGGTTGGTCAGGTCCCAGAACTGCACGGCGTCGCGCGGGTCGAAGTCGCTTCGGGCCATCGTGCCGGCGTCGAAAAGCCATTCGCACGTCATTTTCGTGCGATTCGGTGCGACGGGTTCCAGCCTGTGCGTGAGCACGTAATCGGGGTGGAAGCTCATCAGCATGTTGGGCAGCAGAATGTAATAATAGACGTGCCGGGACTCGACGGAATTCAATTTCGGAAACACTGGCCGGCGGGTCGATCCGTCGGACGTCATGCTCGTGATGCCGTCATTCAGGCTCATCCTACCGCCGACGTAGCACGCATTCGCCGGGTCGTTCTCGCCGCTGGTGGGCGGCGAGAGCCGGGCCAGGGCCGGGTGCACGCTCGGGCAGTGCAGGCATTCGGAATAGTTCTGTAGGATCAGCTTCCAGTTGGCCCGAATGTCGTATTCGATTCTGGCGCCGGTTTTCAGCTCTGCCAGTGGCCAGGCTGCGAACTTTTCGGGGAAGTCGGTCAGAGATTGCAATAGCGACACATTCGAAATGGAATCGTCGGCCCGGACGAAAACGAAGCCGCCCCAGGTGCAGCATTCGAGCGAGTTCAGTCCCCAGTCGGCTTCGGCGAAGCCTTCGACCTCTTTCATGCCCGGAGCACCGAGCAGTGTGCCGTCGCAGTCGAATGTCCACGCGTGATAGGGGCAGGCGATGCGGCATTGGGTCAGATGACCGCGTGGCGACTCCGTCAGCAGCGTTCCCCGGTGCCGGCAAGCGTTGAAAAAGGCCCGGATGTGGCCATCGCGGCCGTGCATGATCAAAAGGCTCATACCGGCGATGCGGCGGGTGACGAAATCGCCGGGCAGGGGCAATTCCTCGGTGCGGCCGACACACAGCCAGCGGCTGCGGAACCAGGCGGTCGTGTCCCGCTCGAATCGGTCGGGGCAGGTGAATGCCGATGCTTCAGGGGTGCGTTTCAGCGTGTCGGCGAGCTTGGAGCTATCCGTATTCATCGGGCAGCGGATCCGTATCGAATCGTGCGAAAAGACAATCGCGTCCGTCGCGGTTCACTCTATGCGAAGGAACCGCCCGGACGCAATCTTCAGACTCGGAATCGCCGATCTGGCCGATTGCCGATTTTCCCGTCGATCACTGATCTTCTGGTGGCGGTGCGGGCTTGCGGCGTGCTTCACCCTTGCCGCGAGCACCCTTCGCGGGCGGCCCGCCATCTTCGCCGCCAGGTCCGCCGGGGCCGCCAGGTCCGAAGCCGCGACCGCCCTGCGGGCCAAAGCCCGGACCGCCAGGACCGAAGCCTTGCCCGCCGGGACCGCCCGGGCCCATCTGGGGCGGACGGCTCAGCATTTCATATTGATCGTCGTCGAGGATTTCTTTGAGCTTTTTCGCGACGTCGGCTTCGAGCTTATCGATATCGGCTTTCTGCTTCGAGCTCAAGTCGAGCTGATCGACCATGAAGGGCGGGATCACGGCACCCACCTTGAACATCGGCATGCCGCCGCGGCCCTGCCCTTTGCCCGTGGCTGCCCCGCGTTTCGAATTGGCCCCGTCGGTCTTGTTCGATTGCGAGTCGCTGCCCTTGCGGCGGCTCGCCTTGTCCTGCGTTTGCGCGATGGCCGAAAGAGTCACCGCCGACATGATGACGCCGGCCGTCAGCGTTTTCCAGGCGATCGTTCTCATTGCCCTTCTCCAGAAACAGATTTCGTTCGATTTCGATCCGCAGCGCGAATCTTCATTCCGATAGGAATCATAAAGCCTTTCGAGATCGATGGAAGTATCCGATCGTATCGTTCCGCACGGCATTACGATCGCTCGGCCGAAAAACGAAACGGGCGGGACTTTCGACCCGCCGCGTTTCGAAATTGTCGTGATCTTTCGAACGATGCTGAAATTCAGCCGTTCAGGGCTTCGCCTTTTCGCTCGCCTGCGGGCCAGCGGGGCGGCCGAGACCACGGCCCCCGCGTGGTCCGCCCATAGGCGGAACCGGCGGCTTGACTTCGAGCACTTCCAGGTTCGCCCCGTATGGCAGGCTTTGGAGGCCGGCCTTGACCGTCTCCACATCGCCGACGACGAGGATCGACATCTTGTCGAACGGCAGATACTTCCCTGCCACGCCATTGGCGGCCGCGGCGTCGACTGCCTCGATCTTCGACTGATAGGTTTCGAAATAGTCGTCGGGCAGGCCGAAGCGGATGATGTCCGAAAGTGCCCCCGCCATGGCGAAGGTCGTTTCGAAACGGCCCGGGAAGCCCTTGATCAGCCTGTCCTTGGCGAAGGCCAGTTCCGCGTCGGTGATCGGCTTCTTGCCGGTCACTTCCGTCAGTTCCTTGACCAGCTCCACGGTGGCTTCCTTCGTCACGGCCGTCTGCACGCTGGCGCCGGCTTCGAAGGGGCCAGGGCCGTTGCCGAACGCGAAGCTCGAGCGGGCGCCGTAGGTATAGCCCTTGTCTTCACGCAGGTTCAGGTTCATCCGGCTGGAGAATTGACCCCCCAGCACCGAATTCATCACCACCAGCGGGAAGTAGTCAGGCGTGGACCGGGGCGGGCCGACCAGGCCTGCCGCCAGCACGCTCTGAGCCGCGGCGGGCTTGTTCACCAGATAAAGCCCTGGCTTCTTCTCGGGCGAGGGCGGCGGAATGTCGACGGCGACCGACTCGCCGCCCGTCCACTGCCCCAGGGCTTTGTCCAGCAGAGTCTTGGCCGCTTCCGGCGTGATGTCGCCGACGACGATCGCCGTCACGTTCGCCGGGTTGAACAGCTTCTTGAAGTGGGCCTTGCACTGCTCGGGCGTTATGCCCCGCAGGGTTTCGAAGGTGCCGTCGTTGTCACGGCCATAGGGGTGCTTTTCGCCATAGAGCAGCTTGGGGAACACGTCGCCCGCGATGCCGTCGGCGCTGTCGAACTTGCGTGCCAGCGCCGCAAGCCGCTGCAGCTTCAGCCGTTTCATTTCTTCTTCGGGGAACGAGGCTTCGAAGAGCACGTCGGTGAAGAGGTCCATCGCCTTTTCCGTGTGCTTCGTCAGCGTCGTCATGGACATCGACGAACTTTCCGACCCGCCGTTGGCGTTCAGGTCGGCCCCGATCATCGAAAGCTCGGCGGCGAGCTGCTGAGTGTTGCGCTTCGCCGTGCCTTCGCGGACGAGGCTCATGGCCAGCCCGGCCAGCCCTTCCTGACCGGTCGGCACATTCACGTCGCCGCCTTTGGCCACCAGGCTCACGGTCAAAATGGGCAACTGGTGCCGCTCGGCCACCAGGGCGTCCATCCCGTTGGCCAGCTTCACGCGCTTCACGTCCGGCGGCGAGAATTTCGGCGTCGGGCCCGCTTCGGGCTGCTTCGTCCGGTCGAAGGTGTCACGCACCTCCGTCACTTTCAGGTCAGGCAGCGCGGCCTGCTGGCTTTTGTCCACGACGGCTTCGGGGGCCCTTTCGGTCGGCGGGCCGGGGATGACGTCCAGCCGCACGCGATTGGCCGTCAGATACTTCTTCGCAACGCGCTGAACGTCGGCCGGGGTCACCTTGAACAGGTCCTGCATTTCCTTCTTGTACGCCAGCGGGTCGCCGTCGTAGAAGTTGTTCGAATGCAGGAATTCGGCCTTGCCGTGGGCCGATTGCAGGCCCTTGATCAGGTCGGCTTCCTCGCCGTTCTGGGCCTTGGTGACTTCGTCGGCCGTGGGGCCTTCGGCGATGATCCGGGCGATCTCGCCATCGGCGATCTTCACCAGTTCGTCCAGGTTGCCGTTCTGGTCCGGCCGGGCCGTGATCGACACCGTGAAGGTGCCCGAAAGCGCCGAAGCCGGGTGGAAAGCGAACACGTTGGCAGCGAGCTGTCGGTCATAGCTCAGGGCCTTGAACAGCCGGTTTTCCTTGGGCAGCTGGCCCAGAACCGTCGCCAGCACGTCCAGGGCCTTTTCGTCCGGGTTGCCCCGTTCCACGGTCGGCCAGGTCAGCTGGGCACGTGCCAGGGCCACCCGGTCGGTCATGGTGACGTGCTTGGGGGCGTCCAGCTTCGGCACGTTGGCCGCCATCTTCGGCACATCGGGGCCCTTCGGCAGCGGGCCGAAGTATTTTTCGACGAACGCCTTCGCCTGAGCCGGGTCGAAATCGCCCGAGATCACCAGAGTGGCATTGTTGGGCGAATAATAGTTCAGGAAGAAGTTGGAGACGTCCGAAAGGCTCGCGGCCGAAAGGTCGGCCATCGATCCGATGACGCTGTGATAATAGGGGTGATCCGGCGGATAGAGCGCCTCGAGCATCTTCTCCATCGACTGCCCGTAGGGCTGGTTGTCCACCCGCTGGCGGCGTTCGTTCTTGACGACTTCGCGCTGATTGTCCAGCTTTTCCTGGGTCAGGGCCGGCAGGAGGAAGCCCATCCGGTCCGCTTCCAGCCACAGGGCCAGCTCCAGATAGTTCGAAGGCACGGTTTCGTAGTAGTTCGTGCGGTCCGTGTTCGTGGAGCCGTTGATCTGGGCCCCGATCTTTTCCAGCGGCTCGAAATATTCCTTGTTGTGGTTCTTCGAGCCTTGGAACATCAGGTGTTCGAACAGGTGCGCAAAGCCCGTGCGGCCCTTGGTTTCGTTCTTCGAGCCGACTCGGTACCACACGTCCACGTCGACTACGGGCGTCGAATCGTCGCGGTGCAGGATCACTTCCAGGCCGTTCGGCAGGGTGTATTTCTCGACCTTCAAATCCGGCACCTGCGGCTGCCGCGGCGCGGTCTGGGCAAAAGCTCCGGCCATCGTCACGCCCGCAAGCGCGACCAATGCCAGAAGTTGTCTTCCGAATCTCACGGAACACCTCACGTTCGTAATCGTTCTGGGCGGAAATGGGGTTCGGCGGCCGGTCATCCGCACAATTTCCCCACGTTACTGTCCGCATCATCCCCGAACGTCTCCGCGCGTGTCAATCGTCGAAGTTGCCGGTCGCAACGCATTTTCGGTCAACAAGCTTATGCAATCATGATTGCATGCTGATCTCAGGCGTTTCGGCGGCTGGCATGTCGCCAAGCAGGCATCGCTTACGCGGGAACACGAGCAGCCGGCGGGGAAGGCGCCGGCCGCTTCGTGCGTGGGGTTTGTTCGATCGGAAATCAGGTGGTCAGTCTCCTGTAGATCAGAACCGCGAGCCGAAGCCCCGGCGGCCTGAAAATCCACGTGACGCAGAAAACCGGCCGGCCCGGCCGAAGCCCGCCCCTGGCCCCCGCCGGGTCGTGCCGGTCGATGTCGAGCTTTCCGACGTGCTCGTCGTCGAAGCCGTTGTCGAGTTCGAATTCGTGCTCGTCGTCGTGCCGCTGGTCGTGTCCTTCACGCCCCTGCCCCGCTGGCCACGCGTGCCTCGATCGCCCATGAATGCGACACCCGACTGCGCTTCAGGCTTTGGCGGTTCGTAGCCGGAATCCTTCAGCGCCTGAAATGCTGCGTCCACGGCTTCCTTGTCTGCCTTCAGCGTGTCCAGATTCTCGACCGTCAGGTTCGACTCGCTCACCACCTTCGTGATCGCCGAAATCGCCGTGTCGATCGCTTCCTGGTTCACGCCCGAATCGGCGAACAGGGCCGAAAATGCCGCCGCGGCTTCCGTCTTGTCCGTTTGCCCGGCCACGGCACGCACCAGTGAAGTCACGGCCGCGTCCGTCGCCGTCTTGTCGAGCGTGAGACCTTCGGCCTCAAGCCCGGCCACAGCCTGATGCACGCCATTGAGCGCCGAGATCGTCAGCTTCGAATTCGCCGAGATCGCCTCCGTATCAGTCTTCTGCTTCTCCAGAGCCGTCGTCAGGTTGTCCAGCAGTGCCTGGGTCGCCGGGTCATCAGAGGTCGGCGTCGATCCATCCGGCCCGATCGGCCCGCCTTGTGCATAGCCAAAGCCGCCAGCCACGCCTGCCTCACTCAGCGAAGCCATGACCTGGGCACCCGCAGGCAGCGCGGGCGGTGTCGTCGAATCGCCCGACTGCATGTCGCCACCCATTCCCCGCATCGGCCCGAACTGGCCCCGGCCCATCATGCCGCCAGGCCCGCCCCGGCCCATCATGCCGCCCTGAGTCTCATAGGAAGAAACGTCCGCGGCCTGTCCGCCTTCGAATCCGCCGCCGAACCCACCCGGCATGCCGCCGCCGAATCCGCCGGGCATTCCCATGCGGGAAAGCACGACCCTGTCTTCATGCCGCTCGATGCCCAGCACCACCCTGCTCCGCTCGCGCCGGTTCCGGGCGGCAGCATCGTCGCTTCCCGTCAGCAGGCTTCCGAAAATCGTTCTCTTGACGTTCATGTGTCGATTCCTTTCAGGATATTCGCTTCGATTCGAATCCGCAGGCGATTCCTTCGTTTGGTCCGAGCCGTGGTAGACGACTTCCGGCCGACCCGTCCTGGCTCGTCCCGCCTGCCAACTCTTCACACGTCAGCCGCCGCGAAAAGCGCGCGGAAATTTCGAAAAGTTATCGAAATAACGATTCCGGGTGTTTCAGTGTATCGCGTAAAGTGCTCTGAAAAAATGGGATACGCAGGCGTGACCGCCGCCTTCGGCATTTCGCCTCGGAAACTTGAAGCCGATTCGAAATGATACCGAATTTCGATTCCTCCTACGGGGTGGCAGCGGAATTCTGCCGTCGTTCGCCGTTCGAACCGGCCATGAATACCGGGTGAATTCCGGAACGCCGCATGCCCGGTCGATCATCGGATCGCAAATCACGAACCACGACTCACGTTTTCCACTTGCTCGCCAGTGATTCCAGGTCGAAGATGTCGCCATCGACATCGACCATCGATCATTCGAAATTCGATACGAACTCCAGCCGCATTCCGAAGTGATTTCGAAATCAGGACCGACTTGTCGATACCGTCAAAACAAGACATGGGCATCCGGAACTCGATTTGTTGCGTTTCGTCACGAACCGTTCGCTTTATTCGATCGCATCATTGACACATGTCTCGCTGCCCAAGTATTTTACTGTCGCTTCTCTGTCCATCTCTTCGACACCATCTCATTCGATTCGGCCGATTCCGTCGGGAATCAGGTTCGGATCCATCTCCATTTTCGGAGGCATCATGCTATCGATCCGTACGTTGGTCTGCTGCGCTGTCGTCGCCTGTCTGGGTGCCGGCTCCACGCAGGCCGCTCAGGTCTTCTATCTGAACTTCGGCCCCGAAGCCCTTGGCGCCACTGGCACCGGAACGGGCACGGTCACCATCGATTCCGTGCTCAATACGATGCTCATCGACATTCAATTCTCCGGCCTTTCCGGCAATACGACGGCCTCCCACATTCACGCGACGACGGCGAATCCCTTCACAGGCACCGCCAGCGTCGCGACTTCGGTTCCGACTTTCCCGGGCTTCCCCCTGGGCGTCACGTCGGGAAGCTATAACCACCTCTTCGACATGTCGCTGGCATCCAGCTATAACCCGACGTTCATCACCAACAACGGCGGCACACCCCTCTCTGCGTTCGCCGTGCTCAATAATGCTGCCGTCGCCGGCAAAAGCTATCTGAACATCCACACGTCGGCATTCCCCGGCGGCGAGATTCGGGCTTTCCTGAACCCCGTCCCCGAACCCTCCTCCGTCGCCCTGACCGGTATTGGCCTGGCCATGCTGGCTTACGGCCGGCACCGCTACCGGAAAACCGCGACGCCATCGACGACGGCCTGAAACGGCCGCATTCGAAGTCGTCCTCAGTGACCCGTTCACGGAAATCCCGGCAGCCCCCGCCGGGATTTTTTGTTTCTCGCCCATCGCGAACCATTACGATTCTCCGTCACGAAGCGCCCATTCGTCATTATTTCGCCGGGCCGCGTAATCCTGCCTTCATCCGTCTCCGGTTGAACTGAGACCTTGATCCTGCAATCGCGAAATTACGATATCCCTTATAAGGGATACGCATCGTTCTTACGGGAATTCGAAGTCGAGGTCATCGCCGCCATGATCGCCACCCGAAACACGCTGTCTCAATCGCCAGCTGTCGAACCGGCAGCCAACGCCCTGGCGCACGGGATGACCGCCCGGCGCTTCGTCGCGCCCGATCAGGCCGACCGGATGTTGGCGATCCGGGCCCACCTCTTCGTGATTTACGAGCCTGCCACAAGCGAAGAAGCTCATTGCCTCGAGGAACTCGCTCTGGCTCAGGCGCAGCAGTACGATGTCGAAGTCGCGGCCTGGGAGCGTCTCGAATGGGAGAAATCCCATGCGCGGGAACGCTTCGACCGCCGCATGCGCGACCAGTTCGAAAAGGATCTCGCCGCCTGCCGCGAAAATCCTTACGTCTGGCTCGACATTCTGGCCGTGACATGGCTCGGGGCCAGCCACATGGCCCGCGTCTGGGCCGAGATCGCCGATCATCTCGAACGCTCGCCGGCCTCTTGCCCTCTGGACAGGATCCGCGATGCCGTCGCTTCCCGGAAGTCCGAATTCGACGTCGACCGCATCTGCTTCGACGGCCGCTGGATCGTTCAGCGCCATCTGGCGATCTCGCCCGCCCCCGAGGCTGAACTCGAAGCCTGGCTCAAGTGCACCTGCACCGGTGCGGATGAGCCCCGGGCCGATCAGCGGTCGCGCGCCCGCTGGATCCTCGAACATGCCCCCGACCCGGCCACGGCCCGGCGCGAATTACTGGAAAACGCGATCACCGAACGTGAACGCTGGGACATGAAGGCCAACGACTTACGTTCGCGTTACGAAACGGATCGCGACCTCGCGGGCGACCGTGCCGTCTTCTTCGTCCCCTCCGACGAAAAGGCCACGCACGAATCGCGGCTGGCCCTGCGTTATCTGACTGCGGCAAGGAATCGTGTCGATAAACTCGAACGCCGCTTCGAGGCACTCAGAAAACTACGCCCCGTGCGTAACCTGCGTCAAAAGAACGACTTCGCGAGCCTTTCCCGGTATTGGACCCCGGTCCCCGAGCCTGGCGAATCGCTGATCCCGCGCGAAGTCGAAGCGATCGAGGTAGAGGACTCCGCCGAAATCGTCGAGAAAGCCTCTCGTGACTCCCGCCGCGCCGCCATTGACCGTGAATTCGAAGCGTTGGCGGCCGAACTCGCCGCCGAAGAAGCCGCCTGGGCCGAGCAGGAAGCCCGGTGGGCTGCGGAGGACCTCAATCGGAAATCGACGCAAGCCCTGAAATCGAATGCGGATGACCCTGATCCGGTTCGATCGTCGGTCCGTCGCGCGGACCCCGCCAAGGTCGCCCGCGCCTTCCGGAAAAAGATGGCGAAAAAATGAGCCGCGGCAATTTCGACGACCAACGAAATGCCCCTGTAGACTTGGTGCGTCGAATCGAGCCCGCAGCGATTCAGGCATGAAACACTGCCGAATATGCTCACTTTTCGGAATCTTCCTGTTTTGCGGATTGCTCGCCAATTGCCGAATCGGTATTCTTTGCCACGGGGTGGTGGTCTCCGCCCGACACAACCGCATGAAATGACATCGAAAGAGGAATTTGCAATGCTCAGGTGGACTCGAATTCGCCGCAAGCCCGGCTTCGTTCGCGGGTTGGCTATCGGCCTGTGTGCCGCTGGTCTTTTGGGCACCGTGATCGCGGCCGACCCGCTCGGCATGCTGATCGACCGCGACTCGCAGCTTGGCCTTCAGCTCGCGCCGCTGCCGCTGAACCTGCGTGGCAAGTCTCGCGGGGTCGTGGGTTACGGCAGCTACCTGGTGAACGCCCTGGGCGAATGCAATGGCTGCCACGCCGTGAATGACTACATGCCGGGCGGCAATCCTTTCCTGGGTCAGCCGGCCGTGATCGACACGAACGCCTACCTGCGTGGCGGCCGGTTCTTCGGCATCGCGACCTCCGCCAGCCTGCGTCCGGACCCGACGACCGGCCTGCCGGGCAACATGACCTATGCCCAGTTCGTGGCCGCGATGCGGCACGGCACCGATCCGGAAGCCCCGGGCGAACTGCTGCAGGTCATGCCCTGGCCCACCTATCGCAACATGGCCGACGCCGAATTGAATTCCATTTATCAGTATCTCAGCGCCCTGCCGCCAGCCGCCCCCTGGAGCGGCGGCGCTGCGAACTGATCGGTCCGCATGAGATCCGGCCGGATTTCGAATCCGGCCGGAATATCCCTCGATCACATTCGAAATGCGATTCACTCCAAAAGTTCGGCAAGCTTGTCGTAACCAGCTTTCAGCACCCGGGCCGGATCTCTTTCCCAAAGCGTTTCGTTGAAAAGTTCCAGACTGACAGGGCCGGAATATCCGATATGTTTCAACAGGTCAATGACGTGCGGCAGATCGAGAATGCCTTCGCCGAGCATGACGCGGTCATGGTCGGTCTGAACCTCGACAGGCGGCTCGGCGGGCAGGTCGTTGATGTGGAAGATGCCCAGCTCGCCTGGTTTCAATGCCGCCAGTTCTTCCAGCGAGCCGCCGCCCCGCATCAAATGATACGTGTCCGACACGATCGGCATGGTCGGTTCGAAATTCCGGGCCAGGTTCAGCACGCTTCCCTGCCGGTTGTATTTACCGACGAATCCGAGAAATTCGAGCCACGGCTCGATGCCGAAGTCGGCAGCACGCTCGCGGATGACCTTCAGCCGATCGAGCATCACGCGTTCAGGCACGTCGCCGCCCGGCGGGCTCACCACGATGCCCTTCGCCCCCACGGCCGCGGCCTGTTCCATGCGCCTGTCACATTCGACCCAGATGCGCGGCAGGTCGGCCTCGGCCGCTTCGGCCCAGCCCATCAGGGCGATCACGCTGGCGACCTTGAGCCCGGCGTCGTCGAGCCGCTTGCGGACATCGGACAGCGATCCGCCAGCGGCCAGATAGGCGTCGATCTCGTCGTTCCAGAGTTCGACGTAGCGAAACCCGGCCGCGGCCACGAGCGGAATCTTCACCGCCAGGGGCACGGGCTGGATGGTGGACGTATTCAGGCATGGCTGAAGTGGCATGGCAGGAGAGGCTCCCGGGCGTGGACTATCGCCGGAAGCCGGGCCGTCTCAAAGCCGCTGTTCGTAACGGTTGTGCTCGGCTTCGGGCAGGTAGATCATCCCCGCGTCGTCGGCCACATGCAAGCCGGCATCGAGATAAAGTATCAGGCCATTGACCCGGTCGCCGCCGGGTTCCAGCAGATATCGCACGGCTCTGCCTACATCCTCGACCGTGATCAGATTCTGAAGCCCCGCCGGAAAGTCTTCCCGGCCATGCTTTTGCTGCAGCAGGCGCTCGCCCGGGGTGTCGACCCAGCCAGGGGCGACCATGTTGGTCATGATGCCATCGTTGACGTATTCGACGGCCACCTGCTGCGTCATGCCCAGCAGGCCGGCTTTGCTGACTCCATAGGCGAAAAGCCCGCGCAGGGGCCGCGAGGCCCGTGTGGAGCCGATATTCACGATGCGGCCGAACTTGCGGGCCCGCATGCCGGGAAGGACGGCCCGGATGCCCAGCCACGAGCCCTTCAGGTTGATGCCCAGGCAACGTTCCCAAAGGGCTTCGTCGGTCATTTCGGCCGTGCCGCGAGGGCTGATGCCGGCATTGTTGACGAGTGCGTCTACGGGCCCGAAGGCGGCTTCAGCAGCGGCCAGGGCGGCCTTCCAGGAGGCGTCGGCAGACACATCCAGCCCGATGCCGATGGCCTTGTGCCCGGCTCCACTGAGCTTCGCAGCTTCGGCTTCGGCCAGATCACCCTGAATGTCGGCCAGAGCGACGGCGAAACCGGCTTCGGCGAGCACCCGGGCGATCCCCAGGCCGATCCCCTGGGCCGCGCCGGTGACGATGACGCTACGGACTTTGGCCGTTGGGGGTGTCGATGAAGTTTCGGCAGGCTGGCCGGTCACTCCCATTCGATCGTTCCTGGCGGTTTGGTCGTAATGTCGTAGACGACCCGGTTGATGCCCTTGATTTCGTTGACGATGCGGGTCGAGACCTTGGCCAGCAGGTCGTATGGCAGGCGCGACCAGTCTGCGGTCATGAAGTCGTCGGTCTGGACGCTGCGGATGCCGATCACCTGGTCATACGTCCGCCCGTCGCCCATCACGCCGACGCTCTTGATGGGCAGGAGCACGGCGAAGGCCTGGGCAGTCTGGCGGTAAAGCCCGGCGGCGTGGAGTTCTTCGAGGAAGATGGCATCGGCCTTGCGCAGCAGGGCCAGGCGGTCTTCGGTGATCTCGCCCAGGACGCGAACCGCCAGGCCAGGCCCGGGGAACGGGTGCCGCCAGACGATCGATTCAGGCAGGCCGAGTTCCAGGCCCAGGCGGCGCACTTCGTCCTTGAACAGGTCGCGCAGGGGCTCGATGAGTTCGAACCCGAGTTCCGCCGGCAGGCCGCCGACGTTGTGGTGGTGCTTGATTGTGGCTGCAGGGCCGTCCGGATCGCCGCCGCTTTCGATGACGTCCGGGTAAAGCGTCCCCTGGGCCAGCCATTTGGCGCCGGGGATGGACAAGGCCTCGCGCTTGAAGATGTCGATGAACGTGTGACCGATGCGGATCCGCTTTTCCTGCGGGTCGGTGATGCCGGCGAGGGTGCCGAGGAAGTCGGCCCGGGCGTCGACGACCCGCAGCTCGGCCTTCGACGAGTCGCCGAAGGCTTTGGCCACCTGGTCCCGCTCTTCCAGCCGCAGCAGGCCGTTATCGACGAAGACGCAGACGACGCGGTCGCCCAGCGCCTTGGCCAGCAGGGCGGCACAGACGGCCGAATCGACGCCGCCGGAAAGGCCGCAGACGACCTTCTCGTTCGCCGGCACGATCGCGGCGACCCTTTCGATCTCGCGCTCGACGAACTTGGCCATCGTCCAGGAGCCGTCCGAGCCGCAGACCTTGTTCAGGAAGTTGGCCAGGATCGTCGAACCCTGGGATGTGTGCGAGACTTCTGGGTGGAACTGGATGGCGTAAACGGGCCGGGATTTGTGCTTGACTGCCGCCACCGGGCAGCTCGGCGTGGTGGCCAGGGGGACGAACTCGGGACCGACTTCGCGGACCTGGTCGCCGTGGCTCATCCAGACGGTCGTGGCGGCATCGACACCGGCGAACAGGGGCGATTCGCGGTCGGCCACGAACAGCTCGGTCCGGCCGTATTCGGCCGACGGGCAAGGCTGAACGGCCCCGCCCAGCGACTGACAGGCCAGTTGCATGCCGTAACAGATGCCGAGGATGGGCAGGCCGAGTTCGAAGATGCCAGGGTCGCACTTCGGCGCGCCGGGCTCGTAAACGCTGGATGGGCCGCCGGAGAGGATCAGGCCGATGGGGTTCAGCTCGCGGACACGGTCGGCCGTGATGTCATGCCGCACGATCCGGGCGAAGGCACCCTGCTCTCGAACCCTGCGGGCGATCAACTGAACGTACTGGGAGCCGAAGTCGAAAATCAGCACGGGCCTGTCGGCCATGGTCGGTGAATTCTCCGAAGGAAGTCGGTCGCAACTCGATAGCTTGACGGTCGATAGGGTCGTGGCTGCGATTTCTGGCGTCAGTGGCGCGGGTTGCTCTGGCGAGCGGCCGCGGCGAGTTCGCTCGAGCGGTTCGTCGCCGCCTCGACGGCATCCATTAGCGCCGCCCGCAGGCCGCCTTTTTCGAGGGCGTGCAGGCCCGCGATGGTGGTTCCGCCAGGGCTGGCGACCTGATCTTTCAGCTCACCGGTGTGCCGGCCCGTCTCCAGAACCATCTGGGCGGCTCCGAGAACGGTCTGAGCAGCCAGCGATGTCGCCACTTCGCGCGGCAATCCGACACGGACCCCGCCATCCGAAAGGGCTTCGATGATCGTATAGACGAAAGCCGGCCCGCTGCCCGACAGGCCCGTGACGGCGTCCAGCGCCGATTCGGACACCCGGTGCGCCACCCCGACGGCCTGGAGCAGTTCACGCACCATGCGCTCGTCGTGTGGCCGCACATTGGGCCCGAGGGCATAGGCGGAAGCCCCTGAGCCGACCAGGCAGGGCGTGTTGGGCATGACGCGGACGAGCCTTCCGTAGCCAGCCAGGCCGCTTCGGAGCGTGTCGATGGAAACGCCAGCGGCGATCGATACGACCAGCGGCTCCGACTTCCCCTGGCCGAGCCGGGGGGCCAGCTCGACGAGCACGTCGGCCATCGATTGCGGCTTTGTGGCCAGCACGACGACACTGGCGCTTTCGGCCACGTCGGCGTTGGTGCCGACGATCGCCCCGCCCGTCTCCTGAGCGAACCGGTCCAGGGCCGTCTCGCTGGGGTCTGAGGCGATGATTCTGTCGGACGTCACCAGGCCGACGCTGACGAGCCGGCGCCCCAGGGCCCGCGCCATCTGTCCGGCACCGATAAATCCGACACGGGCCGTGGACCATTGCTCTGGCATGTTTTCGAGTCCCCTCCCCCTCGGTCCTGAAGGCCGGCGATCGACGTTCCGAAAAATCTCGAAGTCCTTGGCCGTCTCTATCCGATCGAGTAGTCTTAGTAGAGCAAGATTAGGCGATATCGCGGCGAACCACAAGATGAGGCCATGCCGGGCGGACCGAATTTCGGAAGTCCCCCTTGTGTCCGTCTCGTGTTTCCTGTATCATCTTCCTTCTCATTCGTTCCGTGCACGAACTTCGTGCATGCCCGGTGGATTCGGACGAAGTTTCCGCCGGGTCGCCCGCACAGTGTGAGCGAAGCCGGGAACGCGGCAGTTTTCCGCACAAGACATGTTGGGAGATTCGTGTCGTGGCAGTACCGAAGAGACGAAAATCGAAATCACGTAAAGGGATGAGGCGAAGCCACGACGCGCTGACGATGCCCGCCATGAACATTTGCCCGCAGTGCAAGCTTGCCGTGCCTCCGCACAAGGTTTGCGAACTGGTCGAGCAGTGCGGCAACGTTCAGCGTTCGAAGCCGCATAACCCCGAAGCGGCCACAGCGACCTCCTGAAGCCGCCGCAATTCCGGCTGGCCGGAGCGCATCACGAACATCGGCCTGAATCCGCCTCGCGGCCTGCCTGAGGGCCGCGAACGAGAACCGGGTCAGGCAAGCCAATCTCGAATCATGGAGTTTACCCGTCATGGGACGTACCTGCGAAGTCAGCGGCAAGAAAACGTCGTTCGGCAACCACGTGACGACGCGTGGTAAGGCCAAGTATCTCGGCGGTGTCGGTATCAAGTGCACCGGCCGTTCGCGCCGGACCTTCGAACCTAACCTGCAGACGATCAAAATCTGGCTGCCCAACGGCAAAACCCAGAGAGTTCGCGTCGCCACCTCCGTCATCCGCTCCGGCGTGATCACGATCGAAGTCGAAGGCGTCCAGCGCACTTTCCCCCTGATCAAGGCCAGCAAGGGCTCGGTTCAGGCTCGCGAGAAGATGGGCAAGCTCTACCCCATCTGACGATTTCGGTCACGAAACCGTAAATACGATCATGGCCCGGTCGATCTTCGTGATCGCCCGGGCCCGTTTTCGTCGATGGTAATTATGTCGGTTCCTGTTCGTTCTCTTGCCTGTTCGCTTGCCGGAACCTGAAATCGCAATGCGAGGCGCCTTCCATCAATGTCTGCGTCCGCTCCAGCGCAATGTCGGGGTTGAATCCCGCGGCAAGTTCGAAATCACGCAAGCAGGAAAGCGTCGGCCCCAGATCCTCCAGGCCGAGCCGGCGATACATCTCGGCATAACGGCAGTGCTTGACGTCGAAACTCAGCCGTTCCGGTCCCGATTCGATCACGTTCAGCTCCAGTGCCCCGCCCGCCGTCCAGGTGCCGATCGTACCGGCGAACGATTCCAGGTCGTTCGCACCCAGCTCGCACGCCATCGATTCGCCCCGCTCCCGTGCCAGCCCGCGGATCACTTCCGCCAGGGTCTCTCGCACTGGCCCTTCGCCGAATCGCTTCGAGAAAGCGCGTACGAGAGGTCCGACGATCGCGGCTTCGATCTCCCTGCGCTGCAGCAAAGTCAGTCCAGGCGGGGGCGTCACTTCGGGCTCGTTCATCGTTCTTACGTTCCTTTCTTGATGCGCACGAATCTCGCAGTCTCGTCATTTTGTCTTTCGTCTCCATTTGACCTGATCGGTTCGACCGGTGCGATGCTTGCGAAATCGTCGCCATGAAGTTTCGTTTCGAGTCCCTTTTCCCTTTCCGGATTCTATAGAGTTCCATAGAACGGAATTTGTCATCCGCCAACGGAACGCCACGCGATGCATCAGCTCTCAACACGAATCGGGATCTCGCATCCCGGCCTGGACGGACGCCTCTCGAGCCTGCCGGGCACTGACTCGATCGCGACCTGGCCGCAAACCGATACGCAGCCGAAAGATCGCTTCGAAGCCGCAGGGCTGGGCCCGCTCGAAGCCGCCGCGGCTCTTGCCGTTTTTGGGCTCGAAGCCGGCGACGGGCTTGGCCTGCCTCTGATGACCGAAAAGTCGGTGAATCCTGGCTTTCGCCGGTATCTGGGCGAATCGGTCTGGGCCGAAGTTCTGCCGAGCACGTCGCGGCAACAGCGGCTCGTTCTGTCGGCCGGCCTGCTTCAGATTTTCGATTTTTGGGACGACAGCCACGAAGCGGCGCAGCAGGCCGGCGATCTCGGCGAACGTCCTTACTCCGCATGCTGGCACGCGATCTGCCATCGTCGTGAGCCAGACCCCGGTAACGCCGGTTATTGGCTGGCGAAGGCGCGGCATAACCCGGTCGGCGGCCGCCTTGCCGAGATCATCGAATCGTCTCTGGACCGGCTGGATCCCGCCTGCAAAGCCGTGGCCGGCCGTCTGGTGAGTGGCGGTGAATTCCAGGACAGGGCGATGGTCGAAATGTGCTGCCGCCCCCGTCCGCCGGATCACGAAAAGCGGATTCTTCGTCAGGTTCAGAAGCTCGAAATGGCCCTGCTGATCGGGGCCACTCTGGACGATCTTGCCTGATCGATCCGCATAAGCCGAACTCGAACGGTTCGAACGGTCAGATCCCGCCTTCGAATGCGAGCATGCATGCATTAGTCTTGAAGGTCGGTGCGCGTGGCTTGCCGCTGGTCCGTTCCAGGCTCACAAAGCCCACGCCTTTTCCGAACCACTGACTCCATAAAGCTATTGGATCGGCCCGCATCCGCTGATCGACCGCTTCGCCACGACCCCGCAATCGACGTATCTTCGCCCGCTGAGACGACATCCGATGAACTCCGAACGCCGATCCCGCCGCCGATTTTTCTTCGAAAGCCTCGAAACGCTGGACAGGCGCGTCGTGCTTGCCGCGCCTTCGGCTGTCTGGATCGGCCAGGCCGGGTTCGATTTCGTCGGCCCCTGGCCTGAGATGAAGCCGAGCACGATTCAGGATATTCAGATTCGCCTCGACGGCCTGCCGACGGACCGAACCGTCACCCGCGCCGTCGTGCAGGGCTACGGCGCCGATCGCTGGGAATATGGCGGCCCGGCCGGAAGCTGGCAGGTTCGGTTCGACCGTGCCGCCGGTTCGACCTCCGCCAATCTCTATTTCGAGCCGGCCAGGCAGGAAAATGGCCGGGAATTCAGCGTCGGCCTCACGTTCGACGACGGCAGCTTCCGCGAAATTTACTTCGCCGGGGGCTTCGCCGACCCGAACCTGAAAATGCCCGGCCAGGGCCTGGCAGCCACGTGGCTGGGGGCATCCGCCGGAGTCGATCTGACTCAGCCTTCCGCCTCAGTCGGCCCGGATGGGGTCACCGACTTGCAAATTCGTGTCGAAAAGCTCGATGCGAAGAAAACGATCGAAGCGGTCGATCTGGTCGACGCTTCCGGCGAATGGGTGGCCAGTTGGGGCAACAATCCCTCGCGCGTCGGCACGCTCGAATTCGCCCCCGGGGTCGCGGGTTCCAGTGCGGGCGTTTTGACGTTCTCGAGGCCGAATCGCACGATGGTCGGTCCGTTGACGGTTCAGGTTCGCTATCAGGGCGGGGCGAAAGATGCGACGACCGTCGCCATCGGCTCGACGGCGACCGCGGCCGTGGTTTTGCCATCGACGATCACGTTTCGTAGCCAGGTGGCTACAGCGCAATGGCTTGGACAGGTCGTGAACGACCCGGCCCGGCCCGGCTGGGTACGGGTCGAGGTGCGCGACCTGCCCAACGGCGGCATTTCGGCCTGGCAGATCGACGACTCCCTCGGGCAGACATGGCTCTGGACCGTCAGCGGCCAGGGGTCGCCCTGGGTCACAGTGCCTGAGACGAAGCGGCTTGTCGTCAACCAGGATCCAGGCGGAAAGTGGTTCCTCGAATTCGATGCCCGCTGGGATCAATTCGGGCGAAACCTGAGCATCATGGCGGCCACGGATTCGGGCAGCTTCTACAGGCTGGAAGTCGCAGGCGGCAGCGTCGACGAAGCCCTTCGTGCCTCAGCCCCGGCCACGACCGAAGTGCAGGCTGCGCCAGGGATGAACCTGCAGGCTCTGGTCGATACCTACGGCACCGTCCGCCTGAGCGATGGCGTGTATCGACTGACCGAGCCGCTGGTCCTCAAACGTCCGGTCCGCCTGATCGGTTCCTCGGGGGCCGTCCTTCAATTCGCGCAGTCTGCCGCTTCGCCGGGCTGGTCGACGGTCATCAAGCTGGCTGCCGGCAACATCACGCTTTCCGGATTTCAGGTTCGGTTCGAAGGTCCGGTGAAGTGGCTGTCGAATGTGCGTTACGGCCCGGCGATCATCGGTTCGCCCGACAATTACGACACCCTTCTGGGCCGGACTGGCCCGATGCCCGGTGTCGTGATCGAAAATCTCGACGTCGCCGGCCCCGTGGCGAATTTTCAGAATGAAGAGGCCGCGCGGCTGATCCGCCTGATCGACGACGTCTCGGGCCGGATTTCGGGCAACACGCTTTTCGGCGGCCTGGTGGAGCTGACGGGCGGCCCCTGGAACGTGAATTCGAACACGATCGAGGGCACAGCGGTCGGCTCGTTCAGCTACGACGCCTTCGCGTTCCATGACGTGAAGGGCCTGGAACTGACGGGGAACGCCGTAAGCCGAGGAGCGGATTCCGGGCCGATCATGCGGTTTCTGGTGATCAACGGCGATTCGCGGGACATCGTCGTCGAGGGCAACGACGTCAGCGGGATGGGGGCGAGGTTCGGCGACGACCCCTGGATTCAGGAGCTCAACGCGCATGAGGTCATCCTGACGGAGGCTTATCACGTTTCGTACGAAGGCGCGTTGCTGGGGCTCGACGCCACACGCAGGATCGTCCGCGTGCCCCGGACGCTGGGCCGGGCGTATCGTCCGGGCGATACTCTGGCCGTTTTGACAGGTTCGGACGCTGGCGCCTTTCGCACGGTGGTGTCCGTCATCGACGGCACCACGCTGCTTCTCGACGCCCCCCTGCCCCAATGGGCCGGCGTCGGCAGTTCCATTTCGATCAATCGTGGCATTTCGAATCTGACGATTCGAAATAATGCGATCGATCAATCGGATCGGCCGCAGAGCCGGGCGCTGGTGCTCGTCGGGAACCTTTATGGCGTCGACGTGACGGAGAATCGGATTTTCGGAGGATTTCGCGGGTTTCAGATCACGGCCTACCCGAGCGAAACGCCGCTGAGCTGGGGCTGGACGCGCAACGTCGTCTTCGGATTGAATTTCACCGGCAACCAGTTCACCGACGTACTCTGGTTCAATCAGATCGGCGTGAGCCATAACACTGCCGCAAGGTCGAACTTCGGGCATCTTTATCTCGACGGATCGGTGACGGGCAATATTTTCCGCTGGTCGGAGCGGTTCCTGATCGATTCGATCTGGCAGGAGCCGGGTCAGGCGGATCGTGTTCTGCCCGGGCTTGAGCTGGGCGAAGGCGAAAGCTGGGACGACACGGAGTTCCGCATTCGTTTCGGCACGAACTTCATCGATTTGCCCACAGGCTGGGCGAATCGGCCGGCCGTTTGGCTCCGCAGCGGCAGCGTCAATGACCGCCCCGCGGCGGGCGATCTTCTGCTACTGACCCCGGTGCGGACGATTTCCGCCCCGTCTGGCCTGCGGCTGGCGAACGATTCGGGCATGAGCGCGACCGACGGCATCACGAACGACGCACACCTGACGCTCGATGCCGTCACAGGTTTGACATACCGCTTTCGTCAGGCGGGCGGCACGACGTGGCGGCAGGTCGATCATCCCTCGAGCTTTCTGCCGGCCGGTCTGGCGGACGGCCCGGTGACGATCGAGGTACAGGCTGTCGACTCCGGCGGAAATACCGGTCCGGCGACGTCCGTCTCGTTCGTTCTGGACACGACTTCGCCGGCCGCCCCGACGGGCCTGGGCCGCAGCGGTCCGGCGTCCGTGGGCTGGACACGATCGACTTCCGGCGATATCGCGACGCAAGTCGCCAGAATATCGAATCCGGCCTACGACGAGTCGACGAATCTCGATCCGGCGGTTTCGCTTGCGACGTTCGCGCGCTGGCGGATCGGCACGAATCATGTGGAGATCGTGGCGATCGACGTGGCCGGGAACCGCTCACCTGCCCTGGCGGGCGATTTCGCCTTTTCGCCCGAGGGGACGTGGGGCGGGCAGGATGGGTCGGACTTTGCCTCGCTGGCGGCGTCCCTGCGGCCGGACGGCAAGCTGGACGTGCGGATCGACCTGAGCGGGCTGCCTTACGGCACAAGCCTCGTGAGCCTCACGCTGGCTCCTTTCGGAGGCGGCATCTGGGCCTGGCCCACGACACAGGGCCGGCAATACGCCGCGGCCTGGGTACCGGCTCCGGGTGGCCTGTCGGGGAGGGTCTATTTCCAGACGGACCGGCGCGAAACCGGCCGGCCATTTTATGTGACGCTCAAGTTCGCGGACGGCAGCGTGGTTTCTTTCTGGATGAACGGAGGAACCGCCGACCCGAACCTGAAGGCATCGGGCGGCGGTAATGCGAGTTCGGGAGGTATCAAATCGGCCGTGGCCGGCAGCGGGAATTCAGGCGGAGGTGTCGGAACAACGGCCGCCGAACGGCTTCGGCAGCGTCAGGCTGCGGCGGCGGCCGCTCGTGCGGCCCGGCAGGCGGCGAAGGCTCTGCCGTCGGGCAGGATCGCGCGTTCGATCCGCCCTGGAGGCAAATGAAACCGAGGCGATTTCAATAGCCTTCCTGCTCAAGGAGTTTCTGAGTCACTTCCGCCTCGCACTGCTTGCACCACTTCCATTTTTCCTGGCCGACGTTCTCGTTGAGATGTGCCGAAGCGACACGGATACGGTCGAACCAGATGATCCGGGGCTGCCCGTCGGAGAGTTTTTCGATTTTGTTGCAATGTGCGAAATGCAACAGATTGGCGTTCTTCGGAACCGTCTTGCGGACAGGCTTGTCCGACCCGTGATAAATGTAACCGTGACCGTCATCCCTTGCCGATTCCAGTTCCGATTTCGAACCGAGTTCCCGAACGTTCTGACTTTCCTGAGCGGTCAACATGGATTGTTCGATTCCTTCGTACTGGCGTATGCCACCCCACCGGCCTTCGATCAGGCCTGTCGCCGATCTTCGTACATCAGATCCGGGTTCGTCACAAGCCCAGATCTATCTTATTGCATTCGCGGGAAAAAGTCGCCCAAATTCGCAGAAAGAACCATGGAATTGACCTCATTTTCCATCAAGTTTCCAGAGTTCGTGCTTTCCGGTTACAGCGACGCGTGTCCAGGAACCCCCGCGGCGTGGCGGAATCGCGTGCTGAGATTTTTCGAGCAGAAGCCACTCCGGGCGATACCGGGCCATGAATGTCCGGGCTTCTTCGGGCGAGTTTTCGAGTCGGTCGAAGACGGCGAGAAGTGCGGAGCGGATGGCCTCGGGCATCCATTCCGGGCGCGTCCGTTCGGCGAGGTTGACTTTCGGCACCGAACCGTCGGGCATCTGAGCGAGCGTTTCGCGGGTCATGCCGGTCAGCCAGTAGGTCAGGGCGATGCGTTCGTGGACTTCCTCCAGGCTCATCAGCGAGATCTGCGAAGCGTACGGGAAGTGATAGAGAAGCCGCCCGCCCGGCATGGAGAGCGCGGCGATCTGTGCAGGTACGAAGCCCGCGATCGAGCGCTGACCGTCGTCCGGGATCGATTCGAGCAGCGGGCGGATCGGGGCGATATCGGCCGCATAACCGCGAACGAGCATCGATTCCGGGGCCAGCTTCACTTCCAGCGCACGCAGCGTGACGGCCGAAACGAACATGACCGTTACGATGGCCGCGGACACGCGCAGCCCCAGCCATCGCAACATCGCCGCGACCGTGCCGACATAGACGGGAACCGCCAGAAACGGGCCATAAACGTACATCCAGTGCCAGTTTTCGAATTCCAGGCGGGTGATGATGGCGCTGTTCGCAAGGGCATAACCGGCCAGCCCGACGGCCGCGAACATGGCCACACCCCTGCTCCGGAACCGCCAGATCACCGCAACGCTCACAAGCACCTTGAGCCAGACCCAGTAATTGACCAGATTGACGTAAACGTAAGGGTCGCCGGGCGGCATGACCTGGCCGCGGCCGATGCGTTCGAGGATCGGGTCGAGGGCCGGATCGGCGAAAATCCGGGCGTTGTACAGGATCTGGGGCGACCCGATCAGGACGCCAGCCGCGAACGCGGCCGAGGCGACGAACGACGCCCTGCGCTTGCGGCCTTTCGTGAGCGTATCGTATGCCGCGAGCAGGCCGAGGCAGGCCCCCGCGCCGACACACAAAGCCGTCCACTGGAAGAAGTAGAGCGTGATGCTCAGGGCCGTGAAAAGAGCCGCGAGTATGGCCCGGCGGGGGGCTCGCCCGATGACGTCCGGCGAGAGCATAGCGGCCGCCAGGATGGTGAATGGCAGGCTCAAGATCGGGCTGATGACACGATAGGCCGAAAAGTTCGTGGCATGGGGCTTGATGGGCATCCAGCGGACATAGTCTTTGGCGATCAGGGCATTCTGCATGAGCACGCGGCCCTGCACGAAACCGGCGTCGGAAAGGGCCAGAATCGTGGCCAGGAGGATGAACGCCCGGGGCCGGGAAACGGGGATTCGGAACGAGGCGAACGCTACGTAAAGGCTTATGCCGGTGAGGAAACCGCCTGTGATGCGCCAGAACTGGCCGAGACTGACGATATCGAAACCCAGGGCCAGGGCCAGTTGCGACGTGGGCACGAACTGCATCCAGCTGTAGGTGGTGGGCATGTCGCGATCAGACTGAACGAACACGTCGCGCATGGACCAGGAACCATCCATGGCGGGCTTGGCGATCAGCCGATAGACGACTTCGTCGAGATCCTGATGGAACTCCCAGGTGCCGAAGAAGGCCTTCGATGCCACGTGGGGCACGATGGCGATCAGGGCACCGAGCAGGCCGCAGAAGAGGGCGTCGCGAATCGACGTGCGCCAGGTCAGGCTTTGGAGATCGGTGGCGGCGTCAAGTTCGGAATTCGACGGTTCCATAGAGGCTGGATTCCGGAAAGTGAGCAGGGGCAAGAGAATCCGGTCGATTACGAAAAGCCGGGCGCCATCCGTTCGCAACGATACCCGTCGCACGTCGGCCCGGCCGGAGTCAGCATAGGACACATCGCGAAATCTGCCCGTTCGGATCGCCGATCATCGGGCGGCTTCACGTGCCCGGGCGAAAGCGACGAGCCTGCGGCCGGCTTCTTCGAGGGTTTCGTCCTTCTTGCAGAAGCAGAAACGGACGAAGCTGGAGCCCCCCTGCCCGTCCAGCCAGAAGCTGGAACCTGGCACGCTGGCCACTCCGGCTTCTTGCACCAGCGCCATCGCCGCCTCGCGATCGTTCGCAAAGCCAAGGGCCGAGATATCGGCCATGACGTAGTACGCCCCTTCCGGCAGGACGTGACCGAAGCCGGCCTCGGTGAGATAGCCGCAGAACCGGTCGCGGCGGCTCTGATAATCGGCCGCGAGTTTGGCGTAATACTCGGGCTCGAACCGATAGGCCGTCGCCCCGGCACGCTGCAGCGGAGCGGCGGCGCCGATGGTGAGGAAGTCGTGCACCTGGCGCATCGGCTTCGTGAGGCGTGGCGAGGCCAGGATGGTGCCCACGCGCCAGCCCGTCACGGCGTAAGTCTTGGACATGCCGGAGATAACGATCGACCGTTCGGCCATACCGTCGACGGTGGCCATGCTCACGTGCCGGCGGCCGTCGTAAAGGATGTGCTCGTAGATTTCGTCCGTAATGGCCACGGCGTTCCACTTGCGGCACAGGGCTGCCACGGTTTCGAGATCCTGCCGGCTCATGACGACGCCGGTGGGGTTGGAGGGGTTGCACAGGATGACGGCCTTTGTGCGGTCGTTGAAGGCCCGTGCCAGTTCGTCGAGATCGATGTGCCAGTCGGGCGGGCGGATGGTGACGAACCGGGGCGTGGCACCGGTGAGGACACAGTCCGGCCAGTAGTTTTCGTAAAAGGGTTGGGTGAGGATGACTTCGTCGCCTGGGTTGATCAGGGCGTTGAGCGCGACGATCATGGCCTCAGTCGCCCCGCAGACGACCGTGAGCTGGGTTTCCGGGTCGACCGTAAGCCCCTGGTGCCACTGGTATTTCCAGGCGATGGCCTCACGCAGGAGCTTGTCGCCCCAGGTGATGGCGTATTGATTGACGCCGGCCGCGATGGCTTCGCAGGCGGCCTGGCGGAGCGGTTCGGGGGCCGGGAAGTCAGGCATGCCCTGGGCCAGGTTGAGGGCGCCGTATTTTGCGGCCTCGACTGACATGTGGCGAATGACGCTTTCGCGAAACTTGCCGGCACGTTCGGACAGCACGATTTCGTTTCCGCTCATGAACTGCTTCGGTCCTTTCGTTCGGCTTCGTTCGATTCGGTTCGATCGTATCGCAAACGGGCAACGGACGGCGACCGCAAGTTCCGAATCAGGCGGGCGCTCGGTTGTCAATCGCGTTCGAGTTTCGCTATATTGATTCGTCTTGAGTGCGGAATCGCAAGCCTGAATCGCATGCGATTCGCGAGAAAGTGCGTTCTCTCCGAATTCGGTCCGCCACATCTACGGGAGTTACAGCCACCGTGTCTTCGGCCAAGCGTTATCCGTTCACAAGCGAATCGGTGTCCATGGGGCACCCTGACAAAGTCGCCGACCAGATCAGCGATGCCATCCTCGACTTCTGCCTGAAGCACGACCCGACCAGTCGCGTGGCCTGCGAAACGCTGGTGACGACCGACCTTGCCGTGGTCGCCGGTGAGATCACGACCAAAGCTCCCCTGACCGAGAACGTCGAAAAGCTCGTTCGTGGCGTCATCGAAGAAATCGGCTACACCGACCCGGAAGTCGGCTTCGCCGCTTCGACGGCCGTCGTCAAAAACGTGATTCACGCTCAGAGCCCGCACATTTCCCAGGGTGTCGACAAAGACGGCGCTGGCGACCAGGGCATGATGTTCGGCTTCGCCTGCGACGAAACGCCCGACCTGATGCCCCTGCCGATCGCGATTTCGCACCGGCTCGTCAACGAACATGCCCGCCTGCGTCGGGAAGGCATTCTGAAGTGGGCCCGCCCGGATGCCAAAAGCCAGGTGACCGTCGAGTATGACGAAGCCGGCACGCCTCTCAAGATCACGGCCGTCGTGCTTTCCACCCAGCACGATTCGACCGTGACCGAAAAGAAAGACGGCGAAGACTACTTCAGCGACGCCGCTCGCAAGGAAGTGCTGGACAAGCTGATCGAGCCCGTCCTGAAAGCCGACCGGCCGGACCTGATCAAGGGCAAGCTCGTGGTGATGCCGCCCGCCGGCCAGCCACAACCGACCGTTGGCCCTGATGACGTCCGGGTTTACGTCAACCCGACCGGCTGCTTCGAAGTGGGCGGCCCGCACGGCGACTGCGGCCTGACCGGCCGCAAGATCATCGTCGACACCTATGGCGGCCGGGGCCGTCATGGTGGCGGCGCGTTCTCGGGCAAGGATCCTTCGAAGGTCGACCGCTCAGCCGCCTACATGGCCCGGCACGTGGCCAAGAACATCGTGGCCGCTGGCCTGGCCAAGCGCTGCGAAGTGCAACTGGCCTATGCCATCGGCATCGCCGAGCCGATGAGCGTGCTGGTTCGCACGGAAGGCACCGGCGTGATTCCCGACGAAAAGATCGCCGAGATCGTGAAGTCCGAGTTCAAGCTGACGCCCAAGGGCATCCGCGAACACCTCGACCTGCGCCGGCCGATCTATCAGCAGACCGCCTCGGGCGGCCACTTCGGTCGTTCGGAAAAGGACCTCACGTGGGAACACACCGACCACGTCGACGCCCTGAAGAAGGCTGCTGGGATCTGAAAAGCCCAGGTCCTGATTCTTCGCAAAATCGCTAAAACGACGAAAGGCGCTGCATCCGCAGCGCCTTTCGTCGTTTCAATGGCAGATGGATCGAGCGAGTGGACCGCTCAGGTACCCAGGATCACCCGGCCGCGTCGGGTCGGGGCGTCCAGCGGGGGGCGGTCGGCTCGGACATTCACGCTGCGGCCGCGGATTTTCACGCCCTGCATGGCTTCGATGACGAGATCGGCCATGCTGGCCGGAATCTCGACGAGCGCGAACCGGTCAGTGAGGTCGATCGCACCGATTTCGCGGCCTGACACACCGGCTTCGTTGGCGATGGCGCCGACGAGATCACGCGGCGAAACGCCAGCGTCGCGGCCGATGCCGAAGTAAATCTTCGACATGCCCCGATTGGTCGGGCGGCGGCCGGCCCGCTGGCGTTCTTCAGCCGGATTTCGGCCCGGCCGGGAGCGTTCCCGATCCCGGTCACGGCCATTATCCTGAGCGAAGGAATCGGTCTGAAGGTCAGGTTCCTCTTCCGCCCGGACCGGCTGACGCAGCAGAGACAAAGCCGCGATGGCGACATCGGCCGGTGTGTATTCCTGCGAGAGTTCCTCGACGAGTTCACGGAGGTCGTCCACGGCTTCCGGATTCGCCAAAGCTTCGCGGACACGTTGCCGGGTCTGGTCGATGCGTGAGACTTCGAGGTCTTTCGCGGACGGAATCTGCGCGATTTCGACCTTCTGCCGGGTCGCCCGCTCGATCTGCGTCAGAGCGAAGCGTTCCCGGGGCGAGGCGAGCGTGATCGCGACCCCGGCCCGGCCGGCCCGGCCGACACGGCCGATGCGGTGCACGTACTGGTCCGGATCGGTCGGCAGGTCGAAATTGATCACGTGCGAAAGGTGAGCGATATCGAGCCCGCGGGCGGCGATGTCGGTCGCGATGAGCAAATCGGCCGCGCCGGAGCGAAACCGGCCCATGACCTGGTCTCGCTGGTTCTGGGTCAGTCCGCCGTGCAGGGCCAGCGGTTCGAAATTGCGGTGCCGCAGCAGGTCCACGAGGTTGTCGGCATCGGACCGGGTCCGGCAGAAAATGATCGCCGATGCCGGCCGTTCGATTTCGAGAATACGGGCCAGCGATTTCGCCTTGTTCTCACGCGTGACGATATAAGCCGTCTGGCGGACTTTCGCTTCCTCGCCGCTGGCGGGCAGCTCTTTGGCGACTTTGATCCGCACAGGCCTGCGCAGGTGCCGTTTCGCGATTTCTTCGATCCGCGGCGGCATCGTCGCGGAGAAGAGCATCGTCTGGCGATCCTTCGGGGTTTCCGACAGGATGGCGTCCATGTCTTCCGCGAAGCCCATGTTGAGCATTTCGTCGGCTTCGTCGAGCACGACGGTCGTGACGGCGTCCAGCGGCAGTTTGCCGCGGCGGATCAGGTCAAGAGCACGCCCAGGCGTGGCGACGATCACTTCGACCCCGCGCTGGATGGCCCGGATCTGGTCGGCGTAACCGGTCCCGCCATAAACGGCCAGGACGTCGACCTTGACGGCCTTGCCGTAGGTCTTCATAGCCTTGGCGACCTGAATGGCCAGTTCGCGGGTCGGCGTGAGGATCAGTACGGCCACGCCCGGCTTTTTGACGTCTTCGGTACGCAGTTTGTGCAGGATCGGCAGGGCGAACGCGGCAGTCTTGCCTGTGCCTGTGCCCGCCAGGCCGACGATGTCCTTGCCTTCGAGGAGAACCGGGATCGCCTCGCGCTGAATGGGGGAAGGTTCTTTATATCCGATCGCACTCGTCAGGCGGGCGTCGAGCCCCATCACGTCAAAACCGGAAACTTCTTGTTCGGACTCGGACATCAACTGTACCTTCCCCAGGAATTCAGCCTGGTTCATTCGGATCGATCGTTAAGACAATCAGTTATCATACACGAAAAATCATGATCATGCACGGAAATTCCGGGCCGGGCATTCATCTCTATGCGTCCGGCAAGCGAATGAACACGGTTCGTAAGCGACAGGCAAAGCGTTTCGTACATCCGATCGAAATTCCTTCAGTTGTCCCGTTTTTTTCGAATCAGACCGTGGCTTCGACCGGAAATGGCGTGTTTCGAGGCGTCGGTCGATATTGCAGGGTTGTCGATACTGTCAGACGGTATGCCGATCCTGTGTCATTTCCATGGTTCGATTCGCGGCGTTTTCGCTCGTTTCAGCCGGGCTCATCCATCGACGGATCGAATGAAATCCCGGCTTGGATCGATCCCGATGATGCGATATGATTCTCCTCCGGGCGTGTTCGTCGATCGTGGGCTTCGAAGCGAACCGCTCTGCCGATTCGCAATTCGTCAGGATGATGGCTATGGATCTTGGCAGCTTCCCGCAATTTCTCGAAGTGACCAGGGCGGTCGGATCGATCGCCACACCTGTCGTGGTCGCGACGGTTGCGTATCTTTTTCAGCGCAGGCAGAAAATCGCGGAAGCCGCGATGGCCGAACGGATCAAGAAAATCAGCCTGATCAGTCCTCGCCTGAATATGATCTATTCGTATCTGCAACGCGTCGGCAGCTACCTCGAATGGTCGCCCGAAGACATTCTCAAGGCGAAACGGGAAGCCGATCGCGAATTCTGGACCTACGAATATCTCTGGACGCCGGAATTCGAAACCGCTTACCATGATTTCATGGACGAAGCTTTCGAAATGCACCGGGGTGAGGGGAACAAGGCCGGTATTCGGGCGGAATCCCGGCATTATCCGTTGAAGGCGAGCTTGCCGGGATGGGTCGCATTTACCGAGGAGTCGGCCGACAAGGCGCGAATCGCGCTTCGATACGACAAAATTCAGTCGGTCACGGCACGAGATCTTGGCTTTCGGAAATGACTCGGTCGTGTCTCGTCGCCTCGTTCGGATCGATCCGGCGCGATTGCATACGACCAGACTCAATCGTCCTGAATCTCGTCGATCGACTGTCGGGCCTTCAATTTCGATGCTTCGTATTCACGCTCCATCTCATGGCATTTCCGTGCCGTCGAGGGGTGATCGCATTTGGCTCTGCCAGCGCCTTTGCCGGTAAATTCGAACCATGCCGACTCAGGGTCGTCGATTTCCCGCCCGCCGTCGTAGCGAATGAGCACTTCCGGGTGCCTGGCCCGCAGGTTTTCATCGCTGAGGCGAGAACGAACGTCACTCCCGGGGAGCGGAATCTGGCGATACGCCGTTTTTCGATACGGGCCCCACGTGGCCCCTTTGACTCCCCTGCCCTGAAGGCATTCCTCGATCAGGGCGTATTCGGCCGTATCCAGATAACTGCCATGCAGATTCAGCTTTTGCAGCCGCGACAGCTTGCGGATCGGGATCATCGCCGGATACGGCTGCTTCGTGATGAATTGCCATAAACCCAGATATTCGAGCGCCGGGAGGCCACCGAGAAACCCGAAATCGCGAACGGGCTGTTTCCAGTCCAGAGTCCCGTAAATTGCCAGGTACCTGAGATTCGAAACGCCGCTCAGGCCGCTGAAATCGGAGACTCTCCGCAAGTTCTCCAAATGCAGGGCCCGCAATTTCGGAAGGTCTCGCAAGGGCGAAAGATCTTCGAAACCCGAGACGTATTCCAGGACGAGTTCTTCGACCTTTTTCGAGCGACGAATGAAGTCGATCGACTTTGGCCGGGCGTGGGTGATGCGAAGCCTTTCGATCGTTCCCAGTTCGCCGATCGATTCCAGTTGCCGCGAAGTCGGTTCGTGGAATGTCACTTCTTTGAGATTGGGCAGAGTGAAAATTCGCTCCCACGATTCGTCATTCTTCCCGACAGTGACGATCGTCACGTCCTTCGATCCGGCGATCACGTCCGAAATCGAAAAGCTGTATCGCTCGACATTCGGGAGGGTCGTCCAGTGACCCCCCTCCCGATCGATCATGTCGCCGAAATGATGTTTCATCCGTCTTGCCTGAAATGGAGCCGGATTTCGAAGTTCAACGCCATCATGCCGTAACGCGGGACGAGCCCGAACGGATTACGATCTCAGTTGGCAGTTGGCCGATGGGACCGCGTGAAACTTCGCGATGCGATCACTTCGAACCGACCAGCCGGAGATAATCGATTCCGACCATGTGTGATTTCACGGCCGATGGGTTCGAGCCTTCGACGATAATCGCCAGCTTGTGAGGTCCGGCGCTGAGCTTCGTGGCCGCAAGTTTCAATTCGCCGCTCGAAACGACATTGGGATATTCGTACAGGTCGATCGGTCCCGAGACTTGCTGGCCGTCGATCTCGCAGCGGATCACGGCGTAGTCTGCCGCCATGGTGAATGTGCCCAGAAGTTCGAAACTGCCTGCATCCGGGCTCGTGAATTCCAGCTCCAGGCGATCGCCCGGCTTCGCGCCGGTCCAGAACAATTGCTGGCCGCCGCTCCATTTGCCGGTCTTGAAGGATTTCATTTCCTGAATGAGCGTTTTGCCGGCCGAGACTTTCGAAACCTTGAGCGATTCGGCCTCAAGAGCGCCCGCGACTTTCCCGTCGCCCGGCTCGATCTTCGCCTCGGGGCCGCGAATCGAAGCGGTGCCCAGGTCACTCACGGGTTTCGGCTGGGCGTCTTCGAAATCGGACTGGCGGACTTTGGTTTTGCGATGTATGAGCACGTGGGCACCCTTCATGCCGCCGACCACGATGTCGGGAAGGCCGTCGCGGTTGACGTCGGCGATGCTCACCTGGCGGCCGATTCCGGCTTCGCCGTCGGCCTTGTAGGGCACCCAGTCCACGCCTTTCGCGGTGCGGGTCAGGCGGAACCAGTAGACGACGGCCCCGGCGTCCCACATTGGGCTCTTCTTGTGGTGCGAATAGTAGGTTTTGCCGGTGACGATGTCTTTAAGGCCGTCGCCGTCCATATCGACCAGGGCGACCGAATGGGGCTCGCTGAAAACGACGCCGTAGCGGTTCTGCCCCGGCTTCGCGCCCATGATGAGGTGCTTGCGGAAGACAGGCTCGGGGCCGGATCGGTCCTGCTCGTACCAGGCCAGGCCGAAGTCGTGGGCGGCCAGGCTGGTGATGATGTCATTATCGCCGTCGCCGTCCACGTCATAGGCGTGCATTTCGGCGCCGCCGTAGGAATCGGTGAAAGGCACGGAATGAAATTTCCAGGTCGTTTCCGTCGGCTTGTCTTTCGGCTGTTCGAACCAGCCCGCGGCCATCAGGATATCCTGCTTGCCGTCGCCGTTGACGTCGCCGATTCCCAGCCCGTGGCCGAACCGTTCGGGGGCTTTTTCGTCCGATATTTTGTGGAATTTCCAGGTTTCGAAGGGTTTGGACCAGTCGATGGTGGCGAAGCCGAACGCGCCGCCTTTCGTGCAGATGAGTTCCGGCTTGCCGTCCCCGACGATGTCCAGGAACTGGGGCGATTCGTTCGAAACTTCGTCGAACACCTGATGTTTTTTCCAATTTCCTTTCACGCCGCTTGACTTCGGGTTTTCATAGACATAGGCCGGCGTGCCCGGGAAGCCGACTACGAAGACCTCGGCGGCACCGTCGCCATTGAAATCGTGCACCCAGTTGAAGAAGTTGTCGGCATAACCTTCGGTCGGCTGGGGTTTCGAGGCGTAAATTTCATGTCCGGTTTCGAATTTCGGCCCTTCGAACCAGTAGGGGCCGTAGACGACGTCCATATCTCCGTCGCCGTCGATGTCACCGGCATTCGCGCCTTCGGAGAAGTAGGTGTCCGTGAGCCGCTGGCGGTCGAAGGTGTGCAGGAAGTGGTCCTCGCCCTGAGTGGTGACTGCGAAGCTGCAAAACAGCAGGGCCATGATGGCGGAACGTGTGATCATCGGGAAGCTCCAGTGATCGGAGGCCAGGAGAGCGATGCGGGAGGTGCCGGGCATAGCCGAAAGGCCGGGACGGAGTCGAACCCGGTCTCTTGTTTCGACTCACTATATCCGGTCGGAGAGACGTAAGAAACGGGTCGCCAGACTACCCGCCCGAGATTCGCCGGAATCGTGAAACTTCGAAATCACGAATCAGGTGTCGTACGTTTCGGCCTCATGTATAATCACGCGCACGTTTCGGACCCCGTTCGCAACGCAGGATCGTCTCTCTTCGACCGCTCACTCTCCCCAAAATCGAGAATCGCCATGGCCTTTTCGGATCGCCTCACCCGCCGCACGCTGGCTTTCGCCACAGTCCGGACGATCGCACTGGCCGGGATCGGTTCCGGGATGGCGGCCGCCGCGGAAGACACGGTTCCGCCCGAATCGATGGTGTTGAACTATCACTTGATGCATCCGGGCGGCAAGAGCCTGCCGGGCGACCCGAACGCCGCGTTCTGCATCGACGGCGTCTATCATTTGCATTACATCCTGCAGCATCCGTGGAAGGACGGGCGGTCGTTCTCGTTCGTACATGTGACGAGCACGGACATGCTGCACTGGAAGTGGGAAACGACGAAGCTGCAACCGGCCTTCACGGGCCATGGCATGTTCAGCGGCACGGGGTTTCTGACGAAAGAGGGGCGGCCGGCGGCGGTCTATCACGGGCAGGGATCGGGCCGCAATCAGATCGCCATCGCGAAGGACGGCAAGCTGACGGAGTGGGAAAAGCCGTTTCCCGTCGACGTGCGCAACGCGGACGGCACCGAGGCGAAGATCAATCACTGGGATCCGGACTGCTTCATCGTCGACGACACGTATTATGCGATCTCAGGTGGCGAAAACCCGCCGGTTTTCAGGTCGAAGGACCTGAAAACCTGGACGCTCGCGGGTGACTTCCTGGCCCATGACATGCCCGATGTGGCGAAGGGCGAGGATGTCTCGTGCCCCAATATTTTCCGGATCGGCGACAAATGGATGCTCCTGTGCATCAGCCACGACCTCGGCTGCCGTTATTACCTGGGCGACTGGGATGCCAAGGCCGAGAAGTTCGTGCCGACGAAACATGCCCGGATGAACTGGCGGCGCGAGAATCAGAGCCTGTTCAGCCGGGAAAGCTGGCGGGTCGACTTCTTCGCGCCGGAGAGCGTGCTGACGCCCGACGGCCGCCGCGTGATGTGGGCCTGGTGCTCGACGATCGACAGGACCGACGGCAAGATGAGCGAGCTGACGATTCAGTCTCTGCCGCGTGAGTTGAGCCTGCCGGCCGACGGGAATTTGCGGATCAGGCCGATTCGTGAGCTGGAATCGCTGCGAACCGACCCGGCGGTGTTCGAAAACGTGGCTGTCGATCACGTCGATCGCACACTGCTGGCGGACCGGTCGCCCAAGGGGAAAAAGATCGCCGACGTGACCGATTCGGCCGAGATCCGGATCACGATCGACCGCAAGGAAGCCGAACGCAAGCTGTTCGGGTTTACGGTGTTCGCCGATGGCCAGGGCGGCGGCCTGCCGATCGTGTTCCGGCCCGAGACCGGGGCCCTCAGGATCGGCACGGCGGAGGCCCCCTTCTCGATCGCCGAACTGCCGTCGGGTGAAGACATTACGCTGCGAATTTTCGTGGACAGGCATTTCGTTGAGGTGTTCGTGAACGACCGGCAGGCGATGATCGGCCATTTTCGGGATTATGCCGGGCGGACGGCCCTGAACGCGTTTTCCGTCGGCGCTCCGACGAAGCTGCGCAAAGTGGAAACCTGGAAGCTGAAGCCGACGAACCAGGGCTTTCGCGAGGCTCAGATGAACAGAATCTGGGAGCCGAAAACCCGCTGAAGCCTGTCATCAAAAGTCGGAGATGCCGGTTGACGGAACCGGCTGCGATCAGGAATCGATCGAAAGGGTGGAATATGAGCGAGAAAATCGAAGCCGTCGCGGAATATCGGGCGAATATGCCTGCCGGACGGCTTTTCGACGCCTGGATCGATCCGGACAAGGCCAGGGCCTGGATGGCAGCGGCCCTTCAGGAAATGGGGCTGGCGGGCGACATGCGGTGCGTCGAGATCGACGCCCGAACTGGCGGCCGGTTTCTTTTTTCCGACATGAGGGGCGATGTCGAAGCGCGCCACTGGGGCGTTTACCGGGCTTTGGATCGGCCCGGCAGAATAGAATTCACCTGGATCACCGATGCCGCGGATGAGAAGGATCCTTCGATCGTGACGCTGACGATCGAGGACGAGAGCGAACACTGCCTGGCCAGAATCGTGCATGCCTTCGACGCACGCTGGGCCGAATACGCCCCCCGGATTTCGGCTTCGTGGGAGCGCATGTTACGGCACGCGGCAGAAATCGACTGAACGGCCGGCCTGGTCAGGCCTTTGTGCGGACGCCCAGGGTCGTGAGCCAGTTGGGGTCGTAGGCGAGGGAAAAGATGCGCTGGACGGCTTCAGCGCGGGGGCGATCGGATTCGGAGAGCGCGGCGAGGGCTTCATGAATCTGTTCGAGCCGCGGGTCGCTGGCTTTCTGCGGATCGTCCGGCGCGTGGTCGAACCGGTCGAGCAGCGCGGCGAGATCGAGGATCGACTTGCGAATTTCGAGGAAGTCGTCGTTGAGGATCCGGGCTTTCGTACGTTTGTTCATCGCAGTGGCGCTCAGGTCGGAATCCGAAGGGAGAGTGAAATCGAACGCACTTCCAGAGGATCATCATAAAAGAAAATCGGCGTGACAGGAAGTTTGGCCCGGGCTCATTCGTTACGACCGTAAATCTCATCCGTCGCGGACGCTTGGTTTCGGCCGATCCGTATCTTAGAATGGAGTGTGTCGGCCGCGATCGCCTGAAACTTGAGGCGATCTTCGAGAGGTTCCGGTCCAATCTTCGGATTCGTTCCATACCGGCGGCGTTCGGATCAAGAATTTTCGGTGGAGTCGCTCGATGTACGCTCGACCTGATATGCGCAAGCGAAAGATGGTCCGCCGCACGGTTCTGGCGATTGCGGCGATGGCGGCCGGGTCGGCACATGTCGCCCGGGCGGACTTCCCGGTCGTGGTGCAGTCCTACGCGATCGTGCCGGAAAGCGTCGTCGTCACTTCCGGAACGATTCTGATGCCGACAGGCCTATCGGTCGTCGCCCCGCGTACGATCGTTCGCTACGAATCGTTCCCCGGGCCGATCGTGCCGACAGTCACGTGGCTGCCGGGAGTGACGTATCTGCAGACCTCCGAATGGCTTCCGCTGGAAATGCCGTGCGGTTCGACGGTGCTCGAATCGCCTTTCGCGGGGTCAGAGGTCATCGAGCAGCCGGTTCTGTCTTCGCCGCAGACTCGCACGGTCGAAGAACTTCCGATCGAATCGAAACCGCAGGAAACGAAGCCTGAGGCAGCGCGAAAGGATGCGGCCGAGGACGAGCCGGAGCTGAAGCATGGCGTTCAGACACCGCCAGGCTTGCCGGAGCTGCCGAAGGAGCCGGACCTGAAGCCTGAGGCAGCAGCCCCGAAAGCGGACGCCCCGAAGGCGGATGCATCGAAGGACAAGGAAGAGGAGATCCCGGCCAACGAGCCGAATCCTGGTGCTTCTTTGCCGCCCGCGAAGGAAACGCCGCGCAATTCCGCTCCGGCCGAAGCCCCGCCCTCGGCAGCGAAACCCCAGAACGCTCCGGAAAAGAAAGCGGAACCGCCCGCCGCGGTGAAGCCGGCTGCCAAAGATGATACGAAGGACACGGTGATTCCTCTGCCGGAGGCCGCTCCGGAAGCGGCCGCGCCGGCAGCGAAAGCGAAAGCTCCGGTGGAGCCACCGCCGGCGGCACCGGCGGAAGAATCGAAGCCCGGCGCCCTGATCGAGCCAGGCAGCCCGAAAATTCCGCTGCCGGAAGCTTCGGTACCCGAGCTGGCGCCTGTGAATTCGGGCGAGAAGAAACCGGCCGTGTCGCCGACTTCCCCCACTGGCAAGACCGAGACCGAAAAGGCATCGACAGCCGGCGGAGCGACGGAAAAGTCAGACAATTCGAAGACTTTGATCGACCTCCCCGAGATTCCGCCGCCTGTGGAAGATTTGCCGCCTGCGAAAGAATCGGTCCGGCCGGTGACTCCGCTGCCGGACTTGCCGTTGCCGGAAGATTTGCCGCCGCCTCAGGATACGTCGACGAAGCCGCTGGATCCCCAGGCGGTTAAGGCTGATGCCAAGACACAAGAAACGACGATGAAGCGGCGCGAGGCGCAGCGCCCCGTGATCGAGAGCAAACCTGGCGGTGCGGCTGAGCCCGCGATCGCCGAGTTGGAAATTCAGGTGCGGTCGTCGCGTTCCGGTACGCCGGAGGACGGTGTCACGGTGCGCTTTCGCGAAACCACCAGCGGGGAACGCTTCGAGGCGATTTCGGACAGGGTTGGCCAGGCCCGGGTCGTCGTTCCCGCGGGTGCCTGGGAGGTGGAAGTCGAGTCGTTCGGCGGTCGTCGCTACATACTGGGCGACGTGGTGTCCAAAAATGGCCGAGTGACGACGGCCTCAGGGCGTGAATTGCCGAGGCTGGAAATTCAGCGCTGATCGGCCTGAGAGCGGCCTGCCGGAGCGAGCATCGGCGATTTGGATCATCGGTACAAGGGAAAGGACGGCGATCCGTGGAACCTCTCGAGCCCCGCAACGAAATGGTGCGTATCTGCAGCGTTCCGAACGAGATGGAAGCGGCCGTCGTCGTGGGAATGCTGTCTGAGGACGGGATCGTGGCCTTGACGGACGCCGCGCCGGGATCGACGATCTTCGGCGGCCTGATGTTCGAATCGGGGCATCATATTCTTGTGCCTCGGTCGCAAGTCGAGAAAGCGAAAACGCTTCTGGCGGATCATCCGCATTTTCGCGGTATCAAAGACGAGCAGGCGGATTCTTGAACACGCGAGGTCTCGAAGAGATTCCGTTCGGCCTGGATCCGCAAATTTCCGAAGCCGTGGAACGCAAGCTCCACGTGGGGTTCGTCATCAGTCTGTTCGCGCCGCTGGAGAGCGGGGCCGAACGGCAGGCCCGGCTTCAGGCGGAATCGCTGGCCCGGCGGGGCCACACCGTCACGGTGTTCACACGAAAGCTCGAAAATCTGCCCACGGTGCAGACGCTCTACTCCGGCCCCTCAGGCGGGCGGCTGGTGGTGCGCCGGGTGATCCGAACCTCGCGGCTGGGCCCGGCGTTCGGTTTGTCGTTCGTCGGCCGGCTGGCTTCGGCGCTTGTCGAATCGAGGCGGTCTCTGGATGTCGTCCACACCCATCAGGCCCTTTGGGAATCGATCACCACGGGACTGGTGCGGGGCCTGATGCCCTGCCCCGTACTGGTTCAGCCAGCAAGTTCCGGCTACGACGGCGAAGCCCAGGAGATGATGCGCACGAAGGGGGCTGCGATTCTGCGCAGACTGGCGATCCGGAATCGGCATTTCGCCTGCATTTCGGCCGAGATCGCCGACGAATGGGCGAACCTGGGGGTACCCCGGTCGGCCATGATCCCGGCGGCGAGCGGCGTGGACACGATCCGGTTTCGGCCTTCCAGCACGGATCCTCTGTCGGATCGCGGACGGTTTCAGGCGGTTTTCACAGGGCGTCTGCATGATCAGAAGCAGGTGGACGTGTTGATCCGCGCCTGGCCCTCGGTGCGGAAGATCGCGCCGGCGCGGCTTGTGATCGTGGGCGATGGCCCCTTGCGGCAGGATCTCGAACGGTTGCGCGATTCGCTCGGGCTCGGTGTCGAGGATGTCCGTATCGCCGGTCGGGTGGACGATCCCTCCGAGATCCTGAGAGAGAGCGACCTTTTCGTCTTGCCCAGCCGTGCGGAGGGCATGAGCAACTCACTGCTGGAGGCTATGGCCACGCGACTGCCGTGCGTGGTTTCCGCGATCGGCGGGAATGTCGACCTGATCCAGCCTGACGTGACGGGCCGGCTCGTCGCCGATCCTTCCCCGGCGGCTTGGTCCGAAGCGATCCTCGGCGTCTATCGAAATCCTGAAGCCGCGAGGCGTTGGGGGCTTTCGGCGCGGGCGAAAGTGGAACGGGAGTATTCGATCGACGCGATCGTCGACCGGAATCTGACGCTCTATCGGCGGTTGATACACGAACGTCGCTGAATCTGTCCGGCCTGGTCAGGTAAGGATCAAGATCCCGGTTCGCGCAGCACTCGGGCCGGGCCGACTTCGATGGCGGTGACGATGCCCGCCCCGTTTTCGACCGTTTCGACTTCGGCCCGGAAGGCGCGGCCGCCGACGGTGTCGGGGTCGAGGTCTTCCAGGGTCAAGAGAATTTCGAACGGTACGAGGATCTTACGTGGCTGGCCGGGGCTGACACCCTGGACGGAAGCCATGAGGTTCACACGATTTTCGTCGTGCGGGTCCTGGAGCAATTCGGCGGAGCGGATGAAGCCGCGGAGCGTCATGGCGATTGGCCCTCTCGAGAGAATCGGAGCGTCGGGCAAGGCGTATCGAATTTGGCGGTGCTGGCCGTGGCGCAAAACGGTTCGCTCGCGATTTTGGACATCATAATCGGCCAGGGCCCGAGTCGTCGCGTATATTTCAATGGAAGCACAGCAGGGATTTGGGAGAGCCGCCGACGGTCGATTCTTATGCGACCCGGATCGGAAGAAATCGCAAGCTCTTCGAACCACTCGACATGGCCCCTATAATCGAAGCATCATGAAGCGCCCGCCGAAATATCCTGTGGTGATGTGTCATGGTCTGTTCGGCACGGAGCGATACGGTGCCGGACCGATTCACGCGGGGGATTATTACCGCGGCATTCTCAAGGCCGTAAGAGACGCGGGTGTCGAGGCTTATGCCCCGCGAGTTCACCCCCTCGCCGGGGTTTATCGCCGCACCTGGAAGCTGGCCGACCGGATTCAGCAAAAGTACGGAGATTCTCCGATTCACCTGATCGGCCATAGCATGGGCGGGCTCGACGCGCGGCTGCTGGCCACCGACCCGGCCTGGTCGAAGCGCATCCTGTCGATCACGACCATCGGCACGCCCCACCTGGGAACGCCCCTGGCCGACATCGCGGCGCGGCGATTATCGCTGCTGTACACTGGTCTGGAAAAATTCGGGGTCACCGTCGACGGCCTTCTGCAGGTGACACGCCGTCACACGGCGAAGCTGACGGCCGACTGGAGCGAGCCGAGCCGTGCCGCGTGCTGGAGCATCGCGGGCGATCCGGACCCCGGCAACATGTTCTTCGGGCTTCGGCCCACGCATTCCCTGTTACGCCAGTGGGTAGGTCCGAGCGATGGCCTTGTGCCTAAAGATTCGGCAGAAGGCTGGGGGGAACCTCTGCCCGCCTGGCCGCACGACCATTTCCGCCAGATCAACTGGATGACGGCTCCTTGGGTGCATCCGCACGTGATTCGTTCCTACATGGAACTGATGGACCGCATCGCCACGATCGAAGAGGACCGCAGGCCGAAAGCCATGATTCAGAACGCTTTCGCATTCAGTGGTCATCACGCCTGAACCGATTGCGCAAAAGTTGGGCGAAACAAGTTTGTTTTCCAGGCGTTCTGGCAAGGGAACGACGTAATCTGCGGACTTGAGTTCACAAAACGAGACATGGCTTGGCGGTAATGCTAAGTCTTTTGGCTGGGTTGCTTGGGTTGCGTGCTTTTTGTGTTTGAGAAGTGTGCGGTTTTTGTGAATTCATAGCAAATCGCAAATTTCGCGCAGGGTTCGGCATCATCGTTGCTTGATTCTTGAGCCATGTCCGTGATTCCGCCCGAGGTCGGGATGACGGTCGACGCCTGCCGGGCCATCGCCGGGTTCACCGGTGCTTTCTGGCCGATCGCAAGATGGCGGGCGATTCTGACTTCTGAAGGCCGGGATTTCTTTCCGGTCCGAATTCCCTCCTGGACAAATCGAATTCGAAGCGAAGCCGCTGGCCGATGCCAGTGGCCGGCGGAGTGCCTCTGTCCTTAAGTGGCTCAGAGTGCTCGTATTGCGTTCGATTCTCGGGGGATAAGTCAGGAGATGGCCGGGCCGTACGAGGGGGGTGGTCCGCTTTTCGGAGCGGATCGAATGACGTGAGCGGCAGGCCGATGGGGGAACTTCGATGGGAGCGAAGCCGGAGATGCGATTCTCGATCTACACGTCGATTCGGGTCCTGACACTGTGCTTTTTGATCTTGTCGGCGGTTTCGGTGGCCGTGGGCAGGATGTCGACGAACCCCGTCGATGCGCTGAGGGTGGATCACCGCCAGCCCTGGACGGTAGCCCAGCATGTGATCGATCCGGTACACAAGCGGAACTTGATCCTCCAGACGGGTACGGATCGTCGCATCGAGCCTGAATTCGGCGCAGGCGAATCGGTCGATCTGCTGGCTGTGAGCCCATTTGCGGATGCGACAGGCCAGCGTGAGATGGTCGGGCGGATGCGGTCAGTCCGTGGTGAGGGTTCGGAGAGCGTGCCGGTGCGCATCGCGATGGGGCGGTTCCGGTTTCCGGACGGCAAGAGAATCGAATCGCGCGTGACGGACTGGATGCCGAATTCGCAGCCGGCCTGGGACGTGCGTCTGGAGCAGGGATTGCGGACGGTGTTCTCGACGGGTGCGGGGTTCCTGGTGCGGCTGGACTGGACGGACGAACGGGGACTGTCCGTATCGCACAAGGGCGAGCGCATCGAGTGGGGCGTCGAACCGCCTCTGGGCGAGTCGACGAGCATCGGTGAGCCGGTCTGGGTGCCGGACCCCCAGTTTCAGGATCGGCTGATCGTGAATTTCTGGGGTCAGGATGAGCGGACGCACGAGCATCACGTGGGCATGGCCTGGATCGAGCTGAATCGAAGCCGCACGCAGATTGTGGCGTGTGGCGTGCTCGCCTCGCGGAATCTGGGTTATCGGAAAAATGCGATTTCGATCCGCAGCCCGAGCGTGCGTCTGGACGATCGCGGGGGACTTCAGGTGATGTGGATGGAGCGGCGGGACGGCGTGAAGCCCTGGACACTGTACCGGTCCGAACTTGAGCGGCGGGACGGCTCGACCGCGAATGGCAGGGATTGGGCACTTGGCCAGTCGCACGAAGTGGCGAGCAATTGTCTGCCGGTTCCCGCGTATCTGGACCGAAACTCTCGCTATGCCTATTTCGTTGTGCCGAAATCGACGTCCTGCTACGATGGAGGTGAGTGGCGCAAGATCTATGTCGGCGAGCCGCGGGCGGATTTGGCTCTGGGGCACGCCGGCGCTGGCGTCATAGCGTTCGAAATGACGAAACGGCATTGATTGGCCGTGCGGGGCGAGATCGCCCGGCGGCGATCCCGCTCCGAAAGTCGCTCAAAAATGATGCGGAATCGAAAGCTCGACGGCCGGATCGTGCGGATCCTGTTCGCGGTCCTGGCGGCCTGGTCGATGTGGCCGGCCGAAGCGAAGGCCCAGGGCAATCGCGGGCTGACGCAGGAAGACGTCGAACGATCGATCCGCGAAGGTGTGCGATATTTGAAGGCACGTCAACGGGACGACGGCTCGTGGCCGAATTCGGGCTTCGAACAGCATCCGACGGGCGTGACGGGGCTGGTGACGCTTTCGCTTCTGACGGCAGGCGAAGATCCGGCGTCGCCTGCGATGCAGAAGGCGCTCGATTTTCTGCGGCGGTACCGGGCCGAGGATCTGGACAGCGTTTATGCCGTTTCTCTGCACACGATGGCGCTGGCGGCGGCCAACGAGGAAAAGGACAAGATTCGGCTGACGGCGAACGTGCAATGGCTGGAGAACGCCCAGATCAAACCTTCGGACCGGGTGAGCTGGCCAGGCACATGGTCTTACACGTCGAAAAAGACGTCCCAGGGCGATAATTCGAATTCGCAATATGCGCTGCTCGGGCTGAACGCCGCCAGCGAAGTCGGCATCCCCGTGAAGCCTGAGGTGTGGAAGCTGGCTCGGGATTACTGGACGAGCGCCCAGAAGCGAAGCGGCGGCTGGGCTTATACGCCGAATTCGGATGCCGAGTCAGGCAGCATGACGTGTGCCGGCGTTTCGAGCATGGTGATCACGGGTCTGCGTCGGTTCGCGGGCACGGAACGGCTGGTGGGCGACCGGATCGAGAATTGCGGCTCGGGCGGTTTCGACCGTCGCGTGCAGGCGGGTGTGGACTGGCTGGCAAGCCGCTTCACGGTCGAGAGCAATCCGGGTTCGCCACTGGGGATCTGGAAATTCTACTATCTGTATGGCCTGGAGCGGGCTGGCCGGCTTTCGGGCATTCGTTATTTCGGCAGCCGCGACTGGTATCGCGAAGGGGCGCTGGAACTGGTGCGTGAGCAGGACCGGCTGCAGGGCTTCTGGCGCGGGCGCGACAATATCGAACGGGATCCTGTGATCGCCACCAGCTTCGCCCTGCTGTTTCTGGCGAAGGGGCGGGCCCCGGTACTGGTGAACAAGCTGCGGCATGCCCCGGGGCTGGACTGGAATAACGATCCGGACGACGTGCGGAATCTCGTCAGCGTGGTTTCGAAAGACTGGAACCACCTGATGACCTGGCAGACGGTCGACGCCGACCGATCGAGCCTGGAAGAGCTGCTGATGGCCCCGATTCTTTTCATCAACGGGCACGAGGCGCCGATTTTCAGCGAGGAAGGAAAGCGGCGGCTGCGGCAATACGTGGAACAGGGCGGCTTCATTCTGGCTGAGGCCTGTTGCGGACGCAAGGAATTCGACCGGGGCTTTCGAGACCTGATCCGCGAGCTGTTCCCTGAGGCGGACTACGAGCTGCACCCGCTGCCGGCCGAGCATTCCATCTGGCGGGCCCGGCATCGGCTGACACCCGAGGTGCATCCGCTTGAGGGCGTCGAATATGGCTGCCGGACGGTGATCGTCTACAGCCCGGGCGATTTGAGCTGTTTCTGGAACAACGACGAAAGCCAGCCGGATAACCCCTCGGTGATCAAGGCTCGTCGCGTGGGCCAGAATATCGTGGATTACGCCACGGGCCGCGAATTGCCGGACGACAAGCTGGCGGTGCGTGAGATTCGTGATTTCAAGGAAGAGAACGCGGCCAAGCGGAGCGTCCTCCAGATCGCCAAGCTGCGGCACGCGGGCGACTGGAACATCGCCCCGCTCTCGGTGCCGAACTTGACGAGCTTTATGCGGGAGAAGCTCAAGATGGACGTCGTCATCAACCACAAGGAGCTGGCCGCCAGCGACCCCGCCCTGGTGAATTATCCGCTGGTCTACATCCACGGACGCAACGCCATTACCCTGACGAGCGAAGACGTGGAACGGCTGCGCCGCCACGCGGATCCGGGCGGGGGCACGATCTTCGCCGACGCCGCCTGCGGTTCGCCGACGTTCGATGCCTCGTTCCGCAGGCTCGCGGCCGAGCTTTTCCCGAACGCCCCGCTGCAGCCGATTCCGGCCGACGATGAATTGCTCACGGGCAAAGTGGGCTATCCGCTGGCCGATGTGCAGTACACCAAAGCCGCTGGCGGGCAAAAGGCGCCGCCGCAGCTCGAAGGGGTCAAGATCGGCGACAAATGGGTGCTGATCTATTCGAAATATGACCTGGGCTGCGCGCTGGAACGCCAGGCGGGCCTGGAGTGCAAAGGTTACACTTACGAAAGTGCCCTGCGGATCACGGCCAATATCGTGCTCTATTCGACATTGCCCTGAGCCTGAAGAACCTGAACCCGAACCGACGACCGAACGACGATGAACGACCGCAAGCCGAAGATTCTATCGATCACCAAAATGCACGAAGCGGGCCTGGGCCTGCTGCGCGAGTCCGGCGACCTGAAAATGGCCGCCGGCTGGGATGACGCCACGCTCAAACGCGAAATCGCCGGGATGGAGGCCCTGGTGATCCGTACCCAGGGCGAGATTACGGCCGAAGTCATGGACGCCGCCGGGCCCTCCCTCAAGGTCATCGGCCGGCACGGCGTGGGGTTCGATCACGTGGACATTCCCGCCGCCACCGAACGCGGGATTCAGGTGGTATATACCCCCGGCGCGAACCTGGAAAGCGTGGCCGAGCACGCCATCGCCATGATGATCGCCCTTTCGAAGCACTTCATGCCTTCGATCCGGGCTCTGGAAGCTGGCGATTACTTCGCCCGCACGCGCTGGATGGGCCGCGATATCCGGGGCAAGTCACTGGGGATCATCGGTTTCGGGAGAATCGGCAAGCGACTGGGCGAAATCGCTTATCAGGCCTTCGGCATGAAGGTGTTCTACACCGATATCGTCGACATTCCGGCCAGTGCCATCGAACGGGCTGGCGGCGCGCAGGCCGTCGACCTGGATACTTTGTTGCGGACGTGCGAATACGTCACCCTGCACGTTCCGCTGGATGCCTCGACCCGGCGGCTGATCGACCGTGAAGCGCTCGCCAAGGTGCGGCCTGACTGCATCCTGCTCAACACGTGCCGGGGCCCGGTCGTCGACGAAGCGGCTGTCGCCGAAGCGCTCGACGAAAAGAGGCTCTTCGGCTACGGAGCCGACGTTTTCGACGTCGAACCGCCGCCAGTGCCCGGGCATCCGCTCATCGGCCGGCCGGATAACGTGATCCTGACGCCCCACAATGCCGCTCAGACTGAGGAAAGCCTCATCAACATGGCGCAGTGGATGGCCGAAGACGTTCTGCGCGTGCTCAGGGGCGAACGACCGAAATATCCTGTGAACGATCCGGACGAAGTCGCCGCGGCACGGAAAAAGCTGTGAGCGACAGACACCATTCCCGTCGGAGTCAGTGAAATCGGCTGACGGACCGGGTCAAACCAGAAGGACTGGATGTGCTTCGATTCAATCGAAGCGGCCCGGGCTTCATTCCGAAACGTCGACGGGCCCTTCGAGCGTGACGAGCCGCACAGGGCCTTTCAGGTCCTTCACGAGGTCGCGGAACTCGGCCGGGGACCGTACGGCCTTGCCGTTGACGGAGACGATCAGGGCACCGGCCTGGAGCTTGCCCGTAGCGGGCGAGTCGGGTTCGATGTCCGTCACGATCACGCCGTCGATCTCTTCGGCCGGCCGGATGAAAATCGGAGCCGGCAGTTCCCTGCGAGGGCCGAAATTGGCCAGATAGGAGAAATCGACCGTCATCCCCCGCCAGGGCGCGGGCTTGTTCGTCGCGATGACTTCACCGGTGACCGGGAAGCGTGCGAGCCGGACTTCTTTCTCAAGCTCTTTGCCCTGACGCCTGACGACGATGCGTACCGGCGTATCGACCGGCAGGGCATTGACGGCCAGGACGAGGCTGTCGCCGTCCGCGACTTCCATATCGCCGACCGTGACGATTTCGTCGAGCTGCAGCAATCCGGCCTTGGCCGCTGGCGTTTTCGGCGTGACCATGTTGATGGCATTGCTGCCGGCAGGGCTCAGCGAAACGCCCAGGAAGCCGTATTCGACGGCCTTTCCTTCCATCAGTGAAGCGATGGCCCGGCGCGAAAGCGGATCGATGGGAATCGCATAGCCGGCCTGGGCGTCGAAACCCTGAGGTGTGCCGCCGGAAGTCGTGATGCCGACCAGCTCGCCTTTCATGTTCACGACCGCCCCGCCTGACATGCCCAGGTTGAGCTTGCTGTCCAGTTGCAGCAGAGTCGGCAGGTGGCGGAGCTGGCGGCCCGCGCCTGAGGCTGAGTCTTCGAGATTGAGGTCGAGCCGGCGGGCCTGATTGGAAACGATGCCGAAAGCGGCGGACGGTTTGCCGTCCTTTGCGGCGTTGAAAGGATTGCCCAGGGCGACGACGAACGACCCTTGACGAAGCTTTTCGGATTGCCCGAGCCGGATCGGCTTCAGCACAGGGGGCCTGCCGAACATCGGATCGCCCGATTTGGGGACGATCACGGCCAGGTCGCTGCGGGGGTCGGCGGCGATGATCTCGGCATAGAATTCCTGCCGGTCCGACGCACGCACGACGATCGCTTCGGAACCCTGGACCACATGGAACGCCGTAAGGATCTGCCCCTGGGCCCCGATGACCACTCCCGAACCGTTATCGAACGACTGAAAGTCGGGCGACATCGGGTCGCCGAAACCGGCCATGGGGCGAAAATCGACGGGGTTCGTCGCGGCACGGCCTTTGACGGCCGTCGTGCGGTCACTTTCTCCCTTGCGGATGCGGGAGATAGCGACGACCGAACTGCGGGCCTGGGCGATCGAATCCTCGACGGCCGATTCGAGCGCCGCGACGATGGCCGAGGCCTGGACCGGCCGTGGCGAATCCGGCGCGCCCTGGACGCAAAGCAGACATGACAGCCACAAAGGCGTGAACATGGTCGTGGCGGCTCCTGCACAGGTGCGGGTTGACGGTCACGGCGTGCCCGGAATCAGAAACCTGGCCGAGGCGCACCGTGCACGTAAGGCTATTGACATGATACGCGAAACAGCCGCGTCCGCGTCATGAAATTCGGTCCGAAACCCGGGCCGGAATCAATGATGCCCGGCGTGCTGGGGCTTCGGCGCCGGTGTGGCGGCTGGAGCGGGCTGTGCCGTGAAGATCGCCTTGAGCGCGTCGCCGACGAGCGGATATTTGAACTGATAGCCGAGCTGGGTGGCCTTCTTCGGGAGAACCTTGCTGCCGGTCGCCACGACTTCGGCGACTTCGCCCAGAACGATCTTCAGGACCGCGTCCGGAGGGCCGAACGGCACGAACGGCAGGAACGTGGCCACGCGAGCCAGTGCCCGGGCGAATTCGGCGAAACGCACGGGGTTCGGGGCGGTTCCGTTGATCGGGCCGGCCGCCGAAGTGTGGTCGAGCGCCATCAGATAGAGGCCGACGATGTCATCGAGATGGATCCAGCTGAACCACTGCAAGCCCTTGGCGGGTGAGAGCTTGCCGCCGCTGCCTACGGGTGCCGCGCCGCCCGGCAGCCATTTGAAGATCGGCGTCATCGCCCCCAGGGCCCCTTCCCCGTTGGCCAGAACGACACCGGTGCGGATGATCGGAACGCGGACGCCGGCCTTGTCCAGCCCTGCCGTGGCATCTTCCCATTCCCGGCAGACGACGGACAGAAAATCTGTGCCCGAGGGCGATTCCTCGGTCAGTTCCACGTCATCATTGTGTGGCCCGTAATAGCCCGTGGCCGAAGCCTGAACGAGCACCTTCGGCGGCGTCTTGGCCCGGCGGATGGCCGTAGCGACGTTCTGGGTGGAAAGCACACGGCTGTCGCGAATTTTCTCTTTGACGGACGCGTTCCAGCGTTCCGCGAAGAGATTCTGGCCAGCCAGGTTGATGACGGCGTCGCAGCCGTCGATCGCCATTTCCCAGGCCCCGGGGACGGCCGGGTCGCCCTGAACGACCTCGATTCCGCGAATGTTCCGGTCACGACGCACGGCATCGGCACGGCGGGAGAGGATGACCGGTTCGTCGCCTCGTGCGACCAGCCGGGCCACAATTTGCCGCCCGATCGAACCGCTGCCGCCTGTGAGGAAGACTTTCATCGTGCTGTAACTCCCGCCGGGGTCGTAGGTTGACTTGTCTTGGCGAAATCTTGCGGTGGTTTCGATGCCGTGCTGGTTCGATACGCTTCGCAAGCCGCATTCTTGTTTATGTTGTGTATTCGGAGAGGGCTTTCTGTCAAGCGGGTGGGTGCGTTCGCGGGCAGTGCGAGCCGAGCCCGGGCCTGTAGGGAGCGACCGTGGCGGCTGTACTGGCACGGCTCACGGTAAGGCTGGTTCCCGGAATCGGGCACGGGCCGCGAATCCGAAATATCGGGCGATTCGGGACGAATAGACTTCCTCATCGCGCCATTTCGCCGACATGGCATGGGTGTCGCGGTGCGCGAAAATTCCGGGCGATCGGATCCGTGTTTCGTTTGCCGGGGGTTGTCTCGCGATGATAGAATGGTGACGACATCGCCAGGGAGAGTCGCCGGGGTTACCGTGACGGCTCGCTTCTAAAGGGCATAACCGGAAGTCGCCATACTTCCCTCGGAGCATGCGCAGGCTATGCGTAAACCTCGTGTCGGGCAGATTTTTTCGCTCAGAAGCCTGAGCCGGTACCAGACTCGGCAACCGATGATTCTGGTGAACGGTCTGGCGGAGCAGTCCGAGAGCTGGTGCACCAATCGTCACGTATGGAGCAAGCAGTTCGACGTCAAAGTGCCCGAACTGCTGGTTTATGATGGCGATGCGCTGCATCGGCACATCGAATCGGGCGGCGAGGTATCGATCGGCTACCTGGCCGAACGTCTGCATGTGTTCCTCGAGGAATTCGTGCAGAAGCCGCCCTATCACTTCGTCGGTTCGAGCTTGGGGTGTCAGGTCATTCTGACCTACGCCATCCAGCATCCCGAGAAGGTCGGCAAGATCGTTCTGATGGCACCCTCCGGGTTCCATGGCGAAGAGAATCTGCCTGTGATCGAGGGCGTGAGCCGTTCGAACTACGGCCAGCTCGTCAGTTCGGTTTTCTACCGCAAATATCTGGCGAATGAGCACCTGGTCCGGGCCTACGAACGCAAGTTCAAGGACCGCAAGTGGAAGAAGGGCGTCCTGAAGACGTTGCGCGGCACCGTGGGACACTCGGTCGCCGATCTTCTGGAGAAGGTTCCGCACCCGGTTCTGGTGATCTGGGGCGCGGACGACAAGGTGTTGTCGGACGTTCCTGGCTCTATCCGCGCTGCGGACCGGATGATCCGGGCACGGCAGGTCGTGATTCCGAAGTGCGGCCATGCCCCGCAAATCGAGAAGACGAGACTCGTCAACAGTCTGGTGTCGAAGTACTTGCGAGACAAGCTCTCGAATGTGCCGCCGCAGCTTGACGCGGCACGCTGGTTGCGTCAGAATTCAGTTTCGCCGGCTGGCGTGAAGGCCTGAAGCCTATCCGCGAGCCGGTCACTGGAGCCGTCGGTCGTCGTTTCGCGACGAGGCAAAATCCACCCACTCCCCTGGTCCATTTCGAGAGTCCACACGTCTCGTATGAACGACTTCACGCTCTTTCTCAAGAAATTCATCAGGCACGGCACGGCGATCGCCAGTCTGGCCCCTTCCAGTCGAAAACTCTCTCTGGCTACGGTGGCGAACATCGACTGGGCCAATACGCACACGCTGCTCGAGCTGGGTGCGGGCACCGGGCCGATCACGGCTGTGATCGCCGAGAAAGCCCGCCCGGATTGCCGGATCATGGCGCTGGAGCGTGACCCGGATTTCGTCGAACGGATGAAAGTCCGGTTCGCGAACGTTCCGAACGTGGAAGTGATTCAGGGCGATGTCCGGAACTTGCCCGAAATTCTCGCGGAGCGGGGTCTCGAATCGGTCGATGCCGTCGTATCGGGCCTGCCGATTCCATCGTTCCCGCCTGAACTTCAGGAAGCCTTGTTCGACAACGTACGCAAGGTGCTCAAGCCGGGTGGCCCGTTCAGCCAGATCACCGAGATGCCCTGGGTCTACCTGCGTCTCTACAAGAAATACTTCGACAACGTACGGTTCCGCTTCGAGCCGAGAAACCTGCCGCCGGCCGGGGCCTATCACTGCAGCGGACCCAAGGCGAGCGTAAGCGCCTGACGCCTTAGCTGGCCTGCCGCCCACCGCACGAGAATCGCACCTTATGAGCCTGTTGCAGACCGTTTCGGGTGCGTCGTCGACCCGCGCGCTCGTGAACCGATCGTTCGCACTCTGGAGCCGCCAGCGAATGCATTCGCTGGCCTGGGCGGACGTCGTCGACACGCAGCGGCGAACGATGCGGTGGCTGGTCAAAAAAGCGGCCGACACCCGATTCGGGCAGGACCACCAGTTCCGTTCGATCCGCAAGGTCGAAGACTTTCAGTCGGCGGTGCCGGTGCGCACCTATGAGCAGTTCTTCGACGAATACCTCAAAAAGGCCCTGCCTCGGGCGGAAAATCTGAGCTGGCCTGGCGTGGTGCCGTTTTATGCACTCACCAGCGGTACGACGCAGGGCGCGACGAAATATATTCCCGTCACGCGACATATGGTCTGGTCGAATCTCGTGGCCTCGCGCACGATGGTGGCGCAGCACATGGCCGCCCGGCGCGATTCGAAGCTGTTCCATGGCAAATTCTTTTTCCTGGGCGGGTCGACGGCCCTTGAAGAGATTGCCCCGGGCGTCCGCCAGGGGGATCTTTCCGGCATCGCGGCCCTGGAAGTGACGGATGCCCTTCGGCCGTATACGTTTCCGCCGCTGGAGCTGGCACTGGAAACGGATTGGGAAAAGAAGCTGGCGGCTTTCGCGGAGCGGTCCGTTCGTGAGCCGATCACGCTGATCAGCGGCGTGCCGAGCTGGCTCCTGATCCTGTTCGAACGGATTTTCGAGTACACGGGCAAATCGTCGTTGAGCGAAGTCTGGCCGACGCTCGAAATGGTCGTCCATGGCGGCGTGAAGTTCGAGCCTTATCGCTCGCGCTTCGAAGCCATTCTGGGCGAGGGTTCGCGCATCCGTCTGCAGGAAACCTACCCGTGTTCGGAGGGGTTCATCGCGATCGAAGATTATGCCACGCCTCATCTTCGGCTTCTCTTCGACCATGGCATTTTCTACGAATTCGTGCCGGTCGACGAACTCGGTTCCGCCCGGCCGACGCGTCACTGGCTGGGCACGGTGCGCCCGGGCATCAATTACGCGATCGTCGTTTCGACATGCGCGGGCATTTGGGCTCACCTGATCGGCGACACAGTGCGGTTCGAGTCGGTCAATCCGCCGCTCATCACCTTTACGGGGCGGACGAAATACACGCTTTCGGCGTTCGGCGAGCACCTCATCAGCGAAGAGATCGAAAACGCCCTGGCCTCGGTCGCCGCGGCACAGAACGCGACGGTTGCCGAATGGCACGTCGGCACGGTGTTCGAAGGGGCGCTCGGTTATCACCGGTACATCGTGGAATTCGCGACGCCGCCGGCGGATCTGAAAGCGTTTCGCGACGCTCTGGATGCCGAACTCTCAGCCCGCAACGCCGATTATCAGGCCCACAGGGCGGAAGGCGTCGGGATTCCGGCCCCCGAGCTGATCGAAGCGAAGCCCGGGACTTTCCGCGAGTGGATGCGATCGAAGGGCAAGCTGGGCGGTCAGCACAAGGTGCCCAGGATGGATGCTGCTGGCAAGCTGACGCAGGAAATCGTGGATTTCGTCGCGACCGGCGATTGCCGCGCGCGACACGTCGGTGCCGGGTCGGCTTCTTGACGTGGAAAAATCGCCCGCGGGCGGTTGCGGCGTGGTATCGAGAAAATTTCCGCGGCCGGCATGAGTGACCCCTTGTTCATCATCGCCGGTTCCGTTACGATTCGTCGATCGGTCTGGGAAAAGCCTGTCTCGGAAGAATTTCCGGCGGTAGTCGTCGCCGGAGCGAGCGGGGTTTAGGGCGACGTTGAGGGAGGCGGCAGGGATGGCACGAAAAAGCGCGTCAGGTTCGGAATCGCGTACCACCCCGGCACAGACGGCTGAGCAGCGGGCACTTTCCAATGCGCTGAGCCAGATCGAAAAAACGTTCGGCGCCGGTTCGATCATGAAGCTCGGCGAATCGGGAGTGACGGAAATCGAGGGGATCTCCTCGGGGTCGCTGTCGCTGGATCTGGCTTTGGGCGGCAAGGGTTTGCCACGTGGCCGGATCGTGGAACTGTTCGGGCCGGAATCGAGCGGCAAGACGACGATCGCGCTGCACGCCGTCGCGGAAGCTCAGAAAGCTGGCGGCGTGGCGGCTTTCATCGATGCCGAGCACGCGCTGGATCCTTCGTGGTGCCGCAAGCTGGGTGTGGATATCGAAAGTCTTCTGGTGAGCCAGCCTTCGAGTGCGGAAGAGGCCCTGCAGATCGCCGAAATGCTGGTGCTTTCGAACGCCGTGGACATCATCGTGATCGACTCGGTCGCGGCGCTGGTGCCGAAGGCCGAGATCGACGGCGAGATCGGCGACACGTTCGTCGGCGTTCAGGCCCGCCTGATGAGCCAGGCTTTGCGGAAGCTGACCGGGGGCGTATCGCGGTCGAAGTGCGTGCTGGTGTTCATCAACCAGGTTCGCGAGAAGATCGGCGTGATGTTCGGCAGTCCTGAAACGACGCCCGGCGGCCGCGCCCTGAAGTTCTACTCGAGCTGCCGGATCGACGTCCGCCGGATCGGGCCGGTGAAGGAAGGCGAGAACATCATCGGCTCGCGGGTGAAGGTGAAAGTGGTGAAGAACAAGGTGGCACCGCCGTTCCGGGTGTGCGAGTTCGACATCATGTACGACAAGGGGATCTCTCGTTCCGGTGACTTGCTCGACCTTGCGCTGGTCGAGAAACTCATCGACAAGTCGGGCTCCTGGTTCAATTACGGCGACCTGCGGCTGGGCCAGGGCCGCGAGAACGTGAAGGATTTCCTCGATTCGAATCCGGAACTGTTCAAGGAACTTCGTGAGGCGATCCTGTCACGCAGGCAGACCGAAACGCTCACGCCGGTGGCCGACGAGGAAGAGGAACCCGAAGATCTGGCCGAGTGATCCTCATCGGACCTTCGAGCGACCCGGTCATCAAGCTGGTTATATGCGCGAATACGGACGGGTTCTTGCCGTCGCATTTCGTGTCGCTGGGTGAATCGATACCCGTGCCGCCCGCTTTGACGAGCGATGTCGTTCTCGTCATGGGCTCAGGGCGTCGCCCGTTGCCCTTGAAAGGTACATCGCCCGCCTGAAACGGCGTCGCACTGCAAGATTCGCCAGGCGATGCTGAGTCCGTCAGCGAGCCGCTCCCAGCAGATAGGCCGCGGCGAGGGAACCGACCCAGGCCAGAATTGCCGCGGCCAGCGTGATCCGCGGGTGGCGCGCAGGCCAGGATTGGGCTTCGGTGTCGCGCGAACCAGACGAATCGCCGAACGAACCGAACGTGGACTTGTCGATCGCGCTCGAAGGGTTCGAGACCTCGGGGGCCGGTTCGGGATCCGTGGCTGATTCGGCAGACGCTTCGGGCGCAACTTCCTGGGCGGGTTTGGGATAGTCCTGACTCGAAGTGCTTTCGCCCGGCATGCGGCCTTTCGTTTTGAAAAGGCCCATCAGGGCGTCGTTGACTTCCAGGCCCGACTGGAAACGATCTTCCGGATCGACAGCGAGCATTTTGTCCATGATGGCGATGAGCCGGCGTGGCATGTCCGGCAGATATTCGCTGATCGGCGTCGGCCTGGTGTCGATCCGCATGCTCATGCGTTTCATCGGGATTTCATGACGGAACGGCGGATAGCCGGTCATGAGGTGATACATCGTGCAGCCGAGGCTGTAGAGGTCGCTGCGACCGTCGAGCGTGCGGCCCTTGACCTGTTCGGGCGACATGTAGTCATACGTGCCGACGACGTTGCCGGCCTGAGTCAGCATCGGGTCGCCGGACGAGGGATCGATGAGCATCCCGAGGCCGAGGTCCAGCACCTTGACGGTCTTGCGGTCTTCGGAAGAAAGAAGAATGTTCGACGGTTTCACGTCCCGGTGAAGAATGCCCTGCTGATGCGCGTGGTCGAGCCCGAGGGCGGCCTGGGCACCGTACCGAACGACATCCTGCATGCGCAGAGGCCCGGCCTTGAGCAATTCGCCGAGGCTCTTGCCGGGGACGTATTCCATGGCGATATAGAAGAGATTACCGACCTGGTCGGCATCGTAGGCACGCACGACATTCGGGTGATTCATGCGAGCGGCCAGGCGCATCTCGCGCCGGAAGCGTTTGATGAGCCTGTCGCTCATCATTTCCTGCTTGATCATTTTCAGGGCGACGACGCGGCCCATGTACTGGTGTTCGGCCTTGAACACGTCACCCATGGCCCCGCCACCGATGCGGTCGACGATGAGATATCGGCCGACGATCAGTTCGGAGGCCCGGTTCGCGATCAGCTTGCGGGCCTGGAATTCGGTCAGCCATTTCTCGTAAAACAACCGGGAAGCCAGTTCCCGGGCGCCGGTCGGCCAGCGGCCCGATTCGAGCTTTTCGTTCAGCTCTTCGATCTGCTGAGAATTCAGGATTTCGGAGATCGCGAGCTGTTCTCCGAATTCGCCAAGAGCGGCCGGGATTTTCGATCGATCCGGGTTCATGACGTTCACGGGAGTACCTGAGGGCGGCGGCGTAACGGTTATTGTCCGCAACACGGACGAAAAGAACACGATCCACTTGCCGCGATTTCTCCAATATATCATAGAAACTTAGGTCATGTTTTGGAAGCGGTCCAGGCGGGCTCGTGAAAATAGATATGAATATCCGTATTTACGGAATTCGCCGTGTGGCTATAATTCGCGAATCAGCACGAGGAAGATCTCGGAAAGCCCGGTCGCGCGTGCGTTTCGGGTCGAACGGGAGGCAGGGAGGCGACACTCCGATGGATTTCGCATTGAGCGCTTTGCAGCAGGAATGGCAGGACAAGGCCGCGGCATTCGCCAGAGAGCATCTCAACGACGACATTCTGGAACGCGACGCACGGGCGGAGTTCTGGCGCGAAGGCTGGCGCCGGGCGGCCAATTTCGGCGCGGCCGGCCTGCCGGTTCCGAAAGAATACGGCGGTCAGGGGCTCGGCTTGCCGGAGACGATCGCCACGATGGAAGGCCTTGGCTACGGCAGCCAGGACAGCGGCTTGATCTTCGCCATGAACGCCACGCTCTGGACGAATACGATCCCGATCCTGCTTTACGGCACCGAAGCCCAGAAGAAAAAGTGGCTGCCAGGCCTTTGCGACGGCACCTACATCGGCGCCAACGGGGCCAGCGAGCCGGGTGCCGGTTCCGACATTTTCAGCATGACGGCCCCTGCCGTTCGCGACGGTGACGGCTGGGTGATCAATGGCGAAAAGACGTGGATCACGGCCGGCCCTGTGGCTGACGTTTACGTCTGCTACGCCGTGACCGACCCGACCAAGGGCGTTTTGGGCATTTCGGCGTTCATCATCCCGCGTGACGCTCCTGGGCTGCGTGTCGTCCGCACCATCCCCAAGATGGGTGTGAAGACGGTGCCGATGGGCGAGATCGCGCTGGAAAACTGCCGTGTCGGTGCCGATGCCCTGCTCGGCCGTGAAGGGCGCGGGGCCGAGGTTTTCAATTGCTCCATGGAATGGGAGCGGGGCGCGATCCTGGCAGCCACGCTGGGCACGATGCGGCGGCAGCTTGACCGCTGCTGCGAATATGCCCGCAGCCGCAAGCAGTTCGGCCAGCAGATCAGCAAGTTTCAGGCGGTTTCGCACCGGATCGCCCGCATGAAGATCCGGCTGGAGACTTGCCGGCCATTGGTCTACAAAATCGGCTGGCTGAAGGCCCAGGGCAAGGACGCGACGACCGAATCGGCGATCGCCAAGTATCACGTCAGCGAAAGCTTCGTGGAAAACTCGCTGGACGCCGTCCGCGTGTTCGGCGCCCGGGGCTTCGTGTGCGAAAACCTGGTCGAAAAAGACCTTCGGGATTCGATCGGCTCGCTGATCTATTCCGGCACGAACGAAATTCAGCTGAACCTGGTGGCGAAGTCACTTCGACTGCCCTGACGGCTTTCGGAACAGCGAACGTCCGTGCGAAATCGCCGGACGATCGACCCCGCGCCCCCCCGAGCAACTGCTCGGGGGTTTTTCTTTGTCTGTCGGGTTGCTTGGGTCGATGAACCGATCCCCGAGCTGGAGCTCGGCGGACCCGGGTCGAATGACCCGCCTTCCCTTCGAAACGATTTTCGGATCGGGATCTTCCGTTTCGACAGCCATGCCGGTCAAATAGTCCACCGACGCCGACGACCGGCAGTCGCGACAAATTCGAGCGATCAGGACTTCGAAACGCCATGGCCGAACATCCCGAAACGAACAAGGCGATCGTACGGAAATTCGTGGACTTGCTCAACGCACGCGATTTCGAAGCCCTCGACGGGATCATCGCTCCGAACTACTTCCGGCACAGCTACGCCGGTCCCGGCATCGGCAGTCTGGCTGACCTGAAGGCTTATTTTCGAAGTGAGTTCGAGTCGTTTCCGGACGCTTTCGAGACGATCGAGGACCTTTTCGCCGAGGGCGACCGCGTGGCGGTTCGGCTGTCGTTTCGGGGAACGCAGACGGCACCGATGGGGCGGTATCCCTCGACGGGGAAGGTCATGGCGATCGACTATCTGGCGATCTACCGGATCGAAAACGGCAAGATCGTCGAAGCCTGGGCGGAATGGGATAACCAGGCCGGGCTTCGGCAACTCGGACACATCGAAGACGGCGAGCATTGACGCCGAGTCGGAGAAATAGCGGCTCCGTCTACTGGATCAGTACTTCAGGAAGACGATCTCACCCTCTTCGACTTCCAGCGTGGCGTTATCCAGCAGGGCATGCGTTTCAGGGTCGACGAGAATATCGACGGCTTCGAAGCGATAGACGATATCGTCGGGCAGCCGCTTGCGGATGACGAAGCTGTGGCTGAGACGAACGAGCGAATCGTCGGTTCGAGCTTCGATCGAGACTCCCTCGCCCTCTCCTACATAATTCGAAGAGGAAAGGGCCAGCAGGTCGACGGCGTCGTGCGTAATGCGGAGGCTCATGGGAAGATGCTCCATACCTTGCTAAATAGGTGCCGGTAGTGAATCTTCCGTCGGAAGACGGTCGGAAGAATGCGTCGTTCTCCCGACTTTCAGCACGTTTTCCGAAGGAATGTATCGCGCACGATCCAAGATCGCAACAAAAAACATAAATCGATCCTGATATCGCCTTAATCGCCATTCTGGTACACGGCGTATCATCCGCTGGTCCGCACTCGTCGGATTGGGCCGTTATGAGCCGGGGATCATCCGCCTTCGAGACGGCCGTCGTGCGAGCTTGCGGGGGATCGAATCGTTCTGGAGGCGGACACGTGTCAAACCGGGAATCGAAATCGATCAACGATCTGACGGATGCGAGCGGCTCGAAATCGTTTTGGCGCAGTTCCGGAACGAACCGGCACAAGTTCATTGCGTCGTCGACCGGCGCCGGTCAGATTGGTATTCGTCTTCATAATGGCGACTTGGACCGGGTCCTTCGTGACTGGGAATTCGACTTCTCCTGATGATCGCCGTGCGTGAAGCATTCGAAACTTGCGCTGACACCTTCCCCCCCCCTCATTTCGATCAGGTGCTTCATGACTCTCAAAAAGGCCTATCTCATCATCTTCATGAGCTTCATTTGGCTGATCGTCGGAGGTCTTGGGTTCGATCTCGTCAATCCGCCGAAAGGAAGCCGCCTGGAAGATCTGATTGGGTGGACACTGTTAATCGGTTTTGGAGTGATCTTCCTGACCGGAACGGCGGTCTGGGCTGGCGCGAAGGGCTACAGCCGCATCATCGGTGTCTTGCTCGGATGGCTCGGGCCCCTGGGATTGTTGGTTCTGGTTTTCCTTCCCGACAGGACTCTCGGAGCCAGTTCGAGCGAAGTTCAGGCATGAGAGCCGAAACCTGGGATGAACACCTGCATGGTAGCCTGAGGCAGGAGGCATCCGCAGATTCCGATTTGCCTTCGTGCCGATCGGGAGCGGACGAGATCGTGCCGGGCGGCCAGCATGCGTGGACGTTTTTCGCATCGAAGCAAGTCAATGCCTTCATCGATCGGGTGATTCGGCAAGTTCGGCGGAATGGAAGCGAGGAACGCTGAGCGGTTGTACGGCACACGAGGTGTCGCGGGTCTTAGAAAAGTCGCGTTGGCGGCTTGTTCCGTCCGGCCGCGTGGGTTATAACGCTTGGCACGGCGGACGCCCGCTCTCCGGCGGATCTGGCCGCGGCCATCACTGGACGCACCCTGGCCTGGTCCGTAATCTGGTTCCGTCTCCCGCAGTGCACAAACCTGGCGCAGCTCGTGTAACCGGCCGGCTTCGGCACGTCGCCGCCAGTCCGTTTCACGCTAAGCGGGCCAGCTTCCACACCTCGAACACAAACCCGGAACGACCGAACATGACGGCAACATCCGACAACGTCACCGTACCGAATGCGAAACGGCTCCTATGGGCCGGTTTCATGGCGATTCTCGCCGCCGGCGTGGGCTTTTCGATCCGCGCGGGCATTCTGGGGCAATGGGCTGAGCAGTACGGCTTCACCCAGACCGATCTGGGGCGGATCACCGGCGGTGGCTTGACGGGCTTCGGCATCGTGATCCTGATCTCGTCGCTCCTGGCGGATAAAGTCGGCTTCGGCAAGCTGATGGCTTCGGCGTTCCTGATGCACCTGATCTCGGCCGTGCTCACGCTGCTCACCGGTGCGGCTTATGCTGCCGGTGGCAAGTCACTTGCGTTTCAGTGCCTGTTCTGGGGCATGTTCCTGTTCGCGGTGGGTAACGGCATCGCGGAGGCGGTCGTCAACCCGCTGGTGGCGACACTGTTCCCCAAGGACAAGACGCACTATCTGAACATCCTGCACGCCGGCTGGCCAGGCGGCCTGATCGCGGGGGGGCTGGCCAGCTATTTCATGAACCCGGACGGCGCCAAGCCGATCGGGTGGCAGATTCAGATCTCGCTGTTCCTCGTCCCGGTCGTGCTTTACGGCCTGATGATGCTGGGGCAGAAATTTCCGGCCTCCGAAGCCAGCGCTTCGGGCATTTCCTACAAGGACATGCTGGGTGAGCTGGGCATCCTCGGTGCGTTCGTGATCTGTGCCCTGCTGGGCCTGTTCTTCCAGAACGACCTGGGCATTCCGCACTTCCCGGCCTTCGGCATCGCGGCGGCACTGCTGGCGGTCTTCGCCGTGGCGACCGGCTTTCGATTCGGTCACCTGGTTCTGGCCTTCCTCCTGCTTGTGCATGCGATGGTGGGCTATGTGGAACTTGGCACGGACAGCTGGATCGGCAAGATCACCGGCACCATTATGGACAGCAAGCAGAACGGCCTGCTCCTGTTCGTCTACACCTCGGCCCTGATGTTCATCCTGCGATTCTTCGCCGGGCCGATCGTCGAGAAGACTTCGCCCCTCGGGCTGCTGATGGTTTCGGCCGTGTTCGGGGCAGCCGGATTGACGCTCCTTTCACGGGCCGACGGTATCACCATGTGCGTCGTGGCAGCCTCGATCTACGGTATCGGAAAGACGTTCCTCTGGCCGACGATGCTGGCTGTGGTCTCGGAGCAGTTCCCCAAGGGCGGTGCCATCACCATCGGCGCGGCCGGCGGCGTGGGCATGCTGTCGGCGGGCCTGCTGGGCGGCCCTGGCATTGGCTTCTTTCAGGACAAGAACGCCTCGGAGCACCTGCGAGACAAGTCGCCGGCGGTGTATGAGCGTTACATGGCCGCTGGCCCCAACAAGTTCCTCTCATTCGAGCCCGTCGTCGGCCTGGACGGCCAGAAGATCGGCGTCATGGAAAACGGCGGAAAAGACGCCCGGCGCGACCTGGGCGTGATGAAGGAAGCTGGTGCTTCCGTGAAGGCCGACACGCTGGCCACCCAGGAAAAGCTGGTGCAGTGGTGGGATCAGGCTGAGAAAACCGCCGGCGAAGACGCGCCGCTGGTGAAGGACGCCGGCCTGTTCGGCGGCCGCCAGGCCCTTCAGCTCACGGCCTTCGTGCCGCTGACGATGTTCTTCTGCTACTTGATCCTGAACCTGTATTACAAGGCCAAGGGCGGCTACAAGGCGAAGAACGTGGCGGGCGACGAGTTCCCCGACCTGCCGGGAATGCCTTCGGAAAGCTTCGAAGCCTGAAAGGTGCATGCGGACCGGGCTTGATCCTGAAAGCATCGGTAACGCATGATGTCATGAATCTATCGGGGGCGAAGGGCCGGTCTCTTCGCCCCCGTTCGTTTCGATCCTCTGATGCCTGAACGCCATGAATGACCCCGAAACGGAAATCACGCGAAATGAGGTCGTGTCAGGATCGGTCCCGGACGTTCCGGATCCGGTTCAGGAGACGACGCCCGAATGGCGGCGATTCTGGGACCAACTCCCTGAGCCAGACGCCATCCGCGACTGGCGCACGGGGCTGACGCCCGGCCTGATCGCCGCCGCGCTCTGGCTGCCGTGGCTCGACCTGCCGGCCCAGGGCTCGCTGCCCTATGGCGAACTGCCCATCGTGCTGGCAGGAGTCTGGGCCGGTGCCTGGGCCGTGCTGCCGCTGGTGCTTTTGGCCATGTCGCTCGTCCGCCGGCGGAATCGCCCGGTTCGGCACATCCTGGCTGAAACGCTCGGGCCGAAGATCGGGCCGGCCGCCGTTCTGGCGACGCACGGTTTGGCTTCACTGCTCGTTCTGACGGTTTCGATCGAGCTGGCCGCCGAGTGGTACTTCCGCACGCTTCAGGGCTTCGGTGTTCTGAAAACGCCGGTGCCGGAATATGTCCGCTATTTCACGACATCGTTGTGGGCGCTCTGGATCATCCCGATCGGTTACGGCATGGTGCGGATCATGGCGGCCCTGGTCGACAACGTCATCGTGCTGATCGTCGGCGTTCTGGCGGTGGTGCTGGCGTATCTGCTGCTGGGTACGGAAGATCCGCGCACACTGGTGCTCGATCCTTCCGCGCTCGATGCCAGTTACGCCTTCCGGAATGCGTTTCGGGCGACTTTCGGCTTCTCGGCCGTCTGCGGGCTTTATGCGTGCGAATGGGGCCTGGGGCTAAAGAGCCGCAAAGACGGCATTTTCGGCACCGTTCTGGGGCTTGGCTTCGCGGTGCCTTTCGTGGGCACGATCGGCGTGGTGGCGATCTCGATCGGCTCGGAAACGGTCAATGCGGCTTCGATGTTCGATCTCGTCGCCGCTCTGGGCCGCTGGCCGCTTTTGTTCTGCGGCCTTCTGGTGGGCACCTGGGTGGCTGCGCCGGGAGTGTTCGCCAGTTATCACCTGCTGCAGGACCTGCGGCAGATGTGGCCGAAGGTCTATCACCAGCGGTGGATGATCGTGACGATCGCGGCTGTGCAACTTCTGATCGCCGCGGGCGTACGGGACGGCCTGTTTACGGCGACAGGCTGGCTGGCGGTTGGGATGCTGGCGTCGCTTGGGGCGTTAAGGTGCATTAGACCGGGAATTTCGGAAACGCGGTCGGATGCGGACGATCCGCACTTGAATGACCCTGCCGCAAATCTCTCGAATTGAAGATTTCGAATCACGATATTCGACGGTTCGGAACGAGTCCGAAACTTCGAAAATGGAATATCGAAGAATTCAGGAATCGATGATAGGGGCTGTATCGAACGACGGATTCGAAATGCAAGTTCCGTCGCTGACGCTTCCTGCTCGTTCCGGATCGGTTGCAGGCGAATCCGGATGATGTGATCGATTCGGCGGTGCACACGGGCCGTCAGCTATTGCAAATCGCTGAGAATCTCACGCGATCGCGCCGCCTTCTCGCGTTTCCGCGATTTCGGCGGCTTCGATTTCCTTCGCTTCAGGCGTCTTGCCGTCCAGAATGCAACTGACCGTCACGTCGCCAAGCACGTTGACCATCGTGCGGCAGCGGTCGAGGAACCAGTCCACGGCGAACAGGATCGTGATGTACTCGGGCGGCAAATTCACGGCCCGGAAGACGAGTGTCATCGTGACCAGACCGGCTCGGGGAATGCCAGCCGCGCCGACGCTGGCGACGACGGAAGTGATCACCACCACAAGCTGCTGCCAGATATCCAGTTCACGCCCCAGCATCTGGCTGATGAACAGGGCCGCCGTGGCTTCGTAAAGCGCGGTGCCGTCGTTATTGAAATTGGCGCCGACAAGGGCCCCCATGCTGGCCGAACGTTCGCGCAGGCCGACTTTTTCGCGCAGGCACCGAAACGTCACGGGCATGGTGACCGTCGAACTGCCGGTGGAAAATGCCATCACCAGGGCATCGCGCATGGCGTGGATTACGGCCGCTGGCCGCGCCCAGCTATTGATGCGAATGCGGGTCATGTAATAGATCACCTGCAGGGCAAGCCCGGCCAGAACCGTGACGGTGAACCCGCCGAGGGCGACGAACGGTTCGAAACCCTCGACGCCGACGACGTGTGTGATCGTGAGGAACACGGCCAGCGGCACGAGCTGAATGACCCAGCCGATGACTTTGAGGATGACCTGCAGCGAGGCTTCGACGAGCGTTTCGAGCTTGGCCCGGTGCTCGCGCATGGCGATGCCGAAAGCGACGGCGATGACGATCGTGCCCAGCACGTTGTTCGAATCGCCCAGCGGGCCGAGCAGGCTCTTGGGCACGTTGTTGAGCAGTTGCTCGGTCACGCTGACCTTGGCCAGCTCGGCGGCCTGTGCGCCTGAGGGCTCAGGCAGTTTCGAATAGGAGCCGGGGCGGAATACGTTCATCACGGCCAGGCCGATCAGAATGGCCACGACCGTGTTCGAAAGCAGCAGCCAGACGAGCCGGCCCGCCTGTCGGCCCTTGATGTCGGACGTCATCAGCACGTGGCTCACGGCCAAGAGAATCAGCGGTGTCGCGAGCGCGGCCAGGAGCTGAAGAACAAGCTTCGAAGCGGTCTGGCAGATCGTCAGAAGTGTCGTGGTTGGAATACCCAGAACCGAAACACGCGAGCCCAGAAAAATTCCAAGCAGAACGCCGGCGGCCATGCTGGCGAAGATCCGGAAAAACAGGCCCCCGGATTCCTGGTCTTCACCGGGGGCGATCTCCGTTCCTGCTTCGACGTGCTGCTGCGACATGGCGGATCTCAGTTGGGCTCAGGCTTGCTGTCGTCCCGCGCGGGCACGCTGCCGGTCGGGTTGGGCCGAATGGTGCGATGGAATTCGGCCGCGACCACGGGCCGGATTTTACGCCAGACACGCCACAGAAGCCAGAGAAACAGGCCCCAACCGGCCACATAGAACGGCAGGAACGGAGCCCAGGCGACGAGACCGAGGACGAAATCGCCGAGGTCCATTTGGAGCCGGTCGGTCGATTCGCGGAAAGTGCGTGTGATCTTCGTGCCGAACGTGGGGGCTTCGGGGGGCACGTAGTCCTTGATTTCGCTGACGGTCACCGTGACGGTCGTCAGGTCGCTCTGGTCCTTGAGGAATCGCAGGCGGCCTTCCATGCGTTCGATTTCGGACCGGACCCTGGCCAGTTCGCCTTCGACCTTGAGGACTTCCTCAAGATTGCCGGTCGCGTTCTTGATCAGGTCGATCAGCCGCTGTTCCTGCACCTTTTTGGCGTTGACACGCGCTGTGACGTCAACGAATTCCTCGGTCACGTCCTGGCTGTTCACGTGCACGCTGCGCACCTCGCCAAGGGTGCGGGTTTTCTGGAGGAATCCGTCGTAATTATCGACCGGCACACGGACTTTCCACGTGGCCGACCGCTGGCCGCCGGCGGTGCCGGTCTGGTTCGTTTCGGCGACGAAGCCGCTGGCTTCCTGAATCATGGCCAGGAGCTTCGGCTCGAATGCGTTAAGGTCGTCGGTGACGAGGTCCACCGTCGCCGTGTAGATGATCTTGCGATCGGCCCTGGCTGATTTGGCGACGGCCCCGCCGGGGATCTCCTGCAGCATGTTTTCGGCCATGTTCGGCCCGCCGGAACCGGCACGGTCAGCCGCGGCCATGCCGCCCATCATGCCGCCGGATGCCGGCCGGCCTTCGAAGGGCGCCTGAGCCGGAGTCGCCTGGAGGGCGCTTCGCTCTAGATATTGGCCATCTTTCGCGGCGGAAGCCGGAGCCAGGTAGCCCGCGGTGTTTTCCATTCGGCCGCAGCCCGTGAACGGCAAAACGGACACGATGCAGGCCAAGGCGAAAAGGTATTCAGGAATCGACGACTTCGCTGCAAGCGGAGATTTCGCGCAGACTCCGGCTGTCGGTTCTGACGCATTCATGACGTAAATCCTCAATGGGGAAAACGACCGTCGATCGAACGATCGATGACGCATGCACCTTCTGACGCACGAACATCCCGTTCGGTTCCCGGGCGTCGGCGGCTTGCTCACGATGGCCGGTTCGGGAAATAATCGATGAACGCGATGCAGATCCGATATCCGTTCACATCGATCCTTTCCATCTGGCCCCGGTCTTTTCAGAGGTCTCATGAGCCACGCCGACGACGAAGATCTGGCCCCCTACGAACTGGATCAGCCTGCCCCGGGCGGTTCGAAATCCGGTTCGGGATCGACGTTCAGGCCTGCCCCGGGCCGTACCGGAGGCGCCAGCGAAAAGCTGCCGCCCCGGGCCCCGATCGAGCGTGACGAGCCGCCGCGAGCCGGGCGATCGACCTTCCGGCCGGCCGAAGCGGGCTCAGGCACATCGAAGCCGAAGCGTCGGGCTGTCGCGGACGAAGACACAGGGCCGAACTTCGAGCCGGTGAAGTCGCGGAAAAACCGCGACGATCTCGACGAGGACGACAAATTCTCCGCCGGCGGCGGCCCTTCTCTGCTGGAACGTGTCCTGTTCGGCAAGGTCGGCACCAAGCAGCTTGCCCTGTTCTATCGCCAGTTCGGCCAATACCTTACGGCCGGCATGGATGTCGGGCAGTCGCTGCGCGGGCTACAGAAGCACTTCTCAGGGCGTGCTCTGGGGCCCGTGATCGCCCGCATGACCGACGCCGTAAAGTCGGGCCGGACGCTGGCGGAAGCCTTCGAACGCGAGCCTCAGGCATTCGACCGCCTGGCCGTGAACATGATTCGCGCCGCCGAAGCGCGTGGCGCCGTGCCCGAGATCCTCAGCGAACTGGCCCAGGTGGCCGAATTCCGGGCGCGGACCGTGCGAAATGTCGCATCGGCCGCGATTTATCCGATCATCGTGCTTTCGATGGCCACGATCTGCCTGCTGGTGATCGCCGTGTTCGTCGGGCCGCTGTTCAATGGCATCCTGTCCGACATGATCCCTGAATCGAAGCGGGGCGACTTGTGGCTGCCCACGAAATTGCTGTTCCGGTTCAATTCGCTGATGATGGCCCTGGGGCCGCTGATGCCCGTCTTTCTGCTGATCGGCACCGTCATCGGCATCTGGGCGGCTTACAAAACCGAACCCGGGCGGGCGATTCTGGACGAAATCTACTGGTACGTGCCCGTGTTCGGCAAAATCCAGAAGAATATCGACCTTTCGCGCATGGCCCGGATGCTGGGCGCACTGCTGGAGGCCGGCGTGGCGACGCCCGACGCGCTCAGCCTGACGGCTGGCGTGGTGCGGCTGAAACCGTTCGAACGTGCACTGGAAGAAGCCGCGGTCGCGACCCGCGACGGCGACGAAATCGGGCCGGTTTTCACGAAGTCGGGCCGGTTTCCGTTCGAAGTGGTAGGGCTGATCGAAACGGGCGAGACGACGGGCAACCTGCCGCGATCTCTCGCCCGCATGGCCGACGATTTCGAAGAACAGGCCACGGTAATGATCAAGAGCCTTTCGACGCTGCTTCAGCCGATCATCACGATCGTTCTGGGGCTGATCGTCGGCTTCATCGCCATCGCGTTCGTGGGCCTGATCGCAGCCGTGTTCACGAGCCTGGCCAGCGGGATTTGATCCCGGCCATCGGGCCGGTTACATTGATCCGAAGTCCGACCTTGCCTGAACCCATCTCCCCGAGCGCCTCCCTGGCGTTCCATCTGGAGGTAGCCCATCCCATGTTTCGCATCGTTTCGATCGTCTCCGTTTTCTTCCTTGCGATCGGTGGTCAGTCGACTTTTGCCGCTGGCTGGAAAGTGGGTGTGGCGAAGCTCGATATCACGCCGAAAAATCCGGGCTGGATGTCGGGCTACGCAGCCCGCACCGGGCCGGCCACCGGGGCGGCGCATCCGTTGTGGGCCAAGGCGGTTGCGCTTGAAGACGCCGCAGGCAACAAGTCGGTGCTGGTGACGATCGACGTCGTCGGCATCGCGCGTGATGTCGAAGTGCCCGCGGCCGAAGCGATCACGAAGAAAACGGGCATCCCCCGCTCGGGCATCGCCTTCGCCTGCTCGCACACGCACTGCGGGCCCGTGGTCGGCCAGAACCTGCTGACGATGTACGATCTCAGCGAAACCGAAATAGCGAAGACCCTGTCTTACACGGCCATGCTCACGCACGAACTGGGTACGCTGGCCGCGAAAGCCGTCGCTGAACTGAAGCCCGCCACGCTGCACACCGGCATCGGCCGCACGAGCTTCGCCGTGAACCGGCGCGAAAATCCGGCCGACAAGGTGGTCGAGTTGAGAAAGAACCTGGCGCTGAAGGGCCCGGTCGATCATGACGTGCCGGTGCTCGTGGCGAAGGACGAATCGGGCAAGGTCTTCGCCATCGTCACACAATATGCCTGCCACTGCACCACGCTCGACTACGACAAATACTCGGGCGATTACGCCGGTTACGCCCAGATCGCCCTGGAGAAACAGTATCCCGACGCCGTGGCCCTGTTCGCGGCCGGTTGCGGGGCCGACGCCAACCCCCTGCCCCGCCGATCCGTCGAGCTGGCCGAACAATACGGCAGCCGTCTGGCCCATGCGACGAGCGTGGTGGTCGACCACGGCCTGGCCCCGCTGGAAGGCGACCGCCTGGCCCACGCCTTCGAGGAAATCCCGCTGAAGCACGCCAAAGTGCCGAACAAGGCTGAACTCGAAGCCGAAACGAAAGACGCCAACAAATACATTGCTGGCCGTGCGAAAATGCTGCTGGCACGGCTGGGCGGGTATGACAAAGATTCGCCCCTGTTCCCCAAACGGGGCGAGGACGGCAATCTCACGCCCACTTATCCCTACCCGGTTCAGGTCTGGAGCCTGGGCAAGGACATCGACTGGATCTTCCTGGGCGGTGAAGTGGTCGCCGATTATTCGCTGCGTCTGAAGCGTTCGAACGGCTCGGGCCGAACCTGGGTGACGGCCTATGCCAACGACGTCATGGCCTATATCCCCAGCCTGCGGGTGCTGAAGGAAGGCGGTTACGAGGGGGCGACCTCGATGATCTACTATGGCCTGCCGAGCCCGTGGTCGGAGTCGGTCGAAGAGGACATCATCTCGGCCGTCGTCCGGCTGATCGGCCAGGTGCGCAAGTGACGTAAGTCATGTTCGCAATTCTGGTTCACGTTGAGTTTTGCAGGCGGCGGTCAGGCGAATTCCTGAACCGCCGCAACTTTTTTCGCTTCTTTCGAAAGATATCGGCCCGTCGCGACACAAACAAGACGTAACGACGAGGGATGAACCTTGGCCGAAGACGTGACGGACGGACAACTGCTGACACGTCTGGCCGCTGGCGATGCCGGGGCGTTCGACCATCTGGTCGCCCGGCATGAGCCGGTCGTGCGGCGGCAGGCCCGGCGGCTGCTGGCCTGGCGGGCGGATGTGGACGACGTCGTTCAGGAAGTCTTTCTGGCCTTGTGGCGCGGGCACGGCCGCTTTCGTGGCGAAAGTGCCCTGAGCACATGGCTGCTCACGATCACCATTCGCGAATGCCGGCGCAAGCTGCGCAAAGAGTATTTGCGGGACAAACTCATCGGCCGGTTGCGGATCGTGGCGAGCGGATTCGAAATCGTTCGGGACCCGATGCCGGTCGATGACGACGAGAATCGGCGTCTCGAGGCCGCGGTCGCGGCATTGCCTTCGAAATTGCGGGAGGTCGTCGTGCTGCATTATCTGGAAGGGCTTTCCATCGATGAAGCCGCTCAGGCGCTTGGGCTCAAACGGTCGGTCGTCGACGTGCGGCTGACGCGTGCCCGGCAGAAACTGGCGGAATCGCTGCGGGACGACGATGCCCCGGGAGGCCGGTCATGAACGAAGACAAACTGGCGGAAACGCTGGCGAAGATCGATGCGGGCCTTCTGGCCGATGAGGGCCCCCGAAATACGATCGCTGCCGATTCGATTCGCCGGTTGCATCTGCGGCGGCGATCGCGCACCCGTTCGATCATCGTGGCATCTTTCGGGATCATCGCGATCGTGACGACGGTCGTATTTCGAGCCATGCGGGATCGAGATGATTCCAGCGGTATCGGTCGACCAGTACCGATCGTGTCGAATGATGAAACAGGTTCGAAGCCACCGGACGAACCGGCGAAGGTCACTTCGAAACCCGATTTTGAATTGGCCACGGTTTCGAACCCGGCGATGAATTTCGAACTTGAGATGATGCATGAATCGATCGCTGGGAATCTCTTGAAGCTTGCCCGGTTGAGAAAGACCGGCGGGAGCCCCGAATCGGACTGGCGACGGGACCTGGACTTCGTGTTGAAAAACTATCCAGGCACGATCGCGGCGGAGACGGCCCGGATCGAATTCGGCACGGGGCCGGAAACGAAAACCAATTGAAGGAATTCGAACAGGAGCGGAACGATGAAGATGGCGAAACTGGCGGTGATGGCCACGATCGGTTGCCTGTCGACGGCGATGCAGACGTATGGGCAACTGGAGTCGAAAAAGCCTGAGCTGACGCAGGAGCGAAAGGGCGAGCTCGCGTATTATCGTAAATTGCACGAGGATCTTCAGACGAAGCTCAAAGAGGTTCGCCATGCCATCGGGCTAGCCGGCGCGAATGGCACAGGCGAAAAGGCGGGAGTCGACAGGTGCGAGGAACTTTCGGTACGGATCTCCGAACTGAAAACGGAGAGAGCCGCGGCGTATCGTACGATTTCCCGCAACGAGTCGAAGCAGATGGTGTTGCAGGCGAAGCTCGTCCGGATCGAGAAGGAACTGGCGCGGGCATTGCAGGAAATGCCGAACGATCCAGTGGCCCAGGCCCTGAAGAAACTGGTGGAAATCGACGAATCGGCCTACACGCTGATGAAGAAGAAGTTCGAGGCTGGGCAGATTCCTTCGAACGAGCTGTCGACTTCCGAGCGTAAACTGGCCGAATCCCGGCTCGAACTGGCGAAGCATCAGTGGGAAGAATCAGCCGATGTCCGCAAGGCTCTCGCGGCCGCGAACGCGGCGATCGAAGAAGCCGTTTTCGAAACGGAAATGCAAGTCAGCGAAAAAGCTCAGGTCGAAAAGGAGATCGCCGCACTCGCCAACGAAAGGGGCCGGCTCAAAGCACTCGTCCTGGAAGAATCCGAATTGATGCAACGTTCGGCCGATATCCTGCATATGATGGGCATCATTCGGGGAGAGCATCCTCTCGATGTTCAGGATAACATCTCCGAAAGGCTGCGAAAACAGGGCGTCAAACTATACGAGCCTGGCAAGCCGGTCGAGAAAGCTGCCGAACCTTCCACCGATCCCGGCAAGTGAAGCAGAATAGCCGATGCCGCATCATGTCTGATTTCACGAAGCCCGGGCCGATTCGGTCCGGGCTTCCGATTTGCACCCTCTCGGTACCTTGATTCGATCGAAACCGATTCTCAAGAACCGGCCACTTGACTCACTGGTTCGAGTCTGATCGAATTCGCAACTTGTGCCTGCTCGGATTGGCGTGCGAGCGCTTTCGAATCGCCGTATTCGGCCAGCAAGATCGTCGATGATTCGCCGATTCGATCAGCGGTAAACACTTCCCCAAAATGGCCGATTTCCAGCGGAGCGAGTTCGATGACGACGAGCGATGTCGTGCGGTTTTGCACTTCCACGGAAGAAAAGCGCAAGCGGCCGGGCATATTCGTCGTCAATCTTCTCGTGTGGCTCTGGCTCGGCTTTCTCGTGTTCGCCACGCTGGGGTCGATTCTGATCCTTTACGGAATCATCTGGGTGTTCCGCGTGATGTTCGCGGAGTTCAACGTCAGGCGGATTCAGGCTCTGGGCACGGCGGTTTCGGAGAAGCAGTTTCCCGAGGTGACGCACGCCCTGCGCGACGTGTGCGATTACCTGGGCGTGGAGGAAGAGCCGCGGGTGATCGTGCTGAACGACTCGCAGTTGAACGCGTTCGCGATGTCGTTCGCGAAGCGGCGCGTCGTCGTGCTGCTTTCCGAAACGCTCGAGGGAATTCTTGATAGCCCGAGCGAGCTGCGATTCATCATCGGGCACGAGATCGGGCATCATCTGCTCGATTTCAGCAAGCGCGGGCATTTCGAAATCTACAGGTCACCGTCGTATAAGGCCGCACGTGAGATGACGTGTGACAATCTCGGCCATTACGTGTCCGGCGATCTTCAGAAGTCGAAGCGCTTGATCCGCCGCCTGGCGGTCGGCCATGAGCTGGAGTCGCGGCTGGACGAAGAGTATCTGGTCGAAGAATCCGACTATCTCTATTCGGGAATCTCCGGCTGGCTGTTGAAGAACTATTTTACGTATCCGGCCGTCGGCAAACGGTTGCTGAACCTGATGGAATTCGACGAACGAATGCGACGCATGAGAGTCGTCGAAGGCGAAGCGGAAGCCGACGAACTCGAGGTGGTCGGCTGAAAGATTGCCTCAAGGATCGCTCGAAGTTTCCGTCATGCCGAGTGTGTGCTTGACTGGCGGGATCGTACTCAAAGATCAAGGCTGGCCGAACCCTGGGCAACCCGGTTTCACTTTGCCATGAAAGTCTTATCCACGCACGTCGGCACATCGCAAAACCTTGAGAAAATGGGGTCTGGCTCACGCCATAGCGCAGCGAAGGCGAGTGCCTGACCCCATTTTCGCCCTGGAGTGAACCAGAACACTTTGAGGAACAGGATTTCGCACCGTCGAAATCAAACCGCTCTTGCCGTCTTGGAAAAAAATGGGCACGGATTCGAAGCCTGCCAGGCATACGGGGCAGGTATGATCGCGAACTTCCGCACGGAATTCGCCGGGTGTCGGAAAATCGAACCGGGGCGTGGTCGTTTGCCCAACGACCGGAAGCCGACATATAATGGGGGATCGGAGAACGCTGGGAAGGTATGCACGGTTTCGGGCAATTCCGGGGAACGACAGCCATGGCGACGCATGACGATACGCAATCGGCGGCACGCGGGCGGATGCTCGAATATGCCGAATTCGTCGAAGACCAGGTCGCCCGGGCCTGTGCCCGGATCAAAAACAACGACATGTTCCGGGCCACGCTCTGGCTGGTGACGGTCGGGCTGGCTGTACTTTTTCTGGAGATCGTGCTGGATCACACCGTCGAACTGCCCCTGGTCGCTCGCCGCAGTGTGCTTTATGGCGGTCTGGTGGCCGGGGCGATTTATGCCGGCCTGCGGATCGTGCGGCCGATGTTCATGCGGGTGAACGACCTTTACGCCGCCAAGTCGATCGAATCGGTCGACCCGCACTTCAAGAACAGCTTGATCAATTATCTGCGGCTGCGGGAAGATGCCGACAAGATTCCGCCCTCGGTGCTGAAATCGATCGAAGCCCGGGCCGTGAACGACCTGACGTCCGTGAACGTGGACGACGTCGTCGATCCCTCACCGGTGACGCAGCTCAGTTACGCACTGGCGGCGATCGTCGTGGGCCTGTGTCTGTATTCGTGGATCACGCCGAAGAATATCTGGGACTCGGCCCGGCGGGCGTTTCTGGCCGATGTCGCCCGGCCGACGAATACGCGATTCGCCAACGTCAGCCCCGGCGAAGACCCCGACGCCCCCAAGGTCGTCACCGGTCTGCCCGTGAATTTCAGCGTGGAAACGCTGGGCGCCCAACCCGACACGGTGACGCTCTTCACCAGTCGCGACGGCGGCAAGAGCTTCGCGGAGACGCCGATGGCCAAAGGTCGTTCGTTCGCGGACCCCTGGACGGTGACGGTCGAAAAAGCCCCGGGCGAGATGCTTTATTACATGGCCGGCGGCGACGGCCGCACGCGCACGTATGAAATGAAAGCCATGCCGGTGGCGTTGGTGGAGAGCGTCACGCTGGACTACGACTTCCCCGCCTATGCCAAGGCCCCGCGGCGTGAAGGCGTGACCGACGGCAACGTGGAAGCCCTGCAGGGCACACGTGTGACGGTGACGGCCATGACCAATCAGCCGGCGCGGTCGGGTCTGCTCGATTTCGGCCCGCGGCCGCCGGTGGCTCTGGCGCCCCTTCCGGGCGAGCCTCGCAAGCTGAAGGGCACGTTCGTCGTCGAGGCGAACGGTCAATACTCGGTGCGTTTCAACACCGTCGACGGGCAGACGAACCCGGAGCCGGTGCTTTATGACATTCGCGTGGTGAAGGACGTTCCGCCGACGGCCCGGTTCATCCGGCCCGAAACGCCCACGCAGCGGCCGGCGAATGCACGGGTGCCGCTGGTGATCGAAGCGACGGACGATTTCGGCATCACTTCCGCCCAGCTCCATGTTTACAAGGGCGGTGAGATCCTTCAGCAGGCCGTAGAGCTGGTCGATCCGAAGTCGAAAGAGGCTCTCAAGCAGATCCAGACGACGATCGCCCTGGATCTCAAGCCACTGAGCCTGCGTGACGGTGACCGGATTCAGTACTGGCTGACGCTGAAGGACAACTGCGAACTCCAGACCAACCGTTTCGAAACGGCGAAGCAGGAGATCGTGATCCAGCCGCCGGTGACCGAGCCGGAGCGGGATCAGCTTGCCCGGAACGAAATGGCCCAGGCCAAGGAAGAACTCGGCCAGCAGGAACCTCAGCCGGAAGATCAGCCTGGCCAGCAGGGGCAGAATTCGCAGACCGGCGAAGGCCAGAAGGGGCAGGAAAACCAGGGTGAAAACCAGTCGAAGGATCAGCGACGGTCGGGCGACGAGCAGAAGAAGAACGATCAGGGCAAGCAGGGCCAGGGCAAGTCTGGCCAGGGGAACGAATCCGAATCGGCCGCGCCGGGCGACAACGCGAAATCAGGCGGCCCCCAGGGCAAGGGTCAGCAGTCTCCGAGCGACGGATCGGCCACGGGCAAGAACGATCAGGGTAAGGGGCAGAGTGGCCAGGGTGGCGAGAATTCGAAGGATTCACAGAAGCCGAAAGGTAAGTCGGGCGAGCGGAATCAGGGCCAGGGTGGTGAGAATCCGGAGACGAAATCCGAGCGGGGCGAAAACGCTCCGAAAGACGCTTCGAAGCAGGAATCGCAAAATTCCGAACGCTCCGGCGAGCAGGAAAAAAAGGGCCAGCAGGGGCGTAACGGCGAGCGGGAACAGGGAAAGAGTCCAACCGGCGAACGCCCGCCCGGCGGTGAGGAAACCGGCAAGGCGGAACCTGGCCGGAAGCCGGACGCGACCGAACGATCGACCGAAAAATCGGGCGAACGGCCTCAAGGCGAACAGGAAAAATCGAACCGGCCTGAGCCAGGCGAGCAGTCGAAGGGTCAGCAGGGCGAACGATCTGGTCAGGAAAAAGAAAAATCGGCTGAGAAATCCAAATCCGGCGAACGGAAAGATGGACAGCCCGGCGCGAATGAGAAAAGCGAGCCTGGCGAAAAGGGTGAGCCCAATGGCCTGCCGAAGGGCGAACCCGAGAAGGGCGAACCGAACGAGAATGCCCGTCAGCGATCGCTGGACGAACTGACGCAACAGGATCGGGAGAAGCTCGATCGCTTGCGGAAAGCCCTGGGTATGGACAATCAGCCCAAACCGCAAGATGGCCAGCCGGGTCAGGGCGAAGAGAATCCGGCCGGCGAACAGGCGAAGTCAGACGATCAGCGAAAGGGCGAGCCGTCGAAATCCGGCGATCAGGAGAAAGGCGAAGCCGGTAAGGAAACCGGCGAGGAAAAGGGCGAACGCTCGAAATCTGGCGGTCAGGAAAAGGGTGAAGCTGGTCAGGAGAAAGGCGAGCAATCGAAGTCCGGCGGTCAGGAGAAGGGTGAAGCTGGTCTGGAGAAAGGCGAGCAATCGAAGTCCGGCGGCCAGGAAAAGGGTGAGCAATCCAAGACCGGCGGTCAGGAAAAGGGCGAAGCTGGTCAGGAAAAAGGCGAGCAATCGAAGTCTGGCGGCCAGGAGAAAGGCGAGCAATCGAAGTCAGGCGGTCAGGAAAAGGGCGAAGCTGGTCAGGAAAAAGGCGAGCAATCGAAGACTGGCGGTCAGGAAAAAGGTGAGCAGTCCAAATCCGGCGGCCAGGAAAAGGGTGA
>CAZSQA010000010.1:145963-181618 GCA_964608915.1 uncultured Isosphaeraceae bacterium
GCGGTCAGGAAAAAGGTGAGCAGTCCAAATCCGGCGGCCAGGAAAAGGGTGAAGCTGGTCAGGAAAAAGGCGAGCAATCGAAGTCTGGCGGTCAGGAAAAAGGTGAGCAGTCCAAATCCGGCGGCCAGGAAAAGGGTGAAGCAGGTCAGGAGAAAGGCGAGCAATCCAAATCCGGCGGTCAGGAAAAGGGTGAAGCTGGCAAAGAGTCAGGCAAGGAAAAGGGTGAAGCTGGCAAAGAGTCAGGTAAGGAGAAGTCCGAAGCTGGTAAGGAAGCCGCAAAGCAGAAGGGCGAAGAGGGCAAGCAGGGTGGCCAGCCCGGTGAGGGTGGCGACCCTAAGGGTAAGGGCGAATCGAAAGAGGGCGAGCAGTCGAAGTCTAAAGACGAAGGCGAAGAGAAGGGCAAGCCGGGCGGTCTGCCCGACGGTGCCCCGAAGAATGGCGGCATGAGGGAAGGCACGGAAGGGCCAGGTGAAAAGCCGGACAGCTCTCAGCCTTCGCCTCGCTCCGTCGAGCCGGAAAATCAGACTCGAGAAGACCTTTCGCCGCAGCAGAAGGCGGATCAGCGGCTCTTGAACCGTCTGAAGCAGATGGTCGAGAAAAATGAGATCACGAAAGACATCGAACAGGCCACGGGGCTTTCGCGCGAAGAGATCGATCAGTTCGTGCGAAAGTATGAGGCTCCGACCGAAGACCGGCGAGCACGCCAGCCGCAGGAGTCGGGTGAGATCGTGACGGGGCCGGGTGGCGAGGATCGCGAACGGCGCGTGACGCTGCCGGGCGAAACCCCGGACGGCAAAGTGCTCAGCCGGTCAGGCCGCGGCTCGGGCATGGTCAAGGACGACGAAATGAGGGGCAATCTCGAAGGTGCGCGGTCTCGCGTGCCAGCGGCCTTGAGGGCCAGGGTCGAGGCTTACCAGAGGGCTCTCTCGCGAACTCCGGCCAGTGGCGGTGCGCCAGCGAATTCGGGCACGCCGGCGACGTCGGGCGGCAGCACGGGGACTGGATCGGGGACGAATCGCTGATGACGACCGAAGTGTTCACGGAAGCCGAAAAGGCCCTGCTCGAGCCGCTCAAAAAGATCGCCCCGGCACATCCTCGCCGTTACCTGGCAGGTTTCGATCCGCGTGATCTGCCGAATCACTTTACGGACGTCCTGGTGATCGGCGGCGGCCTGGCCGGTTTCCGGGTCGCCATGGGCATTCCTGAAGCCTTTCGCGTGCTTGTTCTTACGAAAGAAGAAGTCGGCGAGAGCAATTCGACTTACGCCCAGGGCGGGATCGCCGGCGTGCTTGACCCTGAGGACGCCTTTACCGACCACATTGCCGATACGCTTATGGCCGGTAAGGGTTTGTGTCATCTGGACGTCGTCCGTGGCGTGGTGGAAGAGGCCCCGCAGCGGATCATCGAACTGATGAAATGGGGCACGAAGTTCGATCTGGAGAATGGCGAAGTGGCCCTGGGTCGTGAGGGCGGCCATTCGCATGCCCGGATCGTGCATGCGCTGGGCGATGCCACGGGTCGTGAAGTGATGCGGGCGATCGTGGACCGGGCCACGCGGCAGGAAAATCTGCGCATCTGGCAGAACAGCTTTACGGTCGACCTGATCACTTACGAAGGCCGCTGCCGGGGGGCCCTGGTCTGGGACCGCAAGCGGGGCATGTCGATCGTCTGGGCCAGGGCCGTGGTGCTGGCCACGGGCGGTGCGGGCCAGTTGTATCGGGAATCGACCAATCCTTCGATCGCCACGGGCGATGGTCATTCGCTGGCTTTCCGCGCCGGGGCGAACCTGCGCGACCTGGAATTCATGCAGTTTCACCCGACGGTCTTGTACATCGCCGGTTCGAGCCGCCACCTGATCACCGAAGCGATCCGGGGCGAAGGGGCATATCTGCGGGACCGCGACGGCATCCGGTTCATGCCTGAAGCACACCCGCTGGCCGAACTGGCGCCGCGGGACGACGTTTCACGCGCCATCTGGGACCGCATGGCCGCGACGCAGCATCCGTGCGTCTATCTGGATCTCTCGCATCTGGACCCCGTGCTCATCCGCAAGCGGTTCCCGAGCATCGACAAGCTCTGTGCCGGCTTTGACCTGGACATCACACGCGACATGATCCCGGTTCGGCCCGGAGCCCACTATTACATGGGCGGAATCGAAGTCGACCCGCACGGCCGAAGCTCCGTCGAAGGGCTCTGGGCTGCCGGCGAAGTGACTTCCAGCGGCCTGCATGGGGCCAACCGGCTCGCTTCGAACAGCTTGCTCGAAGGGCTCGTCTTCGGTGCCCGCGCGGCTGACGATATCGTGGCGATGCTGCACAGCAAGCCTGACGAACCCCTGACCGTGCCCCCGGTGCGGTGCGGTGCCCCGCCGACTCCACCGGGATTGCGGTTGGATATCGCGGACGTGAAGCACGCGCTGAAGGCCCTGATGGTGCGATCGGTCGGGCTGACACGAGAATCGGAGAAGCTGGAAGAAGCCGCCGAGCAGGTCGACTTCTGGAGCCGTTACGCCCTCGGCCAGGTGTTCGTCGACCCGGATGGCTGGGTGCTGCAGAATATGCTCACGCTGGCACGGGTGATGATCGACGCCGCACTGACCCGCACGGAGTCTCGCGGCGTCCACTTCCGGCAAGACTTCCCCGTGTCGACGGACGCCTGGCGGCGTCATATCCGTTACACGCTCGAAGAGTCGTCCTGATCGTCTTCGAAGCTCTTCAGAATGGCCTGCTTTTCGTATCCCAGGGAACGCAGCACTTCCAGTACCTCGCTCCAGGTCGGGAAGGCGCGGCCGCTGCTCTTTTTGTAAAGCGACATGGCGTTCATGAACTCGATTTCGTCCTGTGAATAATCACGCTCGCACGTGGTCGGGTCAATGTGGCGTCGTCGGCCGCTGGCATGGCGTGCGTGCGCGGCCTTCGTAGCTTTTTCCGAGGCGCGCTTGTCGATCCACTGGGCGTGATCGGAACCGGCTTGCACAGCGGGAGACGCGATCATTTTGGCTTTCGCCGCGGCAGAGCGTGGCATGATGGGGGGAGACCTCCGTTGCGTGGTCGAAATCAGGGCATCGTGCGGCAGGGCATCACCAGGTCGATTCGTTCGAAGAACGCATCACGAAGATAAGTGAGACATTCAGGCAAATCGAATCGCACGGGAATTTCGCCCGGCTTCGGCATCGACGTGAGAATGACGAAAGCACTGACGCGTTCCGGGGAGCCGATCCATTCCCGTCGGCTTGTCCGTTCAAGTGGAAATTACGAAACGAACCGGCGAATCGAGAACCCGAAAACGAGTAAATGTCCTAAAAATCGAATTTCCTTGGATCGTGCTGTGCGGATGCATCGCTTCGGGTCGTGAAGGGAACGAAGCCGAGCGGCACACGCTCGAACCTGTGCCCGGCGGACGGACCTCAGGCGAGAATGCCCTTCACCACGTGGCCGTGGATGTCCGTCAAGCGGAACGGGCGGCCCTGGAAGGTGTACGTCAGCCGTTCGTGGTCCATGCCCAGCGTGTGCAGGATCGTCGCCTGAACGTCGTGCACGTGCACGGGATTCTCGACGATGTTGAACCCGAGTTCGTCGGTCTGACCGTAGGAAATGCCTGGCTTGATGCCGCCGCCGGCCATCCACATCGAAAAGGCCTGCGGGTGGTGGTCGCGGCCCAGGGCACGACCCAGGGCGGGGTTGGTTTCGACCATCGGCGTGCGGCCGAACTCGCCACCCCAGACCACGAGCGTCTCGTCGAGCAGGCCGCGGCGCTTCAGATCGATCACGAGAGCCGCCGCAGCCTGGTCCGTCGCTTTGGCGTTGTTGGTGTGGTTGCCGAGGACGTCGGAATGGGCGTCCCAGCCTTCGTGATAGATATTGATGAACCGGACGCCGCGCTCGACCATGCGGCGGGCCAGCAGGCAGGCCCGGGCGAACGATGGCTTGTCCGGATCGGCTCCGTACAGAGAAAGTGTCTCGGCCGATTCGCTGTGCAGGTTCATCAGCTCCGGAGCCGAGGTTTGCAGCCGGAAGGCCATTTCGTAGCTGGCGATCCGCGTGCGGATCTCCGGATCGCCGATCGTTTCCAGTGATTGACGATTCATGCGGGCGATCAGGTCGACCGTCGCCGACTGCACTTCGCTGTCGACGCCCGCGGGATTGCTGACGTTCAGTATCGGGTCGCCGCTGTTACGCAGCCGTGTGCCCGTGTAGACGGTGGGCAGGAAGCCCGAGGACCAGTTGGCCGAACCGCCGCTGATGCCGGCACCAGTGCTCATCACGACGAAAGCCGGCAAATCCTTCGACTCGCTGCCCAGGCCGTACACCACCCAGGAACCCATGCTCGGCCGCCCGGGCTGGGAGAACCCGGTGTTGAAGAAGATCTGGGCCGGGGCGTGATTGAACTGGTCGGTTTTCACGGACCGGATCAGGCAGATGTCGTCGGCCACGCGGCCGAGATGAGGCAGAATTTTGGCGATCTGCAGGCCTGACTGGCCGAATTTGTCGAATTCGAAGCGGGGCGCCATGGCGGCGGCATCGCTGCGGATGAAGGCATATCGCTGGCCGCCGATGACTTCCGGCGGGATCGGTTTGCCGTCGTGCTTGACCAGGGCCGGTTTGTAGTCGAAAAGATCGAGATGACTGGGCGCGCCGGCCATGAACAGGTGAATCACCGCCTTCGCTTTGCCCGCGAAATGGGGCGGGCGAATGGCGAACGGGTCGAATCCGGCCGCACCGGGGGCCGCCGCTCGAAGGGGCTGGCGTGAGGCACCATCGGCCAGCAGCCCCGCCAGTGCCATTTTCCCAAGGCCGACGCCGCAATCGGCGAAGAAGTGGCGGCGGGTGCGTTCAAGTTGCGGTGCTGCGAGTTCAGGATTCATGTTCGGCACAGGCTTTCAGGTGTGTTCAGATCGGTCCGAAAGCGACATCAACGTGGCACGACGAATTCGTCGGTATTGAGAAGAGCCCGGACGAGGACCGTCCAGGCCGCGGCTTCTGACGGATCGCCGGCGGCAGGCTGGTCGCCGGTCAGCGCTTTGGCCGCGTCGGGCCGGGTGCGATAGTGCTTTCGCTGGGCTTCGAGAAACTGCCGAAGCTGTTCCGCAAGCGAAGTTTCGGGCGCACGCTGGAAGAGCCGCTGATTGAGATCCACGATCCTGGCCGTGTCGGGCCGGGAGTCTGCCGCGAACTGGCGGCCGATGGCCTGAGCGGCTTCGAGGAAGACCGGGTCGTTCATGAGCGTGAGCGACTGAAGGGCCGAATTCGAAACGTCGCGGCGAACCACGCAGGCCTCGCCGCTCGGGGCATCGAACGTGTTCAGCATGGCGAACGGCGCCGTACGCTTGGCGAAAGTGTAAAGACTGCGCCGGTAACGGTCTTCGCCGGTGGATGTCTTCCAGTCGAGCTTGCCGTAGGAGCCTTCGGTCGTGACGCTGGCCGGTTGAGGCGGGAAGACGCTCGGCCCGCCGATCTTGGGCGACAACAGCCCGGCCACGGTCAGGGCGGAGTCGCGAATCGATTCGCCGTCGAGCCGGAACCTCGGGCCGCGGCTGAAAAATCGATTGTCCGGGTCTTTATCCAGCGCCTGCGGCGTGACGACGCTCGATTGCTTCCAGGTTTCGCTCGTGACGATCCGCCGGTGCAGCCGCTTGAGCGACCAGGCGTCGTCGGTCACGAACGTGCGGGCCAGCCAGTCCAGCAGGGCGGGATGGCTCGGCAATTCGCCCTGATAGCCGAAATCTTCCTGCGTGCGGACGATCCCGCGCCCGAACAGGGCTGCCCAGTGGCGGTTAACGGTGACGCGCGACGTCAGCGGATGTTCCGGCGAGACCAGCCAGCGGGCCAGTTCCAGGCGATTCGTCGGGGCGGCATTGCCGGGCGTGACCAGAAAAGCCGGCGCTCCGGGAGTGACTTCGGCCGCCGGTTGCAGCCATTCGCCCCTCTTGTGCAGAAAGGTCGGTCGAGCGAAGCCCGCCGGCCGTTCTTTCATGACCAGAGCCGAGTTCACGGCCGGGCGGTTTTTTTCAGCCGAGTCGATCGCCTTGCGGGCTTCGGCCAGTTCCGGCGCTTCATTGCGCAGCCACCAGCGTTTGAGATTTTCGATATCGGCCGGCGAGCGTTTGCCGGGCTCGGTGCGCAGAAGTGTCTCGATCGGCGTGGGCCAGGGCTTGGCGGAAGGCTCGGGGGCCGTCGACGCCCACAGGCGGAACCGGCCGAGGGGGGCCGAATAGTGGCGTTCGAAGATCATCGTCAGTTTGACGTCGGCCGGTTTGTCCAGCGGGGCGTCGAACACGAACACGGCCTGTTCCTCATGCCCCTGGCGGCCGTTGGTGGACCAGCCCGTCTGCATGTTGCCGTCGAACGCCTGAGCCGCGCCCGCTTCGCCGCCGCCGATGCCGAGCTTGCCGAAGCTTTCGCTTGCCGAAGCGAATCGCAGCGGGGCCGGCGATTCGGTCGTCAGCGCCTCAGCCTTCAACTCGCTGAGGAAAAAGTCACCCAGCGGCCCTTCGTAATCGGTACGCCCGGGGCCGCCGGCGGGCAATGCCGGGTCGGGCAAGACTTCCAGGCGAATCGCCCGCGTGCCCGCAGGCAGTCCGGTAAGAGTCAATTCGTATTCGTCGTGCTTGGTGGCGTCGCCTTCGGCAAAGATCGATCCATCCGGACGTTGCGTCAGCCGTGCCAGATTGGCCTTCATCGCCTTCGGCACGATCATGTGCCATTCGACGGCCTTCCCGGCCGATTTCGCGGCCCAGGCCGTGTAGGCCTTTTCGAGCGAGGCCTGGCGGCGGTCGGCTTCGGTGCGGCGATCGTCCGGGCCGGTCGCCGGCTCGGGCGGGAATTTGCCGGGCAATCCATCGACCATGGCCGCGATCTCGCGAGCGAGCGCCGCTTGCCGAAGCTTCGTCGATTCGTCGGCAAGATCATACTGGGGCGGCTCTTCCGTGTTGTTCATCGACGCCATCAGGCGATAGTATTCGGTCTGCGCGATGGGGTCGTACTTGTGCGTATGGCACTGGGCGCAGCCGACGGACATCCCCAGCCAGACATTGCCCGTGGTGTTCACGCGGTCGACCATCGCATAGAACCGGAATTCGAGCGGGTCGATCCCCCCTTCCTCGTTCAGCATCGTATTGCGATGAAAGCCGGTGGCCACGATGTCCTCGCGTGTCGCGCCGGGCAGCATGTCGCCCGCGATCTGGCGGATCGTGAACTGGTCAAAAGGCATGTCGGCGTTGATGGCCTGAATGACCCAGTCGCGCCAGGGCCAGACGGACCGGTACCGGTCCTTTTCGTAGCCGTTGGTGTCGGCGTATCTCGCCAGGTCCAGCCATTTGCGGGCCCAGCGTTCGCCGTATCGGGGCGATGCGAGGAGCCGGTCGACGAGTCTCTCGTAGGCGTCGGGGCGTGAGTCGGCGATGAATCGAGCCGATTCCTCAGGCGTCGGCGGCAGGCCGGTCAAGGCCAGCGAGACGCGGCGGATCAATTCCGCCTTTTCGGCCCGGGGGCGAGGTTCCAGGCCAAGCCGGTTCAATTCGGCCAGAACGAACCGGTCGATCGGGTTGCGGTTCCACTCGGCCGATGCGGCGGCTGGCGGCTCTGCCGTTACCGAAACCGGCGCGAACGACCAGTGGGGCTTATAGTCGGCTCCCTGCTCCACCCATCTGGCCAGGATGTCGATCTGGGCTGGCGTCAGCGGGTCCTTGGTCGACGGGGGCGGCATGACCTCTTCAACATCATCGGACCGAATCCGTGCGATCGCCTCGCTCTCTTCGAGCTTGCCGGGGACGATCGCCCGGTTGCCGGCCTTCGTCTCGGCCAGGGCGGCTCCTCGCACGTCCAGCCTCAGGCCGGCGGCACGCTTGGCGTCGTCAGGGCCGTGGCACTTGAAGCAGTGCCGGGCCAGGATCGGGCGCACGTCGCGTGAGAAATCGACCGTTTCGCCCGCTCGGGCCGAAGAGGTTGACGAGATCGCAAGAACCCAAAGGCATGCGAGCATGCGAGACCGATCCGGCACGTGGCGTTTCTGAATTTCGGATAGCATCGAATCAATCCGGTGGGGAACCGACGGCGAGTTTCGCGAATAAGGCAATCATATCAGATTTCCGATACGAAGGTAAAATGTTCGGAATACCGGTCCACCCGTCCGGCAACGATGCGATGCGAATGACTTAAGCCCGCGAATCGAGGCTCAGGTGGCAGAGGCTTTCGCACTGGTCTGGCCGAGCCGCGCCACGGCGATCGTTTCGTAATTCGGGCCGCTCGGAGTGAGCACGGACCGGATCAGGGCCACTTCGGACACGGGCCAGGGCCCGAAATCCCAGTCGGCATGCTTTTCCATCCAGCCGGCGAGCTTCGGCGGCTGTGGGCCGGGTACCCGTGCCAGCGTGATATGCGGGTGAAAAGGCCGGTCTTCCGGCTTCGTCCGGGGCTTGATCGGTGCAATTCGTTCCCAGAGACGCTCGTGCAATTCGGAAAAAATCGGCACCGGTTCCCCGGCGACACCGGCCCAGATCACGCGCGGGCGCTGGGCACGCGGAAAGCCGCCGATCGAACTGACCTGCACTTCGAACGGCGCGAAACCGCTGGCGACATCTCTCACGATCGCCGCCAGATCGCCCAGTCGTTCCGCCGGCACGTCGCCCAGAAAAGCGAGCGTCATGTGCGCCTGTTCGGGGCGTGTCCAGCGCAGCCCTCGAGGCAATTCGATCCGGGCCCGCCCCTGAATTCGCCTCACGGCCACGACGAGGCTCTCCGGCACCGTCAGCGCGACGAAAGTGCGGACCAGGTCATCGACATAGTCTTGATTCATCATCCGTGGCGGGCAGCGGGACGGTGGGGTGGCCGGGACTTCTGGCCGTTCGATCGAGTCGAAAGTCCCGGCCTGTCGGTGACGAGACGGAGGGGCCTCAGCCCTTGAGCTTCGCGAGTTCCGGACTGTCGCCGAAGTTCTCGCGATAACGGGCCTTGAACTCGTCTGAGGTATACGAGTGTTCTTGCGTGCCCGCGTGTTCGATGGCGTAGACGGCCGTGAGCGCCGCGATCCGGCCAGTGACTTCCCACGGCAGGCCGAGCGAATATCCGGCGACGAGGCCGGCACGGAAGGCGTCGCCGGCTCCGGTCGGGTCCTTGACTTCCTTCGGCTTGGCCGGCGGAATTTCGTATTCGGTGCCTTCGACCGTGATCAGGGCCCCGGCTTCGCCGCGGGTCATGACCGTGATCGGCACCCGGCGGCGCAGGGCGTCTTCGGTGATGCCGAGCTTCTCGGCCATCATGCCGAATTCGTAGTCGTTGCCGGTGAGCATCTTCGCGCCACGGAAGCCGGCGTTCAGCTCGTCGGCCGTCATCCGTGGGGCCTGCATCGAGGGGTCGTACAGGTAGGGAATGCCCAGTTCCACGCATTCGTCCACGTGTTTCGCCATGGCCTGCGGGTCGTTGGGCGCGACGATGACGAGATCGTCCTTCGTCGCGTGGTGGTTTTTGAGCAGGAGCGTCGAGGCGTGGGACATCGCGCCGGGATAGAAGGCCGTGATCTGGTTGTCCTGCAGGTCGGTATTGATGAAACAGGAGGCCGTGAACAGGTTGGGGATTTCCTTGATGCCGGATGTGTCGACGCCGCGGCTTTCGAGCCAGGCGCGATATTCGGCGAAGTCCTCGCCTACGGTGCCCACCACGACGGGCTTGAGCCCTTGCAGGGCCAGGTTATAGGCAATGTTCGGCGCGGTGCCTCCACGCATGCGGCGCAGCGAATCGACGAGAAACGAAACGCTCAGGATGTGCATCTTCTCGGGCAGGATGTGGTCCCGGAACCGGCCGGGAAACACCATGATGTAGTCGAAGGCGATCGAACCGGTGACGAAGATGCGCATGGAACGGGTTCTCGTGAAGATTCGGAATCGGTCAATGGACGGGACGTTCGGTCAGCCGCGGATCAGCATCGCCTGGACCATGGCCATGCGCTGGAGCGTCTTCTCGCGGCCGACGATTTCGATCGCTTCGTACACGCCAGGGCCGATGCCCTGACCCGTCACGGCCACGCGCAGGGCGTTGACGACCAGGCCCATACCAAGGCCGCTGGCGGCGACGTAGTCATGCACGGCCTTGTCGAGCGTCGGCGTGTCGAAGGGCTCGAGTTTTTCGAAGATTTCGGTGAGCTCCGTCAGAATGCGAGGAACGTCGGGCTTCGCGAGCCGCTTCTTGAACGCGTCGGGGTCGTATTCGACGTTGTCCTGAAAGAAGAATTTGCCGAGTTTGACGATATCGGAATAGATCTTGAGCCGGTCGCCCAGGGCAGCGACGACTTTCTTCGTCAGAGCCTTGACATCGTCGCCCGGTTCGGACGGAACGAGCCCGGCTTCGTGCAGGAACGGCAGGCAGGCCGCAGCCTTGACGTCGTCCGAAAGGGTCTTCATCCATTCGCCCTGAAGCCAGAAGAGCTTGTCAGGGTCGTGGCTGGCGGGCGAGCTGGTCACCCGTTCGAGCGAGAAATTCTCTTTCAACTGTTGCGGCGTGAAGAATTCCGTTTCGGCGTCGAGACTCCACCCCAGCCTGGCCAGATAGTTCATCATGGCTTCGGGCATGTATCCCTGACGCATGTACTCGTCGAGCCCGACGGCCCCGTCACGCTTCGACAGCTTCTTTTTCGACCCCGGAGCGGCGACGTAAGGCACGTGCGCGAATTCGGGCATCGGATATCCGAGCGCCTGGAAGACGAGGGCCTGCGAATAGGTGTTCGTCAGGTGCTCTTCGGCTCTCACGACGTGGGTGATGCCCATCTGGGCGTCGTCCACCACGCTGGCGAAGTTATAGAGCGGGCTGCCGTCCGGGCGCACGATCACGAAATCGCCGATGTCCTCGGTCTTCGCTTCGACCCGGCCCTTGATCAGGTCGTCGACCACGATCGTCTGGCCCAGGGGAACCTGGAACCGCAGGGCGAATGACCGGCCCTCTTCGAGATATTTCGCTTCGGTGGCTTCGTCGAGCGGGAACCGGCGGAACCGGTAAGCGACCTTCGCGGCTTCGGCGGCGGCCTTGTCGGCCGAACGCTGCTCTTCGGTACTGAAATCGCGATAGGCATGGCCTGAGGCCAGCAGTTTCTCTGCGGCTTCCTTATAAAGGTGCCCGCGCTGGCTCTGGAAATAGGGGCCGCACGGGCCGCCGATCTCCGGGCCTTCGTCCCAGTCCATGTGCATCCAGCGGAAGCCTTCGAGGATCTTGGCCACGGCTTCTTCGACGTGACGCTGCTGGTCGGTGTCGTCGATGCGCAGAATGAACTGGCCACCGTGCCGGCGCGCCATCAGCCAGTTGAACAGGGCCGTGCGAACGCCGCCGATGTGGAGATATCCGGTCGGACTGGGTGCGAATCGGGTGCGAACGGTCATTCAGGTCCGTCGATCGTCAGAGGATCGGGATTCGCTCACTCAGCCCAAGCCAGGGGGCGAACCGAATGCTGGAATCCCTTGCCGAACAGTTGGAATCGACGCTGCTTCGCGTCGTCCGAAGCACACAAAATAGGCCACCGGGCCGGATTTTGTCAAGCGACCGGCGACCGGCGGGAGACTCGCTCACGACTCGTGGTTCGATCGTCGAAGTCTCTCGGTCAGAACCAGATGCGACAAATCAGCCGAGCATTCTGGCGGCCGTTTCCCGGGCCTTCTGGAGGGCTTCAGCGATCTTCTCGGGGTTCTTGCCGCCGGCCGTGGCCATGTCGGGTTTGCCGCCGCCGCCGCCTTCGACCACCGGAGCGACATCCTTCACCCAGTTGCCGGCTGAGGCCTTCTTCGCGACCAGGTCAGGCGTAAGCCCTGCCACGATCGAGACTTTGCCGTCCTCCAGCTTCGAAATGAGCAGCGCCGCAAGGTTGGCTCCGTCGGCCTTGCGGCGGAGCACGTCGATGAGCTGCTTCAGGTCGTCCGTCGACATGCCCGGGAGCTCGGCCACGACGACTTTCGCCGTGCCGACGGACGGCGCGTCGGCCAGCAGCTTGTCGGGCGGAACCTTGCCGCCGCCTTCGGCCTTGCGGGTCTGAGCCTGCTTTTTGAGAGTCTTGATTTCGTCCATGAGCGTTCCGATCCGGCTGACGAGCTGCGCCGGGGACACTTTCAGAAGCGCTGTCGTATCGGCCAGCGTTTCGGCCTCGTGCGAAACGATGTCCAGCGCGGCCAGGCCCGTCACGGCCGAAATCCGCCGCGTGCCGGCCGAAACCGATTCTTCGGCCACGATCCGCACCAGGCCGATCTCGCCGACGTTGTCCAGGTGCGTGCCGCCGCACAGCTCCCTGGAAAATTCGCCCATCTCGACGACCCGGACGTTTTCGGGATACTTTTCGCCGAACAGGGCCATCGCGCCCCTGGCCCGGGCGTCGGCGATCGGCATGACGGACCACTTGATCGGCTCAGCCTTCAGAATCCGTTCGTTCACGGTCCGTTCGATCTGCTTCAGCCGTTCACGGCCGACGGCTTCAGGGTTCGAAAAGTCGAAGCGCAGACGGTCGGGCTCCACCTTCGAACCGGCCTGCTGGGCATGCCGGCCCAAGTGCGTGTGCAGGGCATGGTGCAACACGTGCGTGGCCGAGTGGGCGCGGCGGATCGCCTGGCGGCGGTCAGCGTCCACCTGTGCCTGGACTTTCTGGCCGGTGCGGATTTCGCCTTCCAGTAGCCGGCCGATGTGCAGGATGAGGTCCGCCTCTTTCTGCGTGTCGTCCACCTGCATCACGAAGCCGGGGCCCGTGATCTTGCCGATGTCGCCCACCTGGCCACCGCTTTCGGCGTAAAACGGCGAACGGTCAAGAATGACGATCAGCTTCTTGTAAGCCTGATCCGCATGGGCTTTTTCCAGCACGCTGTCGCCCGCGATCAATCCGACGACCTGCGAATCGGACGAAATGCCCTGATAGGCCAGGAATTCGGTCGCATTGCCGCCGAGCGATTTTTTGATTTCGTCGACCGGCCCGAGCGTGAACACGGCCGCGGCTTCCGTGGTGCCGCGCGAAACGGCCGAGTGGGCCGCCCGGGCCTTTTCGAAGCCCGCCATGTCGACACCGAGGTTTTGTTCGGAGGCCAGCGATTGTGTCACCTCGACCGGAATGCCGTAGGTGGCGTGCAGCTCGAAGGCGTCGTCACCTGACACAAGCTCGTTGCCGCCGGCCGTGGTTTTGCGGAACGTGTCCGAAAGCACCTTCAGGCCATTTTCGAGATTGCGCAGGAATTGCTCTTCTTCGAGCTTGATGAGGTTCTGAACGCGCACGACGCTCTCGGCCACGTCCGGATAAGCGGCCTTCATGACTTCGGCCACCACGGGCGGAATCTGATACAGGAACGGCTCGCGCCGGCCCATGCGGTAGCCGTCGAGCACGGCCCGGCGCAGCAGACGCCGCACGACATAACCCTGCTTCTCAGGCCCGGGGCGGACATTTTCGTGGATCGTGAAAGTCAGCGCCCGGGCATGGTCGGCCATGCGGCGGATGCGCACGCCGTCGTCCGTGTCGGCCACGTATTTCACGCCGACGGCTTCCGAAGCGGCCGCCACAAGAGGCTTGAAGATGTCGATCTCGAAGTTCGAACGCACGCCCTGCATGGCGGCGGCCATGCGTTCCAGGCCCATGCCGGTGTCGATGTTCTTGGCCGGCAGCGGTTCGAGTTCCTGAAAGCCGACGCGGTTGAACTGGGTGAAGACGAGGTTCCAGATCTCGACGGGTTCCAGACCGTCGCCCTGGTAGAAAATCTCGGAACAGGGCCCGCAGACGCCGTTGGGCCCCTGGCTGGGCGCGCTGGCGGGCCAGAAGTTGTCGTCTTCGCCCATCCGCGTGATCCGGTCCGGGGCCAGGCCGATTTCCTTGTTCCAGATGTCGAATGCTTCGTCGTCGTCCTGATAGACGGTGACGGTCAGACGCTTCGCCTCGACCTTCAGCTCTTTGGTCAGCAGCTCCCAGGCCCAGTGGATGGCTTCACGCTTGAAGTAATCGCCGAACGAAAAGTTGCCCAGCATTTCGAAGAACGTCATGTGCCGGGGCGTGCGGCCGACATTATCGATGTCGCCCGTGCGGATACACATCTGGCACGTCGTGGCTTTTTTGAAGCTGGGATCGCCCAGGCCCATGAACTCCCGCTTGAACTGGTTCATCCCGGCGGGCGTGAAGAGCACCGTCGGGTCATTCGGCACCAGCACGTCGCTGGGCTTGCGGACACAGCCCCTGGATTCGAAGAACGAGAGATAGGCTTCGCGGATTTCGTCCGTTTTCATGATCTTGATTCGTGCCGTGTCGCGTCAGTGTCGGTCGAACGAGCCGCCTGGCCCATTCGAGAAAGCCCTAAGTTAGCAAAGGCGACACGGTTTGACGAGACGAAACTTGTCATGGCCTCCCCAAACCCCTGAGGCCTCGGGGCACCGCCTCGGATGTGCTCACGCGTGACATTCGGTGCATCGGAAAATCCGACGCACCGCTCAAGTCTCTTCACCGAACCACCGGGCTCAATTCGCGGAGCCGTGTCTGGCCAGTTCCCTGACCTCATCGGCCGACACCGCACGGTCGAAAATCATCAGGTCGTCGAACGAACCGCCATAGTTGATGCCGACGAAAATGACGGCCTTCGAGGGGTCCCACGTGTACTTCTGATTCCGGCCCTTCACTTCGCCGGCGAGTTTGCCGTCGAGGTAAAGCCGGGAGGTCGCATCGGATTTGCCGCTATTGAAGTTCTCGAACGTGAACAGCACATGAACCCACTGGCCGCGAAACGGCGGATCGACCACCACGATGGCCGGTTTTTCCGAGTCGGGGAGCTTGTCGAAGTCGATGTTTCCCTTGGGGTTCCAGTGCTTCAGGTCGGGCAGGATGCCGAGCCGGAACTTGCGTGGGCGGTCGTCCTTGGTGAAGTCGTTCCAGAAGGCGGCGTCGTTCCAGGCTTTGTCCGTGATCTGGAGCGGGTCGACGAAATCGGGCGGAAGGTCATTCGCGGGATCGACTTTGAGGAAATAGGAGACGGTGCCTGACCAGGGGCCGTCCGGGCGATAGGGCATATTGCCGGCAGCCTTGAAAAACAGGGCCGTTTTGTTCGGCGCGGCGAAGTCGAGCGTTTTCCCCTCTCTTCGTGGATCATTGACCAGCGCGACGCCTGGAGCCGTCAGGCGTTCGTCGACGACTTTGCGGTCGAGGGTTTTGGAAGAATACAGGCGGGCGTCGCCGCGGGCGTGGTCGGCATCGAAGCCGGTATCGAAAGTCGCGGCGAAGGTGAGCGACTTTTTGAGCTCCGGCGGCAGATCGGCGGCGGCGGCAGGCCAGGCGGCAGCCATAAGGAGCGTGGAAGTCAGGAAGCTGTGGCGAGTGAACATCATGGTTCAGGGAACCTCTGGGCAGGCTTGAGGGGGGCCATTCGGTGCGAATGGGCCGGCCGTTCCGTGGATGGAAACCGAGGAAGTCTGAAGAGAAGGTGCGAATGCGACGATAGGAGACAGGAGGTATTCCAACGTCGTGGACACTCCGGGATCAAGCGAAATCCGGAAGGCCGGGTCGCGGGCTCTGCCGGTTGAGCGTGGGAAAGCGAAAAAACGGCGCGGTCGTGGAGTTGACATTCACCTCGCGATGCGTTAGTTTGCTATGCTCAACGTAACGTACACGACAGCGTCGGCATGCGCCAGGACGCCCCAGACGACTTTTCCATTCAGGATCGCCAGACGGACCATGAAATCGTATCAGGCCAAGACCGGTGAGCTGGACCGCCAGTGGTATGTGATTGACGCCACGGACGCGGTCGTGGGTCGGCTCGCGGCTCAAATCGCACCCATTTTGATGGGCAAGCATCGCCCGACCTACACGCCGCACATCGACACGGGCGACTTCGTGATCGTGACGAACGTGGACAAGGTCGTCTTCACGGGCAACAAGTGGGATCAAAAGTCCTATCAGCGTTTCAGCGGCTATCCGGGCGGTCAGCGTGACGAGCAGGCCAAGAAGCTGTTCGCCCGCCATCCGGAACGGATCCTGAAGCTGGCGGTTTCGCGGATGCTGCCGAAGAACAAGCTGGGCCGGCACATGCTGTCGAAGCTCAAGCTGGTCGTCGGACCAGAACACACGCACCAGGCTCAACAGCCGGTCGTGCTGGAAACGATCAAGGGCCGTCCCGCGGCCGAAGGCCTTCGTGCGGCCGCCGCAGTCTGAACCTGAGCCAAACATTCATTCCGAGGATTTCGATCGATTCCCATGAGTACTGCCGCCAAAGCCGCACCGAATTGGGGCACGGGCCGTCGCAAAACGGCCGTCGCCCGCGTGAGAGTTCTGGAAGGGTCGGGCAAGTTCGTCGTCAACGGACTGCCGGTCAACGATTATTTCGTGGACGAAATTCAGCAGTCGACCGTCCGGGCACCGCTTGAAGTGACCGAAATGAGCGGCCGGGTCGACATCTACGTGAACGTTCGCGGCAGCGGCAAATCGGCTCAGGCCGGGGCCGTTTCGCTGGGCATCGCCCGCGGCCTGCTCGTCATGCGAGAGGACCTCAAGCCGGCCCTCCACCACGCGGAACTCCTGACCCGCGACAGCCGGATGGTCGAACGGAAAAAATACGGCCACAAAAAGGCCCGCAAGAGCTTCCAGTTCTCCAAGCGTTGATCAGGCGAAAGCCGATCCGCTTTGCGAACGCCAAACTCGAATCGCACGGCCAATGCCGTGCGATTTTTTTTTCGAGCACAGCGAAACCGGCTGGAACGGAACCCCGGGGCCCCCGAGCTCCAGCTCGGGATGGCTTTTTTCGACGTCAAGTCAAAGTGACTTGGTCAAAATGTCGGCCTTCGCGTCGTTCGAACCGCGGATGGAAGCCGCAGCCGCTTTCGTGTTTGTCGTGGCATCGGCTTCCAGCCGGTGCACGCTTTCGGAGGGAAACGCCGCATTGGGGCCAAATCTCCGAAACGATCGGTCGGAGTGATGCGGAAACAAAGTCGGCATTCCTGTCGTGCGAACCGCGGCTGGAAGCCGCAGCCATTCATACTCTTTGCGGATTATCTCCCGGGATGAAACGCCCGGTAACGACTCGTCAAACCACTTCGACCGTTTCGTCGCCGTCGATTTGCCGTTTCAGCGCCTTCAGCTTTTCGTGCACGGTTTCGTCGCAGGCTTTCATGTCGGCGTATTTGATCAATAGGATCAGGCTGTCGCCGCTGGCCATCCGGTGGTCGAGAGGTGGCGGGAAACTCACCCTGCCGGTCGAGTGGCGAATTCCGACGACCACGGCCTGCAGGTCGACGAACGTCGAGCGAATCGCCTGATACTCGATGTCGATCATTTCCGGATATTGGTCGGCACGCACTTCGTGCATCTGGATCTGGGTCGACCCATAGCCGATGCTCATCGCGTCGATCAGCTCGGCGAACAGTGGATTCACGACCAGGTTCGAGACCCTCATCGCGCCCATGGTCGAAGGCGATACGACGTGATTCGCCCCTGCCTGATAGAGCTTGCGCAGGGATGTCTGCTGTTCCGCTTTGGAGATGATGCGGATCGTCGGGTTGAGCTGGCGGGCGCTCAGGGTGACGTAAACGTTGTCGACGTCGTTATTCAGCAGGCACAGGATCGAACTGGCGCGTTCGATGCCGGCGTCGATCAGGGTCGATTCGGCCATGCCGTCGCCCTGAAGGTAGAGAAGGTCGGATCGAGCGAGTTGCGCGATCGTGGCCTGGTCGCTTTCGACGACGACGCACTGAGCTCCGCTGTGGGTCAGCCTTTCGGCGGTCTGTTTGCCCATTCGGCCGAAGCCGACGATGATGATGTGGTCCCTCATGTCCGCGATGGTGCGTTGCAAGTTGAATCTCCCGAATGCGGCCCGCAGGCTTCGGCTGATGACGATTTCGGCGGCGGCGGCGATCATCAGGGCATTGCCGATGAGCCCGAGAATGAGGACCATGGAAGTCAGGAACCGCAGCCAGTCGGAGTCGAGCGGACGAACCTCGCCGTACCCGACGGTGCTGACGGTGATCGTGACCATAAAAAGCGCGTCGGACAGGCTCCATCCGGCGGCCATGTAGCCGACCGTGCCCAGAACGACGCTCAGCATCAGTATCCCGATGCCCCAGAGCAGACGCTGGAATTCGACCATCGCTGGCGCGAGGGTCCGCATGCGTCGAGCGAATTCGAGCAACGGACCGACCCGAACCTTGAACGATCGCGGATTCGAATTCGTAAGCATGTGCCAGGCGATTCCGGCGAAATTCGACTGAAAACCAGCGCGAAGCGAACCCCTCGCCCCTGACCGACCGTCGCGGCACTAACCTCTTCGGACACGCAGCCGTTGATTGAACGCCACGGCCCCGACCACGACGAGCCCGAGAATGAGCCCCTCAATCTGAGTGCTGTCGATCCCCTTCACCGCGAACGTGCGCCAGCCGGGCGAAAGCCAGGGCACTTCGGCAACGAAACGCACCCAGGGCACCGAAAATTCGAAGTCGCGAACGACCTGCCCCGTGCCCTTGATGATGATCTGGATGAGCCCCAGGCCCAGTACCGTGCCGCGGATCGAACCGACGCCACCCGCCAGGCTGCATCCGCCCACCACGGCCGCCGTGATGGCCCACAGCTCGTAGCCCACGCCCAGGGTGCTCTGCCCCTGGCCGCTTTTGCCCGTGAACATCACGCCGCCCAGGGCCGCCAGCATCGAACATGAGCCATAAGCGAAAGCCCGCAACCGCCGCACCCGGACGCCCGAAAGCCGCGCGGCCGTTTCGTTACCGCCCATGGCATAAAGATGCCGGCCGGCGACCGTCAGGCCCATGATGGCGCTGAAGATCACGGCCACGACGGCGAAGACGACGACCGAGTTTTCCCACTCCTTGCCCAGCCAGCGAAAGCTGTTGAACGAGACGTTGATCGACCGGTTCTCCGACATGATCGTCGAAATGCTGCGCAGACCCGCCATACTCGCCAGTGTGGTGATGAATGGCGGCAAGCCGATCCTGTCCATCACTACGGCGTGGGATATCCCGATGAACGCCCCGGCCGCCATCGTGATGAGAATGGCGATGAGCACCGTAACCGGCCCCGGCGGCGCTGCAGCATCCGTCGATGCCCCTGGCAGCCATTCCGTCACAAGCTTGGCCGAGAGAACGGAGGCGAATGCCGCCACGGAACCGATCGATAAATCGATACCGCCGGAGATGATGACCACCGCCGCTCCCACGGCCAGGACGCCGTAAAGCGCGATCTGGTGGTAAAGCGTCTGCCGGCTGTAACGGCTGAAGAATGCCAGCGAGCTGTCGAGCCAGGCGATCACACCCAGGGCGATGAAGATCGCCAGGACGAGCCCGGTCTCAGGCGCGCTCAGGACGGCCTTGATGCCAGCCAGACCGCGCCGCAGCGGCGAAACGGATAAGGTCGAATCGGCCGCGCTCATGTCGATTTGAGGCCCTTCGAGCTGAGCCAGGCCTTCATTTCCTCGATCGTCATGACGTTGTCGCCCTTCACGGGGCTCGATTTATCAGGCACCACGATCCGCACGCCGGTGTCGCGCACTTTGCCGTCCGGCAGAACTTCGGCAATGACCTTGTCGTTCTTCTCGACGAGCGCCTTGAGCAGCTTCACGCCCTGAAAGCCCATGTCGTAAGGGTTCTGGCAGACGGTCGCGTCGATGTTCTTGCTCTGCAGATGGCCGACGGCCAGCTCGTCGAGGTCGAACGTGACCACATTGACCTTCTTGCGGATATCGGGCGTCCGGCTCACTTCTTCGGCGATCCGGGGGGCGTTGTAGCTCCATAGGCCGACCAGCACGCCTAGGTCCGGATACTTCGAGAGGGCCGTCTGCACGTTCACCTGGGCCTTGTTCTTGTCGGTCTGGTCTTCGAAGATTTCCACCTGGGAGAATTTCGAGCCCGCGCCGGTGAAGAAGCCCTCACGACGTTCGCGGGCATTGGCCGCCGCGGCGGTGCCGACGAATACGGCCGTCTTGCCGCCATCGGGCCGAAGTGCCGCCGCGGCCTTGCCGGCGGCCTCGCCAGCCTTCACGTTGAACGTGCCGATATAGGCGCTGCGGGCGTCGACGGCATTGGCCGCAATGTCCGAATCGACGGTGATGACGACCTTGCCCGCCTCCTTCAGACGCTTCAGGGCATCGGCGATTCCGGGCGATTCGGCCTCGAACACCGACACGGCCACGCCCGAGACGTCGTCCAAGCTCAGGGCGTCTTCCAGCAGGCGAATCTGGCCCTGGGACTGCTGCTCATTGCGGCGCATTTCGGCCTTCACGCCGAATTCGGCGGCGGCGTCCTGCATGCCCTTTTCCATCGCGTTCCACCAGTCGGCGTTGGAATTGGTCACGAAGATGAATCGCAGGCCGCCAGGTTTGGCCTCTGCCGCCGGGGCCGCGCCGCCGGAAGCCGTGCCAGGATTGACGGCTTTATCGGTGCCGCCGCCGCAGCCGCTGAGCAGGAAGGCGAGCGAGAGCACGCCGAGGGTCGAGAAGCCGATGCGTCGTTGCACGGGTGGACGTCCTCGAATGAAGATTCGGTGGGATCTGCACGGAAACCGCTTCAGGCCGGTTTCGCGCGCGAACGGGTTTCGCTACGGAAGATGCCGAGATGATACCCGAAGGCCGGGTCGAATGCGAGTGCCGCCGACACACGAACGCCGCATGGTCAAACGTGCGAATCGCTCCCTTCGATTCCTTCGGAACATGCTATGGCGAACGCCGCCCCCTTGAAGATTCGGCCGGAATTCCGAACGATGATTGCAGAGACGACGCGGGCGACATTGCCGGTGCCGCGATTTATCTGGGAGATGGAGCCGAAGGATGCTGAGCTGGACCGATCGGGTTTATGGGCCTGTCACCATCGACGATCCGGATGTCGAGGCGCTCGTCGCCACGCCGACCATGCGGCGGCTTTCCGGCGTCCGGCAGTCCGGCCCCTCGGCCCTGGTCTTTCCGTTCAAGACCGTCGACCGCCTTGAACACAGCCTCGGCGTCTATTTTCTGCTCACCAGGCTCGGGGCATCGCAGCGCGAATGTGTCGCCGGGCTGCTGCACGACATCTCGCACACCGCGTTTTCGCACGCCATCGACTTTCTCATTACGTCCGACGAGCAGAACCACCACGAGCGGCTCAAGGACGTCTTCCTGCACCGGCCCGATATCGTCGAAGCCCTTGCCGCCATGGGCTACGCGCCCGCCGATTTTCTCGACGACTCGGCCTATCCCCTGCTGGAACGCCCCCTGCCCGAGCTGTGTGCCGACCGAGTCGACTATTTCCTCCGCGACGGCCTGGCCTGTGGCGAGATCGGCCAGCCGTTCGTGACCGCCGTGCTGAGGTCGCTGGTCGTGGTGGACGACCGCATCGCCGTGGCTGACCGGGCCCTGGCGGCCACGATGGCGGAGTCATTCACCCGCATGAACGACCACTGGTGGGCAAGCGATTCGGAATCGTTCATCTATAACCGGTTCGCCGACCTGCTGCGCCGGGCGATCGAAGCGGGCGTGATCCACGAGGACGACCTGCTCGGTTCGGACGACGAAGTGATCGCCCTGATCGAATCGCGCGGCGACGATTCGCTGCGGGAGGCTCTGGAAGCGATTCGCGGCTTCTGTCCTTCCGACCTGGCCGACTTCCGGCCGACGGTCATTCCGAAAAAGCGCTGGATCGACCCGCCTGTCTGGCAAGGCGGCCGGCTGGAACGACTGTCGGTGATGACCTGACGGAGCACGTCCATTCGATCATTTGGCGGGGACTCCGTCTCCGCCGAAATCATTCGAAATCAGCGAGTCAGAAGAATCGAGTCTTCTTGCCCGCTATGGATGTTGCGATTTTCTTGCGACCCGCCCAAATCCCGCATGCCGCGAAAATCAGCCATGTCGAAGGCTCGGGAACGGGAGTGATAGGAACGAGTTTGAATGCCCGTCCGCCGGCCCAAGGATTGTTCGGGTCGTAACCGATTCCGACGATTTCGCCTGCATCATTGATGTCGCCGGCTGTTTCCAGCCAAAAGTTCGACGCCCCATCGACGAGCGTATTCAGCAAAATCGCCTCGGTGCGTTGTTTGGGAGAAAGTTCGGACGGCTTGGCCATGAGTGAAAGTCCTTCGCATCAAGGGGGCGTTCCAATCTACCCCGAACGACGCGAGTCTCACACTGAGCGATTCCGAATAACCGGGGGCAAGACAGCAGCACCCCCTCCCCGCTTCGCGGTGCTCACCCTTGTCAGGGGGAGAACTTATGTTATGCCAGGCTATCAAGGTGCGGTGGCCGCAGGCCGGGGTGGTTGATTCGGATCATTCGGACTCTCGCCGACGCTCGAATGAATCACGAATAAGAAGGGGCCTCCCTGCCCCGGTTTTCGGTCCTGTGTCTGGCGAAAACTCAGCGGGGAACGCCGCCGGGGCCGGGCGGGCGCTGGGGTGTGGGGCGATAGAAACGGGCCTGGGTGGAGAAGGTCAGGTCGCCTCGGCCGTTGTAATAGAGCACCCAGCGCCGGGCGTTGGCGTTCGGGTCGCGGACGTTCAGGTCCTGATCGCTGAAGAGGAAGTAGCGGGTGTCGTTGATCGGGGCGTCGACCCGGCAGGAATAGACGAAGCCGTGGATACCCCGTTCGGTGTATTCGCCGACGTAATCGAGCCGGGCGAAATAAAAATCGACGGATCCCCCACCTGGCCCGAACGGCTTCGGAGCGGCGAGCATGAACATGCCGGTCGCCGTGTTGCCCGAAATCTGGAACGAGCCGTATTCGTGCACGTAGCCGAAGCTCGGTCTGGCCGCCGGGGCGAAAAGTTCCACGGGCAGCCGACGTGCGGCGGACCGGCCTTCGAATTCGCCCTTCACTTCGATTTCGCCGCCGGCGGGTGCCGCACCGCGAGCGGCACCCGGGGCACCTGGCGTTGAGGCTGCGCCGAAGGGGGATTCTCCCCTGCGGATTTTCTGCAGGTCGAGCTTGCTGCCGCCCGGGGCGGGCGTGCCAGGCGGGACGCCGGTTTTCGGCAGGTCGTTGGGCAGCTGGGCGTGGGCTTCAGCGATCCAAAGGAGGGAAACAGCGGACAGGATGCCGCGCAGGGTTGTCGTTCGAGGTCGAATCATGGCGGTCTCAGGTCGGACGAATCTGCCGAACGGCAGGCGACTGGATTTCGGAAAGATAATCGGTGCCCGCTTGGGTTTCAACTCCTGAACAGGCGGTTCCGTAGGGACGGGCGATCCCCGCGAGTTCTGGGGATCTCTTGCGAGGGGTTGGCGAACTCGCGGGAATCGGTCCATCAGCGGCACGTGGATTCCTCGATCCGGAGATCCACGCCGATTCCGCCAGGAACGCCACTCCTGTTTGTTGTGGGGTGACGAAGTCAGAAAAAGCATTCCTCGGCAGTGGGTCGGCCTGGTCTTCCGTCAAGGAAAACCGCATGCGACTAATATCATGAGGGGCAAAAGGCCTAATACATTACACGAATTCGGAAGGATTTTTGTGTGATTCGTAAGTCTCTTTGTCGGTGAGAGATACGATTTGCCTGGAGAGGTGCGCTAAGGGCGGTTGACGGTTCTTCGATCGATGGCCGCATCGAGATCCTCGACATTCTTGTCGAAATCGGCGGCGAGCGGTTCGAGGCCATCTTCATGTAGCCGAACGGCAATGTGGTATGCCAGTTCTCGTCTGGTGTTGATCAGGATCGGCGGAAGTTTCGAGTCGGCCGGATCGATGGGCCATTCGTTCCAGCAGCGCATCAGCACTCGCAGGGCCTCGCCCCGTTTGCCGGCGTCCGCGAAGGCATTCGCGAGCCCCGAAGTCGCGTTCATCAGGTGAAATCGTATCGTGATAGGTGCATCGGGTTTCGCTTCCGCTCGCCGGACAGCGTCTTCGAGTTGGGCGTAAAGCGCTTCCGCCCGATCGAAATTGCCGTCCATGGCATAAACGACGATTCCCGTATTGAGAATCTGGGCCATGACCGCCGGGGATTCGTCGGCATTGTCCGTAGCGTTCAGGAACTGATCGGTCAGTGCGACAAGTTCTTTACGGAACTGCTTTCGGAGGGCTTCGAAGGCTTCGTTTTTCGGATTATCGTCCGCATACGATTCCAGGATGAACCCGAGACGATAGATCGCGGTCGTGCCGTTCTGGAATTGTCGCTGGGCAACCTCGCGTCGCTTTTCGGATGAGATCCTGGCGCGTTCCGCATCGATCGCCTGACGCCGGGCTTCGGCCTGGTTTCTGAGTGCCTCGGCCTTGAGTTCCGCCTGCCTGCCTGCCGTGACCCATCCGCCGATCGCCATGATGATCAGCGATACGACCGAGACCGAGACTGCGGCCGCCATACCGGGATGCCGCCGGCACCAGCGCGACCCGCGCGTGGTCAGACCTGCCGGGCGAGCCAGGATCGGTCGATACTCAAGGAACCTTTGCAGGTCATCGGCCAGATCGTCGGCGCTGGCGTATCGGCGACCTGGCTGTTTCTCCAGGCATTTCATGCAGATCGTTTCCAGGTCGCTCGGCAATCCGGGCACCAGAAGCGAGGGCATGACGGGGTCGAGATCGCGGATCATGGCAATGGTGCTCGCGACATCCTGCCCATGAAATGGCTGTCGACCGGTGAGGCATACGTAAAGTATGACGCCCAGAGAGTAAATGTCCGAAGAAGGGCTGGCGGGCTGAGGCTGGCTCGAGACCAGTTCCGGTGCCATAAATGCGACGGTGCCTGCGAAATCCTCGGTCCGCGTGTCGTTATCGTCGTCGTTGAAGACTCGAGCCAGGCCGAAGTCGGCGATTTTGGGGAAGACTGAATGGTCGTCCGCGATATGGGCGGCGTGCTCGTTGTGGGTGGCCGAACCGTCGACAGCGGCGAGCAGGATGTTCGAGGGCTTCAGGTCGCGGTGAACCAGGCCCTTGTGATGCGCATGAGCGACGGCTCGAGCGACGGGGATCATCACGGCCGCCGTGGCACGCGGAGTGAGTGGACGTTCGATGATCCGCCGCGAGAGCGGTTCGCCGTCGATCCGTTCCATGACCAGAAAAGGAAAGCCTTGATGATTGCCGAATTCATGGAGGGCGACGATGTTGGGGTGATTCAGCGTGGCCTGGGAGCGGGCTTCGCGCTCGAACCGGTCAAGCGACCTGGAGGTCAGCAGTTCGAGACGAAGCTGTTTGATGGCCACGACCCGCCCCAGGGTGGTGTCTGTCGCTTCGTAAACCTTGCCGATCCCGCCCTGGCCGAGACATTTGCCGAGGCGATACCGACCGATCCAGTTCGCATGATCGTCCCGAACGTTCCCGCGGCCGATGGATCCGCCCACGACCGCGGGATCTGTCGAGCCATCCGGATCGAGTGACGAACTGACAGCGAACCGATCTTCCCGCAGGATCGATTCGATCCGCAGCACACAGTCTTCGCAGTGGTTCAGGTGCTCCGCGAGCGAATCGAGCGCCATGGTTTCGGCTTCGCCGAACGCCGCGGCTCGCAGCGAATCGTCCGGCGGACAATTGCCTTCGCGGATCGGGCCGTCCGGGCCTTCCTGGCGCGAACCCTTTCGTTCCGCATGTGTCGAGGTTCGGCCAGTTTCATTCCGATTCAAGCCGGTCGACCTCCTGTTTCAATAATTTCCGGACTCGGCAGGCGTTCGTGAACACGGAACCGACTTTGACGTCGAGCCGCTCGGCGACGGCCTTGCCGGGAAGCCCTTCGACTTTCAGGAGTTCGAAACAGTTCCAGGTGACTGGCTCGACCATGTTTCGGACTCGGGAGCATGCCAGGTCGAGAATCTCCTGGTCCGCCATCGAGTCGAAATTCTCGGCAAGGTCGTTGCGGGCTTCCTGAGTGCGAAAGCGTTCCCATTCGAAAGCCTGCATCGATTGCCCTTCTGAGGAATCGCGCAGCTTGCGTTCGCTGACTTCGAGCACCTGGAGCCAAATCCGGAATGCGACCGTCTTCAGCCATGACCTGAAATTGCTGCGAGGGTTGTTGCGGTAGGTGTCAAGTTTTCGGAAAACGACGATCATGCATTCCTGAACGACATCGTCCGCGTCCGATGGGCTGGCGCCCCATCTCCGGCACCACCGGTGCAGAATCGGCCCGTATTTTTCGACGAAAACCGGCCACGAGGCAGAGCAAGCTTTGCCCTCCGCGATCTCCTTGAGGAGGCTCGGGTTCGTCGTCTGGCTGGTGAAATCGTTCATCGCTCGGTGACGGTTCCTGGATGCGACGAATCTCGATGCGAAACACCCGGGAGGTAAGAGCCAGCTTCGGATCTCGTTCTCCGCAATGGGTACCGCTTTATGATAGACGCAAAGTTCAACCTGCGAAATGCGTTCAGGTGTGCAGTCGCAGCTTGCCCGGTTTCCGATCGGTCATCACCGAACGATTCGGATGATCTCCGTGGTCGGCCGGAACCTGGGCATCTGGATTTTCGAGCGATCGAAGTGGACTGTGTTCGGCAAGTTACGAAAAGCGACGACGCCAGGGAAATTCCGATTCCCGGCGTCGTTTCGGATCGGATTATGCATGGCGCTGACTGGCGGAGTCAGGCGACTTTCGAACGAATCAGGCTTTCGATGGCATCCAGATTGTCCAGATGCTCGGCCCCGGCTTCGTGCGCTTCAAGCGTAATACCGAACTGGTTTTCCAGAAAGACGACCAGCTTGAGCGTGCCGATCGAGTCAAGAATGCCACCGGTGATCAGCGGGGTGTCCGGCGTGAGGTTGGCGGGGTCTTCGCCAGGCAGGAAATTCTCGAGTACGAAGCTCTTCACTTCATGGATGACGTCGCTCATGGACTGCGGCTCCTTCCGGGGCTTCAGGGGATGGGAAAACGGGTCGAATGCGTACGGGATTCGGCAGTCCCTGACAGCCGGCTGCCGTCGGGGCGGATGTGGGGCTGGTAGATCGATCGCTCGCCGATCCGGCTGATCGGCACACCTTCCATCGATTCCGGCACGGGTATGCCGAGGTGTTCGAGAACCGTCGGAGCGATGTCCACGATACGGGCACGCAGCCGGGCGTCGGGATCGATCCGGCCGTTGCGGAACACGTAGGAACCGGAATCGTAAACGCTGCCGGGCCGCGCGGGATCATGGCGGAAAATCCGGGCTTTTTCCTTGAATCGCCAATCGGAAGCCGGCTGATAGCCATCCGTGGGCACGGCGATGATCTCAGGCCAGCCGGATTCGATCGGGTCGACGTTCCAGCGGGGGCCGACGGGGATCACGTCGGAGAAGACCGCGTCGCCGGTCGCCGGATCCGCGATCAGGCGGAAGATTTCGGCGATTTCCAGCGTAACCCGTTCGCTGCGCTGGTTATGCCGACGGGCTTTGGGCGTGAGGTAAATCAGGCCGGCATCTTCGCCGAAAGGCGCGAACGCCAGCGTGCGAGTCCAGTCGCAATCGTTACCGGCTCCCAGGGCATTGCCGGAACGTCGCTGACCGCTGCCGAAGAACCGGCTGGCGGTCTTGTGGTGCATTCGCGAGATCTGGATGCGCGATTGCCTCAGCAGCCGGTGTGCGGACGCCGCGGGCTTCTGGATGCCGTGGATCCGCAGGATGCCGTTGACGTTCACAAGGCTGCGCAGAGGGCCGAAGCCGTTTTCGGCCGCGATCAGGAGTGCCGCTTCGTGCCGCGCCGCGATTTCGTTCAAATGGCCGAGGGCCGAATCGAGCGATGCCTTCACCGATCGGACGATCGAGACCCATTCCGGGCGAGCTCCGGCCATGACGGAATCGTCGGAGATCTCGGGCCAGAGATATCTCTGAAACCCGGCAAGACACCGGAACCGGATCGTCAGCAGCTTCCAGGCATGGACATGATCGGCCTGACGGACGATCGAGGCAGCCAGAGCGATGTCCGCGACCTGCCGTGCCGCCATGGCTTCGGCTTCGCCGACATTCCGCGGCCGCCGCTTCCAGACAGTTCCGGTCGTGAAGGCGATGGTTCTTGACCTTTGTCCCAGGCTTTCCGGCGGGGCGAAGCCACGGACGAGCGATCGACGGAACGACGAAACGGCGGCCCATGGTCTGCCGGTCGTCTGCCGGGGCCCCTGCCCATGGCCGTCGACGATCCCCCAGAGATCGGGACTGGAAAGGCGTTCCGGGCCCGCGTGCCGAATTTCGCCATCCGGCAAGGCCACGAAGTCGCGGTCGTAAACTCCGTGGTGGGGTAGGCTTCTGCCCGTCAGAAGGCTGCTCCAGGCGGCCGTTGTCCCGGCAGGTCTGGAAGAGGCCAGCGGCCCGACGGCGGCAGACTCGCAAATGCGGGTCAGATTCGGCATCGAGCCCTCCGACGCCCACTGGCAAAGCGTGCGCTCGCTGAGGCCGGCCAGGCCGATCAGAACGAATCTCGCGTCGGTGTCGCTCATGGTCGTCCTGACTCCTCCGCCGGTCCCTGGCCGAAGTATCGTAGAGCCGAAGTCTCGATGCGGTTGATCTTTTCGGAAAGCGCTTCAGTCTCGGGAGCGTTCCGTCTGCCGGGAATGACGCCATTGGACCCGGATTCGGAAAACGGTCAAGGTCAATCTGTAGAAAATCGGATGGTTTTGTCGTCTGTGACGTCTGGGTATTTGGCGAAACCGGGCTGAAGATTTGGAAAGCGGCCTGTAGGGGGTATGGTACAGATGATCGGATGCCGTGGGAGGTCGAGCCTTTCACGCATGGATGAGTCCCGACGGAAGGGATGGGCGCGATGCCGGTGGCGACACCAACGAAAATCGGTCGACGCACGCGAAGGGCGTTTCTGTTCGCGGGGCCGCTCGTCTTCGCTGGGGGTTGCACGCTCCGTAGGCGGCATGCCGAGCGACAGGTGAAGCAGCTCGGGCACGTCGACCCGACGCAGCATCGGGAGATGGCCCTGACGGCGCACCCGATGCACGTGATCGAGCCCTCCGACACGCTCGAGGTCCGGATTCGCCCCGACAGCATCGTGGGCATTCCGCTCGATTCGGTCGTCGCGGCCGACGGCACGATCGATCTCAGTTTCGCCGGGCGTGTTTATGTTGCGGGGTTGCCGCTCGATCAAGCGGAAGCCGTAATCGCCCAGAGGCTTACGGAGTTCGCGGCGGATCGCAAAATGAAGCTGGGCGAGCCCGTGGAAGTGGTCGTCCGCCCGGAAGAGATCAAGAGCAAATACTATTACGTTCTGGGCAAGGGAGTGTCTCCGGCGAAATTGCCGGTGACCGGCCGTGACACCGTTCTGGAAGCGATTCTGGCCTCCCAGGTGAAGTCGAACGCCATGCTGGAAAAGGCTTACGTCGTTCGCCCCCATCCGACGGGCCTGCCGGACCAGGTTCTGGCCGTCGACTGGATCGCCATTCGTGACCGCGGCGACGTGACGACGAATTATCAGCTGTTTCCGGGTGACCGGCTCGTGATCCCCGGCGGCCCTGAGCCAGGCCTGATCGAAACGCTCTTCGGTTCCTTGAGATAAAGCCGTGAGTGCGGTCGCGCCGGTCGCGAATCTTCGATTCCTGCCCCTGAAGGTTGCATCGGATCGTCGCTTCGGATCATAATTCGTTAGCGATCGGACCGGCACGCGCCGGACTTCCGGTCCGCCTGGCCCGAGCCGCGCATCCGCGACAGCTCCATGCCCGGCGAACGTCCTGCCTCGATTCACCACCCTTGCGAATGAAGATCGGTTGACCATGTCACGGCGTGTGGGACTTTGGCTCGTCGGAGCCTTCGGCGGTGTCGGAACGACCATTACCCTGGGCCTTTCGTGTCTTTCACGGAAACTCGTGCCGGATATTGGGCTCACCACGCAACTGCCGCTGTTTCAAGGTCTTCCGCTGCCCGCCCCGGGCGATTTCGTGATCGGCGGTCATGACATTCGCGAGTCGTCGTTCACGGCTTCGGCGGAGGAATTCCGCGACAATTCGGGCGTCTTCCGGCCCGAATGGATCGAAGCCTGCCGTGCGGAACTCGAAGCCGCCACGAAGCGAGTGCGGCCTGGAACCAAACTCGGCAGCGGCGCGGCGATCAGTGCCCTGGGCACCTGGGGCGACGCCGCTAGTGCCTCCAGCGCGGCGGAAGCCGTCGACCGGATCGCGGCCGACCTCGCGGCCTTCGTGAAGAACGAATCGATCGATCACCTGATCGTCCTGAACGTCTCCAGCACCGAACCGGTGTTCGAGACCGGCAAGGTGCACGAAACGTGGGCGGCCCTCGAAGCCGCCCTGCCCACCGGCGGCCCGGAACTTCTTCCCTCCAGCTCGCTTTATGCTCTGGCGGCCGTGCGTGGGGGCCATTCCTACGTGAACTTCACGCCGAGCCTGGGCGCCAGCCTGCCCGCGATCGCAGAACTCGCTGACAAGACCGGTTCGCTCCTCGCCGGCAAAGACGGCAAGACGGGCGAAACTTTGATGAAAACGGTGCTTGCGCCGATGTTCGCGCATCGTAACCTGCGCGTGCAATCGTGGGTCGGGCACAACATTTTCGGCAATCGCGACGGCGTCGTTCTCAATGACCCCACGAACAAAGCCGCCAAAGTGAACACCAAGGACTGGGTGACGACCCAGACACTGGGCTATAAGCCGAATACCCTGGTGACCATCGAATACATCCCCGACATGGGCGACTGGAAGACAGCCTGGGATCACATCCACTTCCAGGGCTTCCTGGGTACGCAGATGACGCTTCAATTCACCTGGCAGGGGTGCGACAGCCTGCTGGCCGCTCCGCTCGCGATTGACCTCGTGCGTCTTACGGATTTCGAAAAGCGTCGTGGCGGCAAGGGCTTGCAGCGACATCTGGCCTGTTTCTTCAAGAGCCCCGAAGGTGTCGAAGAGAACCACTTCTTCCGCCAGTTCGCGGTGCTCGAAGAGTATGCCGCCGCGGCCCGCAAGAACTCCTGATCCGCATCTCTTCCCAGACCGAAGAACTTCGGGAATCCCATGAAATTCGCATTTTCCACCAACGCCTATCTGCGTTTTCCGTTCGACGAAGCCTGCCGCCGAATCGCGGCCCTCGGTTACGACGGTCTGGAGCTGATGGCCGACGTGCCCCACGCCTGGCCGGCTCACCTGCCCTTGGCGACGAAGAACGCCATCCGAGCGTCGATGAAGGCCAACGGCCTGATTTTCTCGAACGTCAACGCCTTCATGATGAACGCCATCAGCGACCATCGGCAGGCATACTGGTATCCTTCGTTCATCGAGCCGGACGAGCACTATCGCCGTGTGCGGATCGACCACACCAAACGGGCCCTGACGCTCTGCAAGGAACTGGGGGCGCCGCACATCACGACCGAGCCGGGCGGGCCGCTTCTCCCCGGGCAGAGCCGCCAGCAGGCCGTCGACCTGTTCGTCGAAATCCTCAAACCGCTGGCCGAACATGCATACCGTGAAGGCGTGCTGCTCCTGATCGAACCGGAGCCGGGGCTCCTGCTGGAGACGACCGACCAATACCTGGAAGTCGCCGATAAAGTCGATTCGCCGGCGATCGGCCTGAATTTCGACGTCGGCCATGCATACTGCGTCGCGGAAGACATCCCTGCATCGATCCGCAAGGCAGCCAAACACATTCGCCATTTTCACTTCGAGGATATCGCCGCCACGCGCCACCACCACCACCTGATCCCGGGCCATGGGGCGATCGACTTCGCCGAAGTCCTGCGTGCTATCCGGGCGATCGGTTACGACGGCTGGCTGACGGTCGAACTCTATCCCAACGTAGACGACCCGGACAACGCCGCGAAAGAAGCGATCGAAGTCCTTAAGCCGTTGCTGAAACAGGTCATGGCGGAGTGACGTGGTCCATGTCTGGCGGAATTTCGGCGGGGTGACTATCCCGGATCGATGGCGATGAAGGCATTTCTGCGGATCGTCCGGCTCCCGAACGTGATCACGGCCGCGAGCAATTCGCTGGCGGGGGCCTTTTGCGCCGGTGTCTCGCTCGAACGCTGGCCAGTCCTGGCCGGACTCGCCATCGTTTCCATGGCGATCTACGCGGCCGGAATTTTGTTCAACGACGTTTTCGACCTCGAAGAAGACCGGCGAGAACGCCCGGAACGCCCCTTGCCTTCCGGCGCAGTCCGCGTGCGTTCGGCAGCCGTTTCGGCCGTCGTGCTCATCGCCGCCGGCCTGGCGGTCGCCTGGTGGCTCGGGCCCCGGATCGGGGCGGTCGCCTCGGTACTTGTCGCCGCGGTGCTGGGCTATGACCTTGGTCTGAAACGAACTCCGCTGGGGCCATGGGTGATGGGGCTCTGCCGTGGCGCGAATCTTGGCCTGGGGCTCGCAGCGGCAGCTTCCGTCGACGTAAGCAGGCTGTGGGCTGCGGCGGGTTACGTCGTTTACGTCGCCGGGGTGACGTACGTCAGCCGTCAGGAGACCTATTCGGGCCGGACGAGCGGCCTGCGCGCCGGCTTCGCGCTGATCGTCGCCGGAATCTTCGGCGTTGCGCTCTCCATCGTGGCGGATTCCGGGTTCCGGCTCGTGCCGCGGGATTTCGGCCCCGAAAGCTGGCTCACGCTGCTCTCGATCTTCCTCCTGTTTCTGCTCCTGAAAGTGCTTTCGAAGCGCCTTTCGTCCGCCCTTGCGAATCCTGTTCCAGCGACGATCGGCGCAATGGTCAAGACGGGCATCATCAGCCTGCCTCTGCTTGACTTCGCGCAAACTCTTTCGATAGCGGGCCTTCTGAAGGCCGTGATCATCGCCGTGCTGTGGCTCATGGCCCGCTTCGCGGCCACGCGGCTGTACTCTACCTGAAGCGAGTCGGGCAAAATGAAACTCGGCTATAACACCAACGGCCTTGCCCACCATCGCTTTGCGGATGCCGTCGCGCTGCTCGCCGACCATGGTTATCAGGCCGTGGCCGTCACGCCTGACGTCGGCTGGCTTGACCCTTATCAGGACGCGGCGAACCTCGTCCGCCAGGTCGACGTAACCGCCCGCACGCTCGAGAAATTCGGCATGGCGTGCGTGATGGAGTCGGGCGCCCGCTTCCTGATCGACCCCCGCAAGAAACACGATCCGACCCTGATGGACGCCGATCCTGAGCGCAGATCGCTGCGTATCGACTATCTCGAACGCCTCATGCGAATGGCGGGCGACCTGCAGGCAACCTGCTTTTCGTTCTGGGCCGGCAAAATCAGTGAGCGAATCCCGAGGAACGAAGCCGATCAGCGCCTCGCCGACGGTATTCACCAGCTCCTGCCCCTGGCCGAATCCTCGAAAATACCTCTGGCTTTCGAGCCGGAACCGGGCATGTACATCGAAACGCTCGACGATTTCCGGCGCATCGATGCCCTCGTTCACAGCGGCTGGTTCGGTCTGACCGTGGACGTCGGTCACCTGCACTGTCTGGGCGAAACGCCGATCGATCAGAAAATCCGCGAATGGGGCACTCGCATCCTCAACGTGCACATTGAAGACATGGTCCCGGGTGTTCACGAACACCTGCCTTTCGGGCAGGGCACGATGCAATTCCCGCCGATCTTTCGTGCCCTTGATGATGTCCGATTCCCCTTCGCCGTTTGCGTCGAACTGAGCCGCGATTCCCATCGCGCTGACCTCGCCGTGGGCGAATCGGCCGAATTTCTGCGGCGCGCCATGCCCGCTGCCCGCAAGTGAATCGCATAATCGGTCGTCGATGGTTCCGTTTGTGACATCCCCCTTGCACAACGCCATTCCAGTGTTTAATTTGGCATAAGAGTGTGGGGATTTAGGCGAATCAGGTGAAAGGTGTGGGCATTGGGCCACGATGCGATCGCCATTCGATCGAATGTCCGGGGGCGTCATGGCTTGACGCTGGTCGAGCTGTCGTTCGTGATCGCGCTGTTCGCCGTCGCCTTTCTCATCGCGTCGCAATGGACGCTCCGGTCGCGTATCGACCAGCGGCGGGCAGGTTGCATGGCGAATCTCAAGGCCATCGCCGCAGCGACATTGCGCTATGAGCATACAGCCGGCTACTTTCCGCCAGGGATGATCTGGTCGGTCGGGGCGGGGCGAGGCACGGACGAATCGGCCCTGGTCACCGGTGCTGGCGGTTTCGTGGCGATTTTGCCTTTCCTGGAACGCGCGGCGGCATACTCGGCCGTGAACTTCGATTTTCCGATACACACGCCCCAGAACGTAACCGTCTGCGGCTGGGACGTCGCTGCCAGTTTCGCCTGCCCGGCCGATACGGCTTACGCGGCTTCGAGTATCGACGATCGGCTCATGTCGGGTGGTCGCGCGGGCGGCTCGCACCGTGTCACGAAGTCGAACTATGCCTTCGTCGCAGGGCCCTGGGTCGTCAACACCTGGAAAATCCCGGGTGTCGGGGGCGGCGAACGGTCGAGTTATCCGGATGTCGTGCGTAATCAGCTCGGGATGTTCAATGTGCATTCGCGCGTTCGCCTGGCTGACGTCCGCGACGGGGCGTCGAACACGATGATGATCGGCGAACGCACACTTCAGGCCCTCCCCGAGCAGGCTCGCCGCGACGCTTTCTGGTGGTTCAGCGGCAATCATGGCGATACCCTCATGACCACCCTGTTCCCGCCCTTCGCGCCCGGCTCCGGATATCCGGCCCAGATCGCCGCCCTGGCGGCCTCCTCTCAGCATGAAAACGCCGTCCAGTTCGCTTTCGCCGACGGCTCCGTACGCAAGTTCGCGATCGACACGCTGGACGTGCCCAAAGCGAAGCCCGTTGCCGTGCCCCGCCAGAAAGTGCCGCACATTCAGGGCTACGTCACGCCGGACGTCGAAGTCGATCTCCTCGGCCCTGACCCCTTCTGGGATACCGTTTTCCGGCTTAAGTCCGGCACCCGCTTCACCGTTCTGCAACAGCTTTCCACGCGTGACGGCGAAGGCCCATCCGAATCCGGCGGTTATTGAAGCATCGATAAAACGTTTTCCTGGCACGAATTCACCTCGAAACCCAATCAAATTCCGCTGATCTCCCGGGCTTCCACCTCCCAGGGATGGTCCCAATAACCCTGGCCCGTTCGCCGCCAAGTCCGCACCGCAAGCCCCAGATAAAGTGGCAGAAAAAGCGGGCCCCAACGCTCCGCCTGCCGCACGTGCACCAGCTCATGCTGGCGATAAAGCCGCCGTGCGGTGTCGTCCTGATTCAGCACCACGTGCCCCAGCGTCAGTGCCGCGGCCGGAAAAGGCCCAAAGTTCAGCACTCGGCGCACAAGGCGGCCTTGCACTTCCACCACGCCCCCGTGCAGAAACGTCGAACCGCCCGTGATCGCGTTCAGGGCGACCACCGGCAACGCCACGGCCGATGTCGGCAGCACCCAAAGATAAACCAGTGCCTTCTTCGCCCGGCCGATTTCCGGCCGACCGACCAGGGGCCGGAAGTTCGGGCGATAGGCCCGCAGCTGGCGGTCGAAATGGGGATGGTCGCTCATTCCGGTTCATGCTTTCGCTGGCGAATCGGTGTCGAGTCTCGAACTCGGCCTGCTTTCGAATGTATGATACGTGCCAGTCAAAAGCCGGCCAACTTTCTGGTGAACCCGGCCACGGGCACGCCGCCGAGAACCCTGCCCAGCGGCAGTGTGCCGGCGGCTGCCGGAACGAAGCACAACCGAACCACAGAAGCCTGACCATGTCCGACCCACAGCAGATTCTCCGCGACTTCGCCCCAAAGCATGAGTTTTTCGTCGGCATCGACTCCGATGGCTGCGTGTTCGACTCCATGGAAGTCAAACACAAGGACTGCTTCATCCCCAGATTCGTCCAGTATTATCATCTGGCCGGGATCGCGAAATACGCGCGCGAAACCTGGGAATTCGTCAATCTTTACTCCAAAGGCCGGGGCATGAACCGCTTCCC
>CAZSQA010000011.1:0-90647 GCA_964608915.1 uncultured Isosphaeraceae bacterium
GCCAAGCTTGCAGGCAAGAAAATCGGCGAGGTCCCTTCGACCTGGAGAGACCGCAGCGCCGGCGAATCCCGATTCATGCTTCGTAAGTGGCTGCCCAAATACCTGAAATGGTACATGAAAGCGATTTTCGGGTGACGGGGCGAAACACGCCCCTGTCCGAACCCGAATCAGCCTGAACCGGCGGATCATTCCGAAGATTCGATCCGTCCCGGATTTCGTGCGACAACGGGAGATTCCGCCATGACTGCGTCGTATTCGAAACTTCTCACGATCCACCTGATCGCCGCCTGCTCGATATGCACGCTCTTCGGCCTGTTCCTTTCCGGCAGAATGAAGACCATGACAGCGGATTCGCCCAGATATTTGCAGCTGGCGGAAAATCTCTACGAGCACGGTGTCCTGAGTGCCTCGCCTGAAGCCCCGTTTCAGCCAGAAATCCAGCGAGTACCCGGTTATGCCCTGTTCCTGACCGGACTCAAAAGCCTGGGGATCGAGTCCGCTCGAGGTATCGCCGGCGTTCAGGTGGTTCTGCATGCCCTGATGACGATCGTTATCGCGTGCCTGACTCCGCGCTACAAAATCATCACGGCCTGGGCTTTCGCCCTTTTCCCCTACAGCATTTACCATTGCTTCCAGATCGCGTCCGAAGGGCTCAGCGAAGTCTTTCTGCTGCTCGGCCTGTATGTATTTTCATTGGCTCTGCGCCATGAAAATCGCGCCAGGACATTCGCCATTCTCAGCGGCATTTCATTTACCGCGCTGATGTACACCAGGCCCGTTTTCCTGTTCCTTCCTCTGGCCATCGTCATCGGCCATGTTCTGGTGTACCGGAAGGGAAGTACCGGTGGCTTGAAACGAAGCGATCTGGTTCTTTTTCTACTGTTCGGCATCGTTCCGGCGATCCCCTGGATCGCCCGCTCCAGCGCGATCGCCGGCCGCCCGTTGCCGATGGCGATGAATTGGTCTGGTTATAACCTGTACCTGGCCACGATGGATTATCGCGTCGACAAGGACAAATTCGAATCCGGCGAATATTTCATCGATTTCGGTGACAATGTCAGTATTCTGGACCAATGGGACCTGAACAAAGTTCTTCACCAGAACGACGCTTACCAAAAGCTGGCGATCGAACGGATCAAGGCCGATCCGTCTCTCTTCTTCGCTGAAAGTCTCTGGCGAACGGTTCGGGTCTGGCTGACCTGGGAAATCGTCGAGTCCAGCAATAAGAATCTGCGGTGGCTGTCCCCTTTTCTCCTGATCACGACGGTTCTGATGTTCTCTCTCGGGCTGGTCGGTGCCTGGATTCTGCGGCACGATGCCATTTCGACGTTGACCCTCAGCCTGCCCTGCATTTACGTCAGTGCGATGCACGCCTTTCTCCATGTTTCCGGCAGATACTCCGCGCCAGCGCGAGGAATTCTCCTCATCCTTGCCGTTCACGCGTTCCTCACCATTCTCTATCGGATCGCCGGGCGCAATCAAAATCAGCCAGCCCCTGGCCAGTGATGCGACCGATCTGTCAAGACCGCGAAACCGGACAATTCGTTTCAGGCGACTGAAGATCGAATCCGAAACCGCTCAGAAGAAGTTCGTCGCATTTCAGCCTCTCCGTTCAGGAAACCGGTTTCGACCTGATCGCAATTCGGCCTGACGGGAAAAAATCCGGGCTCGGCGTGTCAGCGATCTCTGGTCCGGTCTCTTGCATTTCATGTCAACATGGCGAGCCCAGACCACGAGTCATAGTCGTGCCAGGTTTCTGACCGAATTCGAAATCATCGCTTTCGAAATCTCCGATTCTGCTGGCATCGGCCTGGGCCGATCGGCGATACTTCGAGCCATATCGATCAATCATCAGGAACCCTGGCCATGAGCGATCAGCCGAACCCGATTCGCATGACGGAAGAACCGCCACTTCGAACGACCTGTTGCGTCGTCGGAGGCGGGCCCGCTGGCGTGATACTGTCGCTGATCCTGGCTCGAAACGGCATCTCCACGGTTCTGCTGGAAGCCGCACATGACTTTGACCGCGACTTCCGCGGCGACACGGTGCATCCTCCGACCATGGAGCTTTTCGAACGCCTGGGCCTGGCCGATCAGGTTCTGAAGTTGCCGCACGACAAAGTCACGACGTTCACCCTGCCCGGGCAGAAAGAAGGAAAAAACAGCATCACTTTTGAGCGCCTCAAGACGCGATTTCCGTACGTTACGATGATGTCTCAAGCGATCCTGCTCGATTTTCTCGCGAAGGAAGCCCATCGATCGGCCTGTTTCACCCTGATCATGCAGGCCAACGTGCAGGAATTGATTCTGGAGCACGATCGCGTCGTCGGCGTGCGTTACAAAAAAGACGGCCGCATGCACGAAGTCAGGGCGACATTGACCGTCGGTGCGGACGGCCGTTCTTCGCGCGTACGCCGCAGCGCGGGCATCGAGCCGGTCAAACTCACGGATGGTATCGACGTTCTCTGGTTCAGGCTCCCCCGACATGAGGACGAAGCGCACGGCATCATGGGCAGGGCGGGGGAAGGGCGTCTGCTCATCTTTCTCAATCGAGGGAGACAATGGCAAATCGGTTACATTTTCCCCAAAGGCAATTTCAACCATTTGCGCGAGGAGGGTATCGACGCTTTTCGCGAAAGCCTCGTACGGATCGAGCCGGCTCTGGCCGACCGGGTACACCTGCTGCACGACTGGAAAGACGTCGCCCTGCTCAATGTCGAATCCAACCGCGTGCCCAAATGGTATCGCGACGGACTGCTCCTGATCGGTGACGCCGCTCATGCCATGTCGCCCGTGGGCGGCGTCGGCATCAATTACGCAGTGCAGGATGCCGTCGCCGCCGCGAATGCCCTCGTCGAACCGCTGAAACACGGCACTGCGCCTCTTGAAGCTCTGGCCGCGGTCCAGAAAGAGCGGGAATGGCCCACAAAGGTGATGCAGGCCATTCAGGCGGCAATGCAGAAGATGCTCGTCAAACGAGGTCTCGATTCCTCCCGACCGTTCCGGCCGCCATTTTTCCTGCGGTTGCCCGTCTTGCGCCGGATTCCGCCCTGGCTGATCAGTTACGGCGTACGAACGACACGATTGAAAGTGCCCGCGAACCCCGAAAGCCCGCATTCGAGCCTTTGAAATGCGAAAGGAGTAAGGAATACGCGGCATGATTCATGTAATCGCCTTTTGGCGGATTCCGAACGGCAGGCATTCGAATTTCAGGATATTCCCGATCGGTTTGCGATCGTCCTTCGCAATCCTTACGGCATCTAAGCAATCGCGAAACGGACGGAGGCAAACGACGAATCGAACCGACTTGGACCGGTTGCATTTCGAATCGCCAAGCTTCGAATTTCAAACACCCAGCGATACACGAATCGCCGAGAGCATTTCCGTCACGTCCTCGAACACTCCCAGAGTCCGCTTGCGGGCTTTGCCTTCCAGCCACTGCTTCACACGTTTTTCGGCCGCGATCACAGACGAATGGTTCTTCAGCCCGAAATGCTGGGCGATTTCCGAATAGCTCGAAGCCGTATGCCGCCTGGCAAGATACATGGCCAGGGTTCGCGGCGTGGAAACGGCCGCCGCCAGGCTGTTCGAACGGAGATCCTCGGACCGGATCGACAGAGCCTGGCACGTGGCGGCGTCGATGTCGGCCAGCGTCACGGTGCGGGCCGTCAGACGAATGCCCTCGCGAAGCACGTTCCGGGCCAGTTCCGTGTCGATCCGCCGGCCGCTCAGGACCGAATGGGCGATCAGACTGTTCAGGGCTCCCTCCAGTTCACGGACACTGCTGCGCATCTGCTCGCAGACAAGATCCACCACCGATTCGGGCAGCAGGATGCCTCTGGCGGCTGCCTTGGATCGCAGAATCAGCCGACGCAGCTCGGGGTCAGGCGTTTCCAGCCGCACCACCATGCCGGCCATGAACCGGGTCGCCAGTTCCTCGGTCAGGCGGTTGATCCGCTTCGGATGCTGGTCGCAGCTCAGGACGATCGGAATCTCGGTGTCGACCAGAGCGTCGAAGGTGTGCAGGAATTCGGTCTGCGTAGCACGTTTCGAAGCGATGAACTGGACATCGTCGACGATGAGCGCAGCAGCCCCGCGAAACCGGTTACGAAACGTCGCGAGATGGCCGGTTCGCATGGCGTCGAGAAAGGCATTCGTAAATGCCTCGGCGGTGACGTGAATCACCCGCCCGCCGGCCGGATGAGCCCTCATGGCGTGGGCAATGCCGTCGAGCAAGTGCGTCTTGCCCAGGCCGACGCCACCATGGAGGACAAGCGGGTTAAACGATCCGCCCCGGGACTGGACCATCTCCATGGCCGCCGTGAACGCCAGCCGGTTCGACGTGCCGACGAGATAATTGTCCAGCCGTCGTAACGCCTTCTGCGCGACTGGTGCGTGCAGCCCCGGCACGTGTGCTGGTTGAGAGGCCCTGGCCGCCGCCGGCCACTGTTGTGCCTGAGCCGTGGCAGTCGGCTCCTCGGGCTCGTCGATCGCCAGCCTGGTCGGGTTTTCGATCGGGCTCGCAGAATGTCCTCTCGTGGTCCGGTTCGAGGTGGCCAGTTCTTGCCGCCTGATCATCGAAGGCGCTTCAGGTTTGACCGGATCTTCGGCCAGCCCGTCCGCGGCGTCGATCTCGTCCTGACGGACGATCCTGACCTTCCAGGTGCGTGCCGTGACTTCTTCGATCGCGGCCTCCAGGTCGCCGCGAAATCGGGTACTGATGCGCTCGCGAAAAAAATTCGTGGGCACGATCACGCGAAAGTCGCCGGTCTCCTCGACCGGAACGAAACGGACACCCTCGCCGAACCAGACCGTCATCGGCCCTTCGCCGATCCGGGCGAGCAGTACCCGTCGAAACGCCACGAGATCCGTAGCCGGGGAGATGTCGCCCGTACTCGGGGAGATTCCTGTATCGGGGATTCGCGGTCGTGCGACTTCCTGGTGGCGTTTCGCCCGTGAATTCATCCGCGGTTCCTGTTCTTGTCCATGGGTCGAAGCCGGGAACGGTATTCGAAAGGCGTCAGGGTCGGTCGTCTCGGGTGACTGCTGTCAGGTTCTCGAAACGAAGCGCAACACGGCGCAACAATCGCGAACAAGAGCATCGTTCGAAAGCCCGTCGAGTTCCAGACCGGTTGCCTTACGGTACGACCGTTTCTCACGGCAGCTCGCGTATAATCGTCAGAACCGGTAAAGTTTGACGAATCGGAACAGGACAAGCAAGCCCGGCAGGCCGAAAAGGGCCTGTCGGAGCGGCAAAAGTCAGAGAAACCGAAAGCAGAGCGTTCAACCGCCGCCGCACATGCCCTGCTGGCAGGCGGGGCCGCCGCAACCCATCGTCGGCAGTGGCGATGGCGCGCTGGAGCCGGAACCGCCCCGCACCTGGGCCGAAGCTGGCACCGAGAATCGTTTCGCCAGGTGATCGCCCCGGCACTTCGGGCAATGAACCTGCTCTCGATCGCTTCGGACCAGTGCCTCGAATTCGTTCCGGCAATCTTCGCACACGTATTCGAAAAGGGGCATCGCAAGTCTCCATGATGCGCTCGCCGGGCAGAATTCCCAGTGCCGGCGACTTCATCACTATACGAATTCGGCACGCCCGTTCCAAGTCGAAGCGAGCCCGATGTCTCTTCGATACGACATGTTATCCCCGGGGATAACATGTTTTCGTTCGTGACGGAAACGGCTGCCTGACCGATCATGGAATTCTCTCGCGGGGCCACGTAAATCCAGGGATAATATCCGGACCTATCATTGAGTCGAAGCGGAGCTTGTTCTATGGATTTCGATGACCGAACGACACGATCCGATTCATCGGTAAAGTCGAGGGTCAGGCTTCGTCCGATGACCCGGGCCGAGTTTCGTGCGATCGATCGTTACGCGGCCGAAACTCTCGGGCTGCCCACGATGGTCCTTATGGAAAACGCCGGCCGGGGCGCTGCCGACACGCTGGCTCGGGAGTTCGATGCGACGAAATCAGAAACCGGCGGTCCGCAAGATCTTCCGAATGTCGTCGTGGTTTGCGGGGCAGGCAACAATGGCGGCGACGGAGCCGTTCTGGCCCGGCATCTTGACGCCCGGGGGCTGGCTCGGGTGAAGGTCATCTGGTCCGTCCGGCCGGAAGACTTGCGTGGCGATGCCCCGGTTCAGTTCCAGATTCTGCAGGCCGCGGGGGCCGATCAGCTGAGCGGCGTCGATCCGGCGGAAGCCGACACGCTCCTGACCGGCGCGGACTGGATCGTCGACGGCCTGTTCGGTACAGGTCTCTCGCGACCCCTTGCCCCTGGCGAACCTGCCACGCTCTGGGTCGAAGCGATCGACCGAAGCGGCAAACCCGTCCTGGCGCTTGACCTTCCCTCGGGCATGGATGCCGATAGCGGTCTGGCGCTTGGCGTGGCCGTTCGGGCGAAGGTCACGGCCAGCTTCGTCGCGCACAAACTGGGCTTCGGCGCGCCCGGGGCAGCCGAATTGACCGGCCGCGTCGAAGTGGTCGACATCGGTGTGCCACGGTCCGTGCTCAGGCCGTTCGAGGTGAAGTGAGCTCGACGGCAGTTCGACACGGCTTTCGCAGATCGAACTGTCATCGATCTCAGCTTCGGCAAAGTGTTATCGCTTCTTTTTCGCAGCGGCTTTCGTCGCGCCCTGGCCACTTGCCGCACCCCAGGCCGGGGCGATGTTGCTGGCGTTCCAGGCGTCCCAGACGGCCGTCAGCTCTTTGACCTTTTCCGGATGGCGCGATGCCAGGTCGTCAGCTTCACCCGGATCGTTCGAAAGGTCATAAAGTCTCGAAGAAGTGACTTTTGCCGCCATGCCGCGTGAGGTTTCGCCAGGTGTGTCGATGGCCGTGTCATACCGGACGAGCTTCCAGTTACCCTGGCGAACGGCCATCTGCGCACCCAGGCGCCAGAACAGGGCATCGTGCGGGGCATCGGGATTCTTGCCGGTCAGAAAGGGCAGAAGGTCGACGCCCTCCAGCGAGCCGTCCGACGGGAATGGGACTCCGGCTGCCGCCAGAACGGTGGGGGCAATGTCGAGCTGAATGACAGGGCGATCGTAAGTCTTGCCTGCGGAGAGGGTTCCTTTCCAGCTCAGGACGAACGGAACGCGAATGCCGCCTTCGAGAGTCGTCCGTTTCGATCCACGCAGCGGGGCGTTGTTCGAGCCGTTGACGGTCGTCCCCGGCATCGTCGGCCCGCCGTTGTCGCTGAAGAAAACGACCAGCGTATCCTGTTCGAGGCCTTGGGCTTTCAGCGCGTCGAGCACGCGGCCGACGGCTTCGTCCATGGCGGCCAGCATGGCGGCGTATTTGCGACGCATGGGATCGGCGATGGAGGCGAATTGGGCCAGACGGGCGTCCGTTGCGTCCATGGGCGTGTGCACGGCATTGAAGGTGACGGCCAGGAAGAAGGGCTTCGCTTTGTGGCGATCGATGAACGCGACCGATTCACGGGCGATGGCGTCGGTCAGATATTCTTTTTCATGAACGACTTCGGTTCCCCGCAGGATCGACTCGGTCGCTTCGGCGAAATATGTATGCTGGCCGCCGAGGAAGCCATAGAATTCGTCGAATCCGCGTTTCTGCGGATGGAATTGAGGCTTCGACCCCAGGTGCCATTTGCCGATCAGGCCGGTGGCGTATCCGGCCTTTTTCAATCGGTCGGCGATCGTCGTCTGCGAAACGGGCAGGCCCGATTCGCCGCCGGCCTCGCCTGGGTTGAACTCGTGGCCGAACCTTTGCTGATAGCGGCCCGTGAGAAGGCCTGCACGGGTCGGGCTGCAGTAGGGGCCGGTGACGTAGCCGCTGCCGCAGCGCACGCCGCTCGCAGCCAGAGCATCGATTCGGGGCGTGGGGATATCGCGGCCGCCCTGGAAGCCGAGATCGGCATAACCCAGATCATCGGCCACGATCAAGACGACATTCGGCTGCCGGGCCAGGGCAGGTCGAGCGAAACCGAACGAGGCGACAGTCAGAGCCACATAGATCGCGTAGCGTATCATTCGTAATCTCCAGACGTTGCACGAATCCCCTGCTTCACGTGCAACGATCGATATTCCTGCGAACGATGTGCGTTGTAAACGAAACGCCTGAAGAACGCAAAATGTGCGAAAGGATAATCGATCGTAGCGATCAGGATGCCGATGCCGCTGATGCCGCGATCGAAGGAGTTCGATACGTACCTGAAAAAGCGGAACGGGGAAAACGAAAAGCCCCCGGCGACGATGCCGGGGGCTGGAGGCAAAGCGAACTGTGGCTGGCTGAATTTCGGTGCGATCAATAGCCATTGCCACGGAACAGCGGGCCGACACCCTTCCAGGGGATCACGACGGTGTCCTCGGGAACGAGGTCGCCGGGCCGGTAGTAGCCCAGGTCATAGGTGGATTCCCACGGCGGATCGGCGATGGCCCGGAACGGCCACGTCGCGATCTGCAGAGCGAACAGGCCGCTGGAGAAGAACGGCGTGGCGATCTGGTTCCGCAGCTTGCTTTCCTTCGGATCGTCGATCGGATAGGTCAGCTTTCGGCCGGCACGGCCAAGACGCTGCTCGACCGAGATTCCGTAACGTTCCAGGCTCGGGTCCTGGAAGTAGAGCGGATAGTGCGCGGTCGCTGCGGAGGCCCACATCTTGCGCCTCGGTTCGAATTCGCGCTGCTTGAGCGTATCGAACTGCTCGGGCAGTAGGATCGCGCGAATCGGCCGGGCTTCAGCCGGGCTCGGGGCCCGAGGCAGTTCCAGGCGAACCAGAGGGTCGTCCGTCGCGCCGAACATTGACGTATTCCCGGCCGGAAGCGGAACCCGGGGCGAATCGCCCGCCTCGCGGGCTGGTGAATCCAGAGGCGAGAGGCCAGGCGTGGTGCCACCGGAACGTTCCAGTTGCACCCTGGCGAGTTCCTCGATTTCACGTCGCTGGTTTTCGCTCAGGCCGGAAAGTAACCGGCGTGAGAACGTGGGCGTTTCGGCCCTGGCAGTATTGGCGGATGACGCTGCCGCTGGGGAGCCGCCGGCGATCTCTTCGGCCGGAAGGGGCGGAAGCGAATCGCTAGTTCCCGGTGTGGTTCGAGCGTCGGCCGGGTTGGCCTGGGCGGTGCGAACCGGAGTCTCAGGCAATTTCGGCAGCGATTCTTCGGCGACGGCCATCGGTGCAGGAGGCGTGTCCGGCAGCTTCGGCAGAGAATCGGTCTTCACGGCCGGTTCGGCGGCTTTCTCGCCTGTTGCGGAAACAGGCAGAGGAGGCATCGCACCGGAACTGGCCGGGGCTTCGGCGGCAGCGGCCGTGGGCAAAGGCGGCATCCCGGCGGGTTCCGCGGAACCTGTGGGCAAGGGCGGAAGATCGGCCTTCGCAGGTTCCTCGGTCCTGGGCTCTGCCAATTCGACAGGCTGTGGTGTCGCCGGTTGTGTCGCAGGACCGGTTGTCGGCAATGGCGGGAGAGCCTCCCGGACGGCGGATGGTGTGTCCGAAGTACCATCCGGCAGTGGCGGAAGATCGCTCGAATCGTCAGCAGCTTCGGCGATCGGCTGAACCGTCAGGGGCGGCAGCGAATCGGGGAGCGATCTTGTGCCGGCACCGTTAACCGAAGGCAGGGGTGGCAGATCACGCGGTTCGCCAGCGGGCGAAGCCGTCGTCTCGACCGCGGCATCCGGGCGTGCCGGTTCCTCTTCAGTCTGCACGGGAGCCGTCACCGCTTCGGGCGTTTTCGCGGCCGGTCGTACGAGATCCTGAACTTTCGAAAGGTTCGGGTCCCGGTTCGCGGGCATGCTCGCCACGGGCGGTTGTTCGGCTGGCACGGCATCCGGCGGAACGGTCAGCGGATCGGCATCCGGCTGAGGTGAAACCGGGGCTTCACCGACGGCCTGTTTCTCGGCCTTTTCTCCCTCGGCGGCGACTGGCACCGCGGGCAATTCCGGCTTGTCCGTGGCGGCTTCCTCCTGATGAGGCACGGGGTCGGCCGTGCGTTCCGGAGTTTCTTTGACCGGTTTCGTTTCGACAGCCGGAACGGGCAGCGGCGGCATTTCGGCGGGGGCGGATCGGTCCGAAGGAGATTCCGGGGGTTCGCCCAGCGCTTTCGGTTCAGGCGAACGTTCTGCCGGGGGTTCCGGCGCGGTCAGGCTCGGCATGGGTTCCGGAGCTTCTTCCCGGTTGGCGGCTCGCTCGGCGGGCTTATCAGGATTCGCCGGCTCAAGAGGCGGCAATTCGGGGGTCTGTACGACCGGCGCCGGAGGCGGTTCGGTGCCCGGCTCTTCGGTTCGCGAAGGTACTGCCGGAACCGGGTCGGCGCTGTTCACAAGCGGAGCGTCCGCGAGCGGTTCCGGGGCAGGTTCGACAGACAGCGGGGCTGAAGTGTCGCTCAGGCCAACGGGCCCGGGCTCGTCGGCGGGACGTGCCGTCAGGGCAGGGCTGCCGGGCAAGGGTGCCGGGGTGCCTTCGCGACGCATGGCCGCCAGGCTGGCGGCGATCGATTCGGGCGAGGGATCCGGGCGGCTTTCGCTGGCCTGGAACTGGCTTTCGGACTCTTCGAGCTTTTCGATCTTCTCGTTGAGCGGCCGGGGCAGATCCATCGGCTGGCGCGGCTGGGTCACGCCGCCACCGGCGGCATGATATTCCTTAAGAGCAGACCGTGCGGAATCGGACTGGGCAAGATCGGCTGCGCTGGGCAGTTCCTTCGCGAGAATTTCCGGCGAAAGCGGTGCCAGCTTGTCGTGTTCCGCTGCATTCGGCAGGCCAGATCGCATGCGATCGGCCACGGGGGGCTGAGCCGGAACGGCTGCCGGGGCGACTTCGGCCGGGGCCTGGGTTCGGGCGATGGCCGGGTCGGCTTTCGAGGCGTTCGGCGACCTGGATGCGATGGCGATCGATCCGGCCTGAGGCCGCTTCGTCCGGGCATAGCCTGTCTGGAGCGACGGAGTGCGCAGTCCCTGCTGGGCCGTGTCGATAGCCTGGCGCAAGGCCGTCTTTTCGGCCGCGTTCAGTTCTTTCTGCCGACGCTCGGCTTCCCTGAGATAAGCCAGGGCTTTTTCGAACTGCTGATATTTGATGTAGTCGGTGCCGTTTCGCAAGAGAGTACGAGCACCTCGACTTCGAAGCATGACGGCTTCGGTCGTGCTCAGCCCCTTCGCGGGTTCCTCGGCGGCCCCTCCGACGGGCGGTTGAGGCGCTCGAGGCGGCTCGGGCGGCCCTGCATCGGGCAATTCTCGAGAGGGACTCGCGTTCGGAACTGCCGGATTCTCCGGACTGGTGTTGCGATCGATTTGTGCGTCGATTCCGGCCGAAGAGGCCGCGAGGCCCGCTGCGGCCAAAACGGCCGGCCATGTCCATTTACGGTTACGCAAGCTACGCCTCCTTGCCGATCCGCTCGTTAGAGCCGCGAGAGGATACCCATTCCACTTGTTTCGACCGATTGCCGACATTTCGCCACCCTTTTGCGGGAAGTTCATATCGACGTATCGCGAACGAAGCGTACGGGATCGATTCGACTCCGTGGATCGTCGCTGACGTCGTACCGCCAGAATGTCTTTCCGCCGCAAGATGTCCGGATTCCCTTCCTGACATTCGATCTTGCGTCGTCGTTCGCGAAGAGAGGCGTTCGAACCGCTGGAGAACTGGCTCCGTGAGTCCGAAACGTCAATCGACGCGTGCGATTCGCATCGCAGTTTCAGCGAAATATGCCCCGAAACCGAAAAACCCGCAAGATCAGTTTCGGGAAAAAATCCACGACGGCAAAGTCGGCTGGGGCAGTAACCTCTGCGATGCCAGAACCCCTGGGCCCCCCGAGCTCCAGCTCGGGGCGTTTCGTCATTGTCGAATTCCGCGATTCGTTACGTAAGTCGAGCATGACAATCCCGAGTTGGAGCTCGGGGATCCCAGGCTTACGATCCAGCCGTCTTCGCCGTCCTCGAAAAAAACAAGCGACTTCATCTTCGCTGGCCGTCCCGGCGATTCAAGCAATTCGGAACCTCACGGTTCCAAGTGAACACACCCGATTCCATTTCGATAATCTTCGTGAGCTGAAACGCTTCACGAAGGTTTGTCTGTGAGAGATTTTGCGGAAAAATCTTGATTGTTTGCGCTAACTTCCGTAGTTTTCGGATGTTCTGATTCAGGCACATGCTCATGTTCTGACTTTCGCAGCAAGCCGGTGAGCGGTCGAATACGGCCGTTCTCGCTAGCGTTCGCACCCAGGGAATCGTCATCATGCCAGGATTTCGCCGAGGCCGATTGGCCAGAAACGAACGTCGTGCCGGGTTCAGGGCGATCTGCGAAGGCCTGGAACAGCGGCTGCCCCTGGCGTCATTTCTGGTGACGAGCGGTGCCGACAGCGGCCCCGGCACGCTCCGGCAGGTGATCGCACTGGCCAACGCCACACCTGCCGCTGACGAAATCTCGTTCGCTTCGAACGTTCACCGCGTCACCCTCACGTCCGGCCAGCTTGGCGTGACATCCAGCGTGACGATCGGCGGCGGTTCAGACGTCGAGATCCGGCGGAGCGATGCGGCAAATACGCCCAGGTTTCGTCTGTTCGATATTTCGCCGGGCGTTTCGACGACTCTGAACCGGCTCACGCTCGCCAACGGCACGGAAAATCAGGGCGGAGCGATCCGCAATCAAGGCTCCCTCACGCTGGTTTCGAGCGTTCTGCGGAATAACGTCTCGCGTGTCGATGGCGGTGCCGTTTACAACCAGAGCGGTCAACTGATCGTCGTCGGATCGGTCTTCGATGCCAACGAGGCCGGCAATTCCGGCGGCGCGATCGCCGATTACGGCTCGATTTCCATCATGACCAGCGTCTTTTCCGCCAACGTCGCGGGCAACCAGGGCGGTGCCATCTTCGAAGCGGGGCGTTCGGAAATCGCTTTCGCCACGCTCACGAGGAATTCGGCCAACTGGGGCGGGGCGGTCTATGTGCGTAACCAGGGCAAGGTATCCATCGATTCGAGCACGCTGGATTCGAATACCGCCCGGTTCGGCGGCGCTATCGGCAATCTCGGCACCGTCTCGGCGATCCAATCGACTTTCAGCGCCAATTCCGCGATTCAGATGGGCGGAGCGATTCGGAATCAGGGCGATCTGACCATCACATTCTCGACGCTCGCGGGCAATTCGGCCTCGACCGGTGGCGGGATCGACAATCGGTCGCAGGCTACGCTCAACGGCACCATCGTGGCTGACAGTCGTTGCGGGGGCGACCTGAACGGCAGTTTCTCCGGGTCCAGGAATCTGGTCGAAGACGGCAGCGGCTCGGGTCTGACGAGCACGATCGTGGCCGACCCGAAACTTGGCCCGCTGGCAAACAACGGCGGCCCGACGAAAACCCGGGCCTTGCTCTTCGGCAGCCCGGCGATCAATACCGGTTCGAACGCCTTGGCCGTCAATTTTCAGGGCAACGCGCTGGCAAGTGACCAGCGTGGCAGCGGTTTTGCCCGGATTCTGGGCGGAACGGTCGATATCGGAGCCGTCGAATTCGGCGAAACGCCGAGCCTGATCGTCACGACGGCCCTGGACGTAGTTAACCCGACCGACGGCAGGACATCGCTGCGCGAGGCGGTGACGTACGCCAATTCGCTGACAGGCCCTCACACGGTGACGTTCATCGCGGGTCTGACGGGCGTCTGGCAAACTGCGGGCGAACTGGTCATCACGTCGCAAGTGAATATTTCCGGTGGATCGTCGGGCGTGACCATCACCCGCGACACGGCGGCGAACCTGCCGGCATTTCGGTTGTTCCGGATCGATGTGGGGGCGGTTTCACGCTTCGACCGGCTGACGCTGACCGGCGGCTGGGCGGATGAGTCAGCCAGTGTCGTAGCTTCTGGCGGTGGCGCAATATTGAACGAGGGTACGCTCGTCATCGACACCTGCACCATCGTTTCGAATCAGGCGAAACAACATGGCGGCGGAATTTTGAGCAGGGGCAGCCTGAGCCTCGTCGCCAGTACGATTTCGGGAAACGTGGCCCAGTATATGGGCGGCGGCGTCTTCGTCTGGAGCGATGCGATCACGACGATCACAGGCAGTCTCATCACCGGGAACCAGGCCGTCGAGGGTGGCGGCATTTCCAATTACGGCAAATCGACGATCATCGACTCTGAAGTCATCGCAAACACGGCCCAGGGATGGTTCGGTGGCGGTGGTTTACGCAACGGCGGAACCGGCGTTTACGACATTCATGGCGGCCAGGTGCGGGATAATGTCTCGCTGGGTCAGGGCGGCGGACTGACGAATTTCGGCATTTCGAAGATCGACGGCACGCGATTCACGGGCAATTCCGCTTCTGGCAAAGGTGGCGGCGCGATCGCCAATGGCAATTCCACGCTGATTCTTTCGAATCTTGTGTTCGAAAGGAACGTGACGACCGTCAACGGCGGAGCCATTTACAGCGAAGGAACGATCACGGGAACAGGTCTGTCGTTCGTCGAGAACGTGGCCAGCGTCAGCGGCGGAGCGATTCTTTCGACGAACACGGGTCTGGTTTCGGACATTCGTCATTCGACTTTCGTCGGCAACAAGGCCAGCGATGGTGGCGGCATCTGGAACAACGCGACGGTGCGGTTGACGGCGACGAGTTTTCAGAACAATGTCGCGACGACCGGATCGGGCGGGGCGATCGTGAACTTCGGCACGGTCAGCGTTTCCGACAGCGACCTGATCTCGAATTCGGCCAAAGACGCTGGCGGCGCGATCTTCAACTTCGATGGCGCCACTTTCGCCGTCTCGAACGCCCGGATCGTAAGCAACGAATCGCTGGGCTTCGGCGGCGGTGGCATATATAACCGCGGCACGCTGACAGTTTCGAACGGCACCCGGCTGGAACTCAATACGTCGTCGAACGGCGGCGGCGGGTTCATGAACTTCTCGAGCGGCCAGGCGACATTCAACGGCGCCACGATCGTGAACAACACGGCCGGCGGCAGCGGGGGCGGGCTGCTCAGTCTCAGCGGTTCCGTGACGCTCATCGGAGGCACGGTCGCGAACAACACGGCGGGCGGTACCGGCGGTGGCATTCTCGTCAACGGCGGGATGCTGACGGTGAGCGGCGGCACATTCTCAGGCAATCAGTCGACCTATGGCGGCGGCATTTTCATCTTCACCGGTAATGCGACTTTCACCGGCACCGAGATTTCGGGCAACACGGCCAGTCATGACGGCGGAGGGATGTATATCTGCGAACAGGTTTCGGTGAATGCGACCGGCATACGTCTGGCGGAGAATCGAGGCGCGTTCGCCGCCGGCGTGCAGAATGCAGGGAATTTCACGCTGACTAACAGCACGCTGGACGGCAACAGGACGTCAGAATGGGTGGGCGGCGGCATTCTCAACACCGGCACGCTGACGGTGACCGGCAGCACGCTGACGAACAACTCCGCGCCGAACAGCGGCGGCGGGGCCATCGCGAACTTCGGCACGGCGAACGTAACAGACATCGACCTGAGCCGAAACACGGCTCGCGATGTCGGCGGTGCGATTTACAATGTCGGCACGATGACCGTGGCTGGCTCGACACTGACCGGAAACGTCGTGACGGGCTGGTCCGGTGGCGCGTTTTTCAACGAAGGCAATCTGACGATCCGTTCGACCACGGTTCGAAATAACGCTGCAAGCACTGGCGGGGGCTTGATGAACTTCTCGGGTGGTCAGGCGACGATCACCGACACCACTTTTGCAAGCAACACGGCAGCCGTGAGCGGTGGGGGCATTTTCAGCGAAGTCAACGGCAGCGGGACGCTGGCCGTAAATGGCGGTGCCGTCTCCGGAAATCGCGCGACTTATGGCGCTGGAATTTTCGTGAATGCAGGTAACTCTACGCTGGCAGGCACTTTGATTTCGGGCAACACGGCCAGCCAGAACGGCGGCGGAATTTATATCGGAAGCCAGGCATCCGTCAATGCCACCGGCATTCGTCTTGCGGACAACCGTGGTTCTTACGCGGCCGGGGTGCAGAATTCCGGGAACTTCAGGCTGACGAACTCCACGCTGGACGGCAACCTGACGTCCGGCTGGGTGGGCGGCGGTATCCTCAATTCCGGCACGATGACGGTGACCGGCAGCACGCTGACGAACAACGCCGCTCCGAACAGCGGCGGCGGTGCGATCGCGAACTTCGGCACAGCGACCGTGACCGACAGCGACCTGAGCCGGAATACGGCGCGGGATGTCGGCGGAGCGATCTACAATCCCGGTACGATGACCGTGACCGGCTCGACTCTGAGCGTCAACGTGGTGACCGGCTGGGCCGGCGGTGCCCTGTTCAACGAAGGCAACCTGACGGTGCGGTCGAGTACGATCCGCGACAACCGGGCGAACGAAGGCGGCGGCCTTTATGCCAAGAATGCAGGCCGCACCACAGTCGATTCGAGTTCCTTCATCGCAAACGCGTCCGCGAGCAATGGCGGAGCGATCGCCAACTACGGCACGCTTTCCTCCACGAATTCGACCTATGGGGAAAACCGGGCCGTGTGGAGCGGCGGAGCCATTTTCAACACAGGTTCGGCAACGATCCTCAACAATACGATCGCGTTCAATTCCGCCAACGATGGCGGCGGGATCTACAACGGTTCCCCCGGTGTAGTGATCCTGAGAAATTCGATCGTCGCGAACAGCCTTTCCGGCGGCGACCTGCGCGGGACTTTCGTCGGATCGAGAAACCTGGTTCGCGACGGCAGCGGATCGGGCCTGACGGGCACGATCATCGCCGATCCGATGCTGGGAACCCTTCAGGACAACGGCGGCCCGACCTGGACATACGCCCTGCTGATCGGCAGCGCCGCGATCGACGCCGGCGACGACTCCTTCGTGCCGCTGACGATCACGACCGATCAGCGCGGTTCGGGCAGGCTGCGGATCCGCGGCATCGCAGTCGATCTGGGCGCTTACGAATTCTGAGAATCGATCAGATGAACCGACTCAACTGAATCGTATGAATTCGGGGCTGAGCGAACCGATCCAGTCCGTCGCCGCCGATTCCGGCTCGTGCGGCCAATACCTCATCCGGCCGATCACAATTTCACGGCAGGTCGCGGAGGCCGTGCAGGCTGCGGCGGGGCCTCGTTGCCGTTGCCGGGCGGTCCGGGCCGGGCGGGCGGGATGTAATGCTCGACCCAGCGGAAACCGAACGGGGCGGCCAGTTCGCGCGCGGCCAGGTCGGCCCATGGGGTCTGCGGATACTCGGCCACGATTTTCTTGAGAATTTCGTCCGCTTCGATTGCCATGGCTTTGGCCTTCTCGCTGGTCACGATCTCGGCGGAAGGTTCCAGCCGCCAGGCGTTCGATTGCGGCTGCGTGAATTTGGGCTTGTCGCGACGGAGCTGGGCGCAAATGGCGTTGTATTCGAGGCTTCGCACTTTCAGCGCGAGCAGCCGGCCTTTCATCAGGTCGAAGTGGGCCCGCCAGCGGCGTGAAGGTTCCCGGTCGCGGGCGGCTGCGGCTTCGGTGATGGGGATCATGGCTCTGTCCACCACATAGCCCCACTGGGCCGCGCGAGCCTGCTGGTCGCTCATGACCAGCTCGAAGTTGGCGTCTTCCACGGGCGGGAAGAAGAGACCAGGTGATTCACGGACGGTCCGCGACGTTTCGGTCGAGGCACGTACCAGCGCCCTGCGGATCGGCGATTTATCCATCATTCGGTCGTATTCGGCCAGACTGACGAGATCAGGCCTGAATTCGCGCAGGTGCTCGCCCCGGAACTGACGCCAGCCTTCGAGATCGCGGCTGATGAAGTAGATGCCGCCTGATTGAGCCGCCAGCCGGCTCAGGGCGAAGGGGCCGAAACCCGAGGACATCGGCTGGCCGGGATTCTGCTGCGGATACCAGAAGGGGATCTGAATCTGTTCCGCCCGGGCGCTTTCCGGGCCCTGGCGAACCTGCAGGCCATACTGGACTTCACCGGTTTCCGGATCGCGATAGTCCATATAGCCGATCACCTGGCCGAAAAGGGCAGGCGAACCGAGTACGAAAACGGGCGTGGCGTTGCGTCGAGTGACGGCGATGGCGTCTTCCAGGTAGCCGTCGTCGTCGCCGACTTCATCCGTGAGGATCACGATCATCACCTGGCAGGGTGTTTCGTCGAGCTTGAAACCGGCGTATTTGCGGCTGGCGGCGATCACGGCCTGAAAGGTGTTTTCGATACCGGTCTTGTCCACACGAACCTGAAGGATCGCTTCGGCGATGGCGTCCGGATCGGTCAAAGGCTTTTCGGACATCGGCTCGAGCCGCTCGCCGAACCCGATCACTGAGGCCATGAGGGCTCCGTCGTCTGACTTGCGTTCGGTGTCGAGCCTGTCGATATGGCCGTAGACATTGCGGATGTGGCTGGCCAGTTTTTTACGTTCGGTATTCAGACTGCCGGATGCGTCCGCAAGCCAGACGACAAGCGTCGGGCCATCCTTCAGCCGGTTATGGATCTCGATCGCCAGGCGGTCGACGGCCCCTTCGACGCCGCCGACGACTTCCGGGCCCGCGCCGCGGATCGAAACGACCGAATCGATGCGGACCGATTCCGGCAGGATCATGGACGAGGGCTGTGCGATGTCGTTGACGGCGATGTCTTCGAGCCGATCGAGCTGGGGCGAATCGACGATGGCTGAGGAAAGCCGCAAGGCGACGGATCCTGGCAACGCCTCCGATTCCGTCGGATCGGGCGAATTGCCGAGATTTTCCAGATTCAGCCGTTCCATTTCGGGCAGATCGGTGTCGACTTCGGTGACCGACACGATATTCAAGTCGTCGCGCTGACGGGTCGCCGCGAAATTCACGAGAACCAGCGAGATCACCAGAATCGCGTGCAGGGCAAGGCTCACGAGCCATGCCGGTCCCTGGCCTGGATCGAATCGATCGAATCCGAAACGACGGCCGAACCAGCTCATGGCCACACGTTCCCACATGTGCCGTGTCCAGTTCACGATCCGGGTTTCGGTCGGATTTCCGGGCATGTTCGACCTGGCGATGTTCTGGAGGCTAGAGCGGATCCGGGGAATCTCTCTGACTCGTACGTAATGGAGGGCCCGAACCGGACGCGACCGGGAGATGATTTTTCCCATCCTCGACACCCACGTCCCCGATTATAAACGAATTCGGATCCGGACAATATCGACGGAAAGGCATTGTCGCGGAATTCGCACAAGGCCGGGCATGAAGATTCTTCGAAATCCTGGCTTCACGTGCTGGTCCTCGGTCGTTCCTGCCGGTCCGTCCGCCGCCGGGGAAAGGTCAGGATTTTTCGCGGGATCACCGGGATTTCGTCTTCTTTTGAGTTCGTGAGACGATATCGTGAAATTCGCCCCTGGGTTAAAGAGTCGGCTTGCCGCCGTTTCCGTGCCCCGATAATATTGGACGGCAAGAGGATCGGAGAATTCCGGGAGCGCTTTCGTTTCACAAGGAATTTGGCCGGTTGCGGATGTCGGCTTGTCGCACGCAGGAGGTCAGCGACGGTTCGGAACACTTCGAAGCAGCGAGTCGAACCGGTCGATGACGCCATATGTCCCGGCCGGCGTGCCTGTCGCCCCGAAACACTTGTCCTGACCAGTCGAAACCGGCCGATCGAAAGCTCTTCGCACCACCTCTTCGTTCAACGGATCGTTTGTCCGCCACTCGCCAAGGAATCGGTCGCGCCCCATGTCCACGCAGCCGGAAATGTCGTTCGACAAGAATTTCGGATCAGAACCGGGGCCACGACAGTCGACGGTCGGGCAGTTATTTCTGAGGGATCTGGAGCGCCTCTGGACGGAGCTTCTGCGCATGTCGGCCGTGGTCGAAAATGCGCTTCGCCATTCGGTGGACATTATGGTGCACCAGCGAACCGACCTGGCGAAAAACGTCATCGACGACGAACGCCTCGTGGACCGCTGGGAAGTTCGCATCGAAGAAAAATGCCTTACGATACTTGCCCTGCATCAGCCGGTCGCCAGCGATCTTCGTCGCGTGGCAGCGGTGTTGAAGCTCAACAGCATGCTCGAGCGGCTCTCCGATCTGGCCAGTCACATCGCGATCCGGGCCCGCAAATGGAACGACTCGATCCACCGGCCGCCGCTCGGGCCCGAGTTCGAAGAACTCGCCATGGGCTGTCTGGCACTCTTGTCGGACAGTATGGACGCTCTGGCCCGGCATGATGCCGCCGCCGCCCGGGCACTCCTTCAGGGCCCCCGATACGCGGCCATCGAGCGGCTCCGCAACACCGTCCGAAAACAGATGAAACAGGCGATTCGCGAGAACATCGACGATTTCGACTCCGCCCTTCGTGTCATCAACATCATCCGCAATTTCAAGCGGGTGGCCGAGCACGCTCTGGAAATCGCCGTGGAAGTCGTCTACCTCAAGGAAGGCGTGATCCTGCGTCACCGGTCGCAACGTCAGATGGATCTGGACGATGTCGATTGATTCCGGATCCGGATGCGTCCTTGTGAATTCGGTCGCGCAGCCATTAGAATGCCCCAGTCGCACAGGCAGAAGCGGCCGAACCGCGAATTCCGAATCGATCGAGCATTCGTCGGAACCGAGGAATCGTTCGGTCGAGGCATGAGGCCCGGACCACACCATCGATGGAACGTCAAGACGGCAAAGCCTGGCAAGATGCTGAGGATCGACACGATCCTTCCGACCAGGCGTCCGTCGCCCGCTCGGGCTCGCGGATGTTGTCGCGCGTGTTGTCGGGCAGCTTCTGGCTGGCTCTCAAAACTCCGATCGCGGCCGTCTGCGCCTTCTGGTCGGTCCCGCTGATGATCCGGACATATGGCGATGCCCAGTTCGGTGCCTACGGGTTCGCCTGGGGCTTCGGATTTTTCCAGATGCTCCTGGAATTCGGGATGAGTTCCGCCCTCCAGCGCAGCGTGGTGACCGCCTGGGCTCGCGATGACCGCGACGCAGTCCGCCGCAGCCTGGCGTGCGGCATGATCTTCTACGGTTGCGTGACGGTGGTGCAGGCCGTTCTGCTTCTGGCGGTCGCTTACGGCACCGTGCCCTATACCGACTTTGCCCCGCAGGATCAGCGTCTGATCGTCCGCCTGCTCTGGCTTCAGGCCCTGACGGCTCCATGCTGGGGGCTGAGCACCGTCGTTTCGGCGATACTCCAGGCGGCTCACCGTTATGAAGTCATCCCGAGGCTCGAAGTGGTCACGGTGATCGGCCGGTTCCTGATCCTTCTGGCCGGGATTCAGGCGGGTTTGCCGCTTCTGTGGGTCGTATGGATGCAGTCCGTCCTCCAGATCGGCCTGATTCTCGGACCGGCGGTCTGGATCTCCATCCGTGAATTCGGCATGTTCCCCGGATTTCGCGGAGCGAGCTGGCAGGAATTTACGGGCATGATTCCCATGAGCCTGTGGGTTTTCCTGATCCAGCTTTCCGTCGTCATCGCGGACAAGCTGGATACGACGGTTCTCGGCTTCGTGATGGCCGACCCCGGGCCGGCCAACTCGATCTATCTGGTCGTTTCGAAGCCGTTCATGCAATTGCGGCAGACGGGCTGGACGCTGGCCTACTTCGTGATGCCGGCGGCCGCCACGCTGATCGCTGCACGGGATGCCGCGAACCTGGACCGGATCAAATACGACGGCGTCCGGTTTCACTTCGGCCTTCTGTTTCCCGTCGGGATCGCCGCCTGGATTTATGCGTCGCCGTTTCTGGAAGTGTGGGTGGGGCCCGAAAAAGCGCAATACGCACCGCTGATGCGGCTGTTCCTGGTCGCTTGCCTGCCGCTTGTGCTTTCGGTACCGGTTCAGATCGCCACGGGGCAGGGCGACGTGCGGCCGATCGCTCTGGCCGCGATCGCCGGCGCGATCGTGAATTTGCCTTTGAGCTACGTTCTGACGCTCCGTATGGGCGTCGCTGGCGTGATCTGGGGCACGGTACTCACCAGCCTCTTCTCGAATCTGCTCGTTCCGGGAATTTATGCATTCCGGGTGCTCGATATCCGAATGGCCGACTTCTTCCGCCGCTCGCTGGCACCGGCGCTCGTCGGCGGTTTCGTTCTGTGCCTGGCGAGCCTGGCGATCGGTCAGGTTTGGGATATCGACGCGAAAGGACCGGACAGGCTGGAAAAAACGTGGATGCTCGTCTTGCACGTCAGCGTGTGCATGTGCTTTTACGTAATCGGCTACGCGATTCTCGAAGAAGGCCGGAGGGACGTCCGCTGGCTACTGCGCAAAATCCGCCGGACCTGATCGCTTGTCAGCGCAGTTCCGGACAGGTTGCCGGAAATGCACAAGACACTTGAGCGCTTGGCGAATTCCGCAGATGCGCCTTATACTAGGGACCATTCCGTCGGGCAGTTCGAACCAGTTCTGTCCGGGTTCGTACGCGTTCGAGAGCCCTGTATGCAACGCAGACAACGCGCCTCCGGGCCCGTTCAATCTACGAAACCGTCTGACGTACGATCCGAAGTCGTATTCCGCTTCAGATTTCTGGGCATTCCGCTTGCCTTTTGCCCGCCTCGGATCCGGGATCTCGGCAAAGCCCTGGCGGGGGCGGCTCCGGCCGTCGTCGGTATCGTCGCGGCATTGATCCCGGCGATCCGGGAACGTTCGGCCGATGCATCCGCACGTTCCGTGGCGCATTATCAGGAACTTCTGGCGGAACTGCCGTCGAGCGATTCGAAGCTCCGTGCCGAGATCGTTTTCGCTCGCCTGATGAAGTCCGCCAGCGGCAATCTCCAGATCCGCGACCGCTACCTCGATTATCTCCTGGCGAGTGAAGATCGAACACGAGCCATGGCGATTCTCGGCGCCATGACGCGGGCCGACACGCAAGCCAATGCTGTCTACCATTTCCGGCTGGCGAATCTGCTCATGAGCGAGCCCTCGCCGACGGACAAGCAATTGCTCGATGCCGAACGCCACTTGCGCAGGACGATCGAACTCGACTCCGGGCAGTACGCGATTCTGGCCCGTCGAAAAATGGCCCTGATCGAAGTCCGGAAAGGGAACATCTCTTCGGCCGTCAAGACTCTCGAGCCGATCATGACGGAAAGCCCCGTCGCCGGTGCCGAAGCTCTCTGGCTGGCCTGGTCGGGTAACCTGGCTTACGACGCGAACGCCACGGACCGGGTGTTTGACAGGCTGGAGCGTGATCTTCGGGCACAGCGGGTGCCGAATCAAGATAACGTGCTGGCCAAACTGCGGCTGCTGGTCATGATGGGTCGCACCGCGGAAGCCGCCGAATGGTTCGCCCTGCAGAAGACTCTCGCTCCCGAATCTCGCACGGCCATCGAATCGGAATTCGCCGAGATGCAGCTCGTCGCTTCCATGAAGAACTCGGCGGACGGCACTCTGCCCGACTGGTCCAAGCTGGAACAGGTACTCATCCGGAAACCCGACGATCCGATCTGGCTGAGTTTCGTCGTGGCCATATGGGCCGGGCCGAATCGGGTCGGTTCCGAACCGGCTCGAATGTGGGTCCAGTCGCGGCTCGATGACGATTCGGCCAATGACTTCCTGCTGCGCCAGGCTCTCGTGACGGTCAGCGGCCAATATGAGGCCTTCGGCCGGACGGCTGAAGATTCGAAGCTGCTCCGAGACCTCTACCGGAAGTTCCTCAAGCGGTTTCCCCAGGATGCCGTCGCGATGAACAATCTGGCCGTGCTGATTTACAAACATGAGCCTGACAACCTGAAAGAAGCACTGAAGCTGGCGCAGGAATCGGACAGGATCGCACCCGATCAGCCCGCCATCCGTGAAACCATCGGTCAGACGCTGGCCCGCCTGGGCCGATACGACGAAGCCAGGGCCATCCTGGAGAAATGCCTTGGGCCACTGCCCGAAGAGTGGGGGCTGCACAGTACGCTGGTCCAGATTTACGAGAAATCCGGAAATTCGGCGCTGGCCAAAGCACATCGCGAAATTCTCGCGGGTCTGCCTCGCCCCGTGGACGCCGCGTCGTTCGAAAAACTCGAACCCGCCGGTCATTAGGTATCGTCAGAATTCGAAACGTTGCTAAACTGATACCTAGGAACGGCTTCGTTCGCTCGGCAGGGACGATGGATCGACGGCGGGAAATCCCAGGGGACTCTGATGAACGATTCGTGGGACAATCCAGAGGGCTCAGGATTCTTCAGGAGTTTGTCGGACCGCTGGAACGCCTGGCGCGAACACCGCCGGATGCTGTCCGCGGAGCGCCGTGAGCTGCGCCGGTTCGAAGCGGAAGAAAGAAAAGCACGCGACGGCGTGAACCCGGAGATTCTGGAAAAGGCAAAGCCGCAGGCCCGTGCTTTCGCCAGGGATGAATCACGAGCCGACGAAGAAGTCGTCGTCCGGCGAATTCCAGGGCAGCCCGACGAAGATCATCCGCGATTCGACGCGCCATCGGGAGAAGGCGGGCTTTTGTCGCAGTGGCGTGAGGCTGCCCGGATGCGCCGGCAGATTCGCGACGAACGCAAGGCGATCGCGGGCGAAATGCGATCGGGATTCGCGAATCCGCGGCAAGCCGCGGGTCCGGAAGAAGATTTCGCCGTCGGCGGTGCCAGGCACGGGGCGGAAGATCAGGACCAGAACCTCAAGTTCTCGCTGCGCAGGCTTCTCGGAGAACTCTGGTTCGACCTGAAAGACTTGCGGATTCCACAGTGGCTGGCCGCGATGGTGCCCGCGATCGGCTTTCTCGTCGCCGTCGTGATTCCGTCTTTGTCCGAATCGGAAGCCAAGGCCGCCGCTCATTTTCGGGATTATGCGGAAAAATGGCCGGTTCTCGTCGGCAAGGGCAATTGGAAAGAGGCTGAGTTGTGCGGCGTGCGCGTTCTGAGAAGCGGAACCTTCGGCGTCGACGACGACTTCCGTTACTTCGAATGCCTGACGAATACGGGCAATGAGGCTCAGGCGGTCAGATTTCTCCTTTCCCGTGAATCTCAGGTGCGGTCCACGGAACTCGCGAAGTTTCGCTTCCGCCTGGCCGAAGAGATCGCCCGTCTGCCGGATATCGCCAGACGGCCTGGCCTGCGCAATCTGGCGTACGCCAAACTTCGGGAAAGCGTCGCCGGCCCGCTTCCCCGGAAAGACGAAGAGAAAGCCCGGCAGATGCTGGCCAATGTCGCGATCCTCCAGGGCAATTTCGATGCCGCTGCGAGCTTTCTCGAACCGATCGCGAGCAGTTCGCCTTTCATCGCCGCCGATCTTCTGTTCCTGAAGTTCAATCAGGCAAGCGATCAGGAGCTTGGTCAAATTCGGTCAGCCGCCTCCGGGCTTCTGGTGAATATCGATACCGCCACTGGCAATCAGGCTCTCGGCGAAATGCAGGCACTGAGGGCCCGATTACGCCTTCTGATGATCATGGACCGAGAAAAGGAAGCCCGTGCCTGGCTGGGAACGCTCAAGCAATTGTCGGACGAAGACCGCAAAAATATCTCTTTGGAACTGGAAAAGCTATCGCTACTTACGGAAGGGCGCAAAAAGCCGGTCAAGGCCGAGAATCTCTGGGCCCGATTGCAGCCGCTGCTGGAATCGGAGCCGAACAACCAGGCCTGGCTTCGCCTGGCTCTGGGGATCTGGGCAAGAGACGTTCGTCAGCCCGGCAGCGCGCTCGATCGCTGGGTGCGTGAACGCCTCCAGTCCGATTCGACTCAAATCGAATTTCTCCGTCAGGGCAGTCTGGCGGCTCATATGAACGGCCGCTGGGACGAGTCTCGAGCGTTCTATCGAAAACTCCTGGAACGAGAACCCGACGACGTTTCGGCCCTCAACAATTTGTCCGGGCTGATGTACAAGTTTCCGCCGCGAGACCTGAACGAATCGCTGCGGCTCGTGGACAAGGCCCTGGAATTGGCCCCGAAGAATCTCGTCATCCTGGAAACCAAAGGCCAGGTGCTGGCTCGCATGGGGAAATACGACGAGGCACGCGACATTCTCGTCCGGACGATCCCGGCTCTCCCCAAAGAATGGAACCTGCACAATACGCTGGCCCAGATTTACGAACGAAACGGCGATACCAAAAATGCCAGCGCGCACCGTGAAATTCTCAAGTCGATCCCCAAGCCGACGGATGCCGACAAATACGCCGTGCTCGCGGATTTCGTGAAAGAGATGCGGAGTGCGGTCGCCCCGAATGGCCGTCGTTGAACGAATGTGACGAAAGTACAGGCAGATTCTATGGATCGGTCGGATTCCCGCAAAAAGTCGCTCGCGGAAAGACTCCGTCGATGGATACGTCGGAAAAAGCGCGATCGGGCAATCAGGAATGAAGAAAAGGCGATCTCGAAGCAGCTCGCCGCGAAAGCGCGTGCTCGAGAACTGCGTGAATTGCAGAAGTCCGCCCCTTCGACTGAATCGATCGCGCCTCCCTTCGCCCCGCCGCAGCCGAAAAAGAACGAGAGCGACGATCCGCGGGATCGGACGGAAAGTCTGCCTTCGTCCACGCCTCCTCCGCCCAAGCCATCCGTACCATTGACGGGCATCGTCGAACACTTCGAACGGTTTCGCGAGGTTCGAAAGGCCCAGATCATCCAGCAGCGCCTCGCACGCCAGGCTCGACGCATCGAAGCGGAAAAGGAACGGGAACACAAGAAAAAATCGTCGTTCGGCGTCGGGAGCACGGATCAAAGCGCCTCGGATGTCCGGATCCCCTATCGCCAGCGGCCGATTTATTTTCTCAAGAAATATGTCCGCCAGGCTGTCAGGAACCGGATACCGCACTGGATCCTGGCCATGTCGCCGGCCGTATTGGTCGGATTCGGTATGGCCATGCCGTCGCTGATCCAGTCGAAAGATCATGCCGCGGCCGCGTACGCCCAGTATCAGGAAGACTGGACCGACGCCATGCGCGGCAAGCGCTGGAAGGAAGCCGAACTGATCGGTAATCGAGTCATCGCCTCCAGTCTTTCGGATTCCCGTGACCTGCTGGCCTATTTCGATACGCTCGTCGCGAACGGCGAATTTCAGAAAGCCGTGCGACTGCTGCTGGCCCGAGAGTCCGATCAACGCGATCTGGTGATCGCCGAGTATCGGTTCGATATCGCCGAACGGTTCCTCACAAGGCTCGAAGGGTCGCAGGAACTGTCCCTCATCGCATTCAACAAGTTCAGCGAATCGCTCAAAGGACCTCTTTCGAAAGAAAAGGAAATCCGGGCCCGCAAGGTACTCTCCAGCGCCAGCGCCGTACGTGGCGATCTTGCCAGCGCTATGGCGATTCTGCTGCCGATCCGGAATACGGATCTCGTCTCGCGATGCGACATTCTCTGGTTATCGTGGAATATCGACTCGGGGATCATGACGGCACAGATGGTCAAGGACGCCGAAGACGCCCTCCTCGAAATCGAGGAACGCATGGCCCGGACGCCTATCGCCGTCGATCAGGAGATCGCCGCCAGGGCACGTTTGTCGAGCCTGCTGCGTAAAGACGATCAGTTTCTGGAATGGCTCGAAGCGAACTCGCGTCTCGATCCGGCCGGCAAAGACCGCTGGAAACGGGAATTCGAAAATCTCGCCCTGGTTCGCGAGCTTCGAGACGTTCCGCTCAAACCGGATCGCGCTTGGGCTCGCCTGCGTGCCATCCTGGAACGTGAGCCGAACAACCTGGAAATGATCGAAATGGCCATCGGACTCGCGATCGCCGCCCCCGAAAGGACTTCGCAAGGCGCCAGGGAATGGGTCACCAGGCGAATCCGGGAAGAGTCCCCCGACGCGAAATTACTCCCCATGGCTGCCATGGCTGCCCACGCGAACGGTCAATGGCCACTGGCCATCGAATGTTACCAGCGCATCCTTACGCTGAATCCCAAAGACGCGTCCGTGCTCAACAACCTGGCGGCCATCTATTACAAGTTTCCACCTTATCGATTCGATGAAGCCCTGAAACTGATCGACCGAGCCCTCGCCGAAATGCCTGTCAATCTGAGTTTCATCGAAACGAAAGGACAGATTCTGGCAAGACTCGGTCGTATCGACGAGGCCAGGAGCCTTCTCGAAAGCTGTCTCGCGACTTTCCCGGACGAATGGAATCTGCATAACACCCTGTTCCAGATTTACGAGTACCAGGGCAATCAGGAACTAGCCAATGTCCACCGTGAAAAGCTGGGCTCTTTGAAAAAACCGGCGAATGCCCCTCAGTCAAACCGGATCATTTTCGCGGTCAAACCGGACGAACCGAAGTCCGCCGCGAACTCGAGCGGCAAATGACGCCTTGCCATCGGCCGGCTCCTCGACGTAACCTGGTTCGGCACTGCCTCTGTCGATCGTATTTTCAGCCCCGGGCGAATCATCGCCGCCGCGATAGTGCATCAGGATGAATTCGTTCTGGATCCACAGTAGCTTCTGCAGTCCGCGCATGACTTTCTCTTCCCTGTGGCGGGAGAGATTCAATTCGCCGATTCCGGCAGTCAGCCGCGGCACGATGAAACCCAGAAGCGCCTCAAGCTGAACGACGGGTACCGTAAAGCGAGTTGCGCCGGCCTTGGAATGATGGATCATGCCGACCCAGTTGAGGTACTCGATGAACGGCTCGTTGAGCGGTCGGCTGATCAGCGAAATCAGGTATCTCAGAGTGGCCTGCTTGCGAAACTTCATCAGCGGGTGATCAGGCGTGATCTCTTCCAGGGTTGCCGGGACAGGCCCTCCGTAGGAGATCTGCGGACGCGCGAAGTGGCGCAACGTGCAATCCTGTTCGGTCAACTGCAGGTAAATGTCATCGATCAGGCGGGTCAGAACCGGCTCCAGTCGCTCGCTGATCTCATGCACGGCCTGGATTTCGGAATCCGACAGTTCCAGGAAATTCCGTAATTGCCTGAATTTTTCGAGATGATCCGATTCGTTCGCTTTCCGCGCCATGGCCATTCATCTCCAATCTTCGAGGCGAAACAGGACGGAACTTCCGCAAGCTGCTCCAAACGATCGTCCGTTTGACGATCATGGTCCACTTGCGCTTGACGACGGCGGCTTGAATAGCCGTTATCGAGCGTAATGGCGGGCCATCATGTTCATCTGTATCCAGATCACTTTCTGCAGCGCGGTGATCAGTGCGATTTCGCGATCATGGGGTAACCCCAGAGTGCGTGCTTTCGCCAGCAGACGATCGGAAAGGAAGCCCATCATGGCATTGAAATGCATCATGGGCAGCTTGACGCCCGAGCGGCTCGGATGAGCATGAGGCGCACCGATCGCATCGAGCTAGAGAGCGAACGACGTGTCGTCGTAGTTCCCGCTGACAAGTTCTTCAAGCAGTTCGAGGATGATTCGCCGGAATTCGAGAACTCGCGGATGATCGAGCGTCAGATCCTCGGATCTGGCGGTGTTTCTGAATATTATGCCGACATCGGTCGGAGCGAAGAACCGCATCGAATCGTCGCTCTCCAGAAGTTTCGAGAGAAGCGAATCGGCGACCTGCGGCATTTTCTCACGCAGAAGCTCCGACGATTCCCGGATCGCTTCGACATCGGAAGCGCTCAGCCCGACAAACTCCCTGACGTATCGAAAACGATAGACGACATCGGTTTCGAGAGCGGCTTCGTCCACGATTCTGATGGGCATCGATGATGACTTTCCGAATGAAACCGGCCCGGGGGTCGAACCGTTCGAATGACGTTGCCACCGCGCCGAATCCGAAAAATTGACGGATTCGGCACGACTTCTACCGGATCGGCGATCTGGGCAATTCGGTTCGTTCCGAAACGGTTCGGCATCGAGACGGAATGTCTGCCGTCAATCTCGTTCAGGCGTTCGCTGTCCGAATGTCAGTTTAAGTATCATATTGTCAACCCGTTCGGAAGTCGATCGGGCACGAACCCGGTTTCCGACGCTCAAGTACTTGTCGACGCACCACGCAAGCCGTCGGCATGAATCATCCCGAGATCACGGCATTGCACGGCGATGACGATTCGGAATTATCCGAACGCACTGTCGAATGGCAGGTTACGAACTGTTTTCATGCGATCGGAATTGATTTTTTGGAGAACCACACATGAATTTTGGGCGACATTTGGATATAATTATCGAATCTGTATCCAAATGGGGCGATCGAAATGTTCACGCAAACTGTCGAATATGCCCTCAGGGCTGTCGTCCATCTGGCACAACAGGCACCCAAGGCGAGTACGACTGAGGAAGTCGCCGACGCCACGCGAGTGCCCCGGGCCTATCTTGCCAAAATTCTCAGCGGCTTGCGCCGTGCCGGACTGGTGAAGAGTCAGCGCGGTCTGGGCGGTGGCATTACGCTTGCCCGTCAGCCTGATGATCTCACGATTCTGGACGTGGTGAACGCAGTCGAGCCGATTCAGCGCATTCGGACATGCCCGCTGGGGCTCTCCGAACATGGCTCGAATCTCTGCCCGTTGCACTCCCGCATGGATGCCGCGCTCGGTATGGTCGAGAATGCCTTTCGCAACTCGACCCTATCGGAAGTACTCAAGGAAGAGACCCGGAGCGTGCCGCTTTGCCCGTTCCCGCCCACGGATTCGTGCGGCGACAACAATCGGGCCTGGGCCCTGAACCGAACGCTGGCACGCGAGATGGCTCGCGAACCGGAGTCGACCTGAGCCATCCGGCCGATGGCTTCCGTGTCATCCGAAGTTCGACGAACGATCCGGAACGATCGGCCCTGGAGTGAATCGATCACGACAGGGCCGTACGTGTTTCACGAGTTTCTTTCCCGCAACTTCCGTCGCACGGCGAACGTGGCAAGACCTGTCGCCAGGCAGATCAACCCCGCAGGCTCCGGAACCGGCGTGAGATTGTTCACGACCAGTCGCGGGTTCGTCGCGATTTCCGCCGAGAACATGCCGAAATCGCCACCGAAAAACGAAACGGTCAGATATCGCGTCGTCGTTCGGGCCTGGTTGAACGCCGCGATGAAGGCCAGGGGCAAGGGGAGGGTGAAGTTCACGTCTCCGTTCTGGTTCGGCTGCACGACGTCGCCGAAGGGAATCACGAAAGAAGTAAAGCCGTTGGTCGCCAGATCGGCATAAATGTCGGAGGCATGGGGCGGCTGTGCCGAGAACGCGGGGTCGGCGATTTGCTGCGCCGTGAATTGGCGGGGCAGACCGAGCGTAATCTCCAGCGACGAAAGCGGATTCGTCAGGGTGTCCGTCATGCGCCGATCGACCGTCAGGTCTAATGTGGCGGAGAGAATCGCCGATTGCGAGCCCTGTGTGTCGAACGTCATATAACTACGATAGTTACGAGTGAAAGTGCCTTTCTGGTGTGCTCCGACCAGAATCGGTGCCAGCTCGTCGAATCCCCAGCTCTGGTTTACGACATTGCCGTTCCAGTCGTAGTCGTAGGTTCCCGTAGTCATTGGCTCCAGAAGGACTTGCGCACTATTCGCAGGTAAGGCTGCGATGATCAGAATGCAAGCGACCGCCGCCGTGGTCGAAAGGATTTTCTTCGTGTCCGGGACACGTACCGAAAATGACCTGAGAAAGGCGAAACCACGAATCATCGCGATAACTCCGGCAACAGGAGCGAAGGTTCGATATAGCGCAAAGCGTTTCTGCGCCATGAGATCGGCCAGGAATAATCCTCAATCCCATGCGATTCGGCGGGACTCTTTCCCGCTTAACGCCACAGGGGGAAGGAATGTTGCCGGTTTCGAGAAACCGGGTACAAGACTTTCCGTTCACATATAATGACATTCGTGCGATTCCGATCACAAGTGGGCACCTCGCGGAATTCCCGGCGATGGTGTCAGGGCGCTAGCCCGGAGACAATCCGCTTCGACATGACGAACCCGGCCCAAAATTCGACGAAATCACAAGCCCTTGCGTCGCTGCCTGCGACGGGTTCGGGACGAAAATTCGTCATCGGTCTCGCTGTGGTGATCCTCCTCGTCTGGGGGGCGCTTTCTCTTGGGTTTCGAACCTGGAAGGCCGGTTATGAAGGGCGTGCCGCCGCGGGGAGGATCTCGGCGGCGCGTATTCGTCCTCTGGTCAGGGCATGTCCGCCCGGGGTCGAAATCTGGGAGTGGGAAGATACGGTCGACCATGCCGAGGCGATGCTGATCGCGCTGACCGGTTCGAATCTTCTTTCCGTCGATCAGATTCAGGAACTCTCCGGCCGTATCGATTCTCTGACCGGGCAAGCCGAAAAGCAGCCGGCAAGGTCGATCGAGCTTTTGCGTGCATTCTGGGATGACCTGTCGAAACGCGCGGGCCCGGTCACCGAAATTTATGGTCGGCCGGTTTCGCTGCGACCCGCATCAGGGTGAGTCACAATCGGTTCATGATGCCCGTATGTCATTTGTCACGCTGGACACGGGCTGTAGAATGAAATCGAATCGCTGCGGCGAGCTCATCGCCGCTGTGGCTCATTTCGGCACCGAGTGACCCGATGCAATCTGAAACCGGATCGTCCGAACCCGCGCCCAAAGGGCCGACAGCCGAACCTGGTTCGGCCGCCGCGGTGCCCCGCCGTGCATCGAGCCCGATTTTGACCTTTGGTTTCAAGACGATGCCCGCATGGGTTCTGAGCCTGGTTTTGCACACTCTTATGCTGGGTGTGCTGACGCTCGCATCGTTCGCGACGATGAGTTTGCCGGTCGTGCCGAAATCGTTCGATGCCAGCCCTTACGATACGAAAGTCGCACCGGAGGAAGTGGTCGCCATGCTGGCCGATCCCTCGGACGATCCGGCGCGAACGTTCGCCTCGGCGTCGGCCGCCGGAGACTTGACCGCGACGGACGCACCTTCTCCGACGCCGGTACTCGCGGAAAACGGAAAATTCAACAGGCCTGAAGACCTGACGGTCGAAGTCGCCATACCGAAACTGGCCATGGACTTCGTCACGCCCCGCGCTTCGGAAGTGCTGGAAGGCCGCACCGGGTTCAAGGGCGACGTACAGCCGGCATCCGAGATCGGCGAGGCGCTGGATTTGCTCTCTCGTGAAATTCTCGTCCGCCTGGGCCGACAACGTGTCGTCGTCGCCTGGCTGTTCGACGAATCGGAATCGATGCGGGACGACCAGCAGGCGATCGTCTCGAAGTTTGATCGCATTGTCGGAGAACTGGGCCTGCGGATCAACGAAACCGCAACGTCGCGAGAGACGAACCAGGCCGAGAAGGACGTCGCCGACGATAACCCGAAATCACGTGCCGCCCGCCGCAAGGAGCGGGCCTCTGTCGACCCGCTGCGTCACATCGTCGCGGGTTTCGGAGAACAGTTCGACCTGATGCAGGCACCCACGGCCGACGTCAAGGCGATCGCTTCGGCCGTGAACAAGCTTCGGGTCGACACGACCGGCGTCGAGAACACCTTCGGCGCCGTCGCGCGTACGCTCCAGCAGTTCGGTTCGCTTTCGTCCGCCGAGCAGCAATTGATGGTCGTGATCGTAACCGACGAGTCGGGCGACGATCTCGATGGTGTCGAAAATGTCCTGGCCGATTGCAAGCGCCTGCGCGTGCCTGTGTTCGTGATCGGCCGTCAGGCCATGTTCGGCACTGACCGACTGCAATATCGATGGGTCGACCCGCAGACGCGTGAAGTTTACTGGGTGGCCATTCGCCGCGGGCCCGAAACGGCTGCCTTCGAAACGCTTCAGTGGGATGGCCTGCACCCGCGGCGTGAAGACCAGCCTTCAGGCTTCGCGCCCTACGATCTGGCCCGTCTGACCAAAGAAACCGGCGGCCGCTACTTCATTCTGCCGACGATCGAAAACGAGCGGGTCCGGCAGATCGAAAATGCATATAACTTCGGCGAAATCCGTGAACTCGCCCCCGATTACGAAGGCCGCGTGCCTTACCTGAGCCGACGCAATGGCTCACGGCTGCGTTCGACGATGGCCGAGATCATCCGCGTCACCTCGGAATTCAGCCTTCGCGAAGAATTCCCTGTCGATCCCGAGGAGCTTTTGCCGCTGCTCATCGAGTCGGGCACCCAGGCGATGCAGCGGGCGAATGTCTGCGCAGATCTCGAAAAACAGCTTCGAGCCCTCGAAAAGGATCGGGACCGGGACCCCGAACGACGATGGCAGGCGAACTATGACCTCATGCTCGCCCAGCTCGTCGCATCGCAGGTGAAGCTCGTCGAATACGCTACACTCATGGATGGATGGATCGCGGCGATTCGGGCCGGCAAGCCGCCCGTGCCGACATCGAAGCTCTCGCCCGACCGTATCGTCCTGTGGCACGTCCAGCATTCCGCCACCCACCATACGAAATCCGATTTCCATGGCCCCAAATCGGAAATGGCCAAGGGGCTTTTCGAAAAAGTGATCGAAAAGTATCCGAATTCACCCTGGGCCGACTTGTCGCGCCTGTGTGTGCAACGCGGCTTTTCGGTTCAGAGAGCCGAAATCCAGCGCAGCCCGCTCTATCAGGAACGGGCCCGATTCGTGCCGAAATTCTGAACGCAATCCGCTTTTCGGTCGGCATCGCCGATTTGTGGCCGGACCGGTCAGCCGCAGAGAGTCTTGAGGTTCCGAATCACAGTTCGGTATTTTTCCGGATCCTCGCCGCCGAAGGCACTTGCGGCACCTTCCGCTCCGCCCGCGGCCCCAACTGCTTCCAGAAAGCGTTCGAAGCGTTTTTCCTCAGCTTCGAAACCTTGCTTCGCTTCAGCCTTGTGGCCCAGCCTCAGTTTCAGCACGGGCAGGATCGAAGGCTGATAGATCGTCGCTTCAGGCACAGCGGCCAGGCAGTCGTCGAGTTTCTCGGCGGACTCGATCACGGCCTGAGTCAGCGGGTGCGTTTCGATCGCGAACAAGTCGGCCCCTTCGAGCGGTTCGACCCCTTCGCGCAACAGGCCGAGATAATCGACGGCCGTCAGCAGCGCCAGCCGCCAGGGGTCCAGCGGGTCATAATCGTAGTCCGCGAACCGCTCGAGATCCATCGATTCGAATTCCGCAGCGAACCGATCGGTCAGTTCCGCGAAGAGGTCCGGAATCGATGGCTTCGGCTCACCCGGTTCACCCGGTTTTCTTGCTTCGCGGGTGGCCAGCGAGAATTCGAACACGCTCCAGAGATGCCCCCGCCAGGGCAACTGGGCCTTCAAGTGCTCGATGATCTCTTCCCACCGATCGGTTTCGAACGAATCCGCCGGAAAGGCCTGCCAGCCGGTTTCGGACGGTGATCGAACGCCGGCGACGCCCGCAAGCCGCTCGTTCGCCGAGTTCGAAGCCAGAAGCCGATACCAGTAAACAAGATCGGCGCTCGCATGGCGAGGCGTCAAAGACTGGTTCTTCCAGGCTTCGATCGCCTGCGGCAGCCGAAGTGGCGAACCGGCCCAGGCAAGCGTTCCCGCAGGGTCGATCAACGCCGCCGCCGGCAACGCAAGCAAATGGACATGGTCCGAAAAGAAGTCGAAAATGCCGTGACCGGCAGCGGTTCCGGCTTCTGGCGGCTTCTGGCTCGTGATCTCCGACCCGAGCCGCCAGCCGATTTCGTGCGTCCAGCGGGCCAGGGTATCGGCGTATTCCGCTTCGAACAGTGAATTCAGCGGTTCCTGCGTACGGATCAACACGGCGAAATCGACATCCGGCCATTCGGCCGGCAGGTCGTTCAGCTCGGGTGCGTTCAGCACATTCCAGCCCGGCTCCAGCGACCGGTCCATGATCACGTCCGTCAGAACCAGTGCCACCGCATGGCCAGGCCGGGGAGGCCCCGACCGATCCGCTGACGATCCGGCCGGTTTGGGTGTATCGCCCGCGTTCGAAGGCGCTTCGGCTTTCGATCGGCCGAAAACCCTGCCCAGAAAGCCGCCTGATTTCGTGCCTGCCGGGCTCGGCGGTTCCGCGGCCGCCGGTCGCGAAGCCGGAGCGGGCAGCCATTCCACCTTGCCCGTGGCCAGAGCAGGTGGTCGTAATGAAAAAACCGGCACAAAGGCCGATTCGTCGACCGCGGCGCCCGGGTCCATTTCGAGCGATTGAAGAATCTGCCGCCTGCGATGGCTCATCGGGTCGTTCGTGAGCTTGCCTGCCAGAAATTCGGGGATCACCCGTGCCAGATCCCGCGCGGGGCCGGTCCACCGAACATTTCCTGCTGGATTCACCAGAAACGTGATCGGCAGGCCCCGTTCGCCGAACGATTCCAGCCACCCGCGAGCGATCGGGCCCAGCCGGGGCGGGCTTCCGTCGTTTGCGGAAGAACGGCCTGTGGCGGGTTGCGTTTCCACGCCGACAGTGTGTCGAACAGGTTGTCTGAGCCCCTGAAGGTATCCAAGAACGGAATCTTCGAAATCACCGACGGCCACGCTCAGGAACCGGATGCCCGGAAAGGCCTGACTGAGCCGGTCCATCTCGCCCAGGTTCTCACCTGCCCAGGTCGCCCAGAATTCGACGACGTAAGGCGTGGAATGGTCGCCTGCGTCGAACTTCGTGCCGGCGATCCACTGAACCGATGCAAGTGACGGAGCGGGGGAGCCGATCGTCGAACTGCCCTGAGCCGGGTTCTGGGCCTTTTCGTCCGTCTGCGTGGCCTGATCGATCGGTTCTGGCATGGCACCGTCCTTGTGCACTTCCGTCCGGAAGATTCGACTGCGAAACGCGAACGGGGCACGATTGCAGGCGCCCTCGATGAGGCGACAGGCTACCACGTTTCGGAAATGGCGTCGAGCCGTGCCGTCGCGACCTTCAGGACTGCACGGTCTCTGACGCATTCGCGGAGTCTGTCACTGTTTCCCGGCCTTGCGGTCCGGGTATTCGATCACGATGAGCTGGTGCGCCGGGGCGTCGTAGCCATATTCCTGATAAAACGGCAGCTGCGGCAGGCGGATCTCGTCGGGCTGGCCCTTCTTGATCACGTTCTTCATGAACTCGTCGTAATCCTTGGGATATTCGCCCGATTCGGCCCTGTAGAGCTCCACAGCATGCTGAATGTTCATCGCCGCGACCCGGTCGATCGCGCTGATGTACTGCTTGGAAGGGGCGAAGACCGACTTAGCGGCCACTTCCTGATTGTTGGCCACCACGCCGCCCTTGCCCAGCTCGGCGCTGGCGTCGCGGATGTCGGTCGTCGTCTTGCCCAGGATTTCCCGCGGCTTCGTCTTCCCTGCGGCATCGGCCTTGGCTTTGGCCGAAGCGGCTTTTTCGGCGGCGGTCTGCGTTCTCGGTTCGTCGCAGCCGCCCGCGACGAGCACCAGATTGGCCAGACACGCGAAGCTCGTTCGAGTCGTTCGATTCATCGAGTCCGGTCCTTTTCCATGTGGGTGGTCAGACTGTAGGGAATTTCACTTCGCCGCGGCCGGTTCGGCCGTGATCAGCTCGATCTTTTTCGGGTCAGTGACGAAGATGCGGGTCTGGTCCGAGCTTCGCGTGACTTTGCCCGTCACGCGCACTTTCTTTTCCAGGAAGTGGGCCAGGATGTCCTTCACGCCCGCCTTTTCGAAGGCCTCGGCGGCTTCGAACGGAATGACCACGGCTACGTTCGTCGCGCTCTTGTAGTCTTTTTCCGAGTCGAGATAGTAGCGCTCGGACGTATCGGCCTTTTTGCCGGAATGCACGGTGAATTCGATGACGACGGTCTCGCCGACGTGATCGATCGCCTTGTCGGCGGCGACCTTGACGGCTTCTTCCGCCTTCTGCGCCAGAACCGTCGAAGCGCCTGCCAGCCAGACCGAAACCGTGGCCCCAACGATCGCGAACATCCGCCGATTCATGCCGGTCGCCTTTCCGCAAAACAGATACGACGGCCACACCCCGGGGCTCGCAGCGATTGAGCCCGCCGGGCCATGTCGGCCGGAACTCTCACCGATCGCGGCACTTCGCCATCCTGCCGCCCTTTCAAGCTACACTCGCACTCACAGCGGAATCAAGGCCCCGGAGGGCAAAGCCCGGATGTGGATGTGGTATTGCGATTTGAGTTTATCCTGTTGCGAAACTACAGAATAAGCTCTCCCCCTGCCAAGGGGAGTCCCGCGCAGCGGGGAGGGGGTTCTTCGCGAGACGGCAGAATTCCGCTTGCGAATGAACCACCCCGCCCTGCGGGCACTCCTCTTCGAAAAGGAGGGGAGTGGCTTGTGTGGCGTAGATTTAGGTGGATTCGTGCTGAATTCTAAGTGAACATCCGTTGACGGAAAGGGCGAAACCGTTAGCTTGTACCTGCACCAGAGGCCCGAGACGGAATTGGGCCGAGAGCGTCTTTCCTGAACTTCTTCGTTCGCTTGTCGGTTCGGTAACGGATGGTTCTTCCCGGCGGAATCAAGCCGGGGTTCCGTACGGTTGTCCTTTGCAGTTCGGCCCGATTTTGGGCTTCGTGGTTTCCGCTGGAGATTCCGGAAATGCCGTGCACGACCCTCAGGAGAAACCGGTCATGAAGACCACCCGATCGATGACCCGAACCCTCGGCCTGCTGGCCTTGAGCCTGTTCGCCTCGATGGCTTCCCCCGAAGCCCGGGCCGATGCGATCCAGCCCCGATTTCGGATCGAGGATCTGGGGCCGACGTCGAAATGGGGCGGAACGACACCACTGTTCTCCCAAGCTGGTACGATTCATCGATTCGATGAAATACCTGGCCCTTACGGAGCCGGGGAATATCGTTTGGAAGCAGTGAATGAAGGCGAACGAACGGTCAAAATGCTGCTGTTCAAAGGGGACAACCCGAACAATCTCTTCACGGAAGAACAAAGTCGATATTTCGCGGGGCGAGCCCAGAGGGTCACGGCCGACGGCAAGATCTTGATGCACTACGAACCGACGCCGACCGACAATTCGATCTACGACGTTAACACCGGCCAGATGACGCTCATCAAGTCATCGAGCGAAATCGGCGATCCAGGCAGCAAGGCTCAGGTCTATGCCATCAACTCGCTGGGGCAAATGGTTGGTCAGCAGGATTCGTACGAAATATTCTACGACGGCTTCGACGCAACGCCGCTTCTCTTGAAAGACCTCGTGGAGAATCTGGGTGATTGGAAGATATACGAAGTTTCGGACCTATCCGAAACATGAGAGATTATTGTCAGTGCTTATGGCGGAATCTCGATAGGAGAACACGCCCTCAAACTCGTACCCATCACCCCCGTTCCAGAGCCAGGTACGTTCCTCATCATTGCTTCCGCATCGGCGATCTATGGTTATCGGCGATGGAGTTCACGGCAGTCATAAGGCCAAGTAGACAGATTCGTCACTGAATCAATTTCAATTCGGAACCGATCAGCTCTCGAATGATCCGCGTCGCACAATGCGCTCCGAACGATCCGGAAATCCGAACGCCCGGTATACGAAAAACCCGGCGATGTCTTGCGACTTCGCCGGGTCTTCGTCTCGTCTCAGAAGCTAACCGCAAAGATGCACGCACAGTGGACGAGTTGGTCCAACTCGTACCGAATGAGGGTCGAACCCTCGGATGGGAAGTCGACCAGGCTTGGAAAGTTCCGGAAACCGTCGCCGGCTTCAGGTCGCTTTTCCGGTCGTCGATCGCCCCCCTGACACTTTCAATATACCGCATGAATCAAGAGGTGCCGGGGCGAACGGGCGGAAATTTCGAGAAGCGTTTTCGAAGGCGTGCGCGTGATGCCGGTCGCACAAAAATGGCCGGTCAGCTCAAGCTTGCCGGTGGGGGTCAGCCTGCCGGGCCCCCTTGGCGATGCGGCGCTGAATCTCCAAATCCAGAACCACAGGCAGTTCGCCGGGCGGGTCATGCGGCTTGCCGCTGAGCCCGGCCAGGCGCGCGGCCAGCTTGCCGTCGCGGATCCAGGGCCGACCTTTCGCCGAGGCTTTTTCGGCGTAACTCGCGGCCATGCTGCCCCGGATCACCTGCCCGACGGCCAGGCGCCCGTTTCGCCCACGCACGAGCTGCACGCTCAGGCCACTGAAGCCTGTGCCCACCACGACTGCGGCCGTGTCGGCCACCAGGGCGTCGATCGCGGCCGTCTGGCGAATCTGCCGCACCAGCTTCTGCCGCCTGCGCTTCGATTCGACGTCGCCCTCGATCTCGCGAGTTTCGCGACGGGCCTCATCGCTCGAAGGTCGCAGGCGATCGAACCAGTGGACGCGATTGAGCGCATATTCGACCGCCCCCAGGCAGATCAGGGGCAGGGTGAGCGTCGCCAGCCCGAGGCCGAGGGAAACGCGGCCATGCTGGAGGACGCCGCGAAGCGCATCGTGCGAGTGATCGTCCGACGTGGGGACAGGCGACCAGCGCGACCGCAGAACCAGCACCACCAGGGCACATCCGGCGAAAATGGCGAGGGGCCTGAGAATGCCCAGAAGGATCCTGTGCGCGATCGGCGGTTTGTTCGAAGAACCGCCCTCATCGGCGAAGAGCGAAGATTTCATCAGGCGGTCGAAGTTGGGTAAAGCAAGTGCGGGTGTCCACGAGCCGCCGGTCGTCGCTTGATGCACAACGAGCATGATCACCAGCGTGCCGCAGCAGATCGTCAGCAGCGGTTCGAGCACCGGCATGAACGAATCGAGGACCATGCCGCGCAGGGAACGGGCCGTGATCGTGCCGTGGGCGATCTCCGGCAATCGGGCCCAGGTTTCGTCGATCGATCCATGCAAAGCGTTGGCCAGGGCAGGCCCGCGGAAATAAACCAGTCCGATCGAGGCGAACAGGGCCGCCGCCTGCACGAGGGCATGGGCCATCGGCAGAAAGCCCATTTCCCGGGCCATCTGGATGCGCCGGGGCGATGGGTCGCTGGTACGATCTTCCTCGTCCGACATGGTCTTGCGTTCTTTTCCGTCAGTGGTTTTCGGCCGATTGGGTGGCCGGCACCTTGGGTTCTGCCCGGTTCGATTCGTGCTCGACCGGATGTAACGGCAGCGGCGGCTGATGCAGCGATCCTTCGACGAACGCGCACCAGGTGGCGTAGTTATCCGAAAGCGATGCCGAAGCCGTGGCGAATCCGGCCGCCAGGAGGAGCATGCCGATACCCAGCCGCGTGGGGGCAAGCAGGCTCCAGGAAAGGGCCACGGAGCGTGATTTCGTCGCGATGCCGACGGCCATCTGGGCCACGGCCAGGGACAGGATGATCGGCCAGGCGACGAGGATCGACACGGCGAGAGCCTCACCCACGATGCCGAAGATGTCTTCCGCCCCGGCGCTGCCGATCGGCCCGATGCCCCGACCCAGCGGGCAGTATCTGAGGCTGGTGGCGATCAGATCCATCATGCGCAGGGGGCCCCGGCCCGCGAAAAACACGAGCAGCCCCAGCATGGTGAAGAGCCTGCCAATGGGCGTGGGCAGGGCCCCGGCGTCGCCGTCCCAGTCGGGCTGATAGGTCGTCTGGATATTCAGGCCGGCGAGCAGCGCGATCCATTCGCCCGCGGACCTTGCCGCCGAGATCCAGAGGCTGACGCACAACCCCAGCGCGGCGCCGACGATGAACTCCGAGATCAGGATCCAGATCGCCTCATGCATGGGCAATTGGCCGATGGAGACTTCTAAGGGCGTAGCCCCGACCATCACGGATGCCATGAGCACGGCGAGGGCCATGCGAATGCGCAGGCTGATCATCTGAGACGAAAAGCCGGGGGCAAAAGTCGTCAGGCCGACCCAGCGGATCGTCAGCAGGCTCAGGGCCGAGTATTCGTCGTGCCAGCCGCCCAGCTGCGAAGCAAGTGCCCAGAGAGACTGATCCAAATCGGAGAAATCGGACGTCATGCGATATTCCCCATGTCGGATGCCGGAAAAGGGGTCAGGTCACGTTGGTTCGGCACGAAACTTGCGCCAGAGGAATGCTCCCCTCCTTGCAAAGGAGGGGTGGCCGAAGGCCGGGCTGGTCGCTTCGCTTGTGAGATTCGCCATCGCGCCAAGAAACCCCCTCCCCGCTGCGCGGGACTCCCCCTTGGCAGGGGGAGAGCTTGCTCGTTCGCTCAGCCAACTTTACATCTCACAGTCATTCGTCATATCGCGGCTTTCGTACCGAACATGTGTGACCTGACCCCTCTACTGGTTCGGGTCACTCCACGCCGGCGACCGAGCGGATCAGGCTGGTCGTGAAGCCGACCCACTGGCTGGCCATCCAGGGAATGAGGGCGATGACGACGACGCTGACGATGATCATGCGCGGGATCTGGTTGAACGTGCCTTCGTTGAGCTGCATGACCGTCTGCACCAGCCCGATGACGATGCCGGCGACCAGGGCCGTGACCAGCACGGGCAGGCTGAGCACGAGTGCCAGGCGGAGGGCCTCCTGCGACCAGTCGAGCACCCATTGCGAATCCATCGGCGCGATCCTTTCCGGAATCCGTTCGGCGTCGGCGGGGCGAATCAGACGGCGGCGAAGCCGTTGATCAGAGCGCCGGCGGTGAGCATCCAGCCGTCGGCAAGGACGAAGAGGATGAGTTTCGCGGGGGTCGAGATCAGCGTTGGCGGCATCATCCAGATGCCCATGGCCGCCAGCACCGTCGCGACGACCAGATCCACGACCAGAAACGGTAGATAGACGGCGAAGCCGATCGAAAGGGCCGTCGTCAGCTCCGAGAGCAGAAACGCCGGCGCCACGACGTGCAGCGGATAGCCTTCGTCTCCCGAAGGCAGGGCCGCCGCGGCCGATGACGGCTCGCCGCCGGTCGATTCGGGGCCTGGCTGATCCTGAGATCTCGCGTATTCGGCGAGTTCTTCGAGATATTCTTCGTGGCCTGTGTGGCGAATCTGGGCGAGCATGAAGCCCTTGATCGGTTCCGAAGCGATACGCAGGGCCTCCGTCTGGCTGATGCGGCCTGTCGAGCAGGGGACGATGGCGTCAATGTAAACCCTCTCGGCTACGGGCTTCATGACGAGAACCGAAAGCAGCAGTGACAGGGCCACGATTACCTGATTGCCGGGAATGGACGGGCTGCCGAGGGCTTGCCGCAATAGGCCCAGAGTGATCTGGATGCGCACGAACGAGGTCGTCATCAGCAGCGCCGCCGGCAGAAAAGTCAGCCCGGCCATGAGGATCATGCTGGGGACGGAACTGGTCCACGACTGTGCCCTGTCAGGCCAGGCGGAAGGCACATTCATGCCGCCAGGGGCAGGTTTCGTATGCGGTTTATCGAGGACTTCAGCGGCCGCGTCGCCGGGAATCCGGGGCATTTCGAAACGCAGGGGCGATCGATCGCTACCGCCGGCAGTGGCCTGGTCGGCAAGTTGAAGGACGACCTTCATTCGTTGCTGATCGGTCGCGTCCTGGGCGTCCCGGTTCTTGTCCTGGGCGTCCGTTCGCGAAAAGCTGGCACAAAGCGAGACAATGGCGATGGCCGAAACCATAAGCTGGGCCCGGCAGGCAGGTTTCGAGCCAGATCGGGGAAAGCTGTTCATGCGGCCGCCCCGTTCGAGTTAGAGGAAGCTGGCGGCGTCTCGGAATCGTCCGATTCGATCGACAGCCGGGCGGTGAAATCGGCGGAGTCGGGAATGGCGATGGCCGTGTCGCTCGACCATTCGGCCAGTGCCACGGGCGAGCCTTGCGGGCCCGTGCCGATCACGAGCGTTCGCTGACCGATTCGCACCACATGCACGGCCTGGCGCGGCGTCAATTGCACGCGCGACATCACTCGTGCCCGATCGCCGGGAACGTCGCCGACCGAACCGGCCGGCCGGGCCATTTTGCGGGAAACGATGACGGCGACGGCACCGATGGCCAATACGCCGGCCGACCAGCCGAGAGAGCGTTCGAGCATTGCGGACGACGGCCGCGGTGCCCCGGCGGCCGAACTTCGCGTCGGCTTATCGGCTTTCGTCACGACGGGCGATTGAGCCAGCGCCGACGTGCACGCGAGCATCAATGTCGCCATGGCGAATCGAATTGGGGTGCATCGCTTTGCGGTCATCCGTGATTCGCCTCGGCTGCAGTCCATGCGGTCCGAATGTCCGGCTTCGAACCGGGTCGATCCTCTTTCTACCACGAGCCCGCCGGTTCGCCAATGTCAGTTCGGCGGTCAAGGCGAGGTTTCTGCCTGAGATGTCCGGTGTTTATGGGTCGGAGAAGATCCTGGTACCAGTCTGGCGTTACTGGCGGAATATCCGGTATGATCGATTCCGTACGAAGTGCTCTTTATCGGATTCCGTGGTCGATCGGATCATCCGGGGGGCACGATAATTCGGCCTCGGAAAAGGATTTCGAAGCGTGTCGCATTCTCCGGACTCACCGGAAACCCTGATCGTTCTGCCGGTGCAGCCGCCCCGGGGTGGTGTTTCCGCGCAAATCCTTTCCACAGCCAGCGATCTGATGAAGCGGGCTGGTGCTTCCGTGGTTCTGATATTGGCCGAATCGATGCAGGACTGGCAATGCGCCCGCGGGGCACCGGTCAAGTTCATCGTCGCCAGCCAGTCCGAAAAGGTGCAGACCGCGGCCCGGGAATGCGGGCTGACTGTGATCGAACTCGAACCGCTGAACAATTCCATCGCTGACCGGATCAGCCTGAGCCTGATCGAGGCGGTCTCGATGGACCTCGTCGGCCCGACAGATCAGGTGGTCGTCGTCTACGGCGGGTTCGAGTCGGGCGTACTGGACAGCATTTCCGTCGTACGGCTGGGCGAGCACCTGGAAAAACTCAAGCCCCGTGACCTGCGCGAACTCGAAACCAACGTTCCCTTCGAAACGCTGAAATCGGTCGTGGACGTGGCGACCGATATCGGCCGCGAAGGCCGTGAAGGCACGGCCGTCGGGACGCTGATCGTCGTCGGCGATCACCGCAACGTCCTTCAGCGCACGCGGCCCATGGGTTTCGACCCGTTCAAGGGCTATCCGCGGCGCGAGCGGAACGTCAAGGATTCGAAAGTCCGCGAAGCGATCAAAGAGATCGCTCAACTGGACGGCGCCATCATCGTCGCTCGCGATGGGACTGTCGAAGCCGGCTGCCGGCTGGTCGACGCCCCCGTGCATGGGCTCTCACTGCCGAAAGGCCTGGGCACCAGGCACTGGGCGGCCGCGGCCATTACGGCAGTCACGCGATCCGTGGCCGTGGTGGTCAGTCAGTCCACCGGAACGGTCCGGCTGTTTCGCGACGGCGAAGTCATTCTGCGCGTTTCGCCCATGCGACGAGCCCGCGCCATGAAGTGGAACGATCAGGATACCGAACCGCCGCTGCCGGGTTCTCGTACGGAATGACGCACGAAACGTAAACGGACCGCGTCGTTTGACGCGGTCCGCGAACTTCACGGATTCCGAACGATCGTTTCCGATCAGAACTCGCTCCCGCGCTGGATCGGGTTGACCAGCGGGCCGATGATCGGCAGGTTCTTCACCACGCGGACACCGCCTCGTGTACCAGGCCGGCTCTTGCCGCCCGGCGTTTCGTCGGTCGGGCGTGCGCTAGAGAGGATATCGACGTTCGACCCCGGCTTGCGGCCCACCGCAAGGTGCAGTATCGGGTGGCCGATGATCGTCGAATTGTTCGTCGATTTGGACCGCACGTAATTCGCGATACCGTTGACGTTCAGCACAAGGTTCGAAGTGTAGTCGGCCGAATATGTCTTCAGGTTGCCCCGGACATCGATCACGGACGAGCCGAACAGCTGCGGATAGAACGATTCGCTCAGGCCGCCGAGCTTTTGATTGGCATCCACGTACAGCTTGAACGAACCGGCACTGGCCAGCGAGTTCGGGTTGTACATTTTGGCGGAATAGTAGGACTTCGTGACGGTCACGCCATCGGCGTTCTTTGTCGATTCGGTCGCCTTCGTGGCCGGGTCGATCACGACGAGATTCTGGTCGACCGAGCCCATCACGTATTCGACAGGCTGAATGAGCGGCACCGAATCGCCGATCTGGGTGGTCGAGTTGACGCTCAAATTCTTGCTCGAATCGACGCCGATCTTCATGATGCCCAGCTGGGGGTCCGTGTTGATCGGGTTATAAGCCGTGAAATACGACAGGCCGACGCTATAGACGAAGGACACACCCTCAACGCCCGCCGTTCCACCGCGTGAGTAGAACGTTTCGGGATAGTTCAGGGCAGAGCCCAGAAGTACCGACTTGCCCGCCTTCAGGCTCTCCGAGAGGTTGATGCCCTGAGTCAATCCGGTGCCGTTCGTTCCGCCGCTGGAATTGGTCAGGTAGAGGTTGCCGCTGGACCCACCCAGGCCGTCGAAGGCGTAAGGGGCGTCGGTCTTTGGGTCGACGACTTCGAAAGAGCCGAGCAGCGTCCTGTCGACCACGCTGTAGGCGTTCACGAAGTAGCGGTCCGCTCCGGAGCCGTCCTTGAACGTATAACCTGCAACGACGACTTGCTCACTGACGGGAACACTCGCGCCTGAGATCACGCGAGTCGTCACGTATTCGCCGACACCCGAGCCGAGGAGCGTCAGAGCCGGCGAGCCGAAGCCTGATGGGGCCTTGATCGGTACGTATTGATCCGCCGTCGCGGATTCGATCGCCATTGTCGACGCATTGCGATTGACCTGATAGAAGACCAGGTAGTCTTCGTCGCCCGGCTGGGTGTTGTCGATCAGGCCGCCGAAATACTCTTTTCCGAGGCGGGGCGAAGGCTGGCCCTTCGGGTTCGCCAGGCCATTCACCTTCTTGAAGACCAGTTCGACACCCTGGATCTCGACCCGCGTGTTGCGTGACGTGCTCGGGATCGCACCTGGCAGGATCAGGCCGCCCACGCCAGTCAGTTCGCCGTTCGAGACGGTAATCTGGTCCGTCGTGGGCAGCGTCGTTATGACGGTAATGCCGTTGACGGTGGTCGTCGTGGTCGTCGAATTGCCGCCGCCGGAGACCGCGGTCGAGCCGCTGTTGGAAGTCACCGTCGTCGTACCAAGCCCACCGGGATCCTGAGGCGAAGTGGTCGGTGGCGTTTTCAGGGCGGCGACGTCGATCTGCGTGCCCGCGCCGATTTCGTTCAGGAAGATCCGCTGCACGCCGGCACTGAAATTGATGCGGCCGCCATTGGCGAGGTCGAACCGGTTAAGATTGACATAGCCCATCTGATTCGTGCCGACGCCGGTATTGTCGAAGTCCGAAACGTCGGCATCGCGGATCGTCTCGATCTGTGGGCGCTGCTTCGTGCCGTAAACCATACCGATAATCTGGCTTTCCGACGTCGTACCGTCGAACAGAATGCTGATCAGACCGGTGTTCGGGTCGATGTGCGTGCTTTTCGTGACGTCGTAAACCGGGGCACCATTGTCATCGACCACAGCAAAGCCGTTGGAGTCGACCTTCTGGGTTTGAAGCGAGCCTGGCCCATAGAGCGTAATGACGGCCTTGGCACCGTCGCCGTAGCTTGCAGGAAGATCAAGAACCACCTGCCGCAGGCTTGGTGCCGCAGGCGGGGCTTCCCGCTTCGCCAGCATCTTGCGGTAATCGAACTGGTTGATGTACTTGCCGTCAAGTCCATAAATGCCGCCGCCGGTCATCAGTTCGCGGCCTTCCAGCGTGTCCAGGCCGCTCGTCAGTTCCCGGCGACGCATGCGTCGATTGCTTGACATGACTTTCGATCCTTCGAAATGTCTTCAGGGCAAGTACTTACGATTCAGAGGCAGCGCCTGGGCCTGGACCGGTCGATGAGGCCCATGGCGCACCTGCACCTGATCGTCGAACCGTTAGTTCGTGACTATCGGTTTTATTCGGCAATTCGTCACATTCGGCATGACCGAATCTGCCCGAATCTTGGTGACGGCCCGAAACCCGGCATCTAGGCCTTCAATTCTCGGGCAACACTTCCACGCCTTTATCGGATAAGGTTTTACGCACGATGACCAGGGCTTGGGCATCTTCGAAGGACGTGCCCGTCAGGTCGATCAGCTTCAGCTCAGGCAGAGCCGTCAGGGGGCTCGGTGTTTTCAGTTTGAGGGCGCGCAAGTAAAGCTCCTGCAAGCGTTTCGATTTCGCCAGGGGAGAAATGTCGTTTACGGCCGTGCGCGAAAGTTCGAGCGTTTGCAGCGAATCGCAACCTGAAAGGCCGTCGATATTTTCGACAGGTACGCCGAACAGGCTGAGGTTTTCCAGTTTCTTCGCGCCGGCCAGCGCATCGATGCCCTGAAGCTGCTCGCAACCGCTCAAATCCAGGCCGACAAGTTCGGGGCAGGAAGCGACGAAGCCCAGATCGCTCGTCCGCGTGCGCGCCAGCCCCAGCCTTCGCAGGGAAGGGCAGTTCGCCAGCGGCCGCAGGTCGGTCACACGCGTGCCGCTGATGTCGAGCACCGTCAGCCGAGGCATCCGGGCCACGGTATCGATCGACCCAACGCGGGTTTCGTTGAGATACAGTTCCTCGAGCCCCTGCAAATTGCGCAGGGGATTGATGTCCACGACTCCGGCCGAGCTGAGATTGAGCACCCGCAGGTTTCGGATCATCGAAGCCAGAACCATGTTGTCCACATGCGTCCGGGAGACGTTCAGGGTCTCCAGCCGGGGCAGGCGCGTGAGAGGCTCGATGTTGAGAAAGTTCGAGCCGGTCAGGTCGAGCATGACCAGGTCGGAATTCCGTGAGATCCAGAACAGATTGCCCAGGCCGAGATTCCGCAAAGTCAGACCGTAAAGGGAATCGCCCAGATCGCCCAGGGCCTGACCGAGCTGATTCTGCAGCTGCAGATTCAGTTTCGTCATGACATCGCCGTTCGGGTTCGGATCGAGCGAGACCGAATATCGACCAGGCAGAATTTGCCCCTCTCGGTCGATCGCTTCGGAAACCATTGCACCGAGTGCCGTCAGCCGGCGAACGGCGTCCGCCGCGCGATCCGGATTCACCTTTACCGGCCCGAGCGCCGGGCGTTCGAACGGTGGCACGGCCACGACGGGCTTTTCCGGGCTGGCCGCAGGTGACTCGGCTGGCTTGGCGTTTTCCGGCTTCGGTGGGCTGAAAGGGCTCGTGCGGTCCGGGGCGGGCACGTTCGCCGCGACGGTCATCGCCGGCTTCGGCATCGGCGGCGCTGGCTTTGCCGGTTCGGGCGTATCAGGCAGCGTTTCCAGCTTCGGTGTTTCTGCAGGTGGGGCAGTTTCGGAGACCTCTGTGCCTGCCTGCTCCGAATTCTTCGTATTCACAGCCACCTGGGCCGCTTCCGGCGTTTCGGCCCGAGGCATGGGTGCAAGTGGCGGCATGGGACGTTCGGCCGGTGCTTCGACCACGACAGGCGCGGCGGGCTTGATTTCCGGCGGTTTTTCGGCATCCGCGGCGACGGACGGGGCAGGCGGGGGAGGCAAAGGTCGCGCCGGCGGGCTCTGGCCCGATTGCGTCGCCTCATTCCGCTGCACGACTTTTCGATGACTGGCATGAAGTGGCGGCGGCATGCGGTCGGCGGGCGTGGGGGCTTCGATCGGTGCCGCCAGGACGACGTTCACCTGTTCGGTCAGCGGGCTCGAGGCACGCAGGGACCGTTCGACCCTTTCGCCGACTGTGATCGGCTCACGCGGCTGTGCTTCGGCCTCGCGGTAAACATTCCAGGCTACGACGGTTTCGCCGACGAGCGCGAACGCCACGACGGCCAGCAGAATCCGCCCGAGGATCGTCATGTGCGTGTCACTCCGTTCGCGAATCGCTCGTACCGCTGAGAGGTGCGGCCATTTTTGCGGTCCGGATTTCGATTCGTGGCCAGCCGAAGAGGATTTGCGGCTTGATCCGAATTCGCCTGGAAATCTGCCCCGTGCGTGCGGCCGAATGCGAAAATCCAGACCGGATTCGCCTGTTTCGTTCCACAATCTCCGTTAGAATGCATGATAACGAATTTCGGATCGCGATATCACCCTCCAGCGGGCCAGCGGGGCCGGAGAGACCGACTCGATGCGAACGCGACGGAACCAGCGCAGTTCGGGATTGGCTTGCGGGCTTGTCGCGACCATGACATTCGTCTTCTGCCTGGCCCACACAGGTGCCGAGGCTCAGCAGCCGCCTGCCGGCATTCCCAAAGCCGAGGCAGGGCCACAACTTAAGCCGCTTCCGAAGCCGAGGGCGAAGCCGAAAGCACGGCCCGCGAAGCGAGCCCGAGGCGGGCTGGGCATCGGCGGCGCACCGGTCGCCGCGATCCGCAAGGAAGTCGAAAACCAGAACGCCCAGGAACGCCCGAACCTCGATCGCCGCCGTGACACGCAGTATTACAAAGTCGCGATCGCCCGGGCCGACAACTCCTTCATGGCCCTGAACTACTATCCGGCCCTGCCGGGCGAAAATCCGTCAGTCGTTCTCCTGATTCACGAAAAAGACCGCACCAGCCGCGACTTCTCCGACAAGATCGAGGAATCGAAAGAGGGCTACGGCCTGGCGGCCGCACTTCAGGCCGACGGCTTCGCCGTCATTTCCTTGGACGTGGCCGGCCTGACCGACCCCCGCCGCCGTGACGCCGCAGCCAAAAACGACGCCCCCAAAGCCAAACCGGCCGCGACCGATTTCCGTGTCGTGGAACAGGCCGTCAATGACATTCGCCTGACTTACCAGTTCCTCGTCGACAGGCACAATCGCCTGGAATTCAACCTCGGCAAACTGGCGATCGTGACTCTGGGCGAGGGTGCGAATGTCACGCTGGAATGGCTGCGCGAAGCCACCGAACCGCCGCCCGTCGTGCCGGGCCGGCCGGTTCAGCCGAACGATCCGCGCCTCAAGAACGCCGGTGCGAAAATCGCCGGCGGCGCGTTCGACTCCGCCACGGACCGACCTTCGGACGTTTCTGCCCTGATCATGGTCTCGCCCGTCGCCGCCTGGCAAAACGTCAAGACGGTCGACCGGCTCAAAACCATCCTGGAAGGCTCGCCGCTCAACGTCATGGCCGTCGGCGGCACGACCGACAAGGAATCGTCGGAAGTGCTCAAACAGATCAAGCCGATCATCGAACGTGGCTCCAGCCGGCTCAGCAAGGTCGAATCGATCGAAACCGGCCTGCACGGGGCACGCCTTCTTCGATTCGAACCAGGCTTGCTCGACCGCCTCACCCGCTTTCTGGAACAGACCGTCGAATTCCAGAAAACCGAGTGGGAGCCCCGTTACAACCTGACACCCGTCGCCTATCGCATCTTGGACGCCGTTTCCAAAACCACAGCTCAGGCCGAAGCTCGCAAAGCCTCCGACACTGAAAAGGTCGCCCCCAAGCCGAAATCGGAAGAACCTGCGAAGCCGAAAACCGAAGCCCCCAAGGCGAAAACCGAAGCCGCCCCCGAGCCGAAATCCGACGCCCCGAAACCCGCGCCGGAAAAACCGGCCGAGCCGAAGGCCGAGGCCCCCAAGGCCGACCAACCGAAGTCTGACTGAGCGATTCTGCCGATGTTCACAGGTCTTGTGCAGGTTCTGGGCGAAGTCGTCGAAACGTGTGAAGAACCCTCGGGCCGCAGGCTGACCGTCCGCTGGCCAGGGCTCGACATCGCCGCCGAAGGCCCCGTCGTCCTGGGCGAAAGCGTCGCCGTCAACGGCTGCTGTCTGACGGTCGTGGAGCTGGCGGCCGACGACACGTTCGCATTTCAGGCCGGCCCGGAAACGCTCGCCCGCACCAATCTAAGCACCCTCACGGCCGGATCGAAGGTCAATCTCGAGCGGGCCTTACGTCTTTCCGACCGCCTCGGCGGCCACATCGTTCAGGGCCACGTCGACACGACAGCCACCCTGGCCGAACTTCGCCCCGAGGGGCCCTGGGCGTTTCTGAAATTCACGCTCGACCAGGCCTGGACTCGCCTGATGGTGCCCAAAGGCTCCGTAGCCGTGGACGGCGTCAGCTTAACGGTCGTCGACAGCGCCCCCGGCTGGTTCTCGGTCATGCTCATCCCGCACACCCTGGCCGTCACGACGCTGGGAGTGAGAAAAGTGGGCGATACCGTCAACATCGAGACGGACATTTTGGCGAAGCATGTGCAGCGGTTGATGGAGACGGGCGGCGGTTGAAGTCGAGCCGTGGACTTGAGTCCAAGGATCCGCATTCACGAGAGACCTCTTACGGACGATTTCGAACCTGGCGAATTTGACCGGTCCTATCGAATCGCAAGTTGTGCAATCTTTGTTTTCGCGGCGTTCACGGGTCAAAATAGTACAAATTGTCTAGCTTTCGGATGCGCCCTGCCGATACGAGGTTCTCAATCCAGTCGTCGATTTTGTACGACATGAATTTGTCTTGACCTCGGTTGTCGAATTTCCCTGCCATAAGATAAACGAATAATCGCCACGAATCGAATCCGTCTGCTCGCCCAGTTTCGGAGTAGTCGTAATCGATGTAAAGGTCGCCGATCTGAAGTTCTAATCCATATCCGTGTGGTTCGAATATGTCTGCAAATGGGTCGACGCAATACGCACTTCGGATCTCCGGGGATCGGCTCGCCCAATCTAATGCCGTAATGTTCAGCGGAACACCAAGCCTCTCCAAGACGATCTGCTTGGCACGCTGCTGGTCAGCGATGAATGACTTGATTATTGAGAGGTTCAAGGTTCGCAGTGGATTCCTACGGCTCGACAGTTATTTCGCTCACATCACCATCACGACCCCGTCCACCGTCCGAATGGCGCCGTAAATGGCCATCACGTGATCCGAAGACTGGGCGAGCACGTTGATCGAAACCGACGTGTGCCGGCCGCCGGCGGTTTCGCGTGAGGTGTATTCGATATCCGTCTCGGCCACTTCGGCGCTGATCACGGCCGCCACGACACGGCCGATGAAGTCGTTTTCCGTCGCCCCGATCACCTTGATGTGAAACTCGCATGGAAAGCTGTGCACGGCGTCCAGCAGCTCCTGCGCTGATGGCTGGGCCGGGTGGTCGTCGGTCGGCGGGGCCGGAACGATCGTCAGGTCGACTTCGGAGCTGTGGCCGTTTTCTTCGCTCATGATGCTTCGCGTGTCTTCGGGAAAAGGAATCGACGCCCTGTGATCCGATGAAGGAATCATAGGGCGTCGAACGATGCTCATCAACCGAAAAGTAGGGCGGGCTTCAGCCCGCCGTTCCGGGCATTTCTCGTGTGCCGGGCTGTTGGTCTCAAGCCCAACCCTGGAATCGCAGTGCGTGGCTTTAGCGGGGGTCGTTGGGCTGAAGCCCAACCTACTTGGCCAGGCGGATTTCGTACCGGAGCTGGTTCTGCGAATCCACACCAGGCATGCCTTCCGGCGGACCGGCTTCGATCGTGGCCGTCGTCGGGTCAATCCGGCGATAGTGGATCGGCTTGCCCGTGAAATGGTCCGTCAGGTTCAGCGGGTAACGGGTCAGGGCATCGGTCGATTCGGGCAGTTCCGCGTGATCGGCGGCATAATCACGGAGTGATTCGACAAGCGACAACACATTGAGCTTCGTTTCGAGCCGGGCTTTCGTAAAAGTGATCGAGAGGGCGAATTTGTCGGACGACTGACCCGTGAAGACGTCATATCGCTGATCCTTGACCTCGAATTTCGGCAGCGAGGAAAGTTCGAGGCCGTCGATCGAGGCTTTTGCCTCCCGCTCCCGAGTAATTTCCCGAATCGCGATCCAGGGATCGAACTGAATCCAGCGTGCGAAACGCCGTTGTTGCGAAAGTGCCGCCTGCCTGTGAAAGATCGCGGAAACCTGGGCTTTCGGCATCGCTTTCAGTTCGGATTCCGCCCGGCCTGCTTTCTTCAGGCTTTCCATCGCGATCGGATAGATCTTCTCGACGAATGCACTTGCCGCTTCGTTCCATTCAGGAGCGTTCTGGGTGTCGAACGAAACGCCATCGACGACGAACAAGCGGATCTGACTGACAAGGAAATCCAGAGCCTGTCGTTCGGGCATGATTCGTTTGAGTTCATCGGCGGAGTGATTACCGAAACCGACATCGTAAAGCAGCAGTTCGCTCTCCATCAGTTTATCCGAGTGCAGAAGTGGCCGCGGCAACTGGCTCAGGGGCCAGTACAGATTCGGAGCGTCGGGGCGAGAGATCCAGTCGTGAACTGAGAAGACCGTCTCGTTGGCCATTGCGGCAGCGACAAGATAATTGATATTTCCGTATTGGGCCGACAAATGGCGCGGAGCCGCCAGTCCGGTTCGGATCAGGTCGAGTGCCCGGTCGTACCGCTTCTGAAGGATGTCGTAACGTGTGAAAAGGCGGAGATTCCGGTTGTTGTCCCGAAATGCCTGGATTTCGCCCAGCAGGGTGTTGATACCTCCTTTTTTGATCCTCTCCAGATAACCCATGTCGGCATAGGTCTTGCGGGCTCCGTCGACCATAATGAAAAGAGCGCTTCTGGCAGAGGCGTTTCGCACTTCGTCCGCTGGCAGTTCATCCAGCGGCATGACCATCCACTTGGCCTTTTTCTCCTCGATTTCGAGATTCCATTGCCGCTGATTCGTATATTCCGAAGCCAGGCTTCGGAAATACTCCAGCATGGCGTTACCGCTCGACATTTCGGCGTAGGGGGGGAGTAAGGGCTTCTCGATATCATTTTCCTCGATCGCCTTCGGATGGATCGTGATTCGGGTGATCGGGTCGTAAGTCACTGGCTTGGCCGGCTTCGATTTCGCTGCCGGATCCGATTTCTTCTCCTGCTCCTTGGCGCTCAGGCTTGCCGAATGGCCGAAAACGATCATGGATGACAAGAGAAATGCGATCGAAGCGCGCACAGTAAGCATGATTCACCTCGGGTTGGAGAGAATGATTCGGATATCGAATCAGGATCGTATTCGAAATTCCGTGATGGAATCGGGTTCATTCATCCTGAAACCGTGGCAGAGTCGGTCAGGAGCTCCTGCATCCAGCGTTGACGATTCCATGGACCTTTGGCATCGTCCGAATTGATTCGATCGGTCGATTTTCGCTGATCGATTATTCGATCAGGCTGCCCGCCGATGCGGGCGTCGCCACGTACAGCGGCTTCATAACGGACCAGAGTCCGAATGTCGTCAAGCGTCCATGCCATTCGCGATGGAATCTCTTTCGGATTCGAATCTTGATGAGAATCGATCGCCTGAACGATCGATTTCGCCGAGATATTGGCCTTCGAACGCTCAAGCCACGTCGTTCCCGCCCAGACGGCCAGACACGCCGCCGAGGCATAGGCGAACATGGCCTTGCGTGTTTCTTGACGGCCCTGCATTCGCCCCAGCTCGAATTGCAGCCGGGCATGGACGAAATCAGGAACATCAGCCGGTCGCAACGATTGCAATCGATCTTCGATTCGCTTGAATTCTTCGTTATCAGGCATGCGTTCTTCGTTCATCGCTGGATTCCCATGATTTCCTGTAGCCGCTTCAGGGCTTCCTGATATCTTCGCCAGGCGGTGGCGGCGGAAATGCCGGTGGCTTCGCCGATCTTTTCGAAATTGGTGCCGCCCCACAGGTGGGCGACGACGATTTCGGCCAGTTCCGGCTCGAGTGTGTCGAGCGCCTCGGCCACAAGTCTGGCGTCGAGCTTCGCGGCCGGGTCGGTGTCGATGCTGGCCGGCTTCGATTCGGCGAACATGCGTTCCTCGAACCGCCGTTTTTTGTCTTTTCGGGCCGCCTTCACGGCCAGCCTGCGGGTCACGACATAGAGCCAGGCCCCCGGGTCATCGGGCACTGACCGGCGGGCGGCGAGCTGCAGAAAAGCCTCCTGCAGGATGTCGTCGGCCTGATCGCCGGTCCATGACGCCGCCACCAGCCGCAAGTGTGGCCCGGCGGTCATCAGAAGTTGGTGCAGGTCATTCGGCGTCATCGTGGGAATAGTGTCCGGCCAGGCGCATCGGTTTCGAAAAAATTCGGAATTTCGGTTCGAGTGGCTGGTAGTGTGGGTCTGAGTGACGTTTCCGGTCCGGTCGACCACTATTCTCAAGGCACGGCTTCGCCTATAGTGGACGGGAGAGTCTTGTTATCCGGCAAGCGTCAATTCGCAATGAAACGGGAGAAACCCATGAGCGGCACCCAGGACAAATCGGGAGTGGAATCGGCGGCTTCCGAGCTGATCGACAAGGTTCGTACCCAGGCTCAGTCGATCATCGGCGAAGGCGGCGACGTTCGCGAAAACGTCAAGCGGCTTGTGGCCCAGGCGGCCGAGCAGGCTCAGCAAAGCGGGCAGGGGCTCGCCGGTCTGGCCCAATCGATCATGGATTCCGCGGTGGACACGGTCAACAAGTCTTTGCCTGAGAATCCGAACAGTACGCTGCGGCAGGTGATCGACGGCCTGGGCGACGGCCTGGCCCAGGCTGCCCTGGCCACGAAAATGGCCGTGAGCGAGTCGGTGGCCAGTAGCAAGTCGTTCGCGAACGAAGACCTTCAGAAGGTCGTCGGCGACGTGAAAACGCTCAAGGAAATGTATCTGCAGACGATGACGGACGCCCTGGGCAAGCTCAAGAACCTGACGGCCAGTCAGGTGAGCGACTTGCAGTCGCATGCTGCGAACGCTCAGCAATCGATCTTGCCGACCCTTCAGTCCGCGTTCGAGGCGGCATATAACCACCCCGTCGAGCTGGGCAAGGAATCGGTGCAGACGGGCCTGGAGATCTCCAGGCAATCGGTCGGCGGGCTCTTCGCGGCCGTCGGCAAACTGCTGCAGGATGCAGGGCAGAAACTGCAGGAAACGGGCGAAGCCGCGAAGGAAGAAAAGAAACCCTGATGCTTTGCGACGATATACGCAAGTCGAGCGAGGCATGACCGAACCCGGACCCGGGGCGAGCATTACGAACTGCCGCCCCGGAGTTCCTGATCAAGATGTCGAATTCCTGACTTTCGAGTCGCATATGTTAAGTTCTTCATTCCTATATCCGAATATTCTTGACGACAGCTCGACACATCAACGGAACCAGAACAGGTGCTCCTGTGGAACGATCAGGAATCGAACTGGCTTCGATGACATGCCCGCTGCGAAGCGGCAGTGAATTCGCCTGAACCATCCCGAGACCGGCGAATCGGCCTGCTGACGATGGATCATTCGCGTAAGGATGCGCGAACATCGAACTTCGACCACCATGCGGCGAGTAAGGAGAGACTCGTTCCCATGATCTTGAGCCATATTATCCTATCCCTGGCCATGACTGGCCAAGTGATCCCGGCCCCCTTCACGCCCGCGCCGGTTCCGCCAGGTGTCGCGACTTTCGACGGCACAGCGCCGGAATTCGCTGACATCGCGCTGCCGGCGGCCCCAGCCCCGGCCGAAGGTTTTACCGGCTTCGTCCCCGCTGGCGAAGCGCCGATGGCTTCGCCCCTGGGCACGGCCCGGGCCGCGTTCCAGAGTGACCACGAATTCGACGGATTCACCGGTCCGTTGTCGAACCCCGTTCAGTTCAAGGACCCCCGGTCGCTGACCGAAGCGCGTTTGATCTTCATGCAGAACTGGACGCGTCCCAGCACGCCCGTGATCGGCCAGTCGTCGATGCAGGTCTATGCCCTGCAGCTGCGTCTCGCCCTCACCGAACGGCTGCAACTGTTCGCGGACAAGGACGGTATCGTGCGGCTTTCGCCGAATGGCACCACATCCACGACCGGTCTGGCCAATATCGCCGCCGGTGCGAAGTATGTGTTCTTGCGTAACGTCGAAACCCAGACGCTCGGCTCTCTGGCCGTGCAGTACGAAGCTCCGACGGGCTACGCCAATATCTTCCAGAACCAGGGCTCCGGCCTGCTGGGCATCTGGGGTATCTTCGGCCAGGAATTCGGCGACGGCTGGCACGGGATTCTGCAGATCGGCCAGAATCTGCGGATGAACAAAATCGATTCGGGCTACTTCATGACGAGTGCCCACATCGACAAACGCTTCGGCAAGTTCACGCCGTTCTACGAAGCCAACTGGTTCTACTACAACCAGACCGGTACCTTCCTGCCGACCCTGAACACCGAAGGCGGCGGCCTGCTGAACGTGGGAGCCGGCAAGGTCATGGGCCTGAACTACGTGACCAACGCCATCGGTTTCAAGTATGACCTGACGCCGAACGCCGAGCTGGGCGTGGCTACGAATTCCAGCTTTCGGACAGGGCCATGCTGCTGGGCAATATGGTGCATGCCCAGCTGATCCTGCGATATTGATCCGACGGCGGCGAGCCCCGCGACGTCGAAACGAAACCGCCCGGAGCGAACGATCGCCCGGGCGGTTTTTTCGTTTCGAGGCTTTCCTGAGTCAACGGATTCCGAAATCCGGCGAATCGGTCAGGCTTACTGGCACACTTCCTTAATGGCTTCGAACAAGGCGTTCGGCGAGCGGTCGACGTGGCGGACGACGCCGGCCTTGTCGATCAGCATGTTCGAAGGCAGAAAGCGCACGCCGAGCTGCTCGGCGAAGTCGGTCTTGCCTTCCTCGCAGATCAGGCTCTTCCACAGAAGGTTGCGTTCGATCATGAACCGGCGCACTTCGACGGCGAGATCCTCGGGGGCTTCGCCGTCTTCACGCAGGCGGTCGACGTTGATCGTGACCACTTCCAGGCCTTTTTCCTTATACTCCTCGGTGATCGCGACCAGTTCGTCGATCTGGTCCTGGCTGATTTCGTCCCAGGTGGCCCAGAATACGATCAGTACCGGCTTGCCTTTGTAAGTGGCCAGGTCGAAGGGGCGACCGTCCACGTCCGAGCCCTTGATGTCCGGGGCAGGCTTGCCGACGCGCGACAGCGATTTTTTTTCGCCGTTGAGGTAATCCTTGATTTCGTCCGAATTCGACTCGCCCAGGATCAGGTCGATGGCCTTGTTCGCCATGTCGTACTTGCCGGCGTCGACGATCGTGCGCAAGTAGATTTCGACCAGGCTCAGTCGCAGATGCTCGGGGATCTGTTCGGCGGCCTCGGCGTTTTCCTTCACCTTGGCGAACAACTTGCGGACGCTTTCGATCGACTGGTCGATCGCGCCCCGACGAGCCTCGGCAATGACGTGCGTCACTTCGGCCATGAACCGGATGTCCAGCGGCAGAGCCTCTTTCGTCAGCAGCTGGTTGGCCTTGGCTTCAGCTTTGAGGAAGAGATCTTCGGCCACGATCGTCTCGAAGTAGTAACGCCAGAGCCCGTCGGCCTCTTCGCCCATCTTCTTTTCCGCAAGACCCGCGATCCTGTCCAGACGCTTCAGTTCCACGGCCTGAAGTTCTTTGGCGTATTCCTCTTCGATCGCTTCCAGCGAGTCCGGGTCAGCCTTGGGGGCGTCCTGGGCGGAGAGCCGAGCCGACGTACCGACGACGCACAGGCAAAGCAAGCCGATGCCGGCCAGACGTCTCAGGGAACCGAATGGGTCGAACGATCGCATGCGAGTACTCTCCGCCGAATCGGTGAACGGACCGGGCCGGGCCTCTCGAACGGAACCGATCCGCGTCCGAGGCCCTTCCGACGCATTCACCTTACCAGAATTCGTTCGTTTCGAAGAGTGGAGAACCCCATTGGCTGGTTCAACGACTCTTCGTCCATTGCCGCAGGGCCTCGCCCAGTTCGGCGATCAGTCCGGCATTCGCCGGGTCGTCGGCCAGGTTCTTCTTCTCGTGCGGGTCGTTTTTGAGGTCGTAAAGAAACGGCCCCTTCGTGGGATTGATGATCCGGTTCTGCGGATCGCCGCCGATCGGCTCGACGGCGGAACGCTCGGCGACTTCCGTGGGCAGGATCAGCTTCCAGTCGCCACGGCGGATCCAGCGATACGTCGTGTCGATCTCCGGCTCGCCAAGCTTCGTGGCCGTGTGCAGGAACAGTTCGCCGAAGAGCCTGTCACGCGGCAGTTTCGGGCTCTTGCCTGTCGAAACGTTCACAAGGCTCATGCCCGGTAAACCTCTGGCCACGTAGGAAAGACCCGCGATATCGAGCAGAGTGGGCACGACATCGAGCGACGATACCAGGTCTTCGTGAGGTTTGGCCTCGGTGTGCCCGGGCCACGAAAGCAGCACCGGCGTGCGCAGGCCGCCGTCGAAGGGCGAATTTTTCGATTTCACCCCGTAAGCGGACCTTTCGCCCGCCAGGGGCACGGCCCAGCCGTTGTCGACGATGAACAGGATCGCCGTATTGTCCGTCAATTTGCGGTCTTCGAGCATCTTCAGCAATTCGGCGACCGAATCGTCGAACCAGCGGATCGTGGCGTAATAGGCCTGGGTGGCCTTATCGAGACCTTTGCCGGCGAAAGCGTCCAGATACTTCTGCGGCGGGTTGTGCGGCGTGTGCGGCAGCATCGGGGCATACCAGAGGAAAAACGGCGAACCGGCGGAATCGTCGAGGAATTTCGCGATCGGCTCCATCGATGTCCGCCCGATCGACAGGCCGGTGTCGCCATGGCGGCCCTTGACCGTCATGCCGTCGGTGAAACCGGCGTTGGCGTAATGGCCTTCCCAGAATTTGCCGGTCTGAAAGCTGCGATAGCCGGCCGTCGCCAGAATCCGGGGCAGCGCCGGCGAGCGTGCGATAAATGGGTGCACGGAATCGCGAGCGAACCCTTTCGGCGGATCGTTGAAACAAATGAGATGCTGATGCGCGTATTGGCCGGTCAGGAGCGTCGCCAGGCTGGCCCGGCACAGCGATGTCGGCACGTAGCCGTTGAGGAATCGAGCCGACTTCGCGGCCAGGGCGTCGATCGCGGGCGTCTTGACGACAGGGTGTCCCATAAAGCCGAAATCCGTCCAGGACTGATCATCGGCGATGATCAACACAAGATTCGTCCGGCGAACTCGTGACGAAGGTGCGTCCTCAGCAGCTTTCGGCAAAGGCGCGACAGGTGCTGGGCCGGCATCTTTGCGTGCAGGCGTTTTCGGATCGGTGGCCTGCTTTGTCTGTTGGGCTCGCGCTGCTGTGCCAGCCAAAGATAAGGCGATGGACACAGTACACCAGACCGCCACGAATCGCGCAGCCTTCAAGCCTTGCGGTTTTCCGGAAATCAGGGATCGCATCGAATGAAAAACTCCCAGGCGCGTCGATGGCACGAACTCGCATCGTTCGAATTGGAATTGCGGTGAGACGATACCGAGTACCGGCCGATTTTCGCCCAATTTTCGACAGAAATACAGAACCAGAGCGTCAAGAAAAAAGAAACCCGGCCTCCACCGCTGGAAGCCGGGCAATTGAATCGTGTTCGAAAGACTTCTGCAAGTCGCTGAAAAATCAGGACTTGGGTTGATCCTTCTTCTCTTCCGCAGGCTTGGCTTCTTCCTTCTTCGGCTCTTCCTTCTTGGCCTCGGCAGGTTTGGCTTCTTCCTTCTTCGGCTCTTCCTTCTTGGCCTCGTCAGGTTTGGCTTCTTCCTTCTTCGACTCTTCCTTCTTTGTCTCGGCGGCCTTCTTGGCTTCGTCGGCCTTGCGGGCGGTCTCGGCGGCCTTGGCGGATCGTGCCTGAGCCACGAAGGTGTTCAGCATGTTCGTCCGCTTTTCGTAGAAGTCGCTCAGGCCCTTGGCTGGCTGCACGATGCGGACGTCGCTTTGCGGATTGATGGCGAGGCCGGAGAGTTCGTCGGACTTTTTGCCGTGGCCCGTGAACCATGCTCCGAAGACTTCGGGGCTGACGCCGAGACGTTCGGCGGCCGGCTTCTTCAGCTCGCGCAAGTCCGTGGCACGGCCGGTGACGAGCAGGTCCAGGATCGGCGGCTGATCGATGGTCGTTTCGACCAGGCCGGCGTCTTCAGCTTCGACGATCAGCTCCGCGATGGCCTTGCGGGCGGCTTCGAGTTTGGCTTCCACTGCAGGCGTAATCGGCTTCAGCGGGGCTTCTTCGACCTTGGGAGCGGCCTTCGGCTCTTCCTTGGGCTTCGCTTCTTCCTTCGGCTTTTCGGTCTTGGGAGGTTCGGCCGGAGCCGCCGGCTTGGATTCCGGTTTGGCCGGATCCTGAGCGGAGAGGCTCGTGAGCACGGTCAAACTGAAGAACGCGAAGAGCAAAGAGATGGAAAAGCGTTTCACGGAGTTCGCTCCTGGGGCCACGATTGGTGAATCTCGTCGGACATATGCGGCATGATCGAAACCCCGGGCGCTCGCCCGGGCCGGATCGTGCCGCAGTGCATATTGCACGTCATATTAATCTTGGACCGGCATTCCATGCTAGACGGAAGTCGGCGACCTTTCGAAGACGTTCGGCAACGAATGCCGCGGATCACTCGTCGGGAAGCTGAGTGGACTTGTGGGTTTCGACGGAAACTTCCACGATCGCGCCGTCGGTGTCGTAGTCGCTGCGAAGAATTCCGATGATGTCGCCGTCCTCGTTCCGCAGCAGATCGGTCGAATCGTCGTAAGGTTCGCTTTGGACTTCGCCGCCCGGATTGCCGAAGAAAATCATGACAGTACGGTTATCCGGGTCGTGTACGACTTTGATCTGTGCCATGTCCGATCATCCTCCATGTTTCGCCTGATCCGGCGGTTTCCGGTCCGGGTCCGTCGTGCCTGAGAAGAACGGGGTGACTTCCAGGCCACTGTCGCTTATGATACGTGACACGGCCGATCGGGCAAGGCAACTCTCAGCATAAATCGCTTCGCAACCGGTGGGGTGCATGATCGCAAATCCCTGACGAATCGAAGCTTGGGAGGACGGAGCGAGCGGGACCATGAGTGACGCGGCCAAACGTCATCCGAAATCGCCTGCCGGCCACGAATCGGCGACAAGCCTCCAGACTCTTCTGCTGGAAACGCGGGTCGAAGACAGGGCCCGCGACCAAGCGTTCCGTCAGGTCTACGAAACGGTGCTGGAGAGCTCGACGTATCTTGGTGATAAGCCGAACTTTACGCGCATCGGCACGAACGACCTGGCACGCATGTTCGACCTCTACGACCGCATTTTCCTCGGCGGAGAAGTCCGCCGGGCACTCACGGCACAAAATTCGAAGCTCGAGTTCGCACTGTCGAGACGCCTGACACGATCCGGCGGTCAGACCAAACGCACCCGTCCGAGCCGAAGCCAGTCGTTCTCGCCCGCCCAGTACGAAATCGCCGTCTCCGTGCCGGTTCTGTTCGCGACGTTCGGCGATGTCGACCGCCCGATTCGAGCCTGCGGCAGGCTTTGCTACGACCGTCTCGAAGCATTGCAGCGCATCATGGAACATGAACTGCTCCACCTGGCCGAAATGCTCGGCTGGGATCGTTCGAACTGTTCCGCCAACAGGTTCCGCATCCTGGCCACGAATATCTTCGGCCACACCGAAAGCCACCACCAGATGATCACGCCCCAGGAGCGTGCCATGGTGCAATTCGGGGTGAAGCCTGGTTCACGCGTCTGTTTCGACTGGGAAGGCAAACAGCTTTACGGCATCGTCAATTCGATTCGCCGCCGGGCCACCGTTCTGGTACCAAGCACTCAGGGCATCCCCTACAGCGACGGCCGGCGTTACGAAAAATTTTACGTGCCTGTCGAACGGCTCAAACCCGTTTGATGGGGTCGATCGTTTCACAAGTCGTAAGTCTCAATTCGATCAGTGGTTCGGACTCTTGGCCGCCATTGCGGTATGGGCGTGTTTTGTCGAGTCCTCCCATTTTGCGAGACTTTCCCAAGTTCCGCACCGGCACGTGACGAACAATGTTTGAGACGCTATCGATTTCTACGACTACGCGCTGACCGTCGTGAGACACGGCAAACGACAGTCATGGTGCGTTCGGATCGAATGGACCCCGGAAACGCTTCGCTCTGGGCAAAATGCCAGCGATGCGGGGAGCGATCGATTTTGGGACAAGCCGAACGACGTCCGATCCATCGGCGAGCCATGAACATGCGAATCGTCGCGGCGACATTCGCCGCATGGTCCGCCACGCCACGCGCACAGGCATCGTCGTGCCAGGCTGTCGCAGGGATCCCGTTCGAAATCGAAATCGACGCGGATGGCGTCCGCCGCAGTGCCGTGTGTTACGTACCGAAGTGCTACGACTCGAACTTCGCCTGGCCGCTGGTTCTGGCCTTTCATCCGTATCTTCAGCCGAATCGCAGTTGGGCACGCTATGTCGATTCCCATGAAGCGGCGGAGCGGCATGGTTACATCCTGGTGATGCCGAAGGGCACGGGGCCTTTGTGTTTCCGGTCGTTCCGAAACGATCCCGTGAACCAGAAACGCAAGCCGGACGATGTCGCTTTCGTAACCGATCTGGTCGAGAACCTGGCTGGCCGGCTGAGTGTCGACCGGTCGCGAATCTATGCCATCGGGCATTCGAACGGCGCCATGTTCAGTCATACGCTGGCGACGTATCTGCCGGGGTTTCTGGCCGGTATCGTTGCAGTTTCCGGGCCGCCGGCCATGGAACTCGCGCTGAACACGATGCCGACGCCCGTGATGATGGTGCATGGCGCGTCGGACCGAATCACGCCCTGGACAGGCCCGTCCCGATTCACGCCCAGGTTCGCTCGGTTCGTCGATGTGGATACGACGCTCGAGCGCTGGCGCCGGATCAACGGCGCTGTCGCCGAAGCCGCTTTCAGCCAGTTCGATCGTCCCGGTGACCGAACGAGCATCGCACGATTCGACTGGCCGGCGCCGCCGGCTCTGGCCGAAACCGTGTTATTGCGCGTGGAAAACGGCGGCCACCGCTGGCCTGACCCGCAAAAGAAGATCTACTTTCCGTTCACGGGTGAGCAATCCCGGGATATCGAAATGTTCGACGTCGCCTGGGACTTCCTCAGCCGTCAACGCCGCGGGGCATGAACCCATCGTGAACCGCATGGGTCGAATGACGATCGCCCTGCGTCATTTGTTTTCCGGCAGTTCGATCGCGATGACCTCCTCGATCGTCGATTTTCCGGCCGCTTTGACTTCGGTGACGGACCGGACGACCTGGCCCGGCATCGTGTGGCTGATCCACGTGCGTGTCGTGGCCGGGCCCGCTTCCGTCGTCGCACGGCTTTCGTACCACTCGGTTTCGTAGGTTTCGCCGAGCAGGTCGATCCTGCCGGTTCCGGCTTCGGCGATTCCGGCGGGTTTGCCGACCTTCGCTGGATCGGCCCCGGGCAGGAGCGGAAAATGCCGCTTGATCGTCGTTTCGACGTAATCATCAGGGTTCGGCTTTGGCTCACCGGCGACGGCGAAACTCTTGCGGATGACGACGGCATTGTCGTTCTTCCGGGTCAGCACGGTCGTCGTTTCGACCGTGGACGACACAATGCCCTTGATTTTCGTGACCGAACGCATCGTCACCCGCGTGCCGACCGGGAATTTCGACCAGTTCACCCACGCGGGATGATCGATGCGATCCGCCGCCGGTGATGACGCGGAAAATAAGACGAAACACAGAGTGAGCACGGGCATACCGGCTATCGGCAGGAAGGCGTTCATGGATCGGGCTTCTTTCGTCGGTGGCACAGAGCGAATCGGAACCTCGAACGATATCGGGTAGTGCGTGGATTTTTTCCCGGCCCCGTGAAGTTGCCGCGATCGAGACATGTCGAATCGGTGAAATCTCTTGAAATGGCCCATGCCCGCCTTCGATTTCACCGGCAATTCATGAGCCGTTCATCGAAAGCTCCGGGGCGTTATCCACAATTCCGGTCGACCGATCACGAACTGTCACGGATCGGAAGTGCGGTTCCATGCATTCTGGAGTGTTCCCCATGTCAGTCTCACGAACCGGTTCGTCGCGACGAACGGCTTTCACACTGATCGAACTGCTGGTTGTCATCGCCATCATCGCCGTTTTGATCTCGCTATTGCTTCCGGCCGTGCAATCGGCTCGCGAAGCGGCCCGCCGGGCCCAGTGCGTCAACAATCTCAAGCAGATCGGCCTGGGCTTCATGAATTTCGAAAGTGCCTTCAGTCATCTCCCGCAAGGGCCTTATGACGGCGACCCGAATGCCGTGACCGCCGGCGGCACGCCTGACCCCAACGGCTACAACTATGACGAAGATCCGACCAAATCCTACGGGTCGACCACCTGCTGCAATGCTGCCCACCCGGATGGCTGGAACCACTTCTTCCGGATCATGCCGTTCATGGAACAACAGCAGGTCTATAACGTCGCGAATTTCGACGCCCCGCGAATCCACTCCAGCAGGCCGACCAACATCAACGGTGAAGACACCGTCGCCCGTGTCGGCATCGCGGCCTTCTATTGCCCGACCCGCCGCGCCGTTCAGGGCTACGGAACCACTCCGACCTTCCGCAACGACTACGCCGGTTCCGCCGGTTTCTTCCAGGGCCAGGCTTACGAATGCACGTCGAACCCGATGGCCTTCATTCCCCCCGCACCGAATGGTCTGGGCCCGATGGCTGACGAACGCTCGACGCCGAACCTGGGCAACACCGGCGGCCGCAAGGGCGCGATCGTTTGGAGCGGCCGGGGTGCCAAGCGCCGCCTGAGCGATTTCACCGACGGCACGTCCAACTCCATCATGGTCGCCGAAAAGAGCCTGCCGCCGAGCCGCCACGGTGCCGACGGCGGAGACAACGAACGCTGGAACAATGCCGGCTGGGACGAAGACAACATTCGCTTCCACTTCGTTCCTGTTTCTGACTTTTCCGCCCCCGCTCTCAACGGCCAGTGCGAAACGCCGCCGAACCCGACCACCGGCGGCAATCTCTGGCGTCGTATGTTCGGCAGCTCGCACCCCGGCGGCCTGAACGCGGTCTTCGGCGACGGCTCCGTGAAGTTCCTGAAATTCACGATCGACCCCGGCACGTTCCGCCGGCTCAGCGTGATCGACGACAACGAACCGATCAGCGCCGATTCGTATTGAACAAGGCCCATTCCACCCATGCGAGAAAATCGAATGACGATGCGCGAACGCCGAACGATCTGTGTCTTTCTGATCACTACGGTTCTGGCCGGCTGCGGCTCAGGATCCGGCGACGTCCCGACCGACCCCAGTCAGCTCAAGCCCTTGACCGAAGCCGAGAAGGCCGAGATCAAAAAACAGGATGAAGACGTCGCGGAAGAAGAAGGCAAGGGGCAAAAGCTCGACTTCCGCAAGAAAGCGAAGTGAAGCCCTCGGAGATCGTTGCTCTTCGATCCTGATCCCGCAGTGCGTCGCGCCGTTGCGGGCCCGCCAAGCGCGGCTGTTAGTGTGCCGGTTGCCGGGGTGCGGAGGGGGTGGCCCCTCCCGGGGGCAACCGCCCACCCCCCCGGAGATGTTTGCACTTCGATCCTGACCCCGCTGTGCGTCGCGCCTTACGGCACCGCAAGGGCGCGACTTTTCGTGTCCGGATTCCCGGGTTCCGCATGGAGTGCCCGATCCGGGGGAAACCGGACCTCCCGGACTTCGGCCTTCGCTTGACGCATTCGTCCACGACAGGCTAGGATCAGCGGGTCGTCGGCATGGAATAACTTACGGCAATTCCGAAGGAACGAGCACCAGTGAACATTCTTCTCGCGAATGACGACGGCGTTTTCGCTCCGGGCATTCGGGCTCTGCGTCAGGAACTGACGCGCCTGGGGAAAGTCACGGTGGTGGCCCCGATGCAGGAACAGTCGGGCGTGGGCCATTCGATCTCGATTCTCGAGCCTCTTGTCGTCAAGGCCGTAGACGACGCCGATGGCTCGCCCCTGGGCTGGGCCGTGGAAGGAAGCCCGGCCGATTGCGTGAAGCTTGCCGTCTATCAGCTTCTCGACCAGCCGCCCGACCTGATCGTCTCGGGCATCAACGCCGGTGCCAACGCCGGTATCAACGTTCTCTATTCCGGAACGGTCGCCGCGGCGATCGAGGGCTCGTTTTTCGGTATCACGTCGATCGCCGTAAGCCTGGAATTCGCCGAGCATTTCGACTATCCGAAAGCCGCACGCACGGCGGTCGGCGTCATCCGCAAGATCCTGGCCAACCGGCCGCCGAAGGGCAGCCTGTTCAACGTGAACCTGCCCAGCCATGTGCGGGGCGAGCCGCGGGGCATCAAGGTCGTGCCGATGGGCATGGGCCGTTATGGCGAAGGCTTCGAGAAACGGCTCGACCCACGCGGGCGGACCTATTTCTGGATGACTTACGCCCCGCCCTATAACCTGGAAGGCCCCGAAACGGACGTGACCGCACTGACGGAAAACTACGTGACGGTGACGCCACTGCAGTTCGACATGACGAAGCACGAAGCCCTGCCGGGGATGTCCGACTGGAATCTGACGCTGCCGCACGACGAGCCCTGATATCGCCAGGATTTCTGAAGCCGGGCGTGCAGGCGAGTTCCCTTGCTCGAACCGAATTTGGAATCCCGCATGTCACGCCGGGACTGACGAATCGGTCGCGAACGTTCGGACTCGAATTCCCAACGTCCGGATAAGGTCGGATACGGATACGGAAGAGCCTACCATTTTGCGTTTTGCAACACGATCCGGTAGCCGTCCGGATCCGCGAAAGTCCTGCCGTTCTGATCCCAATAGGGGTTGAATGACTTTACGGATTCATAGCCGGCTTTTTCGAGTCGAGCGATCGCCTGCTTCCATTCGCCGACATCAGGAAGATAAAAGACGAGCAGGTTGTCATCGGTTGGGGCTCGTCCGACTTTGTGCCCGGCCTTTTTCGTGAACTCAAGATGGAATGCCGCGCCTTTACGGCCCAGCATGACACCGTCGAACCCGTCGTGATTCTTGAATTCGTAGAGAATGTCGAACCCCAGACCTTCTTCGTAAAATCGAACCACCGCGGTCAAATCGTCCGTCGGACGAGCGATCCTCAGGTGCGTCTTTCCCAGGTCAGGAAACGGGTCCATCGATTTCACCTCGTCTTCAGCGACCCGGAGACCGGCAGTGAGGTTCGTGACCATCGACAGCATCGCTCTTCGAGTGAACCTGTTGAACTTGATCATTCGGGAAGCTCCTGGACAGGTATGCTTCTTTTCGGAATTCCGATCCAGAGGAGCGATTGAGAGCGGATTCGAACCCTGCCCGATTCGACGGGCTTCGGCGTCATCGATGCATCGAGTTCTGGCAATGGAAAGAGCACGCCGGTGATTGCGTGCTCTTTCGGAGTTATTCAACGTCGATCACGATCGAGAGGATCGGATCGGTCGAATGATTCTCAGTCGTCGTCTTCCTCATCGAAACCTTGCGCGAAGGCGGAAGTCGAAGGGGCCCGACGACCTGTTGCGCTGGTTCTTCCAGGCGCGACGGAGGTCAGAGGACCGCCTCGTGCCGCCGCCTGGGAGCCGCCTGTGAGGCGTTCCGCGGCCTGGTTGACGATGGCCGAAAGCACGGTGCTCGGGCCATATCCGATGCTGAGGCGCACCAGAGGCCTGCCGGAGGACTCGCAGACCTGCATGAGTTCTTCGCGAGCTTTTTCGGCCGCCTTCGGCGAGACCATGACGAGAACGACGTCGGGGCTCGAGATTTCGGCCTTGAGGTCCATCATGTCTTCGGGGCCGGAAAGGCTGAACCAGATCAGTTCTTTCAGCTCGAGTTCTTTCTGGAGCGCGCGGCGTGCCGGTTCGCGGACTTCGCCGCTCACCAGAACGATCGACCGGCCCCTCAGGCGATCCTTGATCAGTGTCGTGGAATCGATTTCGGGCGTTTCCGGCAGGTCCGTGGCGCGAGTCTTGAGACTTTGGGTGACGGAGCGCAGGCCAGGTTCCATGCGGCTGCGGAGAGCCTTGGAGGGATCCTCGGTCTGCTTTTTCTCTTCGAGCACGCTGACGACGTGATTCCATACCGAAACGCAGGATTCCGGTACTTCGATCTCGTCAGGAACCGAGGGGGCGATGTGGAGCAGGGGATTGATCATGTCCGGATGGCTGGGTGAGACGCCCATATCCAGAAGATCTTCGATCGTCGTGAAAACGATCTCCCAGCGGGGCAGCGCGAGATCCGCCGGCAAATGCGCGATCTGGCTGGTTTCGTATGCCAGTTTGCGAATCTGCTTCTTGACTTCGGTATTGGTTCGACGGGTTTCGTCGAGTTGCTGCTCAATTCGCGTAACGGCTTCGTGAATCATAACCCAGTCGTTTGGATCGGCAGGGTCGTCGAGTCGCATATAACGGGAGAGATAAATTCTTTCGACCTGCGTAATCCGCCGTAACCACTGATAGGATTCCATCTGATCCTGATCGTCGCGATCGTAAACCTGACGGACGATCATTCTCAGTGCGGATTGGGATTGCGCCATGTATGTCAAAGCCTGCTTGACGAGATCAGGCTGTTTGTGCCTATCCGGCATGACTTCCTTGACGAGTGCGACCGCTTCGGCCAGCGTTTCGAAACAGCCTGCCAGCGTTTCCATTTGACGCTGATCGGTCAGCCGTGGCCCGAACGGGTCGTTCATCCACATGTAACAGTTCGAAAGTGCCTTGGCGCGATGCACAAGGCTTTGGTCGTTCGGCTGAATTTCGCGCATGAAATCGGCACCGGCATGGGTGCGGCGTTCGCGCGTCCAGGCCCAGCGCACGCCTTCGGCCTTCAGCCTGGCTCGCTCGGAGATCAGGTTCAGGTCGATCGTGTCGGGTCCGAAGATTCGCCTTGGAGGTTCTTGAGCGACCATGCCCGCTTCCGGGCCGCCCCATCCGTGCGATTCCGTGGCGGGACGGTAATACTCGCCTTCGAATTCACCGTATCTCGGTTCGTGCACTGGCATGCTCGAACCATAGGGCCTTGCGCCGTAGCCGCCCCCATAGGGCTCCTTGACGCGTGGAGCATAACTGGGTGCGATGCCTGGCGGCGGCCCGCTGACTTCCGCATTGCGGAGCAGCGACATCGCGAGTTGTCGTATGAGACCGGCCATGTCGGGGTCTCGGCGTGCCTGATGCGAAATCCTTGTCCACAAGTGACGAAAGATTTCCACCAGTTCTTCGGTATCTCTGTCTGGCATACCTAAACTCACTCCCAAACGCATCGTAATGGTCAGTCAGAAAATGGACAGGACCGATTGACGAGTGCGAAGGCGAATTCCTGAAAGGATTATTCAATTCCCACACCAATGTCCATTATGGGTTTTTGACTATCAGGAATCAAGTGCTTTTCCTGACGATTCCATCGCCAGGACTAATTCCGCCGCAACCACATACACTTGCGCTTTCGCCATAAAATGCATCGATCACGGAGCTTCGGTCAGAGCAGGCAGATGCGGCTCCGATCCGATGCGATTCCGCTTCGCTCGACCGGTGGACGATTTCGAACGACATCCGGAACGGACCCCGGGCCCGCTTCGAATTTCAAGGGCCGGAAGTTTCGCGCTCGATCGCGATCCTCAGGCCGATTTCGCTCGCCGCGTCGTATGCCGCCACGGCCAGCCTGTGTTTCGTGCGGTTCTCGGCCCGCAGCAGCATGCCGGTCTTGCCCGATTCGTTACGAACCGCCCGCAGGCTTTCCACAAGCCGATCGGCCGGAATCGGTTCGTCGTCGACCAGTATGTCGCCCTCCGACGAGATCTTCACCACGATGAATTCCGTCGCGAGTTCGTTCCTGTCTCGCGTTCCCACTCCAGGAGCCGTGGCCGCGGCCGGTTTCGTCGATTCCGTCGGCTTCGGGAGTTCCATCGATTTAATCATCGTCACCGAGGCCGTGACCATGAAGAACAGAACGAGCTGAAACGCGATGTCCACCATCGCCGCAAGGTCCATCTCCTCGACATGTTCGACCTTGGAACGGGACAGCGTGAAGTCGTCTTCCTCGTCTTCCGCGCCGTCGAACGAAAGCCGCGGCTCCGAAGATTCCGCCGGCTCAAGTTTCAATTCGACGGAAGGCTCCAGAAGTGGAGCCTCTCGCTCCGGCTGTTTGGCCTTCGCCACAGGTCGTTTCGGCGCGGGTTCGACGTGCCTGACCGGCTCGGGGTCTTCTTCCGTGAGCCATTGCAGAGCTTGAAGTTCGATCGATGGTAGCGCTTCCCCGGGAGTCGCGGGCCGTTCGCCCGGAGGCGACGGATTCGATCTGGCCGGCGGTTCGCTCGTGCCCGAGTCCGGGTCGGGATCGATCTCGGCTTCCGGGTCGAGAAGATCGTCGTCCACGTTCGCGCTGCCGGAGGCTGGCCCGCCGGACCGCCCGCCCGCGCCTGAAAGCGATTCCAGCGGGAAATCGGCGATCCGCTGCCAGGCCTCGTTCGTCCCGGAAGGACGAATCAAATCCTGCGCCGAGATCGACCCGCCTGAGAGCGCTTCGCGGATCTGGTCGGACGTCAACGCTTTGCGTACGACGAGCGACTCGGTTCCGTAGATGTCCCAGGTGCGCGTGGAGTTCATTTGGAAGGCGGCTCCTGAACGGCAATGTGCAGGCTCGTGCCTTCGACCTCGCCGACCACCGCGGCGACACGGAGCACTTCGCCATGATCGACCTGGCCGTCGGCCTGAATGATCACGCGCGAACGGCCGGCGGCGACGGCGGACGCCAGATACTTCCTGATCGATTCGTCGTCTTCGGCCCGCGGGGCGTTCAGGTCTTCGCCCATCAGGATTTGCGACGCTCCGCCCGCTTCGGCCGGCGGCAGGATGATCACCAGGGCGGATGCATCCTTTTGAACGCCGATCCCGTGCACCGCGGGGGGCACGTTCACGATCTCGCCGCCCGTCATCTGACTGGACAGCAACAGGAACGTCATGAGCTGGAACACGACATCGACCATGGGCGTCATGTCGATGTGCTGTTCGACTTCCTCATCCGTCTCGCGTCGGAGCATTCGGGGAGATCCTCGCTGTCACGGGCCTGTAAGCCACGGAGCACCTGGCCGATCCCGTACGGGAGCTTCAGCGGCCCGGCCGGGCGGCCGCGGCGGGCTGACGAGCCGGTGCCGCCTTGGTGCCGATGGAGCCGGTTTCTTCGAGGATATCGAACACCTCGGTCAACTGCCGTTCGGTATTGTCGCGCAACCGGCGGATTTTGGCGTGCACGGCGTTACCGATGATCATGAACGGGGTCGCGATGATCAGGCCGCCCCCGGTGGCCCACAGGGCCAGGGCGATGTCGGAGGCCAGGGCGTTGGGATCGACTTTCGAGGAACCGCCGATACGGCCGAACGCACCGATCATCGAAGCCACGGTTCCGAGCAGACCGATCAGTGGCCCGAGGCGTACGATCGTACCGATCGAGGCCAGGCGGATTTCCATCGGAGCGATAATCTCCGTATGAAATTCGGAGACCAGAAGCTGCTTGATTTTGGCCAGGCTCTTCGCCCGGTTCTGCACAGCGAGGGCGACGAGCTGGCCAAGTGCCGTGGCCCGATACTGCGGGCTCCGGCAGACCTGGACGACCTCGTCGTACCGGTTCTGTTCCAGGAGCGGCTCGACTTTGGTCAGCAGGGGGTTGGGCCGGCCCTTGATGTTGGCGCGTTTGAGCCCGCTGAAGACCAGAATGATGTTGTAGATCCCCCAGACCGCCAGAACGCCGAGGGTGAAATAAATCACCATGCCGAAGGCATCGATGATCTGATTGACGATTGGCGTTCCGCCTGCGGGGTTCGGAAGGTCCGCGGAAGGAGGTGCTTGCATGGGGGTTGGCTTCCGGGTCCAGGGTGAGATCGACCTGCTCAATCGCCGGGTATCGATTCGACGTCAGCACCATCGCGGATGACGATCCGGGCGGTGCGGATCGGTTCGTCCTGAGGCGATTCGCGACTGGCGATTGTGGACGAATTATCCGGTGTTTTCAAGAGTGGCGCGGCGGGCGAATCGATCCCGTCGAGAGACCTCACTTGCAAAAATGCGTCTGACGTGGAAGAATTGGTTGAACTGTCCAGCCATTTTCTCGCGGGGTGAGTGTCGAATGCCGCCCACCGCTCTGATCGTGAACGACGAACCGACGACGAGCGCCCAGTTGGCGTCGATTCTCGAGGATTTCGGGTACCGCATCCATACGGCCGATACCGGTGCCGGTGCACTGAAGGCCGTACGTGAGCATGAGATCGACGTGATTCTGCTCGATCTCACGCTGCCGGATGCGACGGGCTTCGAAATCTGCCACAAACTCAAGTGTGACCGGGAAACGAATCTGATTCCCGTGATCCTCGTCGCGCTCAAGGACGACCCCCGGCAGGTCCTTTCCGGCCTCCGTGTCGGTTCGAACGGGTACATCTCGAAACCTTACACCCGCGAAGAGGTTAAGGAAGCCGTCGACAGTGCCGTAGCCTGGCACCATGAGCGTATCGAGAGCGGAGAGCACGGCGAAATTACGTTCACTCTTCGGAGTGAGATGGCTTTCCTCCAGGAAACCAACGACCTGCTTACCGATCTGTTCGCACATACACCGCTGACGGAACGGCAGATCAAGGAACTCAAACAGGTCATCACCGAGATGGGCTGCAACGCGATCGAATGGGGGCATCGAAAGAATGCCGACCTGCCGTTGCGGATCACCTATCGGATCGGCAGCGACCGGATCATTCTCATCATCAAGGATCAGGGTCCGGGTTTCGACCCGAAAAACCTGCCCCATGCGGCCAGCGAAGAAGATCCGATTCAGCACCTGGACGTTCGTAACGAGCTGGGAATTCGCGAAGGCGGGTTCGGAATCATGCTCACCAAGGGCATGGTGGACGAGTTCCGCTATAACGACATCGGGAACGAAGTCACTCTCGTGAAACGGTTCCCGAAAAAAGATTGAATCCGACAGGCGCCGAGCCAGGCTTTGCCGCGGGGCCGGATCGAAACGAGTGTATCGAATGAAGCCGCGTCTTTTCTGGTCCATGGCTTTCCTTTTCCTGTGTCATTCCAATGCCCACGCCCAATTCGGGATGGGCATGGGTATGGGGATCGGCGGGTTCTTCGCGCCCTATGTCTCGCCGACGCAAATGGTTCAGGACAGGCGGCCGATCACCCAGAACGTGGGCGGGCCAGTCAGCCGTCCCGTCGATAAGCGAAACGGTTACTGGAACAATCTCCGCGAACCGTTGCCGGCGGACTATTCGTTCACGCCCCGGCGCGATATCCGCCGCGGTACGCGTGCGGTCGACCAGGCCAGCACGCAGTCCGTCAGGCAGGCCGCCCCCGCGCCGAATCGCACTCCGAAGGATTCGTTACTCGGCTTTTTCGGTTCGAACGATCTTCTCGTCTGGCCCAAGGATTCACCTGTGGACGGAGATCTCAGCGGCAAGCGCGCTGCAGTGGATTCGGCCATGAGCGAACTCCGGAAAGAAATCGTTTCGACCAGGTCGCCCAGCGTGGCGAATGTCGTGAACAGCCGCAACGAACTTCTCAATTACGGCCGGCCGGCACTGGCGGCTCTGCGTGAGCAGCATCCCGCGCAGGCGGACGAATTCCATGCCTGGCTTCTGGGTCTGTATAACGCCCTGGGCAACCTGGTTCAGCAGTGATCCCGCCGCTCGGGCGGGAAATTCGAGAAAGGCGCCACGCATGAATTCCGATCAAGCAACGTCGACCGATCGCAGGGATTTTCTCCGCACTTCCGCTGTCGCCGTCGGTGGCCTGGCGCTGGGGGCCGGGTCCGCGAAGGCATCTCCCGGGCGTTCGGCGCTACCTGAGTCCGCCACCGCGCAAGTCACTCTGGGGCAGACGGGCATCCGCTGCAGCCTCGTCGGCATGGGAACCGGCAGTCATGGCAGTGGCCAGGCCTCGAACCAGACACGTCTGGGCGTGAAGGATTTCACGCGTGTGGTGCGGCATGCCTACGACCAGGGCGTGCGCCTGTTCGACGTCGCCGACCAATACGGCTCTCACACTTATCTGCGTGAAGCCCTGAAGGGCCTGCCGCGTGAGAGTTACGTCATTCAGACCAAGTCGCACGCGACGAAAACCGTCGATGCCCGCAGCCACATCGAACGCTACCTCATGGAACTGGGCGTCGACTACATCGACATCGTTCTTCTGCACTGCATGCAGAAGGCCGAATGGCCCGCAGAACATACCGGCAGTATGGAATACCTGATGCGCGCCCGCGAACAGGGGCTCATCCGAGCCCACGGCACGAGCTGCCATGGCATGGATCCACTGAGAGTTTCGGCGAAGCATCCGTTCGTGCAGATCGACCTGGCGCGTATCAATCCGGAAGGTGCCAAGATGGACAGCGCCAAGCCCGACGAAGTCGCCAGCCAGCTCGAAGAGATGCACAATGCCGGCAAGGGCGTCGTCGGCATGAAAATTCTCGGCGAAGGTAAAATCAATACCCCGGAAGGGATTGACGCCAGCCTGAGATACGTCCTGGGCCTCGGCACGGTCAACGCGTTCATCGTCGGCTTCGAATCGCCGGCTCAGGTGGACGATCTTCTGACCCGCACCGATCATGCCATCGCCGAACTGAAAAAACACCCCTGATGCGTTCGGGCAGATGAATTGCACGGGGCTCCTCGAAGCCCCCTTTACCGACTCGCGACGGCCGCTTCGGACTTGCTTCCGCAGCGGCCATTTCGCATAATTCGTAAGGATACGGCAACGTCCGGATCCCCATTCCGGCACGGTGCCTGATCCTCCGAAACGTGCGACCGGGCAGCTCGGCCCGTGTCATGAGTTCGGCGGGAATCGAACACCCAGGATGCCTTTTCCGCCATGCAAGACCGGATCGCTTACAAAGGATACACGTTCGACGACCTGCTTCTGGAGCCTGGCTTTTCCGAAATCGTTCCGGCACAGGTCGATACGCGAACCCGCCTGACGGCCCGGATCGCGATGAACATCCCGATTCTGTCGGCACCGATGGACACCGTGACCGAAGCCAACCTCGCCATCGCCCTGGCACAGGAAGGTGGCCTCGGAATCATCCACAAGAATTTGTCGATCGATGAGCAGGCCCTCGAGGTCGACAAAGTCAAGCGGTCGGAAAACGGGATCATCGTCGATCCGATCACGCTGATGCCGGAGGCCTCGGTCGGCGAAGCCCGCGAAATCATGGTCGCCCATAACATTTCGGGCGTCCCGATCGTGCAGAAGGACGGCACCCTCGCCGGCATTCTGACCCGCCGCGACTTGCGGTTTCTCGAATCGCTCGAACGGCCCGTTTCCGAAGTGATGACCAAGGGCCGCGAAAATCTGATCGTCGCCCCCGAAGGCACAAGCCTGGAAGAGGCCGACCTGATCCTGAACCGGAACAAGGTCGAAAAGCTTCTGCTGGTGGACGGTGACTTCAAGCTCCGCGGGCTCATCACGATCAAGGACATCGACAAGATTCACCGATATCCGCAAGCGTGCAAGGATTCGCGCGGGCGTTTGCGAGTCGGGGCGGCGGTCGGCGTGATGGACTTCGAACGGGTCCGACGGCTCGTCGAGACCGATGTCGACGTGATCACCGTCGATTCGGCCCACGGCCATTCGCGCAACGTGATCGAAACCGTTCGGCGCATCAAGGCCGACTTTTCCATCGAAGTCATCGCCGGCAATGTCGCTACCTTCGAAGGGGCCAAAGCCCTGGCCGACGCCGGCGCGGACGCCGTAAAAGTCGGAATCGGACCAGGTTCGATCTGCACGACGCGCGTCGTCAGCGGCGTCGGCGTGCCGCAGATGACGGCGATCTTCAACTGCTCGCGAGCACTCAAGGGGCGTGTTCCCCTGATCGCCGACGGCGGCATTCGCTACTCGGGCGACATCGCCAAGGCGATCGCCGCCGGGGCGAACTGCATCATGATCGGCGGGCTTTTCGCTGGCCTTGCCGAAAGTCCCGGCGAGATGATCATTTACCGCGGTCGCAGCTTCAAAACTTATCGTGGCATGGGCAGCCTGGGCGCGATGGCAAAGGGCAGCAGCGAACGCTACCGGCAGGATACGAAAAATCCGTCGAAATTCGTGCCCGAAGGTGTCGAAGGCCGTGTTCCCTACAAGGGGCCTCTGTCCGATTACGTCTATCAACTCGTCGGCGGCCTGAAAGCCGGCATGGGTTATTGCGGCACGCCGAATATCGAAGACCTGCACGAGCGGGCCCGGTTCATCGAAGTGACCGGCGCCGGCGTTCAGGAAAATCACCCCCACGACATCGTCATCACCCAGGAAGCGCCGAATTATACGAGCTTCATGACCGGCGAAGGCGAATCCGTTCGCGGTGGGGTATAAGCCTCAAGTAGGGTGGGCTTTAGCCCACCTTTTGCATATCGCTCGAACCCGCGTCGAATCTCTCCATCTCTGCAATGGTGGGCTAAAGCCCACCCTACTTTCGTCTTAATTCGACCATCATCTGCACCAGGATTGCGAACGCACCCAGCGCTCCGCCGCAGAACACTCCGCCGGACGCGCCGAGCACCGTGGCCGCCGCGACGGGGTCCATCTTCTCGAGCGGGAGGGTCCGGAATTCGAACAATGCCGGTGCGACATGGCCGGCCAGATATCCGAACACGCCCCCGAGCACCATGCCCAAGAGCGCTGTCGCCGTGACCGTAAGAACCGTCCGCAGGATGGTAATACGCATCGGTGTCACTTTCCTCGATTCCGCAACTTCTACAGCGATGAATGATTCGATTCTATCGCATTAGGTGTTACGCTGTCGTTTACCCGAATTCGAATCCATCTTTCCGGGAAAGCGAACGAAACGAAGATGTCGACTTCCAGCGCAATTCACGATGCGATCGTGAGTCTTTTCCTTGAGGTCACGGGCATCGAACAGCAGACGGCCGATCTCGCCGCGCGCAGGGCGTCGATCCTCGAACGGATCGCCCGGCTCACGGGTGCGGACGGTGGCTTCTGGGGCTGGGGCCGCGGCAACCCGGTGGAGAGCACGATCACGCCTGTCGTCGGCATGCCCTTCGGCTTCACGCCCGTCGAATGGCCCGTGATCATGGAGGCTTCGCTCGACGAAGACGGCCGCAATTTCTTCGCCCGGGTCATTGCCGACCGGCTGCAGGAAAACCCGCACGCCAGCGTGACCCGATCGATGCTATACAGTGACGCTCAGTGGTACGAAATACCGAGCTATCGCCGTCATCTCGAACCTATTGGCTGGGACGACTGGATGACGTCCGTCATGTACCTCGCAGACGACACCTGGTGCTGCCTCACGCTCTGGCGCAGGGCAGGCCGCCCGGCTTTCCGCGATGAGGAATTGACGATTCTGCATATCGCCCTGGGCGGCATCCGCTGGCTCCATCCCCGGATCAGCGAGTCCGTACCCGCGGAATCGTTCGTCGATCTCACGCCGCGCCAGCGCATGGTGATGATCTATTTGCTCGATGGCCTTTCACGCAAGCAGATCGCGGCCGCCCTGGGCGTCAGCCTTCATACCGTGAACGACCACGTGAAATCGCTTTATGACCGCTTCCAGGTCCATTCGGCCACGGAATTGACGGCACGTTTTCTGAAATCTCACTGATTCCTTTCGGAAATCTATCGGAATCGGCGCCCCGGAATTAGGGATACGCCAAAATCCGGGCCATTTCTAAACTCATACGCATGTGATGCCTTGTTCACTTCGGGCCAGGCATCGGCCGCGGGGGCAGATTGCGACTCTTGCGCTTATTCCTGCCCGGAACCGATCTTTGCGGAAAGAGGGTGCGCGTATGCTCAAGAAACGATGGCTTCACGTGATCTCCGTTTGTTCCGTCCTTTTCGGCTGTTCGATCGGTGCCGCGACACCGGCGCGGGGGGCCGACATTCTTTTCAGGGCTACGGGGACTTTCGATTGGGACGAGAGTTACCAGATCGGCTTCGACCAACTCGGGCTCGATGGGGCGAGTTTTACCTTCACGGCGACATTTTCCGATGCGAGCCATTATCAGTCGATTTACGGCGTCTACCCTGTCGTTTATAGCCTGAATGACTCCTTGACGATCACCGGCGCGACCGGCGCGGGCGTGAATGGGACATACTCCGCAGGCGGATTCGGCGTTATCCTGATCCCAACATTCGGCGGGCAGTTCTATGGTGACGATTCCTTCGACGGTGGCGGCGGATATGCGACCTGGATTCCGGGAACGAATCCGGCCAACCGAAATTCCATTCGGCTCAATTCATTGACTAGCACAGTGACCGGGCCAAAAATCGGTGATCTTTTCAAGACGACCGACATCAGCACCACGAAAAACGCGGGCGCTTCATTTTCGGTGTCCGGAATCGTCGACTCCGCTTATGGACAAATCGACGTCTACCGAATGAACAACTTCCAGGCCAATGTCACGGTCGTTCCCGAACCTTCGAGCCTGGCGCTGGCCGGCCTGGCGGCGGGCGGAATGCTCGTGCTCGCACGACATCGCAGGCCGAGGATCTGATCATGCGAAGCACCCGTCGATCGACAGGCACGCACGGAGATTCGAAACACGGCGTGCGTTCCTGAACCGGAGATCAAGCCCTGGCAGCAATTGGTGCAGGCGGATCGATCGACATTTCGACGACAACCATGCCATTTCGAAATTCCCGGGGCGACTGACCGTAGACCGTAGGGTGGGCTTCAGCCCACCTTCTTCTTTTCGATGTCAACCACGATTTTCCAGGTCTGCCGAATGTGGTGTACTTCATCCCAGTATTTCGCTTATTTGTCGCACCCATCGATTCCCAATCGTTGATTTTCGGTTCATGCGTGGTGGGCTAAAGCCCACCCTACGGCTCCAGCGGTTGATTGTCGCGCCCATCGATTCCCAATCGTTGTTTTCGGTTCATGCGTGGTGGCCTAAGGCCCTACGGCTCCTGCGGTTATTTGTCGCACCCATCGATTCCCAATCGTTGATTTTCGGTTCATGCGTGGTGGGCTCAAGCCCACCCTACGACTCCTGTCAAGTGTCTGCGAAATGACGTTCGATGCTACGACTTCGTTCGATGAAGTGCAGACTCACCTTCAGGGATTCGAAACACCGGCAAGGGCTTCGATCAATGCTTCACGCGTGATTTCCTGCTGCTTTTCCCGGCTGATGTCAGGGTTTCCATCAAAAAGCTGATGGCCGTAATGGCCGAACTGCGAATGATTGCCGCCCGGGATTTCGATCCACCGCGTCGATTCCGGCAGCCGATGCTTACCGGCCAGAGTCCTCTCAGGCGGTGCCACTCCGTCGTTCGTGCCGTAAACCTTCGTGACGGCTATCGGAAGTTGCGAAAGATCGTCGATTTTCGGATGGGTCGTCCCGACCAAAACCATCGCATCGCAGATTTCAGGATCGGCCTGAACCAGCCTGCAAGCCAGCGCACCGCCGAGCGAATGGCCGGCGACGACCCATCGACGGATCTCCGGATGTGAGGCGATCACGCCGCGTGCCCGGTCGACGGCTTGGGTTTTGTGAGATGCGAACGGTGCGAACCGATACGGCAATTTGACGATGAAGACCGGATATCCAGCTTCCGCGATCGGCCGCAGCATCGGTGCGTAAGCACGTGCCGTAACGCCTGATCCGCAAACGAAAACGAGCCCGGCCTTACCCTGGGCCACTACCGGCAGGAAAGCCAGTGATTCGGTATCGTCGCTGACCTTGACGGTCGCATCGCTTCGCACCGTTGCCTCGGGAACCCCACGAGTTCGAAACGAATTTCCGAGCCAGGTCATCACGAAGATGGCCCATGCAATGAAACCACGACGAACCCAGCTTCGGATTCGGGATTTGACGCTTCGAGGTGCTTTGGTCGGTTCGGTCAATGAAGGCCTCAAATTCCAGGCGTCTGATTCGCGATTGACTGTCGTTTGGGCGAGATCTTCGATCACTCACTTCCACGACAGATTGTCGAGCTTCGATGGTGTGTTCGGAATCGACACGAATTCATTGACGAATTCCGTATTTCGATCGGAATTTTGGTTCGGAGTTTCAGCGCTTCCTTAAACCCACATAATACGCCGTGCCGATCTCCCGGCCATCGGCATCGAGAAAATCGGCTTGAAGCCGCGTTTGCCCGGGTTTCAGGCTGACTTCGAATTCGGCGCAGGTGTCGCCCGGCAGCAGGTCGATCGTTCGGTCGATCTCGCCCAGCTTCAGCCGGGCTTTCGCGATCGGCCAGGGCTTGCCGTCTTTGGGGGCGTCCGTCAGTTTCATGCCCGATTCTTCCGGCCAGCGGTAGCATCGCACCCGGTACGTTCCCGCCTGTTTCGTTTCCAAAGCCCAATAGCCACGTACTTTCGGCCCTTTCAGGATCATCGTCTGGTTCCAGGGCAGGTCGGCCGGTGTGCTGCCCGTGTGCAGGTCCATCACGTTCAGCCGGGTTTCCGCTTCGGCACCGCCGATGTGGATGGGGTTATCGCGATTCAGGGCGTCGCCCAGGCCTTCGAACCAGCGGTCATAGGCCTGCTTGAGCGATGCGACGACATCCGGATGTTCCGCCGCCACGTTCGTCTTCTGGCCGGGGTCGGCTTTCATGTCGTAAAGCTCCGTGCCGTTGACCAGCCGCCACCGGTTCGAGATCACGGCGGCCTTGCCGCGAATGGGCGGTGCGTCGGTCTGGGCGAACTGGACGAACGCCGTGCGGTCGTCAGGGATCGTCTTTTCGCCACTCAGCACGGGGCCAAGATCCTGGCCGTCCAGCGGCATGGGGTGGTTCGCCAGGCTCAGGCCGCAAAGTGAGGCGAGCGTAGGCAGCAGATCTTGCGCGATCGTCAGGCCGCCTATGTCCTTTCCCTCTTTGGTCGCGGGCAGGCCGCCACCGGGCCAGCGGATGAAGCAGGGCACGCGGTGGCCGCCGTCGTAAAGGTTGCCTTTGACGCCACGCATGCCGGCATTGAAGCCGCCCGGGGCCCGATTGCCCATGGTCGTGCCGTTATCGGTGAGGAAAACCACGATCGTGTCACGGGCCAGATTTTCTTCGTCCAGCTCCGCCAGCAGCTTGCCAACGTTCTTATCGATATTTTCGATCATGGCGAAGAAGGAGGCCGCCATGGTGTCGATGCCGGGAATATCTCGATAGGCGTTCGCCAGGTCCGGCGGCGGCACGAACGGGGCATGGGGCGCATTGGTGGCCAGATAGACGAAAAACGGGCGGTCTTTCGATTCTCTCATGAAATGGCTGGCAGCCGCGAACCAGACGTCGGTGCAATAGCCCATGGTGCGGATGGGATCGCCGTCGAGCCGGTAGGTGTCGTCGGTGTAATCGTTGCCCCAGAAGTCGGGCGTCTGGCCGACACCGCCGCCGCCGTGCATGAAAACGTGGCGGAAGCCTTTGTCCCGCGGCCGGGCAGGGGCATTGTCGCCCAGGTGCCACTTGCCGAACATGGCTGTGCGATAGCCATTGGCCGCGTAGACGTCGGCGATCGTCGGCGTGCCGGCCGGCAGGATCGACCTGCCCAGAACCGTGGCCCATACCCCGTCGCGCAGCGGATCCCGGCCCGTCATCAGGGCGGCTCGTGTCGGCGCGCACAGGGGCATGACGTGGAAATCGGTCAGCCGCAGCGATTCGCGATGAAGCCGGTCGAGATTCGGCGTCTTCACGAACGGATGCCCGTGGCAGGCGAGGTCGCCATAGCCCTGATCGTCGGTCACGATCATGATGACGTTCGGGGGCCGATCGGCCGCGGCTGTCGTACCGAGAGCCGCGGCGAGGACGCATCCGGCCGTCAGGGCCCAGAGGAAGGCGGAAGAGCGATCCGTGGTGCGCATGATCTTTCGAAGCCCTGTGGAGCCGGAATTCTGTGGAAGCTTTCGTACCTCATTCGATCCTGACGTCCCTGCGTGGACTCTTCAAGAGCGAACCGGTGAGATCGGCCGCGCGCCGTTACGACCGGTACATCCGTCAGATTGAGTCAAATCGATACGACCGATACACGTAAACCTCTATAGAATTTTGAGTTAGGGTGCTCAAGCCGGAGCCGGGGCCGGACGATATTACCAGTGTCGCCGCTGGGACTCGTACCCCGGGCGGACGAAACGGGGAGCACCGAACAGGCGTCGGATCCTTGGTTGGCTGGGACGAAGAAGTCGCAAGACGGAAGCGTATCAGCCGGGCTCGGGAAAGCCTTCCAGGGTAAAGACGCATCACCTTCTCGTCGTCAGAAGTGGAAGAAGCGACTCTCGTACGTTTCTTCTGTCAACGCTAATCGCTAGGAGTGATATCTCCCATGTCTAAATTGACGCTGAGCCTTGCTTTCGCTCTCGTCCTCGGTCTGGCCGGCGTGTCCGAAGCCAGCCATGGCTGCGTGAACTGCGGCCTGGCTAGCCCTCAAGGCTACGTCGCCCCCAGCGCCCAGAGCGTGGTGGCTGTCGCTGATTGCGGTGGTGGATGCGGCACCGGCCACAAGGGCTTTTCTCTGCCCTCGATCAGCCTGCCGAAGATCTGCCTGCCGAAGATCAGCCTGCCGAAGCTTGAGCACACCACGAGCTGCGAGCAAGTGGTCGTGACCAAGAAGAAGCACCACTTCCGTCTGGTCAAGGGTGGCGGCCACGGTCATGGTTCGTACGGCTACGCCGCTCCGGCTGCCTATGCTCCTGCCGCTTCGCCCCAAGGTGGCTATGCTTCCCCGCAAGCTTCCGGCCAATATTGATCTGACAAGGTCGGCCCGGAACGATCCGGCAGGCGTGGGTACCCGGCAACCCTGGGCGATCCGCATCAAGAGATCTGAAGTAATCGCTCAGATTGGTTGACGTCTGACGGAGAAAATCCTCAAGCCGATCGAATTCGATCTACGAAGGCACGCTACCCTCGGGTGCGTGCCTTCGAGCTTTTGCGCCAGGCACGAAGTTCGTGTGATCGGACCGGTTCGTTTCCGCAGCCTCGACAGACCGATTCGAAGCCACTTCAATGATTTTTCGAAGTTGCGGAAGTCGTACTCGAATTCGCGCTTCTTCTGAGATGCACCGGGCCGGGGATTTGCGAATCGCCAGATAATTTCCGGCGTGGCCGGAACATGGACCACGTCAGGTGCGCGATCGCGTCGTCCGGATAATCGAGAATCGCCCGTTCCAGGCGCGCGACCGTGCGTTCGAAAACCTCCGAACGCGAGTCGCCCGAAGAGATTGCAATCGGATCCCGAAAGATCAGCCGGAAGCGGCCGCCGGGAATTTGCCGGCATTCGACGCCGATGACCGGGCACCCCAGGAGCATCGCGATATCGATCCAAATCGACTGAAACCGCACCTCCTGGCCCAGGAACTGACAGGCGTCGGTATTCGGGCCTGACCAGCAGATATCGCAATTGGTGTAGACCGATACGCCATGGCGGACCAGCCGCCGAACGTCCATCGTGCGGCGGGCCCCTTCGCTGGCATTCAAGTCGCGACGCAGAAACAGCTTGCGCTGCTCGCAGATCGGATGCTCCTGTTCGAACCACGCGTCCAGGCCCGGCGAAACGTGCCGGGGTCTTTGAACCAGCATGCGGAACGGGATTCCGTGAGCGATCATCCAGTGCACAGCCGCGATATGGCCACCCAGATGACTGCCCAGAAAGATCGCCGCCTGGCCTCGATCGTTCAGCTCCTGAACGGCTTCGTAGCCTTCGACTTCGAAAAGATCCTGCCAGGCCTCAGGCGCGATACGGTCCAGGATGAAGTCCCGGGCGAGGTATCTCAATAACTGTGAAGAAATCCCGCGGACGATTTCGTCCGGCGATCGTTCGGAATCGGCCTGAAGAACTTCGCGGGGAACGATCTTTTTGAGATTTCGCCTGCGGGGGCTCCAGGTGTCGTGGATCAGCCGGCCCATCGATTCCAGGTCCGCCCCGGCCCGGACAGCTCCGCGACGCGACAGAATCGGCAGCAGGCCCCTATAGAACCACGACTTCCAACGCAGCACGTCGCGGCTCGCCAGAAACGAGAACGCCGAATTCCCCGGCGGGGCCAGTGCGTCCAGAGAAAATCGCGGAGGCGGTATCTGCATGATGTGGATCCGGAGTGATTCGCCGATTTTTTCCGGGGGAGGGAAGACTTGTGTCTAGGAACCGATTCAGGCGACCTGATGAGCCATCTTGCCGAGCGCCGGATAGTCGACCTTATCCGTGGATGTCGTCGGCAGTTGGGGCATGAACCGGATCGTGTCCGGAATCATGTACTGAGGCAGATACGTGGCACAGTGCCGCTTCATGGCGATGATCGAAGCGGGCCGGTCCGGCTTCATCGCGACGAACGCCGCGATGCGAACACCCTCTTCATCCGATTGCGTCGCGACGACTGCCGCCCGTTCGACGGAGTCGTTCCGGTACAGGGCCGATTCGATCTCGCCCAGCTCGATCCTGTAACCCCGCTTTTTCACCATCCGGTCGCGGCGGCCATGGAACAGGAAGCAGCCAGTGCCGTCGTCCACGACGAGATCACCCGTGCGATACCACTTGTGGCCGTTAACGTCGGTGAAGAACGCCGATTCGGTCAGGTCATCGCGACCGAAATAACCGGTCATGACACGTGGCCCGGCGATAATGAGTTCACCCTTGGCGCCAGGTTCGACGTCGATCCCCTCGGGGTCGACCACGCGTGCCTGCAGCGGCGTGCAGACCGGGCCGATGGGCAGGGGGGCCTGCAATTCATCCAGATTCTGTGGGGCCTTGAAAGCCGTGCAGACGTTCGTCTCGGTCGGGCCGTAGAGATTCCAGAACGTGGAATCAGGCCAGATTTTGCGTAAGGCCTTGAGCGGGCCGACCGGGAAGACCTCGCCGGCGAAAAGCGTCAGCCGCGGGCCTGGCCAAGGCTTGCCGCCTGTTTCGACCGGTTCGTCGAGTCGCCCGTGTTCGACCATCATCGCAAGAATCGAGGGTGCCGAATACCAGACGCTGATCGACGAAGTTTTGAGGTAATCGGCCAGACGGACGGGGTCTTTGGCCATGCCTTCATCAATGAGAACCAGCGGAGCGGCGTTCAGGGCGCTCATATAAAGATCAAAAACGGACAGGTCGAAGTGCAGGGGAGCATGCGAGGCGAAGACATCGTCCGGCGTCGGGGCGATTTCGCGGTCGCACCAATCGAGAAAGCACCAGGCGTTCTCGTGGCTGAGCATCACGCCTTTCGGCAATCCGGTCGAGCCGGAAGTGAAGAGCACATAAGCCAGATCGGTGTCAGGTTGATCGGGCGGCTCGGCGATTCCCGCCGTTTCCGAGTCCTGGATCCCGTTCCACGTCAGCGAGCGTTCGGGGGCCTGGCCGGTATGGTCGCCGACGACGATCAGCCGGGGCCGCGTTTCTTCGTATTCGGGCGGCCAAGATGCGAGCAGCCCCTCGACGAGACTGGCGTGAATGACGACCGCCGAGACGCCGGCGAGGCTGAAGATCGTGGCGGCACGCGTGGGAGGCGCCAGCGGATCGACCGGCACATGTGCGGCACCGGTTCGGAGGCTGGCATGGATCGTGGCGACCGATTCGATCGATTTCGGCAGCCAGATTCCGACGCGATCGCCCCGGCCGATTCCGAACCGGGCCAGAGTGCCTGCCAGGCGGGCGACGATCGTGTCGAGTTCGCCGTAACGCAAATGCCTGCCGCTGGATGGTTCCACCAGGGCCACGCCATGCGGGTTCTTCCTGGCGGCGGCACCCAGAAGACCGCCGAGCGTCGCCGGCCGATGGTGTGCGTGGGCGTTGCGGGTCGTCATGGCGATGTCCTTTCGTCAGTTGCGGAATCTGCCGGCTTATCGTCGCTCTTGCCCGTGCGGCGGACGAACCCGAAGTGTTTATCGGGGCCCTCGGCCGAAATCGATTCGGCCAGGCGGCGGAAGATCAGCTCATGCCCGCGTGTGTTCGGGTGATCGTCCCATGCGGCCAGGGCAAGCTTGGTCGGATCTTCCGAATCGAAAGAATCGGTCAGATCCCAGACCGGCACCTTGTGCGAACGGGCCGAGGCTTTCTGCGTCTCGACGCCCTCAGCCCTGAGATGCGGCAAGTCGTTCCGCCCGGCACGAGGGATGATCAGGCAGAAAAGTTCGACTCCGTCGGCACGCGTTTCACGGGCCAGATCGCCGAGCACTTCGTGATTGATTCCGTCGCGATATGGCTCAAGCCAGGACTTGAACTTGTTCTTGTCGATCCATTTGCCGCGCGGGTCGCGCCGCAGCTTCGCCGGCTCGTAATCCGATTGAGCGACAACGCGGGTCAAGTGCTCGAACCGGCTGAAGTCGGTCTTGTAATTGAGCACGTCGCACAGGTGAATTTCGCTGAGCCGCGAGTCGAGCATGGTCGTCGCATAGAACACGATGTCGGGCTTCAGCTTGCGTGCGAACCGGCGATACGATTCCAGCCGTTGTGTCGGCGAATAGGCCGCCACAGCGAAATTGAGGATTTCGAACCGGCGTGGGTCGCCGTTCCGTTTCGCCTGTTCGTTGAGCCAGTCTTCCAGCCGGTTTTCGTAGGTTTCTTCGGTCGCGACGCCCCAGCCCATGTCCATCGAAGCACCCAGCAGGGCGATGCGCACGACATCGGCCGGTTTTTCCGCTGCCACGGGCCGGTCCCGCATGCGCAGGGAGTTGGTCGTGAACGTTTTACCGAAAAGAGACCGGGACACGTTGGGCGAAAGCCGGAACAGCAGGATGTCGTCGGTATGCATCTGAGAGACGCCGCTATCGGTGAAGTGCACCCAGTCGGTCGGTTCGCCGACGAGGCTCTTCTTGAGCGCATCGGCCTCCGAATCGGAAACGCCGAGCAGGCCCTCGTAGTAGCCGGCGGACTCCCGGCCGATTTCGGGCGACTTCATCGCGTGTTTCAGCACGCGCACCGTGCCCCAGGAGATCGGCAGATCGATCAGCCCGAAGGCCAGAATGGCGATCGTCGCGGCGACCCGACTCCAGGGGCTGGCCAGCCTGGCCTGAATCGAACGAAGGAATTTCATCGAACCTGCTCCCTTCGGGATTCGAGCCGTGATTTCAAGTCGGGCCACGCCGCCAGCGAATTGGACCAGGCCTCGGCCAGGATGGAATGACCACGCGCGTTCGGATGGTAATCGCCCTGAGAAATCGCGAGATCGTCGGGCCGATGGCCGTCGAACGTGCCGGTCAGGTCGACGACGTAATCGAAGCCGGCCTTGCGTGCCCGGTTGAGCAAGGCGATCTTTTCCAGCTTGCCGAGATTCGAACCGACACGCGGGATCAGCACGAACGCCACCGGCAGGCCCTGTTCATGACAACCTTCCACGATTCGGCCATAGACGTTCTGGAGGATCGTCCAGCTCCAGTTCCGCAGCGCGGCCGAGTTTTTCTTCGGGTCCGTATTCGGCACGAAGCCCGCGGCCTTCAGGGTTTTTTCGTAAAGGGGGTCGTCCAGACCGACGGATCGGGCCATGAAGTGCGACATGCGAAGGGCGTCCCAGCCCGGGTCACTCGTCGTTCCCTCGTACACGACGAGGTCGAAGGGTATGCCCGCGCCGACGATTTCGAAATTCTTCCAGCGCTGCCCTGGCGAATGGCCCGGTGTCGCGAAGTTCCAAACTTCGACATCCTGGCCGGTCGAGCGTGCCTGCGTGCGCAGCGATCTTTCCCAGATCTCTTCGAACCGTTCCGCCTGGGTCACGCCCCAGCCGCACGCGATCGAATCACCCAGCAGGGCGATCCGGATTTTGCCGGGTTCTTTCTCTGCCTGATATTCCGAATCGCGCAGGCCGAGCCGGTTGGTGACCCAGTGCGTGTCGAAGGCCGTGGCGTCGATCGACGGTTGCAGGACGTATTCGCGCATGTCGTCCACCGCGAGTACCGGTCTTTCGGGCGTGGGGCCGTGTTCGTTCTTCGGCGCCGCGGCTGGCCGGTCGCCCGACTTGCCGGAGTTCGAACTGACGGAACGGACCGTGTCCAGCAAGCCTTCGTAATAGCCCCGTTCCATCGATTCGTAATCGGCCCGGTTCAAGCCCGTACGTTGCAGAACGTCTCTCAATCGCACGACTTCGGCCGGCAGGAACGGTTCGGGGATCGTGGCCAGTACGATCAGCCCCAGCGCGAAACAAGCCCAGGTGTTCGGTCCTTTCGGAAGTCTTCCCGCCAGGCGCCCGGTCACTTTCATCATCGCCGCAATCCTCAACGATTCGCGAAATCAGCCTGGAATCAATCCGCGTCCCATCATGGCGAGCCAGTCACCGAGGGTCGGTGCCGACCAGAGCGACCACAACAGCGTGATGGAGACCAGCATGCCGCAGATACCGGCGATTCGGCGTGCCTGATCCGCCAGGGAAGGGCCCGTGGTCGAACGTGGCGCGGGTTTCCGGCGGGCGTCCCACTGCACATTGGCCAGCACCGCGACACCCAGAATGCCCCAGAAGAGCCCGTCGGTCACGCTCAGGCCCCATGTGCCCCGAAGCCAGAACGACTGCCATGCATGCAGTGCCCAGGTGGCGAAGAACACGGCGCAAGTGGCAACGCCGAGAGCGACAGGCTGCGGCCGCTTTCTCATCCGGAAGAAGACGGGGTTGAAGACCGTCTTCACCATGAAGTCTTTCCAGTAGATGTTGATGCGCCGCCAGTAATCGGTGAAGCTGCTCGCGAGCAAGTAGTGATGGTGCGTTTCCGGCATGTGGTTGCCGAACATGTGCAGCACGCCGCACGCGATATGGAACTGCCCGGATACGCGCAGATACAGCAGATAATTGCACGCCAGATACGACACCAGCGTCGCCGTGCCGACCACTTCCGCGGGCGTGATCAGCAGCTCGTGGTACACCAGGCGATAGCCCAGCAGGTGAGTCACTCCGGCGAAGATCATGTTCAGGCCACGCCGCCGGGTTTCCGTGATGTCTTTGGCGTAGAACCCGCGCTGGAGCGTGCGATAATCGACCACCGGGAAATGCAGAAAGCACCAGTTCGGCAGGATCAGGAAATACGAGGCCGTGTCGGTCCAGCTTTCCTGCTTCTTCGCATGCTTCAGTTCGTACATGTACAAGGCCAGGCGGAACATCAGCATCGTGCCCGCCAGAGCCCAGAAGGCCGGCGGGACGAAAGTCGCCACCCCCGTGGACCTTGCCGCCGCAAGAACCAGTGCGATCGCCGTGATCGTGCCGGCTCGCGCGTGCCACGACAGCTTCGAAGTGCGCGCCAGGCTAATCATCGCCGCAGCGAAGCAGACGACGGTGATGGCCGCCGCCGCGCCGTAAATCACCCCCATGGCGATCAGGGCCGAGCCTGCCAGAACCGGCTTTTTCAGCCGGAACGGCACGATTTCGTAAATCGGCAGAGTCGCCAGCACCGTCCACATCATGATCTCGAAGGCCCTGCCTTCGATCTTGTAAACGTGGATCAGCCCGCCAAGGATCGCCAGATAAGTCCAGCTCGAAAGGAGCGAACGGGCGTCGATGCGGGCATTCGCCGGCCGGCCTTCATCGAGCTTCGCATACCAGGATCGCGCCGCGGCCGTGTCGACCGGCAAATACTGGCGGTGCGGCAGAATGCGACCTGACCGGCTTCCGGCGGAACGATCGTCCGTGTCCGTCAATTGCGAATTTTGAGTCGTCTCGACCACGGCGTTCCCTCGCGCGAGTTCGGACCTGTCATTCAGTCATTCGTCCGAGGACGGTGGCGGCTCGATACGTTGCGAAGCAAGCTCGTTCTCATGCGGAGAACCCGAACCACCGGAAAATCAACATCCGGTCCATCGATTCCCGTCCGGCCGGATTCCACTCGAAACCG
>CAZSQA010000011.1:90747-162843 GCA_964608915.1 uncultured Isosphaeraceae bacterium
GAAAATCAACATCCGGTCCATCGATTCCCGTCCGGCCGGATTCCACTCGAAACCGCCAGAACTGTCAAGCTCAATCAAGTGGCAAGGCACATCGAAAATTCGGCTCCGTAGTCACCTGTCCTCCTGCCGCCGGCACGCCCAACGAACCTGGCCAAGTGCCGATGAAACGACGCTCGCCCGAATTCCGATCCGGTTCCGTCGTCATTCCGCCGGAAAAAGGCCCGAAGCCACCTGCTCCGGAGTCCGCCGGGCCCGATCCGGCAGCCACAAGTCGAGCTTTTCGGACGACAGCGATACGTCCTGGGGCCGCGGTTCAGGCATCGGGGTTTCGGCCGCGAGAACCGGGCGAATCAGCAATTCGTCGAGCGCTAAAACTCTCGCTGAACGATAGATCAGGTCGAATCGCGACATCCTTTCCGGTCCGCCCAGATGAATCACGCCGGTTTTGTCCGGGTGTTCCAGAGCAAGCTCGCAAAGCGATTCGGCCGCCGAAAGGTAATCCAGCGGCGTACGAAATTCGTCCGTGAAAATCGTCCTCGATTCGCCTGATCGCAAGGCATTCAGGCAGCCGGACCAGAAGCTGGGCCTGCCCGTGAGCGTGGGCCCGTAGAGCAGGGCGATCCGGGCGACGAGACCAGCCTTCGTGGCCGTCACGTACTTTTCCGATCGAGCCTTCGTGCGGCCGTATTCCAGCAGCGGCGCCGGTGCATCGTCTTCCGTGAAAAAGGGTTTCGTGCCGTCGAAGACCAGATCCGTCGACGTGTAAACCATTCGGGAGCCACGGCTTTCGCACCACAGGGCCAATGTCCGCGTGGCTTCTTCGTTGATGAGTCGGCCCTGTTCGGGATGCAGCCTGACTTCGTCGGCGGCGCTCATCGCGGCGGTGTGGATGACGACATCCGGCCGGATCGTTTCGAGTCGTCGTTCGACTGCCGCCCTGTCCTCAAGCACGACCGGTTCGAATTCGTGCCCTTCGAACGAACCTGCCGAGCGCCCGGACCATGCATGCACATGCCGACAACCGCGGCGGGCAAGTTCACGGAGCGTCCACCGGCCGAGCTGACCGCTGGCCCCGGTGAGAACGACGACCAGGCCTTCCTTGCGATTCATGGACAACGGCTCCCGATTCCGCTAGATTCGAAGGCTCGAAGAGATCCGATCGGCCGGTTCGGCCCGGAAGAAACTGATCCTCCGGCGCAATTCTTGCCGATGAAATGCTTTGTGCCTGAACGAAGGATCTCAGGATAACCTGCTGAGGATCGACATGGAAAGCCGCGAAGTGTTTCTGGACGAAGTCGTCATCGACGAGCGGCTCAACCTGCGCGACCGCCTGGATCAGGACGCCATCGAACGTTACGAGGAAGTCCTCCGGCGTCTGCCGCCGCTGACGCTCTTCGATATCGAAGACCAGCTCACGCTCGTCGACGGCTTCCACCGCTTCGCCGCCGCCACCAACAAGGGGCTCAACAAGCTCCCGGCCGAAATCCACACGGGCACCTACACGGAAGCCCTCGATTTCGCGGCCGGGGCGAACCTGTGGCACGGCGTGCCGCCCAGCCGGGCCGAACGGCGGCGGATGGTCGAAATCAAGCTGAAGCTGCACCATGAGATGTCGGACCGGAACCTGAGCGAGCAGCTCAGCGTCTCGCGTGAATTCATCGCCAAGATCCGCAAGGCCCTGATCGATGCCCGGGAGATTCCGTCCGCCACGACCCGCATGGGGGCTGACGGCAAGCTTTACCCCATCGGCCTGGCCAAGGACGAAGCCAACGAACGCACGCCCGGCCGGGGCGAAAATGCCGGCGAAGATGTCGCCAGCATCGACGAAACCGGCGGCAAGGCCGGTGCCCGCCGCGCCGCCTGGGAACATGCAGACGACCCGATGCCGGAACCACCCGCCGCTGAGGGCGGCTTTTCCGAAGCTCGCGATGCCGCTCTGGGCCCATCCGCCCGGGCCCCCGAATTTCTCCGCGAAGTGCCTGGCGCTGGTGCCCCGGGCCGGAATCCGGTTGACGACACCCTCGACGCTGTCACCCATACGATCGAGGACATCCTCGGCTGGCTGACCGACGAAGACTTCGCCGAAGGCTACCCCGGCGCATCGCGACACGCCCGCGAGCGGTTCCAGCAGGCCGTCCTGCTCTTGTCCAAAACCGCCGAGCGTCTGCATACTCGAAAGTGATCGCCACGGCGAAGCGAGAGCCGGCCATTCACCCCTATCGAAATCACTTCCCTGATCCGACACCCCAATGGCCAGACCCGGCGGACGAGACCGCTTCGAAACCCCCGACCTGTTCGGTTCCGAGCCCGATCCGGCGCCATCAGGCGTCGATGCCTTCGGCGGAACCGGTTCAGGCAGCAAGTCTTCGGACAGCCTTGCACCGCTGGCCGAACGGATGCGGCCCCGCACGCTCGAAGAATATGCCGGTCAGCAGCATCTCATCGCCCCGGGCAAGGCACTCAGGCGGGTGGTCGAAGGGCGTGGGCCGCTGCCTTCGCTGATCTTCTGGGGCCCACCGGGAACGGGCAAAACGACGCTCGGGCGCTTGCTCGCAAGTTCGGTCGGGGCCGATTTCGTGCCGATTTCGGCCGTGATGGCGGGCGTGAAGGAGCTGCGGGAAGTTCTGGCCGAAGCCCGCAAGGCCAAGGCCCGCAGCCTGCGCACGATTCTGTTCGTCGACGAAATCCACCGCTTCAACAAAGCCCAGCAGGATGCCCTGTTGCCCGCCGTCGAAGACGGCACCGTCACGCTCATCGGCGCCACGACCGAAAACCCCTCGTTCGAAGTCAACGCCGCGCTGCTTTCCCGGGCCCGCGTGCTCGTGCTGCAGCCCCTATCGGTCGACGACATCCGCAACTTGCTCCAGCGCGCGATGACCGACTCCGATCGCGGCATGGCCGCCTGGAACGCGACCATCGACGAAGCCGTGCTCGACTGGTTCGCGGCCCAGGCCGGGGGCGACGCCCGTGTGGCCCTCACGGCACTCGAAGGGGCCATTCAGGCTGCCGAACCCGACGAATCCGGCCAGCGGCAGATTACGGACGACCTGCTCAAGGAGTGCCTCGGCCGGGCCCGGTTCGCTTATGACCGCCAGGGCGAGGCCCATTACGACCTCGCCTCGGCCCTGATCAAGAGCATCCGCAACAGCGACGCCGATGCTGGTCTTTATTGGCTGGCCCGGCTGATCGAAGGCGGGGCCGATCCGATGTTCATCGCCCGCCGGCTTTGCATTCTGGCTTCGGAGGATATCGGCATGGCTGATCCCGCGGCCATCGTGCAGGCCTCGGCCGCGGCCGACATCGTGCACAAGATCGGCTTTCCGGAAGGGCTCTATCCGCTTTCGCAGGCCGTGGTCTATCTGGCGACTGCCCCGAAGTCGAACGCCATCAAACGGGCCTACCACGCTGCGGCCGACGACGCCCGCGAAACGGCCCGTGAGCCCGTTCCCATGCACCTGCGCAACGCCCCGACGAACCTGATGAAAACGCTGGGCCATGGTGCCGGTTATCGCTACGTGCACGACGACCTGGCCGCAAAAGACGAAATGCCCTGCCTGCCGGAGAATCTGGAAGGGCGGAAATACTGGAAGCCATGAGGTCGTGCCTTGAGAATCAAATGCCTCACGTGGCCATGAACACCTTCAGATTCCGTATATTGACTGGAGATCGATTGCCCGATCGATCCATGAATGTCCTTATTTGACTTCGTCGCAAATTGGACATATATTAGGATTCGGAATGGAGAGAATCAGTCTACGAGACTATCCGGTTCGCGATTTGGGGCTTGCGGATGGCCTTCTCATTGAGTTTGACATCCGCATTGTCGAAAGCCAGATGGAAAGTGAAGATTCGAGATAAGGAAACCCGGGAACCGCCGCATTTGACGATCATCCGCGGTACCCTGGCTTGGCGGTTGGATTTACGAACTGGTGAATTTATGGATGATTCTCCGAATCCAACTGATATTCCGGACGAGTTGAGTAATCTGATTTTCGAAACGACGAACTGGAAGCGTTTATGCGAAGAATGGGACAAGATGTACCCAAATAATCCGGTGCGTGGCGAAGCGGACGAGGAGACCTGACATGGCGACGAAAGCGACAAGATCAAGCTATTCCATGATTTTGCTGGATCGACGACCGATCCGCAAACTTGCGAGCTCCTCGTTTCGTCCCAAAGTCATCACATCGAAGAAGGGGCTTCTCGAATCGATTTCGCGGATTACGAAAGATTCGATCGTGATCAGTTATGATTGCGATCTGACTGATGCGTTTCTGAAAAGCTTCGTACCGGGCGTCACCAAGCTTGGGACAGGCCTTTTCATTCACAAGATCGACGTGAAGGACATTTTGGAGCTTTCCACCCTTTTTCGGAAAAGCGTATTCGACGAATCGAATGGTTTCGTTCCTGCGGTCGATCTTGCGGAAATTTTGAACGCAGCCAATCGCAGCGATCTTGCGATCGGCGGTATCGTAAACGAAAACACGGCAAGGATCACTTTGTGGCGTGGAAATCTCGAGCCGATCACGATTCCGTTCTCGGCTTTCGAGAAGTCGGGTGACGGAAGCTTGCCGGATTTTTCTGACTTCTCGATCATCGATTGTGGGCAAACCGTGAGATTGGGGCAATATGAAGCCGCCTTAGATGCGATTCTTTATGAGCACGATCCGAAATTCCGCCGCGCGCTTACGAAAAATCGACTCAAGAATGATCGATCCTTCGGTGCTTCCCTGTTGCGACTTCGCAAGCAGCGGGGGTTGAGCAGGAAAGACTTCGAACCGGAAGTCTCCGCAAAAACGATTGCCAGGATCGAACTGGGAACGGTTTTACCTCATCGAATTCACAAATCCACGCTGGCGGTTATCGCCAGAATCCTGAAGGTCAATCCTGAAGAGATAGAGACTTTCTGAAGCAAGTCGGGTAGGGAATGGATGCAGGGGAATTGGGGATGTTTTGCAATAAGCGTCGTAAAGTTATTGAAGCAATAACTTAGGATGTAAAATCGGCATTCCGTCGGAATAAAGCATGCAGGTACTTCAATCTCTGACTTTCCCAGAAATTCACACGCCTTCCGAAGCCTCAATCGTCCGTGCAATGGCGTCTTTCAGGCTCATGGGGCGGAACGGGAAGACGCTCAGGGCTTTCCTGTCACGCACCACGGTCGGGTTCTTGAGCCCTTCGATCAGGTGCCGGCCGACTTCGAAGGCCGCGGGCTTCACGAGCGTCAGCCACAGGCTCGAAAGATAGGGCGTCAGTACAGGAACGTAAATCAGCCACCGCCGCAGGCCCTTCTGGCGGGCGTATTCCTGAATGATGCCGCCGTAGGTGGTGATGTCCTCGCAGCCGATTTCGAACGTGCGGCTTTCGCCCGGCGGCAAGTCGAGGGCTGCCAGAAGGTAACGGAGCACGTCGTCCACGGCGATCGGTTGAGTCGGCGTTTTGAGCCAGAGCGGGCACAGCATGACGGGCAGCCGTTCGGTCAGCGTTTTCACGAGGTCGAACGACAGACTGCCCGCCCCGATGACGAGCGAGGCCCGAAATTCGATCGTCTCCACGCCCGAGTCACGAAAGATCTGCCCGACTTCATGGCGGCTGCGCAAGTGGGGCGAAAGCCCGGCCGCTGTGTCGTCGCCGAGTCCGCCCAGGTAGATGATGCGCCGCACGCCAGCCAGCTTGGCGGCTTCGGCAAAATTCACGGCCGCCTGACGGTCTTCACGCTCGAAATCTTTCGAGCCCGACATCAGGTGGACGAGATAATAGGCCGTGTGCACGCCGGCCAGGGCAAGGTCCAGGGAAGGGCGGTCCAGCACATCGCCCTGGACGACTTCGGTGGACGATTTCACGAGCCCGGTGACGGCTTCTGGCTTACGTGCCAGGCATCGCAGTTTCAGCGGCAGGCTTTCCAGCATCGGCAGCAGCCGACCGCCCACGTAGCCGCTGCAACCGGTCAGGAGGACCAGACGTGCCGGTTCGGTCGAAGCTTCGGCCTGTGGGTGATTCGGCATCGTAACCTCTGACCTCGATTCGCATTCGATAACCGGATTGCCTGATGTCTACTCTATCTCTGTTACGATGGGGAAGGATAGTGCCGAAGCGGCCTTCGGCGTCCGATTTCGATGGAGGATTCGATGCTCCTGTTCCGCAAGCCTTCCGACGCGTTCGTCCAGCGATTCCTGGAGGAACAAAGTCGGCTCGGCTTCAGCTACGATGCCGTCGGGGCCACGTTCGGCGATGTGCCGGCGGGCTTTGACGTGGACCGGACTCGGATCAGCCTTGGCAAGGGTGAGGGTTCTTTCCAGGCCGCGAAATTGGCACTCGCACGATGGGATCAATTCCGGCTGGGCTGGGTGGGCACGCGTCCGGATTCGGTTCCCATCGAAAAAGGCGCAGTCGTCGCGGTTCTGGCACGTGCCATCAATCTGTGGTGGCTCAATGCATGCCGAATTGTCGACACGGTCGACGAATCCGGGGAAATCTCCCGATTCGGCTTCGCTTACGGCACCCTCCCGGAACACGCCGAAATGGGCGAAGAGCGATTTTTGATCGAGTGGAATCGGGCGGACGACAGCGTCTGGTTCGACATTCTGGCGTTCTCGCGACCGAAGCACCCGCTGGTGCGGCTGGGATATCCGGTGGTGCGGCGTACTCAAAAGCGTTTCGGCCGCGAGGCTTGCGCCGCGATGCTGCAAAGCGTGCGGCGAATCGGCCCCGGGCCATCTTGAGTTCCGGTACTTCATGCCGTGGTTCAGGAGACGCCGATTCGTCACCGCCGCTGAAGCCGAAACCCTGCGCCATCGCACCCGGCGATTCAGAGAGACACGATCGAAGCCGCTTCGGTAACGGATATCGCCTTCGGGGTCACGATGTCGATCGATGTATCGGGCTTTGGGCATGCGAGCTGCGGAAGCCGATCATCTTCTGAGCAAGAATGTCTTGAGCCGAATGTTCCACGGTTTTTCATGATTCATGCGTCAAGATCCGGAATCCGGAACTTCGAACGCTGCGATCGCCTTTTTGACGGCGGGATTCGTCTGCGTATAAATTGGGAAGTGAATCGCATACGGTACGAGCGAGTGAGACGCGAACTCAGGCATTCGGAATCCGGCAGATCCATGACGACAAGAACAATGTCGAACGTTCCGAAACTTCCGAATCCATCGGACATTGTGTCGATGCGATCACGGATTCCCGCGAGCCATTGCCGTCCGCGCTGTTCCGGCTGGTTCGTCATCGGGTGTCTGGCTATCACCTTCCTCCAAGGCTGCGGCCAGGGGGCTTCGGAACGGCCTGCTTATCCGCCCGCCGGAGCCTCCGAAGCCGAAGCGGGCATGAAGGTCTTCACAGGCGTCACGCTTAAGGTCGCCAGTGCCGAAGACCCGGCCCTGGGGGCTGTCACGGCCGACCTCGTCGGCGAGTGGCGCGCATCGCGCCAGGCGGAGGTCGAAGTCGTCGAACTCGCGAAACCGGCGGACGGCAAGCTGGCGGATTTTCCGGGCGATGTCGATGTCCTGCTCGTCCGTGGCGACAGGCTGGGTGAACTCGTCGACCGGGAGATGATCGAACCGCTGGGCGATCTCGACGCCGACTGGGCCACGCGCCCGCCGGCATTCGAGGAAACCGTCAGCCGCTACGGCCCGGACCGTTACGCCGTACCGATCGGAACGAGCGTGCTGGTGCTGGCGTATCGTGAAGAGACCTTCGCCGCCCCCGAAACGAAAGCCGAACTGGAAAAAGCCGGAGTGAACTTCCCGCCAGCCACGTGGGACGAATTCGACAAGCTCGTCGCGCTATTAGCCGCCCGTTCGCCCCAGGCGATCGCCGTGCCGACGCTGAGAGGCCCGAACGACGACCTGCCGCTGGACATCCTGCTCGCCCGGGCCACGGCCGCCGGCAAGCATCGCGATTATTTCTCGTTCCTGATGGGCCTGGACGAAGCCGTGCCCCGGATCGCCACGCCGCCGTTCGCGGAATCGCTCGCGAAGATCGTGAAATGGCGCGGCAAGCCGGGCGAAAAAGTCTCGCCCGACGACGCCCGGGCCGCCTTCCGCCAGGGCCAGGCCAGCCTGCTGATCGACTACGCCGAAAACGCCCCGGCCTGGTCCGAAACCAGCGGCACCGCGAAAATCGGCGTGGCGCCGCTGCCCGGGGCGACGCTCGTTTACGACCCCGACCGGCGCGAATACGTGAAAACGACGCCCCCGAACCTCTCTGCCTGGCTGCCCCGGGGCGGCGGCTATGTGGCCGTGCTCAACAAAGGCCGGTCGGGCAAACAGGCGGAAGCGGCGCGTGATTTCCTCAAATATCTCGCCGGCGACGCCACCGCCCCGCAGTGGGCGGCCGATAGCCGGATGCGGATGCTCCCGACCCGCGATGCCGTGCTGGCGCAGGGGTTCGTCGATCCGCGAATCGCCCCGAAAGTCAACGGCGGGGCATGGGGCGAATCGATCCTGAAACAGATCGGCAGCCCGAATTATGTCGTGGGCCTGAGAGTGCCTGAAGCTCGCACGCTGCTCGATACCGTGGGCAGGGCCGTCGAAGCCGCCTTCCAGGGTTCGCCCGCCGAGAAATCCTTGAGCGAAGCCGACGCGGCCTGGAAGAAAACCGTCGCGGCTTATGGCCCGCAGCGCATGAAATGGCATTACGGCCGGAGCCTCGTCAAACCGCTGACCGATCCCGCGGCACCGCCGCGCGGCAAGTGAGGTTCACGCCGTGGCGAACGACTCGGACGATTACGAGGCCTTTTCCTCGGTACGCAACACCGAAGCCGAGATCAAGGAAGTGCTCGGCATGTTCGACACGCCGGCGTTCGCGCGGCGGGGTCGAGAGGTCGAATGGGTCGTCCGGCATACGCTGACCTTATGTGAGCGCCGCCGCACGGAACTGATGGACATGGTTCAGTGCCGCCTGCGCATGTGGGCCAACGTCGCGAGCGGCCCCGGCGACTGGCCTCTGGCATTCGCCGAGCCGATCGACCATCTGTGGGAACTCACCAGCGCCGAACCGCCGCGCTGGAAGGCCAGCAGACCGCCATCAGCCAAAGCAGCCATGAACTGCGCCACAGGGCTTTGCCAGAGCATCGAACGCTTCAACGAGCGATGGCGGCGGTACGTGACCGAGCTGAAGGCAGACGCCGTCAACCATCAGATTGACCGGTTCAACAAATATTACGTGCTGGAAAAGGAATGCATCGTCGGTTCGTCGCGGCTGGCCTCGCGGCTGTTCGTGCCGCAGCCGCGTATCGAGCCCGCCTGGCTGCTGGAGCAGTTGCCGATTCTGCCCGTGCCTCGGCTGAGGTAGACCCGAAACCTGTTGAGTGCAGCGGGACAGGGGCCGACCGGAACACATGGGTCCAGGATGCGGCCCCCCGGGGGATCAGGCATCGTCATTGCCAGGCGATGAAGTCCAGATCGTCGGCGAACTCGGCGGCCGAGAGGTCGGTGATCTTGTCCTTCGACGGTTTGTCGCCATCGCCGTCCAGGTCGGCCAGGAACCAGTCCAGGCCACTGCCGCCCGTCAGGATGTCCTTTTTCCCGTCGTCGAAAACGTTTCGGGCCGGGCCATCCATGATCAGAAACGTCAATCCGTTGAGTCGCGGCCCGGTGCCTGTCCCCCTCAGGTTCGCGACACGGGCGGCATAAGAACGGGCTGAGGTCCATTCGGCCTGAATGTCGCTGAGGGCTCGGTCCAGGCTTTCGAAGATGACGGACCCTGAGATCAGCAGGTCATCGCCACCGTCGCCCACGATTTTGTCGGCTCCCAGGCCGCCGATCAGGATATCGCGTCCGCCGTTACTGGCGAGTACGTCGTCGCCGTCGCCACCCATGAGGATGTCGTCGGCACCGCCGCCCTTGAGCCGATCATCGCCAGAGCCGCCGAACAACCAGGCAGGGACGTTGACGCCAGGCTTGACGACGATGTCATCGTCGCCATCCTGCCCATAGACGACGACGCGATCGATCACCGGGTCGAACTTATGGCGATAGAACAGCTCATTCTCTTCGTCGCGAATCACGACTTTCAACTCGCCGGGATGGGTCCCCGGCTTGATCTTCAGGTTGTCCGCACCCGCCGAGCCGCCGACGACGAGCACTCGTCGATTCGGGGCAAGCGGGTCAGGCTGAATTTCGGCGACCGAAATGCCGATCGTGTACGTCGCCACGGAACTGACGGCTCCGTCTCGATCCGCGGCCGTCACATGGATCGAATACGTGCCTTCCTGTTCAAAAACGTGGTCGACGGTCAAGGTGTCATGTGCCGTTACGTTCTGGCCGGGCGAGCCGTCACCCCAATCGATCGCATAGGTGAAGCCGAACGCGATGTCAGCCGGCGAAACGTCCGATCCGCTTAGATCGAATGCGCGGGATTGCCCTCGCACACCGCTCGCCGGGCCTGAAATCGTGACGACCGGAGCCACGTTGAGAACCGTGATCGGTATCGTACGTTTCGAGCTTTTCTGGCCGGAGTCGATGACCGTCACCGTCACGACATATTCGCCGCGCCCGGCGAAAACATGATCGAGGGTGAATGTCTTGTCCGTTGCGAGAGCTAGGGTTGCCGGTCCGGATCCGTCGCCGTAATCGACGGTTGCGGTCCACGAATCGTCCGGGTCGATATCCGTGAATGATCCCGTCAGAATCAGCCGGGCTCCTTCGTCGATGGTCGAGGCCTGGACCTCGGCGATCGCGGGCGCGAGGTTCTGGTATGTCACGACTTGTGGCGGGCTGCCGACGACCTCGACGACGACGTTCGAATCCGGGGCGACGCCGCCCTGAACCGCGACGCTTTCGACAGGGGCATCGCCCATATCGACGAACGTGAAGGTGCTCTCCGAATCGCCGCCGATCAGGGAGAGAATGCCGACCGGGACGGTCAATGCGGTGACCGTGATCTGAGTCGTACCGGAATCGCCCACGACGGCCAGTCCCTCGAGCTGCGTTTCGATCGACAAGGATTCCGATCCGCTCGTCAGCACGCTTCCGGTGAGGGCGATGGCGTTATCACCCTGCGCACCCAGCACCGCGACCGAGACCGTGCCCGCATTCGCCGAACCCGCGACCGCGACCGGTCCCTCGAGATTCCCCAGGCGCACGGTCACTTGCGTCGTTCCGGAACCGGCCAGGAGCGTCACACCCGCAGCGCTGACCGAAGTGATCGAAACCGAGGTGTCCGCATCTCCGGGGGCGACCGTCAGGCTCGCCAGTTTTGGCTCGTAGCGCACGACTTCCGAACCGCTCGACACCTGACCGCTTTCGATGGTCACTTCTCCGCCCGACGCTGTGCCATCGATCCGGAGCGTGTCCGTGCCTGTCGAACCGGTGTCATCGACGAGAACCGCCCCTTCCAGGCTGCCCAGAATGACCGTCAACATGTCCGAACCGTTCTGGCCGTCGATGCTGACCACGCCCGGCGCGGTCGCCGTGATGACGATCGTGTCGTCGCCGTCACCGCCCTGGATCGTGGTGTTCGCCCCCGGGTCGATGATCGTGTCGTTTCCGTCACCGCCCTGAATCGTGACCTCCTCGATCCCGTCATAATCGATCGACTCCGTGGCCGGGTCATTCAGCGTAATCCGCGAGTTCCGTTTGTCGATGTAGTCGGAACCTGATGTGCCGACGGCCAGCAGCGAATCGTTTCCGTCCGTGCCAGAGTCTTCGATCGTGACCGCTCCAGCCAGATTTCCCAAATAAATCGTCACGAGGTCCGAGCCTTCGCCCGCGTCGATCAGGAGCGGAACGGAAGTGGAGACGACCTCCACGTTGTCGTCGCCGGATTCCAGATATGTCCCGATCGAGTCGACCGTTTCGTCGTATGTGACGATTCTAGGCCCCATTGCGACCTGTGTGGATGAGACACTCAGTGCATGAGTGCTCGCGTCGGTGTAGATTTCCAGAACGTCGGTTCCCGAGGTGCCGGAGTCCGTCACGATGGCCTGGTTTTCGCCGATCAAATCCAGGCCCACGAGATCCGAACCCTCGCCGCCGTCGACGAAAAGCGAATCGCCGGCCAGGCCCGCGTAAATCCGGTCATTGCCCTCGCCGCCAATCAGCATGTAATCGTGCCCGGCCGTATAACCTCCGAAGATCAAGTCGTTACCGCCTCGGCCGTCGAAAACGAACGATTCGATAAAGTCTCCCTGGATGCCTCCATCCAGTATAACTGTCAAAACCCCACTGTCCGCGACACTGACGTTTACGGAGTCGAAAGCATCGAATTGAATATTGTCCGACTCGTCGGATCCTTCGATCCGGATTTCGTCGGAACCGCTGGACCCCGAGTCACGAAGATAGACCCAATTTTCGAATTGCAGGTCGTCGATGCGGATAATGTAATCGTCCGAGCCTTCTCCGCCATCGAACGTGATTCCGAACATCGTCGATGGACCGTTCAGGATCAGGGTGTCGTCGCCCGCCCCCGAGTGAATCTCCAGGAAGCCGTCCGTGGTGCCGAGAAACGTTCCGTTGCGGAAGACTCGAACCTTCTTCGGGCCTTCGGCTTCGATGACGAACGTATCGTTCCCCGGCGACCCCGAAGCGAACAGGCTTGAAGACCCCAGGACCGGGATTTCGTTGAAGATCAGGTCCGCGACTTCGACGGCCGTCGACACAGGCTGGCTCAAGTTGCCTGCCGGGTCCGCCGCCGTCATCTGAACCGAATAAGTGCCGACCGTATCGTAAGTGTGCGCCAGCCAGACGAAAGAACCCGGCGAAAAGAATACGGGCGAGGATACGGATTCGACCGGCGATCCGTCGCCCCAGTCGATTTCGAACGTGAATGACGCTCCGGCATCCGAAGGGTCCGGGTCATTCACGCCGACCTGCAACTGGATTGGCACACCTGGCAGCGTCTTCCCGGACAATCCGATATTGCCTTCCATCAAGGGAATGGATTTGAGAATCGACACGGCAGGGGCCGAACCGTCGAGGAGCCGGCGGTCTTCGAGCCGGGGATGGAAATCGAGTGCGGTCGGGCGATAGAGCGCTCTGGCCCGAGGGCGGGCGGAATTTCGGTTCGAAACGGTCTTCGAATGCAGGCGGGTGCGAACGAAATGCCGGTAATGATGGGAATGAATCATTGGGTAAATCCTTCGATGGTTTGCGAGCGGGCGTCGAACCGGCAGCCCGGTTCATGACACGCGATCGATAAGGAACTGGATGCTCGAATTTCGAAAACCTTCCGCCGTTCTCGAAAATTTTTCGTGAAATTGCCGGACTTCAATCGTTCGCCGGCTTCGAAAGTTCGATGGCCTGGCGAATTCGATCACGCCAGAACGCCGGCAGTGCATAACCGGGGCTCCGCTTCAGGCATGCCGCGAGGCGTTCGTCGGCCTCGCGATAAATGGCCAGGCTCCGCTCGCGATTATCCCCGGCCTCGAGATTCGCCAGTTCGAACAAGGCTCGAGCCACACCGATTTCGGTCGAGATGCGCGTTCCTGGAACGGCTGCGAGCCGCTTCCATTGGGCCAGTGCCTCTTCACAGGCATTCCGGGCTTCAACCCGCTTGCCCTGCAGGCGCAACACGCGGGCCAGGTCGAGGCGAATTTCGGCCTCAAGGTAATCATCGGTTCGGGCTCTCACCGCGACACGGTTTGACAATCGTCGGGCAGCTTTCTCCAGATCGGCCGCGGCGGAATCCAGTTCGGCGGTGCCGGGGCTGGCGGGTTCTATCATGCATCGCGCCGTGTTGACCAGCACGCGGGCCAGAAGTTCGTCATGCCGGGCGGATGGGTCGGCTATGGCCAGGCGTGTCGCGACTTCACGTGCCCGCCGCGCTATCGCCAGGCCTTCGACCATTCTTCCAGCCTCAAGCTCGAATTCGACCCGGCCCGCGAGCATGGAAACCAGTTTCGCCTGATAAGTGCTCACGTGCGGGGCGGCCGCGACGCCCGATTCGGCGATCGCGATCGCTTCGTCCGAAAGCTTGCGTGCCTCGTCGAAATCGCCCTTCATCCGCAGAAGTTCGGCAAGGTTGCTCAGGTCGATCGAGACGTTGAGGCGATACTTTTCGACATCCGGGTTGGAGTCGGCCAGCGATCGAGCGATGCCCAGCGACTGCCGATACGAATCCGCCGCTTCATCGAGCCGTCCGGCACGCGAATTCGCATTTCCGAGATTCGTATGCGAACTGGCCAGCGTGGAACGGATCTGCGGGTCGCGCGGCGCGACCGCCGACAACTCCAGCAAAATCCGATGCGCCTGGTTCAGTATCGACCAGGACTCTGTCGAGTTCGTGTCCGAAAGTAACCAGCCATGATGGAACAGGCTGCTGACGAGCCCGAGCCCGATATCGAGGTCCGCGGGTCTTTCGGCACGCAGGGACTCCAGGATGGCGACGGCGCGGCGATAATGCGCTTTCGCACCTTCGAAATCCCCGAAATGGACGAGAATCGCGCCAATTTCGTGATTTGCCCGAGCGAGCAGTTCACGTGTCGAACTTCGTGCCGGCGACGGGATCGAAAGAAGGGCGATAGCCTCTTCGTAAAGGGATTGCGCGGCACGGGTATCGCCGCCGTCAGACCTCGCCAGACCGACCGCCAAAAGAGCCGCGGCCATCCCTTCGGTCGTGTCCGCGTCGAGCCGGCCCTGGATCGCCAGTTCGCGATACAGGCCCAGAGCACGTTCGTATTGCGCCAGCGCATTCGCTGGAGAGGAAATCGTCTGCGTGATCCGGCCCACGCGCATCGCGGCGGCCGCGCATTCCGCACGTCGTTGCGGGTCGTCACGGTATCGATCCAGAAACGATTCGTAATACCTCAGCGCCGAACTGAGGAGGTCATTCCGCAAGGACTGCAGCCCCGGCTCACGCAGGAGTTTCCGTTCGCTCACCTTCGTGAGGTACTCATCGACGACCGCCTGGGCCGCGGCGAAATTCGATCGAGCCTCGTCACGCTGATCTCTCAACATCATCGTGGCGGCGATCAGAACGATCGATAGCGCCGTGAGAAGCGAACCCACGGCGGCCAGCAGCATTGCGACGACAGGGTTTCGCCTGCACCAGCGCCAGGCTCGTTCAGCCTTGCCCGCCGGCCGCGCCTCGATCGGCTCGCCACGCAGCCATCGTTCCAGATCATCGGCAACGGCCACGGCTGAGCCGTAACGGTCCTGCGGATTCTTCGCGAGACACTTCAGGCAGATCGTCTGCAGGTCACGGTCGACGGCCTGACCGTTCCGGCTGAGCGGCTCGGGTTCGAGCGATCGAACCATTTCGAGCGTCTCCAGCGGCGTGCTGCCACGGAACGGGGCCCTGCCGGTCAGCATGGCGTAAAGAATCGCCCCCAGGCCGTACACGTCCGTCGCCGTGGTGATCCCGCCGCGGCGCGGGCTCGCCTGCTCCGGGGCCATGTATGAAGGTGTGCCGAGCATCGCGTCGGACGCCGTCAGACCGGAGTCCGAATCGACCCGCTTGGCGAGCCCGAAGTCCGTCACCTGCGGATGGCCGTCGGAATCGATCAGAATGTTCGAAGGCTTCAGATCGCGATGCAGGATGCCCCGAAGGTGCGCGTGATGCACCGCGCGTGCGATTTCCGCCAGCAGGCACGCGGCCTTGCGGCTGTCGGCCGAATATTCGGAGAGATGCTCCGACAGACTGCCGCCATCGATCAGCTTCATACTGAAATAGGCATGACCCGAATGTGTGCCGACTTCGTAAATTGGCACGATGTTCGGGTGGTCCAGGCTTGCCGTGGCCTCAGCCTCCTGACGGAATCGCTGGCGGTCGCTCTCGTCGGCCAGATCTCCGGCGAGAATCATCTTCAGTGCGACGGTTCGGTTCAGGCTGATCTGGCACGCTTCGAACACGACCCCCATGCCGCCTCGGGCGATCTCGCGGATCAGCCCATAATCGCCGACATAGCGAACGGTGTCGCCGATCTCCGCGATACGATCGGCCGCGACCGGCCCGGTCCCCGTTTCCCCCGCCGGCACGGGCCGAAGCGGTTTGGCCAGTCGATCGAGCCGGTCCTGCTCCTTCAGATAGTCTTCGATTTCCTGCGCCAGGTCGGGATGCGCGGCCAGAAAAGCACCCCGTTCCGGTGGCTGACCCGCTTCGACAGCCTCGTGATAACTGCCGAGAATTTCGTAGAGCCGTTGGGTTCTGGAAGAATCGGACATCGTCGATTCGCGACCTCGTCTGTAACTCGTCGGCCGATCGTGCGTCAGGCGAAATTCACGTGCTCTCGTCGGTGTCGCTGTCCATCAGCCGCTTGAGTGCCTTGCCCCCCCGATGCAGCAGACCGGCGACGGCCGGAACCGTCCGCCCCATGATGCGCCCGACTTCGGATACCGGCAAACCCTGAAGATGCCGCAGTTCCAGGGCTTGCCGCTGGTCGTCAGGCAGTCGCGAAAGCGCGAATGCGAGTCGAAGGGAATCCTCGGCCCGGATCGCTCCATCGATCGGCGAAGACTGATCGGAAACCAGCAAACACCCCAGTCGAGCCGATGACTGGTCGAGTTCCGCCTCGATCGAACGCATCCGGTCGCCGCCCTGCCGCCCGAAACGACGGGTGGCGTAAGCGATGTGATTCGCCAGAATCGCACGCAGCCAAGCGGCAAGTTCGGCGTCGGTGCTGCCACGAAATTGCTCAGCCTTGGCGAACGCCGTCAGAAGCGTTTGCTGCACGATGTCCGAAGGATCGACCTGGCCCTTCAGCCTTGGGTCGAACTGAAGCCTCGCCAGGAGTTTCAGATATTCGCGGAATCGCTCCACCGGTAATCCATCGCTCAGGTTCGCAAAGACGTTCGGTTTCCGGAAGAATCCGGCGGCGCCTCTTTCGATAAAGGATGCTTCTCGTGACGGAATCGAGCGCGAATCGATCAAAATCTTTCGATTCCCGAGGATTCGTAACGTGCCGACAATCTTATGCGAGCGCATCGGGCGAATCCATCGCCCCGAACGGAAAAGCACGGATCGTTGCGACTTCGCTTGCGGATCGCTACGACTAAGCCACTACGTTTCGCGAACCCGCTACCGGTCCGTCAGGGCCGTTGCCTTGACTTCGGCTCGAAAGTCTGCTGCCGGTCATTCAGCCGCAAGCCAAGGCCGTTCTTGTTCGTGCCTGCCGGAATCGACAGGGCGATCCGGTCGTTCGGCAACGCCGCTGACTTCACTTTCGAAGTCGGCCGCACGCTCAGTGCCCCCATGCGGATCGTCGGCATCAGCCGCGTATTCGTCCGTGGCAGCCCGGCCGGCAGAAACGCCCGGAGGTGCACCTGATAATCGCCAGCTGGCAAAGCGCTCGCCGGCTGAAGTGTCCAGGCGCCGGTCGCGTCGGCCGTCGTCGTCGCGACCGGGCGTGCGGCGTCGATACCGCTTGCGGCCTGCGACAGATACAGTTTCAGGGTCGCTCCCGGCGCAGCGATTCCGGACCACGCCGGGCTTGCGTCGCTCGTCGTCAACCGGTTGCGGACCCAGGTGCCGTCCGTCGCCATGATGGCAGTCGTTTCGAGGATCGAAGGATTCACCGGCTTGTCGCCCGTCGCATAAGCGGGCAGGGCGTTGAAATAAAACCAGGTATAAACCCCGCCGCCGCCTGAGTGAGCCAGGCCGGGGCTATTGAGCTGAATGTACCGCGCCGTGCCGATCACAGGCACCTGGCCCAGCAGGTTATATCGTCCGTTGTTCGAACCGTTCACGCTAACCGGCGTGCGCTGATAGTAAACGTCAGCCTCGTCGATCGAGTCCGGCACACGCACCACCGGGTCGCGGGCATTGCCCTTGTACCAGGCGATGACGGTCTTCGTCATCCAGCCGAAAAAGCCGCCAGGGATGCTTTCGTCGTTGTTGGGGGCTTCCGGGTTCGCCGCGTGGGGGTCCAGCAGCGTCATCCGCGAATAGCCGTCGCGAATTCCGGCCGTCTCATGCTTCTTCATCCAGATCGCGGCCTGCGATACGACCACGGTGCCCTGACTGTGGGCGATGTAGTCGACGTCCACATAAGCCCCGGCCGGGAAGTTCGCGGCTTCCTGCAGAATCCTGCCGCCCAGCCTCGGGGCCTGCTTCGCGGCAGCGCCAGGCGTGCGGCTGGCATTGGCCCAATTGAACGGAATGACGGCGTCGTAACCATAAGACTGCAGCCGGTGGCCGATCTTGGCCTCCCACATCGGGATATTGTAGCTGGAGCCCTGAATGCCGCCGTGGCTGACCGCCGCGATCGTGTATTTGCGGAACTGGGCGATATTGTCGGTGAGGACCGTTTCGACCGCCGAACCGGAAACCTGGCCGACGACGAAGACCCAGGGCCGCGATGGATCCGGCCGCAATGCTTCGCCCAGGTCGAACGTCTGCGTGTGCGATCCGGCGGCTCGCGCGCTGGCGTCGGTCAGTTCGAACTGGCCGATCAGCTTGTCGGCCGGGTCGAATGTCGCATCAGCGGACCGGTAAACGCGGAAATCGAGCGATGTCGTCGGGGCCGGCTGGGCCGAGATGTCATAGCTGACACGCACGTGCCCGCCATCGACCGGCGCGAAATCACGAATCGATAGCACATTGACGTCAGCCGCCATCAACTGGCGACTTTCGAGCGAGGTTCCCGCTTCGATATGCACGGCGGGCCGCATGTCGTTACGCCGCCGTGTCGTTCGATATGGGGAACGGCTCGATTTTGCCATCGTGGGCTTCGTCCTGCATTCCAGGGCAGCGCGCGATCGCCCCTGCCGTAATTCGGCGCCGATCCGTCGACACCCGTCATCAGGCATCGACGGCCAGAACCTCCAGCACGATCGAATCCTGCCGGATCGTGTGGCCTCCTGTACCGAATCGGCCGGTCATGCCGGTCATGCCGCCTTGTCGGATCGGTTTCGTCACGTTATGAACCTCTTGACACGAATACACGATATCGTGTATAAGTGACATAAGGAGACGAAAAATGAACTCGATCCATCTGCAGACCATCGATTCGCCTGGCGTCGTTTCGGCTGACGCCTGCAAGACCAGACCGCCCCTGGCGGAACGGCCGCTCCTCGATTTCGTCGATGCCGTCAAGGTAATGGCCCTTTTCAAGGTGCTTTCGAACGATACGAGGATCCGGATCCTCCATCACATCGTCCGCAGCGGCGAAGCCTCGGTCACCGGCATCGCGAAAACGCTCGGAATGAAACCTCAGGCGGTTTCGAATCAACTCTTGCGGCTCTCCGATAGCCGCATGCTCACCTCACGCCGCGATGGAAACAACGTCTATTACCGGGTCGAAAATTGCTGCGTCGCCCCTTTGCTCGATCTCGCCCTGTGCCTGATGGAAAAAGAGACGCCAGTACGAACCAACGAAGGAGCCTCCGATGCCCAGCCCGATTGAAGAAGCCGTACGCCAGAAATACGGTGCCGCCGCCACAAGTTCGCTTTCGAACGAACATGAAGGTGTCCGCGGTGTCGCGGAAGCGTTCGGCTACACGGCCGAAGAATTGGCCAGCATCCCGGCCGAAGCCAACATGGGGCTCTCGTGCGGCAACCCCACGGCGACGGCCAATCTTCGACCCGGAGAAGTCGTCGTCGATCTCGGATCCGGCGGCGGCCTCGATGTCTTTCTGGCCGCGAAAAAGGTCGGACCGGCCGGCAAGGCCATCGGTATCGACATGACTCCTGAAATGCTGGCCCGGGCCAGGGATAACGCCAGCCGGCAAGGGCTCGACAATGTCGAATTTCTTGAGGCCAATATCGATAACCTGCCATTGCCGGATGCCTCGGTCGATTGCGTCATTTCGAATTGCGTGATCAATCTCGCGACCGACAAAAACGCTGTGTTTCGGGAGATCGCCCGCATCCTCAAGCCTGGCGGTCGTGTGGCCGTCTCCGACATCGCACTCAAAAAGCCGCTCCCGCCGGAACTCGGAAACGACATTCTTGCCTATGTCGGCTGCATCGCCGGTGCCATTTCGATCGAGAATTACGTCGCCGGGCTGAAATCCGCAGGTTTTTCGGACGTTCAGGTCATCGATACGAAAAAGGACCTGAATGCGTACGCCAAGGTCGAAAACCAGGCCGCTTGCTGCTCTCCTCCGGCCGCGACCCGATCGACGGGACTGGAACTCATCGGCGATTCGTGCTGTTCCAGCGAGAAATCGGTTCACGAAGACCTTGTCGAACTATTGAAAAAGTACGACGTGAACGATTACGCCGCGAGCGTTCAGGTTTTCGCTCTGAAGCCCTGATCGAAAGGCGCGAGGTTCGGAATCTCATGAGAATTCTGATTGCGATCGCCATAGCCGGGTCCGTTCCGGTCGTGCCGGATGTCGGGCCGTTCGTCCGCTTCCTCTGGCTCGTACAGCAAAACGGAACGCCCGAGGCCGTGGACCCCGCGAACGATTCGAAATTGCAGGCGACGCTCGCGAAGGCTCTTTCGAAAGACGGAGTCGTGAGCCGCAATGAACTCGGAGTCTTCATGAAACCTGATCGTTTCGAAAAAATCGCGGGAGCCGATGGCTCGATCGATCCCGCGGAAGCATCGCAGGCCCTGGAAGCTTCGACGCCCGAGAGCCGAACGAAGCTGCATCCGCAACTTCGAGAGCATGCCGCATTCCTCACCACGACGTTCGGCAGGATCGATCCCGGGCATCGAGACGCCGCCGAGAAGCTCGCTCACTGGATTGCGGCGAATTACAGGCAAGGCCAGCCGCTCGACGTCATCGTCGTATGCACAGGGAATTCCCGCCGGAGCATTCTCGGCTCATCGATGGGCAATCTGGCCGCGGCTTACTTTGGGCTGCCGGAAATTCGATTCCACAGCGGCGGGACCGATCCGACGGCTTTCAATTCCAGAACCGTAGCGACTCTGAAATCGATCGGTTTCGAAATCGAACCGACCGGCCAGGAAGCACCCAGGGGCGAACCGAAGACCGCGAATCCGGTTTATCGCATCACATGGGCAGGGGGTTTCGAAACGCAGGAGTTTTCGAAGCGATATTCGGATGCCGCCAACCCGCAAACAGGATTCGCGGCAATTATGGTCTGCAGCGAGGCCGACGAAGGCTGCCCTTTCGTCAAGGGGGCTGCACTTCGGCTTTCGATGCCGTTCCTCGACCCCAAAACCTACGACGGCGGAGCGTTCGAATCAGCCAAATATGCCGAACGCCGCGACGACATCGGCCGGGTCATGCTTTCCGTGATGCTACAGGCACGCCGGGAAATCGATTCGAAATTGAAGAAAGCTCCGTGAAGAATCGGCGCAGTGCCGGGGCGACCCTTGAGAAACGACTGGTTTTGACTCTCCGAATCTGATAAACAAGAGATTCCGCACGAGTCCTGCCAGCTTTCGGGATTCTACCGCTCGAGTCCACGCCATAGTGCTTCCGCCACTGCCTATCTCACCAGGGAAAACCAGACGATGTCATCGGAACCGACGAACCCGAAACCCTTCGTACTCGTCGCCGCCAGCCTGTTGCTCGGCTCGGTGGCGATCGCGTCCGCCCTGGTGAATCAGCCCCGCATGGGCCGGCAGCCGGACGGGGCGTTCGTCGTGAGCACGGGTCAGCGGATCGAGGCCGACGGCAGGGTCTTCAGCGGCCGCCCCAGCGACCTGGCCGTGCACCCTTCCGGCAAGTTCTACGCTGTGCTGGGCCGGAATCGTGTGTTCCTCGGCACCGGGGAAAAAGTCGACGAATCGGCCGGCGTGAGCCTGGGCTCCAATGCCGGCTTTCACGGCCTCGTCTGGTCGCCCGACGGCAAGACGCTTTACGCATCGACCCAGAAGGGCCACATCCAGAGCTTTTCGCTCTCCGATGACGGCAAGTCGCTCGTGGCGGGCAAGCTCATCCCGATCGTCGGCCCTGACGTGAAAGAAAACCCTGTGCCCGGCGGGTTCGACATCTCGGCCGACGGCAAAACGCTTTATGTCGTCTCGGCCGAACGCAATAGCGTCTCGCAGATCGACGTCTCCGTCGATCCGCCGAAGATCGTGCGGGAATTGCCCGTGGAAAACGTGCCCTTCGAAGCGAAAATTACGCCCGATGGCAAGCGGCTTCTCGTTTCGAACTGGGGCGGGCCGCTGGCGAAGCCGGGCGACAGGGTCGGCAAAAGTCACAAGCAGGATCTAGTCGTGAACGAACGCCAATCGGTCGCGTCGGGCACCGTCAGCCTGATCGACCTGGCCACCGGCACGACGAAAAGCGTGGCCGTCGGCGTGCACCCGACGGCAATCGCGTTCCACGGCGGCAAGGCCTACGTGGCCAACGCCATGAGCGACTCGGTCAGCGAGATCGACCTGGCCAACGACACCGTCACTCGCACCTTCGAAATGCGATACAAGGGCGAACGGCTGTTGGGTGCCATGCCGAATGCCCTTGGCGTGGCGGGCGGCAAGCTTTATGTGGCTGACGGCGGCGATAACGCCCTGGCCGAGATCGACCTGGCCACCGGCAATCTGCTCGGCTTCCGGCCCGTCGGATATTTCCCGCTGGCCATGGGCTTTTCCGAAGATGCCCGCACGGTTTATGTGCTCAATTCCAAGGGGAACGGATCGGTCGCACGGACGACCCTGGGCAGGGCCGGCAATGCCCACGACTTTCAGGGCACCGTCAGCGCGGTCGATCTGAACCGCCCGATCGCGGCCGAAACCGAAAAAGTCGCCGCCAACAACCGCTGGGGTGCGACGCCCCGCAAGCCGGCCCTGAAGGTGTACGAAGGTGCCATCGAGCACGTGATTTACATCATCAAGGAAAACCGGACCTATGACGAAGTCTTCGGCGACCTGCCGCAGGGCAACGGCGACCCTTCGCTCGCCAGCCTGGGGGCGAAAGTCATGCCGAACCATCGCAAGCTGGCCTCGGAGTTCACGCTGTTCGACAATGCCTATGTTTCAGGCACGAACTCCGCCGATGGCCATGCCTGGAGCACCCAGGCCATGGCGACGGAATATCTGGAACACTTTTACGTCGGCTATTCGCGGACCTATCCGGACGACGCCATCGACGCCATGGCGATCTCTTCGGCCGGTGCTCTGTGGGATAACGTCCTGGATCACGGCAAAACGCTGCGGATGTACGGCGAAGCCTGCGACGATGACCAGAATCGCGTCGAGCCGGCCCCCAAAGACTGGTTCGAAGTCTGGGAAGACCGCGAGAAGAAAACCGGCAAGTTCAAGTTTCGGGCCTTTCCGTCCATCCCCCGGCTCAAGCCGTATACCCACCCGAATTACATGTACTGGCCGCTCTGGCAGAGCGATCAGGACCGGGCCGACAAGTTCATCGCCGAATACGAACAGTTCTCCCGCGAGAACAAGGTGCCCAATCTGATGATCCTGAGCCTGCCGTGCGACCACGCCGAAGGGCTCAACCCCAAGTACCCGACGCCCCGGGCCATGATGGCCGATAATGACCTCGCCCTGGGCCGAATCGTGGAAGCCGTCAGCAAAAGCCCCCAGTGGGCGAAGACGTGCATCATGGTCATCGAAGACGACGCCCAGGCCGGCCCGGACCACGTGGACGGCCACCGCACGCCTTATCTTGTGATCAGCCCCTATACGAAGCGTGGTTATGTCGATTCGACGTTCCACACGACGACGAGCATGATCCGCTCCATCGAACTGATGCTCGGCCTGCCGGCCATGAACCGGTTCGACGCCATGGCCTTCCCGCTGGAGGCCTGCTTCACCGATCTGCCCGATACGAAGCCCTATCAGTCCGTGCCGAACCAGGTCGCGCTCGACGAACGCAACCCCAGCGGCAAGAAGATGACGGCCCTGGACAAATACTGGCAGGACAAAACGCTGGAACTCGACTGGAGCCACATCGACGCCCCTGATCCTTACTGGCTCAACCGGATCAACTGGTACAGCGTCTACGGCGATTCGCGCCCCTATCCCGGCCGCCCCGGCGAAGAGCCCGGCATGTTCGAGGAAGAGGAAGAGCGTGAGGAAGAGGAACGCCGCCGCGCCGGCCTGGCCGACGATGACGACGACGATTGAACCGGTATCGTCGCAGCCTTCTCCGTTCGTCTCCACGGATTCCGGACGGAGAAGGGGCTGGTCGATTCGAAAGGGAATTCCCTGTCGATCACGAGCCAGATATAATCTAATGAAGTCGTTTCCGGTTTCGAGAGATGCCAATGGCTCATGAGATCGGCAGGGTCGAGCGAGACGGGAAAGTCTGGACGATCCGCAAGGTTCATGAGACCGAAACGGATGAGGAGGATTATCGTTTCTGGTATCTTGGAATGACTCCGGAGGAGCGGATTCTTGCCGTGGCCGAATGTACGGAAAGCTGCCTGAAGGCGAGAGGACTCGATGGCCTGCCAGGATTACGAAGAGTTTATCGCCGCATTAAATGCAAATGAGGTGAAATATCTGATCGTCGGAGCACACGCGGTAGCCGCTTATGGACGACCTCGTGCGACGAAGGTTCTCGATGTATTCCTCGACCATACCCCGGAGAATGCGGAACGCATCGTTCAGGCCATCCGCCAGTTTTTCGGGGGAATCGACCTGGGTTTTCGCGAGTCGGACTTCCTCGATCTCCAGTGGCATATTCAACTTGGTGTCGCTCCCACTCGAATCGATTTGCTTGCGAAAATCGACGGCATCGTGGACTTTTCGGCAGTTTGGAAGAATCGCATCGAACTCAAGTTCGGATCGGTCCCGTGTCATTTCATTAGCGAAGCCGATTTGATCGTCAACAAAAAGGCGTCAGGTCGAGCGCAGGATCTCGCGGATGTCAAAGCACTCGAGAAAATCCGAAGCTTGAAGTCGAAACGAAAAGCGACCTGAGGCCTTGCGGGATCAGGTCGCTCAGAAGACGGAACCGAAGTTCGGCGGCTGTCAGGAAATCACTTGAGGACTTCGAGCAGCTCGACTTCGAAGATCAGCGTGCTGTTGGGGGCGATGATGCTGCCGGGAGGGGCTTGTTCGCCGTAGGCCAGATTGGCCGGGATGAAGAGCTTGTACTTCGAGCCGGCGGGCATGAGCTGCAGGGCTTCGGTCCAGCCCTGGATCACGCCGTTGACGGGGAACTCGGCCGGTTCGCCACGCTTGTAGGAGCTGTCGAACTCACGGCCGTCGAGCAATGTGCCGCGGTAGTGGGTCCGGACGTTGCTGGAGGCGGTCGGCTTGGGGCCGGTGCCTTGCTTGAGGACCTGGTACTGCAGGCCGCTGGGCAGCGTTTTCACGCCTTCCTTCTTGGCGTTTTCGGCCAGGAAGGCCTTGCCGGCGGTCGTGTTCTTGGACGATTCGGCCTTGGCCATTTCGGCCCGCTTGGTCGTCAGTTCCTTCTGGAAGGCCGTAAGGATCGCCTGCATTTCTTCGGGCGTCATGGAGGGAGCCGTTTCGCTCAGGCCGTCCTTGATTCCCTTGGCGAATTGTTCGGCGTCGATCTCGATGCCCTGAGCTTTCAGGCTCTGGCTGATGTTGAGCCCCAGGGCATAGCTGGCTTTGTTCTTCAATTCGACTCCAGTCGGAACGGCAGCCGTTTTGGCCGCGGCGTTCTTTTTCGTATCCTGTGCGTAGGCACCGATCGACATCAACAAGGCAAGGCTCGTGGCTTTGACGAGGATGCCCGGCATTTTGGTGAAGGACACGCGTGTTCCTCTTGATAGGGACGAAATAGGGGATGGGCGGCTGCGAGCCGTCGGAATCTCGACTGACGAGACGGTAACGCGCGCCGCACGAACTAAGAATCGTACCAACTCGCTGATCGGTTATCAAACGGGTCGATGACGAAACAGGGGATTTCCGAAAGGCTTGCGGCGGCTTTCGTACCGAACGCAACTGAGCTTCTCCGAGCAGGTTCCACCGAGTTCCGCAAAGGCGAATCGTGCTTGGAACGAAGCTTCGGCCATGCCATCGGTTCGCGATGATCAAACGGATTCTTATGGATTCGGACTTGAGAATTCGAAGAAACGGATTATGATCGACAATGGAAGAATTTTGGGGTGTCCGGCCTGGCGATCCGGTTCCGTGATACCCGAACCATTGGGATCATCGACAAAACACGATGCCGCGTCGATCGATTGCGTTACTCCTGGTGATTGCGTTATTGCCCTTGCCCGGCAAAACACGGAATCTCGGAACGACCGCGTGGCTTACGGGCCGAGGCGAAGGTTTGAACTGCTCGAGCGCCCCATTGCCTGGGACGTCACGGGTGTTTCCGATTCTTGAGACCTCTTCCGTCGAGGATTCTTCGGACGAATTCTTCTGGATCGCATTGACGGAATCGGAAATCACGGAATCGGAGGGCGATGAAGACGGAGAAGTCGGCAGAGTCGACTTCGCAGGTATTTTCGACCGTCAGATTCGAGCTTCCGGCCATTTCGGTGAATACGTATCCCGCCCTTTCGTCGTTTCGAACCGCTTTTCGAATCCTTGCGAAATCTTTCGCGTTCTGCGTTGCTGATCGATCGCTCGATCCCGAAGCACACAATCCGTTTGAGTTTCCGGAAGCCCTCATGGCTCTCCTGAGAATCTCCGTGTTCGGAACCCGATGACACCGCGACCGCTTCACCGCATAGGGTAAGCGAACGAGAGCCGTGTCATCGCAGTGAGATCGACGCACTTCGAAAGTCAGCGGGGTCAGGCATCGCCTGAGTCAGAAGGGCTCTGCGCGGCCTGCTCGCGACTCCATTCGACTCTATCCAATGCAGGAATCAATGACATGCTCCAGACCGTGCTCGAAAATATCGGCAAGAATCTCTTCAATCCGCTGCTGCTGTTTTTCTTCACGGGATTTCTGATTCCGCTTCTGAAAGTGGAATTCGAATTTCCCAAGGCCCTGTACCAGTCGCTCACCATCGTTCTCCTGCTGGGGATCGGCTGGCACGGCGGCGAAGAGCTTTCGAAGCTCCCTTTCGACAACACTCTCATTTTCATCGCGGCCTTCATGGCGCTCGGTTTCGCCATGAATACGCTGATCGGCAGCTTCGTGTATTACTGGGTGCGGTTGTTCTCAGGCGTCAATAAGATCGATGCCGCTGCCATCGCGGGACATTACGGCTCGACCTCCGCCGGTACGTTCGTCACGGCGTTAGGGTTTCTGAACTTTCTGAAAGTCGCGACGGCTCCCTACATGCCTGTGCTGATGGCGATCATGGAAATACCGGGCTGTATCATCGCGCTGTTTCTGGCATCTCGATTGCGGCATCATGGGCTGGACAGTCAGGGCCGAATGCCGGGAGAGGCCGAATATGCACCGCCCGAGCGCGGCGAAGGCCAGGACGAAATCCCCGCGATGGACATTTCGCTGATTCCTTCGGATCAGGGTTTCGACGTTCGCCGCAAGAAGCTGATCGACAGCCATCTTCTGCATGAGGTATTCCTCAATCCCGGCACATTCCTGCTGTTCGCGGGCGTGATGATCGGCCTGCTCTCAGGTTTGCAGGGCAAGAAAGTGACGGAAGAAGTCGATCACCTGTTCAATTTCGAATTTCAGCCGATGTTGTGTCTGTTCCTGATGGAAATGGGCACGACGGCCTGCCGTCGGGTAAAGGATTTGAAATCGGCTGGCCCCGGCTTCGTGGCATTCGGCCTGATTACGCCGAATCTCGTCGCCAGTTTCGCCCTGATGGTGCTCTTCACGTTTTCGAAACTGACGGGCCAGGAAATCGAGCCGGGGACGTATCTGCTTTTCATGGTGCTCTGCGCTTCGGCGTCGTATATCGCGGTGCCCGCTCTCCAGCGCATCGCGATTCCGGAGGCGAGCCCGACGCTGCCTCTGGCCGCGGCGCTCGGATTGACGTTCACGTATAACGTGACGATCGGCATTCCGCTTTACTTCGAACTGGTGAAGCTGGCGCTCGGAATGTCCTGATTCCTGGATCCGTGGATCGGTCCCGATCGTAGTGACCGGCGCAGGCCCGGGGCTTGGCCCCCCCCCGGGAGCCTGCCCGGTTCGTCACGACGGAATATCCGGATGAGCACGTTCCGGTGTTTCGATCGTCAAGGAAACGGGCATTCCGGAGTAAACGATCAGGCGACGTGATCCTCGAAGAAATTGACGATTTGCCCTTGCGAATTCCCAAATTCGGACATAGGATTCCGATAAGGTCTCCTTGTTCGTCATATGACGGACCGTCCCGCGTCGTCTCTTACCCAGACAGTCCCTGATGTTCCATCGAATCGTATCGCTGGCATTGATCCTCTGTTTCCTGCCGTTACCGAACGCGAATTCGGTCGTGGCATGGGAAATGACGATTTTCGCCGCCGATTCGACCTGGTCCGAATCATCCGACTCGGACGACTCGGAATCGGACGGGATCCCTGACGGCCGCCTCTGCCATCATCCGATAACGATCGATTCCGAATCGCTCGTTTTCTGCGAGATGGAAAACGAGGTCCGGGAGAAAGAGTCGAAAGACGGCGAGGAAAAATCGTACGCACTGGCCGAATGGTGCGTCTTGCCGTCGAAGCTCGTTCCTGGAAATGCATCGCGAAACGGAATTTCCGGTAGCCTGCACGGGCATTCGGCGGATATCGCTTCACGTTATCACATATTGCGCTGCTGATTCTTTACGTCCGTCGATGGCCGCCGCCGGGTTCTCGCAACTCTCGAAGTTCGAAGCTTGTCCGGCCTGTCGTCATGGTTCAGGCACTCTCCCCCGGTGCGGCTCGATTCGCGCCTGTCAATTACGACACCTGAACTCGATCGATCCTCCGACATCCGGAACCCGTCGCATTTTGCGTTCGGACGGTGCGGGCCGAAGCTGGTCCGCACGATCATCGAGCCGTGTCCGAAGTGAGCAGGCCAGGGATCATTCAGGCGAAGCGGGAGAGATTCTATGAACGGCTACGCTATGCACCCCCGGTGCTTGTCGCGGGCGTGTTTCGAAGAATGGCGGATCGGGCGCGGACAGCTCGCAGTCATATTTCGTGGCTGTGACCGCCCGATCAGAGATACGAAATTCCGAACAGGCGCGGACGGACCCGGTCCGGTCGTGAGCCGCAAGCGCTTCCTTTCCATGAGAACCAGGCCGAAATTCGCGAGAATCGAAATTCGGAATTCAGTGGAGTACAAGTCATGATTCATACGATTCTCGAAAATGTCGGTGCGAACTTTTTCAATCCGCTGCTGCTCTTCTTTTTCGCCGGGTTTCTGATCCCGATCCTGCGCGTGGAATTCGAATTCCCCAAGGCGCTGTTCCAATCACTCACGATCCTGCTGCTTTTGGGGATCGGCTGGCATGGCGGCGAAAAACTCTCGGAAATCAAGGGTGACAGCGATCTGATTTTCGTTCTGGGTTTCATGGTTCTCGGATTCGTCGTCAACGGCCTGATCGGGCTGGTGGCTTTTGGACTGATTCGAACGACGACCCGGCTTCGGCAGATCGATGCCGCGACGATCGCCGGCTATTATGGCTCGGATTCCGCGGGTACGTTCGTGACGGCCCTCGGGTTTCTCACGACGATGAACGTCGCTTCGGCCCCCTACATGCCGGTTCTGATCGCGATCATGGAGATCCCCGGATGTCTGCTGGCCCTCATCATCGTCGCGAAATTGAGGGGTAAGGGGATGGACTCACAAGGGAACATGCCCGGCGAGGTCGATTACACCCCGCCGAACGTTCCCTCGGACGCTTCCGAAATTCCGGCCATGGATACTTCGCTCCTCGGCCCTGCGGATCAGAACTTCGAAAAACGCCGGAAAAAGAAGCTTATCAGCGGCCATCTCCTGCATGAAGTCTTCCTCAATCCCGGGACCTTTCTGCTGTTCGCAGGCGTGGTGATCGGCTTGCTCGCCAGTCTCCAGGGAACGAAAGCGACCGAAGAAGTCGATCACCTGTTCAATTTCGAATTCCAGCCGATGCTGTGCCTGTTCCTGATGGAAATGGGGACGACGGCCTGCAAGCGGATTCGTGATCTCAAAGTCGCCGGTCCGGGGTTCGCATTTTTCGGGCTTCTGGCGCCGAATCTGTTCGCCCTGATCGGTTTGTTCGCGGCCATGGGCTATTCGGCCGTGACGGGATTTCAGATTGAGCTGGGTACCTATGTCCTGTTCATGGTACTTTGCGGTTCCGCGAGTCTGATCGCCGTGCCGGCCGTGCAGCGGATGGCGATCCCGGAAGCGAGCCCGACGCTTCCTTTGGCGGCTTCACTGGGTTTGACGTTCACCTATATGGTCACGATCGGCATCCCCCTGTTCCTGGAAATCGCCAAACTTCTCGTCGGTTCGCCGGTCTCGACAGGTTAAAGCCTGCCGATCGGAATTGAATCCCTCGATCCTGGTTTCGAAGAAGAGTGATGCTGATGATCCTCATGATCGGCTGGACGATGACCCTGGTCGCCGGATTGTGCCTGGCCGCGACAGGGCATCCGCGCGTTCAGGCACGACTCGGCACGCTGAGAGGACCGTTACTGGCACTCGGCGGAGCCGGGATCGTCCTCTCGGCCCTGCACGCGATCCGAATTCTGGCGAGCGCGCAGGCATGGGAATTCGAAGGCCCGTGGTCAATGCCGATCGGCGGTTTCCCGCTCCGCATCGGTCCGGCCGAAGCTATGATGCTGCTGCTGGTGAACGTGTTCGGCGGCATGATTCTCATCTCGCTGGCGCGGGCCGAATCCGAACTTGACCTCGGTGCTCTGCTGGTTCTGCTGCCGGCTCTCGGCGTATGCCTGTCGGCTCGCGACGTTATCGCGTTTCTGATGGCGTGGGAGGTCATGGCTCTCTGCGGCGTGGTCTGGCAGCGTGGCCGCGCGACCCCGGAAGATCGATACGAAGGACACGGTCTGTGGGCTTATCTCGTCTCGGCGAACCTGGCCACGGCGTGCTTGATGGTGGCGTTACCGACCTTCGCGAAACTCGGCGGAACCGGCCTGAAGCTCGGTGCACCGATTCTCTGGGACGGGCCATTCCGAACGGCGACCGATTCCTGGACGGCCTGGGGCCTCGTCGCGCTGATTCTCGCCGGCTTCGGCACCAAGGCTGGCCTGTTTCCGTTCCATGTGTGGATCCGGACGGTCTACCGCAACGCGCCTGCCCACTTCGGCGCGATTTCGTCGGGCCTGATGGCCAAAGTGAGCCTTTTTCTGCTCATTCGCACGCTGATCCGCATGATTCCGCTGCTTGGCACGGAGCGTCTGCCCTGGCTTGCGGGGCTCTTGATGCTCATCGGAATGGCGACCGGGCTCGCCGGGCTTGCCGGCGCTCTGACCAGCGCCCGCATCAAAGTCATTCTCGGCTATTCCAGCATGGAGAATGTCGGCATCATCATGATCGGCACGGGGCTGGCGTTCTGGGGTGTCGCTCGTGAGGCCTGGGTCGTCGCCACTTTCGCGTTCGTCGGCGTCTGGTTCCACCTGGTCAATCACATGCTGGCCAAGACATGCCTGTTTCTGGCGTCGCGGAACATCGTTCGCCAGTCATCCACCGACGACCTCGCACGCCTCGGCGGCCTTCACCTGCGAATGCCAGTCACAGCGTCCGCTTTCGGTGCAGGGGCCCTGGCGCTTTCGGCGATGGTTCCCCTGAACGCCTTCAACAGCGAGCTGATGATCTACGACGGCCTGTTTCGGGGCGTGCTCGCTCTGGGACCGGTAGGGCGGGATCTGGCGATCGTGGCGATCGCGATTCTGGGCTTGATGGGCGGTCTGGCCGCTGCCTGTTTCACGGGCGTCTGGGGGCTCGGCTTCCTGGGCAACCCACGTACTCCCGCTGCGGAGAAGGTCAGTGAAGCGGATCTGTCGCCGGAAAATCGGTGGATCGCGAAGATCATGACCTTCGCCATCGTCCTGCTGGGCGTCCTGCCGATCGTCGGATATTACCTGGTCAGGGGCACCGTCGCGGACAGCCTCGTCGCCGCCGGATATGCCGAAGGCATTTCGCGGCAGGCTGATGCGGACGTACGTTCGCTTCTGCTCTGGATGTCGCTGGTGGCTTCGTTACTGTTCCTTCTGGTGCTCTCGCTGAAACGCTGGCGTGACGGCCGGCTCAGGGAATCGACGATCGATGCGGGCCTGACTTGGGACTGCGGATTCGGCTACACAGACTCGTTCGCGCGTGGCCAGTATGGCCCTTTGTCCTACTTCGACCCGCTGGGTGCGTACGTGACTAAATGGACATGGCAGAAGGTGCATCGACCTGAGATTCGGGAACCGTTTCCCGCGAGGATGCGGATTCGGATCGAATCGGTGGACGGCATGCTGCATTACGTCTACGACCCGATTTTCCGATTCGTCGGCAAGTACATGTCCCGGCTGCGCTGGATCCAGGCCGGCTCGATCCAGCTCTATCTCGCGATGATGGCTTTGACGCTCGTCGCGATGCTCGCCTGGGTGGCGGTACTCTGAGGAAAGGGAAGGCAAGTGATGGCAGAGTTCGCCTGGCTCGGTGAAGCACTGGTGCAGAGATCGATACAGATTTTCATTCTGATCGTGCTGCCGCCGCTGTTCGTCGGGATCATCGTCAAACTGAAGGCCGTGGCCGCGGGCCGGCAGGGCGCGCCCTTCTGGCAGCCATATCTGGACCTGGCACGGCTGAGCCGCAAGGGTGTCGTCTATTCGACCGCGACGGGGCAGGTCTTCCGCTGGGCTCCGCTGCTCGTCGTGGCCTCCGCGATCACGGCGGGGCTGTTCGTGCCGATGGCGGGCTTCACGGCGCCGATTCACTTTTCCGGCGATCTGATCGTTTTCGCCTATATTCTGGCCCTGGGCAGGCTGGCGATCATTCTGGCGGCGCTCGATACCGGCAGCGCGTTCGAGGGCATGGGAGCGAGCCGGGAGGCGAGCTTCGCGGCTCTGGCCGAGCCCACGATGTTCCTGATCCTCGTGAGTCTGGGCTTGCTGGGGCACGCGGACCCGCACAAGTTCGGCGTCGAGTGGTCGCTCACCGGCACGCTCGCCCAGATGGAAATGATCACCTGGGCCCACTACGGACCGGCGCTCTTGCCGTTGTCGTTCGCTCTGTTCGTGCTGATCCTGCTGGAAAACAGCCGCGTGCCGTTCGACGACCCGACGACGCACCTCGAACTGACGATGATCCACGAAGTGATGATCCTCGACCACTCCGGCCCTGATCTGGCTCTGATGGAATACGGTGCTGCCGTGAAGCTGCTCGTGTTTCAATCGCTGCTGGGGCGGATCATCTTCCCGCATCACTTCGTAAGCCAATGGGCCGATGTCGCGACGTTTCTCATCAAGATCGGCGTACTTTCGATCTGCGTCACGGCCGTCGAAGTCGGCATGGCCCGCCTGAAAATGAACAGGATTCCGGGGATCCTGCTGGGTGCATTCATCCTGGCGGCTTTGAGCGTCGTCGTCATGCTCGTCGAAATGGGCGAATTCCGGGGGCTACCTTCATGAAAATGATGGGCGACGTACTGCTGCACGAGTTCATCGACATTCTGCTGGTCGCGGTGCTGATCCTCGACCTGCTGATCGTGGCGACTCGCAAACTCAAGTCTTCGGTGTGGATGAACGCGACCCAGGCCGCGCTGCTCGGGCTGATGCCGCTGCTCTTGACCGGCCGCGAGCTGGAATTTCACGTGGTGCTGATGAGCCTGGCGATCCTCGTCGTCCGCGGGCTCGTCATTCCGTTCGTCCTGCTGAGATCCGTCCGGTCCGCGCCGGTTTCCGTCGAGCTGAAATCGCTCGTCGATCAGGCGACCGCTGTCAGCCTGGCGGCGGTTCTCTTCGGGCTCTCGTTCGCTCTCGGTATCAATCTGCCGTTGCCTGCCGCGATCCCTCACTTTTCCGACCTTCTCGTGCCGACGGCCCTGACGACGATCATGATCGGCCTTCTGCTGCTGGTCATTCGCACCCAGGCCCTGATGCAGGTGATCGGATATCTGACGATCGAAAACGGGATCTTCCTGATCGGTCTGGCGCTCGTGCGGGAAACGCCGGTCGTCGTCGAACTGGGCATCCTGCTGGACGTATTCGTCGGCGTATTCGTCATGGGCATCGTCCTGTTCCACATCAGCCAGGCATTCGAACACCTGGATACGACCGAACTGAGCAGCCTGCGCGATTGACCGGGCGCCTGGAACGCATTCCCAACCGTTGAGGTTCGAGCGACTCATGATCGATCCGTTCAAGATCTTCCGCAACGTCGAGCCGCTGCGTCTGAACGACATCCCGAAAGTGCCGGTCGACGTTCTGCGCGATCGTGCCTTCGAAGCGATTCAGGGGGGCGCGCGGCTTGTATCCTGGTTCGGCCAGGTTCTGCCGGGCAGGAATGCGGTTCGAATCTTCGCCATCGTCGCCGACGACGCGGGCCAGCGTCTGGGCGTCCTGATTTCCGAAGTTCCGGCCGGCTCTTCGTATCGCTCGCTTGCCGTCGACGTGCCCGCCGCCGACCGGGCCGAACGCGAGCTTTTCGAGCAGTGCGGCATCCGTCCGGAAGGGCACCCGTGGCTCAAACCGGTGCGGCATCCGGTGCCCGCGGCCCAGCTCGAGCCGGGCCGAAAGCTCGGCGTCGTCCCCGAAAACAACATCGGCCGCGATTATCCCTTCTGGAGCCTGGCGGGCGATGCCGTGCACGAAGTCGGCGTCGGGCCGATTCACGCAGGCGTGATCGGCCCTGGCTACTTCCGGTTTTCGTGCGTCGGCGAGCGGATCGAACATCTGGAGATCATGCTCGGTTTCGAGCACCGGGGTGCCGAAGAGATGGTCCTCAAGGCCAATTCGGCGCGTCAGCCGGTCCTGGTGGAATCGATCGCGGGCGATGCCGCCGTGGCCTATGCCCTCGCACACTCCCAAGCCATGGAAAGCCTGCACGGTATCGAAGTGTCGCCGCACGACGAAGCCCTCAGAGCTTTCGCGCTCGAGAACGAACGCCTGGCCTATCACGTGGGCGACCTTGGGGCACTGGCCGGTGATGTCGCTTACTGGCCCACCGCTGCCTATTTCGGCCGGCTGCGTGGCGAATTTCTCAACACGGCCATGGATCTGGGCGGCAACCGTCAGGGCCGTTACTTCGTCCGGCCCGGCGGCGTGCGACGCAGTCTCGCACATGCGACGAAAGTCCGTCTGATCGAACGCTTTCGCAGCGCCAGCCAGCAGATTTCCGACTGTCTCGAACAGATGTTTTCGTCGCTTTCGGTTCTGAGCCGGTTCGAAAGCAGCGCGTGCGTGCGGCGTGAAGATGCCGTCGCTTTCGGTTTCGTCGGTCCCGTGGCCAGGGCCTCGGGGGTCGGTGTCGACGTTCGTATCGATCACCCGGTCGGTTTCTGGCAGCGGCACGACATCGAACCGGCCCTGGGCGTCGAGGGGTCAGTCCTGGACAGGGCCACGATCCGGCGCCGCGAGATCGAACGCTCCCTCGCTTTGTGCCTGCGAATTCTGGAGTCGCTGACCGACGAAAAATCGGGCCCGCCGCATTCGGATTTCGGCAAGTCGGCCAAGCGCGGCGACTTCTGCGTGAGCCTTGTCGAAAGCTGGCGCGGGCAGGTGATGCTGGCCTACGTTTACGACGAAACCGGCGAACTCGTCCGGTTCAAGAGTCAGGATCCGTCATTCCAGAACTGGAACGCCATGCAGCTCGCGAATCGGGGCAACGCGATCAGCGACTTTCCTGTGTGCAACAAGTCCTGCAACCTGGCCTACAACGGCCACGACCTGTGATCCATCGACATGAAGCCGTGTGCGAAGCGCGAGACGCTCGCGAAGGCCGTCCGAAACTTGCGGAGGTGAATCGATGCTGACTTGGCTGATCAATCGTGCGGCACAGGGTCAGCGGACTCTCGCGTACCCCGCCGAACCCGCGAACATGCCCGACACCTACCTGGGCCGGCCGACGGTGCACCCGACCGGCACGGCCTGCCCGCCGGACTGCCAGGATTGCCTGGCGAGCTGTCCGACGGAGGCCATCTCTCTGCAGCCGGCCATCTCGCTCGATCTCGGCCGGTGCGTGTTCTGCTCGGAATGCGTGCAATCTTGCCCGGAGCAGATCTTCCGGCTGAGCAATGACTTCCGAACGGCGTCGACTTCTCGTGAAGGCTTGAAGATCCGGAACGACGAAGTGCCGGTGGTCGAAAAGCTGAAGGAATCGATGCTGCGGATCTATGGCCGATCGATGCGGATCCGCCACGTTTCGGCCGGCGATTGCGGCGGCTGCAAGGACGAATTCAACGCCATGTCGAACATCGTGTTCGACCTGAGCCGGTTCGGCATCGGCGTCGTGGCTTCGCCGCGCCATGCCGACTTGCTGCTGGTCAGCGGCCCGATCCCGGAAAACATGCGAGTGGCGCTGGAGAAGTGCTATCTCGCCTTGCCGCAACCGCGGCTCGTGGTCGCTCTGGGAGCATGTGCCATCAGCGGCGGTCCGTACATGGGCAGCGCGTTCTGTCACTCCGGAGTCGAGTCGATCTTGCCTGTGGATATGTACATTCCAGGTTGTCCGCCCCACCCGCTGACGGTCCTGGACGGGCTTCTGCGGCTGCTCGACCGTTTACCCGACAGCGTGCCCCAGCCCCTCGCGGACACTGTCGATCGACCGGAAAGCCCGACCCGCTAAGCGCTTCAGGAGATTTCGATGATTCTGCTGGAAATGCTGATCGCGCTGCCGTTTCTGGGTGCTCTGCTGAGCATGTTCCTGCCGAAGTTGCAGGGCAAGCTCGTCGTGCTCGTCACGGTCGCGGTGCTGCATACCTTATTGACGCTCGTCACCGTGACTTCGGGCGATCGCTACGGCGAAGTCTTCGGTACCGACGAAATCAGCAGGCTGCTGCTTCTCCTGACGAGCCTGGTGAACGTTCCATGTTCCCTGGCCGCTGTCGATTACGTCCGATCCGGCCGACGCGCCAAAAGCGACAGCTATGTGCCGTGCCACCTGGCGTTTCTGGGCGCGCTGACGATGGCCCTCTGCACGCTTCACCTGGGTGTCTTCTGGGTCGCGATCGAAGCGACCACGCTGGCGACGGCTCCCCTGATCTACAACCACCGCAGCCGCGAGAGTCTCGAAGCCACTTGGAAGTATCTGGTCCTTTGTTCCGTCGGAATCGCACTGGCGCTCCTGGGCACCTTCTGCATGGCGATCGCGCTTGCCGGGGCACCTTACCCGACGCCCTGGGACGTTCTCGCCCTGCCGGACATGCTCTCCGCGGCACAATCCGGAAACGTCGACCTGCAATGGTTGCGCATGGCGTTCATCCTGACCTTGATCGGCTACGGCACGAAAATGGGTCTGGCGCCGATGCACTCATGGATGCCGGATGCCTATTGCGAGTCGCCGTCTCCCGCGGCCGCGGCCAGCAGCCTGCTGAGCAACACGGCTTTTCTGGGAATCCTCCGCATGATGCGAATCTGCGACGCCGCGGGCGAGGGCGCTTTCGCCCGCCAGGCACTGGTGATCCTTGGCCTTCTTTCCGTTCTGACGGCCGCGATCTTCCTGCACGGGCAGAAGGATTTCAAACGCATGCTGGCATATTCGAGCCTGGAGAACATGGGGCTGATCGCGCTGGGCGTGGGCCTGGGTTCCATGGGTGCCTTCGGCGCGGCCTGGCTGATGGTCAACCACTCGGTGGTTAAGGCGATGCTGTTCATCAGCGCCGGTTCGTTCGTGCGGACATACGACAGCCATGCCGTGGCCGACGTGCGCCAGGCACGCAAGCTGGTACCGGTGACGAGCGTTTTGTGGATCCTGGGTGTCCTTGCGATTTCGGGCATGCCGCCTTTCGGCGTATTCCCGGCGAAGATGATGATCCTCATCAGCGGTATCCAAAGCGGCCGTTACGTGCTGATCGGTGTCGTGATTCTCTCGCTTTCCTGGATTTTTCTGGGTATGTCTCGAACGGCTCTCAGCATGGTGTTCCAGACGGACAGGGTCGATGGCGATCCGACGGACGAAGACGCGCCGGTCGTCACGGTCGCGCACCGGGACGAATCGCCCTGGTATCTGATTCCGGCCTTGTGTCTCGCCGGAGCTTCGATCGTTCTCGGTCTGGCGGCTCCGCAGCGAGCGTCCGAGGGCGTCAGGGCCGCCGCGGAACTGACGCTCGAAAGCTCGGCCGCTTCGATCGTGCCGCTCGTGGAACAGCAGAAAGTTCCTTCGTCCCCACGGCATTCCGAGTGAATCGAGCCGCCGCTCGATTCATCGGCGCAAAAAATGTGCCGGATGCGAAAGAGATACGAGACAAAAGAAAAAGAGGTTCATCAGGAAATTCCGTGGGCTGACGATCGTCCATTCCGCGATCGATCTCATGAATGGATAGCGTATCGCTCTGCCTTCGGCCTTTCAGGCCGATTTCGATGATCGAAGTTCGAAACCGCGATCGCAGTGGTTCGGCGAAATGGTGCGGAAGTCGTTATCGTGAGACGATACCAGGATATCCTGACGCATACCGAATTCGAGGTTCGCCCGCGGGAATCCCTGAAGAACGGAAAAAAGAAGGACGGATGAAGCCGGTTTCGGCTTATCCGTCCTTCTCACTTTTTTCGATCGGTTTCGAACTCAGTCCTGGTCGATCCCGAGACGGAATTTCAGTTCGTCGAACTGCTCCCGGTAGGCGTCGTCGGTCGAGTGAAGGTGCTCGGCCTCGGAGATGAACCGGAGGGAGTCGTCCCGCTTGAGCCCCGTCGCCTGGAGGATTTCCTCGAAGGGCGCGAGGTCATGAGCGTAGATGAAGATCAGTTTGTGCTCGTCGAACTGAACTTCCATCGGGCCGTTGGGATTGAGTGCCGCCAGACCTGTGCAGCCGTCGTTGAGGAGCAGCTCTTCGTAATCGTAGAGCGTGCTCTTGAAGATGACGCTGTCCATGTGCTCACGGTACATGTCGGAATGAAAGCCAGGTTCGCTTTCATGGCTCGACTCCATGACGACGTCGATTTCGTCGCCCAGAGGTGTGAGCAGTTCCATGAAGACATCGAAAAGACGTTCGGCCGAGACGCTGGCGGCGAGAACGGGCATGGTGGCACCCGTTTCCGGATCGCGATAGGTGTCCCGGCGATAGCCTTCCCGCGGTACGATCTCAAGACCGAAGCTCGGCCGGATCGCATCCGTCAACAGGTATTCGCCGTAGCGGCCAACTTGAAGATGGGCGTCCAGCTCATCCTGGCTGAGATCTTCGAAGCTCGTACGGGCCATGCGCCTGGGACTGTTCCGCAGGACCCGTTCCAGGAATCGCTGAATAAAACTCATGGGAAAGGAACCCCTCCCTCCGCGACGACACTTCGAATTTGTATCCGATGAAGTGCATGAGGCATCAGCCCCCGCGTCGAGCGCATCCGGGAGTTGCCCCCCGAACCTCGCCTTCCCAAGCAATTGCTCAATTCCTCGATCCTCGAAACCGGGAAACAAGTCCCATTCCGGATCAAGTTGCCGTTCCACTGGCTCCGCTATTCGTGCACCACTCTCACAACTGAATATAGCACGCGGAAACAGACGTTCCAGATCCTGGCGGAAGTTATCTCCAAGATTCTCGAACAAGATCCGGTTCGCTGGGGATTTCGTTTCGTGATTGCGTTCGGACATGGCCAGGTGACCTCCATTCGAACCGGTTTGCCTGTCCAGATGTCAATTCAGGGTGCGCGTCAGTAAGAAAGGCTTCGGTCTACGTGCTTGAGAAAATCCCGCGATCCGTCGCGACCTTGATCCTTGCGTTCCACACTTCCAATACGTCGGAATCCTTCGGAACGGACGACAAAAAGTCCAGATTATCGACGAATTTTTTCCGAATTGACTTCAGTTCGCGAACCTGATTGCCGACCGAAACGCATCGAACTGACCAAAAATCCGATATAAGTTCCTGCGAAACCGAAGGATCCGGTCGAACACCCATATCGGCCGGCCGTCAGGGCACGACGGCCCGGTACAAAACCACATTTTTCGTCGACCCGCCCACGGCGACGACATCATGATGGCCGTCGCCGTCCACGTCGGCGGAACGCAGGTCCTGAGCCGCGATCGCCGGGTCGACGACCGTCCGGCTCCACGTGCCAGCTTCGTATCGATAACCGACGACGCTCGTACCCTTGCCCCGAAAGCCGGCGAAGACTTCGTCGGTGCCGTCGCCGTCGACGTCCGCCACGCACAGGGCATGGCCGTCGATCAGCGATGTATCGAGCGTATGATCTTTCTCGAAGCGATCGCTACCGGCCGGTGACTCTGTATGGACGACCACCGTCGTCCCGTGCCAGGGCTCGATCGTCGCGAAGAACGTAGATCCGTCCGAAAATCGCCCCTGATGAATTTCGCTCGCGCCGGTTTTCGGGCGTTTTCCGGCCGCACCGTCGAACAGCTTCCACGAGACCCACGATCCATCCACGTTCCGATGACGCCAGACTCCTTCGTTACTGGCACTCAGGATCGTATCCCGGCCTTTTTCGGACCACGGCACCACGCCGATCGCGTGCGTCACCTTCTTGCGGGCGAATTCATCCGGCCGAAACCCTTTTGCCGCGAACAGAACGAGCAGCCCCGCACCCTCTTCCTGAAAATCGGGCGATGTGGCCGAAGGACCGAAAATCGGCGCCACGGCTAGATCCGCCTTGCCGTCGCCGTCGAAATCGCCCCAGCGCAGCCGGTGAATGCTCGGGAAATCGCCGAGTTTTTCGTATGTCCAGCCAGATTCACCCTGACGGGCGATCAGCAGTTTGCCCCGTTTGGGCTGAGTCATTTCGAATTCGAAAGCGATCGCAATTTCGGCCTTGCCGTCGCCGTCGATGTCGCGGGTGGCCGAACTGATCACGCCCGGCGTGGTCTTCGCGTCGCTGACGATCCGCTTCGTCCACTTCGGGTTTTCGTACCAGGCGACCGTTCCGCCGCCCAGGGCGACGATATCCCGTTTGCCGTCGCCGTTGACGTCAGCGATTTCCACCTGATAGGCGCCGGGGAGGTTGGCGTCGATCACGACGCGCTCCAGCCCCGGGCCGTTCGGGCCGAGCTTCACGACCTGCGGCGGTTCGTCCGCGCGGGCCGTGAGTGAGCATGTCAGCAGCAGCCCAGCGAAGCCGCACAAGATCGGTCGAAAATTCATTTGTCGCCCACGAACCGGAGGCCGGCATAGTCTTCGTAGCGGTGATAGTTTCCTATGGTCAGCGGGGCGCATGAGCCGAGTTCCGGCTCCGTGCCTTCCGGGCCATAGTCATAATAGCTGAGCTGGAACCGCCAGACGTCGCCCGGCTTGGGCCTGCCGCCGGTCATTTCGAACATCTTCCACGGCAGGCGGCCTTCCACCGTCCACTTTTTGTCGGTTTTGCCGGGGTTTTCGAGCGAGCCCTGAATGTCGACGGCCACCGTCATACCCTGATGGGGCTTGGCGACGAGTTCCTCGAAAGAGTATCCACGCTTCGGCATCGGCAGTTCGAGGATCGACCCGAACGGGTTCGCCTGCAGCTCATAATATTCCGGCCGATCGGCATAGGGCTTGAAAAACAGCTCGAAGACGTCGCCCAGCCAGAGCTTGTCGTTACGGTTCTTGCCGTAAGCCTTCAGGTATTCGTCGGGCAATTCGGCGTGGAAGTACATGGCCTCGTCGTCCCACAGGATGCGGGCCGTGTGCGGGTGTTTCGCCTTTTGCCCGGACCAGAAGGCCTGAAACGTCGTGATCGGCTGGGCATCGGCCCATTCGGGCTCGTCGGCCTTGCCGTCGAGCTTCGGCGGATTCTTGGCCCGTTTGGCCAGGAAGACGGGATTCGCCAGCGATGTCAGGCGGATGACGTCAGCCACGCGCCGGCCGAGCACTTGCGAAGCCTGGGGCGTGAAGTGGACGCCGTCGGCCACGAGGGCCTTTTCCGGCTCGCGGGCTTTGACGAACGTGTAAAGGTCATTGAGCTTGACTTCGGGGAAGTCCTTGAGCACCTGCATGGCGGCGCCGTTATAGGCCCGCACGTCGGCATCGCGGCGGTCGAAGGGCTTGTTGGCCGCGTGGCGGTCGTCCAGAACCGGCGTCGTCAGGGCGAAGATGACAGTCGCCTTCGTCTCCTTCGTGATCCGTTCCAGAATCTTCTTCAGGTTGGCCTGATAGTCTTCCAGCGAAACCTGATATTTGCCCGTTTTGCGGTCGAGCTTGAGGTCATGCAGGCCGGCGTTGAGGTGCACGACTTTCGGATTGGCCGAGATGACCCATTCGTCCAGGTTTTTGAGCACATTGGCGGTATCGCCGCCGTTGGGCTCAGGGCTGCGGACATCGGCGATCGGCCCGAGGGCCTTGATCACTTCCGGGGCATAGCCCATGCGGATCGAATCGCCGACGAGTACGACGACGGGCTTCGGCTTGGCCTCATCCTGGGCCATGACTGAAGGGCATACGAGCCCAACAAGGCTGAGAATCTTCGAAAGTCGAACGCGCATGGCGAGAATCTCCCAGAGCAGAGTCATGAATTTCGGGCATCGTAACCGTGTGGTCATCTCGACGCAACGGCCAGGCTCGCGATGACTGGCCCGTATCATACGAATGTGCGATGCATTCGATCGCATCAAGACGTAAACTGGTTTCCGGTTCGAACGCCTTCGATTCGGCGTATGGCCGAACTCGATATTGGTCTGATTCCTTTCTGTCGCTTGAGCGAAACCATGAATATCGAAGATCTGCTGGAAATCCTCTACCGAAATCGAAGGTCCAGTTCTGTCGCCGAGTACGTCTCGGGCCGATCCAAAAAGAAAGGACCGACATCGTGCATGGCGGGCGGCTTTTTCGCCCGGCAGGGCGAGACCTGGCCCACGAACGAAAACGGACCGATGCTGCCGCTGATTCAAATCGTTTTCTCCGAAGTTCCGTTCGTGCCTGCGTGCCTGGCAGAATTTTCGATGCTTACGATGTTTCTCGACCGCACCGATTTGCCGATGGGCTCTTCGGTCACGGATCAGGAGAGCGATGAGTGGGCGATCAGGGTTTATCGCCCGGGAGAAGTGCTGATCCCTCTCAAGGAGCCTGATGATCTGTGGTCAGGAGAGTATGGAGAAGATCGAGCCCATTTCGCTTTCGACAAGCAGTTCCCACCCCGCATCACGCGGATCGAATGGCGACGAAGCGACGCAGACGACCCGGCCTGGGAGAATTACCTCGAATTGCTGCCGGATCATGATTGTGATTCCGACGACCTTGGTCAGAAGTACAGCGAATGTTCCGAAATGAACTATGAAACGAAAGTCGGGGGATGGCCAACGTTCATTCAGGGCGGATCTCTCAATTCCAAAAATGAGTTCGCATTTCAGGTCGCCAGCGAGGAAAAGCCGCGAACGATGTTCGAAGATAACGGAAATCTCTACGTTTACCGCACGGAATCCGGCTGGCAACTGGAATGGGATTTCTATTGAAAGCGATCGGTTGAGCGGGCAAGTGCGTGTCGCCACTCGGATCGATCGTGTTTCGGAAGCGTCTTCAGATCATTCGACGCCGAATCCTGATGCTGGCGACGGCCGGACTGAAATCACCTCGACCGCTCTTCCGTGCCCCCCGTATGCTGAATCGCCACCAGCAGCCGCACGCCCATCAGCACGGCCACGAAGCAGCCGATCGAGCCGAAGACCGACGTGCCGTAGAGCGTCGGCGGTGTCTGGCGGCTCCAAAGCAGGCTCGAACCGGTGAAAAGAGCCGTGCACAAAAGGCCCTGAACCAGCCGGTTCACGGCCGATTCGATGCGGCGGTGTTCCAGCCGGATCGACAGCCGCCCTGATTCGAGCTGATCGAGCAGCGTGCCCAGGTTGCTGGGCAGGTCGCGCACGAGCTGGGAAAAATCGACCAGCAGCCGCCGGGCGTACATCAACTGACCCTTGAAATTCAGATGCCGCCGCAGCGAAGTCTGATAATAGGGCATCAGCAGTTCGGCCAGGTTGAATCGCGGGTTCAGCAGCCGGCTCGTGCCTTCCAGCATCACCAGCACCTTGATGAGCATGGCGTACTGCGGCGAGAGCACGATGTGGTGCTTGCGCACGATGGCCGTCACGTTCTGCAGCACGGCCGAGATGTTCAAAAGCCGGATCGGCACGTCGACATAATCGCTGATGAACTCGGCCAGGTCCTGCCGCAGGGCGAGCCGGTCCAGGTTTTCGGGGGTCGAACCGATGCGCCGGATGACGTCCTCCAGCAGGCGGATATCCTGCTCGACGACGGCCTCCAGCATCGTTTCGACATTGCCGCGCGAGGTGTCGTCGAGCACGCTGACCATGCCGCCGTCGAGCAGGATGATCCGCCCGGCCGAATCGACGAGGATGTTCCCCGGGTGCGGGTCGGCGTGATAGAAACCGTCGCGGAAGATCATGTTCAGGAAGATGTTCGCCCCGCGTTCGGCCAGGTCGGTGTCCGACACGCCCATGGCCTTGATCTTTTCGATCTCGCGAACGGGCACACCCTCGACGAACTCCATCGTCAGCACTTTGTCGGTGCACAGCTCCTGGATGGGCTGGGGGAATTTCACCAACGGGTCGTCGGCGAAGTTGCTCGTGAACCGCTCCAGGTTCAGGGCCTCGCGGAGGAAGTTCAGCTCCTTGCGCATCACGCGCCGCATTTCGGTCACGAGCGCCTTCGGCTTCACCAGCCGCAGCTCACGGTCGTAGGCCTCGGCCCATTCGGCGAGCTGAAGCATGATGCGAAAGTCGGTCTCGATCCGCTGGCTGATCTTCGGGTGCTGGATTTTCACGACCACCTGACGGCCGTCGAACAGCTTCGCCCTGTGCACCTGACCGATCGAGGCCGAGGCCAGGGCGACATCGTCGAACTCGGCGAACAGGTCTTCCGGGTGCTTGGCGAACTGTTCGTGGATGCTCCGGCGCACGACTTCCGGCGGGTCGGCCGGCACGTCGGCCTGGAGTTTTCTGAGTTCCTCGGCGACTTCCGGGCCGACCAGGTCCGCACGCGTGGACAGAATCTGCCCGATCTTGATCGCCGTCGTGCCCAGTTCGGTGATCGCCAGGCGAATCCGTTCCGCCTGGGAAAGGTCGTAAATCCTGACACCGTCCGGCCCTTTGAACAGGCTCGAAATTCGGTCCGGCAGGCCGACTTCGAGCTGGTTCATCCAGTCGGCCAGGCCATATTTCAGCAGGATCGTGACGACTTCCCTGAACCGGCCGGCATCGCGAGCGAGTTGAGGAGGCAGCGGCAATCGCATCATGAGCGGCTCGACCCGTTCGGCTTTCGGAAGGAAGGAACAATCGCGGCGGATTCGCTTCGTCGCGTCATCATAATCGATCGAGTCCCAGATACCCAACCGGTGAAGCAGGTTCGGGCATCTGACGAACGACCCCGGCGACTTGCGATGAAGCCCCCGGGGTCGGGATCCGAATCGGAGATCGGCGTGGAATCAATACGCGTCGGAGCTGATCACTTCGTTGCCGTTGCGGGTGGCGAGGCCGGCGTAGACGTGTTCGTTGATCGTGTCCTTGACGAACCGCACGGAGCCGTCGCCGAACAGGAAGTTCACGCCGCCGGGGTGGCGGCTCCAGTAATCCTCGACGTGGGCCTTCGGCTGGTTCGGCGTACGGGGTGCTTCGCCTTCTTCAACCTCGACCGGGCCCAGGATCATGCAGAACGACTCCTCCGGATCGGGCACGAACTTGTTCGTGCCGCCTTCGAACGAGGAAGTCGTGAACAGCCAGCCGCCGATGGCCCGGCCCGTCCATGTGACGTAGCTCAGGTTATGGCTCCGTTCGCCGACGACGAACGTGTTCGAAGAGCCGTCCGTCATCTGGCCGATGCCCACGCGGCTGTTGCGGAAAAACGTGCCGTTGCCCCGGCCGGGGGCTTCGCCGATCTCGCCGACGCCGTAAACGCCGACATAGTTCGAAGTGCCGACGGTGTAGATCGTCTGCGTGTTGGTTTCGTCACGCACGGGCACTTTGTTGGGCGTGAAGTCGGAAGGGCAGATGAACGTGGCGATACGCGACAACTGGGCCGTTTCGTTGGCCGCGTAGGTCATCGTCAGGCTGAAATTGATGGCACTGTGGATGGGCGCCTGCTCCATTTGCGGCAGAATCTGGCTGGCCCAGCCCCAGCCCGGGCCGATGTCGTCTTCGGCGGTGCCTTCGTCGCCGCTGTCGCGCCGGTAATTGCTGACGTACCCGGGCGGAAACGTGCCGTGAATTTCATGATAGGTATGAAGAGCGATGCCGATCTGCTTGAGGTTGTTCAGGCACTGGGCGCGGCGGGCCGCCTCGCGGGCCGACTGGACCGCGGGCAGCAGAAGGCTGATGAGTACGGCGATGATGGCGATGACGACGAGCAGTTCGATCAGCGTGAAACCGGGCCGGGAGCTTCGTCGCGATCCTTTCGAGGATGCGAATGCGCAATGAGACATTGGGGAGAATCTCCGAAAATCGATCGGTTATGAGGAAAATCGATGATGACGGCACCGAAAGGACGGAAGATTCCGCGTTCAGGTGCGAAGGAAGAGGCACGGATGGACCCTGATCGGCCCGACCCGGCACGAAAGACGTAATTCAGGAAATCGAAAACGGCGGCGCTCGAGGGTTTACGCCTGACAGACAATCTTCTGAGATCAGGACGATCGCGACTTCGCGGACGTCCTCGGCGGGAACTTGATCCGGCAGTTCGACGGGAACCGTGACATCGGTTCCGAATGACTTGCACGTGACGCAAACCGGGCAATCGGACGTCGTGAACAGGTCCGACTCAAGGGCCGCCCAGTGGGACGTGTCGTCCTCCTGGTGTTCGACCGTCTCGGCCGAAAGATCGTGCGAGCAGCCGATCGACTCATGCAGAAAGCCCGACCCGAACGCGCAGGCGAGCATCCAGACCGCCGCGAAGGCGATCACGAGTTGCCGCGACATAGGGAAGTGCTTGCGATACATGATTCGAATCACGTCGTGTCGAAAATGCCACTCAATATATGATAAAAGCACGAAGCAGATACGTAAACAGGGTTTCGGCCGGAATCACTCGTGAAATTTCCATGCGGATTCGTTTGATCTCATCACGCCAGAATCTCCGGAATCACCTTCCCGCCGATGTCCGTCAGGCGTTCGAAGCGGCCGTCGTGCAGCACTTCCAGCGCCGTGTGGTCCAGACCCATCGTGTGCAGAATCGTGGCGTGAATGTCGCGCACGTGCGTTTTCTTGTCGACGGCATAAAGCCCGATTTCGTCGGTCGCTCCGTAGGTCGTGCCGCCCTTGATGCCGCCGCCGGCCAGCCACATCGAATAGCCGTGCGGGTTATGGTCGCGGCCCTTGCCGCCGCCTTTGCCTTCAGACAGGGGCGTGCGGCCGAATTCGCCGCCCCAGATCACCAAGGTTTCGTCCAGCATCCCGCGTCGTTTCAGGTCCTTCACCAGGGCCGCCGTTGGCTGGTCGGTCAGGCCCGCCATGCGGCCGTGATTGGATTCGAGGTCGCTGTGGGCGTCCCACTGGTTTTCGCTCGAGCCGCCCGAGGCCAGCACCAGGACGAACCGGACGCCGCGTTCCACGAGCCGGCGCGCCATCAGGCACTGGCGGGCGAAGTGGTCCGTCGGCTCCTGGCCCACGCCGTAAAGAGCCAGCGTCTCGGCCGATTCGCGGTTCAGGTCGACCGCCTCAGGCGCAGCCGCCTGCATGCGGAAGGCGAGTTCGTAGCTGGCGATGCGGGCCGCGAGTTCAGTGTCGTCGGGCGTCGAAATCGACCGGTTCAGCTCCAGCACGTTTTCCAGGATCGCCCGCTGCCGCTTCGCCGAGACTCCGGCCGGCGGCGTCAGGTTGTCCAGAGGCCGTTCGCCGCCGCGGAAGACCGTGCCGTCGTAAACCACCGGCAGATAACCGCTGGACCAGAGCGGCTTGCCGGCTTCCGTCGCCCCGAATTTCGAAAGCAGAACGACGTACGAAGGCAAGTTCCGTGTCTCGCAGCCCAGGCCATAGCCCAGCCATGATCCGAGGCTCGGGTGCCCGCCGACGATCCGGCCCGACATCAATTGATACTGGGCCGTTTCGTGGATGAAGCTGTCGCTGTGGCAGGAACGAATTACGGCGATGTCGTCCGCGATCGTCGCCGTGTGGGGCAGGAAGTCGGAAATCTCGATGCCCGATTCGCCCCGTTTGGCGAACTTTCGCGGGCTGGCCATGATCACGTCGCTGTCGCGCAGGAACTGCGTTTCGATCCCCTTGAACGAGTCCGGAAGCTTTTGCCCGTGGTATTTCGTGAGCGTCGGCTTCGGGTCGAACAGGTCGATCTGGCTGGGCCCGCCGCACATGAAAAGCATGATGCAGGCTTTGGCCCGAGCGGGGTGGTGCGTCGGTTTGGGCGCGAGCGGGTCGATGGAACCATCAGCGGCCCGCGACTCGTTCAGCATGCACGATAGGGCCAGCGCCCCGAACCCGGAGGCCGAGCGTTCGAGCATGCGGCGGCGGTTAAGCGGCGAAGTCATGCGGCGGTGTGCGAATGGGTCGTTCGGGTGCATCGGGTGGTCACTCCACATAGAGCCATTCGACGGAATTGACGACCGTCAGAGCCACGTCGGTCCAGATCTCCGAAGCGTCCGCCCTGCCGTCGCCGGCTTCGCACGCGGCCTTTGTCCTGTCCAGGATTTCCCGGAGTTTGCCTGAAAGTGCCGGTGTCGGATTACGGCCCGTCACGTGCCGATAAAGTGCCGCCAGCCGCTCGGCGTCGGTCGAACCGGCAGCGAATGCACGATTGCCGATCGCCCGGGCACGTTCGATGATCCACGGGTGATTGAGCATCGCCAGCGACTGCAGGGCATGGGTCGACTGATTCCTGCGGGCACAACTGGTCATCGAATCGGGCTGGTCAAATTCTTCGAGAATCGGCAGAACCAGATTCCGGTCGACAATCAGATAAATCGACCGAACCAGCGCCGACTGTTTGCCCGGGGTGGGCCGCCAGGCGGTTTTGAGCCGCTGGAGCACCTCGGGCGGCAGTTCCGGTGCGATTCCCGGCCCGCCTCGATGGTCGCGCCGCAGTTCGCCGCTGATCTGCAGCAGGCCGTCGCGCAGCTCCTCGGCCGTCAACCGGCGGCGATTCTGGCGTGAAAAAAGCTCATTGAGCGGGTCGGCCTTGAGGGCGTCGGCCGCCGGTTTCGAACTTTGCCGAAACGCCTGGCTCGCTACGATCTGGCGGTGCAGCCGTTTGACGCTCCAGCCGTGCCGCACGAAATCGTCGGCCAGCCAGTCGAGCAGTTCCGGGTGGGTCGGTTCCTCGCCCAGCTCGCCGAAATTGTTGGCCGTGGCGACGATCCCTCTGCCGAAATGCTGCTGCCAGATACGATTCACGATCACCCTGGCCACCTGGCCCTGGGCGGTCATCCAGCGGGCCAGCCGCAGCCTCCGGCCTGTCGTCGTGCCTTCGGCAGGATTCTTTTCGGCGAACGATTCTTTCGTTCCCTCGGCAAAAAACGCTGAGGGCGGGCGGGGGTCGACGGTGCCGGACTTGCGGTCAATCTCACCCCGGTGCAGAAGGTACGTCGCCGGAGCGATCGGTCCGGCGTCCTTCAGGCCCCAGGCCGTCGGCAGGGGGGCGGGCCGCCGGGCACGCAAGGTTTTCAGCCGGGCTTCTTCGGCGGAGATGGCTTTTCGTTCGTCGGCGGTCAGTTCGGTCGTGATCTCGGCCTCTTTCGGTTCGAGTTCGAGCTCGACGACTTTCACCAGGGCCGCTTCCGCGTCGCTGCGCTGGTCGTAGGGCTTATCCAGGGCGGTTCGGGTCGATGCGTCCAGCTTCGTTTTGCGGATTTCCCGCAGCCGGCGGGCGGCACCGTCGCGAATTTCCTGAACGCGGGCTTCGTGCGGTTCCATGGCCCGGCGCACACGCTGGGTTTCAGCCTCATGCGAGCTTTGGCGTGCGGCCGGTTCGAGCGGCAGCGAAGCCGGCTCCGCCGCGGCGAAAAAGGCCGCGAAGCGGTAATAATCGGCCTGGGGGATCGGGTCGATCTTGTGGTCATGGCAGCGGGCGCAGCCGATCGTGAGCCCCAGGAAGCTGAGGCTCACGTTCGAGACCATTTCGGTGATCAGCTCCTGGCGATTCCGTTCCAGGTTCTGATTGCCCGAGTTCGTCCGGAACGGCCCCAGCCTGGCCATGCCCAGGGCGGGCAGGGCATCCGCTGGGGCGTCCGGCAGTTCGTCGGCGGCGATTTGCTCGGTGAGGAAGCGGTCGAAGGGTTTGTCCGTCTCGAAAGCCGCGACGACATAGTCTCGATATCGCCAGGCATCGGCCCGCATGCCGTCGGCGGCGTAACCGTCCGTGTCGGCATAGCGTACGACGTCCAGCCAGAGCCGGGCCTGATTTTCGCCGTAAGCGGTCGAATTGAGGTACTTTTCCGTCAGTTCGGCGTAAGTTCGCTCGTCAGGCTTTTCGCGAAACTTGCGGATGTCTTCATCGGCCGGAGGCAGGCCGGTCAGATTCCAGCACAGCCGCCGAACCAGGGTTTCGGGAGCGGCCTCGGCGGAAAACCGGAGGTTTCTGGTTTCGAGCGATTTCGCCAGCCAGGCGTCGATCGGGCTGAGCCGCTGGCCGTTGCCGTCACGCAGATCCGGAACAGGTTCGACTTTCAGGGGGCGATAGACGAACCGGGCGGCTGCGTCGGTGTCGATCGGGCCGATTTCGATCTTCGGTAAGGCTGGCGTCTTGCGAGCCTGGTTCGAACGGGCGGTTTCCGCGGCATCGAAGATCGGCCAGATCTCGTTCGCCCTGAATTCGTTGCGGTCGCCATGATTGGTCCGCAGAATCCACTGGAATCTCTGTGCCGAGATCGGCTTGTCGAACAGGTGCGACTGGGGCTTGTCGTCGATCGATTGATTGCCGCGATAGGCGACGATGTCGAAAGTGCCCGAACCAGGCGATGACTCGACACGAATTTCGAAATCCGCCAGCCGCCGTGCCGGCGCAGCGGAGGCCGTGAGCACTTTCAGGCCCGCCAGTTCGAGCATGCGGCCGTCGATCGCCTCGAACACGAATTCGAAGGGCGGCCCCAGCGTGGTTCGCGTCAGGCCGGTCGCGACCCATTCCGAATCGGGGTCGCCGTCGCACACCTTCGGACCGAGATCCCGATCCGTCGTGCCCGGGCCGCGATACTGCGTCATCCGCAAAATCGGCAAGGTCTTCGCGTCCTGGGACTTCTGCCACGGGCTGGCTTCGGCCGAACCTGCAAAGAGAATCAGACCGATGACCACAGCCGCCAGCGACGCGGAACCTGAGTTCGCGATGAAACGGCGCAACGTGGTGCGAAAGGGGCGGGCTGCCATCTGTGCGACCTCGCGGGCGATCGATCTCGATGAGGTCCGTGTTCGGAAATCAGGCGGGGTGCGGACTTATCGATCCGCAGGAATTCTATCATAACGCCGGGAAATCGATTTGGGCAGTCAAATCGTGGCTGGCCGTCAGGGCCTTTTTTCCCATTTGACGTTCGAAATCAGGGCCGCGTAACGCAGGCCGTTGGCGAACTCCAGGGCGTCCTTCTGGCGGTTCTCGGGCTTTTTGCTGAGTGCCTTCAGGCAGACACGTTCGATCGGCGCGGGGATCAGGGGGTCGATCGAAGTCGGCGCGGGCGGTTCCTTTTCGACGATGGCCGTAATCAGTACCTTCGAATCGGGCTGTTCGAAAGGCAAACGGCCGGTCAGCATTTCGAACAGGATCACGCCGAGCGCGTAAATGTCGGTCGCCGGGCCGATTTCCGACGTTCTTCCCTGTGCCTGTTCCGGCGCCATGTAGCTGGGCGTGCCGATGATCATGCCCGATTCCCGGTCGAGGTCAGCCAGTGTGGCCGCGATTCCGAAATCGCTGATGACGACCCGGCCGCCTTTTTCCAGAAGGATGTTCGCGGGTTTGATGTCCCTGTGGATCAGCCCCTGGGCATGCGCCACGTTGAGGATTTCGGCCACTTCCACGCACAGCCGCACGGTTTCGGCGAAGGTGGGCTTCACGGTTCGCAGCCGCTTCGAAAGGTCTTCGCCTTCGATGAGTTCGCAGACGATGAACGCGAGTTCGTCCTGAATGCCGACGTCGAAGATCGTCACGATGCCGGGGGCCTGAAACTTCGCGATCTTGCGGGCTTCCTCGATCAGGCGGTATTGCTCCACATATCGCTGATGCGGCGGCAGGGCCCGCATCCGTTCCGGCCGCGTGATCTTGATCGCCACCCGCCGGCTCAGTTCCGGGTCGAACGCGCGCCACACCTGGCCATGCCCGCCCTGGGCGATGAACTGTTCGAGATAATACCGGCCGACGATGAGTCTCTGGTTCTCGGAGTTTTTGACCGCCTCAGCGGGGTTTTCGAGCAGCCCCAGCCCTTCGGCGGCGACGAGGTCAAGCGCGCTGAACGTCGCCCCCGCGACCGTGCGCGAAGATGCCGGGTCGACCAGCGTCGGCTGATCGGACGTGGCCGGCTCGGACAGGTCGGACATGATCCGCGTCATCGCGTGCAGCGATTCGATCTGGTCACGCACCCTGTCCACGATGTCCATATCCTGAACGCAAAGGTCCTCGGCTTTGAGGTAGATGCCGTTCTCGGCCTGCTCTTCCCAGTGGTCCATCAACTTGCGGACGCGGGCGGTCGCCTCGACCGACGTGCGGACGGCTTTCGGTTCGGTGGTGTCGATCGGCGTCTCTCTGGCCATCTCTCGGATCTCTCCCGATCGACTTCGAAGCGGGCCATCGCCCTGACGCGGCCGCGGCGGCCCGGTTGCGAACGGTGTGTTGTTCGCCGCAAGCGAACGCCAATTGCGGCACAACTATTATGTTCGATCGCCGATGGAAAAGAAAATCGTTCGTGCCGGTTCGACCGGCTGTCGTGCCGTCGTATTCGACACCGTCGATCGATCTTTCCACGCGGTTCACATTCATGTACGTCACTGCCCGGTGCCGATCGGCGGCAAAAGGCGATGCATCTCTCTCTTTCGCCCCGGGTTGCCGAGCCGTTACATTGTCGGCGTTCGAATGCGGTCAGAACAGCGAATCGGACCAGACACATGAGCCATGCCCCAACGGTATTCGTCACAGGAGGTTCCAGCGGCCTCGGGCTGAAGACCGCCACGATTCTGGCCGAAAATGGCTGGACGATCGGCCTCTTCGCACGCGACCGCGCCCGGCTCGATGCCGCCGCCGACACGATTCGGGCCGACGCACCGAAGGCCCGCGTCGAAATCTATACCGGCGACGTTCGCGATTACCCGGCCCTGAGCGAAGCGCTGCGTGCATTCGTCGCCGAACATGGCCGGCTCGACGCCGTCATCCACTCCGCGGGCCGGTTGCACGCTATCGGCCCGACGGCCCGGGTCGATCCGCTCTCCTGGCGTGAAGATCTTGAGGTCAGCCTCGTCGGTGCAGGCCACCTGGCCGCCGCCGCCGGGCCATTTCTCGAAGCCAGCCCCGCGGGCGGCGCCTTCGTGGCCTTTGTCGGCCCCGGGCATCATCAGGGGCTCGGGTTCGCTTCCGGCTATGCGGCCGCTCAGGCCGGACTGGTGCGCCTCGTCGAAAATCTGGCCGCCGAAAGTGAATGGCCCAAAACCGCCGGGCCGTCGCCCGCGGCGTTCGTCGGGTATTACGCCGTGTTCCCGGCCGTGACTCCGACCGGCCTGATGGACGACGTTCTCGGCACCGGTCAAGGCCGCAAATGGCTGCCCCGGTTCACCGAGATGTTCGGCGAGGGTAAGGAAGTCGAGCCCCATGTGCCTGCCGGCATGGCCGCCTGGCTGTGCGGCCGCAAACCCGCGGAATTGAGCGGCAGGGTGGTCTCGGGCATGCTCGACCCCGAACTGACCGAAATGCGGCTCGCTCTTCTGGGGCAAGGCGATCAGGGTCGCCTGCGGCTGAAATTCTGACGTTCCGTATTTCGAGCTTTATCCTGAATCCGGACTCATTCGCGAACGCTGTTCGATTCATCAACCGACGCTGAGGTATCACGATGTCGATGGCTGTGAGCGTTTCGATTCTGCTGCTGACATTGATTCTTGTTGCGGCGATCGTCGCGGCCACGCGCCTGCGGGCGATCCTGCACGCTTCGCTGCCGGAACTCGACGGCCAGCGCATCGTGGCAGGGCTCCGCCCGGGCGAATCGGTCACCATCGAAACCGACGCTGCCGGAGTGCCCCGGATCATCGCCGCCAATGCCGAACTGGCTGCCTTCGGGCTTGGCTATGTCCACTCCCGCGACCGCTTCTTTCAGATGGATCTCGCCCGCCGTTTCGCCGCTGGCGAACTGGCGGATTTGCTCGGCGGGGCCCAGCCGATCGTCGATAGCGATCGCTCCATCCGCCGGCACCGCTTCAGGGCTCTGTGCGAGTCAGTCGCCCAGGATCTTCCGCCTGATCAGAAAGAGATCCTCACCCTCTACGTCTCGGGCGTGAATCAGGCCCTGGCCGACCTGAAACGCAAGCCCTGGGAATATACGCTGCTCAAGTGCGAACCCCGCCCCTGGGCCGCCGCCGATACGCTGCTCGTGAACCACGCCGTCTATCTGGGCCTGGAAGGGGGTGACATGGCCTATCATCAGGCGAACGCCCTGATCGCTGACGTTCTGCCGGAGGAACTGGTCACCCTGCTGCTCCCTGACGGCTCGCCCTGGGATAGCCCGATCGAAGGCGACCGGCACGCGGATCCCGTCATCCCCGGGCCAGATATTCTCGACCTGCGGAAATCACCCTGGAGCGACGACCTCGAAGCACCCGAGAAATGGGAGGACATGGAGCAGAAAGTCCTCGGATCCAACGGCTGGGCCGTCACCGGAACCCGCGCGCATGCGGGCCATCCAGGCCCGGCGCTCATCGCCAACGACATGCACCTGACCCTCGGGTTGCCCGCGGTCTGGCATAAGGTCACGATCGTAATCCAAAATGCAGCCGGGGATTGCGTCAACCAGTGCCACGGCGTCGCCATGCCGGGCGGGCCGGCCATGATCGCCGGTTCGAACGGCCGCATCGCCTGGGGACTGACCAGTGCCCAGGGCGACTGGGGCGACCTGCTCACCCTAGAACTCGACCCCGCCGACCGGCATCGATACAGAACCCCCGATGGCTGGCAGCGGCTGACGACGCACGAAGAGACGATCCGCGTGCGTGGCGGAACGGACATTCTGGCGAAAATCGACTGGACGATCTGGGGACCGGTCGTCGATACCGACCTGGCCGGCCGGCCCCGCGTGTGGCGCTGGGTGGCTCAGGAAAAGCAGGGTGTCGACCTGAGCGTCGGTCAATTGTTCGATCGTTCGACCGTCGAAGAGGCCCTGAACGTGGTCGCCGGCTGCGGCGTTCCGCACGTGAATTTCCTCGTCGCCGACCGCGACGGCCACATCGGCTGGACGATCATGGGCCGGATTCCCCGGCGCATCGGGATCGACACGGTCGACGAACGCCTGCCCATGCCGGCCGCCGATCCGAAATCCCACTGGGACGGCTATCTGAGTCCCGAAGAGTATCCCCGCGTGGTCGACCCGCCCGGCGGCCTGATCTGGTCGGCCAATCACCGGATGGTCGATGGCGAAAGTCTGATGAAAATCGGCCGGGGGCGATACGACCGGGGCGTGCGTGCCCGGCGGATTCAGGAAATGCTGGAAAATGCGCCGATTTACGACGAAGCCTTCATGGGCGAGATCCAGATGGACAATCGCTCGCTACTGCTTCTGCAGTGGCGCGACTTGATCCTGGCCGAAATGCCCGACGAAGTCGCGCTGGCCGATCGCGACCGGGCGATCTTTCGAAATCGATTGATAGCTTTCGACGGCCGGTCCGAGGCCGAATCGGTCGCCTATGCCCTGGTCCATCAGTGCCGGTTACGGATCATCCTGAAAATCCTCGGGCCGATCACGTCACCGCTGCGCAAGGCCTGCCGCGATTCGGTCAACGGCCGGTTTTCGCTCCGGCAGATCAGTGTGGAAGCCCCGGCCTGGGCGATCCTGAAGGAACGCCCGTCGCATCTGCTGGCTTCGAAATACCGAAGCTGGAGCGATTTGATTCTCGAAGCCATCGACGAAACCGTCGCCGACTCCGTTTCGAACGGCTGGCCCGCCTGGGGCGACATCAATATGCTCCGCCTGGTGCATCCGTTCGGGAAGAAGCTGGCGGCGCTCTCCCCTTGGCTGGCCTCACGGCCGATCCGCTCTTCGGGCTCGCTCACCGATATGCCGAAAATTCAAACGCCCCAATTCGGCGCCAGCCAGCGCATGGCCGTTTTCCCGGGCCGCGAGGCCTCCGGCTTCATGCAACTGCCCGGCGGCCAGTCCGGCCACCCGGCCAGCCCCCATTTCCTCGACCTGCTCGACGACTGGATCGCCGGCCGGCCGACGCCACTGGAAGCGGGCGAAGCCGTGGCGACGCTGCGGCTGGTCGGTTCAGGTTCGTAAGCCCGTTCGGGAAAATCTCCGAAAATTCTTTGCCTCACACCTTGACATAAACAGACAGGTCTGTACATTAGAGATATGGAAAGCCGAAGAGCCAAAACGTCGAACGCTCGCCAGCGGATCGTGGAGACCGCTGAGAGGCTTTTCTATGCCGAAGGGGTTCGGGCGGTCGGGATCGACAGGATCATCGCCGAAGCCGAAGTGGCGAAGACGTCGCTCTATAACCACTTCGCTTCGAAGGACGACCTGATCCTGGCCGTTTTGCAGTTTCGCGAAGAGAAGTTCGACGCCATGTTCGCTCGCTGGATGAAGCGGCATGCCGATGCCGGGATGGGTCGGCTCGAAGCCTTTTTCAGCGCCTTGAAGGACTGGTTCGAAAGCCCGGGTTTTCGAGGCTGCATGTTCATCAACGCCTATGCCGAGCTGGCGGCGCCTGAGCATGAAGCCGCGAAGTTCGCCGTCATGCACAAACAGCGGTTCCACGCGATGATCAGGGACCTGATCGTCGAATCGGAAGGCGCCGAACCGGCCGAACGATTCTCCCAGGCGATCGCTCTGATCGTGGAAGGCGCGATCGTCACGGCGGTCATGTCGCAATCTTCCACCCCTGCGGATGTCGCCCGGGAGGCATCGCTCGCTCTCTTCGGCCCCGACAAGAGGAACTGAACCCATGGCGATGCCTCTTTTTTTCGACAAAACAGAACAGACCTGTCTGTATGGTTGTGAACTCGATCCCAGGGGCACCACTTCGATGCATGTGACGCTGAACCGGTCCGAGAAAGGCGATGCCGACTCACAAGATGCGGACCGCACACCGCTGCCGCCGCCGCTTTCCTCTCGAAACTCGATCCGTGTTCCGATCCGGCTTGACCTCGTCAGCCAGGCGAACATGCGACGCCCTATTTTTTTTGAGTCAGTCAATACAGACCTGTCTGTATTGATCCATGTCGGGAGTCGGGCGTGTCGCCCGGCTCGGAGATTCGGTCGTTTCCCAGTGATTCAGGAGTCTTTCCATGCAGCGCCTTCGATCCGTCGAACCCGAAAACGCCCAGGGCCGTACGAAAGAACTTTTCGAAGCCGTAAGTCAGGCCTTCGGCATGATTCCCAACGCCACCCGGGTGATGGCGAATTCGCCCGCCGTCCTCGAGAGTTTTCTCGTCTTCAGTCAAGCCATGGCGGGGCTCAAAATCGGTAACGCAGTGCACACACAGGTGAAGCTCGCCACCAGCGAGTCCAATGCGTGCGAATACTGCTCTTCGATCCTTTCGGTCGTGGCCCCCTCGGCGGGGCTTTCCGCCGCCGACATTCTGGCCGGAAGAACGGGTCAGTCCGAGAATCTTCGCATCAAGTCGGCTCTTGCCTTCGCCCACGACGTGCTCGAAACTCGGGGTAAAGTCAGTGGTCAGCGACTCGCCGAATTGAGAGAAGCCGGCTTCGACGATGCCGAGATCGTCGAGATCGTCGCCAGCGTCGTCCTGGGCTGCTTCACGAATTTCCTCAACAACGTGGCCGATACGCAGCTCGATATTCCCAGGGCACAGCCGGTGGAATTCAGTCCGGCGCATTGACTCAGACGTATTTCCGTCCGGGTGCCTGGTCCGGCCAGGCACTCGGCATTCGAATGCCGAATTTCGAAAAAGGGAAACAAATCGATGAACGTGATCCAGCCGCCTTTCACTCTCGAAACCGCATCCGCCAAAGTGCGTGCCGCGGAAGACGCCTGGAACAGCCGCGATCCTCACACGGTTTCGCTCGCCTATGCCGAGGACTCGGTGTGGAGAAACCGTGACAGGTTCCTTCGAGGTCGTGACGAAATCCGCCGCTTTCTCGCGTCCAAATGGGAAATGGAACTGGATTATCGGCTCGCCAAGTCGCTCTGGTGCTTCGCCGATGACAGGATCGCCGTTCGATTTCAATACGAATATCGAACTGCCGATGGTCAGTGGTTCAGAGCCTACGGCAACGAACTTTGGGAATTCGGAGCGGACGGACTGATGAAGCGGCGGGAGGCCAGCATCAATGACCTGATGATTCACGAGCAGGACCGCAAGTTCCGCTGGCCAGCGCCAGGCCCGCGACCGGCGGACCATCCCGGAATTCCCGATCCGCGATGACGGTCTGACCTGCCAGGATGATCGAATCGTGGAATTTCGAATATCGGCCAGATCACATTTAACGGAGGTCTCATGCGACAGTACTCAAGCGACATCGCCTTCACGGAATCGGTCAAAGGCGTCCAGACGGAAAAGGGATCGCGTTCCGGCTATGCACGCATGGAACTTGCGGGCAGTTGGGAGACTCAGGTCACGCCGGTGCTCAGCGAGTTTCTGGCGGGCCTGGACATGTTCTATTTCGCGACTTCGAATGCCGAGGGGCAGCCGTATGTCCAGTATCGTGGCGGCTCGCCGGGCTTTTTGAAGGTGATCGACGAAACGACACTCGGTTTCGCCGACTTCGGCGGCAATCGGCAATACATCACGCTCGGCAATCTGAGGGAAAACCAGAAAGCCTTTATATTCCTGATGGATTATGCCCACAGTCGCCGGATCAAGCTCTGGGGCCATGCCAGCGTCGTCGAAGACGATCCCGATCTGCTTGACCGACTGCGAGACCCTGCCTATCCCGGCAAGGTCGAACGGGCCATCGTCTTTCGGATCGAAGCCTGGGATATCAATTGCCCGCAGCACATTCACAAGCGATTTTCCCAGCGCCAGGTCGCTCCCGTGATCGAAGAGCTTCAGGCCCGAATCGCGTCACTCGAAGCCGAAGTGAATCGACTCAGGGGGCAATAGCCCTGATCGGCACCGGGGGAAAATTCTCTCGCGGAACGAGCGACTTTCGCTGGAATGCGACACTTCGAGCATGATACCGTAGATACACGGTAATGGATCGTCTTGTCCTGACCCCTTTTTCGGGCCCGGGACATGACGACACTCGTCAGGAATTCGAAATGCAAGACCGTAGCGCCGATTACGATCTCTCGTTCCTGAAAATTCACGAACTGGTTTCGATCAGTTATTATTCATATCATTTCTGCCTGTATTCGAATGGTCCGCCGGACCTCGCGACACTTACGACTCCGGACTGGGCCTTGATCACGATCGAAAGCGAATTTCTTCTCAACGGAGCGAATGCCGATCGAGGGGCCTTGCTCGCTCTCATCGGCCAGAATTTCGAAGACGCCTGGATTGACCTGAACTTCGACCTTCACCTGCGATTCGCCAGCGGTGACGAACCGGTGACGATTCGAAAGGACAACGGCTTCGAATCGTATCAAATCGAATGGTCGCTCGACCCGAAGAAGTACGTCGCGATCATCTGATCGTATTTGCCCGGAAGTCATTCCCCACTCACCCCCGCACACGCCCCAGGCCGAACTGATCGCCATTGGCCACAGGTTTGCCGGCTGCGTCCAGGTGAATTTCCACCATCTTTTCGCTCATCAGAATGCCGCCCTTCTCGTCGGCCAGTTGCATCACGCGCTTGTGGCTGGCGGTTTCGAAAACGTCGCCCGTGGATGGATAGGCAAAGTCGCCCTGAACGGTGAAAGTCACCCAGCCCGGCTCGTCACGCACGGCGAGTGATTCGATGTATTTCGGCGGGTCCACGCTGTTGTCGAACACGTGCACTTTCTGGTTGAAGGCGTCCACCACCCAGACTTGTTTTTCGTCGGGCGTCAGGCCGATGCCGTGGCTCGGGCAGCCGTGCCGCTTCACGGGGCCCTGTTCGAAACCCGGCACTTCCACCCGGTGCAGCTTTTTGCCGGTGCGGATGTCGCCGATTTCGAAACCCAGCAGGCCGTTCACGTTGACATATGCCCGATTCTGGCGGCCGTCGACCGTGAATGGCCGGATCGCCGCCGCGAACGGGCCGACCTGGCGCACGATCTTGTGCGTAGCCGTGTCGCAGACGGTCAGCATCGGCGACCGCAGCCCGGCCAGATAGGCCCTGGAGCCGTCCAGCCCGACGACCGTATTGTGGGCCCCCGATTTCGGCGAGATTTTGGCGATGATGTCGCCCGACAGCGGCTCGACGACGTGCCAGTCGTCCTTTTCGAACGTGGGCAGATAGATGAACCGGCCAGCCGGGTCCATGCTCATCCGGTCGCAGCCGTTGGGATAAGGCTTTTCCCAATCGAGTTTCTCGGTGACGATATCCACGCACTGCAGCGTTTTCGTGGTGCTCACGAAGATCTTGCCGATTCGGGCGTTGGCACAGATGCCCTTGACGTTGTCGGGCTTGCCTTCGGCGTTCAGGCCGGCGAGCGGAATGCGCTTGACGAACTTGTGACCGGCGTCGATATCGAGAACGACCAGCCCGTGGCCGCCGTATTCCAGATAATTGCGAATGCCGGGCGTGGCGACATACAGCAGCCGTTTCGGTTTCGGCTCGGCCTGAGCCCTGGCGGCGTTTCCGGCGACGAGTGTGGCGGCTGCCGTCGCCAGTGCTTCACGGCGTGTGAGCTTTGTCCACCGGGTTTCGATCTGTGGGGTCATGGCGTTCGTCCTGTGGATGTTCGGGATGCGGCAGGTGTGCGGGTTCGGATGATTCGCAGGTTAGCCGAGCGGTGCCTTCATGAAAAGCGACACGAGATCGGGTAAGATCAATTTCCCTCGTCCCGTCGACGACTCGTTCGCCCGGTACGAGAGCCCCACCAGCCGATCGGCAAGATTCGCACCGGATCCCGATCGGTCGAAGCCCTTTCACTCGACGAACAGACCATGGAGCGAACACTCATGGAGCGAACCCGGAGAAACCCCTTCATGAGCGCGCGGCTCCGTTCACTCGGGCGCGTTCTGTTCGTCGGCACAAGCCTCTGCCTGGCCGGTGGTTCCGGATCGGTCGACGGGGCCGAGATCAAGATCGATCACCGCACGTTCACGATTCCGGACGGCTTCGTGATCGAGAAAATCTCGACGCCGCCGCTGGTCGATCGGCCGATCGTCGGTTCGTTCGACGAGCAGGGCCGGCTGTACGTGGCCGACAGCTCGGGCTCGAACGACAAGGTCGAGATCCAGCTCGAGCAGAAGCCGCACCGGATCATGCGGCTCGAGGACACCGACGGCGACGGCAAGTTCGACGAATCCGTCGTGTTCGCCGATCGCATGATGTTCCCTGAAGGCACGTTGTGGCACCGGGGCTCGCTTTACGTTTCCGCGCCGCCTTCGATCTGGAAGCTCACGGACACTGACGGCGACGGCGTGGCCGATCAACGTATCGAATGGTTCCAGGGCAAGACGCTCACCGGCTGCGCCAATGACCTGCACGGGCCTTACCTGGGTCGCGACGGGCGCATTTACTGGGCCAAGGGGGCCTTCGCCGAACAGACGCACAAGATTCACGGCAAATCGTGGAAGTCCAGCGCAGCACACTTTTTCCGCTCCACCGAAGACGGCGAAGAGCTGGAGCCGGTTATGACCGGCGGTATGGATAACCCGGTGGACATGGTCTTCACGCCGGGCGGCGAGCGCATCTTCACGACGACGTTCCTCACGCAGCCCTCGGTCGGTCAGCGCGACGGGCTGATTCATGCGATCTACGGCGGCATTTACGGCAAGACGAACGGCAAAACGCAGGAAGCCCAGCACGTGTGGACGGGCCCGGACCTGATGCCCGTGCTTTCGCACATGGGCCCGGCGGCACCCTGCGGGCTGACGGAATACGAATCTCCGGCCTTCGGGCCTTCGTTTCGCGGCAACATTTTCAGCAGTTCGTTCAACCTGCGGAAGATCGTGCGGCACCAGCTCGAATCGACGGACAAGGCTGGCCTGACGAGCAAGGACACCGACTTCGTCGTGTGCGACGATACGGACTTCCATCCGACGGACGTCCTCACCGACGCCGACGGCAGCCTGATCGTGATCGATACGGGCGGCTGGTACAAACTCTGCTGCCCGACGTCCCATATCGCCAAAGCTGACGTCCTGGGCACGATTTACCGGGTGCGCAGGGCCGATGCCTCTCCGGTCGTCGATCCGCGCGGCCTGAAGCTGAAATGGGAAGGCGTGCCGGCGGCCGAACTCGCGGCCAGGCTTGGGGATGCGCGCCCCGCGGTTCGCGACAGGGCCATCGACATGATCGCCCGTGCCGGAGCCGAAGCGGCCCCGGAACTCGAGAAAATCGTGAAGGATACGAATCAATCGGCCGAAATCCGTAACGCGGCGATCTGGGCGGCCTGCCGCATCGGCGGGCAGGAGGGGCTGGCCGTATGCCGGCTGGGCCTGGAAGATCCTGACGCCGCGATCAGTCAAGCCGCGGCGCATGCCGTGGGGCTGCACCGCGACCGTGCCTCGGCGGCCCAGGCGATCGCGATGCTGGCAGACAAGAGCGAGCCGGATTCCGTGCGGCGAGCCGTCGCGGAGGCACTCGGGCGAATCGGCGATCCTTCCGCCGTGGCCCCGATCCTGGCCGTGGCGGCGAATTTTCTGAATGACCGGGTCATGCGGCATTCGCTGACATACGCGCTCGTCGAGATCGATTCGGCCGACGCCATTTTCGAGGCCCTCGCTTCCGCCAAAGACCCTCGAAGCAGGATCGTCGGGCTGATCGCGCTGGATCAGATCGGCGTGCCGAATTTGCCGGTCAGAGAGCTGATCGGCGCGATGGACGCCAGCGAACCCGCGATGCGGACGCTGGCCGGGTGGATCGTTTCCCGGCATCCGGAATGGGCGGATTCGCTCGTCGCCGGGCTGAAGGCCAAACTGCTTCAACCGGCTGAAGATAAGGAGCGTCAGGCGACGCTCGTGGACCAGTTGGCCCGGTTCGCCGGCACCGCCGACTCGGTTCGCGATCTGCTCGGCAGCTCGCTCCAGGCAGGCTCGGTGCGGACACGGTCACTGGCTCTGCGGGCGATGGCGGCTTCGCGGGCGAAAACCTGCCCGAAGCCGTGGGAGTCGGAGCTGCAGAAGTCGTTGATGAGCAACGATCTCACGACGCTTGAGGATGTCCTCGCTGCGCTGAAGGCGCTGCCCCCGGCCGACGAATCGTCCGTCGACGTCCGCTTCCGGCTGCTGCTCAAGCGGGCGGATGAGAGGGACTTGTCTGCCGACCTGCGCTGGGCCGTGCTGGGCGCGATTCCCGCCGGGGCAGGACCGGTGCCGGCAGGCCTGTTCGAAGAAATTCTCGGTCGCCTGCGGCCGGAAACGCCTGCTGTGGCGAGGCTTGCGGCGGCCGATCTGCTGATCCGGCTCAAACTCGCGCCGGACCAGCGCAAGAGCATCGCCCTGGCGTTCGGAACGCTGGGGCCGATGGAATCCCAGAAATTGATCGCCCTGTTCGAAAACGGGTCGGACGTTTCCATCGCCGATGCCCTGATTCGAAGCCTGGGCGCTTCGAAGAACCTGGCGTCGCTGCGGGAAGATTCGCTGAAAACTGTCGTGGCACGGTTGCCTGAAGACTCGAAAAAGGCGATGGATCGGGTGCTGGAGCGGCGGAATCAGTCGCTGTTTCTTCAGCGGCAGAAGATCGATTCGCTCCTCGCCTCGTTCCCGGCAGGCGATATCCGCCGCGGCCAGGCGGTATTCAACGGATCGAAGGCGGCCTGCCGGACGTGTCACTCGGTCGGTTACGTCGGCGGCAAAGTCGGCCCGGACCTCACGAAGATCGGCGGCATTCGAACCGAGCGCGACCTGCTCGAGGCGATCGTGTTCCCGAGTCTCAGTTTCGTCAGAAGTTACGAACCGGTCACGATCGCGATGAAAGACGGCCAGGTCTTGAACGGAATCGTTCAGGGCGAAGATGCCGACACGCTCACGCTCGTCCTGAACGCGACCCAGACCTCACGCGTGCCGAAGGCCGAGATCGACGAGATCGTCCCGAGTGCCGTGTCGGTCATGCCTGCGGGGCTCGACCAGCAGCTCAACGATCAGGAAATCGCCGATCTGGTGACGTATCTCAGGTCCAGCAAGTGAATCGGAACGAAGCGAAAAAGAATCGGAGAACGTCATGATCTGCGTGGCAGTCACTTATCTCATGCGGGAAGGGACGGATTCTCAGGCGATCGAGCTGTTCCGCCCGCTCGCGGCCGAGACACGCAAGGAACCCGGGTGTCGGCTGTACGAAGTACACAGGAGCACGACCAACCCGCTCCAGTTCTTCCTCTATGAGCAATACGTCGATCAGGCCGCTCTGGACGCCCACCGCGCTGCTCCCCATTTCGAAAAATACGCGAAAAATGGCCTGTTCGCCCTGATCGAAAGCCGCAGCCCCGAGATTTACGAGCGGCTGGAGGTTTGAACCTCCCAGTCGCCCGCCGTCTCATTACTTCAATGGCCAGATCAGTGCACGATATCTTCGACCCAGCCGCGCTGGGTGAGGAAGTCGTCCAGCCGGGCGGCGGCTTCATGGTCGACGAGGTTCGGGTCGCGTTTGGCGAACAGGATCGAGTCGGGGATTCGTAACTCGTCCGCAGAGGGGCCGAGCAGTCCGCCGAGGTTGCCCTCGAGAGCGACGAACATCGTCACCGCGGAGAGCATCATCATCGTCGGCCGCCCGACGATGTTGCAGATTGCGTTCCGGATTGAGAGCGTCAGTGTTTCGCGGTCTTGATGACGGTCTGCCATGTTCGTTCCCCCAGCCTTTCGCCAATTCCTGATTGCGTACTTTCGAAGCGGACACGAACGGCCAGGCACGACGCCGTCTGCCGGCATCGTTCCTGCGGTCCGAGTCTTCGAACAGTCTGCCGGGAACCCCGGATCTTCCGGACCCGATATTCCCGCGTACCTTACCGAGACTTAAACGTCTCCGATTCGCCCGGCTTGCGCTCCGGCTCGCCGGTGACCGGCAGCGTACCGGTCAAGAGTGGATTCGACGGTTAGCGGGCTTTGTTGAATCGTGACGCGTTTTTTCCGAAAATTTTTCCGCCAGGGCCAGGTGCAGCATCGGTATGAGCAGCTCATGATGCCCGGTCAGGCCGATGCCCTGGCTGCCGGGCCGCTGAAGCACGTTTACGAGGCCCCGGTATTGCTGCTGAAAATCGAGATTCGCCGTGGTCAGGCCGTCCAGGCTATGGCCCAGATTGCGTGCGATGGCGACGGCCTTGAGGAACACTTCGGGCAGGATCACGGCACTGCCGAGATTCAGCCACACTCCATTTTCGAGCCCCGCGACCAGGCGGCACAGCAAGCGGAAGTCGTTCATCGTGGCGGCGCCCAGGTCAGCGCCGTCGAGCTGGGGCGTCATGTGCGTGATGTCCGTGCCCACCGCGACATGCACGGTCAGCGGCACGCCTGTTTCATGCGCGGCCACGAGCACGCTGACGTCGCGGCCAGGGCCGGCGTTTTCGGCCGCCAGTCGGGCCAGGCACAGGCCGAGCCCTTCGCCGCTTTCACGCGCGGTGCGGCAGGCGAGAGCGAAGAGTTCGGACGTTTCGCGCGCGAACCCGAACGTTCCGGCATGCAGGCGGGGGCCGACGTCTTCGCTCGTCTGGCCGCAGATGGCCAGTTCGAGGTCATGGATCGACGCCGCGCCGTTCAAGGCCAGGCCATCGATCACGCCCTGGCGCATCCAGTCCGCAAGATAAGGCCCGCAACCGGTTTTAATCACGTGCCCGCCCGCCGCGGCAAAAATCCGGCGATCGGCGTCACGGGCCGTGGCGATGGCGCTCACGAGCGCGCGAAAGTTCTTCCCGCCCAACTGGTTCGGCAGGCTGTCGAGAAACGCCGAGAAAGTCGCCCCGGGGGCGACCAGGCCGCCGATCTGGCTCAGGTCGACCTTGGAAGGCCGCGTGGCGAGCGGTTCGTAACGAAGGGCGGACCATTCCAGGTCAGGAATGTCGGTGTCCATCGGCGGATTCCTTTCCGGCATTTCTCGCGGGGTGTTCGTCAGTCGTTCGGCCGGAGGCGGACGGCGGCGTCCAGCTTCTCCTGAAATTCCGCTTCGCCACGCTCGAAAACCATGCCGATCCGCAGAGCGAGCAGGGGGCGGGCGCCGAGACTTTCGACCGGTAACTTGACCGAATCCTTTTGCGTGGTCAAGGCCAACTCGGCCCCTGAAGCGGCCACCCAGCGCGAAAGGTCGGCGATGTCGTTCTGCGAATAGCGATGATGGTCCGGAAACCAGCGGACGTCACGAACGCGGGCCCCCAGGTTCTCGACCGTCGTCCGGAACGCATCCGGGTTGCCCAGGCCGCAGAACAGGACGACCTCCCTGCCTTCGAGCCAGCCGGGTTCGAAAACGGATCCTGCGAAGTCGATCACTTCGATCGGCCGGTGCACGCCTTCGCACCAGACGAATCCGGCAGGGGCGAACCGGGCGACCTTGCGGCGGATCGCTTCGCGGGTGTCGGGGCTGACGAGATCCGAGCGGGTCAGGATGACGACATTCGCCCGTTTCAGTCCAGTGCGCAGCGGTTCGCGCAGCAGGCCCCCGGGAAGGGTCCAGCTGTAGCCGAAGGGGTTGGTGGCGTCGATCAGGACGACGTTCAGGTCACGCCCCAGCCGCCGGTGCTGATGGCCGTCGTCCAGCACGATGGCTTCGGTTTCCAGCTCTTCGATCGCCACGCGAGCGAGCGCGGCCCGGTCCGCGCCCTGGAGGTGCGGCACGTCGGGCAGGTTGGCGTCGAGCATCAGGGCTTCGTCATTCGAGCCGCCTTCGGGGTCGGAGCCGTAACCGCGACTGAGGATGGCGACTCGCAGCCCTTTCTCGCGCAGATACCGGGCGACGTATTCGACCATCGGCGTCTTGCCCGTGCCGCCGACGGTGACGTTGCCGATGGAGATCACGGGCCGGTCGACCCGCTCGGTCGCGATCAGGCCAATGTCGAAAGCGGCCGATCGGGCGATGGCCACGAATGCGTATGGTGCTGAGGCGACCCGCAGGGCCGTGCGGGCGGCGGCGGGCAGGACGCCTGTCTTGCGTCCGGAAACGAGGTCGAGAAAAGCCTTGCGGGTGTTGTCGTTCATTGGACCTGGGCGGAGTCGGACTGGCGCAAAAAAACCGCCGGCGCTAGGCCGGCGGCGGTTTCGCGGGAAATCGCGGGCGAATCAGCCCATGGCCTTGATGATGGCCCTGGCCATCTCAAGGGTGCCGACGGCCGTGGGGTCGTCGCGGTGGGGCTTCATGTCGTAGGTGACGTCCTTGCCTTCGGCGATGACATGGGCCACGGCCTTGTCCAGACGGGCGGCGGCTTCGGTTTCGCCGAGGTGTTCGAGCATGAGCACGCCAGAGAGGATCAGGGCCGTCGGGTTCAGCTTCCACTGACCCTTGTACTTGGGTGCCGAGCCGTGCGTGGCTTCGAACACAGCGCCTTTTTCGCCGATGTTCGCGCCCGGGGCCATGCCCAGGCCGCCGATCAGGCCGGCGCACAGGTCGCTGACGATATCGCCGTAGAGGTTCGGCAGAACCATGACGTCATACAGTTCGGGCTTCTGCACGAGCTGCATGCACATGTTGTCGACGATACGGTCTTCGAATTCGATGTCCGTGTAGGACTTGGCCACGTCTCGGGCCACTTCCAGGAACAGGCCGTCGGAGAACTTCAGGATATTGGCCTTATGAACGGCCGTGACCTTCTTGCGGCCGTGCTTGCGGGCGTATTCGAAGGCGTAGCGGACGATCCGCTCGCTGCCGGCGACGGAGATCGGCTTGATCGAGATGCCCGAGTCGGGCCGGATCGTCTTGCCGTTGAGCTTCTTGATGTCATCGATGAGCTGGGCCGTTTCCGGCTTGCCCTTTTCGAATTCGATACCAGCGTAAAGGTCTTCGGTGTTCTCGCGAACGATGACGAGATCGACCTTGGCCTTTTCGAAGTATGTCCGCACACCCTTGTAGATTCGGCAGGGGCGCACGCAGGCGTAAAGGTCAAGGGCTTGGCGCAGGTAGACGTTCACGCTGCGGAACCCGGTGCCGACGGGCGTGGTGATCGGGGCCTTGAGAGCCACCTTCGTGCGGCGGATGGACTCGATGACGCTGTCGGGAACCGGCGTCCCGACTTTTTCCATGATGTCGACGCCGGCTTCCTGGACGTCCCAGTCGATCTTGACGCCGGTCGCGTCGATGCAGAGTCTTGTCGCTTCAGCGAGTTCAGGGCCGACGCCGTCGCCGGGAATCAATGTGACCTGGTGTGCCATCTCTGGGGATCTCGTGTTTCGATTCTGCGGTTGCGTCCGCACGGGTGGGTAACACACGTCGTGCGCTCAAGGTGCACGGTTCCGATGTCGCTTGCCGCCGGTGTCGTGAATCGTGCCGGCAATACTGACGGCTTGACATCACGTGCTCTTGCAGTGCAAGTTCAGGAATCAAAAGATTAAGGAACGCGGGGGATCACGTCAAGCGAAACGGGAGACGGGTGTCCGTAATCCGGCTAACCGGGGGGATGTCTCTCGCCGATCGCCACGCCTCGCGAGAACCGATCGAATCCGGCTCCGGAGCTTTCTGCGCCATGATTTGCCCGCCTCTGCCCCGCGCGCCACTGGTCGACGACTGGATGCGCCGCCATGCGCACCGCATCAGCTTCGCGCTGCATATTCTCGGCATTCCGCCCACGCTCGTCGGCGTTCTGCTGATCCCGGTCTATGTCGGGCTGCTCTCCGTGCCGATCTTTCTCGTCGCCCTGGCGGCCTTCACGGGCGGCTACGCGCTTCAGTTCGCGGGCCACTGGGTGGACGGCACCGAGTCGGGCGAAATGCGGTGGATCAAGCGTCAGACTCGGAAAATGCTGGGTCGCGACGAACCGGAAAAAAAATGAAACAGTTGGCCTTGGCAGGATCGGCCCGTCTGCTAAGATCCGCTTCAAGCCTCATGGACCTTCCGGTCGAGCGGCTCGGGGAATTTGCGTTTCCCGGCTCGCGAATTACGGCTGACACGGTTCTCCGTGTCTCCGGAACGAACCGGTCGGCAACCTGACGATGGCTCTCGTGACGCAATCGACTGCGCGGTTGTCAGGGTGTTCGTCGGATGGAATCGACGAATGCGGAACTCACGGGGCCGTGGCTGGGACGAACCGCGAAAGCGACGACTCGACCGACGGCTCAGCCGTGAGAACATCAAGCCAATCAAGGATGATTCGGCCATGCCTTGGAAATTCACCGGACGACGCCTGTTGACGACTGCCTTCGTCTTTTCGACGGGGCTCTTTGCCACTGGATGTCAGAGAATCCCGTATATCGACCAGACGCGCGTCGTGCCTTCGGACGAAATCGGGGTGCTTCCGGAGGAGGACAGGCAAATCCGCCAGGCGGCCCTGTTCGAAGACTCGGCCAGCCAACTGCCGACTCCTCTTCCTGATCTCGCACCGCCACGTACGACGGATCAGCCCGAAGCCGACGAAATCTGGGAACTGACGCTTCAGGAAGCCATCCAGCTCGGTCTCGAGAACAGCGAAGTCATTCGCGTGATCTCTCTGGGTGCCCAGGGCATCCCGATCGGCGGCTTCGAACCGACACCGCTCAACACAGGTGCCGGCGGCGGCATTTCCAGTGCCCTGGGTGCCGGTGCTCTCTCCACGGTTTACGATCCCGCGATCCAGGAAACCCAGATCGCCCAGGCTCTCTCCGTGTTCGATACGACGTTCACCACGTCGCTGTTCTGGGGCAAGAACGTCCAGCCGTTCAATAACTCGATCGCAGCCGGTATTTTCTCGGCCGCGAACAAAGTGCCCGTGATCTTCAACCAGAAGAACAACGAGTTCAAGATCGGCCTGCAGAAACGGACGGCCACCGGTGCCACGCTGAACGTGGCACACAACATCAACATGGCCTACTCGAACAGCCCGCAGAACGTCTATCCCTCCGCATATACGGCCAATACGCAATTCCGTATCAGCCAGCCCCTTTTGGGCGGCAACGAACAATTCGGGCCCAGCGGCCTGGAGGCCAACCGTGCCCCGATCGTCATCGCCCGCGTCAACGCCGATGCCGCCGTCTGGCGGTTCAAGGCCGACGTCATGGCCATGGTCCGGTCGGTCGAACAGCAATACTGGGCACTGTCGCAGCAGCAGGTTCAGCTCTGGAGCCGGGAAACGGCGATCGGGCTGGGCGAACAGATCGTCCGCCGCGAACAATCACGCCTGGAAGTCGGCCGGGGCTCGCAGTCGGACGTCGCCGAAGCCGAACAACGGCTCGAAGGCTTCCGCCTGCAGCTGATCTCGGCCACGGCCGACGTCATCACGACGGAACGCCAGCTCCGCAACATCCTCGGCCTGCCGCCGACGGACAATCGCCGGATCATCCCCGTCACCGCCCCGACGGAAGCCCGTCTGGAGCCCGACTGGGAACTGAGCCTGGCCCAGATGATCGCCTTCCAGCCGGATATCGTTCAGCAGCAGCTCCAGGTGCGTCTGGCCGAACTGCAACTGCTGATCGCCCGCAACCGCCTTCTGCCGGCCCTGAACTTCGACGCCCTCTACCAGCTCAACGGTTACGGCGACAATATCGACAACGCCGAATCGGTCATGACCGGTCAGACGATCAAGGCCATCGACCCGCTCAACGCCCTGTTGCAGCAACAGGCGGGCCTGCAGGTGCAGCCGGCGAACTTCTCCAACTTCCAGACCTGGCAGCTCGGCCTGACCTTCTCGGCACCGCTCGGCTTCCGGGGGCCCCTGGCCAATACGAAGGCCTCGCAGTACATCCTGCTGCGGCAGCGGGCGTATCTCCAGCAGATCGTCCACCAGCAGACGCACTCTCTGGCCCGCTTCTTCCTGGAAGTGGACGCCAACTACAAGCTCTTCAAGACGGCCGGCCGCAACCGCCTGGCGGCATCCACACGCCTGGAAGCCCAGCGTGCGGAATACGAAGTCGGCCGGGTGCCGATCGACCGGTACCTCGAAGCCGTCGCCGAATGGGCCAACGCCGTCGCCCAGGAAGCCCAGTTCAAGACGAGCTACAACACGTCCATCGCGGCTCTCGAAGAAGCCAAGGGCACTCTGCTCGCCTACAACAACGTGGCGGTGGAGGAAGGGCCCCAGCCCGCGAAGGCCTACCTGCAGGCTCGTGACCTGATGAACCAGCACGGGCGGATTCCGACGAACGGCACTGGCCCTTCGAACCCGAGCGAAGCCGTCGGCCCCTCGATGCCTGACCCCGTCCAGCCGATTCAGGTTCCCGGCGTTCAGCCGCGTGGCGACCTCCCGCCGTTCCCGGCACCTGTCGGTCCGGCAAGCCGCCAGCCGAACCCGATTCCGCCCGCCGTTCCCGCTGGCGAGCCTGACTATCTCTCGGAGAACGGCGGTTCGGCCACCAATCCGGCCGATCGGATGAAATCACGCGACGCCGCCCTGATCCCGGCTGCCGGTGCAGGGGGTTCAGGCCCGCCTTCGAATTTCCCGCCTCTGCCCTGATCCTGACGCCTGGATCAGCGAACGAAACGACGAACCTCGCCCCTGTCCGATTCGGCCAGGGGCGTTTTCGTGCGCGAGTCTCAGGACTCGCTTCCTTCAGCCGTCGTAACGGACTTCGCCAGAGGCGACGCACTTAAGTTCGGCGATCGTCGCACAACCTTCAGGCAGTTTCGCCTCTTCGATCAGCATGTTCGGGATGCCTTGATCGATGGCGAAGCGGGTGCCGCAATATGTGCAGACGAGCGAATCGCCCTGTCGCTCCAGCGGCTTTTTCCCCATCGGGCAGACAAGCAGTGCCAGTTTTTCGTCTTCGTTCATGTTGCGGCTTCTCTGTGAGAGAGTGTTCAGGCTCGATCCTGGGCCAATGATGTCGAACAGCGGCGATGTCGTGCAAGATCGCCGTTTCGACCAGGGTACGCAAGAACTCACTCCCCGACCGTTTTTTCAAGGCCGGAAAAGCGTGCGGGATCCGTAAACCCCGGGCCCCCCGAGCACCAGCTCGGAGATGTCTTTTCTCGACGTTCGTTTCGGAACGAATGGGAATGATCGCTGGCAATCCGGTCGTGCGAACTGCGGCTGGAAGCCGCAGCCACTTTGGTTTCAGAGCTGTGGCACCGGCTTCCAGCCGGTGTCCGCGTTCGGAGGGAAACATCGAATTCGGCAACGAACCCACAAACCGATCGGTCGGACAGATTTGGTCAAAAAGCTGGCATTCTGGTTGTGCGTACTGCGGCTGGAAGCCGCAGCCACTTTGGTTTCAGAGCTGTGGCACCGGCTTCCA
>CAZSQA010000011.1:162943-168484 GCA_964608915.1 uncultured Isosphaeraceae bacterium
GCCGGTGTCCGCGTTCGGAGGGAAACATCGAATTCGGCGACGAATCGCCGAAACTACGAAGTGAATCAGGACTCCGGCCGAATTTACCCTGCTGGTTTTTTCAAGAAGGTCGAAATTCTCTGAAATCTTTTCCCAATCGGAAACATCCGCCGAAATTGCCGGACAAAAATCGGACGAGATTTCGGAAATCGAATCACGATGGATATAATTCCTTTAGAGCGGGCAGGACTCCTGATTCCGCTCGAATCGTCGATAGGCATCCAGCGATTGGCACGCCATTTTCACACTCACACACCGTACAGGTCCGTCGAACGTGCGATCGATTCGAATTGGCCAGACGGGAAAGGTGGCCGACGATGTCCAGAGAATCCTTGCTGAGCAGTCTCGAGGCTGGCCCGGAGGGTGCCGCTGTGCGTGAATCACTGACACGCCTCTTAGCGCGGGACCCCCGATTTTCGATACACGCCTACCGGTTCGTGATGAGCGCGCTGAGCATGGCGACGATCAAACATCACGGCATCGTGCCTACCAGCGCGGCAGTCAAGGAAATGCCGGAACGGCAGGATCACGTCACCGGCCAGCAGCTGGCCTATGCCGTCGCCGGTCTGGCTTCTCAGGAATTCGGCTTCCTCGGTTACAGGGTCCTCTCCAGTTGGGGCATCCGGACGACCGGCGACATCGGCGACATCGTCTATCACATGATCGACGAAAACCACATGCAGAAATCGCCGACCGATTCCCGTTCCGACTTCGACGACGTCTTCGACCTCAAGCAGACGCTCGAGGACGAATACCGTATCGAATCCACCGAGTTCTGATCAGGGTCGACCACCGATGAGCGACGCCGCCGCGACAGTCCAATTTCGCAAGCGATTGATCCGCGGCGCCGTCGCGCTTTATGTGCTTTGGGTCGGCTTTCTCATCGCCCTCGTCGCGACTTCCAGCGACAAACCGCCCGAGTCTCCGGCCCAGGCAGCCGCCCGCTGATCCGTTTCCGGCGGCACCGGCTCGATCGGGTCATTCTTGCGTTCGAAGATCGATTCTCGGCCCCGTGGGCTGCCGACTGCCGCTGAAGTGGCTATGATATCGTTCGAGACGATCGAAAAATCGTGCGAACCGATCAGCCTGTTCCGCGGCGGACTCATGAACCGACCTTACCAGAATCCGAATTCGAACGGCGGCACCGCCTGGCCAAAGTGGCGCATCCGCCTGGCCCGCCTCAGCCCCTACACGATCGATATCCCCGAACAGCTGAAACGTTTGCGGCAACTGACGCTCGGTCTGACGATCGTCCCGGCCTTGATGGGAACGATCGTCTTTACGCTCCTGAGCGTCTTCGGACGGCCGGATATCGGCGCGATGTCCGTCGGCCTGATCTTCGGGCCCATGATCGCCCTAGCCTGGTGGGACTACCTCCGAATCGCCCGCCAGGCCCGCGCTTTTCTCGCGGCCCAGCCGGGCCCTGCGCCTGGCGATTCCGCCGCAGGTTCGCCTGAAAAGTCGTGACCGGAACACGTTGCGATCAGTTCGCCGACGCCGGCACATCCCGCCGCCACACTTCGTATGCCCGACCCGACCAGATCTTCCGAAATCTCTGCGGTTCCCAGATTTCGGCGGGTTTCAGGTCTTTTTCCAGAAACAGGTACCGAATGTCAGGCTCAAGGGCATGCGGCCAGCCCTTCGGGTGATTCACGTTCAGCACATAACTGAAGAGCCTTTGCCGGTTCGATAACGGTGCCGTGAGATCGTAATAGGCGACGACGCCGTCCTCAGGGCCGACTTCGGCCATGATGCGCCACAGCGGCTCGACATCCTCCGCGGGCACAGGGTCGGGGATGCCGCCCATCAGGGCGATCATCCGCTGCTGGCCGCCCACGAGCCACACCGCCATGACGACCCAGAGCAGGCACAGAACGAAAGGGGCCGCTTTCGCGTTCGTGCGGCTTCGGATGCCGTTCCATAACCTGGCCCAGCCGATCAGCCCCGCGGCCAGAAACAATGCGAAATAAGGCGCGCAGTAACGCACGTGGTGCCACTGTTCCGCCCCGATGAACCGGATCGCCCATTTTCCCGACGCCAGTGACCACACCCACGGCAATGCGACCAGAACTGCCCGCGGAGCGAGCAGGGCCGGAAAAATCCACGCCGACATCCCGATCCAGAGAAAATCCCACGCCGTGGTGAGCGTGTCCTGAAGCTGCGGCTTCTCGCCCCCGAACTGCTTCAGATAGGCTGTCGTCGAGGACGGGCCGCAAGTGAGCCGCAGATATCCCAGAAACGCGAAAGCGAACCAGAAAATCCCCAGATAAACGGCCGCCCGTGTCCAGCGCAGCGTCGTTTCCGGGCGTTCGTCGTTGCGTGCCGGGATCAGCGGCAGCATCGCCACGACGACGGCCCACTCCTGCCGGCATGCCAGCATCCCGCCGATGCCCAGCGCAGCCCAGCCGCGATGCCGCTGCCGCCAGCCCGCCACCGCGATCAGGGCGAACGGAATGGCCACCTGCATTTCGCGGAAATCGTTCGCCGCCAGTGGCAGCACAAGAGGCGTCAGCGGGATCAGAACCAGCGCGGCAAGCGACGCGATACGGCTGCGGGATTCGTCGATCAGCAGCTTGGCCGCGGCCGGAATCAGCAGCCAGAAGAAAACGCTGTCGATCGCCAGAAGAGTCGTCGGGTCAGGCCTCAGGTAATGGATCGGAAAGATCATCAGCCGGAAGGGGCTGAGGTAATTGGCCTTCCAGACCGAGGGCCCCTCGATCGCGTAACTGGCGATCGGCCGCACGCTGATCGTCCCGTCGCCATAGCCAAGTGCCCAGAACCACTGGTTGTAATAGGCCAGGTCCCACGACCAACCCGTGCGAAACGCATGATATTGCCGCAGCGCCGCATCGATACTGATTGCCGTCAGCACCAGATACGCGGCCCAGACCACGAACCAGAAGCCGATTCGCTTCGTTCGTTCGGTCTTCGGAATGTTCGGGGTCTCGTTCAAGAGAGTGCCTGGCCAGGTTCGGGAAATGCGTTCGACGGATGTTCCAGATACCGCCCGGCGAAGCCGTCCGGACCGACACCGACATGCCCCGGAAAATACCGGCGGGCGATATCGGCCATGGCGTCCCGGTATTCGACCTGCACGGATGCTGGGTCGACGTTTCGCATCGCTTCCGGCAGCCCGGTTCGAAGCGTGCGCGAGCCGTTGGCCGAACCGTCGCCGCCGATGAAGTGATCGAGCACGACGGCATCGGCGACTTCGGCCAGACGCCGGAAAAACCCGTGCGGATCACCGATCGGCAAGAGCGGCGCCACCGTCACGACCGAGAAGATCCCCGCGGCCCGGATTCTGCCGATCGCCTCGATCCGGGCCTGCACGGAAGCGAACGGGCCAGGCAGGCCGGGAAGCCGGTCCAGGTCCGACTCGATCGACATGTGGACTCTCAGCTCGCACAGGTTCGCCAGATCTCCCAGAATTCCGAGCACATCCAGAACGCCCGTGCCGTGCGTCTGCAGAATCAGCCGGTCGGGCGGTGCCTCACGCATGGCGCTGAGCACGGAAGCCGAGACGCCGTAACGCTTTTCCTGCGGCGGGAAGGGTTCCGTCGAACTCGACATGAACACGCCGAAGTTGCCGTGCTTTCGCCGTGCCCAGGCGGCTTCCCGCTCATATTGCGAACGGTAAAGTCGCCCGGCCCCGGTTTTGACGTCCAGATAACTGCCCCAGGCCCGGCCCCGGGTCAGGAAGTTCTGGTGCTTCGCATAACATCCGACACCGCAGAGACTTCGCCCAAGACCGCAGCCGCCGTAAGGTTGCAGCGAATGCGAGCACACGGTGGCCAGGAAGCCGCCGGTGCGAGTCAGGATCGAAGTCGTGGCGATCTCTTCGATGATCATGGCCGTCGGTGCCGATTTTCCGATCCTGATTTCGCCCGGGCGAATCGTCGAACGCGATCCCTGGATCAATCGGCCCGGATCGGCGTACGGGGATTTTGCAGATACGCCCGGTTCACCAGGTTACGAGGCGGCTGCCCGAGGATGATCCGCAGGGTTTCCTCAGCACTCTTGCGGCGCAGCTCGACGAACCCTTCCTTGCTGTAAAAGGCGCAGTGCGGCGTCAAAAAGACGTTCGGCATGGCCCTCAGGCGGTCGTCGTTCATCGGTTCGATTTCGAAGACGTCGATCCCCGCGCCGGCGAGATGGCCCGATTGCAGCGATTCGACCAGGGCGTCAGGATCGACGACCGGCCCGCGAGCCGTGTTGATCAGATAGGCACCGCGAGGCAGGGCGGCCAGTGCCCGCTGGTCGATGATGTGGTGCGTCTCCGCGCTGAGATAGCAGTGCAGAGAGAGAAAATGGCACTGCGGCAGAAGCTCGTCCAGCGACCAAGCCCGGCGAATGCCCAGGGCCTTGTCGATGCCGTCCGGCTGATACGGGTCATAGAACACGACGTCGAACCCGAAAGCCTTGGCACGCAGGGCCGTGGCCGTTCCGATGCGGCCGCAGCCGAGGATGCCGAACGTCTTGCCGCGCAGGCGCGGCGTTTCGATCGCGACCTTGTAATCCCAGGCTCCGTCGCGGATCGACCGGTCGCTCTGACCAAGCCTTCGGGCCACCGCAAGTGCCAGCATGATCGAATGATCGGCCACTTCTTCGGTGCCATAGTCAGGCACGTTGCAGGTCAGAATGCCGAGCCGCCCCGCGGCTTCGATGTCGACATTGTTGTAACCCACCCCGGCACGCACGACGGCCTTCAGCCGGGGTGCTTTGGCCAGCGTCTTTTCGCTGATCCGGGCGATATCGTGATACAGCAGAATCGCGTCGGTTTCGGCCAGATAGGGTTCAAGCTCGTCTTCATGCCAGGCCTGGGCGAGCGTGATGCGCGCGTGATCGCCGAGCACGGGCAGCTCGACTTCGGCATGATCGAGGAAGTCAGCGACCAGAACATTCTTGCCGGTATCGGAACCGAATCGGAGAGGTTTCATGATGGATGCCGTTGCGGGGGTTCGGGTTGCCGCCGGAAGGAGTTCCAGGGCTGCTCAAGATGGCTTGAGTATCTTAACAAGACCAGGATCGGGACAGAATCCAATTCAGGGGTTTCCTGTGCCTCACGTGTCCGATTTTTGGTAGGGCGAGCTTAACCCGCAGCCTGGTAGCCCGGTAGGGCGGGCTTTAGCCCGCCAGTCTGGGAAATAGCGAACAGTTATAAGTGTCTGATGTCCCGGTAGGGCGGGCTTTAGCGTGCCAGCCTGGGAAATAGCGAAAATCGTTCCTCAGCAGAATCTGTGCAAGTGATCCGGTTCCAGGCGTCGTAGACGAATTGCTGGCCGGTTTCGTCGGTCGTCATGCTGCCGTCGGAGTCGAAAGCGAGTGTCGCGGAACCCACGCCGGTGACCTGATTCTGGGCGTTATGCGTACGGCTTTGCCCGGTGCCGTTGGTGGATAGGGACTGCCAGTTGCCCATCGCGTCGAGGTCCCAGGCCTGGGTCCGCGAAGGCGAAGCCACAGTATCGAGAATACCGTCGCTGTTGGAGTCGGACAACACACCAC
>CAZSQA010000012.1:0-90079 GCA_964608915.1 uncultured Isosphaeraceae bacterium
CCGTGTGCGCCGCCCCCTACGTCGAACGCGCTATTTCAGAGTAGAATGCGTATCACATGCCACATTCGCAACCTGGTCGTCGGCATGGTCCATGAACCTTGACGCCAGTTCAGAATCGGATGGATCACCGAATCGACCCAGAAGTGCGAGCATTCTTAGCGTTTCAGAGGTAGTTGATGCCTTGCTCAATCGGAATCGAAGTTGTTCGGCAACCGCTGATGATGGAAAAGGTCTAAGGTTATCAGCAGCAACCAGTACATAGAGATTGTCACTCTCGTCGGAACGATACTCAAGGATGTAACCAATAGCTGAGGTATCTCCCCGCTCTTGCAATTCCCAATAGCACACATCCGACATTCGCCACTGACCGTTTTCCTGCAACCTCGGGTCTTCGGTCGTTCCATGGAGACTTGCCCACTTCCGTAGCAGCTCGCGAACTTCCGGACTGTCGATTTGTCCGAATGCTTTCTCAACACCACAATCCCGTTCCGATGCCACCGCTTCTGAATGTGATTCAAAGTAATCAACCAACTCAGCCGTTTGGATGTGGGTATAGAATTCACCACTTCGCTTGCCACGAATCCATGAGAGGTGATTAAGTCGCTCACACAGCCATTTCGCACCATCAAGACGTTGCCTTGCTCGATTCACGACCTCTGCAACTGCCGAACGTGAGCCTGAGAAAAGCAAGGCTTCAAGAACGATATCCTCGAACTCTTCACCTTTCCGAAGGTTAAGAAGTCGCCTTAATGACTGCTCCGCCTCCTGACTACCGACCAATCCGAGGCTCCATACCGACTGTCGAACGACCCATTCGTCGGAATGTTCGGCGGCCACCTTTTCCAAGATCGATACTGCTGCATTGTCCCGTAAGTCTCCAAGCACATGTGCAGCCTCTGCCTTAATCCAATCATTATCAGAAAAGTCCTCGGCCAGTATATCTCGTAGGCGCAGTGTCGAACGTATTGATCCATATTCGCCTAAAACTCTTATAACGGACCCACGAAGATCAGTTTCGTCCAGGCACTCCAACAGCTCTTGCTCGATCTCAGCATTCGGATAAAGCGGTAATAGCTTAAGAAGCTCGTGACGTACTGATGTGTCCTTCGAATCTCGCCAGCAACTCAACCACATATCGGAGAGCACACAGGACCTATATTCGCTGCGGTTTGACTCAAGCCACCTCTTTCTCTTGGCCGCGGCAATCGCCACTGGATAGAGCAAAGAAGATACCTGGCCAAGCTTGGCCAGATCGCTAGCGATCCACGATACTGCTTGATTGGTATCCTCAATCAAACTTTGTAGATGCGGCTCAAAGTCCCGTGTGAGGAGATAACGAACATCGAAGCTCACGACATGGCAGAGTCGGATCAGCTCGCTTCGGGCGTCATGATTCGCTTCATCGTTAGGCAAAGTAGCCAATCGCTCACCGACGGCCAACACAGACTGAACAAACAAATTTCCGGCAGCCTCTGAGCCGACTGCGATCAGAGCGTGGTTCTCGTAGCAGTGGAGTAGCCCGTTTTCAGCCAGCCTAGTCGATAGATGTTCCACAAGCAGACCATTGCCGAGATATGCCAACACGACCACAGCCTCCGCGTGTTCTTGTGTGCCAGAGGGGCTTTGGAGATGAGAAATGGCCTGGTTTGCAAGTGCGATTCGGAATTCAGTTGATGCCGCACGAATCGCCGCTAACAGTTCCTTAAAGTAGTACGAGCCTTGACGTGTACTCCGGCCGAACCGCTCCCACGAGTACACGAATTCGGCAGCAGGTGCGTGACTGAGTATGACAAACGCCGAGGCTCCATGCGATTTCAAGTATTTATGAGGCTCAGTTGGTGGGAGGAGATTCTTCGCGAGCGTCTCAACAGACTCACGACAATTCAGCGTGCTGAGCAGCGTGATCGCCATCGCAGCCTGAACTCGGTAGCGGTTCGTGATCAGTAAACCGAGTTCATTGGTGATTCTTGCTCTAGTTTCGGCTGAATAACAATCGGGTGAGGCCCGCAAAACGACCGCCGCCTTTCTCACGTCCGCTTCTAGAAGCAGCTGGATGAACGTGTGACGAACGTCTTCGCTCGTTAGTCGGTATCCAATCCTCACTAGCCTCGAGTACGAGGATGTGAAATTGAGCTTTGCAAATACATCGACCATCCCTGTAGGGTCGTACTTGATGTCCTCGACATCGGCTTCAGCTCGGTAAAAATCCTGAATGGCTTCGACCGTGAACCTGATGTGATCACTTTGGCTCGGCAGGCTTTCTAAGATGCTTGCCCCAATGAGTCGTTGGACTACTGGTCCGGGCGGTTGAGACGAATTGAAGCGAGGCACACCAGTCAGCTCGTCCACAGACACTGAACCTGTGCGTGTCTCAGAAATCCGTTTTGCCACCATCTGTAACGCTTGCTGGAAGTGACTTCGAGTGATTCGTTCCTTTTGCAGTGCCTCAGCGTCGAGCAGATGGTTCAACCATCGCTCTAGCAAAGCTGATCTAGTTACCATCCGTGGTGGGCTCTCTTCTTGCTTGAGGAGGTCAAGAAATACTCGGAGTGTGAATGGATGGCGGAGTTCTTCTCTTGCTTCGACTGTTTGCGTGAACAACTCCGTACGAGGCCGTCCGGCTCGGAGCCAGGCTGCTTCAAGTTCGTTTTCGCTGAATCGATCAGGAAGCCGAATGCCAGCGCAAGGTTCGAGATTGTCGACCTGCGACTGGTCAGCAACCTTCACAGCACTTCGGTCATTGATAACTTCGTTGGGCATCCATCGGTCCCAAGATGAGTTCGCACACATACGCCAGAATTCCGGGCGTGATGTTGTTATCAGAATACTGACCGAAGAGAGTTTCGAACGAATCCAGTAGTCGACCGCTTTACGTACAGCTTCCGGATCGTGCGCCTCATCAAGCCCATCCAGGACAACAGTGAGCGGTACGGACTTGGACAGCAATTTGGACAATGCAGCTTCTTCTATCACACGTACAGCCGGGTCGAGAAACCCTTGTATTGAGTGTATGACCGAAGAAACCAGACTCTCCTCCGTTCCGAAAGCAAGATTACGCGCTTGAAGAAGTATGACTGGCAACACCGCCCCAAGAGAGCGGGTAAATTCACAAAGGAGACTTGTCTTGCCAACCCCTGAGTCGTTCACCAATGCAATCAGTCGGACAGGGGCGACTTGCTGTTCGTTGTTAGGCCTGAAGGCCGATTGCCATAGTCGGTACAGCTCTCGGTCTGCGTCTCTTGGAGAATACCGATCGGGATCATACCTACGACTCGCCTTGATGGAGTCGATTGTTTCATTGGACTTAATCCGGCAGCCATCAAGAATACTTGCTAGTGTAAGGCGTGAATATGGGATCCCGAGGTATTCGTGCCGCAGATCCTGGTGTTCGGTATCGAGTAACTGACTGATTTCACGACCATCGATTACCCGCAAGGTTGCATTCCCGGCTGCGGCTTTTGCCTTCGAGTGCCAGTCAATGGTTTTCTTCTTGGGGCCGTCCCGATCGGCATTGTGCGGGATAACCACGACAATTTCTGTCACAGCAGGGCAAGCCGTTACAGCTTCTCGAACGTCTTGGACTACTTTATTCCACCAGCCCTTTTCTTGAACCGTGTAGCAGACTGCCAAATCACAACTCGCTGCAGTGTTGCCAACGTAGGAATCGGGTTGCCCTATGATACTCACTCCGCTGTCGTTCAATCCGTGAGTGCGCAGGCCGCGGTATCGGGGGTCGATTCTGCGTAACAGGTCGTCACCTAGCCGGTGAAACTGGCCATCAGAAAGCCGCTTAAGTTCCTCAAAAGTGCCCATATGTAGCAGTATAGCTGCTGTGTCTGGCAATCATCAATATAGGCACCAGTAATAGGGATCTGTCCGCGCAGGCGTGTGGACATTCGCCCTTTCCTCCCCGTTTCTAACCAAAAGCCCAAGACGCGGATCACCCACCCGCGATGGCGCCCCGGATGATGAATAACTCGTCGCCTGACAGGATCGCATCGGGGACGAGCGTGTCGAGCGGAGCGGGTGCTTGTCCCCATTTCCGCCCCGTTGTAAAGGGCAATACCCGGTGAGAATCTGCTACGCATGCTCGAAATTCCACGTCGGAAAACCGGCACATGCACAAGCCTGATCGCTGCGCGGGCATGAGATCCAGTCCCGGTTTTCCTGGCCGGTCGCTCCGGGCCGGCACGTCCTGCGGGCCACTCAAAGTGGCTGAATCCGCGAAAAAAAACGGGTGACGAATGGCTCAACCGCCCGATCTCGGATTTCCGAAAAGAGAACTTGACCGATTTTCCGGATTGGGATAATTTTCTGCCGTCTCGATCGTCATTCCTCCGGCTTCGGTCGTTCGGAAGCACGTCATTGAGATGTGCGATCCGGAAATTTCCCGGGTCTCGGCGATTGCCGGGGCATCGGCGAATCGATGGGGGGAATCGCTCATCGTCGACCAGGTGACTTGCTCAAGGCGAAATGGGAGCGAACCGCTCCCGGATCGAAGTGCCGGACGCGACGGCTGACAAAGCCGTCGAATCACGTCGAGACCTGTCCGGAGAAGGTCTCCGGTCAACGAGTTAGGGATAGACTCGTTCGAGAGTGGTCCTCTGGTCAGGCCCTCACGATCAGCCCTGGAAGATCAAAGATATGAAAACGACTCGACTCACCGCCGCATTGACTCTGGGACTGGCCTTGACCGGGGCCGGCGCCAAGAGTGGCCAAGCCGCCCAAATCGAAGCGACTTCTGCCTCTTCGACGACGAAGATCCAGACTCTGGCGACCCCCGAAATGGGTTCCAGCCGCTTCAACGAACTATTCAAGCCGATCGTGGACGCTCCGGCGATCGATTCCACGTATCAATACCTCGGTTCGCCCGTTTCGGGCAACGTCCGTTCCCAGGTGTTTCAGGGAACCGGCGACGCCGAAGGCCTGTACGCTTATGCGTATCAGGTGACGGTCAACGACGGTGGACTGCACACCGACAGCATGTCGTTCCAGTTCAACGCCACGCCACAGGGCTCCGACCTGACCGGCCTGGGAACGCCGACCTATGCTTACGTCGTGCGTGACGGCGCGATCGGCGGCCTCGGCACGCCCGTGGCGAGCCCTGGCCAGAGCATCGTCGACCCTTCGAACCTCTCCTGGCAGCCTGGTTCGACGACCGGAACGCTGCGTGCGAACTTCGTCGAAGCGGCAACGTCGACCCAGCCGCTCCTGAGCGGCGCCACCAGCGCCAGCTTCGTCGTGCTCTCGCAACAACCTTACACCACATCCTTCGTGAACCTGCAGAGCGATGCCCCGACCACCGGGCCTTACACTCAGGTTTACGCGGCCACGGGCGGTTCCATCGAACCCATCCCCGTGCCGGAACCAGCCACGATTCTCTCCTGGGCTGGCGTTATCGGCGGGCTTCTGGCGGCACGTCGCTATCGCCGTGGTTAATCCTTTCGGAACGCGGGCTCGCTGGCCCATGTTCCCTCGCGAATCGCCGGATCTACCCGGTCCAGGCGATCCAGCTTCACGACAGTTCCTGGATTCTCGCTTCCACGCTCACGTCTCTCGGCTCGGAGAGACGTGAGCATTTTTTTGCTGTTGACCGATGTATCGCCTGAGACAGTATTGACTCCAGATAATCCGCACTTTTCGGATTCATTTTCGGACTGTACATAAATCGACGGAACGCTGCAGGGTAAATCGGATCAGTTACCTGTCTCGGAATCGAAATTATTCAACGTGTTCGATTCTCAAGAGTTGCGATGATTCTAATAGGATAAAGAGCAGTGCGGCGAATCGAATCGCAACTCCCAAAGAGATTCTTTGCGATGATCGGCTTCTTCAAACACAAAGGTATAGCATCGAGTGATTACCTGCAGGTAAAATATGGTCAACTATGTGCGTGTCGGTTAGACAACTTCTGGTCAACTGTTCTCATGTACGCAATCGACGACTTGCAGCTGAGAAATCTGCTATGATTAGAATCGAAGGTTCAGCGAATACAGCTCAAATCGAAAGAATGCTGGAGAAGATCACTAACTCCAGAGATGAAGCTTTGCTGATTCCGGTAAAACCTAAAATCTGGTGGCTTGGCGGTGAGCAGAGCCTCATCCAATTGATAATTACCTGGGCTCGAATCTCTTCCAAACCAACACTCTTTACACATATTAAATCAGATGAAGATCCTACTAAGCAGTTGGAAAAGATGTCGAAGAGGATGTTCGGATTTGTTGCTCTGATGATGGCAGCTGAAATAAGAGACAGAAAAAACTCCGATCGCAGCCTACGCGAAAGCGCGTATGAACATTGTCGGCAAATTGCTGAAAAGATGCATGGCCCAATAGCAGAACTTGACCTCGGACCAAAAGTATTCCTAATCGCTGTCGACCACAGCACAAAAGCATATATTCCATGGTTGTATGAACCAGATGCAACGGTCGGAACTCGGACGTCGTTCGTAAGTTTAGCAAACGACATCTTCACGAAACTTGACATGTTCAAGCATATCAGTCGACCGCCTGATTTTGCTTCACAGATTGGTGCCATTTTGCATGAACTATTCAAGAATACGCATGAGTGGTCCCGAACAGACAGCGACAATGTTCCATGGAGAAGATCAGTTCGGGGATTGTCAGCAGAGATTCATTTTGGTGACAAGATGTTGTCTGAAGAGTTTACAAAGGACAGCCCCGCTTTGAAGCAGTATTTCGACAAAATCAGAAGTCGATCAGATCAAGGCAAAGTAGCATTTGTCGAATTATCCGTTTTCGATAGCGGAATCGGATTGGCGCGCAGATGGTTGAACAGATCCTCAATCGACGACCTTCCAATAACAAAAGAACGCGATGCTTGCATTCAGTGTCTAACCAAACATCACTCTTCATCTAGTCAATTCGATAAGGGCATGGGGCTAGCAGAGGTGATGCAGACGATGTCATCAGTTGATGGGTTTCTGAAGATTCGTACTGGACGGATTTCTATATATCGTGATTTCGCGAACCACCCAAGAAAAGCAGATGGTGAGGATGTGATATTAAATGACTTTTCAACTTGCGGGCGTGAAGTGACTGAACTGGCGCCGATTTTCGGAACTCATTTTCAATTACTGATACCACTCCTCCCCTGACGATCGGAACATTCAATGAACGGGTATTTCACATTTGACGTACATGCTCCGGACAAGAGAACGGGTGCGAACACAAGGAGAACAATGATCTTATTCTGCGCGACAGCGGATCCTAGAATCGATGCCATCCTTGACTCTATAAAAGAATATGTGAATTACAAGACGTCGCCAGACTCGATTCTTCTTTTAGGCCTGGAATCCGAACGCGAAAAGCTTAAGAAGATAGAGGAGGACAACAGGATCAAAGACACCTTGCCGGAATACACTAGGAGTAATATCACTCCCCTGGTTCATGTAGATTTTGTACCACGTAAAGGATTGAACGATGATGATAAGTTACGAGATTTCACATGGCGAGAGTTACGGACGGCAGGGCTTGAGTCAATCTTTTTGAAGAGAGATGCACTTATGGTGGCACCTTCGACTCATCACTTTGAAAAGCCTTCAAAGCTGCATTGTGATCGATTCATCCGAACTGCGAATTCACTTGTGGACGGGGCAGAAATCACTTTCATCGCGACTTGCTGCTTAAAGTTTATCCCAGACACGGTTCATCACTTTTACTGTGACACAGGTGGTATCAATGTTATTGCGTTTGCGATCGATTCTATCCGTCGAAGGTTTGATCAAGGTATACTCGCAGCAACAGTTGACACATTTGAATCCTACGCCGGGTTGAAGTCATTTAGATTTCAGGATGTTCACGATTCAATCATTCTAATCTCGGCTTCGACCTCTGGCGGCCTAGAGAAAAAGTTGCGTGAAATAAATGGCAGGATTAACCTCAATGGGATCATAACGATTTTCAGCGTTGGTCATTCCAATAATGGCACTCATACTTTGTTGGACATTAATGACTCCAAGGAGCTCCGAGATCGTATTAGGGATTTACAGTCGCACAAGCAAGATGAATGTCCTCTATGCCGAAAAGGGTCGATCCCTGTCCCTATGATTGGTGATCAGTTCATACCTGGAAAAGCAACGACTAGAACAGTGCTTCCTGGAAAGATACACAAGCCACTTTGGCTCGATCGAGTTGTAAAGAGCATGGCTGGGAAACAGATACTTCGCGCATTCTATAGGTGCGAAGATTCTAAACACGCAACCGATGACATATTTATTGATCTAGAACGCGCCTTTTCTGGAAATTGGGACACTGATTTCTTGAAACGACTTTACCGAATTATCGATCAAGTCGTTCCAGCACGGGTCAGGCGTATCATTCACCTTGATGACTCTGCATCCAAGTTGCTTGCAAATAAGGTTAATGAGTATGTTTTTAAAGACGAGCCCAAACGTTACCACGTTGTTCAATCGGCAAAAGAAACTCAAACAACGGAACCAATGAAAGATGGGTCCTGTCTAGTAGTTGCATCCGCTGTCGCCAGCGGACAATCGTTATTGTCAATCTCACAGCGACTTCGTTCCTTGCAGGAAAACGGAGCAATCACTTATTTAGTCGCTTTAACAAGATACGACAACGATTCTCGCAAGAAAAAGATCGAAACTGATATCACAATGGGCGAATTACCCAACGAATATGGTTTCACAGCTGTAGAGCGTATTTTTCTTCCTGTCGCAGGCAGACTCGCAAAGAGTTCTTGGAGTGAAGAGTTAGAATTACTTAATGAATTCGCGAATACTGCTCAAGGAGACCTTTCTATTCTTCTTGAATCTAGAATCGAAGTGCTTCGTGATGCGCAATCCCCAAAAACCAGGGGACTATCAAACAAACTTTTCTGGACAAATTCTCGTGGAGATGATTTGAAAGTTCGTCCAGGATATGTGTTCTTTCCTGCAGGCGAAGCCGTGGATTATTCGCAAGGCGATGTTTACTTTACGATTGTATCGGTTTTGCATCAATTGCGAACCTTTGGATCTAAGCCTGATCTTCGACAGACCGAATACGAAAGATGCCTACTTTCTCCTCATTGCTTTGATCGATTTAATGATGGTGCCATACAAGCATCGATTTTGCGTGCCGCAATTAGGCCTGAATTAGATTACTCGTTATCACCAGAAGAAAGCCTCTTGATGACAAATATCCTAAAATCGATTTTTGGTAATTATTGCAACGAGAAAGGAGAAGCAAGTAGAGAGTTCATTCTCGCGTTGGCGCTTGGAAGACTGGTTCTCTGCGACAGCGATCTTGCTGATTTACACAAAGATTTCTCATCAACAACGAATGATTTGATTATAAAACGATTATGGCGTCATATTTGCGAATCCAGATTACCCAAATGATGCATTTAAATCATGAAGTTCTCTCACATTTTCAGGTATTGCAAACTTGCTCTATTGCTTTTTCTCTGCCACCTTGCCAATCTAATAAATACTTTTTGTCCTTGCTAGTTTCAACTCATCAGTGGCACCAATAACCACATCTTTTCCCTCTGATCTCCCAAGAGTACCTGACATTCACCTAGACCTCTTTGATCGCTTAGCCATGTCATCTGACAACATCAAGTCTTATCATTTTCCTATCGAATTCGTTTATGATATCGTCATCGATTCACAACGCGAATGGTAGTCTCTGGGCTAAGGTAGCACATGAATCTTCCGCGAATCCATCGTGTGATCCAGCGCTTCGACGTGCCGGATCTCGCTGATCCGGCGACTGAGGCCGCCGCCGTCGTTGCCCGCAGCCGCATTCGTGAACGGCTCGCACCCGGGGCGAAGGTCGCCGTGACGGCTGGCAGCCGGGGCATCGCTTCGATCGGGCCTATTCTCAAGGCCGTCGTCTCCACGCTTCAGTCGATGGGCTTCGATCCGTTCGTCGTGGGGGCCATGGGAAGTCACGGCAAAGCCACGGCCGAAGGCCAGCGTGAACTCCTGGCCGAATTCGGCATCACGCCTGAAACGATGGGCTGCCGCGTGGAAACCGCGATGGAGACCGTCAGCCTCGGCACGAATTCGTTCGGCCTGCCGATCTGCATGGACGCCAACGCCCATGCGGCCGACGGGATCGTCGCGGTGAACCGCATCAAGCCCCACACATCATTCACCGGCCAGTACGAAAGCGGCCTGCTGAAAATGCTCGCGATCGGCCTGGGCAAGCGGGAAGGGGCCTCCCAGGTGCACAAACTCGGCCTGCCCGGGCTTGTGAGGCTCATCCCCGAAGTCGGCACGTTCCTGCTTCAGAACACGAAAGTCGTCCTCGGCCTGGCGATCCTCGAAAACGCCCGCGAGCACACGGCAAGAATCGCCGCCATCGAGCCTGAAGACATCCTCGAACAGGAACCGAAGCTGCTGGACGAGGCCCGCGCGATCATGGGGCGGCTGCCCTTCGAAGCCATCGATTTTCTCGTGGTCGGCGAACTCGGCAAGAACTACAGCGGCACGGGGCTTGACCCGAACGTGATCGGACGCCAGCGCGTGGAAACGATGCCCGACTTGCCCCGGCCCGTCGTCACGCGGCTCGCCGTGCTCGACGTGGCCGAAGAATCGCACGGCAATGCCCTGGGCATCGGTCTGGCCGACCTGACGACCGAACGGTTCGTGGCCAAAATCGACCCGACGCCCATGCGCGTCAACAGTATGACTTCGAACTTCCTCACAAGAGCCCGCGTGCCTTTGGCCATGGCCGACGACCGCGCCGTGATCGCCACGGGCCTCGACACCTGCTGGTGCATCACCTGGGAAGAAGCCCGCATGGTCGTCATTCCCAACACTCTCGAGCTGGAATCGTTCTACGTGAGCGAAGCCCTGATCGGCGAATGCCTCAGCCACCCCAGGATGGAGGTCGAAGAAGCGCCGACGCCATGGCCGTTCGACGCGACCGGGCACCTGGATCAGGCCGCCATGTTCCCGAACGCCAACCAGGGCCGGCGCAGGGCACGCAGCCACGCATGAATGGATCGCACGGCACGAGTGCCGATCCCGCCGGAATCTGGCGAATTTACGCCACGAACGTCACGGGGCGGCAGCACGCGGCGCGTCAGGAACCCGGTCAGGACCGCTTCCTGGCGTGGACCAGAACCGACGCTCTCTCGGGCCGTACGATTCTGGCGGCCGTCGCCGCTGACGGTGCCGGAAGTGCCGGTAAATCGTGGGCCGGCGCATGGGCCGCATGCCGAAGCGTACGCCGGTCGATCGACACGGCCCTGCTCGAAGAACGGCATGACGGTCGAGCGTTTCTGGCGGACTTCTGGACGAATGCCGTGATCGAACGGCTTTTCCTTCGGGCCGTTCGCCGGATAGAGCGCTGGAGCCGTGCCGTGAACGCGAAGCCGGCGGACCTGGCGACGACCCTGAATCTGGCTTTGATCGGCGATGACTTCGCCCGGTTCGCCCGCATCGGCGATGGCATCATCGGTTATTGCCTGAACGGGAACGGTGGCGACTGGCACGTGGCGATCCCGCCCGACGTTGGCGAATTCGCGGGCGAAACGACGTTTCTGACCTCGCCGGACTGGCGCGAAAGACTGCGGATCGTGCCGCTGGATCATTCGCCCGGACGTCTGGTCGTCGCGACGGACGGGATCGCACCGATCCTGTTCAATTCCCGCACGGGCTCGATACACGGTCGATTCATCGATCCGCTGTTCGATGTGGTGGATCGAAACGCTGACGGCACCGGCTCGCCGGAATCTCGTCTGGCCCGATTTCTGGGCAGTGACAGAGTCGCGAATGTCTGCTCGGACGATCTGACCGTCGTGATGGCGTGCAGGTCGGACAACCGACCCGAAGTTGACGAAACCTCCGAAGATCGGTAATTTATTGAGTCAGAAGCATGATCGATACGAGTTTCGCCGAGGCGGCAGTCGCCTCGCCATCGTATCGTTTCATCCCTGAACACCCTTTTCGGCGGAATCGAATCGACATGGGCAAAGGCGACCCCCGTACCCGACGCGGCAAGATTTTCAAAGGCAGTTTCGGCAAAGCCCGGCCTCAGCGACCGGTAAAAAAGGCTGCTCCGAAAGCCGGCAAGCCCGCTGAATGAGCATCGCCCGTCGATCGACAGCGCGTATCCGCATAACGATATGATGCCCGGGGCCGCTATGCGGCCCCTTCGCATTTTCGGTCTTCCGAATTCACCTTGCCCGAATTTCGGAAACCGGTATGATCCGGTTCGATTGTGGACCAGGGACGGTTCACACGCCCGATCCGAAGGAATCGAACGATCATGTTCGCCGATGCCGACAGGCTGACGAACCCCGCGACGCTCGAGACGCCGTCTCGCAAGCTTTCGCCGTCGGCCCGGTGCATTCTCATCGCGATCTCCCTCGTGGTCGTCGCCGGATTCGCCGTCGCCGGTCGTCTGGAACCGGACCCTGCAGGACTCGGCACACATCGTCAACTGGGGCTCGAGGCGTGCCCGACTCTCGCCCGTACCGGTCGGCCATGCCCGACATGCGGTATGACGACAGCCGTCGCTCAACTGGCGAATGGCTCACTGGATCAAGCCTGGAAATTGCAGCCCGCGGCTGTTTTCATAGCCGTTTCGGCCGTCGGGGCCGCGATTTGGGCCTCGTTGTCGGCCTGGCGTGGACAGGTGATCGGCTTCACGAGCGGTGATGCCGCTTTGGCCTGGTGGGCGGGCGGTTCGTTCGTTATCGCCATGGCGACATGGGCGATCCGGTGGCAACAGTGGGCTGAAGCAGCCGCGCGCTGATCAGCGAGAATCGATTTCGACCTGATTCGAGCTTTCGAGGCAAGCAAGGACGCAAGCCATGTACAAGACAGGACGTCGCGGTTTTCTCGGTTCCCTCGGTCTGATTTCCGGCGTCTCGGTCCTTATGGGCTGCGATCCGCGAATGTCGCTCTATTTCCTTCAGCCGTTCGAGCCGACCGTCGATCACACAGGCCCCGACCTTACCGGCAAGCTCGTCGTCGTGCTGGCGCATGCCGTCAACGGCGCCAACAACGACTTCCAGCTACTTGAGCGGGATCTGACCAAGGAATTCCAGAGAGTCGTCGAAACGGAGTCGAGAAGGAAGATCCGCTTCTCGCCCTATGAACGGGTCGCCGAATGGCAGCAGGAGCACGCCGATTGGTCGGCTGAAGAGGCTCTGGAACACTTCGAGTGCGATGCCGTCATCTTCCTGGAAATCGAACAGTTCCAGATCCAGGATCCCTCGACGCCCATGCTCTTTCAAGGGCATTCGAAAATCCACATTCAGGTGACGACCAAAGACTTCCCGAAAGACAAGAAGGGCAAGCCGATCAAGGGTGAGCCGAAGGAAGTCGACGTCATTTTCGACGATTACGCCGATTCGACGTTCCCTTCGCACACACCGGTTCCCGCAGGCGCTGATGGCGTCAGCAAGGCCGCGTTCAAGAACAAGTTCCTCAAGCTCGTCGCGACGGAACTTTCCTGGCGATTCGTCGACCATGCCACTGGCGATGACATTCAGGACACGAGGTTCTGAGCCTCGGCTCCGACGACTCGGACTGTCTCCCGGGCTTGAGTACGAAGGGACGCATGCATGATCACCGACCGTGAAATGATCGAAACCTTGCGTGCCGCAGCCCGAAACGCAGCGACCAGCGCCTATTGCCCGTATTCGAACTTCCACGTCGGGGCCGCGATTCTGGCCGGTGGCCAGGTCTTCACCGGCGCGAACGTCGAAAATGCCTCGTACGGTCTGACCATCTGCGCCGAACGGACAGCCGCATTCGCTGCCGTTCTGGCCGGTCACCGCAGGTTCGATGCCGTCGCCGTAAGCTGCGTGGACGTGCCCGAAAACCAGGCCCAGGGGCATCCGGAAATGCTCATGCCCTGTGGTGCCTGCCGGCAGCTGCTGGCCGAATTCGCCGATGCCGAGACACTCATCCTGGTCGACCGCGCGGGCGAATTCCGCCTCCGTGACCTCCTGCCGCACGCCTTCCGGCTTCGATCCCGGCCTGATTGACTTCCCCTTCTGACCGATCCCTTCCGGATTCCGGACCGGTCGGCCCGCACGTATCCGGCCTATGACGCGTCACGTCCGTTCGCTCCGAAGAACCGTTGCGGCGGACCTTCCGCAAGCAGCCGGCCCGAGTCGATATGCCAGACGTGACCAGCCATGCGCTGGATTTCTTCCGGGTCGTGCGTAATCATCAGCATCACGATCCTCTCCGCTTCGACATGCTCACGAAGGCGATCCAGCAGCGAGAACCGCCCGGCCCGGTCAATCGCACCCACAGGCTCGTCGCATAAAAGCAGCTTCGGGCGTGCGGCGAGTGCCCGGATCAGACCGATCCGCTGACGTTCGCCCCCCGAGAGTGCCTGAACAGGCTTTTCGAGGAGTCGGGCGGCACCGAACTTCTCGACGAGAGCCGCGAACTCCGAATCTCCGTAAGCCTTGCCTCTTGCAAGATATCGGCGAGAGAACGACGCATTCCCGGCCGCATCCAGATGCGGAAACAGCAAGTCGCTCTGGAACACCATCCCGATGCCGCGCCGATGCAGCGGTACGATCGCGCCGGACACCTCCCGGTCGATCCGGATGCCCTCGACGTAAACCGCGGAATCCGACCGGATCCAGCCCGCCACCAGCTTCAGGGCCGTCGTTTTGCCGGCCCCTGATGACCCATACAGGGCCGAGACGCGGGCGTCGGACGAAAGCTCCAGATCGACGTCGAAATGGGTCGTCACACGATGGCGTAGTATGGATCGAAACATATGGTGCGACATAGGCTTCGATCAGGAACCGCGATTCACGGGCGTACGCCCCGCGAACCAGAGTGCCACAAGTGCCACCGCTCCGAGCAAGGCCGCCAGCGCCCGGGCCCGGGCCGCTTCGCCAAGGGTCGAAGCATCATAGAGAGCAAGAGCCGCCGTTTGCGTTCGCCCCGGAATATTCCCCGCAACCATCAATGTCGCGCCGAAATCACCCAGTGCACGCACGAATCCGAGCAAAAAAGCCACCGCGAGACCGTGCATCGCCAGCGGCAGAGTGATTCGCCTGAAGACGGCGAACTCTCGACAGCCCAGCAAACGGGCGGCCTGCTCGTAATCGGGGTCGACGCGGGCGAACGCCGATCGAGCCGTCAGAAAGAAGAGCGGAAAACTGCTCACCGCCGACGCCAGGATCGCCCCGCTCCAATGAAACACCAGCACGACCCCTAAGTTACGCTCCAGCATCCGCCCCAGCAGTGCGTTACGGCCGAAGATCGAGAGCAGGGCATAGCCCGTCACCGTCGGCGGCATGACGAGCGGCAAGCTGGCCAGTGCCACGATCGTGCCGGAAAACCGGTTCGGCCGTTTCGCCACGAACCAGGCCATTGGCGTGGCCGTCAGCCCGACCAGGATCGAAGCCGCGAAGGCGACGAACGCCGAAAGCACGATCGCCGTCAGGTCGTTCGGGTTCAGGCCGATCGATTCGGCGAAAGCCATCGGGCGAATCACGTGAAGGCCTTCAGCGCGGATCGCATCGTCGCGGCCGTCGGCAGGCGATTCTCAGGTTCGCGGGCCAGGCAGCGGTCCAGAAGGTCGCTCAAAAGCTGGGGCACGTCGGGCCGACGGCGAACCAGCGGCACGATGCGATGATCCAGCAGCATCTGAATCATGTCGTCGGTGTCGGAATCGCTTTCGAACACGAACGTGCCGGAAATCAGGTAGTAAAGCGTCGCGGCTGAGGCATAAAGATCGGCCGAGGGCTTCACCGTTTTGAAATCGATCATCTGTTCCGGGGGCATGAACGGGATCGTCCCGCGCATCTCGCCGGAAAACGTCAGCCCCGACCCGCCGAGCTGCTGAAAGTTCTTCGCCAGGCCGAAATCGCTGATCTTCGCGATCAGCTTGTTCTCGGGCGTCCGCCCGATCAGGATGTTCTCAGGCTTGATGTCCCGGTGCACGAACCCCTGGGCATGGGCATGCTCCAGCCCCCTGAGCACCTGACACATCAGCCGGCAGGCCTGATGAAAAGGATACGTCCCGCGATTGGCCTGGGCGAGCGTTTCCAGGCTCACGCCGGAAACGTATTCCATCGCGAACCATAGCCGGCCGTGATCGTGCCCCTGATCCAGGCACTCCACAATGTTCGCGTGTTTGAGCGTGCCGATGACCGACATCTCACGCAGGAACCGCTCGATCGCCGTGCGCGTGGCCGCCGATTCCGGGTCGATGATCTTCAGGGCCACGTCGCGGCCCGTCATCCTGTGCCGGGCCAGATACACCACGCCCATGGCACCCCGGCCAAGCATGCGGATCGTTTCGAAATGAGGGGCGAGATCCTCATCGCCCAGGCGTTCCGAAGGCCGCGTCCGACATTGCGCGCAGACCCAGACTTTCGGGTCGGAAATCGAAGAGTCTTGCGAAAACTTCGCGACTTCCGGCTCCGCGACCGTCTTGCGGCATAAGGAACACGTTCTGCCGCCCGGCGGCTCGACTTTCGCGTCGGGCTTTCGATCGAACGCGGCTCGCGAATCCACCGGCTCCGGCGCATGGACCATCGAAGAGGCCGGCGCTTCGTCCGTGATCCGTTCCGAAGCGTGCAAAATGGCCCGGTCCGGGATCTCGATTTCGACCCGGAAACAACTTCGGCCGCATTGAATCAAATCGCCGGTCAGAAGTTCGGTCGCCCGGAACGGCTCGACCGGTTCATCGTTCAGGTTCGTGCCGTTGGTCGTGCCCAGATCGGTCAGCGTGCAGCCCGCACGTGTCGGCGTCAGCCGCAAGTGCTTCCGCGAAAGCAGGCTGTCCTCAGGTATCGCCCAATCGCTACCGAGGGCGCGGCCGATCACCAATCCGTCCGAATGCACGACGAATCGATTCGTGTCCTCATCGGATTTCGGGCCAGAGATCCGGTGAACCACCACTCGGACATGGCTCTGGACCTGGGTCGGTTCGGCTCGCGTCATCGTCAGTGCAGGTTGTTCGATTTGTCCCGGTAGCGAAAGATACTGCATTCTAAACCAATTTTCCCGGTCGATCCAACGTGAATCGCATCGAATCAGGCACAGGTTCCCACTCCATCCTGATTATCTCTCCTTTCACTTCGACGTAATCAACAATCCTGGATTTCTTCTCCGTTCGGGATCGATTCCGTTTCGTAATCGGAACCGATCATCTTGAACGACATCGATTTGAGTGATTGACCACTATCGATCGAAGACACCGTTATGAGGCCCGATTTCCTCGCTCGTTTCCTCCCTTTGCGCCCGAGTCCCCTTCGCCTGATCCGAACGTCTTCCGTGGCGGATCGCGCCTGGCACCACGTTCCGATTCCGTTTCGTAATTCGGCCGCGGGCTTCTGCCATGCAAAGGTTTAGGTCGTTTGAGCACGTGCTTCGAGACGGACCGCTGAATGCCATCGCCATCGAACCGGTCCCTGACCTCGATTCCGTTTCGTAATTCGACTGTACGCCATGGCATCGTAGGGTTTTACGACGATTCAGACCGGCATCGCCCGCCAAGCCTGGAGAGTCACACGACATCCAGGGAATCCCGACCCGAATTCCGTTTCGCAATTCGGCCGCACTGGTTTGTGAAACATGAAGTTAGGGCAATCGGAGCCGGGAACGCGAACGTTAGATGCCGGGCACCCTGCCGACTGAGATTCCGTTTCGTAATCGGATCGCATACCACTACACACCAGGCATTTGCGGAATTCGCTCGCACTCTGTCGAAACCATCCTGAGATCGATCCGCTTGAAGGGATCGATCCGTACGGCACCTCGAAAACCGAGCGAGTCAAAATGACTAGGCTGAGAAAAAATTCCTATCTGACAAGGATTCGACGAATTCGTCAAAATGATCGATTCCAAAGATTATCCGGATTTCAAATATCTTGCGAATTTTTGGGGTCGAATCGATTACCAAGGATCGCCGGTCATAACGAACCGATCGAAATTCCTAGGTTTACGTACCGAGCAAGCTCGAACGGTCGCCCGTTAGGGATCGGTTATAACGGTCGCAAGTGCTTCGCTCCGGCCGCTTGCAATCTACCGCACGTTCGTTCATGATGCTTGAGGTTCGAATCCTCGGAACCGGTTCGCCGGGGCGCGTTCGCGATTGCTCATTTTCGTTCCTTCGATTCACGCGGGAGTTCCCGGCATGACGCCTTCCGATTTCATCGCCCTCTGGAAAGCCTCACAAGGCCGCGAGGAATCGAACTCCGGGCCGTTTCTTCACGACCTCTGCCTGGCCTTCGGCCTGCCCACGCCCGGCCCGTGGACGGGCGAATACGCCACTTCGCCTTACACGCTCGAATCCCCCATCAACGTCACCGATTCCGAAGGCCGCTCGTCGACGAAGAAAATCGACCTCTACAAACGGGGCTCCTTCATCCTCGAAGCCAAGCAGGCCAGCGACGACACCGCCGAAATCGGTTTCGAACTCACACCCTCGGCCAAGACCCCGAAATCACGCAAAAGAAACGCTCCGCCCCGGGCCAACACCAGCCGGATCATCCGTGGCCGCCCCGGATGGCGCAAATACCTCGACGACGCACGGGCTCAGGCCGAAAGTTACGCCCGTAACTTGCCCGGCTCCGAACCTCTGCCACCACTGATCATCGTGGCCGATATCGGCTACCTGTTCGAGTTCTATCACAACTTCCGCGATTCCTCGCGCGCTTACGAGCCCCTCAAAATCTGGCGCAACAGCCACGTCATCCGGCTCGATGACCTCGCGGACCCGGCCATCGGCGACCTCCTGCGCACCGTATGGAACGACCCCCGAGCCCTCGACCCCACCGCGCGCCAGTCGGCCGTCACCCGCACCCTGGCCAAAAAACTCGGCAATCTCGCCCAGCAGATCGACGACGACCGTAAACGCGAACCCGCCACCACCCCTTCCGCCGACTCCGTCGCCGACTTCCTCATCCGTGCCCTCTTCACCATGTTCGCCGAGGATGTCGGCCTTCTGCCCGAAAAGTCGTTCACCCAGCTTCTCGGCGAAATCAAGGAAGACCCGCAGCAAGTCGCCGACAGCCTCACCGCCCTCTGGCGCGAAATGAACGGGGGCGGCTATTCCCCCACGCTCCGCAAACGCATCCCGCGCTTCAATGGCCGCGTTTTCGCCGGTGCCGAGGCCATCCCCCTCAGCACCAATCGTATGGATTACCTGATCGAAGCCGCCCATTGCGACTGGTCCCACGTCGATCCTTCCATCTTCGGCAGCCTGCTCGAAAACGCCCTCGACGACCGTAAACGCTCCGCCGAAGGGGCCCATTACACGCCCCGGGCCTACGTCGAACGGCTCGTGAAGGCCACGATCGAAGAACCGCTCCGCGCCGAATGGTCGGCCGCGCTCGCCAAAGCCACCGCCGACGACGAACGCAACGACCGCAAATCGGCCATCGTCGACACCCTCGCCTTCCTCCGCAGGCTCGCGGCCATCAAAATTCTCGACCCCGCCTGCGGCACCGGCAACTTCCTCGTCGTCGCCTTCGAAGTGCTCAAATCGATCGAGGCCGAAGCCCTCCGCTTCCTACGCGAAATTCTCGAACACACCGCGCCGGTGCCGGCATCGCATCAGGTCACCACGTCGCAGTTTTTGGGCATCGAGGTCAATCCCCGCGCCGCCCGCATCGCCGAACTCGTCCTCAATCTCGCGGCGCTCCAGTGGTTCTTCGCCAACCGCAAAGACCCCGCCGACATGCCGCCTGAACCGATCATCCCTGAAGGCCGGTCGATCGAATGCCGCGACGCCGCGCTGACCTGGTCCCGCATCGAGCCGGTGCTGGACGAACACCTTCGCCCCCGCACCCGCTGGGACGGCTTCACGATGAAGAAAGATCAGGTCACCGGCCGGGAAATCCCCGACGAATCGGCCCGGGCCATCATCGAAAAATACCACGACCCGCGCCCGGCCGAGTGGCCGCAGGCCGACTTCATCGTCGGCAATCCGCCGTTCGTGGGCGGTAAGGACATTCGCGTCCGCCTGGGCGACGGTTACGTCGAAGCCCTCTGGGCCGCTTATCCGGAACTGCCGAACAGTTGCGACTTCGTCATGTACTGGTGGCACAAGGCGGCTGAGGCTGTGCGCACAGGCCAGTGCCGCCGGTTCGGCTTCGTAACGACCAACAGCATCACCCAGACCTTCAGCCGCCGCGTGCTGGAACATCACCTGAAGGCCGATCCGCCCCTTTCGCTGGAAATGGCCATTCCCGACCACCCTTGGACGACGGGCGACAAGGCCGCCGCCGTGCGTATCGCCATGACCGTCGGCGTGCCGGGTCAGCATCCGGGCATTCTCCGCGAAGTCCAATCCGAAAAGGAAAACGCCAACGACGGCGAAGGCTATCAGGTCACGTTCCGGGAAATGACCGGTTCGATCCTGCCCGATCTCACCGTCGGGGCCGATGTGGCCGGGGCGAAAGCCCTGCGGGCGAACGAGAAGATCAGTTCGCCTGGCGTGAAATTGCACGGCGACGGCTTCATCGTCACACCCGAAGAGGCCGAACGGCTGGGGCTGGGCCGCATTCCGGGGCTGGAACGCCACATTCGGCCTTATCGCAACGGCAGAGACTTGACTGCCACACCGCGCGGAGTGATGGTCATCGACCTGTTCGGCCTGACCGAAGCGGAGGTGATGGAGCGATTTCCGGAGGTTTATCAGCACATATTCACGCGGGTAAAGCCGGAGCGGGATGCAAAAAGCCATTCCAGCAAGGATTCGGCGGGTTATGCGAAACTGTGGTGGCTTTTCGGAAAACCGAGGCAAGAGCTTCGGAAATACATCACTGGCCTCTCCCGCTACATCGCCACGGTCGAGACGGCCAAGCATCGGGTGTTTCAATTTCTGGACATTTCGATCCTGCCGGATAACAAGCTTATTGCGATCGCGAGCGACGACGCCTTCGTATTGGGTGTATTATCGAGCAAGATTCATGTGAGTTATTCGTTGGTCGCTGGCGGTTGGTTGGGATACGGCAACGACCCTGTCTACGTGAAAACCCGCTGCTTCGAACCGTTTCCTTTCCCCGACGCCACCGACGCTCAAAAAGCCCGGATTCGCGAGATCGCCGAACGGCTTGATGCGCACCGCAAGCGGCAGCAGGAACTCCATCCGGGGCTCACGCTCACCGAAATGTACAACGCCCTGGAAGCCCTTCGCTCCGGCGTGAACCTGCAGGAAACCGACGCCAAGGGCAAAAAGACCCACGCCAAACTCCTGAAAGCCCACGACGACGGGCTGGTGTCGATCCTGAAGATGCTGCACGACCAACTCGACGCCGCCGTGGCCGAAGCCTACGGCTGGCCCGCCGACCTCCCCGAACCCGAAATCCTCACCCGCCTCGTCGCCCTGAACACCCACCGCCATGCGGAGGAACAAGCCGGACATATTCGCTGGATTCGGCCGGAGTATCAGGGCAACTTGTAAGCCCAATAAGGAATGGAGAATCGAGATATCATGATCAACAAAGAAATCTTGGATGAGACGGGGTTAAGCGAGGCAGATTATCTAGAAATCAATCGACTTCGAAATCAGATTTTTGCTGAATTGATCAAATTGTTCGAGCAATTCTATATCTTTTTCAGAATTCAGGAGATCGTTCCTCTTCGATTGCTGAATCAAGTCGAGTCGAAGTTTCTGTATCATTTAATTTTTGGTCACAGAGACCATATCCTGTTGCGGATCGTAAAATTGACGTTCGATTCAGGGAAAGATTGTGTCACAATTACGAAGTTAAACTCAATCATGCAATCAAAGCTACCTTCAGATAGAAAAGACAGATTGAATTCTCAGTTGAAAAGCTTAAGAAACGATTACCCTAATCTCAAAAAAGAATTCCTAAGAGAATTTCGAGACGCACGATTAGCTCACAACATCCCAGACAAGCCCGTCAGCGAAGCAGTTCAAAAAGAGGTGTTTTCGATTGAAGACATGAAGGAGTCTTTGACGTTTGCCTTCCGGATGTTTGAAATTCTGTCTAGCCATCTTGGGCCCGATCATATATTCTCTAGCGATTGGAAATACGAGAATTCCTGTCGATTTATCATTTTCGGGAACAACAGAAGTCTCAAGAGACCCGGGCCGCACGACGAAATATCGGATGTTGACGAGTTCGTCATCGATTTTCTGGAAAGACATCATCCTGATATCTTTTATATCCCAATGCAATTATTGCGAAAAACGATGTCTGACAGATCCCACGGAAGTTCTGAATTGACGGATGACGACTTCGTGAAGATCGAAAGGCTGAAGGAACTGAAATCACACACGGATGCGGTAAAGTCCCGTAGAATTCAACATTCACGAGATTTTGCAGATCATCTCAGAAACCGATATTCGAATGACGCCGATTCTTGACGGATTATCGTAGGAGGTGAAAGTCGGCGAGTCTTCACAATCTTCAGTGATCCGGCACGGTGAACCGTGCCCTACGCACTGGGTGTGACGGCTGGCGGGCGGGGTGGTTTCAGGCCGTGGAAGAAGAACGTGCAATAGGCCGAGAGGATCGCGGCGAAGAAGCACCAGACAGAGGTAAAGGCGTAGACGACCATGATCGTCGAGACGATCGCGCTGCCGATGGCCAGCAGGACGGGGGCGAGGAACACCCGAGTACTCAGGAGCAGCAGCGGACAGGTCGTGAAGAACAGGTACAGGCCGACGATCAGGAGTCGGTTGCTTTGGCCCGGGATGAACTGATCGGAATAGGGATAGCGGATCGAATGGCGGACAACGGTCGCGGTCAGGTATTGGCCAGGGTCATCGAAGGCCGGGAGATAACCCCGGAAAAACCAAAGCGTCGAGAGGATCGTGAAGAGGACGAACGGCAAGCGGCGCTGAGGTGTCGGGGCGGCGAAAGCGGCGCAGAACGGAAACCAGAATGGCCACCAGGCGATGGCGAAGAACAGGAACACGGCGGCCGGACCGGCGACGGACCGGGGCGGTGAGCTGATCAGCCCGCGCCAGACGAAGGCTTCCGCAAGTTGCTGGATGCCGAAGGCGATGGGTATGACGGCGAACGGAACGTAGGCCGGGCGGAGGCGAATGGCCTGCCGGATGCTGTAAAGGCCCATCGGCAAAAGGCAGGCTGCGGCTCCGAAACTGGCGTCGGCAGAGAAACACATGGCGGGCGATATTTCGGAAAGAGTTTTCCAGGGGGCTCGAACTTGCGAGCCGTGATCGGCCACTTGGGAATGATCGTAAAGGAAATGGAGAATGAAGGAAAGAAAAACGCCCACGGTCGCGAGATGCGGCCGTGGGCTTTTTCGACGGATTCGGCGGTGACGCTCGTCAGGAGACAGTCGATTCGTCGGACGATTGCGGTTCGGCGATGTTGATGCCGACGCGGGCGTCCTGGTGAATCTTGAAGCCTGTGCCAGCCGGAACGAGGTGGCCGAGGATGACGTTTTCCTTGAGACCGACCAGGCGGTCGACCTTGCCGGCGAGGGCGGCTTCGGTCAGAACCTTGGTGGTTTCCTGGAAGCTGGCGGCCGAGATGAACGATTCCGACTGGACAGCGGCCTTGGTGATGCCGAGGAGCTGAGTGGAACCGCTGGACGGCTTGGGCTTGACCCACTCGGCCTTGCGGCCGCCTTCCAGCTCGATCCGCTGATTGACCTCTTCGAGAAGATCTCGGGGGACGATTTCGGATTCGAAGCCGGTGTCGCCCGGATCCTTGATCTTGACGCAGTTGGCCAGTTCGGCGTTCACGCGGCGGAGTTCGAACTTGTCGATCACCGAGCCGGGCAGGAGGCCCGTATCGCCGACCGTTTCGACCTTCACCTTGCGGAGCATCTGGGCCACGATGATTTCGAGGTGCTTGTCGTCGATCGTCACCGACTGGGCGCGATAGACGTTCTGCACTTCACGCAGGAGGTATCGCTGAACGGCTTCTTCACCCGTGATGCGGAGGATGTCGTGCGGGACAAGAGGCCCGACGACGAGTGGATCGCCGGCACGGACGTAGTCGCCCGTGTGGACCCGCAAGTGCTTGCCGTGCGGCACGAGGTGTTCGCGCTCGATGCCGGAGGGGTTCTTGACCTTGATCGTCCACTTGCCGCGACGCTTCTGGTCGAGCAGTTCGACCTGACCGTCGATTTCGGCCATCACGGCCGGCACCTTCGGACGACGGGCTTCGAAGAGTTCCGTCAAGCGCGGCAGACCGGCGGTGATGTCCTGCGTACCGACCATTTCCCGCGGCGTTTTGGCCAGGGTTTCGCCGATCTTGATCTGCTGGCCGTTTTCCACGACCAGTTCGGCCTTCTCGGTGATGGTGTAGAAGACAAGGTGGTGCCCGGTCTCATCGGTGACGATGATCTGCGGGTGGTAGTTGCCCTTGTGCTCCATAACGGTGCGGCGTTCGTTGCCGGAGGCGTCGATTTCGACCTTGAGGGTCTCACCGACGTTGAGGTCTTCGAACTTCACGAGGCCGTCGACTTCCGAGATGATCGGCGTATTGTGCGGATCCCATTCGCACAGGACGGTTCCCTTGGGCACCTTCTGGCCATCTTCGATGAAAAGGACGGAGCCGTTGGGGACGTCGAACTTGTCGACTTCCCGGCCGTGATCGTCGAACAGCTGCAGTTCGCCGTTCCGGGTCAGGGCGACACGCTTGCCGTCCGCCATGGTGACGGCGTTGATGTTGACGAAGCGGACGATGGCTTCCCGCTTGGACTTGTGTTCCTTTTCCTCAAGCCCGCGGCTGGCGACGCCACCGATGTGGAACGTACGCATGGTGAGCTGGGTGCCCGGCTCGCCGATCGACTGGGCCGCGATGATCCCGACGGCCATGCCCTGTTCGACGAGCTGGCCAGTGGCCAGGTCCATCCCGTAGCAGCACTGGCAGACACCCAGGGGCGCTTCGCACGTCATCGGGCTGCGCACCTGGATCTTTTCGATCTGCATGTCTTCGAGCTTGCGGGCCCGGTCAATCGTGATCAGGTCATTCTCGCGGACGACCACCTCGCCGGTGATCGGATCCTGAATGTTGACCCGGCTGACACGTCCGCGCACCGACTGGAAGAGGCTCACTTCGAGCTTCTCGCCCTTATAGACGGCGCCCTTGGTGATGCCCTGGGTGGTGCCGCAGTCGAACATCGTCACGACGACGTTCTGGGCGACGTCGGCCAGCTTACGGGTCAGGTAACCCGAGTCGGCCGTCTTCAGAGCCGTATCGGCCAGCCCCTTACGGGCACCGTGGGTCGAGCTGAAATACTCGAGCACCGAGAGGCCTTCGCGGAAGTTGGCCTTGATCGGCGTCTCGATGATGTCGCCGTTGGGCTTGGCCATCAGACCCCGCATGCCGGAAAGCTGGGTGATCTGCCCGACGCCGCCCCGGGCGCCGGAATCGGCCATCAGATAGATGGGGTTCAGGTAGACTTCGCCGTTGCGAACGTCGTTCTTGAGTTCTTCCATCATCTGGTTGGTGATCTTGTCGCGAGCCTGGGTCCAGGCGTCCACGACCATGTTGTAACGCTCGACCTTGGTGATCATCCCGTTTTCGTAGTTGCGATACAGCGTGCTGACGTACTTTTCGGCCTCGGCCAGGATCTTGTCCTTGGTCGAAGGCGTACGCAGGTCGTCGGTCGCGAACGAAAGACCGGACCGGGTCGACTCTCGGAAACCGAGGTCCTTCATGCGGTCGAGCAGGTCGATCGTGGCGGCCCGGCCGAGAAGCTGGTAGCAGTCGGCGATGATCGACTGAAGCTGCTTCTGCGACAGCGAGACGTTGTAATACGCCATGCGGCGGTCGAGGATGTCATTGAAGATGACGCGGCCGACCGTCGTTTCCAGCAGCTTGCCCGACTTGTGGGTCTTTTCGCCTTCGCCCTTGACCTTTTTGGTCGGGTCGATGCGGACCTTGATCTTGGCATGCACGTCCATCTTCCGCAGGCTGAAGGCAAGGAAGACTTCCTGCGGCGAAGCGAAGACCATGCCTTCGCCCTTGTCGCCCGGGCGGTGCACCGTGAGGTAATACGACCCCATCACGATGTCCTGCGTCGGCGAGATGATCGGGCTGCCGTTGGCGGGGCTGAAGATGTTGTTGGTGGACATCATCAGCGTCATCGCTTCGACCTGGGCCTCGATGGAGAGGGGCAGGTGGACGGCCATCTGGTCGCCGTCGAAGTCGGCATTGAAGCCCCGGCACACCAGCGGGTGGATCCGGATGGCGTTGCCTTCGACCAGCACGGGCTCGAAAGCCTGGATGCCGATCCGGTGCAGGGTAGGGGCCCGGTTCAGAAGGACCGGGTGATTCTTGATGACCTCTTCGAGGATGTCCCACACGGCCGGATCGCGCCGTTCGAGCATCTTCTTCGCCGACTTGATCGTGTCGGCGATGCGCTGCTCTTTCAGCCGGCGGATGATGAACGGCTGGAACAGCTCAAGGGCGATCTTCTTGGGCAGACCGCACTGGTGAAGGCGCAGCTCGGGGCCGACCACGATGACCGACCGGGCGGAGTAATCGACCCGCTTGCCCAGGAGGTTTTCGCGGAACCGGCCCTGCTTGCCCTTGATCATGTCCGTCAGCGACTTCAGAGCCCGGTTCGAGGAACCGACCACCGGCCGCTTGCAGCGGTTGTTGTCGAACAGGGCATCGACTGCCTGCTGCAGCATCCGCTTTTCGTTGCGGATGATGACTTCAGGCGCGTTCAGGTCGACGAGCTTCTTCAGACGGTTGTTGCGGTTGATGACCCGGCGGTAGAGATCGTTCAGGTCGCTCGTCGCGAAATTGCCGGAATCGAGCAGAACCAGCGGGCGCAGGTCGGGCGGGATCACGGGGATGCATTCGAGCACCATCCACTCGGGCCGGTTCTCGCTGTCGCGCAGAGCTTCGACGACCTTCAGACGCTTGGTCAGGTCCTTGAGCTTCTGCTTGCTCGACGTTTCGGTGAGTTCCTGACGGAGTTGCTTCGAAATGGCGGCCAGGTCAAGCCGCAGGAGCAGCTGCTTGACGGCTTCCGCGCCCATGTCGGCCTTGAACGCTTCGCCGTATTTCGAACGGGCGTTGCGGAACTCGTCTTCGCTGAGGATCTGGCGTTCTTTCAGGTCGGTATCGCCGGGATCTACGACGACGTAATCCTGGAAATAAATGACCTTTTCCAGGTTGGAGGTCTTCATGTCCAGAAGCGTGCCCAAGCGGCTGGGCGTCGCCTTGAAGAACCAGATGTGCACGACCGGGGCGGCCAGCTCGATATGGCCCATCCGCTTGCGGCGAACCCGCGAGTGGGTCACTTTCACGCCGCAGCGGTCGCAGACCATGCCCTTGTACTTCATGCCGCGGAACTTGCCGCAGGCACATTCCCAGTCCTTCTCAGGCCCGAAAATCTTTTCGCAGAATAGCCCGTCCTTTTCGGGACGGTAGGTGCGGTAATTGATGGTTTCCGGCTTCTTCACCTCGCCGAAGGAACGGCTGCGGATGTCGGAAGGGCTGGCCAGGCTCACCTTCACGGCACCGTAATCGTTGACACGATCGTAGGCACTTTCGCCCATGCTCACAGAACACACTCCTTCAGAGGGGGTGAGGACGCTATTTCGCGATGTATATGCTGGGTACGTTTCGACGGATCGGTTCGGATTTCGAACATGCGCGATGTCGTCAGCGTTTAGACCGAATGGGACGCGATCCTGGTTCGCCGATGGTCTGGGATTGACGGAACCACAACCCGCCAGGGATTCGGATCATTCGTCGCAACTCCGGGAGTGATAAGCGGTAGGCCGGCAGGGCAAGAGCCACCTCGGATTCCGCAAACCACACACATAACCGATCGGTCGTGAATTGTCAAGGGGCATGATCAGGGGAGATCGCGGCCCGCCCGCAGGCGGGCCGCCAGGCGGACCGCTCAGATCCGCTTCTTGATCAGCTGCATGTGCAGGCCAAGGCCGCAGATCTCGTTGGTGAGCACGTCGAAACTGGCCGGAGTTCCGGCCTCGAGCGTGTTCTCGCCCTTGACCATCGACTCGTAAATCTTCGTCCGGCCTTCGACGTCGTCGCTCTTGACCGTCAGCAGTTCCTGAAGAATGTAGGCCGCGCCGTACGCTTCCAGAGCCCACACTTCCATCTCCCCGAACCGCTGGCCGCCGAAGCGAGCCTTGCCGCCCAGAGGCTGCTGAGTGATCAGCGAGTAAGGACCGGTCGCCCGGGCGTGGATCTTGTCGTCCACCAGGTGGTGCAGCTTCAGCATGTAGATGTAGCCGACGGTCACGCGCTGGTCGAACGGTTCGCCCGTCCGGCCATCGAACAGCCGGGCCTTGCCGTTTTCGGGCAATCCGGCGTCGACGAGACTCTTGCGGATGACGTCCTCGCTGGCACCGTCGAACACGGGGCAGACCGCCTGGAAGCCTTGCTTCACGGCCGCCCAGCCCAGGTGCGTCTCCAGAATCTGGCCGACGTTCATCCGGCTCGGCACGCCCAGCGGATTCAGCAGAATCTCGACCGAGGTGCCGTCCTCGAGGAACGGCATGTCTTCCTCGGGCAGGATCTTCGAGATCACGCCCTTGTTGCCGTGACGGCCCGCCATCTTGTCGCCGACGGAAATGACCCGCTTGGTGGCGACATATACCTTCACCATCTGCAGAACGCCGGCGGGCAGCTCGTCGCCCCGCTTCATGCTGCTGATGCGGCGTTCCTTTTCCTGCATCAGGTTTTCGATCCGCGGGCGGTACTCGCGGACGATCTTTTCGGCCTGCTCACGAATCTCGGGCGTGCGAAGTTCGAGATCCTCGAGCTTGAACGCACGGGCCTCGTCGACCAGGATCTTCGAGTCCTTGTCCTTGCCGAACGTCTTGCCCTTACGAGCGACGGGGCCGTCGAACACCTGCTCGAGCTTGCGGATCATCTGGCGGTATTCGCCCGCGATCCGGGTGTCTTCCTCACCCTCGGCGTTCTTGATCTCCCGCTCAAGTTCCTTGCGTTCCTCTTCAGGAAGACTCATCTTCCGCGAGAACCGCTGCGTGTTGATGACGATGCCTTCCACGCCCGAGGGCACTTCCAGCGAGTCGTTCTTCACGTCTTCACCGGCGCGGCCGAAGATCGCGTGCAGCAACTTCTCTTCAGGCGTCAATTCGCTCTTCGACTTCGGCGAAACCTTGCCGACCAGAATGTCGCCCGTCTTGACGTACGTCCCGACCCGGACGACACCGTTCTCGTCCAGGTTCCGCAGCATCTTCTCGGAAACGTTCGGAATGTCGCGAGTGAACTCTTCGCGGCCGAGCTTCGTTTCCTTGATTTCGACTTCGAATTCCTCGATGTGGATCGAGGTGTAGACGTCCTGCTTCACCAGCTTCTCGCTGATGATGATCGCATCCTCGAAGTTGTAGCCGTCCCATGCCATGAAGGCGACGAGCACGTTACGACCCAGAGCCAGCTGGCCCCGGAACGTACTGGCACCGTCGGCGATGATCTCGCCTTGTTTGACTTTCTGGCCCACTTCGACGATCGGCTTCTGATTCAGACACGTCTGCTCGTTCAGGCCGACGTACTTGCGCAGGTTGTAGACCGTCGGCTGACCGTCCACATAATCGACCACGATCCGCGTCGAGTCGACGTAGGTGACCGTGCCGTCACCTTCCGCCTTGATCAGCATCCCCGAATTGCGGGCGACCGCGTGCTCCATACCCGTCGCCACGACAGGCGGTTCGGCGATGAGGAGCGGCACGGCCTGACGCTGCATGTTCGAACCCATCAGGGCCCGGTTGGCGTCGTCGTGCTCCAGGAACGGAATCAGACCGGCCGAGATCCCGACCATCTGCTTTGGCGAAATGTCGGTGAATTCCACTTCCTCAGGCAGAACGTAACGGAAGTCGCCCTCGAACCGGGCCAGAACCGGGTTCTTCAGCTTGCCGTCAGCGTCGACCGGCGTATCGGCGGGGGCAAGGAAGACCTTGCTCTCTTCGTCGGCCCGCATCCAGCGCACTTCTTCGGAAAGCCGTCCGTCGATCACTCGGCGGTAAGGTGCGACGAGGAAGCCGTATTCGTCGACGCCGCCGTAAATCGCGAGACTCGAGATCAGACCGATGTTCGTTCCTTCCGGAGTTTCGATCGGGCAAATCCGGCCGTAGTGCGAAATGTGCACGTCACGGACTTCGAATCCCGCACGTTTCCGGTTCAGACCGCCAGGACCGAGCGCCGAAAGACGCCGTTCGTGCGTCAACTGGGCGAGCGGGTTCGTCTGGTCGACGACCTGCGAAAGTTCGCCACGGCCGAAGAAATAGTCGATCGCCGCGCCGATCGACTTCTGATTGATCAGAGTCCTTGGCTCGAGATCGGCCACGTCCTTGTGATTCATCCGCTCCTGAACCGTGCGGCGGAGCTTGAGGAAGCCCTTCCGCAGCTCTTCGGCGGCCAGTTCGTCGATCGTCCGCAACCGGCGGTTGCCCAGGTGGTCGATGTCGTCCCGCTGCCCCTTGCCACGACGAAGATCAAGGATGTACTTGATCGAGTTGACGTAATCGAGCACGTCGAACGTCATCTTGTCGTCGGGCACGCCCTGATCGAACTTGCGATTGATCCGGAACCGGCCGACGCGACCGAGACGATACCGGTTGGCGTCGTAGAACTTCTCGGCGAAAAGGTCACGGGCTTTTTCGAGTTGCGGCGGATTACCGGGACGAAGCCGCTGGTAGATTCGCAAAAGCGCGCTCTGGTGGTCGGATGTCGCGTCTTCCTGAATCGAACGCAGGATCAGCTCGTCCTTGACGTCCTTGAGCACCTTGATCGAGCCAAGATTCGGCGATTCGGCCAGAATTTTCGCGGCGGTCTCGTTGATCCGCTGGCCGGATTCGTAAAGAACCTCGCCATCGTCCGGATTGATGATGTCGCCGCAGGCGACCTTGTTCACGAGCTTCTCGGCGGCGGTTGCGCTTCCGAGCTTCACCATTTCGGTTTCGTAGAACTCTTCGAGGATGGCCTCGTCATCCGTGTATTTCGGGTCGAGGGCCCGCAGCAGCGTGATCGACGAGAACTTGCCCGACTGGTCGATGCGAACGCCCAGCGAGTCTTTCTTCGTGACCTGAAGTTCGACCCAGCTGCCACGCTCCGGAATGATCCGGCAGGCATGGATCTTCTTGTCGCCGATCTCAGTCTCCTCGACGAAATCGACGCCCGGGCTGCGGTGCAATTGCGAAACGACGACCCGTTCGGCACCGTTGATGATGAACTCGCCGCCGCCGATCATGATCGGCAGCTCACCCAGATAGACCGATTGTTCGGTGGGGGTGTCGCCCTTGTACAGACGAAGCCAGACATTGAGCGGCCGCCCGAAAGTCAGCCGCAACTGGCGGCATTCGTCCTGGTCGTAGCGGGCCTTGCCCAGCTCGTACCGGATGTATTCCAGGCGAATCGTCTTGTCGTGATTCTCGATCGGGAAGATTTCGCGCAGAACGGACTCAAGGCCGAAGTCCTCACGTTTTTCTGGAGGAACGTCCGCCTGCAGAAAACGTGCGTAGGAGGCGGTCTGAATCTTGGTCAGGTCGGGGATCGGGAAATCGTCTTTGATCCGTCCGAAATTGCGTACTTTTTGAGGAATAATGCGACGAGCGGAAGATTTGTGTCGGACGGTGCTGGACATCGCCTGTGGAACTCCTCGTGGGAATCGGAAGCAGGAGGCGGTGAGAGATCAGGTACTCAGACGCGCAACAGGTCAGGTGTACGAACGGAGATTCGCGAACGAGCGGGAATCCCGCGACGGAAAGAGCCGGAGAACGGCGAACGTACGGAGACGAAAATGACTCGCAGGATGGCGAATCGTAAACGATTCGCCATCCCCGAGCATTTCGACGCATACGTCGGCCAGACGTACGTCACTTGATCTTGACGGTAGCGCCAGCTTCTTCCAGATCTTTCTTGATCTTGTCGGCTTCTTCCTTGGGAATGCCGGCCTTGACGCTCTTCGGAGCGGCTTCGACCAGTCCCTTGGCATCGGCGAGGCCGAGGCCCGTGATGGCACGGACAACTTTGATGACTTCCAGCTTCTTCGCACCGAAGGCGTCGAGGATGACCTCGAATTCGGTTTGCGCTTCGGCGGCCGGGGCAGCTTCAGCGGCGACGGCAGGGCCGGCGACGACAGCGGCGGCGGCGGCCTTGATGCCGTGCACGGTCTCGAGGTAATCACCCAGAGCCTTGGCTTCGAGAACGGTCAGCTTGACGATCGAGTCACCGAGCGTTTTGATGTTGTCGGCGAAAGCGGTTTCGGCGGTTGCCATTGGAGGAACAGTTCCTTTCGATGATTGAGTCATTCGGGCAGGATCCGCAGATCGATCCGGATGACTCACGAACGTGTACGTGAACGAAAATCCTGAAGAGTGACGGGGGTGCGGCCACGCCGCTCAGCTTTCGACGGCTGGCCCTTCGGCGAGCGTCTGAAGCTGCGACGCGATCTGACTGGCCGGTGCGTTGGCCAGACTGACGACCCGTTGGGCCGGTGCGATGGCCAGACTGACGACGCGGGCGATCAACGCCTCGCGAGACGGCAGTTTGGTCAGACTCTCGACGCTGTCGGCCGAGACCACGGTGCCGTCGACGACGCCACCCTTGATTTCAGGCTTCTTGAGCTTCTTGAGCTGCTGGCTGATTTCCTTGGCCAGTTCGGCCACGCCATCCCCACCCCAGACCGCGACGCTCGGACCGCTGAGAAACTTGTCGAGACCGGGAAGACCAAGCTCGCCCAGCACCTTACCGGCCAGGTTGTTCTTGAGCGTCCGGACGCGAATCGATTTCTTGCGGAGATCGCGGCGAAACTGGAATTCGGACTGTGCGTCAAGCCCCTTCATATCCAGGATCAGGACGCTGCGAGCGTCACCGAAATCCTGGCGGAGCTGACCCATCATCAATTCTTTGACGTATCGACTCATGCCTGTGCTAAGCTCCTGTCTCCGAAACGGTCAAGCGGCTCAGGCCTGGACCCGGATCCCGGGACTCATCGTCGCCGAGATGGTCACGGACCGCACGAAGGCCCCTTTGGAGGCCGCCGGCTTCAAGCCACGGAGATAGGTCAGGAACGCAAGGATGTTTTCGACGAGATTCTCATCGCTGAAGCTCAGCTTCCCGACAGGTGCGGCCACATTCCCGCCCTTGTCGTTTCGAAACTCGATTTTGCCAGCCTTGAATTCACGCACGGCAGAAGAGATGTCTGTCGTCACGGTTCCGGATCGGGGCGAAGGCATAAGCCCCCGCGGACCGAGAACGCGACCGAGCGGACCGACCAGACCCATCATGTCCGGCGTCGCAAGTGCGACGTCGAAATTCATTACGCCATCTTTGATCTGTTTGGCCAGATCGTCGGCTCCGACGATGTCAGCCCCCGCGGCACGTGCCTTCTCGGCGTTCTCGCCCTGGGCGAAAACAGCGACACGAACGGTCTTGCCGATCCCGTTAGGCAATGCCACAGCGCCGCGAACGTTCTGATCGCTTTGCTTGGGATCGATGCCGAGATTGGTCGAAACTTCCACGGTCTGATCGAACTTGGTCGAATTGAAGGTCTTCAGCTGGCGCACCGCTTCGGCCAGAGGGACAGGATCCCCCAGATTGACCCGCGACAACAGAGTGTTGTAGCGTTTCGAGTGCTTGGGCAAGTAACGCGCTCCTTTTCTATCCAGGAGAGCTCCCGCCTATGAGTCCACGACGACGTACCGGGCGGTGGCGAAAACGTCGTCGTCATCGAATTGTGCGAAACGCCGAAGGTTCAGACCTTGACGTCGATACCCATGCTCCGCGCCGTGCCGGCGATAATGCGGCAGGCATGGTCAAGATCGCGTGCGTTCAGGTCAGCGAACTTCGTCTCCGCGATCTTCCGAACCTGATCCATGGTCACCGTGGCGACCTTTACCTTGTTCGGGATAGCAGAACCGGAAGCGATCCCGGCACTCTGCTTCAGCAGCACTGCGGCAGGGGGGCTCTTCGTGATGAATTCGAAAGACCGGTCGGAATAGACCGTGATTTCGACAGGGATGATCGTCCCCTTCATCTCCTTGGTGCGGTCGTTGAACTGCATGACGAACTGACCGATGTTCACGCCATGCTGACCCAGTGCCGGACCGACCGGCGGAGCCGGTGTGGCGGAACCGCCAGGACACTGCAACTTGACCTTCGCTGTGACGACCTTCGCCATGAGAGCCTCAAAAAGGGAACGGGAATCGGACAGCCCTGACGGGACCGGAACCGGGACGCTTGAGCCCGAACGTCCGTCAGAGTTTTTCCACCTGCCAATACTCGAGGTCAACGGGTGTCGGCCGGTTGAAGATGATGAGCATCACCTTGACCGCGCCCCGACCTTCGATGATCTCTTCGACGGACCCTTCGAAGTTTTCGAACGGGCCGTCCTTGATCTTGACGCGATCGCCACGCTCAAGGTCGATCCGGACCTTGGCGGTTTCTTCTTCCTTGACCGGCACGACCTGTCCGAGCATCTGCTGGACCTCGGTCTCGCTCATGCGGGACGGAGAGCCGTGAGGACCGATGAAATCACCGACCCCGGGAGTCTCGCGAACGAGAAACCAGGTTTTCTCGTTGAGCTCCATGTGAATCATCACGTAACCGGGATAACTCTTCCGCTCGATGACCCTCTTGCGATTGTTGCGAACTTCGGTCGACTTCTCGGTCGGGACGACGATCTGTTCGAAATACCGGTCAAGACCTTCGATCTTGACCCGGCGTGCGATCGCATCACGAATCGTATCTTCCCGCCCGCTCTGAACCTTCAGAACGAACCATTCATGATTCGGAGATTCGGATTCGTCTGTCGCGGACGGAAGGTCAGGTATCTTCAGCATGGCTCGTCGAATCGTGATCGAATGGAGATGGGAAACCGCGATACTCGAAGGTGTCAGATACGGATGACCCCGATCCACGTCAGAACCGTGGACCACACCTGATCGACAAGCCACAGATAGGTGGTCATGAGCACGACCGTCACGAGGACCACGCTCGTCGCACGCTTGAGATCGCTCCAGGTCGTCCAGGACACCTTGTTCATCTCGGATTCGGTCGCGATCAGGAACTCGGCGAAGTCCTCCTGATTCACGAGACGGAAAACGAACCAACCCGCGATCGCGGCCAGAACGAAAGGAATGCCGATGCGCGAGTAAGGCTGGCTGACCCAGGACGGGACCGTGACCACGGCCAGCGATTCCGAAAGACGCCAGAGACCGGCCAGGAAAATGAGGCCCAGACCCGCGGCCGTCGCGACGCGAGCGATGAAACCCTGATTGGGCTTGTACCGCTCCGACGAGAGGAAATTGCCGAAAAACCGCGTCGCCGTCTTGCGTATCGAATTCGACGAGGCCGACTTCTGCGGACTCGAGGACGCGGACTTCGCCGCCGAATCACCGGCTCGCGAACCACGATCCGAGACCTGTTTCTTGTCGACCTTCGCCATATACCACCTCGACAGCCCGCAAGGGACGTACAGTTCGAAATCCAGGACGAAACACGAGCGGAGGGAATCGAACCCCCAACCCCCGGTTTTGGAGACCGGTGCTCTGCCAGTTGAGCTACGCTCGTAAGATCGGTGATCCGGGAATGCCACCGGATCGATCAGTTTACTTCTTCCGGGACTCTTTGTGCAAGGTGTGTTTGCGAAGCCTCGGGCAATATTTTTTCAGCTCGAGCCGACCAGCGCCACGTGTCTCTTTCTGGACACGGTAGTTGCGATCGCCAGTCTCAGTGCATTCCAGCCAGACGTACTCTCTCATCGCAATGCGTTCCGCTCAGATTGAAGGACATCGCGGGAGTCACTCGGGTGACTCCCGCGAAATTCCGAAGTCGCCAGGTTCGTCAGGCGAGAATCTTGGTCACGACGCCGGCACCGACGGTACGACCGCCTTCACGGATGGCGAAGCGAAGATTCTCTTCCATCGCGATCGGCGTGATCAGCTCGACGACCATCTTGATGTTGTCGCCCGGCATGCACATCTGGGCTTCGCCGCCGTCGTCCGGGTTGTGCAGGCTCAGAACCGATCCGGTCACGTCCGTGGTCCGGAAGTAGAACTGAGGCCGGTAGTTCTTGAAGAACGGCGTATGGCGGCCGCCTTCTTCCTTGCTGAGGACGTAAACTTCGGCCTCGAACTTGGTGTGAGGCGTGATCGAGCCGGGCTTGCAGATAACCTGACCCCGTTCGAGGTCGGTCTTGGCGACGCCCCGGAGGAGGATACCGACGTTGTCGCCGGCTTCGCCGAGATCGAGGGTCTTCTGGAACATTTCGACGCCGGTGACGGTCGTCGTCTTGTTCCGGTCGAAACCGATGATTTCGACCGTATCGCCGACTTTCACGATACCACGATCGATCTTGCCCGTACCCACGGTACCGCGACCCATGATCGAAAAGACGTCTTCGACCGGCATCAGGAACGGCTTGTCCTTGTCGCGGATCGGCTCAGGGATGTAGTCATCCATCGTCTTGACCAGATCCAGAATGCACTTGGCCTTTTCCGGATCCGAAGGATTGTCGTATGCGGGACGAGCACAGCCGCGGGTGATCGGAATGTCGTCGCCCGGGAACTTGTACTTGGTCAGAAGCTCGCGGAGCTCCATTTCGACCAGTTCGAGCAGTTCGGGGTCGTCGACGAGGTCGATCTTGTTGAGGAACACGACCAGGGCCGGCACGCCGACCTGACGGGCCAGGAGGATGTGTTCCCGCGTCTGCGGCATCGGGCCGTCAGCGGCGGACACCACCAGGATCGCGCCGTCCATCTGGGCGGCACCGGTGATCATGTTCTTGATGTAGTCCGCGTGGCCCGGACAGTCGATGTGGGCGTAGTGCCGCTTTTCCGACTCGTATTCGACGTGCGAAACGGCGATGGTGACCGTCTTGGTGGCATCCCGAACCGTACCGCCCTTGGCGATGTCGGCGTAATCTTTCTTCTTCGTCGCACCCGCCCACGGTTGTACGGCGAGAACCGACAACAAGGCGGCGGTCAAAGTGGTCTTGCCGTGGTCAATGTGACCGATGGTTCCCACGTTGACGTGCGGCTTCGTCTTGACGTAAGTTTCCTTACCCATTACCAGCTCCCGTCGCTTGAATTCCGCTTGCGAACGAAACATGCCACCGGGTTCGGGGCGGATGTCCGTCTCGCGATCATCTCACGGGCGAGACATGACCGTCATGCCCCGCACCCCGTACCTCGGTTGACACATGTAACCAAGAAAGCTGCCGCCGGGGATCGAACCCGGGACCTCGTCCTTACCAAGGACGCGCTCTACCAGCTGAGCCACGGCAGCCAATTCTCTCACGCATGTATTCTGACGAGCGATTCTGAAAGCCGTACTCTCCTGTTTTCGATCGTCTCATTCATACGTGAAGCGGGTGATGGGAATCGAACCCACGTGTCCTGCTTGGAAGGCAGGTGCTCTACCATTGAGCTACACCCGCCATTCGGCCCGGATGACCCTTCGGCCACTGAGCCAATGGGTGGAGCAGGATTCGAACCTGCGAAGGCAGTGCCACCAGATTTACAGTCTGGCCCCTTTAGCCACTTGGGTATCCACCCGTCTCGATCGTCTCGCGTCTCTCGCGAAGAGCTGGCGGTGAGACTCGAACTCACGACCTACGGTTTACAAAACCGTTGCTCTACCAACTGAGCTACGCCAGCTTCGAACGGCTTAGGACTCAAGATCGTATCCGATACCATCGGCAGTTGCAACCGTCTTCTCCCAAAAAAAATTCCGCCTCCCTGGGGGAAGGCGGGACGGCGCGGACGCGCCTGGTTCACCACAACACCTGATCAGCTAGGCAGTTCGATCTTCTCGAGGGCCGCGATCCGACGAATTTTTTCCTGGGCTCTCGCTTCGATCTGACGAACCCGTTCCTTGGTGATTCCGAGTTGCCGGCCGAGGTTCTCCAGCGTGCACTCCTCGTTCCCGCCGAGGCCGAACCGGCTTTCGATGATCAGTCGCTCACGAGGGTCGAGCTGGCCAAGGAGTCCCTGTACGGTTTGCCGCAAGTTTTTCTGGGCGGTTTCCAGTTCCTGTTCGTCGGTACGGTTATCGGCGGCGGCTTCGAACATTTCCTCATGGCCGGTGACGAACCGGTCGCGGTGGTTGTTCTCTTCGGGGATCGAGCGGGCGAAGTTCTTCACGATGGCCCAGGAGGCGTAGGTGCTGAACTTGTTGCCGCGGGAGTAATCGAACTTTTCCACGGCCCTCATGAGGGACATGTTGCCGTCGGAGATGAGTTCGAAGAAGTTCACCGAGCCGAGCACGTGACGTTTGGCGATCGACACGACGAGGCGCAGGTTGGCACGGATGATCTGGTTTTTGACCATCAGGGCTTCTTCCTGGAGCCGTTCGATCGTATCGAGATCGCTGGACCGGGCGCGGCCCGGATCGGCGGCGACTCGGGTGCGCAGCTGGGCGGCCTGCCACTTGAGGAAGTTCATCTTCCGGAACAGGTGTTGTTCCTGAACTTTGGACAGGAGCGGCACTTCGTAGAGGCTCGCCAGATAGGGCGGGAGGTCCTTGGGTGCGCGGGCCCGCTTGGTCTGCGATTCGGCTTCTGGCATTTCGGCCGTGAATTCGGCTGCGACGCCGTTGCGGGCGAATTCCGGATTGTCGATGAAGTCGATCGGCGTCTTGAGCAAATCGATGGCCCTCATTTCCACGAGTACACGGTGAATGCTCTGCCGGCTCCGGCGGAACTGGCGTGCCAGGGCGGCCACGTTGACGCCACGGGAGTGCAGCGCCTGGATCTGGGCCTTGGCGGCGTCCGTCATGGGGCCCGTCAGGTCTGGGAACAGGGCACGTTCCGGGTGATCGCGGTCATGATCCTTGATCAGGGTTCGGACCGTTTCGGGCGATCGGGACATGGTCATGGCAATTCTCCGCGCGATCTGCATCATGTTCTGTACGGGGTCTTTGTCCAGAGCCTCACGCACCTGCTCGAAGATCTTTTCCCTTTCCTGGTCGTCGAGATTCCGGAACTGGCTGCCCCGGCGGATCAATTCGGTGTTTCGCGTCTCGAAATTCGTGACGCTCGAACTCAGGAAGCCCAGTCGGATTTTGCCGTCGATCGAAAACCGGCGGGCGACCAGGCCACGCGAACGCCAGCGATTGATCGTGCGGACGGAGACTCCGAAGCGTTCTGCGAGCTCTTCGGGCGACCAGATCTTCTGGTCCGTCTGGCTCGCGTCCATGGGGGTACGTTCCGCGAGTTCTTCGACGAACTGGGCCAGATCCTGAATCCACAGGCCGCCCTTCATCGACGTACCGCTGGCCTCGTGCGGCCTGACGCCCGTGACGCGAAAATGGACAAAATCGAAGGGATAGGTCGATTCGGCGTCCAGCTCGCCCATCAGGGCTTCGGCGCGATCGATCTGCATGAGGCGCTTGTCCTTCGGCGTGTACCGGATCATCTGGTCACGCAGGAGCTTCAGTGGCTCGGCCATCTCGTGGGCCTCGCTTTTCGACCGAACCGCAGGACTTGCCGTAGAACGCACCATGGACCCGCTCCCTTCACCAGCCGAATGACCGAACCGGAATTGCATCCTGACGACGCCGAATTCCGGATCCGCTTGCCTCGCACCGCTAGATACGCTCACGATCGACAATTCGTTCCCTCGTGACGACCATTCTCACGTCGGAAAAGAAAAGCTGGCCGCGACAGGAATCCGGGAAATACCTGGATGCCCTCGTTCCCACTTTCTATTCGTGTGAAGTCGATCCGCCATTCGATCACTTCCGGATTTCCTTTCATTTTCGGACTTGCCATTTCTCACCCACTAGATATACGTAGCGAACGGGCTTTTGGGTCACAGGAAGTGTCCGGAATCATCACGGGATTTCCCGGAGGATCGTCGCAGTTCGACGACAATCCTTGCACAATCAAGGAGTTATGAACGATGCGACTGTGGCGATTCGATTCCCCTGCGATTCGATTTTTCTTCCTGACGACGACGCTTTCGATCGCCGCGTCCGAAATGCATGGCGCACAGAAAGTGACGCTTCGCGAAAGGGTCGATCCAAGGCGAGTGATCGCATCCACGCATGCAATGCATGCGGAGGGAACTTTTTTTCTGGACCCGCCCGTGGACACGGCGAAATCCGGAAAAAAAGCGGATTCGATCAAGCCCGAATCGCTGAAAGTCGTCGCGAAGACGAAAATGGCGGTTCAGGATCGATGGCGTGTGGGAGATTCCGCCGGCGGTTCCGCGACGAACGGGTTGACGAGCCTGAGGCTGGTATCGACCGCGGAGAGCGAAATCGGCGGCGAGCTGAGGCCCACGAAAACGGCCCTGAGGCCGCAGCGAAAACGCATGCTCGTGGACATCGAAAACGAATCCTTCCGGACCGTTTGCGTCGACGGACCGCTGACCAGGGCCGAGCTTGAGGCGCTGACGACGCCGGGCGATGCGGCGAGCCTTTGGACTCTTCTGCCGAAAACCGACGTGGAGCAGGGCGATACCTACCGGCTGGACAGGATCGCGGCGAAATCCCTCTCGCTTTACGACGCCATCGCGGTCAACTCGCTTGACGGCAAAGTTCAGGATTTGACCGAAAAGTCGGTCAGAATCGCGATTTCCGGCGAAGTTCGGGGCGCGGTGCTCGGCGCCGAAGGGATCATGAAGATTCGGGGCGAATTGACATTCGACCGCGAAGCCGGCCTGGTCACTTATTTGAAGCTGGATCGCGAGGAAAGCCGCCGGCCTGGCTCGGTCGAAGCGGGGCTGGAGATCACGAGCGACCTGGAAGTGCGCCGGCAGGTCGCGGCGGAACCTGCGGCCGAGATCGCGGGCGACCTTGCGAGCTGGCCGGTCGCTGCGACGCCGCAGTCGTCGATGCTGGAGTGGTTCGATCCGACCGGCTCGATTCGTCTGGAACACGACAGGGACTGGCATGTGACGTGGTCGGACACGGAGGAATCGGTGCTCAAACGGGTCGATCGAGGCGGTGCCGTAATCGCCCAGTGCAACCTCAAAAAAGCGCCGATGGTAGCCCCGGGGCGGCACCAGGACCCCGAGCAATTCGAGCAGGACGTGCAGGAAGCTCTCGGCAAGCAATTCCGCAAGGTTTTCGGCAAAGGGGAATTGCAACGGCAGGACGGACAGGGATACGGCTTCAAGCTGGCGATCGAGGGGATCATTCAGGAATTGCCGGTAGTCTGGTATTATTATTTGCTGGCCTCGCCGCAGGGCGATCAATTCGTGGCCACGATCACGACGACTCTGGCGGAGACTCTGGGCAGCGGCAAGCCCGGGCTTTTGCTGGCGGAATCTCTTCGCTGGTCGGATCGAGCGGCAAAAAAAGAAGACTCGAAACCTTGAGCAACTCAAGGGCAGTGGAGTCCAGCGCGAAAACTTGTTAGCGTGGTGGTAGCGAATCGGCTTTGGCGGATCTGCCGAGACAGTTCGGCGGGGCACCTGGCCGCGAACGGAACTCGATGAGCCAAGAGGGTCTGCGCCATGCGACGCGGCGGACAAGACGGACGACATCTGCTGACTTTTCTGCCTGTTCTGGGATTGATCCTCTGGGGCACTCTGTCGCCACGGTCGGTCACGGCGCAGAACCCTGCCCCTGGCGGCGAAACGACTGTGGACGAGGCGATCAAGGACGTATCGACCCGCTATCGGTTTCGCGAGGTCTTTTCGATCAAGAACGTCGAGCCGATTCCGGGCGAAATCGCCCAATCCCGCAGCGCTTTTCGCGAAACGCTGGTGATGACGGTCGATTCGCCCAAAGGCGCGCCGATCAAGTCCGAACGGACACGGCAGTTGATCTATTCGGAACGTCCCGCGATTCTCGGTCAGGGCGGCCGGGTAGATGCCGTCGTACGGCGCTTCGAAACCTTCCGCCTGGATCCCGCGCCTCAGGGCATCGAATTGGAGAAGAACAAGCCTCTGGAGGGGCTGACGATCTTCGCGATGCGGGCTCAGGAGGGCGAAAACATCATGTCTCTGGTGACGGACCGGCAGATCACCGATTTCGAATACAATATCGCGACCTCCGTGCCCTCCGTCATGACGGATTCGGAACTGCTGCCGACAGCCCCTCTTCGGCTGGGCGACAGCTGGCCCTTGAGCCGTACGGCGGCCCGCGTGCTGATCGGGCGTGGCAAAGTCAGTTCGTCGTCTCTCACCGGCACGCTCAAATCGGTGCAGCCGAGCGCTCAGGACGAAACCCTGATGTCGGCCCTGGTGGCGATTTCCGGCCAGGTCGTCAGCGATATGGGAACTTGCTCGCTGAATTTGCAATATCAATTCGAATTCGGCACGAAGTCGGCGACAGTCGAGAGTTCCACCGGAGGTGTGAATCGAGACGGCGGCACTGTGCTTTCCGCTCAGGGCGGCATCCGGAAACTCAGCCTCGCTCAGGTGGAAATCTCGGACCTGCCCGGAGCGCAAGGCCGCCTGAAGCAGGTTTTCGATCGCCAACTCGTTTTCGAGCGGCAACTCGCTGGCCGTCAGGAACCGATCGAATTGCCGAGCGCCGTCCCCACGGCGACGAAGGAAAACAGCTGGCTTGTGTTCACGGATTCTTCGAATCGCTTCAAGGTCAAGCACCCGCCGGTCTTGCGTCCGATCAAGGAAGAAGAGGATTCGATCACCTTCGCATCGACGTCCGGCTTTCAGGAATTCGTGCGGGTCGACCTCGACGGCGCTGACATCAAGCCGGAAGGTTTGCGCAAAGATCTGGAAAAGGAGTGGACGGCCGAAGGTTTCGAAATTTTCGCCGTTTCCGAAAACTACCTGAAGGACGACTGGGGCGATCGTCGCGTCTATCGCGTGGAAGCGGCCTTACAGGCCACCGACACGGGCAACAAGCAGCGCAGCCAGTTCGATGCCTATGTGATTCAGTTCCCGCAGAATACGACCATCGTCGCCGAATCGGTGACTTTCAGCCCGCAGCCGGCTCCATTTCGGGACATGATCGAGGAAATGCTCAAAACCATCGAGCTAAGCATCCCCACGGCCCCCAAAGCGCCTGCCGAACCAAAGCCTGCCGAACCAGCACCTGCTGACGCTCCCAAGGCCGCCGAGCCACCGCCGGCTCAGCCAGAACAGGCGACGAAGCCCTGAGTCACGGATCGCCATCCGGTCGCAAGCGGCGATGACGATTCTTCATCGCCACTTGCGTTCGATCCGTTTCACATCAGTGGAATAACCAGCCACGCTTCTTTTCCGGCGCTCCCTGGGGCGAAGGCACAGGGCCCGTCGGCGGGGGCGGAGCAGGGGGCTCCCAGCCTGGCAGGTTCGGCGTAATGCCTTTTTCTTTGCAGAGGGCGATGTAGGCCTTCAGATACGCTTCCGTGGCGTCGCCGCCACCTCCGCCGCCGCCGCCATTGGGCACCGCCATATAGGTTTGCAGCGGGTTCGAAGTCGAAGGCGCCATGGCCATGGCGGGGTTGATTCCCACGAAGCCCCCCATGCCGGCCGGTGCGGCGAACAAGCTTGGTGATTCCGGATTCATGCGGATGCGCGGATAGCTCCGCTCGGCCAGCAGACGGCCGATTCCGCCCAGCATTCGATCCAGAATGTTCGGATTCGTCAGCATCATGCCCATGGCCATGGACCCGAGGCCTGCCGCGGGCTGAGCTCCGTAGCCCATCGCCGGACCAGCCGCATAGCCAGGCTGCGGTCCCGCGCCGTAGGCGGGTTGCGGTGCGCCATAAGCAGGCTCGGGCGCGGCCGGGGGCCCCATGGCAGGTTGCATCGGCGGCGCGGCCGTGAACGCGTTAGGAGCAGGGGCCATCATGGGAGCAGGCGCCATCATGGGCACAGGGGCCATGGCGGGTGCCATGTAAGTGACCTGGGGCGGCGGCGAGGGTGCGACCGTCACGTTGAGCGGCGCCGGCTGCACGACGACCTGTCCGGCGGGAGGCGACACCATCACGGGAGCCGCGCTGGGCGGTGCGGCATAGACAGGCTGCTGAGGGACGTAAGCATAAACGGGCTGGGCCGTCTGAGCAGGCGGTGCGGCATAGACAGGCTGTTGTTGTGGCGGCGGTGCCTGATAGGTCGTGGGGGGTGGTGCAGGCGCGTTCGGCGGCGTTTTCACGGGTGCCGGCGGCATTTGCTTGTTCGGCGTATCGTAAGCGTAATTCTGAGGGCTGGATTGTGCCGAGGATTGGGCGTACTGGTGCGTCGTCGCGGCGACCTGGGCGTCCTGCGTCGCTTGCGGGGGCTGCTGTTGCTGCTGAGCGGTATGCGTCGGAGCAGTTCCGGTCGTGACGGAAGCCCTCTGGACTCGGATCGTGCGTCGAGCGCCAGGGGTAGCCGCCTGATCAGCCAGCGAGCGTCCATTGAGCCCGGCGTGACGTTCCAGAAGGTCGCACAGGTCGGTTTCTGAGCTGGCTCCTTCCCGATAGCCGCCGAGCGTCAGCCCGCCTTTGCCGTCGTTGCGGTAGACGAGCACCGTCGGGATGGACTTCACGTTCAGCGACCGCACCCGCCGCGGGTCGGCCTCGGCACGCAGCTCGGCGATATTGAGGCTTTCGCCAAAGTGAGCGGCGAGTCTCGATCGAACCTGATCGCACCAGTCGACGCTCGATTGCAGCGCCCCGGATGTGACGACGACGAGCGTCGGCCGACCGGTGCGAGCCGTATCCTTCAGCGCGTCCATCCAGGAAGCGGATCCGGATGCGGTTACCGGCGCAACCTGCTGGGCCGCAGCGACGGGTGCGATCGACAAAGGCGAGCGATCGTACGCGATGCCCGCGGAGATCAGCCATAGCAAGGGGCGGCCGTATCGCCTGGTCCGTGAGTTCCGCAACATGGGTCTCGCTCCTTGTCCGGCACGGAACTGACCGTGCCGCAACCGAAATTCGTTCAACGACGCTGTCCGCCGCGATTTCCGCCCGCAACAGGTTCCGCCCCGGCATTCCGGAAGCCTTCCGCAATGACTTTCAGGCCGTCGGCCAGCCGTGTTCGAGACGGGTCCGTCAGCGGCAATGTCCAGAGTCTGGCGTTAGACGGATCCATACCGGTCGGGGCAACCCAGGCCGAAAGCGCGGCAGTCAGCGGCTCGAATACCTGCCGGTTCCACGTGGCGGCGTCGGCGGTGTCGCCGTCGATCGCGGCCGTGATCCGGCGCGAGAGTTCCTGCTGTGCTTCGGCGTAAGAACCATAGAGGCTCATTTTGGCGGCGACATCGCTGAAGACTTCCGCCAGGGCGTCGACCGTTTCCGGCCGATGGGCCACTTTAGCGACCGCAGCGGTCGCGAGCCGGGCGAACAATTCCCGATTCGTGGGTCGCGGCTGATTCGAGGCCGCCGGCTCAGTCTCCGGGGGTTGCGCGGCGGGCGCCGTCATCGCCGCCTTGCGGCGCGCTTCGTCTTCAGGATGAGCGACAGCCGTCAGGATCACCGAATCGGGCTCGGAAATCTGACCGCCCTCCGCGACGACCAGCAGAAACTGGTAAACGCCAGGCTCCGGCGGCACGACGACCAGATTGGGCCCCTGGGCGAAAGCCTCGCTGATTTGCGGCCCCGAGATTTGAATCCAGCGCAGGCCGATCCGCCCGGCCGGCTGGCTCTGGCCGCCGTTGAGCGTCGCCCGGCGCCCGGCATAAGCCAGCACGTCGTCTCCGGCCAAGGCTTTGGGGCCGGTCGCCTGATCGCCCGATTTCGGATCCGCCGGGTCATCGGCAGCGAACGTCGTCCTGTCCAGGTTTCGGTCTGTCGGAGCCGGCGAAACCACGGCGGAATAGGGAATCGCCGAACCTTTCGCGGTGCCGGTTCCCGATTGGCTGCTGGGCGAAACGAAAGCGTTGGCGGGCGGATGCGGATCCGTTCCATCCGTGCCTGCCGCGTGGTGGGCAAAAATGGCCGCCACGAGCGTGCAACACAAATTGACCTGACAGAAGCGGCTTTTCGCCGCGATTCGGAATCGCATCAGGCCCATCCTGGGCAAGGATTCGGAAATCCGCGCTCGACGAAACGTCCATGCTTCGTCGCCTCATCATCCATCGGCATTCGCATGGCCAGGCTTGAGAAGCCACAGAAACCGGTCCTTTCGATATCTCCTAACTACCTACGAAAAAAGGGATTGAGCGATTCCGGAACAATCTCGTCACAAGTGTCGCGAAACGACACGGCAAAGTGGCCGTTTTCGGAAATCCCGGTCGAAATTGGCAAGGCGAACGGCTATCATTCCGAAAATCCCGAACTGAATTCCGTTTAACGCCGAAGCACCGGACACACCTAAGATGACGACCCCTGCATTGTCACCGATCCCGGATTCGCAACCGGAATTGCCCGCTGGCACCGATCAAGCCGCGACTCCCGCCAGGCGTCCGCGGCTGCTTTCGCTCGACCAGCTTCGGGGGTTGACGGTCGCTTCGATGTTCGTCGTCAACTTTTCCGGCGGCTTCCGGGCCATGCCGGATATCGTCAAACACCACGACGGCTACGAGACGCTGGCCGACTGGATCATGCCGACATTTCTGTTCATGGTCGGTTTTTCGTTCCGTCTGTCGTGGCTCAGCAGCGTCAAACGGGTCGGCACCGGCAAGACGGTTCTGAAGTTTCTCGTTCGGGGCCTGATGCTCGTCGGCATTTCGCTGTTCCTGTATGCGGGCGAGGACGACATCAAGATCGAATCCTGGGAAAAATCGACCTGGGAAAGCTTGCGAACTTTGATCGCCATCACCCTGAAAGCGAACTTGTGGGAAACGCTGGCCATCATCGGCTGTGCCCAGACACTGATGATCCCGTTCATCGGCCGCTCCTGGAAGACACGCTTACTGGTGTTTCTCGGTCTGCTGGCCGGCCATACGGTGATTTCGTACCAGTTCAACTGGAACTTCGTGCATGGTCTGCCGAATTTTCTCGACGATTACCTGGGGACCAAAGGCAAGCGGGCGTGGGACGGCGGATTTTTCGGCCTCATCGGGTGGTCGGCGCTGATCATCGCCGGGTCGTTGTGCCACGACTTCGTCATGAGCCGCTCAAGCGCTGGCAAAGCCATACCGGGGCTGCTTTTCGGAGGAATTCTCCTGGCTTTCGTCGGCTGGGGCGTGCTCGGCAGCATGACGCGGCTATATGACGTGCCGAAAGATGCCACGGACGAGTTCAAGAAAGAGAAACTGGCGGCATCACCGGTCTGGCCCGATTTTTCCAAAGCGCAGGGGCGCTCGATCGCCGAGATGATGCCCGAACCGCCGATGGTGCCGATCCCCGGCCCCGAAGTGCGCAAGTTCAATTACTGGATGATCTACAAGCGCATGGTCAGCGTGCCGTTCGTCGTGTTCAATACGGGCGTCGCGATGGCGTTATTGGGCCTGTTCATCGGGGCATGCGACATCGGCGGCCTGAGGATTCCGGCTTTCGACCGGTTCGGGCAAAACGCCCTGGCCGCCTATTGCGTGCACCATTACGTGGCCGATGTGCAACACCTGATCGTGCCGAAAGATTCGCCCTGGTGGTGGTGCTGGTTGAACCTGCTGCTGTTCATGTTCATCGTGGACCGGGTCCTGGCCTGGATGCAGCGCAATCACATTCGGCTTTCGGTCTGAAACCTCGAATCGCCAGGTTTCTCGTGAAAGCGGGCGAATGGCCTCCGGTCATCCGGGGGCCATCGTTCATTTTTAGGGCAAGCCCTGGTTCGAACCAGTTATCGCATCGACCTCGCTCGAATTCGGGCATCCGGATTCGGCGGAAAATTCCAATAAAAGAACCCGGCTCCCCCCGAGGGAGCCGGGTCACAACCAGGGAGAACGACGCTTCGTGTCCTCTCTGTTCCAGAAATCGCACCGACCATCCGTTTGCCTCTTCAGGTCTTTGGTGCTGCATGTAATAGAAGCACGCCTCGTGCCAAAAGTCGTTCCGATGCCAAAAATCGAAAATGAATTCTCGAATTCCTTTCTTTTTGGCGAAGAATCGGGGTGCCATAATCCGAGTAGCCCCTCCCCGAAACCCATCGACCGGCTGCGCTCTTGCCAAGACTGCCGACAGAATGGGCCGACCTGCACAATATCCGCACAACTTCTGCTTATCGTGTTCGCATTCACGAGAATCGGATAGCCATATTCGACCGAATGGTCGTGAATTCCTAATTCAGGTTGCCGGAAATCGTAGGAATCGGTCAAACTGTGGGTCAAATCGAGATACCGAAACCGCGGATTCGATCGGACTTCGAAGACCAGAACTTGGGGGAGCGACAGAGGATGTCGAGTCGTGTTTTCGTTTTGGGTTGGGACGGAGCCACTTGGGACATCCTCAAGCCATTGATGAATGAAGGCCGGCTGCCTGTGCTGCGTGGCCTGATGCAGCGGGGCGTTTCCGGCAAGCTCGATTCCGTCTTCCCGCCGCTGAGTCCCGTGGCGTGGACGACGGTGATGACGGGCAAGAACCCGGGCAAGCACGGCATTTTCGAATTCGTCGAGCATGATCATAACCCGTTGAAAGGCCGCATCAATTCGAGCCGGCAGATCCGGTCCGAGCTGATCTGGGAAACGGCCGGCCGGTTCGGCAAACGCACGGTCGCCGGCGCGGTGCCGATGAGTTATCCGCCGCGGAAGGCACCCGGGTTTTTCGTCGGCGACTTCCTGAGCCCCGCCGACGCGCCCGATTTCTCGAGCGACGCGGCGGCGTTTCAGCGGTTGAAAGATGCTCTCGGCGGTTCTTATCACGCGTGGTCGACGAGCACCCACGACGGCGGTAACGAAGCTGTGGTGCTGAAGGATCTGACGACTTTTCTGGAAGAGCATCTGGCTGCGGTCGAACACATGGCGACGACCCACGAGTGGGATCTGTTCATGTATGACCTGATGGCCACGGACCGGATTCAGCATGAGCTCTGGCACGCATGGCAGCCGACCCACGAAAAGGCCAGGGGGCGTGATCTATCGAAGATTCGCGACGGCTTCGTGGCGTTCTGGGAAAAGGCGGACGCCGGACTCGGGCGAATTCTCGAACGCCTTGGGCCAGAGACGAACGTGATCCTCATGAGCGATCACGGTTTCGGGCCGATCGAACGGTACGTCAACTTTAACGTGTGGCTGCTGGACGAAGGCTTCGTTCGGCTCAAGGATTCGTTCTACGTACGCCAGAAGCACTGGTGTTACCGGCGGGGCGTCACGCCGGAATGGATCTATCGCGTGATGGCCCGGTTCGGCCTGGCCGATCAGCGCGTGAGCCGGTTTCAGGGCAAGCAGGACAACTTCTGGGACAGGCTGGCCACGAGCGTGTTCCTTTCTGCCCGGCATATCGACTGGGCGAATACCGTGGCCTATGCCCAGGGCAACTTCGGGCAGATCTTTCTGAACGTGAAGGGCCGTCAGCCTAACGGATGCGTCGACCCGAAGGACGTGCCGGCGGTGCTCGACAAAATCTCGGCCCGCCTGATGGCGCTGAAGAACCCGGAAACCGGCGAGCCGCTCGTCGAAAAAGTTTTGCGACAGGTCGATCTTTATCGAGGCCCGTTGAGCGACAAGGGGCCGGATCTGACCGTCGTCCTGAAAGACTGGAACTATCGTACGATCGGCCTGCACGAATTCACGACGCACAAGACGATCTGCCCATCGTTCGGCCCGACGGGCGACCACCGGATGGAAGGGATCCTCGTCGGAGTCGGCCCGGCATTCGAGCAGGGTGCGACGCCGCAAAACGCCAGCCTGCTGGATATTGCGCCGACGATCCTGCAACTGCTGGGTATTCCGGTGCCCGATGACATGGACGGCCGCGTGCTGACGGAACTGCTCAAACCCGATGCCGTTCGAACCATTCGCACACAATCGGCTGTCGACGCTGAAAAGTCGGCACACGGCGAAGATCAGGATGACGATGCCCTGGTACGTCAGCGTTTGGCGGATCTCGGGTATCTTTAATCGAAGTCCCGCAAAAATGATGCGGCAGGGTGAGATTCGCGAGATGCGATGCCGCATTGGGTCGCGGGCTCTGCGCAAAGATTAGCGTTTTCTCGTGATTTTCCGAACGGGTCCGCAAGGAATCCGGCGCTGGGGCTTGCTTACGCTCGCTCAAGTGTCACTCTTGCGGTAAGGGTCGATTTCCGGCCACTCGGTTCGACAACTCACGTACGGAAGGTGCGAAATGATCAGGGAAGCACGATTTCGCCGCTCGCGAAAACTCGCTTTGTACGGATTCATGACTCTGTCGGCAATCGTTCCGTCGACGACGACTCAGGCCGGCGGCTGGTGGAATCACAAGTCGATCGTCGCGATTCCGACCGGCCCGGCAGTCGGCACGGTGACGGGTGCCGCGCCGTATCAGATCTTCGCCGCCCCCGCGGCCGCACCGGCCATGACATACGCGCCTGCCATGAGCTACGCCCCGCAGATGAGTTATACACCGGCCATGAGCTATGCTCCGCAGATGAGTTATGCGCCCGCCATGAGTTACGCGCCACAGATGAGTTACGCCCCGCAGATGAGCTATGCGCCGGCCATGAGCTATGCCCCGCAGATGAGCTATGCCCCTGTGCAGGCGGCTGCGCCCCCGATGAATTTCGCGATTCCGATGCAGGCCGCCGCGCCGAATTTCTCGGCATCTCATGCCGAAGAGATCAAGAAGCGGCTGAGCGATTTCCTCAATGCCCAGGAACCTGCCGCCGCTGCGGCGGCTTCTTCGAAGTCGGACGACGAACAGTTCGCCAAACTGGGCAGGATGTTCGCGGCTTCTATGGCGGCACAGGCCGCGGCTTCACCTCAGCCTGCCATGAGCTTCGCGCCGCAGATGAGCTATGCCCCTCAAATGAGTTATGTGCCGCAGATGCAGGCGGCTCCGGTGTCGATGTCACCGGTGCTCGTCGGTTACACCTATTCCGCTCCGGCTCCGGCCGCGGCTCCTGCGCCGCAGGCCTCTTTCGCTTCGGCGCAGCAGCCGATGACCGCAACGACTCAACAAGTCGTCGTGCAGCAGGTCGTTCAGCAGCCGGTCGTTCAACAGCAGGCGAATACGATGTCGCTGGTTCCGGTTCAGCTGTATCGTCAAAAGAGTTTCCTGGGGCATGAGAAGCTTAAGCCGCTGACGGTCTATCCTTACGGTGTACGCTGATTCTCTTCAGCAGGGATTTCAGGTTCGATAAAACCGAAGAACCCCGGCGGATGATCCCCGGGGTTCTTCGGTTTTCGTTCGAGATCGATTCGCAGAGTCGCGTCGGCCCGTGGCCCGTGATTCGGAACTGACGGTTCAGGGCTTCGAGACCTGCTGGCGAATCGCGCGGCCGATGGCGGAATATTCGAGCATTTGCCGAGTCAGGTCTTTCGGATAGCTGACGGTCACGTCCGAAATTTCCCCCGCGGCGTTTTTGACGGCTTCCAGGCGTGGCATCACGAAACCGGTGTAGGAAGGCAGGTTCAACTTGTCGACACGGGCCAGCACTTCGTCGCGCAGCTTCGTATCGAACTTGATGCCGTGCGTTTCGAAGAGAGCCTTCGCCGCAGCGTAGTCGCCTTCGGACTTGATTCGCTGCACCTCGGCCAGCAGCTTGCCGACGCCCTCGCGAAACGCTGCCGCGTCGACCATCACGTAGAACGTTTTGCCGTCGCGCTGCCGTTTTTCGATCGCCTTCGTATTGGCCATCATCCAGTGCACGATCATCTGCCGGTTCCGCATATGGTCTTCTTCGATCTGGTCGCCTTCCCGCACGCGTCGAAGCTGAACCAAAGCGTTTCTCGTATAGTATTCGTATTCCGCAAGAACGATGTCCTTGTGCTCTTCCGCTTTCACCAGGCCCAGCTCGACCATCTTCGGATCGGCGATATAGTAAAGAGCCACCAGGTCGGCGCGGCCTTCCTCGAGCGCGGAATATTGTTCCTTGAGCACATCCTGCGGCTTGCCCTTGAGGGCGTCGCTGATGCGGCCCGAGGCATGGCCGATGACCTCGTGCATGTTCACGGTCAGATCCTGGGCCAGGGCACCGTATTTTTCGTTTCGCGCGGCTTCTTCGGGAGTCCAGGCGAATTCCGTTCTGAGACCCGGCGGCGTCGATTTTTCGTAGGCTTCGATGATGTTCGCGAGCGAGACGGACTTACTGCCGAATTTTTCGCGAATGGCCTGATCGTTGGGCAGGTTGATGCCGATCGGCGTGACCGGTCCGGAATCGCCGGTTTCGACGACCACATCGATCGCGTTGGCCGTAATGCCTTTGACGTCCGGCTTTCGGTATTTCGGGTCGCAAGGCATGTGGGCTTCGAAATAGGTCGCCTGTTCGGCCAGCTTCTTGATCTCAGCCGTTTTCGCGGGATTCACGAACGAGACGATCGCCTCATGGCTGGCTTTTTTTCCGCGGGCGTCCATGTAGACTTCCGTGAAGTAGTTGATCGTGTCGATCAGGGCGTCCTTGTCCTGAACCCAGGCGATGTCATAGGCGACCCGGTCGGCATCTTCCGCGGTTTCGTAAGTTTTGACGAGCGCCTCAAGCGCCTTGGCCGTGGCAGGCGGAGCGACCTTGACGGCATCCTTCAAATGGCCGACGACGGCCCGGATCTGGGCATCGTACAGCCCGCCCACTTTATACGGCTGCTCGACCAGTTTGCCGTCCTGCTTCACCAGGCGGGAATTCAGCTCGTACTTTTCCGTGAAGCCCTTGAGGTCGTCCATCCCGACGCCGACATACAGGTTGTTGGCCGACTCCCTGAGGATATCCTTACCAGCGCCCGGCGATTTGTTCGTGACGATCGGCTGATGGTTCGGGTCGAACAGCATCGGGGCGAGCCGGTCCACAAGCGCCTCGGCCGTTTCTCCCTTCGCCAGGGGCAATGCGGCACCGCCGGCGGCCGCTTTCTTCACCGCGGCGAGAAGATCGTCACGCGTGCATTCGAGCAAGAACTTCCGGGCCGTCAGATTATGGTATGGCCCGTTGTTGATCCAGAAAAGCTTGGTGTATCGTTCGATCTTCTGCCGGACGGGCTCGGCGGCCACGTCGGGAGTGACGATCAGGGCCTCCATCAGGTCTCGAATCGTCAGCGACTGGGCATGCCTCTGGTCGTAATAGATGTCGCGAGCCGCGATCGCCGCCTGATAAAGATGCCAGACGAGCTTTTTCTGTTCGAGCGTCAAATCGCGAAACGCGTCGGAATAGACTTGCACGACCGCGGCATCGCCGATGCGCTCCAGCAGATACGGCCGTTCCGAGGCTTTTTCCTGCGCCGGGAGCAGCGAACCGAACCCCGCGGAAATCGAAATCAGGCTGGCGAGAACGGACGCTCGCGGATATCGCAATCGCATGGGACACCTTCGCATTGGCGGTTCGTAACGGATCTTCGCGTCGAATCGCTCTCAAAGATAATCACCCGCGAATGACGTCACAAGAGCCAACGGCTGGCCGTCGACGCGACAGTGGGCGACAGGGCGCAAGCGTTACGGGGCTTCAGTCCTTGCCGTTCAGATCGGGAACGACCACGGCTTTCGCGGAAATCGAACGGACCGGATCAGGCTCGGAAAATTCGGGGGCTCCCGCCGGAATGTCTGCCGGCGTGGCGCTGACACTGCCCACGGAGTTCGTTGGCGACTCACCGTTTTCGATCCCCAGAATCTGCGAATGGCTCGCGGGGGCGGGCTGACCGACAGGAATCGGCGGCCCCACGGGCAACCGGCCCTCGCGCCTGCCCTTACGCCAGCGAAGAAGAGCCACGATGACGCACCCGCCCACGATGATCACCGTCAGGAAACGCTGAGCCTCGTGCAGGCCTCGTTCGATCTGATGGGCGAACACATACCCCAGCCCGAACATGAGCGGTGTGGAAAGGGCCACGGCCAGCAGATCGGTGACGAGCAACTTCAGCGGCGGTATCCGCAAAATCCCGGCCGTCAGATAAGCCGCGGTCCGAAATCCGACGGCGAACCGGCCAAGAATCAGGATCTTGATCCCGTGCCGATGAAAATACCCTTTCATTTGCGTCTCACGTTCGACCGTGAGAAACTTCCGCGCCAGCGACAGGTTCATCACCCTTTCGCCATAGTAATAGCCGAGGAAATAAACCACGAAATCGCCCAGAAGCACGCCAGCCACGCAGGCACCGAATGCCAGGGGCGTGAACATGATGCCCCGCTTGGACAAAATCGCGGCCAGAATGACCGGGGCCTCCTCAGGTACGGGCAGACCCAAGCCGCCCAGCACCAGCAGAAGGATGATGCCGAAATAACCGAATTGCCCAAGAAACTCCTCGGCCACGCCCTGATTTCTCCCTGACGATCACGGGCCATGGCATGCGAAAGCCGGCACCGTTCGCCATCATCGTGACACGCACAGCATTTTGCGTCCAGCGTTTTTGCCGAGCTTCTTCAAGCGAAAGCCGCAATCGCAGGATCACACGAGCAACGATCCTCTCAACCCCGGCGGATCGCGAACCTCAAGAGCTGCAAAGCCGCGAATACCGCCAGGCCGATCGGAATGAGGTAGCCGAGATAAAGCGTGAACGGCAGCCCCAGCGCCGGACCGGCCAGTATCAGCGGCAACCCCAGAATGATCCCGATGACCATCATGCAGCCGATTGAAGTCATGATCGTCTTGAAATTGTTCTCTTCGCTGACTTCTTCGTAATGCAGATCCAGAGCGCGGCCCCGTTTCAGGCTTCGGATCGCGCCTTCGGCCACTTCCATACAGCGAATGCCGTCGATCAACCCCGGCACCGGCGGGGCCTGTCGCCGGGCCGCTTCCGCCCAGCGGTCGATCATCACGGCCGCAGGTTCCCACTCAGTCAGTTCGATTTTGCCCTGCGTTGCTATTTCCGCGGACTGTGCCATTCGAGCCCGAACTTCCAGCGTGCCGGCAATCGATCGGGGAGCGTCCGACCGCCACTGGATCACCTGATTTCGGGCCGTCACAGTCATCCGAACGGAGTCGGACTCCGCATCGGCCCGAATCGTCATCTCCGCCCGCCTGTCGCGCGCGGCTCGCATCTGCACGGTCAAGCGCTGGGAAGGTTGCGTGCCAGAAGGCACGCCCATGGCGGCGATGTTCTCGACTTCGCCGATCAAGACCCGGATCAGGTCCACCCAGACCGAAAACGGATCGAGCACGAGCGAGCCGCCGGTGGCGGGCACGTGCAGCTCCAGCTCGACCGATTCGATCGGGCCGGCTTCGCCATCTGGCTTGGTCAGCCGCCGGATTTCCGTGATCGCCGGATGGAATCGCCATGGGAGATCCGGCACAATCACCGCGCCGAATTCGTGATTCGAAAGCGCCACCTGATAATAGGGATCCGTATCGCCCCCCGGAGGATGCAGACACAGGCACGTCCAGCCTTGCCCGGCGGCCCTCCGCAAGAATTCGCCCCGAGTGTCGGGCCCCCCGCCGACGAGCGCGGCATCGATCTCTTTGCCGGCAAGGGCGGCTTCGAGGTCATCGGTTCCCTCGACCCCCGGTATCGGCGGGCAGGCGATGACGATTCGATGCACGTCGTCCGCGATCAGCCGTGCCACGAGAACACGCACGTGAGCGTCATCACCCAATACAACGATCTTCATCCGTACGATTCCGAGTGAGTTCGCCACTGGCCCCTGAAGCCCGAAACGCCATGTCGGTCGAATTCCGTTTCGCCTGACTTGGCAATTCCGAACCTTCCGCACTAATAATGTATGTCCGCACGGGGGTGATTTGCCAACTCGGCACCAGGTCTCCACGAGTGCGCCGCGACAGAGATCGACAGTCCGTTTCGACAGTGAGCGCCGCAGTGATCGAGGTTGACCAGGATTCCCGATTACCCGAAACAGCCAGAGGTTGCGTTCTGAGTATCGGAAAGTTCGACGGCGTGCATCAGGGGCACCAGGCATTGGCTCTGTCGGCCCGCGAACTTGCGGATCGAAACACCACCCGCTCGCTCGCCGTCACGTTCGATCCGCTCCCTCTGGCGATCCTCCGGCCTGACGTACCGCTCGGTCCGCCGCTCACTCCCCTGGATCGCAAGATATTACTTTTGAAGAGGTTCGGATTCGACGACGTCGTCATTTTCCGGACCGGGAAGTGGCTTTTGGACCTTGAAGCGCGACCCTTTTTCGAACGGATCGTGCTTGATCGATTTCAGGCTGTCGGCCTCGCGGAAGGCTCGGATTTTTCGTTCGGCCACAATCGGTCCGGCGACGGCAGAACTCTGGCCCGATGGTGTGCGGCTGAAGGGCTTGCCTATACCGAAGTTCCGCCCGTGATCTCAGGTGGGTTGCCGGTCACCTCGTCGCGAATTCGCAAGGCACTGGAATCAGGCGACATCGAAGCCGTGACCGAACTCCTTGGCCATGAGCTTTCGTCGCGTGGCATCGTCGTGCGGGGAGCCGGTCGGGGCAGGTCCATCTCGGTGCCCACGGCCAATCTGGCCGAAATCGACACGCTGCTCCCGGGCCCCGGGGTCTATGCCGCGGCGGCACGTTTTCCTGGCCCGGACAACTCGCGAACCGTCTGGAGAGCGGCTGCCGTGAATATCGGGCCGCAGCCGACGTTCGGCAGCGAGATTCCTCGCGTGGAAGCACACCTTGTGGGCGAACCGGACCGCGACGCCTATGGCCGAGCCCTGGAACTGGTCTGGTTAGGCCGTGTGCGTGAGACGGTGAAGTTCGATTCCGTGACCGCCCTGATTTCACGGATTTCACAAGACATCGAGAGATGCGTTCATCGATTCGAGACCTGGAGGACGCAGTCAGACTTTTTCGTTTAAGCCAGGCCGAGAACCGGGGCAAAATAAATGACGAATTTTCGCAGATTTGGGGTGTACAATTCCGGAAACCGCAGGTATACTGCCAACGGCGAATTGTGTGTTTCGGGTATCCCGCGTGGCTTCCTGGCAACAAGCATGCGATTCGCTCTGGCCGCTGTCGGCCTCTTTCTGATGAAACCCCGGAAAGTCCTCTAAGGGTTTCGAAGCTCCGTAGGTTCGGGTAGTCGATCTTGAGTAAGAAGTTATACGTCGGAAACTTGTCCTTCCGGACATCCAGCTCCGACCTCGACCAACTGTTCTCCCAGTACGGCTCTGTGATCTCCGCGCAAGTGCTCGAAGACCGGGAAACAGGACGAAGCCGTGGATTCGGCTTCGTCGAAATGAACAGCGACGAAGAAGCCACCTCGGCGATCGAATCGCTGCATGATCATGAATTTCAAGGCCGTCGCCTGACGGTCAATGAAGCCAAGCCTCGTGAACCCCGTCCTGGTGGCGGCGGATTCGGCGGTGGCGGTGGCGGTGGCAGTCGCGGCGGCTACGGCGGCGGCGGCGGTGGTGGTCGAGGTGGTTACGGCGGCGGCGGCAATGGCGGCGGCGGTCGTGGCGACTACGGTGGCAGCCGAGGCGGCCGCGACCGTTATTGATCCACTCACTTTCCGATCCCCCTCACCGTGATCGGAAATCTCATACGTCCACATGATTCGTTCAGGCCACACCCCTCGATTCCTGGGGTGTGGTCTTTTCTTTTCCAGTTTGCCCCATGCCATTTCCGCTGAGGGCCAGCACGGGACATCGAGAGAATCCGTGCGATCGAAGCCGGATCGACCGCACCCCCATCTCATTCTTCCAAAATCAACCCTGCCGGCTGAAATGAGATTTCACTCTCGTCGGAACGAATGCCCTTAATCCCGTTATTCCGCTTCGAATCGTTCAGTAAGCGGTTCACTTACCGATACTTATGGCTCGAGCGTGCCTTACTCGAGAAGGGTTCGTTCCGAACTGGCGCACGACGTGATCTTGCACCGGTAAGAGGCGAGCCCGGAGCACGCGGGCGAGCATTCGGCATCCCTGGGCCGATAAGTCCGCTCACGCGAGTCACGGCTTCATCGACCCCGGGACGAACCCGCCCCAGCTTAAGCTTCTGATCGATCACCCGTGGCCGTAGCCCCGGTCGAACGCATCCAGATCGCGCATGTAGCCGTCGAATACCTTGCGAAAAGTGTCCGACTCGACTTGCCAGACGGGCTTGTCATCGGTGTGCCGCTGACAGTGGTCCTGGATCAGGCGATGGAGGAACTTGAACAGGTGCCGGGGAGTACGCAGGTGAGCGAGAGCATCCTGAAGGGCTTCGTCGCTCACCGCATCGTCCACGAGGGTTCGAAGACGAGGCTGGAGCGACTCACCTTCGAAATCAGTCAGAGCACAGGCTCGAAGTCGATCGGTCGCCAGGTCGTAAAGGCTTGCACCGGTCCACCTGAGAGGCTTGATCAAATTCAATTTGTCAGGGCGGGCCTTGTCGTAGAATTCCTTGTCTTCCTTATCGAGGAAATAGGCCAACTCGATCGGAAGCAGCAGTTTGAATCCGATCCCCGGATGCCTCAGGAATTTATGATCCAGCAAGGGCCAGACCAGGGCACGCATCAGGCGCGGATCGCCCTCGATCTGCTGCGGCTCGTCCACACGGTCGACCAGCACGATCACGCCGGGATAATTCAGCGCCGACAGCACGCCCTGAAACTTCCTGAGAAGCTCGAACCGCTCCTCACCGCTGCCCGCTTTCGTGCCCAGGCTGGGCAGGGGCTGTCCACCCAGATCGCTCGGCTCGAACCAGACGAGCTCCCAGCGCAGGGCGTTCGCGTCCCGGGCCAGCACGCGCACGGCTTTACGAATTTTCGAAGCCCGCATCGTGGCCTTCAGGAACCGCCATGTCCAGTAAACCCATCCCGTGGCCAGTGGCACGATCATCCAGGGCAGCACGTTCCAGCTTCGTAATGTCGGGAACAGGTAGATCAGAACGACGACCAGGAGCGAAATGCCGAAGCCAATCTGAAGATCTCTCCGGCTCCAGAGCGGCCGAAATCCGGACCAGCGCCTGAGCCGGTTCCATCGGTTCTGGATCGGCTCTTTCGTCGAGGCGTCATAAAGCGTCGCCAGCAGCAGAAGGTCGCGCCGCTGATCCGGGCTCAGCGCCGTCAGTTCCAGCTTCGACTTCGGGTCGGAAAGTCGATCCACAAGTTTCGTGACTCCGAGCGACAGAATCGCATCCATGTGATCCTGCAGTCGCCATCTCGCCAGAGTCGCTTCGGTCGTCGTCGCCCCGGTCGCCGCCTTGAAATGGTCCAGAAACGGGTTGAAGTCGTCGTACTGAATCAGAAAGACTTTCAGATCCGGATGGGCATCGTTGTGATCGTCGATCCGGGCCGTCGCCTGGAGCCGAAGCGCCGTTTTGCCGCTGCCTTTTTCGCCGAACACGACGGCTGTGGAAGGCTCCATCGGGCTGCCGAGAAATTTGTCCCACTCCGGGTGCCGGACATGATCCAGACACTTCCGCTTGAAGACGAGATCCGTTTGCGCGTCCTCCTCACTGAATGGGTTAGACGCGATTCCGTGATGCTTCAGGAACTGATCGATCTTCATGATTTGACCTTCCTCAGACCGTTCCGAACGACCAGGACGTATCGCCCCGGTATTGACGGACGGCTCGTCCACCGACTCTCCTATCGAAATCGGTTCGAACATGGCCCTTGACGTCAGGGCTTCTGGCCTTCCCCGATTTTCCTGCCTACGTATTCGTCACCATGCGTAAAATACCCCTCGACACATACATCTTATCGACGTTCGCCCTCGCGGTCGCGTTCAGTTGTCGAACGGCCGACGATTCAGCGTCATCCGAAACTCGTCCGACTACGCTTCGCGTCGCTGCCGCAAGCGACTTGCAGCCCTGGCTGGGAGTAGCCCTCGAATCCTGGGGCAAGGCCCAGAAACCTTCCATCAGGGTCGAAACGGTTTACGGATCTTCACACCAGTTGGCGACCCAGATCCGGTCTGGGGCACCCGTCGACCTGTTCCTGTCCGCAGATTATGAAGCCGTGATGAAACTCGCGAGCGTTGGAATAGTCGAAAAAAATTCCGTTCGCCCTTATGCTCAGGGAGGCTTAGCGTTACTTGCTCGAAAAAATTTGTCGATTCAGGGTCTCGATGACCTGAAAACCGTTGATTTCCGCCATCTGGCGATCGCTTCACCTGAAACCGCTCCTTACGGAAAGGCAGCGAAATCTGCACTTCTCGCTCGCGGCCTATGGGATGTACTCAAACCGAAACTCGTCGTGACCGGGTCGGTGAGACAGGCCTATCAGCACGTCCTTGATGGCAATGCGGAGGCAGGCATTCTTTTTATTGGGCATGCTCGAAGCGCCGCTTCCGAGAATCCTGAGTTGATAGCGATTGAGATACCCCAGGATTTTTTCCCTCCGATCATCCAGTATCTGGGCATCGTAAAATCTGACCAAAATGTCGACAACTTTGAGATAAATCGAAAAGACGAATCGAAAAGGTCATTGGCCGAATGGATTTCCGGCTCCGAGTCAATCGATTTTTTCCGGTCGAATTCCCTGAACCGTCCCTCCAAATCAATTATGGAACAGGCGAAGAAATCGTGGACGGATCGCTGAATGGAACGGAATTCGTTGGTGGGCCAGGGGGATTCAGCGGCGTGTTGCCTCGCCCGTATGGGCCGAGAGTGTCCAGATCGCCCATATAGCCGAAAGTCGTCTGGAATGGCGGTGCAGGCACGAACACGCCCGGAAACGACGACGAATTGGTTCCGAGGATTCGGCCGTCGTAGACCGAAATGACGTAACCGGCTCCATAAACAGGGTTTCCAGTGCCAGGCGCATGGACGCTGTCGAGCCGGCCTATGATCGCGAATTGCTGGGAGAATCCCGTAGCCGTGTCATTGAGGATCACGAGCTGATTACCGTAAGAATCCGTGACCGTGGTCATCTGAACGCGGTTTTGCAACGCCAGTTCGTACGGAATCGTAAGCGGTCCCGACGAAAGCAGATAGCGTGATCCGACCGTACCGTTCCAGGGCAGGGCGCCACCCCGCCAATCTGGCCATAAGTTCAAGCTGTTCTGAAACATCAGCACACCGTACGCAGGCCCCAGACTGAGCGGGCCGAGCAACGAAGCCGGCGACGCGACGACCGAAGACCGATGCCGGGGCATGACGCTGGCGCGCATCTGTCGCGCCATTCGCGCCGACAACGCACGCGGAGCACCCTGGGCGTAGACGCCGTGGATGTCGTTTTTCGATAGAATCGCCTTGCCCGGGTTCTCTTTCCGGGCTTTTTTCATCAGTTCGTTGAATTTCTTCGCGGCGGCTCGTTTTTCGTCGCTGATCCGGCTCTTATACGATAGCCTTTCCCAGGGAACGTTTTGTGCGGATAATTGTGCGGTATCGAAACAAAATCCCATACCGAGCAAGCCGAGAGCGATTCGCATCGCCATGCGTCGATGGACCGAAATCCATGGGCCACTCATCGCTCTACTCCGAATCGATCGTGACCGGACGATCGGCTGACCGGAATCGGTCGAACCGGGAAATATCGCCTGATCATTTCACTATCGCCATCTCCCGAGTGCGAATCAAGTCGACGGGTCGAAACTGGTCTGAGCTACTCCCGTTTCTGCCAATTCGGCAGACTCTGCGAATTACGCAAAAACCGGGGGCTCGTTTCCGAGCCCCCATCGAACATTCCGCTTCGATCCCGTATGTCGTCAGGAAACGACCTTGATCTGCTTCGGACGTTCCTTTTCGGCCTTGGGCAAATGCAGCTTCACGACCCCGTTTTCGGTTTTCGCCACGGCCTTGTCCGCATCGAGCGTACAGGCCAAATTCAAACTCCGGTCGAACTTGCCGTGCCGACGTTCGCGGACGATCCAATTCCCTTCCGTTTTCTCTTCCTCGACCTTCGACTCGCCCGAGAGCGTCAGCATATTGCCGTGAACCGTCACTTGCACATCTTCTGGCCTGACGCCTGGCATGCTCACGTGAACTTCGTAAGCTTCGGGTGTCTCATGGACGTCGACTGCCGGTACGAAACTCGCTTCCGCTTCCGGCTTCGTGAGACTCTCGGCGAGAAGGTTCTGGACAGCGTCCCGCAGGCTGACCATCTCGCGAAACGGTTCCCATCGATCGATATGCATCGCACTTTCTCCTGATTTCCGTCGACTTCGCTTCCGACTCGTGTCTTGAATCCCGGTTCGTTCCGTTCCCGAGTGCTCGAATCAGCCCTGGGAAACAGGGATCGTACGTGGCCGAAGAGCTTCCGATTTCGGGATTTCCAACCGCAGAACGCCGTTTTCGAGCCTGGCCGCGATCTCGCCGGAGCGAATTTCGTCCGTGATCCGGATGATCCGTTCGAAGCCGCCGTACATGCGGTCGTCGAACTTCGAGCCCGGTTCTTCGGTCCGTACGCGTTCGTACCGGATCGTCAGCCGATCCTGGAAGTGCTCGATTCCGATCGATTCGGCCGCAACGCCCGGCACGTCCGCTTCGACGATCCAAACCCCTTCCGTTTCCCGAATCCGGACGGGAATGGAGTTCGTCTTTCGCTCGACTTGAGCTGCATCAGGCCTGGCTTGAGAATGGCCCCGGTGTACAGGCTCGGCAACGACCGGGAACACTGACCACGTACGATAAATCGCCATCGCAGATTCTCCGTTTCGACCGGCTGCCGATTTCGGCAATCGCCGGAACTTCATGTGATCCGAACGAAAAACCCCTAATGCAAGACCCATGCCATAATGGCATTCCGACAGGCACGAGATCACTTAAACTTAAAATACAACTGACGTTAAGATAAACACAGGACGTGTTGTCCCCAAAAGTCGCGACGACAACCGGAAATGCCATTTTGGCATCCGGTCCGATTTGTGACCGAAACCCCTTGCTGCCATTTCGGCAGATCAGCTCAGGAGTTCGTGGATCGGGTCACCGTAATAGACGGCGTGGGGTCGCTCCTGGCTATCGAACCAGGCGAGTGTCTGGGGAATGCCGAGGCTTTGGTAAATCGTGGCTGCGAACTGTTCAGGCGTCACGGGGCGGCTTGCGGGGGAACCGCCGACGGAATCGGAAGACCCGACAACTCGGCCACCGGCGACACCGCCACCGGCGAGAAGGACCGATTGAACACGACCCCAGTGATCGCGCCCGGGCAAGTCGTAATGTTCTCTCAGGTGGGAAATTTTGGGCGTTCGACCGAATTCGCCGGCCATGACGATCAGGGTCGAGTCGAGTTCGCCGGACGCGGCCAGGTCGGAAATCAGGGCAGAGACGGCCTGATCCATCGGCGGCAGCAGATTGGATTTCAGGTGGGGGAAGGCGTTTCCGTGGGTGTCCCACGTTTCGTTATTGCCCAGATTGACCTGCACGAGCGGCACGCCCGCGCCGACCATGCGGCGTGCGACAAGGCAGCTCGAGCCGAAGCTGTGCCGGCCGTAGCGATCGAGCGTTTTCGGGTCGGAATCACGTAAATCGAATGCCCGGCGAATCTTCGGATCGGTGAGCAAGGCCACGGCACCGCTGCGCTGCTGGTCGAGACTGTCGACCGACGAGGCCCATCCGTCGATTGCGGTCCGTTGCCGGTCGAAGTCCGACAGCATGCCGATTCGGCGGTCCAGCCTGCTGGCGGAGAGTTCGGCGGGAAGGCTCAGGGAAAGGGGCTCGAAGGCTCTCTGGTCGGACTTCTGCGGCTTGTTCTGATGGTCGAACCCGAATTGCGGATAGGCTCCGTAGCTGCCGGGGTCGAAGGGCGAAAGTTCAAGGAACCAGGGATCGTGCCGGGTACCCATGCGGCCACCGAATTGGCCAGGGATGATCCTCCCGGTGCGGTGCACGAGCTTTTCCGGAAGCACGACGGCGGGCGGGAGATTGTTGCGGGAACGTACGACCGCGCCGACGAGCGAAGCGATCGACGGTTCATCGGTCGCCGAAGGTTGATTCGGGTTGAATCCGGCCGGCATGACCGAGCGCCCGGTCAGCATGACGTGGTGCCCGAAGGAATGGTCGTTGGTGCCGTGGGTCAGGGAGCGGACCATCGACCACTTGTCGCTGATTTCGGCTAGCCGGGGCAGGTGCTCCGTGATTCGGACGCCGCCGCCGAATCGTGTCGGAATCGAGCCGAATTCGCCGCGAATGCCTTCCGAGGCATCCGGCTTCGGGTCGAACGATTCATGCTGGGCGAGGCCGCCGGAGAGGAAGATGAAAATGACGCGGCGTTTCGGGTCGATCGGCCCGCGCTGCCAGTCGTCGGCCGCGGCCTGAAGCGAGGGCAGATGTTCCGTGCCGAGCCCCAGCAGGCCGACCGCGCCGATCTGCACGAAACCACGGCGGGACACACCGCGTGGATGCGAGATTCGGTCTGAACCAGGAGGACTTACGTTATGAAAGGGCAGCATGGCAACGCGGTCCCGTGACGAATCGATCGCTCAGTGCAGGGAGGACCTGAGAAATCGGAAGGGGCGTCGGGCTGGGCTTGCGAAAGTCGTCGAAGGGAGAACGTTCGCGGGACGCCACAAGTGAGGATTCCATATCGAATATACACGTTCGGGATTTGTCGAACAATCCGAACGACGGCGAGTCGTTCGACGAAAAGCAGGAAATCGACAGGAATGCATGTCCGGATGCCGGACCGGAACACGAGTGGATCAGGACCGGATTCGTACCGGGAAAGTACGGATAAACGGTGTGACGAACCCTTCACATTTGCGGCCTATTCAGGGAATTCGATAAATTCCGCCGGAACGCGCGAAGTCAGCCATACGCCGTTTGCCGAGAGAAAAAAGAGATGACCTCGCCCCCACATTTCTCCGGACCGGATCGTGATCACGACGGGTTTTCCGTGTCGCTGGCCCACTCGAGTCGCCGTCGCCTCGTCGAGCGAGAGATGGACATGCCTTCGATCGCCCGAATGAAGGCCGGTCGCCCGGATCGAAGCGATCGATCGGGTCGCCGTCCCGTGATAAAGCGATTCCGGAGGGCGAGCCGGTGGCAAATCCAGCTCGATTTCGATCGAGTGGCCCTGGCTTGCCCGGATCCGGGTTCGGTCGTCGCTGAAGGCGAATCGTTTCTTGTCGTTTTCGGCGACGATTCGCTCCAGAATCGGCAACGTGAGAGCTTTGCCATGGTCGTTGGCCCGAGCGATCAATTCTTCGACGTCGGCCCAGCCGTTCGTGTCCAGCGAGAGGCCGATGCGAGCCGGGTCATGCCGCAGGATCAACGACAGGAACTTGCTCAATTTCATCAATTCGTTCGACATCGATCGGTATTCCATCCTTGCTTCGAAAGCCTCGCGCGCCAGATGATCAGGCCTGAAAAAATTGCGGCCTGAGGGCGCGGCACTTACCGAGATCACGCGGTTGACTTCGCGGATCCGAATCATTCGTACAGTTGCCCACTTTCCATAAAGTCCGCGAAGAACGCCCAGGAAAGATCGGCCGGTATTTCGAATTGAGGGCGTTCGAAATCCTCCGGATTCACGAGGACCGGGTTTCCGGCTGAATCGGTCCCGAGGCAGGGGCCCGGCACGAAGGATCTCCCGGTGGCGTCGCCAGGCTGCCATCCGCCGACCGACCCCGCGGCGGCGCATTCGAGATAGCTGGCCGTATCGAAATTGTACCAGCGATTTCGTCTCGGCGAATCGATGCCGCCGTATCGATATTCGTTTCGGATTTCACCGTTTTCGTCCATTTCACGCAGGTCGACGATCTGGGCGATGACGAGCGAGTCCCATCTCCTGAAATCGAAGGGCCCAACCTCTGGCGGATCTTGGCGATCCCGCCATTTCGACTGGAATCGAACCGGTTCGGCGGTAAATGCCCCGGCCAGAAGCCCGAGGAATTCATCGACTGTCAACGCGGGCCTGTCCGCGAATTCCCGTGACAGCCCGAGAAGGGCGAGCAGGTAGGTTTCGAGCGAACGCTCACCGGCTGGATTCCCGGGTGATTCACCTTGAAGCCCACGCATGGCCCGCTGTGATTGCTGGGCCTGACTTGCGTCTCGACCGGAGCGGGCGATTTCGCAGATCGCCAGATACAGTTCATGGTTGTTTCGAGGTGTCATCGGATGTTTTCGGAACGTCGATCGAGGAAGGAAATCGAACGGGGAATCGCATTCGCGGGAATCGATTCTCCCTTCATCAGTTACCCGAATCGAACAGCCTGATCAACGGCATTTTTCGGACGAAACGTCTGGACAATCGGCGGAATTTCGTATTGATTCGCGCCACGAGTCTTCAACAATAGGTTTCATGTCACGCGAACGGCCCTGCGGACGATCGCCAACTGAGCTCCCGGAAGGTCGACCCCACATGAAACCTGACCAGATCGCCACGGAGACACGTCTCGTCGTTTCCGGCATGACTTGCGGCAAATGCGTCAAGGCCGTGACTGACGCCGTCCTGAAGATCGGCGGCGTCGCCGGTGCCGAGGTTCACCTGCCCGATTCGGCCGTGATCCGCTGGAGTGAGGTGCCGACCACGGACCGCATCGCATCGGTCGTCGCGGCCGTCGCGGAGTCAGGCTATCAGGCTCGAGTCGATACCGGGGAAGTTCGGCAACCGCGAAACGAAACTTCGAAGAAATCGGTAGCCGCCGCTTTCCCCAGCCTGACGGTCCTGGCCGATTCCGCCCCCGTAAGCGCACTTCCGAAGCTGCCGATCGTCACGGACCATCTCGCGGCCGATGTCGCGGCGAATCCAGCGCCGAATACGGAAGATTCGACGACTCCTTCGCAGAACTGGGAACTGAGCGTATCAGGCATGCACTGTGCCAGTTGCGTCGGCAGGGTCGAAAAGGCTCTGGCGGAAACGCCGGGGGTGCGGCGTGCCGTGGTGAACCTGGCGACGGAGCGGGCGACGGTGACGGTCGACCCGGAAGCGACCCGGCTCGACCGGTTGCGGATGAACGTGAAAAACGCCGGCTACGACATCGTCAAGATCGAATCAACGCTTTCCGCAGCCGATCAGGCGGACACACTCAGGCGTGAACGGAGCGAACGGATCCGAAGCTGGCGGCGGCGGCTTTTCGCGGGGCTGATCTTCGGCCTGCCGCTGCTGTTTTTCGCCCATGGTCCCGGGCACGACCAGCATCCTGGTTCGACGATGCGGTTCGGTCTGGTCATGCTGGCCGGTGTCACGACGGTTCTGGTCGGTTTGCCGTTCTTCCGCAGTGCCTGGACACTGGCCCGGCACGGTTCGAGCAACATGGACACGCTCGTGAGCCTGGGTTCGGCTGTGGCGTTCGGCTTCGGAACCTGGATGACGCTCGTTCCCGAACACCCGCAGACGCACTTTCTGGCCGATGGAGTGATCATTCTGCTGATGATCACTTTCGGCAAATGGCTGGAATCACGCAGCAAGGGCAACGCGGCCGATGCGCTCGAATCACTGATGGACCTGTCGCCCCGGAGGGTACGGGCCGTGCGTGCAAGCGGCTCGGAGATCGAAATCGACCAGGAGGATTTGCGAGTGGGCATGGCGTTCCGGGTGCGGCCCGGCGAAGCGATCGCGACGGACGGCGACGTGATCGAAGGCTCTGCCGACGTCGACGAATCGATGCTCACGGGCGAATCGCTGCCGGTGCACAAGAAGCCCGGGGCGAAGCTGATCGGCGGTTCGCGGTGCCTGGACGGCACCCTGCTCGTGCGGGCGACGGGCGTCGGCACGGAAACGGTTCTGGCGGGGATCATCGACGCCGTCAAACGAGCCCAGAGCAGTAAGGCCTCGATGCAGAAGCTGGTGGACAGGGTCGCCGCGGTGTTCGTGCCGGCCGTGATCGTGATCGCGTCGCTCACGCTTCTGGCCTGGGGCCTGATCGCACGGGACTGGTCCGGCGGCGTCCTGGCCGCGGCCGCGGTGCTGTTGATCTCATGCCCCTGCGCGCTGGGTCTGGCGACGCCGATGGCGATCTCCGTGGGGTCGTCGCGGGCAGCCAGGCTGGGGCTGATCGTGCGTGACGCCGGCGTGTTCGAGCGATGCGACAAACTCGACCATCTGATGTTCGACAAGACCGGCACGCTGACCGAAGGCAGGCCACGCGTCGTCGAAGTGCATACCGCCGCAGGAATCGGTCAGGAAGAATGCCTGACGGCCGCCGCAGCGATCGAGCGATTCAGCGAGCATCCGCTGGCGAAGGCGATCGTCGCGGCCGATGCGGGCGGGGCTTCGGCGAACGTGAACGTGACCGATTTCCGCAACGACCGGGGCCATGGTGTGGAAGGTGTCGTCGGCGGTCGAAGCACTCTGGTCGGTTCGCTGAAATGGCTGAAGCGGCGGGGTGTCGCATTTCCGGACACGATCGAGCCGGTGATCGAGACATGGACTCAGCAAGCGCGGAGCATCGCGGGTGTCGCACGCGAAGGGGCCCTGGTCGGGCTCATCGCGCTGGAGGATTCGATTCGTCCGAGCGCGGCGGCGGCCGTGGAACGATTGACCCGTATGAACCTGAACGTCGGCGTGATCAGTGGCGACCGGGCTTCGGCGGTGCGGGCCCTGGCTGACAAATTGCGTATTCCGCGAGACGATCTCTATGCCGAAATGGCACCCGAGGAAAAAAGCGAGGTGCTGGCACGGCTGCGTCAGAACGGTTCGAAAGTAGCGATGGTGGGCGACGGCCTGAACGACGCCCCGGCCCTGGCCGCCGCGGACGTGAGCATGGCTCTGGCTTCCGGAACGGACGTGGCCAAAAACGCGGCGGATATCGTCGTGGTCGGATCGGACCTCGATTCGGTCGCCGACGCCATCGCGCTGAGCCGGGCGACACTGTCCACGATTCGCCAGAACCTCTTCTGGGCCTTCGCCTATAATGTGGTCGCGATCCCGCTGGCGGCGTTCGGAATGTTCCGCGACAACGGCCCCCTGATCGCTTCGGTCGCCATGGCCTGCAGCAGTCTCACCGTGGTCGCCCGATCGCTGTGGCTTGGGCGCCAGAGGCTCGGCTGAATGAGCACTCTCCGGCCTGATCCGAACGCGGACACGACATCGTACTTCCCGCCTTTCCTGGCTCCCGCCTGAATTCACCTCTGTGCAAGCCAACCTAACGGAGTCTCGCCATCATGACTGGCCCAAGCGAATGCTCTACGTCCATCGTTCCGAATCGTCATGATCGCCGCAGGCTTTTCGGGTCATTCATCGTCGGGTTCGTCTGGATGACCTGCTTCGAATCCAGCGTGGTTTCTTCGTTCGGAGCCGATCTGAAAGCAGGCGTCGCGAAAACGGAAATTACCGATCTCGGGGCTGGCCCGGCGAACGATCCGCTTTATGCCAAGGCGCTGGTCTTGTCGGACGACGAACGGACGATCGTTCTGATCACGGTGGATGCCGTGGCGATCGGCGAAATCGGGCCGATCGGCAACGACTTTCTGCCGAAGGTTCGGGCGATGCTCAAAGAGCGCCTGGGAATCGCCCCTGAGAACGTGATCGTAAACGCCAGCCATTGCCATGGGATCGTGCGGCAGGACTCAGCCGAGCTGGCGGTTCAGGCTGTGGAATCGGCGTATCGGAATCGCGTTCCGGTGAAGGCCGGGGCGGGCAAGGGGCATGAAGACCGGATCATGGAAAACCGGCGCATGCGGCTGAAAGACGGTTCGCAGACCGATGTACGGCACGCTTACGCCACGGCCCCGGATAGCGAGATCGTGGCCGTGGGGCCGGTCGATCCGGAGATCGGACTACTCAAAATCGACCGGCTGGACGGCCGGCCGCTGGCGGTGGTCTACGAATTCGCATGCCATCCGATTCAGGGCGTGCCCGGGGGCGGCAATACGGCGGATTATCCGGGGTTCGCGTCGAAGGCAATCGAGGAGACCCTGGGCGAGGATTGCCTCGCGTTCTTCCTGCAGGGTTGCGGCGGCGACATCAATCCGATTCGATACAAGGCCGTGGATCAGCCGCGTGATGCCGAAACGCTCGGTAACCGGCTGGGACTGAGCGTATTGAAAGCGATTCGATCGATCCCGACGAAGCCAGGTGCGCGGCTGAAAATGGTTCATGAGACGATCGAAGTACCGAAATCGGCCGATTTCGAAGCGAGGATCGCTTCAATGACGGCCGAGCGGGAAAGTCTGCTGGAAACGCTGCGAGGAACTTCGCTCAATTTCGAAACGTTCCTGCCCTTGTTCTCGAAATATAGCGCGTTTCCCGAATATCCCTCGGCGCCCGCGGCGCTTTATCTTCATGAGAAAGCGACCGGCAAAACCGACCTTGGGAAGCTGGACGAACGCAACCGGGCCGACATCGCGGCCTATCTGACGAACGTTCGCACGATGGAGCGTCTGACACGGCTGCAGACGAATCTGACACTTCTGAAAAAGAATCAGGCGAAAAACCGGGCGACGGAGAAGGCGACGATTCCGGCGGAAGTCGTGGGACTCATGGTGGGCGATTTCGTCCTGGTGACGTTCCCGGGCGAGCTGACGGTCGAAATCGGCCTGAAGATCAAGGGCGAAGCCCCGCTGCCGAATACGTTCGTGGCCGGTTACACCAACGGTTATCTCTATTACACGCCGACGGAGGATCAGCGCAGGAATTCCGGTTATGCGCAAGAAGACTGCGACTGCCTGGTCGCCCCCGAATGGCGCAGCCCTTTCGAAACCCGGGTCCGTGAGATCCTGCGTCAATTGAAATGAAATTGCACGGTCTTCGACGTGGGCACGAAAAAACCACCGGACGCGAATGGCGTACGGTGGTTCGGAGAATGCCGGGAGGACGGTGCTGACCTGGCCGAGTGCGGTTTCGGCGAAGTCGTCCTCCCGCGAAGGGAGTGATCAACGATCGCTTCAGCCGGCGACCCTCTTCGTCGCGACCCGGGCGGTGACACGTGGCACGGTCACCTTCGGTTTGACGACCTTGGGCTTCGGAGCGGGCTTCACGCGAGGCTTGGGAACGGGCTTCGGTTTCGGCGTCGGCTTGACGACTTTGGGAGTCGGCTTCGGAGCGGGCTTGGGCGTCGGCGTGGTCGTGCCGGTGCCTGTTCCCGTACCGGTGCCTGTTCCGCCGCTGGTTCCGGTACCCGTGCCTGTGCCCGTTCCTGTTCCCGTGCCGGTGGAGGTGCTGGTCGGAACCACGATCGGATAGGCCGGGTTGGTGGCCGTTCCGTTGTATTCGAAAGCACCCATGTCGGCAGGGCCGGTGCCGGGATAACCGCGGCCCGGGATGGTCACTCGCGTCCTGTAGAGGAAGTCGAGGACCGGGGCGGCCGAATTCAGGGCGGCGTCGATACCGACCGAATTGACCTTGATGTTGTAGTTGGCGTCCGTGAAGAACTTGAACGGACCGTCAGCGGACGGACGCGGGTCGATCGGGAAGACGAAGGCCGGGTCGCCAGGGACGTTACCCAGAGAGTCACGACCGAAGTTCAGGTTGTCCGGGTCGAAGCCGTTGCCGATGTTGAGGGTGTCATCGGCATAGTTCGTGGGGCTGGCCCCGTTGTTGAAGAAGTTGTTGAACCGCAGCGTGACGCGGTCGAGCGTGGTCGAACGGACCGCGTAGCCGGCTCTCGGCGACGTCAGCGTGGCGTTGCCGGAGAAGATGCTGTTGACGATCTGGACGAAGTCGACCGGGCTGTTGGCAGCCACGTTCACCACGACACCGTTGTCGTTGAACGCGATGGTGTTGTTCGTGAGCCGCACCGGAGCCGCCAGGCTTTCGGTGGCACCGCCGTCGGTGATCAAGACGCCGTTGGTGTTCCCGACGATCACGGAATTGGCGATCGTGGGCGTCAAAGCCGAGTTGCCCGATGTGGCGACCCGGATGCCGGTTCCGGCGTTCATCACGTAGACACGGTCGATCGTCATCATGCTGTTGGTGACGCTGATGCCGATCGAGGCCGGATCGATCGTGCCGTTCGTGGCGTTGCCGAGGAGAGATGCCGCGATCGTCATGCCGCTGATGCGGGTCGGGGCGATCGGGCTCGTCAGCAGACCGCTGGCCGTGACGGTGACCACGTTGGTGGAGCCGAAGGCGGGACGGATGACCGTCGATTTGGCGTCGCCAGGATAGAGCGTGGTGTTGGTGCTCGAGGCCGAGGCCGAAACGAGCTGCACCAGCGACTTCATCACGATGTTTTCGTTGTAGACGCCGGGCAGAACGGCGACGGTATCGCCGATCTGGGCGGCGGTCATGGCCGCCGTGATCGTCGGATACGGGTTGTTCCTCGAACCGAGGGCACCGGAAGTACTGGTGACGGAACCGACGTACCGGGTCAGGAAGTTCGCCGGATCCAGGATCGTGTAGTACATCACGAAGTCGCCGGAGCCGTTGGTCGTTCCCGACGGGAACTGGCCGCTGAACTGGCCGTTGAGCAGGTTGCCGGCCCGGTCCGTGATGGCCGTGCCGCCCGAGCCGACGAGCGTGACCCGGTAGAGGTCGTTCGGGAAGGCACCGGTCACGTTGAACGTCAGGTTGATCGAACCCTGAGCGTCGACCTTGAGGTAGGTGATCTTGATCGAGGCCGGATCGACCGTCATGACGACGTCGTTGCCGTTGTTGAACACGCCGTCGCCGCCGGAACGGACGACCTTGATCGTGTTCACGTTCACACTGGTCGGATCGACGTTCTCGTTGAGGCCGACCGTAATCGGCTGAACGTTGTTGACCGGACTGATCTGCGAGAACGGTGCCGGGTTGGCGCTGGTGACCCGCGGGCCCTGGGTGTCGACGACGAAGCTCAGGAGAGCGTTACGGTCGTTGACGTTCGAAACGTTGCCGCTCTGGTCGGTCGCGACGAACCTGGCGACGCTGTAGCCGCTGTCGTCCGCCGTGCCCAGGATACCGTCCGGACCCACGTTGAATTGGGTCTCGGGCAGAGCCCTGGTCGGACGAATCAGGAAGATGCCCTGAGCGTCCGTCAGGCCGGTGCCGACGTTCGGGAGATCGTATACGCCGTTGCCCAGGCTGGAGACCGAGACGGCGACGCTTTGACCCAGCAGCGGGTTCGTGGGTGGAGGAATGTCGTAGACCGAGCCCGTGAACTGCGGCGGGTTGACGCGGGTGATCTGGTCGCCAGGCTGACCGCTGTCGGTCGCGGGAGAGATCCGGAGCGAGCCGGCAACGATGTTCGGGGCGTTGGTATCGACCGAGAAGGTCAGTTGGAAGTTGCCGCCCGGGATGCCGTTGCCCGAGGGCAGAGGCAGTTGCTGACCGGTGGAATCCAGATTTTCGCCGTCCAGCGGGTTGCCGAGCTGATCCCGGATGACCGCAGCGCCCTCGCCGACCAGGATGATCCTGTAGAGATCGTTGGTCAGGTTGAGATTGCTGCTGGCCAGGTTGACCGTGATGGTCTTCGTCAGCGGGTCATAAACCAGCTTGCCGGAGAGGTTGATCGAACGGTCGGTCGGGCTGTTGCCGTTACCGAAGAGACCGTCGCCACCGGCTGCCTGGAGGATGATGGTCGAAGAGTTGACCGTGTTCGGGTCGAGCCGCGAATCGAGCGAGAACGTGATCGAGGTCGGGCTCTTGTTCGTACCGCCGACGCCGAGAGGCACATAAATGTTCACCGGTGCGCCCGCACCCGGGATGATGGCCGTGACGGCCGTGACCTTGGGAGCGAACAGCTGGCGGTATTCGAAGGCACCGACGTCGAAGAACGGACGGCTGCCGAAGCCGATGTTCGGCCGGGTCGGGTCGTCCTGACGCAGGAAGCCGACCTGATCCCGTTCGCCCGCGATCGGCGAGTATGCCCACGTCGCGGAATTGAACGCCGTGCCGCGATACGCGTTCGAATTCCCGGGGAGGTTCGGGATGAACTGCGAGTAGTAGTTGTAAACCGGTGATCCAGGCAAGGCGACGATATCGCCAGGCAGGAAGGTTCCGAAGGCGCCGTTGCCGCTGATCCGGCCCGACTGGTTACGGATGCCGCCCGTGGTGCCGGTGAGCACCTGGGTCGAGATCGGTGCCAGGGCATTGCCCATGGCCAGAGGCCCGACCTCGGAACGGGCGACGTCGATGGCGGCCGAACCAGGCAGCAGGGCGAAGTCGCCGATCGCGGCGTTACGGAACAGCGGATTGCCGATGATGGGCGTGACTTCGAAGAAGCCAGGCGTCGCGTTGCCGCCGCCGTTGAGGTAGTACAGGTTGTACTGACCGTAGTCCATCGAGTTGCCGAGGTTCATGCCCACGGTCTGGATGGCGAACGTCGCGTTGTTCGAGAAGATGTTGTTCATCGCGATCGCATAGACATGCGACCGGCTGTTCAGGCCGTTGAAGGCCGGAGCTTCGGTGTAAAGACCGATGTCGGTGTTGTAGAACGTGTTGTTCAGGGCCATCACCGTCGTCGGGTCCTGACCCGTGATGTTGTCGGTGATTTCCGACAGGGCCCGGATACCGCCCGGCATGTTCGAGAAGGTGTTGTTCACCGAGAACAGGACCGTGCCCTGACCCTTCAGGCCACCCACACGCTGGAGGACACCGCCGAGCGTGTAATTGCGGACGAGCAGGTCGTTACCGGGGTGGACGACCACACCGACCTGGCTGAAGCTGTCCAGGCTGGAGTTGGAGATCGTCATCGCGTTCGCGGAGTTGAACTGGGTCAGGAAAGGAGCATTGATGCCAGGGGCGATCGCTCGCATGTCCAGACCGAGCTTCTGGTAGACCGGGTCATCGTTGATGTCGATCGCCGTGTCCGCCGTGATGCTGACCATGTCCGACACGTTGCCGCCGACGAACTCGATCCGGGTCAGATACTTGAAGTCGGTCGTGTCGACGACCGAACCGCCACGGGGATCCCACAGGTTGTAGTCCGTCAGCATCAGGCTGCCGAAGTACAGCACACCGCCGTCGCCCGGAGCGGGAGTCGTCGGATTGAGCTGCGGATACCGCGTGGCACTCAGGATGTCGTTCATCTGCACGCCGCGGACGGTCGTGCCTACGGACGTGTCCCTCAAGCTCGTGACGATGACCGGAACGCGCGATTGGCCGGTCGTTTCGTTCGAGTTCAGACCCGTGAAACGGATCTGGCTGCCCCAGCCCTGGTCGAGGGTCGAGTCGGCCGTCGGGTCGATGCCGTTGTCGCGGCCGACGACCCAGCCGGCACCCGCGAAGGTGGCGTTCAGGTTGTTCGGCTGGCCGTTGGCCGTGCCGTCCGGCTGCATGGCCGCGTTGTTCGGATCGTTGAGGAGCTTGACGATCATCGATTCGCCCGGGCGGGCGATCCGCTGACCGTTGGCCAGCAGGGTGTCCGGGAAGGCCGATTGAACGGTCAGAGTGATATAGGGCGTCTGCTCGGCGGTCAGATTCGTGAAGTTCGGAGTCGGCTTCGTGCTGCCGAAGAAGGAGTCATAGCCGGCCAGAACGATCGTGCCCCGCTGCACGTAGGTGATGTCCGTATCGTCCCAGACCGAGTCGACTTCCAGGTTCGAGTATTGACCGGAGCCGGTCGTGTTCACGGAAAGCTCGATGGGACCGGTGATTGCGTAACCCACGTTCGCGAGCACGGCAAGACCGTCGATGCCGTTGCCCTGCATCACGTTGCCGCGGAAGAACGGGTTACCCGAAGCCAGAGGCCTGGACGCATCGCCCGCGAACAGGACGTTCGGGTCGACCGCCATCGGGGCGTCCTGGTTGTAGAAGAAGTCGTTGTTGGTGATCGACGCGTTGCCGCCGAACCCGTTGCCGCCGAACGCGGTGAGGTTCAGGGCGTTCAGCGAGGGCAGCGTGCCGTCCTGCTGATTGATGATGCCGCCGGCGTACTGAAGCTGAATTTCGTCGATGACGGCGATGCCGCCTGAAACGATATTGATGGCACCCCAGCGTGCCAGCGGATCGACCGATGTCGGCGTCGGCTGCAGATAATTGCCGCCGTTGTCCGAATCCATCGCCGGTACGATCGTCGTCCTGATACCGGTCTTCGGATCGAAGAAGTAGGTGCTGGCCAGGTCGTCGTAGAGAGAGGTGAAGACGATCTTGGCGTCGCCGGTCGTGTTCGGCCGGAAATTCGCGTCAGTCGGCCCGAAGTTCGGGTTCTGGTCGAACTGGCTGATGTAGGTGCGGTCACCGAAATTGATCGACGCACCCGCGGTGGTAAGGTTGATCCACGCGCCCCGGGCATTCTTGAACATCATGCCAGGCTGGATGTTCAACCGGTTCGTGAAGTTCGAAGTCGTCGAGGCGGCGTTGATGTTGTAGTTGTAACGCACGCCGACGTCGACCTGAGACGTGGTCACGACGGGCAGAGGATCGTCGACCGTGTAGTTCTGGGCACCGCCGGCCGTGGTCGGATTGTTCGGATAGAACACCGCGTTGGTCGGCCGGGCGAACCCGTCGACGTTCGGCATCAGCCAGACGCCGTTGAGCGAATTGCCGGTCAGCGTCGTGCGGCGGATCAGCGGGCCGCGGGCGTTCGAATCTTCGCGGAAGCTGTCGAAGTCCGCTCCGATGGCCGCCTGGGCCGATCCGGTGCCGCCGGTGTCGGTGACCTTCAGATTCGAGACCGACGGGCGAGCGTTGAACAGCGTCAGGGCGTTGTAACGGGGGCCGATCGACTGCGGAACCGGGCCGCCCGCGTACCGGATGTTCGTGAGGTCCAGAGAACTCATCACGTCATCGGCACCGGAAAGCCCGAGAGCCCCGTTGACAGGGAACTGGAAGGGATTCGCGGCCCGACCGTTGGAGATGTCGTCGAAGTTCCGCAGAACCAGGCCGCCCCAGTCGCCGGCACGTGGCGTGCTGTCGGCATTGTCGCCGTTGGCGTCGTCGCCGACGGTGTCGTCGGCATACGAGGTGAAGATGACTTGCCTGCCCTGAGCCGAAAGGCCGCGGGTCTGGATCGCCGAACCCTGCATCTGCACGTAGAGGTTCGTGTTCGAGAACTTCACGGCGGTTCCTGTGTCGAACAGCAGCGTCGTCATCGCCGGCACGCTGCCCGAACCTTCGTTCACCGAGCCTTGCGGCGTCTGAATCACGAACGAGCGGCGCTCGACCCTGCCCGTGACCGGGTTATAAACGGCGCTGGACTCGACAGCCACGATCGCCACCGGGGCGTTGGGCGTGCCAGGCTCGTATTGCTGCGTGATCGGGTTGTAGACCACGGCGCCCGACTTCACCATGGCAGCGAAGAAGGCGGAAGGATCGAAGTGGCCGTTGCCGTTGCGGTCATAGGCCGTGTTGAAGTTCGTGCCGTAGTTCAGCGGGCTGTTGAGGTCGCCCCGGTTGATCGACGTGGCGGCCGCTTCCGGGAGAAGCGTCGAATAGGGCTTCTGGATCGATCCGTCCGGATTGTCGCCGACGAAGAACGGATCGTCGTTGTAGTCCGCCCGGGTGAAGATCAGGTTGCCGTAAGGCACGACCGTGAATCCGGTCACGAACGCGGAACCTGCGACACCGTCACCGGAGAGCCCGGTTCGGTACTGGCCGGTCGGCATCAGGGTTTCGTATTGCGAAACCATATTCCGGTAAGGCATGGCGGGATCGCCAGCATAGATCTGAGTGCCGGCCACCTGGTTGCCCAGGAATTCGCCGTCGAGCTGGAGGCCGAACACGTCGCGGATCGCGGTCGAACCGCTATTGGGCAGCATCACGCGGTAATTGTCGGCGTCGAGCGACAGACCCGCGGGCAATTGCACCAGGAGCCGGTTCCGGTAGCCGGGGTCGCCAGGCGAGCAGCCGGGGACCGAATCGACCAGGGTCACCGTCAGGCCGTTCACGCGGGTGTAACCGACACCCGCATCGCCCGCCATGCCGAAGAAGCGGAAGTCACCGTCCGGCGACGAGGCCGCCGTGTTCGCGGACCGGAACAGCTGCACGCTGTCGGCGTTGATCGACGATGCGTCCAGGGTGCTCGAGAAATCGATCACGAACGTGTCCGGAGCCGTCTCGGCGGCCTTCGAGGCCGAAGGCTGCAGCGGGTCGTTCAGTTCGAACAGGGCACGAGGACCGCCCGTCGCCTGGAAGACGGCCTGATTGTTGACGATCTTCGTATTGCCCATCACGTAGTTCGTGATGTAGACGGGCACCGGATTGACGTCGATCGTCGTCGTGAACGGGACAAGCGAGTTGCCGGCCGAATCGGTGATCCGCGTCGTGGTGCTGAAGACGTACTTCGCCTTGGGCACGCCGGGCAGGAAAGAGACCGTGACCGTCGCCGTGTAAGGGTCGGCCGTGCTCTGGCGGTTGGACGTGTCCTGGTAGGTGATCGTCGAGATGAAGCCTGAGGCGTCCAGGTCGTCGGACGTGCCCAGAATTCCGTCGGCTCCGAGATCGATCAACTTGTAGTTCGAGATATTCGTCGCCGTGTCCACCCGCAGCGTCGGGATATTGAACCCGGTCGGAACCGCAAAGATGCCGGAGGCCGGCAGGACCGGATCGACGATGTTCAGCGAGATCGACGTCAGAGCGCTGACGAACCCGTTCGAGCTGTTGGCGATGTTCGAAGAAACGACCGACGGATTCGTCAGGTCGACCCGGAACGAAAGTTCCTGCTGGGTCGCCTTGCCCGAAAGCACCGGCGAACCCTGAACCGGCTGGCCGACGGCGATCACTCGAACGCGGAAGAAGCCGTCGGGCAGGGGGGCTTTGGTGCCCTGGGCGTAGCTGAGCTGGAAGACGCCTTCGCGGTCGGTCGTCGTGACGATGTCCGCCGTGCCCGTCCAGCCGATGCCGTCCGGACCGATCTGGATCGGGAACGTTCCGTCCGGATAGTTGAAGCCCGCGGCCACCGGCAGGCCGAACACCGTCGACGGGAAATCGGCCTGAACGCGGCCGACGAAGTTCGGCGTCGAGACGTTCGTGTTCTGGTCGCCCTTGACGCCGCTGTCGCTGGCATCGGCGACGGAAAGAGACACGATCCGCGGCGCCGTGACGACCCGCAGACCCAGGTCGTAATTGAAGTCCGAACCTTCCACGCCGTTACCGGTCGGGAACGAGCCGTTGTACTCGCCGTCCAGGGTGTTACCGGCCGCGTCGCGGATGGTGTCCTTGAGGACGACCTTGTAGTAGCCGTCCGGCAGCAGGCTCTGCGGCATGTCCGTCAGATCCATGACGGCTCGGCCAGTGACCGGATCATAGGAAACCGACCAGCGGGGATCGTTGGCCAGCGTGATCAGCGTCGGAGTCTCGAACTGCGTGTTCGCCCGATACAGCAGATACGAAGTCTTGTTGATCGTCGAGCCCCGCATCAGTTCGTCGAACGTGACGATGATCCGGCGGCTTTCGGTGGAGAGTGACGTGATGCGCGGGCCGCTCGTGTCGTTGAGCGTGAAGTTCGAAGAGAACGCCGCGACGAACCTGCCCGTGGCTGAGCGGATCGTGTCCGCCAGCACCCGGTAGCCAAACTGGCCGTTGATCTTCTGGGTGGGTGGCGCGTTGAACGTCAGCGGGAACGAAACCTGCAGGCCGCCGTTGAGAGCCGTCGGCGTGCCGACCGTCACCGTGACCCCGGCCGGGAGCGTGGCGAAGAGCAGGTCGGTAGGCTGCAGGGAAGTCGGGTCGACCGGTTCCGAGAAGGTCAGAACCACTTGCGAAGGCACCGAATTGATCGTCGTATTGTTGGCCGGTGTCGAAGAAATGACCGAGAACTGCTGGAGCAGCGTCACGACCTTCTGGGCATTGACACGACCGTAGCCGTATTCCTGGTTGAACCCGTTCGCGTCGTAGGTCACACCGCCGATTTTGTCGGCGGTATTGATCAGAGCCTGGCGAATCTCTGTGAATGTCGCGTCAGGCTTGGCGGCGACGGCCAGCACGCCGACACCAGAGGCGATCGGTGAGGCCGCGGATGTGCCGTTGAAGCTCGTGTAGTCGACCGAAACCTGGGAAAGCGGCCATTGGGGCGGGAATCCGTTCGTCGGCGGATTGTAACCCAGATTGCCGGTGATGTCCGTCGTTTGAGGATAAGCGTTGGGCGTGTTCGAGGCCGGATTTTCGAATCCGATACCCGTCGGTGCCATCAGCTCCAAGGCCGGACCATATTGGCTGTAACTGACCCGAACGTCATTGTAATCGCTGCCGCCCACAGCAATGACCGAGGGGTATGCGGCAGGGAAAGCGACGACGCCAGGCACGTAGCCCGGCAAGTCGGCATCGTTGCCCGAAGCAGCGAAGTTCACGGCACCCAGCGCGACACCGTTTCGAATGCGACCATTCGTGGACGAAGAAATGAAGGCGTCCTCGAAGGCCTGAAGCCCTGCGCTACCATCTCCATAACGGTAGCTGTGGTTGAGAACGTCTGCACCTCGCCAGAGGCTCGTTCCGGTCGACGAAAGACCGCTCGCGTAATAGACCGCAGCCGCCATGTTCGCGACCGGGATCGGGAAATCGATGCGGATCGGCAGAATCTGTGCCGTATACGCGACACCCGCCACGCCGAGGGCATTGTTACCGACAGCGGCAGCCAGCCCCGCGACGGAGGTGCCGTGTTCATAACCGGCACGTGCCGAATCGGGATTCGGATTGTTGTCGTTGTCGAAAAAGTCCCAGCCGTTGACATCGTCGACATAACCGTTGTTGTCGTTGTCGATGCCGTCGTTGGGGATTTCGTTCGTGTTGACGAAGATGTTGGCGGCCAGGTCGGGGTGATCGAGCTGAACGCCGGAGTCGACGATGGCGACGACGACGCCAGTACCCGTCACGCCCCGGTTCCAGGCTCCGAAGGCCTTCACGTCAGCCCCGGCGGTACCGCCGGTCTGTCCCGTGTTATTGAGCTGCCATTCCAATCCGAGCAACGGATCGTTCGTGTTGGAAAAACCGCCGTCAATCCACGCGTTCGGCTCGACCCATCGAATCGAACTCTGCGAAGCGAGCGTCTGGGCGAACTTAAGGGTTTCGATCCCGATCGGCCGGTTCACGGTAAGGGTATACTGATTCGCGGAGCCCTTGATCTCCTTCCAGGACTTGACGCCTTCCAAGCCTGAGAAGTAGGACTGGGCGTCTACGCCCGGCTTGAGTTCGACGTTCAACTCGTTAAGAAGATAAAACTTCGACTGGCCGGTCGGCGAAACGAAAGCAGGGGAGGCTCCCACCACGCCGGGCATCTGGCGAATCATGTTCGCCAGTTGCGACAGGCCTGAGACTTGATCGGAACTCGAAACGCCTACGATCGAATCACGAGCGTAGACAGCTCCATTGGTACCCAGGTCATGAATTTTGCGGAACCCGGAAAGGTATCCACCCGGCGCCTGAAGCGCCATCAGTGCCGAGCCGCGCTGGCCTTCGGCGAACTGAATGACCAGTTCGGAACCACTTCGAAGCAGAGACTGCTGCTGATCCTGGTACAGGTAGAAGTCACCGAAGTTGGACGAGACGCCTCCGGAACCGTCAAGCATTCGACGGTCTTCGAGACTCTCGAGCGAGTGCTCGAGAAACGCACGACGCGTACCTCGGGTGGCGTTCTTCGTCTTGCGATCGCGACCGAACCCGTTGCCGTTACTGTTGAATCCGCCCATCGTAGAACTCTCCGGAATCTCTCGAAAGCTCGTCACGCCGTCCCGCTCACATTCCTCACCGCACTGAGGCAGAGCCGCCGAACCCCCGTGACCGAACCCCCTTGTGTATCTTGCCTGTCTCGAACCGCACGATCGAATTCGCAACACAATCCGGACCGCCTGTCCGACCGCCGTCTTCCGCTCGGTACGACCTTATCCCGGCCGCACACCATGATTTCTGAAGAGTTCCAGTCTCATCGTCCCCGACCTCCAGACCCGCGTCAACATGTTCGGCACGCTCGGCGCCCCCACTGACACATCGAGAGAATGCATGCATGCACTCATGCATTATGACCTCAACGGACTAGGTTCGTCAAGCACGCCTGGGTAAAATTCGCGGGTGGTGTCGCTCATAGGGGTCGATCGACGAATTTCGAACCTCCAAGCGGCTCGCCATCGACAATTTCAATTGGAGTGTGACGTCCCATCGAACAAAGTCAAACGACTGCGTGATTTTCACAAGACACCCAGACACTTCGCTTTGCGGGATACCCGTAAAACAGGAAAGACGTATGAGTCAGTCCGATCGCAACGCCCACAAATCCCTTACGACCCATGCCACCCTTTGGGCCGCCACGCCCGTACCCGTCACTAAAAATTCCGAGATCGACGACCAGGCTCTGCATGCTTATGCCGGGCACCTCTTCGCCCGACCGGTCAGCGGCGTCGTCGTTCATGCCCATACCGGGCGCGGCCTGCACTGGAACGAAACTCAAAGAGATCGAATCCTCAGCGTCTGGTCCGCCAATCGCCCTGAGACCAAATCGATCGTCGTCGCCGTCGGAGCACCGCGCGACCGAACCGATTTCGCCGATGCGCTCGCCGCCGCGACGGACATGGCATGCCACGCCGCCGGGCAGGGGGCCGATGCGCTGATGATCCACCCCCCCACGTTCCTCAAGGACGACGAAGACCGTTGGCAGAAGTGCTTCGCCTGGCACAGGGCGATCGCCGAAGCCGCCGGTCTGCCCTGCATCCTCTTTTACCTGTACGAAAAGGCCGGCGGCCTTTCCTATCCGCTCGACCTTCTGGACGACCTGCTCACGCTGCCGCAGGTGATGGGCGTGAAAGTGGCCACGCTCGACAGCGTCATGACCTTTCAGGATATCGCGGGACTTTTCCACCTGCATCCCGACAAAACGCTCATCACGGGCGAGGACCGGTTCCTGGGGTACTCGTTCATGGCCGGTGCGAAAGCCGCTCTGATCGGCATGGGTTCCGCATTCGTCGAACCTCAGGCCGCCATGATCGATGCATGGACAGACGGAAAATTCGACCGATTCGTCAAACTCGGCGCCATCGTCGATGCCTTCTCCCGGGCCACCTTCCGGGCACCGATGGAGGGCTACATCGCGCGCATGCTCGCGTGTCTGGCGATCGAAGGCGTGATCCCCGTCGAGTCGACTTACGACCCCTTCGGGCCGGGACTGCGTCCGGGAGAGTTCGAAGAGCTGCGTGTCATCCACTCGGCTCTGAAACGGAAGTATGAATCGACCTGCAAAACTTGAGCCCTTTTCGTCGACCGAATCACTTCGCAGGGCCGCTCATGCGGATCAGCTCGTCTTTCGGCCGGATCAGAAGAACCAGGACGATCGACACGATCGCCGTAGCCGCGAAAATCCCGAAGGTCAGGCTCAGCGGCACCTGTTTGTCCCGCAGGATGCCGAAACCCCAGTCGGCCAATCCGCCGCAGCTGATGCTCACCAGATTCATGATGCCATAACCGGTGGCTCTCAGTTCCGGCCGGACGATCTGGCACAGGATCGGCATATTGTTGCAGTCGAAGAACCCCCAGCCCAGGCCGAAAAGGATCAGGAACCCGATCGCGGCCGAGAGCGAACCCGCGTTACCGACGCCGAAGATCGCCGGCACGATGAGGCTCATGCCGATCGCGCTGGCGTAAATACGGCCCCGGTGGTTGGTGTGCATCCATTTGTCGGCCAGCGAACCGCCGATGATCGCCCCGACGATCGCGGCGACTTGCCAGTAAATCGTGGCCGAAACGCCCGCCAGACCCTGGCTGATGTTGAACTGCTTCTGCAGAATCGCCGGCATCCAGTCCCGCACGACCCACCCCGCCAGAGCCGGCAGCGTGAAGTAGAGCACGAGCAAGATATAGGAAGAGTTCGAGAGGAGTTCGCCCAGGGCCTTCAGCGGCGATGGTTTTTTCGGCTTCGGTGCGTCGGCCTGGCTATCGTCGTAAGTCTTCGGAGCGTCCCTGAGAATCACGATCAAAGGCAGGGCATAGATCATGCCGAACACGCCGCAGCCGAGGAAAGCCGACCGCCAGCCGAAATCGGGCGACTGTGCCATATAGCCGCCGAAACCGCCGGCGATCTGTCCGAAATACATGCCCATCTGGTGCAGGCCGATCGCGCGGGACCGCGTCGCCCCGTGATGGTAATCGGAGATCAGCGCCAGAGCGGCGGGAACGTAGAACGCTTCGCTGAAGCCCATCAGCGAACGCGCCATGAGGAGTTCGTCATAGGTTTTGACATGGCCCGTCCACCACGTCACGGCCGACCAAACGAACAGGCTGCCGCAAATCGTGAGGCGGCGGCTGAACCGGTCGGCGATGTAGCCCGCGAACGGGCTGAGGAACGCGTACACCCATTTGAACTGGCCCAGCATGTAGCCCCAGTTCTGGTCGGTGCCGATCGATGGGATATCGTTCATGATCGACAGCTTCATCGAAGCCAGCATCTGTCGATCGAGATAATTCAAAAGAGCGACGGGAAAGAGCATCGCCACGACGATCCAGGCTGTGGCGAATCGCTTAGCGGCGGGTCGTGAATCGGTCATCGGCATTGCGTTCCGGACGAGGCGGATCTCGACGGCTCGACTTCGCCAGTCGGCGGCGGACCCGCTAAGGATCGAATCGGGCTTTCGCCGCTGGGGGAGCTTGTCGGCAGATTGTAAGTCGCCCGCAAAGCGGCCACAAGTCCCGCAGGCGGAACAAAAGCTCCGTTCGCATCCCCACATCCGTTTCGATTTGGTATGATCGACTTTCATCCGTTCGCCCAAGCCGATTCAGCCAGATGGTCAGCCGATGCGGCCCGCGGCTCTTCCTCCGCCGCATCTGACCGTACAGGACGCGTTCGCCATGCGCCTTTGCCCTTCGCATCCTCTCATCGCACGGACTTTTTCGATCCTGATGCTCACGCTGATCGCATTCAGCTCAGGGCTTTACATGGTTCGATCCGGTCAGGGCCACCCGGAGACTCGAAGCTCCCGGTCACGCAGAATCGAACTTGTCGCGTTTCATCCGCAGGTGCCCGGAAACTCCGCGGGGGCCGTCGCCGCCCCCGAACCGATCGGCCCTTTGGCGCCGGTCGATCCGAACGCCCCGCCGAAACAATCGCGGCGTTCCGGCGTGGAAGCGCCGAAACTGGTCATGCCTCAGGAAACAGGCAAAGCCACGGTTGCGAAGAACCTCGTTGGCGACAAAACCTGCGCGGAGTGCCACCCCGGCGAACACGCGCTTCACTTCGGCTCAGGCCATGCCCGCACATTGCGGCCAGCCGGCAAGCACCCCGTATCCGCGAAGCTGGCGGACAAGCTGTTTCACGACGAAGAGAACCTCGACGTGCTCTGGCGCTACGTCGTCGATGGCGATCGTGTCGAAGCCCTGCTTTACAAGCCCGGCGATCCGGTTCAGTGCGTGCCTCTCGATTGGGCCGTCGGCTCAGGCGAACACGGCCTGACTTACATGTCCATCATTTATGATGCGAACATCGGCCAATACAAGGGCATCGAACATCGCCTGTCGTATCTCACGGACGGTCACTCCGGCCACCACGAAATGCTCGTCACGCCAGGTCAGGCCAAAAGAGACGTCGCGGGCTCTTCCGTCGAAATGAACGAAACAGGCCGCGTCCTCGACCGCAAAAGCCTCGTCAAGTGCCTGGAATGCCATTCGACGATCACGTCCGACCAGAACCCGGGCCAGTTCGATCCCCGGACGATCGTTCCGAACGTTTCCTGCGAACGATGCCACGGGCCAGGACGCGAACACGTCGAAGCCGCCCGCAAGGGCCTGGACGAATCCTTCCTGAAAATGCCCCTCGGCCCGACGAACGCGACACCGTTCCGCCAGATCCACGAGTGCGGCACTTGTCATCGCCGCATCAACACCGTTCCGCCCAGCCAGTTGAATTCGGAAAACTTCGAGCTGGCTCGATTTCAACCCGTCGGCATCGAAGCCTCTGCCTGTTACAAGGAAGGCAAAAGCGGCCTGAAGTGCACCACGTGCCACGACCCTCACGCGAAGGTCTCGCGCGACCGTTCCGCCTATGTCGCGGCATGCGTGAACTGTCACCAGGGCCGGGGGCAATCGCTCTGCAAGGTCGAACCCAAGGGCGACTGCATTTCATGTCATATGCCCAAACGCGTCGTTTCCGAATCGTTTCGGTTCACGGATCACTGGATTCGACTGAACAAGTGATTCGGCTCGCTCAGCGCGACTGAATCGCGGGCGACTTGCCTTCCTCGAAGACGATCGGCATGTCCAGCGGTGGTTCAGGCCACGATTCCGACTTGCCCGATGGCCAGCGGACCGTAACCTTCTTTACCTTCGCCGCGGACCCGACACCGATCGTCAGCCGGGGGTCATGCGCGCTCAGGTAACTCGTCCCACCTGGCACGAAGCGCGTCAAAGTCTTGCTTTCGTCGATTTCGACCTTCACGACCGATCCGACGGGTGAAACGGCCTTGCCGCCGACTTTCGCGGCAACGATCGTCAGCCGCAGCACGTGGGTCGGATCGCCTTCTGGCCTGCGGTTCATAACCAGCGCTGGCGGCTCGTCGTTGTGGGTCACGACGATGTCCACACGGCCATCGTCGTCGAGATCTCCGAAAGCCGCCCCCCGGCCCAGGCGTTCGGTCGCGAAATACGGGCCGCTCGCGGGCGAGACATCCGAAAACCTTCCATGACCGTCGTTTCGGAATAGCTGGGGCTTCATGCGATAAGGCATCCGCAGCGGCGTGACGTCGTTGACATGCCCGTTGGCGATGAACAGATCCAGTGCTCCGTCGTTATCGAAATCGGCGAACCCGGTTCCGAAGCCGAGCCGCCCGCGCGTGGGCACTTTGAGCCTCGCCCGCGGTGTCGCCACCTCGAATCGGCCGCCACCGAGGTTCCGGAAAAGGGTGACTCCCTCTTCATAAAAATTGGTCACGAGAATGTCGGGCCGACCGTCGCCGTCGGAATCCCCCACGGCCACGCCCATGGCCGCCGTCGGTTCGCCTGACTCGTTGAAAGCCAGGCCCCACGGCAGGCCCGATTCCTCGAACTTCATACAGCCGAGGTTCCGATAAAGCTGGCACGGCGTTTTGTCGTTCGCGACGAAGATATCGAGCCGGCCGTCCTCGTCGAAATCTGCGATCGCCAGGCCCAGTCCGTTGCCGGCCGTTTTTTCCAGACCGATCTCAGGGCCGATGTCCGTGAACGTGCCGTCGCCTTCGTTACGATACAGGCTGTCCGCCGCCGGTGCGTGGGCCAGGGGGGGGCAATATCCGATCTGACCGGGCAGGGCATTGCACGTGACGGCCGGCCGGCCGGCAGCGTCGACCGTCTCCGCGAGATAGCGCACGACGTACAAGTCCAGGTCGCCATCGCCGTCAAGATCGGCGAATGCCGCACTCGTCGCCCATCCATGCCCTGAGAGTCCGGCGGATTTCGTACGGTCTTCGAAAGTGCCGTCGCCCTTGTTCCGGAAGAGAGCCGCGGTGTCGAAACCGGCGACGTAAATGTCCGCATGACCGTCGCCATCGAAATCGCCCACCGCCACGCCCTGGCCGTAACCACGAAAAGCGACACCGGCCTTATCCGCGACGTTCTCGAATTTGCCGTCGCCTCGATTCTTGTAAAGCTGGGCTGCGTGTGATTTGTCCGCTGAATCGGCGGGAATTTCGGCCCCTTGAGTCACAAAAATGTCGAGCCTGCCGTCGCCGTCGAAGTCGATCAGACCGACACCGCCGCCCATCGTTTCCACCAGCCGGAACTGCCCATGAGCCGCCGGATAGCGCGGCGTGGTCAACCCGGCCAGCGGGGCGACATCTTCGAAAACGGTGCCGCCGCGGGGCGTTTCGGCAGGCGCGGTCACCGGTGGCATCGCGGGTTTGGCCGTCCGGGTTTCGTCACCCGGGGCAGCCTTCGGAGCCAGGATCGGGGCTGCGGTTTCGGCCGACCGATCTTCTGACGAGCACCCTGCGAGCACGATCGCAAGGGGCACCAGTCGAACGAATGACGGCATCGCGATTGTCGATTTCATGGTCCGTTCGAGTTCCCAGAGATGCGAGACACGATCGCCCGCGCTTCGGCGTTGTCTCGCTCGATCCGCAACGCTTCCGTCGCCCAGGCTCGGGCTTCGAAGGGCCTTCCCAATGCGGCGGTCGCGGATGCGGCGGCCAACAGGGTCGTGACCGTCGGACCGGTCTGATCGACAGCGGCGACCGTTTCGGCGAGCTTCCGGATCGCTTCGTGCTTTTTCAGTGTTTCGGCGGCTTCCGCACTTTTTCCGTCCGCACGCAGGCTTTCCGCAAGGCGGTAATGGGTTTCGGGATGATAAGGATCGAGCGAAATCGCCTTTCTGTAACACTCAGCCGCATCGCTCCAGCGGCCCTGGTTGCGATGCAGATCGCCATGAATCACCCAGAATTCAGGGGACCCGGCCCCGGGCTGACCGATTTCCCTTGCAAGGTTTTCGGCCTGAACGTCCTCTCCGGATTCGACAAGCGTCGCGAACAGTTCGATACGCGCGGGCAGGTCGTCAGGATTTCGGTCCAGCCAATCCTTCAGCGTTTCGGTCGCCTTCTCCGATTCGCCACGATTTCGCAGGAATCGTGCCAGGGCGGGGCGGATGTGCCTGCTCTCAGGTTGAGCGGTCAGGGCTTTTTCGAGGATCGCGCCCTCGTCCGTCGATTTGTCGAGAGTTCCAGGCGGAATGACGACGACCGATTGCCCCAACAGCCTGAGCGGCTCGATCGCGCCGAAGCCGGATTTGGCCCATGCCTGCAAGGCCTGGAGCTGATCGGCACGACGGCGTTCGACACCGAGAAGGCCGACGATTGCCCGGTGCGCTTCGACCATTCGGGAGTCGAGGCGCAGTGCGTTCCGAAACGCGATTTCCGCGGAGTCGAGACGAAACGCATTGCGGTGCACAAGCCCTTCCAGATAACGGGCCCGGGCGGCCTGGGGTGCGGAATCGGGCACGGTTCGGAGGATCTCGGCCGCGGCTGCGGAATCACCGGCCTGATCGGCATATTCGGCACGTCGGAACATGAGATCGATATCGTCCGGCCGATACCAGGCGAGCGTTTCGGCAAGTTCGCGTAATTGCCGCAAGTCCGTTTCCTGACTGGACCGGGATATGGAACCGGCCAGGTCGCGGGCACGCCATACGAAAAAACCTTGAACGGAAACGGCCGCCAAGCCGAACAAGATGAGAAGAAGAATCGGGGTACGCCATCGATTCTTTCGATCCGTCATTTCCCACCTGCAAATCTGTGAATGGTACGTGCCGGCTGGTGACTCGCCTGGAGACCGGGGGTCTGCGCCGACGCCAGCCATTCTATGGGAATTCCCGTTGGCGTGATAACCCCGGTGGCGGTTTCCGGGGCAAGTCCGGAATCGAGTCGAAAATTCCAAGGATACCGAGAAAATCGTCGAAAACGAAAAATTCGAACGATTTTTCGTTTTTCCGATTGATCGGAATCCTCACGTGTGGTTCGATTAACGGTGCCGAGGTCGCTCGGTATCACCACACGCTCTCCAAAACCTGTCGTGTCACTCATTCCAAATCGATGGAAGGTGTACGCTTGCCTTCCTTACCCAAGGAGTCGTTCGCATGCCACAAGTTCTGCCGAAGCGACGAGGGTTCACTCTGATCGAACTGCTCGTCGTCATCGCGATCATCGCAGTGCTCATCTCACTGCTTTTGCCTGCGGTTCAGTCCGCTCGTGAAGCTGCCCGTCGCGCCCAGTGCGTGAACAACCTGAAGCAGATCGGGCTGGCTCTCCACAATTACGAAAGCGCCAACACCTGCTTCCCCTGGACGCAGGGTGCCGTTTCTGCCCGTTACCCGACGTTCCAGAACGGCCGCATGCCGTGGGACGGCGGCAACGGCGACGAATGGGCGAACTTCAGCTCGCTCGCTCTGATGCTGCCCCACATGGAGCAGACGCAGATCTCCAACGCCATCAACTTCGGTTTCGGCGTCGAATCGTACGCCGGCCCGTGGGGATATCGTGACCCTGTCCAAGGCACCGCCGTGGAAAGCGTCATCACGAGCTTCCTCTGCCCGAGCGATGCCAAGGGCCGTGGTCTGAACAACTACCGTGCCGTCAACGGCACGAACTGGGACTGGTGGTCTCGTGAGTCCGGCTCGGGCGCTCTGACCCGTCCCCAACCGGGTGGCCAGAAGATCGGCACGATCGCGGGCATCGAAGACGGCACGTCGAACACGATGGCTTTCTTCGAAAGAAGCCGTGGCGACGGCGACAGCAGCCGCTATTCGCCTGGTGATGTGTACGACGGCGAGCCTACTGTGACCTGGGGCATGCCGACCTACGTCGTATCAAACCCAGCCGACCTGACCTACTTCAACAGCACATATGTCCCTGGTTGTCAAACGTATGCCCGGCGTCAAAATGCTTCGACTTGGAACTGGGGCGGCCGCTACTGGGCTGCCGGCGAATACACCAATACCGTCGGCAACGCCAACACGACGCCGAACTCCAAGGCTCCGGACTGCTCCGGCTGGGGCGGCGTGGGCACCGGCATCGGGACCTTCTCGGCTCGTTCGAACCACTCCGGTGGCGTGAACGTCCTGATGGCTGACGGCTCCGTCAAGTTCATCAAGGACACGGTCAACCAGATCACCTGGCTGTCCCTCGCCACGCGTTCCGGCCGCGAAGTGATCAGCGCCGACGCCTATTGATCCTTCGGCCTGCCTGTCAGGCAACGTCCGAACGACCTCGGTCGAATATGCCTCGGCAATCGGCGGCCCGTGTTTCGCACGGGCCGCCTTTTCGTTTACGATCGTCACTCGACAAGTTCATACCACGAACAAGCCCAAGCCTGAGTCCGCCATGAAACGCTCGTCGATCGCTCTGGCATTCGTGGCAGGAATCGCG